>NZ_CP183977.1:4800000-6682119 GCF_049913135.1 Pedobacter sp. R-06 | reverse complement strand
TGCGATTTCTATAATTTATTGGTTTACAGTGCCTATTCGAATTAAAGGGATGGTCCGTTTAGGGACTACGAATATTGAGAAAATTATCAACATTTTAAACAAAAATTTCAAATAAATCGTAACATACTGATAAGGAATATAGTAGCCCGCTTAACCTCAATTTTTTATGTTGATAACTATTTATTAACACTGGTTATCCACATTAACCATTATTTAACATCAATATACCCTCATCACTTCGAATTGCGGTTGAAAAAGCAAAATCTAAGCCATTTTAGGTACTAGTTAAGCGTTTTAGTCTTTTTTAATCTCGAATAAACTGAAAATCAAAGCCATAAGATAAATAAATTAATATTTAATTAAGTCGATCGCTTAAATTGATTTCTCATTATTTCATTATGCTTTGTTTTTGTATGAATTTTACGACACTCTAGCCCATTATTTTAAGATCAATGAACGAAGTATCTGTTCATTTTATCATCGTTTCATTAAAAGCAAAACACGTTTAATTTTAATCTGGAATAAACACAGAATCAAGGTGCTTAAACTCCTTTAGTAAACGCCAAAATTCCTCCTGAACACATCTGCAATTTCACCAAGAGTAGCATACTTTTCAACCGCATCTATAATCAATGGCATCAGGTTGTCTTCACCTTTAGCCACCTCATGTAATCTTTGCAATGCTTTTTCTACAGCGTCGTTATCGCGGCTTGTTTTTAAATCTTCCAGTTTTTCAGTTTGCAGTTTACGGATTGAATCATCAATAATAAAACCCTCTGTTAAGCCTTCTTCCTCCTGCGTAAACTTATTTACACCTACCGAGATCCTTTCGCCATTTTCAATTTCTTTTTGATATTGGTAAGCTGCATCAGCAATCTCATTTTGCATATAGTTGCTTTCGATGGCATTAACCGAGCCGCCCATTGCATCTATCCTTTCGATATAAGCCCAGGCAGCAACCTCTACTTCATCGGTTAAGCTTTCTACAAAGAACGATCCAGCCAATGGATCTACGGTGTCGGTAACGCCGCTCTCGAAGGCAATGATCTGCTGGGTACGTAAAGCAATTTTTGCAGCCGATTCGGTTGGAAGCGAAAGTGCTTCATCATAACCATTGGTATGTAAGGATTGGGTTCCGCCAAGAACTGCAGCCATAGCCTGATTGCTTACCCTGATTACATTGTTTAATGGTTGTTGAGCCGTTAAGGTCGAGCCTCCGGTTTGGGTATGAAACCTTAACATCTGCGCTTTTTCGTCTGTGGCCCCCAAATCTTTGGTAATTTTTGCCCACATCCGCCTTGCAGCCCTGAATTTAGCTATTTCTTCGAAGAAATTATTGTGGCAATTGAAGAAGAACGATAACCGTTTCGCAAACACATTAATATCCAAACCTTTATCTAAAGCGGCTTTTAAGTAGGTCTTACCATTAGCCAATGTAAAAGCAAGTTCTTGCACAGCGGTAGATCCGGCTTCACGAATGTGGTAGCCAGATATAGAAATGGTATTCCACTTCGGCACTTCCTTGCTACAGAACTCAAAAATATCGGTAATTAACCGCATGGATTGCTTTGGCGGATAGATATACGTGCCTCTTGCAGCATATTCTTTTAAGATATCATTTTGTATCGTCCCCGAAATCTGTTTTAAATCTGCACCTTGTTTTTTAGCCAGTGCAATATACATCGCCAGTAAAATTGAAGCTGTTGCATTAATGGTCATAGAGGTCGTGATGTCTTTTAGCTCAATACCATCAAATAAAATTTCAATATCCTTTAACGAATCGATAGCTACCCCCACCTTACCTACCTCTCCATCAGCCATTTCATGATCAGAATCGTAACCGATCTGTGTTGGAAGATCAAAAGCAACAGATAGGCCAGTTGTTCCCTGAGCCAATAAATAATGATAACGCTTATTTGATTCCTCAGCGGTTGAAAAACCGGCATACTGCCGCATCGTCCACAAGCGACCGCGGTACATATCCTTCTGGATTCCCCTGGTAAAAGGAAATTCTCCAGGCAGCTCTTCCATTGGCTTCGCCTCGGTATATAGTGCTTTTATTTCAATACCTGAAGTGGTGGTGTGCTTTTTTTCGCTCATAATTGGTTAGTTCATTAGTCCAGCTAAGTTGGGTAATTGTTGAAACTGGTTAATTGGTTAATTGTGCATGTTCCGTCTATCAATCTAACAATTAACCAGTTAACCTTCCTTAAAACAGCTTATGAATGTCCTTTTTAATCAACTCGATGGTTAAATCGTAAGGATTTTCATCAATACCCGCCATGTGCTGTAAAATTGCTTTACTCAACTCAATTCCATTTGCATCAGCAGGTAAACCTTGTACTGCATTATTAATCATGGCGATAGTATCGTCTTTTAATTTACGGACCACACTCCAGGTTACGCTATCTACATACAACTGTTGGGTAATATTATGTTGGTACTCTGAACGGATTTCATTTAAAACACCAGCCTGCAGCGTAGCAATGGCAATTCCTTGCTGGTGCAGGCGAACAAGCAGATTTGCAGGGTTAATACGATCGATAAATATGATTAGACGCTCGTGCGCCAGTAAGCGCAAAGGCAAAATATGTGCCCGGCTTTCTTTGTTCAACTCGATGGTTTTTAAGTTAAAGAAACGCTGGATATCGTTCTTTAAAATATAATAAACAGCCATTAGTGCCATGAAAATGCCTGCAAATAAGATCACTATATCAACTAAAATTTGTTGGGTATTCATAAGTATTGTTTAATTACGGTAATATTAACGGACCGTTAAAAGCAAAAATGTGCATTATTATTTATATTTGTAACAGATAAAATTTAAATAACATGAGCACAACAGTTGATACAGCATTTGCACCAGTTACTTTTTCGGAAGGAGCAGCTAAAGAGTTATATAAATTAAAGGATCAGCAGGAGATCAGTGAAGATTATGGATTACGTGTTGGCGTAGAAGGTGGCGGCTGTGCTGGCATGAATTACGTTTTAGGTTTTGATCAGAAAAAAGATGGCGATCAGGAATTTTTTATAGATGGTATTAAGGTTTTCATGAACAAAGCGCACCAAATGTACTTAATGGGCATGATGATCGATTGGCAGGATGGTTTAAATTCACGTGGTTTTACCTTCGTTAATCCTAACGCAACCAGTACCTGCGGTTGTGGCACGAGTTTCTCGGCATAAATAAAATATTATTGTAACATATAGTGCAGTCCCCTTGTCTAAACATCGGGACTTTTTTTATTTTTACAAGCTTTGCCCGCCAAACGCTTATCGCAATACTAAATGAATTACAGAGAAAACATCAGACTGGCATTAGAATCTATTAAAGCGAACCGCTTGCGTACTATGCTTACCGCCTTAATTATTGCCATTGGTTTAATGGCTTTGGTTGGGATTTTAACCACTCTGGATGCTGTAAAGAAAAGTATGACTGATGCTTTTAGTAGTATGGGGGCCAACTCTTTTACCATCAGAAACCGTGGTACGGGGATTAGAATTGGAAATGGCAAACGCCCAAAACCTTTTAAAGCTATCCGCTACGAAGATGCCGTTAAATTTAAAGATAGCCTGAATACACCTGCAACTGTTGCCGTAAGTGTGTTTGCCAGCGGTGGTTCTACCGTTAAATACGGGAGTTTAAAAACCAATCCAAATATTAATGTTCAGGGTATAGATGAAAACGGTTTAGCCTCTCAGGGATTAAATTTATCACAAGGAAGAAATTTTAGTGTCTCTGAAATACAACTCGGAAGCAACGTTTGTATTGTTGGAGGTGAAGTAGTTGAAAAATTATTTAAAGACTCCGACCCTCTGGACAAACTGATCAACGTAGGTAATAACCGCTTTAAAATTGTTGGCATATTAGAGAAAAAAGGATCGAGTATGGGCTTTAGCGGTGATAGGGCTGTCTATGTGCCTTTGCTAAAAGCCAAACAGATTAATGCTAATGCCAATCCATCTTACACCATAACGGTAATGGTACCCAGCAATGAGATGCAGGAAAACATTATTGGCGAATCTACTGCGCTATTCAGAAATATCCGCAAGGTAAAGGTGAACGAAACCAATAATTTCGAGATCACCAAGAGTGATGCCATTGCTCAAACTTTATTTGAAAATCTGGCCTTTGTGGCTATTGGTGGTGTTGCCATTGGAATTATAACCCTGATTGGAGCTTCAATCGGTTTAATGAATATTATGCTGGTTTCGGTTACTGAACGTACACGCGAAATTGGCATCCGTAAAGCTATTGGCGCAAACCCAAAAGTAATTCGCCGCCAATTCTTGATCGAGGCTGTGGTAATCTGTTTAATGGGTGGGGCCCTGGGTATTTTTCTGGGAATAGTTTTAGGAAACCTGATCTCCCTCGCTATGGGTGGTGCATTCTTAATCCCTTGGCTATTTATTATTGGTGGTTTTGTATTATGTGTATTTGTAGGAATCCTATCTGGATATTACCCTGCTAAAAAAGCATCAAAGCTAGATCCTGTAGAGGCATTGAGGTATGAATAGAGTTGGTTCACTATTTCATTGGTCAATGGTTCATTAGTTTCAATGGTCTAAGGAGTTAATTGTTCATTTGGTTGATGGTGTGTTGGTTCATGGTTGATAGCTTAAAGGGCTTAATTGATCATTGTTTGAATCGGTTACCTAAAAAAGTTAGCAGTTAGTCCATACTGGATTTACTCCGCTTGTAGATCCTGACCAGGTAGTAGCTACAAAGGCAATTGAAAATAATATTTATACTTGTAAAACAAGTTCAGGATGACGAAGCTTGTAATTGGCTACGAGCAAAAACCAATGAACGAATGACTAATGAACCAATGAACCTAAAGCAGTGCGTTATTCAATTGCGATTGGGTAAGTAATTGTTGCATTAATGGTGAGCTAAGGCTATCTTCAAGTGCCGCGGCATGTTTTAAATGGTGCATATCGCTTCCAACAAAATCGACCATGTGGTTTTCGACCATTTCTCCGGCTATTTTTTTTGCACCAGCACCATAATAACCTGTTAAAGCAATACCGTTCATTTGCAACAGGCAGCCGGTTTCTCTAATCTGATGATAGCTTTCGAAAGAATTGTAGTAGTAAGGGTAACGCTCAGGGTGCGCCAACACAGGTTGGTATCCGGCATCCTGCATCATCTTTATAAAATCGATCAGGTTCTGAGGCGCATTGATGTAAGATAGTTCGAACAAGAGGTAATTGTTCCCAAAAGTTAACACCTCCTTTTGCCTGATCTTCTTTTCAAGAGTTTCATCCAGGTAATATTCGGCAGCTGCATCAACTTCCAGATCCAGCTCGATTTCTTGCAAGCCTTTTCGCAATGTATCCAGGCCACGGTTGATGGTATCGGGCGTATTCCGAAAATAATCGGCCATGATGTGTGGCGTGGCAATTATCTTCTTATAACCCAAATCCTTAAATTTTTTGGCCAGAAGGAAAGAATCTTTAAGTGTTTGTGCACCATCATCAATCCCAGGAATAATGTGCGAGTGCATATCTGTGCCGATACCGGAGAAATTAAATTCGGGTGCTATTTTTTTCTTTTTAAATAATCCGAACATAATGGTAGATCATAGCTTTAACTTATCTCTTTTGGCAAATTGCTTGCCTCTGCTGCACCAGCTAATTTAGAGGAATAGATTTTATCGAGCAAATTATTTAAGTCTTCACTTAAATCAAACTGCAGGTCTTCGTGCAGTTTTTTGAATTTATTTATGGTTACCGCGACAGTTTTTAAGTAAAATATACTAAAAAGCATCATAAAATCGCGGTAACCAAAAATTGATTTCTTATAATCGAAAGGGATGGCATTGAGGATAAACAGCTTCAATTCTACTTCACCAACCGGATCTTTAGTCACTTTATAAAAATGATTAACGGAGGTGATCATCTTCCGAACCTTTACCAATGCCTCTTTGGCATTTAGTTTTTTCAGTTCCAGTACCTGTTCTTCCACGTCGGCTTTAATCCTTTCCTTCCGATCTTCCAAATCGGTTTCATCTTCTAACAATTTGTAATGAAGATGCTCTGTAAGCACTTTATCTTTGGCTACCAAACGCAGCAATAACTTGTCTTTTTCTTTGACAGGCAATTCTGTTATAGCAGTTTTTAGATCTTTATGCTCCGATAACTTCATTTAAAAAGGGTTAGCCTTGATGTATTTTTCCCATTCCCATGCAGAGCGCATCATCTCATTGATATCAAGATTGGCTTTCCAGCCCAACTCTTTATTCGATTTTTGAACGTCGCCATAAATCTGAACAATATCACCTGCTCTTCTTGGACCGATTTTATACTCAAGTTTTTCTCCGTTCACTTTTTCGAAAGCTGCAATAATTTCTAAAACCGAAGAGCCTTTACCGGTTCCGATATTGAAAACATCGTAATTACCGTTAGGATTTCCTTCTTCAAGTTTCTTAATCGCTGCAACGTGCGCTTTTGCCAGATCAACCACATGGATGTAATCGCGGATGGCAGAACCATCAGGAGTATCGTAATCGTCGCCATAAACCGTAATCGGACCACGTTTGCCAATAGCCGATTGAGTGATGAACGGAACCAGGTTGGCAGGAACACCATTTGGCAATTCGCCGATCAAAGCGGTTTCGTGCGCTCCAACAGGGTTGAAATAACGCAAAGCAATAACATTTAAGCTAGGAGTTACTGCAGCAGTTTCTGCCAATATTTCTTCGGCAATCTGTTTGGTATTTCCGTAAGGCGATTCGGCTTTCTGTACTGGTGCAGCTTCGGTTACCGGTAAAGTTTCTGGCTGACCATAAACGGTACAAGATGAAGAAAACACAAAATTAATCTTCCTGTTAAACGAAGTTAATAGGTTAATTAAACCGTAAAAATTGTTTTTATAATACTTTAAGGGTTGTTCTACCGATTCGCCAACAGCTTTTGATGCTGCAAAATGGATAATGCCATCAATATCAGTATTGTTTTCTGCAAATTCCTGAACTGCTCTATCATCCTGTAAATCCATTTCATGAAAATCGAACCATTTGCCGGTGATAGCATGAAGCTGGGTTAAAATTTTGATGTTCGAGTTAGAAAGGTTATCTACAATTACGACTTCGTATCCTGCGTTGTGTAACTCTACTGCTGTGTGCGAACCTATGTATCCTGTTCCACCAGTAACTAATATTTTTGCCATTTTAACGGTTAAATGTGGTAAAATCTTTATGATCTATCTTTTCCAAAGCCTCTGCAGGCAATGATTTAAAATATTCGTATGTAATTTTCAATCCTTCAGCACGGCCTACTTTTGGCTCCCATCCCAATATCGCTCTTGCTTTGGTAATATCCGGCCTGCGCTGTTTAGGATCATCCTGCGGAAGTTCTTTATAAACAATTTTCTGAGTGGTGCCCGTAAGTTTGATAATTTCCTCACAGAACTGCTTGATGGTAATTTCATCCGGATTACCAATGTTCACCGGCTGTGCATAATCGCTCATCAACAAACGGTAAATCCCTTCAATCAGGTCATCAACATAACAGAAAGAACGTGTCTGACTTCCGTCACCAAAGATAGTTAAATCTTCGCCTCTTAAAGCCTGTCCGATAAAAGCAGGTAAAACACGGCCATCATTCAGGCGCATTCTAGGCCCATAAGTATTAAAAATCCTCACGATCCTCGTTTCTACCCCATGAAAAGTATGGTAGGCCATGGTGATGGCTTCCTGAAAACGTTTGGCCTCATCGTAAACGCCACGCGGGCCAACCGGATTTACATTGCCCCAATATTCCTCTGGCTGAGGATTTACATTTGGATCGCCATATACTTCAGAAGTTGAAGCAATCAGCATCCTTGCATTTTTATTTCTGGCAAGACCTAAAAGATTATGGGTACCCAACGAACCTACTTTAAGTGTCTGGATCGGAATTTTAAGATAATCGATCGGACTTGCAGGTGAAGCAAAGTGTAAAATGTAATGAAGTTTGCCCGGAATATGTACAAATTTGGAAACATCATGGTTATAAAACTCAAAATTCTCCAGTTTGAACAGATGTTCGATATTTGCCATATCGCCCGTAATCAGGTTATCCATCCCGATAACATGATAGCCCTCTTTCACAAAACGATCACAAAGGTGAGAGCCTAAAAATCCGGCGGCACCTGTAATCAATATTCTCTTTTGACCCATTTTAATCTATTAGTTTTCTACCTATGCTGTTATAATAATAGCCAAGATCGATCATTTTTTGCAAATCGTACAAATTTCGACCGTCGAAAACCACTTTATTTTTTAAGATGTTGTCGATTTTGTCAAAATCAGGGTTACGGAAAACCGACCATTCTGTTGCAATCAACAGTGCGTCAGCACCTTCTAAAGCTTCGTATTGGTTTTTAGCATAGTTTACCTGATCGCCGATAACGTTTTTAACATTTGTCATCGCCTCTGGATCGAATACGGTAACGGTTGCGCCGTTCTTAACCAATGCATCGATAATATACAAGGCCGGTGCCTCACGGATATCGTCGGTTTCTGGTTTAAAAGCCAATCCCCAAAGCGCAAAGTGCTTGCCCTTGATGTCGCTTTTGTAATATTTAAGCACCTTATCAACCAGAATTGTTTTTTGTCTTTCATTAACCTCCATTACCGATTTCAGGATCTGAAAATCGTAAGCATAATCATCAGATGATTTTACCAGTGCCTGAACATCTTTCGGAAAACACGAACCGCCGTAACCTACCCCTGGAAAAAGGAAACGTTTACCGATACGGTCATCAGAGCCTATGCCCCTTCTTACCGAATCAACATCAGCACCTACCAGTTCGCAAAGGTTGGCAACCTCGTTCATGAAAGTGATTTTGGTAGCAAGGAAAGAGTTTGCCGCGTATTTAGTCAATTCAGAAGAACGCTCATCCATAAAAAGAATTGGGTTCCCCTGGCGTACGTAAGGGCCATATAGTTCAGTCATCAGCTTTTTCGCCCTTTCGCTTTTAGTTCCTAAAACTACGCGATCTGGTTTCATAAAATCGTCAACCGCTACACCTTCCCTTAAAAACTCGGGATTGGATACCACATCTACTTCAATCGAAGTATTTTCGGCAAAAACAGCCTTTACCTTATCGGCCGTTCCAACCGGAACAGTTGATTTATTTACGATGACCTTATACTCGGTAATCAGTTTTGAAATATCCTTTGCAGCGCCTAAAATATAAGAAAGATCAGCAGCACCATCTCCACCTGGAGGCGTTGGCAAAGCCATAAAAATAATCTGCGCATCTTTTACAGCATCTGCAAGGTTTGTGGTAAAAGTTAACCTTTCTTGTTCTATATTTCTATGGAACAAAAGATCTAAACCAGGCTCGTAAATCGGCACCTCGCCAGCCTGCATTTTTTTTACCTTCGCTTCATTAATGTCAACACATATTACATCATTTCCTGTTTCTGCTAAACAGGTTCCGGTAACTAAACCTACGTATCCGGTACCAATAACGGCTATCTTCATCTGTTAATTTATTAAACAATTAAATTGTTTTTCATCGGTTTTAATGAGCTCGCAAGCTCGGTTATTTTAGCTGCAATGGAGCAATCATAATCTGTCTATTTATTGTATTGAATGATAGGCCAAATTGCGATGACTCCATATATTTTTAAGCTTTTTAAATATATTCGTTTTATCTTGGCACGAAGATATGAAATTACACTAATGCTTTTGCTTTACATAATCGGAATTCGGCTTTACACTTTGCTTATCAGGATATTTTCATTATTCAATCCTAAGGCTAAACTGTTTATAAATGGCCGTAAAAACGTCTATACACAAATTGCCCAGAAAATTAATCCGAGCGAAAAACACATATGGTTTCATTTTGCTTCTTTGGGAGAATTTGAACAGGGCCGACCAGTTTTAGAAAAACTAAAATCGCTTTATCCGGCTAAAAAAATCGTAGTTACTTTTTTCTCCCCTTCAGGATACGAAATCAGAAAAAATTATGCCCTGGCCGATGTATTTTATCTCCCCATTGATACCGCAGCCAATGCCAAACGTTTTATCGCAAGCATTAATCCCGAAATGGCCATTTTTACCAAATACGAATTTTGGCATTTCTATTTTAAGGAATTAAAAGATCAGGGCATTCCTTTATATGTGATTTCAGGGATTTTCAGAGAAAGTCAGGCATTTTTTAAATGGTACGGTGGCTTTTACCGCAATATTTTAAAATCTGTTACTTACTTTTTTGTGCAAAATAAAGAAAGTGAGGATCTTTTAAAATCGATCGGGTTAAATAATGTCACCATAAATGGCGATACCCGTTTCGACCGTGTTTACGAAAATGCGCAATCGCCCAAGCAGCTTAACCTGATCGAAAGCTTTATTGGCAACGCCCCTACATTGGTTTGTGGAAGTACCTGGCCTGAAGATGAAAAAATATTATTGGCTTTACCTGAAAAATATTCCAGCTGGAAGTTTATTATTGCACCACACGAAATCCACGAAAGCCATATCGAAAGTATCGAGAAGCAGTTTCCAGTTGGCAGTATGCGGTTTTCAATTTTTAGTTCGTCTAATCAAGCGCCAAACGCCGAACACCAAACCCTCATCGTAGACAACATAGGCATGCTTTCTTCTCTCTATCAATATGGAAATGTAGCCTATATTGGTGGCGGTTTCGGAACGGGAATACACAACACTTTAGAAGCTGCTGCGTTTGGCTTACCTGTAATTTTCGGCCCGAAATACGATAAATTTCAGGAAGCGAAAGACCTAATCGCCATTGGTGCAGCCAAAAGCATTTCTACTACTGCAGAATTGATTGGTGCTTTTGAGGGTTTTGCAGAAAACAAAGATGCTGCGGAGCAGGCCAAACGATATGTTGGGGATAAAAAAGGGGCGACAGATCAGATTATTTCGATGATTACGAAATCAGATCAGCCTTAGCAATTTCTTCCACAATTTCGGGAATACCCTGATCAATCGAAACCGTTATCACATCTCGTTCATCAGCCTGAGGCTCTTCCAATGTTTCAAACTGGCTTTTCAATAAGCTGCTCGGCATATATTGATGAGAACGTTTAACAATCCGATCGTGGATTAAATCGAAATTTCCTTTTAAATAGACAAAGTGGATTGATGCATTATCAATTCTCAACAGATCACGGTAAGATTTTTTAAGTGCAGAGCAAGCAATAATGCAGCTTGTACCATGGGCAACATGTTCGCGACCAACTTTTGCAATCAATTGAAGCCAATCTAAACGATCAGCATCTGTTAACGGAATTCCGGCGGCCATTTTATCTACATTACGTTGCGAATGCAGGTTATCGCCATCTATAAATTCAGCATTTATTCTCGGAGCTAAAGCTTTACCAACTACAGTTTTACCACTTCCCGAAACGCCCATTAAAATAATAAAGCTCGCCATATTTAAACTATTTAACCATCCCGGCCAAAGCCTCGATAAATATAGGACTATCATTTAAACTTTCTACCAGCTGAACATGTTCGCCACCTAAAGCCTTAAACTCTTCGTGGTACTCTACAGTGATTTCGTAAAGCGTTTCCAAGCAATCGGCCACAAAAGCAGGACTAAAAACCAAAAGACGTTTTTTGCCTTCACCAGCCAATTTCTTCAACACATCGGTAGTATAGGGTTGCACCCATGGCTCTTTCCCTAAACGCGATTGGAAACAAACGGTATATTGATCTTTTGAGAGATTTAATTCTTTTGCAATTAATCTGGCGGTATCATGTCCTTGGGCAGAATAACAGAATTTATTGGTATCGTTTAATGTCTGGCAGCAATCGGCACTTTTTAAACAGTAACTTCCAGTATGATCGCATTTTAACAATTGACGCTCAGGTAAGCCATGGAAGCTGAACAAGACGTGATCATAACTTTCTACATGATGTTTTTTGGCATTTTCTGCAAAAACTTTAATCATCAACTCGTTATCATGGAATGAATTAATAAACGAAATTGGCGGAACCGTTGGCCATTTGCTCACCAGTTCCATTACCAGTTGCATTACTGAGCCGGTACTGGCAGAAGCATATTGAGGAAACATTGGGATGACCTGTATACTTTCTACTAAGCCTGCCTTTAAGTTTGCCAATGCCGATTCGATTGATGGGCTTTGGTAACGCATGGCAAGTTCTACATGATAATCGCCGCCCAATCTTTCCTGAAGCATTTTAGCCTGTAACCTACTGTAATACAATAGCGGTGAACCATTTTCATTCCAGATTTCTTTATATAATTTTGCTGTTTTAGGGCTACGGAAAGGAACAATAATACCTTTAACCAATAATGTCCTTTTCAATTTCGGGATATCGATTACCCGCTCGTCCATTAAAAATTGATCTAAGTATTTTCTAACATCTGCCGTCGCCGGACTATCAGGTGTTCCTAAATTTACCAGTAAAATTCCCTTTTTGCTCATCTATAAAGAATATGTTTCGTGGCGTAAATATCGCCTTTTTATTGTTTTTCCCTATGCTTAAAATGTGATTGCAAACATTTTTTAGTCAAAGAAGTGTTATTTCATACTTCCAAAGGCTATTGAGGAATAGCGTGTGAATCCATAGTGAAAGCTTCCGGTCATAAGTAGTTCAAATCATAAGCAATTATTAAAATTGAACTTTAATTCGCATCAATGTGCTGTCAGATGTTGCCATCTGATAGTTAAATCAAATAAAAATTATATGGAAATTAGTCAGTGTCGGATGGTAACATCCAACACCACGGATATTGAGGAATAGTGTGTGAATACATAGTGAAAACTTCCCGCCATAAGTAGTGCAAAATCATGAGCAATTATTAAAATTGAACTTTAAATCGCATCAATGTACTGTCAGATGTTGCCATCTGACAGTTCGAACAAGTAAAATATTATTTGAAAATTAGTGTCGGATGGTAACATCCAACACCACGACCACCACTATCGCTTCATTTTATGCAGCTGCCACCAGGGCATGCCTGGTTTTTGGTGATGTTCTAAATGATAGCCAAAAAAGTAGCAGGTAATGAAAGCAATAAAATGATTTTTCTGTAAGGTAGAAGAATGATATTCATTATTGTGCTCCCCTTTGTGTGGCAAATAGGTCCCGAAATAAAATAATTGAAAAGTGCTTAATAAGGATGGCAGTACCCAAAACAACAGCAGGTTCCTTTCATCGACCCAAATTTTAAAAACATTATAAGCTATGGCCATAATCACCAATTGGATTACCGTGACATAATTCAGCATGAAACGGAAATACCATTTCCAAAAGCCATGTGGTGCAAAATCCGGATCGTTTTCGGTATGTACATGACGGTGGTGCTGATGATGTTTCGCATACAAACGGTTATAAAAAAAACCTGCGTAGAGAAAAACGGAAAGATAGCCAATAAAATTATTTGCTTTTGGGTTCGGCGATATCGTTCCGTGCATAGCATCGTGGGCGGTGATAAACAGGCCTGTGTATAAATGCATCTGAACAACAATCATCAGATAAACCAAAGGATTGCTCCAGGTAAAATTCCATGTAAGCAAGAAATAAAGAGAAACAAACCAACAGGCAATTACGGTTAACGCAACCAGAATTCCGATATATGGATTTATAGTTTTCAATGCTTCTTTTAATTTATTTCGTCATGCTGAACTTGTTTTACAAGTAGAAATATTATTTTCAATTGCCTTGTAGCTACTACGTGGTCAGCATCTTTACTCGATGTATAGCCCCTGAACTAAATTCAGGGTGACGACTCATCAGAAAAACCTAGTATTTTTCCAAAGCAGCTTTAACCTTTTCCATTAGCCACATTGGTGTAGATGTAGCACCGCAGATGCCAACTTTATCGTTTTCGTTAAACCAGGCTTGATCTAACTCTTCAACATTCGAAATGAAATAAGAATTATCATTATGTTTTTTACAAACATCGTACAGCACTTTCCCGTTAGATGATTTCTTGCCCGATACGAAAACGATTTTATCGTAATGACTTACAAAATCTTCCAATTCTTCGTAACGGTTAGATACCTGCCTGCAAATGGTATCGTTAGCCTTAACTTCATAACCACGGCTCAACAATTCGTCTTTAATGTGATAGAATTTATCGGTGCTTTTGGTAGTTTGACTGTATAAAGTAAATTTAGCTGGTAATTCTACATTGTCTAGCTCAGCCAAATCCTGAAAAACGATTGCCTTACCATCGGTTTGTCCTTGTAGTCCGATTACTTCAGCATGGCCATGTTTACCAAAAATAAGTACTTGCTCATCATCGTCATGAGAGTTTTTGATCCTGTTTTGCAATTTCAGCACAACAGGACATGAAGCATCTATTAAAGTCAGGTTATTTTCTAGAGCCAGTTGATAAGTCGACGGCGCCTCACCATGTGCCCTGATCAAAACCTTTTCGTCCCTTAAGTTTTTTAATACTTCGTGATCGATGATTTTTAATCCGCGATTGGTTAAACGTTCCACTTCTTCATCGTTATGTACAATATCACCAAGGCAATATAAATAGCCTTCATTATCCAGAATATCTTCGGCCATTTCTATGGCATATACTACGCCAAAACAAAAGCCTGATGATTTATCGATGTTGACCTGTAAGTTTAAATTGCTCATTTTTTTCTTAGGATTAGTTATTTATCGTGGTAATGTCCCTTTGCAGAAATTACAAATACAGTAATAATCTCTTCATCGATTCTATAGACTAACCTATCTTTTTTATTTATTTGTCTTGACCAATAGCCTGAAAATCCAAATTTTAATTTTTCAGGTTTACCTATACCGGATGCCGGATGAATGCTTAACTCTATAAAAATTTGCTGGAGTTTTTTAATGGAAGCTTTATCTCCTGATTTATGTATTTCAGCCAATTGTCTTTTAGCTTGATCCGTAATGTCTACAAAATACTTTTCCATATATTTTGAACATCCTTAACCCTTGTTAAACGTCCATTTTTCACATCATCTTCCCCTTTAGCTATTTCATTTATAAATTCAGGGCTATAGCTTTTTTCTTTTTTAAAAGTTACATTCAAAGCCTGTAACACAGCCTCAACTGCCAAAAGTTGCTTTTTATTTTTAGGCTGTACGATTAGTGTTTCCATGCTATAAAATTAATTAAAATAGTATCACAAAATTAAGCAAAAATATTTGTTCCAGTTGTCATGTATAAGACAACAAAAAAGATTAGCTGCGAAGCAAACATAGTAGCCCCAATATATTTTTGTTGTTTTAAGCCCAAAGCATAGTAAAACTTTAACAATATTACCGAAACAATAAACCAGGCTACATAATTCTGAACAGGGATTTCATGCCAGTCCCACTGCCAGTAATTAAATTTCATGGCTACTGGTTCCAAAAAGAAATCGAACCCTATCAGTGTAAAAGCACCAAGAACCGAAGCCAAAATACTATGCCTTATTTTCATACTTTTCATCATTTGCCCAACACTGAAAATAAGGATCACCCAATTTACCCCCATTAGTAATGGAACTGCAGCAACTTTATACCCCAAGGTATCGCCGTAATAATAACTACCAAATATTTTTCCGGTATGCACGCCTAATACTTCCACTAAAAAGCCACAGAGAAACACACCCGAAACCAGTAACAATAAGCGTTTCACATCACCATTGTACGAAAAAACAATTACGGCAAACATCAGCAACAAATGAAAGGGTACCAGTTTGATAAAATAAGGCTGAGCAGCTGGGATTAAGAAACCAATCAAGCCCACCACATGAAAAACGATAATTAGTGCTAACGCAATCCTTTTAACTTTTAAATCGTTTTGATCGTTCTGCCCTTCCATGTGCTCGTTTTAAAAATATGTTTTTTTATAGAAATAAATGAAATTATTAAGAAGAACAACATCTGTAAGGGATGTAAAATCAGGTTTATCAAAACATTTTGTCCGGATAAATAAGAGATCATCATTCTACTTAGTACTATTAAAGTTAATGGTAATACAAGTAAAGCAACATTAAAGTTTAAGATTAAAATTACAGGCCCTACAGTTACCAAAAGCTGGTAAAGTAATAATATTATGATGTTATTACCAAAACCTGCCAGTAAATTTTTACTAAAACCGTTTAAGCTTTCGCCTAAATTCTTGTACATCCTGCAATAGATCAGTCCGTTGGCCAAAAGGGCCTCGGCATTAAATTTTTCCTGTTTTACCAATTTCATAATCTCCACATCTTCTACAACCTGGTGTTTAACCCGCTCGTGCCAACGGTTTTCTTTGTAATTATTGGCATTAAAAAACATACATTGTCCGCTTGCCGCTGCAAATGCCGGGTTTTTCGAAAGTTTAACCAATCGCAAAGGCAATAAATTTAGCAGTATAAAATGCATTAAGGGCACCGTTAACCACTCGCCTATCGATTTTATAGTTTGGTTGGTAAAAACACTTAACAAAGCCAGACCTCCGATTTCCATCCGGTTGATCAGGCTATTGATCAATCCTCTTTTTACTGATTCGTCTGCGTCGATAAACAAAAGATATTTCCCTGTAGCCAATTCACTAAGCTGGTGGCAGGCATAATTTTTCCCAAGCCAATTTTGAGGTAACTCTTTACCGCTTACCACTTTAAATTGCGGATTTGTAAGGCAAAAATTTTCGACTAGCCCGAATGTATTATCATCGCTGTTATCATCTAAAACAATAACCTCATAATTACTGTAATCCTGATTTTTTATAGAAACGAGTAATTCTAAAATATCTGCTGCTTCATTCCTCGCGGGAATTAGGATTGAAACCTTATCATGATAGTGTTTAACCACTCTAGGCAACTTCGGGTTAGAAAGAAAATTGAAAACAGTAACCGAAAACCTGATGACCAGGAAAATTAAAACGGCGTAAATAAAAATTGTCATTCAATTAGCTGAGTTTGTTTAATAACCGATTGATCGTAATGTTTATTATAAGCGCTTTTTAGTAATTGTAAACTTACATATTCTTCATTCTCCCAGTGCTGTAAATAAGTATAAGCAGAGGGCTTTCTTTTTGCAAAATAATCGATAAAGGTGGCGGCAAAAATAATATTGATTTTTTTTTGACTGGCATTAATCATCTGCATCACTCCTTTTTCGAAACTGATATTTTTTAGATGGTTCGAATATAATTTACCCTGGGGGAATACAAGTACTAAGTTTGCAGGATTATCTAACAGTTGGCCTGCATAATTAAGCGTTTCCAAAACATCTTTACCTTTATTTTCGGCAGCAAAAGCACCAAGATACTTTAGAAAACCAACTTTAGTATAGTTTTCGGCATTTACTAAAACGTGGAATTGCTTCTTAAATACTTTTTTATTGATGTAAAAGAGGAAAAAACCATCCCACCAGCTAAAATGATTGGCCAAAATCAATATGGCAGTATCTTGTTTAATTTCCACCTCGCCATAGTTAAAAGCCGAAAAATCTTTTTTGATGATAAACTGGATGTACCAGGAGAAAAAGCTAAAGATCAAATTATTTTTTCTGGGCTGATACATTTTGGGAAATTGCAAAAAATTGGGGTGAATTGCAAATTTAGTGGTTATAGTCCTCGTTTGTAACGAGGATTAGCGAGGTCCACATTTGTAATGTGCTATTATCTCTATTATTTTAACTCAAATATACCCGATCTTCTTCACCTTCCACATCCATTACTACATCTACATGCTCTTTTAAGATGGTAGCCAGTTCAAGACCAACAAAATCGGTGGCAATAGGGAAAATTTTATGGCTTCGATCAACCAAAACTACGGTGCGGATTTTTTTATGTGGGGTATTTAAGAAAACACCTAAACCATAAGCAAGCGTTTTACCACTGTTCAATACGTCATCAACAATAATGATCACCTTGTTTTTCCAATGGCTTTCATCCAGATCTGTTGAAGCAACCAGTTTACTGCTTTCCTTTTGCAGGTCGATACGCAATAAGGTGATCTTAAAGGCAGAAATTTTTTTAAGCACTTTTTCTAACCTTAACGCTAATTTGTAACCACGGTCCCAAATACCTGCAAGCACCACTTCTTTCTCGTTCAGGTTATCCTCTAAAATCTGATAAGCGATACGATCTATTTTCTGCTGAATTTGTTTCTTGTTGAGAATAAGTAATTGCGATGCCATTGTATAAAAGGATTGAATACAAAAAGAACGATTTTAAGGCTGAAATTCAAACTATTTGAAAAATAATTTCGATTGTTTGCAACGTTTTCATCAGAGATGCGTCTAATCTATAACCAAAACACAAAATCGAAGCCATCGTTGCCTAAATGCTGAGTAATGATCGCTTCAGAATCATTTAACGAAAAAACGACTATGAAAACCCTTATCAAATCATCCGCCATTTTATTTATTGTAGTAACCAGCTATATGGCTAAAGCGCAGGAAACTAAAAGTTTCACGGTTAAAAACTTCAATAGTATTGGAGTAAGTAGCGGTATCGATCTGTACCTCACCCAAGGTGGCAGCGAAAGTGTGAGTATAAAGTCGGATTCGGAGACATTAAAAGATATTGTTGTAGAGCAGAGTGGCAGCAATGTGACCATAAAGTTTAAAGATGGCATCAATTGGAGCGGCCTATTTAAAAACCGTTCCATTAAAGCTTATGTAAGTTTTAAAAGCCTAAGTGCAATAGCAGCATCGGGAGGATCAGATGTTTTTACACAAAATCAGATCAAAACAGATAAACTTGCTATTCGCTCGTCTGGTGGGTCAGATTTAAAATTGACGGTTGTATGCAACGATCTATCCATTCAATCAAGTGGTGGCAGCGATCTCGATTTAAAAGGCAAAGCAGAAAATATGACCATTCAATCTAGTGGAGGTAGTGATATCGACGCTTATGAATTAATTACAGATTATGCAAAAGTGCAGGCATCTGGTGGTTCTGATGTAAATCTTTATGTAAATAAAGGCTTAGAGGCCAGCGCAAGTGGTGGTGGCGATGTAAGTTATAAGGGAAATGCTTCACTTAAGAAAACATCAAGCTCAAAAAGTGGAGATGTACACCACGTAAATTAAAAGTTTAGTTTAGTTAATAATAATGCGCTGCTTTGTGGATACAAAGCGGCGTTTTTTATTCTGTGACTGCACAGATTAATAGATTACACAGATTCTGATCATTAAAGGCTAAGCAAGAAACCTTCAGCCTTTTTATCCTCTACTTTTTTTGTACGGGTAGTAAATAAAGTTGGCACCTTCCGGAACAATTACGAATACGCACATAAAATCCTCTGGTTTTTTATACACCTTTAAGAACGGCTCTTTTTTCTCCTTGCTGATGATTCCTTTTTGTACAAACTCTTCTAAAGTAGAAGCTTGTATTGTCCAATCGGTGTTAAGTTCTTCTTTGTTTAAGATAAGTTCGCCAATGTTCACCTCATGCTGATGTGCAATAAAAATTGGGTAGGCAGAGATGCCTTCAACCATAATCTCGATTGCAACTTCTTTAATCGCATCAGCATAGAACTCCAGGTCTTTTTCTAAACTTACCAGCGGACTTTCCTGCTTTTTTTGTGGTGTTCCGTTCTCTTCGGGCGTTGCGCCTAATAATTCTTCTCTATCCATTTCAAGGTAAAAGGTTTATGGTTTAAGGTGTAGGGTTTAATATGACAACATTTGATTTTAAGGCTATAGCCTTAAACCTTTTGCCTTACGCCTTCAACCTTAACAATACTACGTTCTCTACGTGCTGCGTGTGCGGAAACATGTCCACAGGTTTAATGCGCACCACCTCGTATTTCTCTTTCAGTAACTCTAAATCTCTTGCCTGTGTGGCTGCATTACAGCTTACATAAACAATTTTTTCAGACTCCATTTCAAGCAATCTCTGTACTACATCTGCATGCATACCAGCGCGCGGCGGATCGGTAATGACCACATCTGGTTTACCATGCGCCAGGATAAATTCTGAAGTAAGAATATCTTTCATATCTCCAGCATAGAAAATCGTATTATCGATGCCATTTAACGCTGAGTTAAACTTTGCATCTTCAATAGCGGTTGGCACATATTCTACTCCTACCACCTGCTTCACATTTTTTGCAATAAAATTTGCAATTGTTCCGGCACCAGTATATAAATCATAAACCAGTTCATCGCCTTTAAATCCAGCAAAATCCCTGGTAATTTTGTATAGTTCGAAGGCTTGTTCAGAATTGGTCTGATAAAAAGATTTCACCCCAATTTTAAAACGGATGCCATCCATTTCTTCGAAAATATGATCACGGCCAGAGAAAATCACTACATCCTGATCGAAAATAGTGTCATTCTTTTTTTGGTTAACAATATACAGCAAAGAGGTAATCTGTGGAAACTCATTTTTAAGAAAAGCCATCAAACCATCAACCTGTGCCTGTTCGGGATAAGCAAATACTACCGCAACCATCACCTCTCCTGTGCTAGAAGTACGGATAATCAGGTTACGCAAAACGCCTTCATGGTTACGCAGGTCGTAAAACGAAAGATCGTTTTCTAAAGCATATTTACGAACAGCGTTTCTAATCGAATTAGAAGGCTCATCCTGTAGATAACAATGCTCGATATCTAAAATTTTATCGAAACGCAATGGTACGTGAAAACCCAGTGCGTTCATATCAAAATCTTCATCGCGTTCTACATCGGTTTTTTCTAACCAACGTTTGTTTGAAAAAGTAAATTCTAATTTATTTCGGTAATATCTGTTTTTTTCTGAGCCTAAAATCGGTTCCGTTCCTGAGGTATCTATTTTACCTAAACGCTGTAAAGCCGCCTCAACATTTTTCTGTTTAAACTTTAATTGAGCATCGTAACCCATATGCTGCCATTTGCAACCGCCACAGGTTCCGAAATGAGGGCAAAAAGGATCAGTACGCAATGCTGATTTCTCATGAAGCTGATCGATTATTGCTTCAGCAAAATTCTTTTTCTTTTTGGTCAACCGAACATCTACCACATCACCAGGAACGGCCTTATCAACAAAAATGACCAATTCGTCAGCCTTACCAACACCTTTTCCCTCTTCAGCAATATCGATTATATGTACGTTTGGAACAATAGTTACCGTACCAGGTTTTCTTCTACTCATTATTTTGCAAAGATAGAAAAAAGAGGTTAAAGGTAGAAGGCAGAAAGGTGGAGGGTTTAAAACCCGGTTAATCAAGAAAGATTAGGCAATACTGTCTTGTTCGAACGAGGATTGTTCGTTAAGAAAAATTAGATTTCAAAATTATTTTCCAAAAAATTTAAATGCCGCGCCCCAAAAGCCATCTAACCAATTAAATTTCAGGTCAAATTTTTCATCCACCAGTACAGAAAATTCTAATATTTCTTTGCTCATGATAAAAAAACCTATCTATTTTAAGCAATAATACTAAATTTATACCAAAAACTAAAACGGTATAAATTAATTTTATGTTAATTTTACATCAAAAGGTTAAACCGCTCTTTTACAACAACCACAATCGCGATCGATTGATTTTCAGTCCCTTATTTGATAACTAAATAAAAATCCGTAACTTAAAGTATCATTCACATAAAAATGGAGGTTCATTATGAACGTTATCCGTAAAATTGAACATTGGGGAGATGTTCATCACTCAAAATGGCTAGATTATCTTAGGATCGTACTTGGCCTGATCATTTTTGGAAAAGGTGTTTCTTTTGTTAGCGACACGTCGGTTCTTCAGAACATGATTACACAAAACAACGTATTTGGTTTTTCGGGCATGCTTATCAGTGTCGCCATTCATGTTGTTGCATTTGCGCATTTAGTTGGGGGTGTTTTAATTACTTTAGGTTTAGTTACCCGCTTTGCTGTTGTAATTCAGATTCCAATCTTATTGTTTGCGGTGTTTTTTGTTAACCTTACGCCGGGCTTCTCCACACCGAATTCGGAATTGTGGTTTTCGGTATTGGTACTGTTTCTGCTTATCATGTTTTGGGTAGTAGGTTCAGGCCCGTTATCGGTTGATGAAGGGTTGAAACGCAAAACTGGCAAGCGGTACGCCTAGACAAGATTAAATATTCTTAGTATCTTTCGCTTTTACTAGCGATCATGAAAACGAAGATATTTTTTGCACTGCTTTTTGCGGGATTAGGATGTTATGCACAAAATTCCACAGATGAATATTTCAAGCTAACGCGGGCTGGTTTCATAGACAAAAACGCCTACGAAACTACCGCTTTTGTAGAAAAATACTTCCGTGTACCTGGCAATACAGGCTTTAATGCCAGTATCCATTATGTAGAAAATATCCTTAAAAAGGCTGGTTTTGTACAACAGAAGCAGAATGAGTTTGAAGCTCCTTTAACTTATCGCATCGAAAAAAGAGCGATGAAAAACAACACATGGGAGCCCGTTGACGCCAATATAGATATTGTTGGGGAAACAAAACCGCTCATTTCTTACAAAACTAACCGCAATATGATTCCAATCAATTGCGGATCAACAATTACAGGAGGTGTTACAGCTAATGTGGTTTACATTGCCAAGGTATTGCCTGCCGAAATAGAAAAAATGGATCTGAAAGGGAAAATCCTATTTTCTGAGAGCAGCCCATCGCGGCTGCTTCAAATAGCCACAAAAGCGGGAGCGATTGGCGTGTTGGGCTATTCAATGCCAAAGTATACCCAACCAGAGGTACACCAAACTTCAATCCAGTTTGGGAGCATGAAAGCCAATAGTGAGGTATGGACTTTGCTTTTATCTTACGCAGCCAAAGAAAAGTTAAAAGCAGCCTGCTTAAAAGGCGAAACCAAATTAAAGGTGAATATTCAGACTAAAATTTATCCATCAGAAGAATTAACCATCATCGCAAATGTTAAAGGAAGTATAAACCCTAATGAACGTTTTGTGTTCAGTGCCCATGTTCAGGAGCCCGGCGCAAACGATAATGCAAGCGGCGTTGGCACATTAGCCGAAATGGCAAGATTAACAGCAACATTATATCAATCAAAAAAGATAAGCCCGAAGCGTACCCTTACTTTTTTATGGGGCGATGAAATTGTATCAACAAGAAGATATATTACCGAAGATACCACCCGGGCCAAAGGCATTATGTGGGGAATGAGTTTGGATATGGTTGGCGAAGACACTAAAAAAACCGGCGGCTCATTCCTGATTGAAAAAATGCCTGATCCATCGGCCATCTGGACAAGGGGAGCGGATAAACATACCGAATGGGGCGCAGGTGATGTTGCTGAGAAAGATCTTTTTCCACATTATTTTAACGATTTCATCTTTGATATCTGTAAGGCTCAGGGCAAATTTGCCAACTGGACGGTTAACTACAATCCGTTCGAAGGTGGCAGCGACCACACACCTTTCTTACAAAATAAAATCCCAGGATTACTGATGTGGCACTTTACCGATGTGTTTTACCATACGGACAATGACAGGATTGATAAAGTATCGCCAACCGAGATGAAAAATGTTGGGATAAGTGGTTTAACTGCAGCCTATACTTTAATTTCTGCAGACGAAAATACTGCGATAGCCACTGTTTCGAAAGTTAAAACCGATGCTTTAACCCGCTTAAAAACTGAATTTGAACTGAGCAAAAAAGCCATCGCCGAAGGAAAAGCGGTTACTGATGAAAAACACATTGTTGAAGTCTGGTGCAAATGGTATGTAGATGCACTGGCAACGATTAAGGAAATGCCAGTAAAACCTGAAACCACCAGAGTTGGTTCGGCCATTAAGTTTGCTACCAACGAGATCGAAAAACAAACGAAGGTATATTTAGAGGGGTTAAAATAGATTGATGCCTAAACCAAAAGCAATAGTTATCGGCGCCGGAATTGCGGGCATTGCATCGGCAATTCGTCTTTCCGTAAAGGGTTATGAGGTTGATGTTTTTGAAGCTAATTCAAAACCTGGCGGTAAGCTGGCAGAAATAAAAATGAACGGTTTCAGGTTTGATGCCGGACCGAGCCTCTTCACCATGCCACAATATGTAGATGAACTTTTTAAACTTGCGGGTAAAAACCCTACAGATTATTTTGAATACATCAAACTAAAAGAAATTTGCCGTTATTTTTACGAAGATGGTTTAAGATTAAATGCAAACGCAGATCTGGATAAATTTGCAAAGGAAATACAGGAAAAAACAGATTCAACGGTGAAAGAGGTTGAGCGCTATTTAAACAAAAGCAAAACCATTTACGATGTTACCCACCGTGTATTTTTGGAAAGAAGTTTGCATAAAATTAAAAGCTATCTGCACTGGGACACCTTAAAATCTATATTCCGCTTTGGCCAGATTGATGCTTTTAGAACACAGGCAAAAGCAAACCGATCGTTCTTTAAGGATGATAGAATAGCACAACTTTTTAACCGTTACGCTACCTATAATGGTTCCGATCCCTATCAGGCACCGGCCACATTAAATATAATTCCACATTTCGAGTACCACTATGGAGCCTTTCTTCCAAAGAACGGGATGTACAGTATCGTTACTGCCTTAGTAAAATTAGCTGACGAGTTAGGAATCAGATTTCATTACAGCCAAAAAGCTGAAGAAATTATATATGCTAATGGGCCTAAACCCAAAGTACAGGGCGTAAAAGTTAACGATAAATCCTATAAGGCTGATGTTGTTGTTTCGAACTTAGACATCTTGTTTACTTATAAAAACCTGCTTAAAGGCATAGCTCAACCTAAAAAGTTATTAAGCCAGGAACGCAGTAGCTCTGCTTTGATTTTTTACTGGGGCATGGATGGAAATTACAGCAATATGGGCTTGCACAACATCTTTTTCGCTGAGGATTACCATAAAGAGTTTAACGCCATATGGAAAGATAAAACCATCAGCAACGATCCGACAGTATACATCAACATCAGCAGTAAACATATCAGGGGTGATGCACCTGCAGACAGTGAAAACTGGTTTGTAATGATAAACGTTCCGGCTAATAACGGTCAAAACTGGGATGTGTTGATTAAAGAAGCCAAGACAAATATTATCAAAAAGATCAGCCGTTTGTTAAACAGAAATATTGAAAAAGACATTATTTGTGAGCAGATTTTAGATCCCAGAAGCATTGAAAGCAAAACCGGTTCTTATCAAGGTTCTCTATATGGTAACAGTTCCAACAATCAGTTTTCTGCCTTTTTAAGGCATTCCAATTTCAGTTCGAAAGTTAAAAATCTATACTTCTGTGGAGGCAGTGTGCATCCGGGCGGAGGAATTCCTCTTGCATTGTTATCGGCTAAAATAATAGATGATGAAATTAATTTAGTAGTTCATTAGGCAATGGTTCATTGGTCAATAGTTTAATGGCTTATGGTTGATAGCTTATCAGTACAATAGTAATTGGTTAAAGCGATCGCTAAACCTTAATTTTTCTTAACTTCTTAATGATCAAACTACAGGCAAACCGTTTATTGGCTTCTGACCTCGAATTACAGACTTCCGAATATTTGATTGTGAATTATTTAATCGGTGAATTGAATCCAAACCCCAGCCTCCAAACTCAGCTCCTGTTAATCGCTTCTTCCAACTTTTCGCCATCAAGATCAAAAGCATCTACGATTATTTTAGCCTGGGTATAAAAAGGATCGCGCTCCTGGAGTTTCTCTTTTATAAAAACTAGGAGTTGCTCATCATCCAGATCTTTAATCAGGGGGCGTTTTTGTCGGTTATGTAAACGCGACACAAGAGCTGCAGGTTCCATTTGCAGGTATACCGTTACTCCATGCGCATTCATCCATTCCATGTTATCGAAGAAACATGGCAATCCGCCTCCAGTGGCTACCACACAGGTTTCTGGATAATCGAAGGTTTTAAGCATTTCGCTTTCATACTCCCTAAAGCTACTTTCTCCAAATTCGGCAAAATATTCGGCAATGCTTTTGCCTGTTTTTGAAACAATTTCGGCATCAAGATCAATCACAGGGCATTCTAAACGATGTGCCAGCTGTTTAGCTTTTGTACTTTTGCCGCAGCCCATATATCCGATAAGGAAAATTTTCATGTGTGTTCTATTTAACCGACCTAAAGTAAGTGATCGCGTTTTAACATAATATAATCGGTTACAGGTGGCGTAAAACCTTCTTTTTTCAATAAAGTTACAACCTGTCCGCGATGATAGGTAGAATGATTAAATAAATGAAATAAAATTTCATCTAATCGGTTTTCGTACTGAACACCTTGCATGTTGCTGTACAAAATCTTTTTATCTAAAGCACTCTCTTTCAATACCGCTCTAATCAACTTAAAATTTTCAGCCGCAATAGGTTCAAAATTTTCCTTATGATGAATATCCCAAACACCATAAAGTGGTTTCTTGCCTGAAATCCGTTGCGCCCATATATGCTGCGCATTAAGTACATGGCTGAACAATCGTTCTGCATCAGGCATTTCAATTGTTGCGAGCTTAAATATTTCGATAATACGTTGATCGGCAAGCTCAGTATAATTTATAATTTCTTCCTCGTGCATAACCTAATTTAATTTAACTCTTGGGTCAACATAAGCATATAAAATATCAACTAGAATATTGATGACTACAAATACAAAAGCGATAAAAAGAATAGATCCCATCACCACAGGAAAATCAGACATTTCCAATGCGGTTACCGTTGTTCTTCCCAATCCATTGTATCCAAAAATATATTCTACAAAAAAAGAACCCGCCAATAAAGAGGCAAACCATCCCGAAATAGCCGTAATTACCGGATTCATTGCATTTTTTAACGCATGTTTATAAATTATGGCATTTCTACTTAAGCCTTTAGCCCTTGCAGTCCTGATATAATCCTGCGCCAAAACATCCAGCATTGCGCTTCTGGTTAACTGTACAATAATAGCCAAAGGCCTCAACCCAAGGGTAATCATCGGTAGCCATAGGTTTTTTAAGGTTAATACTTCACCATTAAAGGGATCGTAAGAATATAAGCTGCCGCTCATTTTTAGGCCTGTATAATTGCTCAATACAAAACCGAATAACCATGCAATAATAATTCCTGCAAAAAAAGAAGGAGCTGATATACCTAAAATAGCAAAGGCGTTGGCCGATTTATCAATCCACGAATCTTTATAAACTGCTGAAAGCACACCCAAAAACACACCGATTATCGTTGCAAAAATCATCGCTGTTAAAGCCAGGATAAAAGTATTCGGTACCGTTTCTGAAAGGATAGCTGTTACATCGCGTTTGGTCTGGTAAGAACTGCGGAGATAAGGCCATTTTATCACCAGCGCCTTTTTCTCAAAGGTCATCAGTTTCGCATAATGATATTTCTGTTGATTGGTACTATCGTTATCCAGAATGCTAATCGGCGATAAATCGTTAATATATAAAACGAACTGAATAGGTTTGGATCGGTCTAAACCAAATTCTTTACGAACGGCTTCGAGCGATTGTACATCGGCCCTTTGCCCCATCGTCATCCGTGCAGGGTCGCCAGGCAAAATATTAAACAGCACAAAAACAACCAATATTACACCGCCCATTACCAGCAGTCCATACATCAGTTTTTTTAGTGCGTATCCGATCATATCTATTTATCGAAATATTTTCGACTGAGTTGGTCGAAAGTGGGTACGTTGTGAAAATGCCATTTATTGATTACCACTCCGTTCTTCATCAATAAGACACCGGGATTTGCCCTAACCATACTTTTTAAAGGTACAGCATCGGCATAAAAAACCTCCGAAAACAGATTATTCTTTTTGATAAAGGCCTGTGCATCCTGAGCCGAATTGGACGTAAGCAATACCGTACGGATATTAAACTGCTGTGTAGCGTTTAAAGCCAAGGCGTTTAGTTTACCAATAGCGGCCTCGTTTGTAGCATGAAGATCGTAAGCTACAAAGATCAAATTATAATAAGGGTTTTCGATCAGTTCCTTGGTATAATCGGTGCCCGAAGCATCTGTAATATTCAGGTCTTTGATTTTAGGTTCGAAACCTTTTTTAACCAATTTTTTTGTGGGTTCGCCGATAATTTCCCAGTTATTGTCCTTCCAGATTTCAGTTTTAAGATAGGCTTTATCGCTCATATCTTTCTCTTCATTGGTTTTCTTGTTTTTTAAGTGATACATGATCTCAAATTCATCTGGTTTTTCTCCAGGAGGAATAACCATTAATGATGGAATATGTGCACCAACTTTATAGGGCAGAAAATCGATAATCGGCAAAACATTGTAAGTGTACAGTCCAAAACCTAAAGATATGGCTGTTACTGCAAGCGCAATATTTCTTTGAGTAGCTTCTTTTTTGAATAAAGGCTGGATCAGGTTCTTGTTTAAGAAAATAACAATGATCAGCGCTAAAAGAATCAGATCTTTACTGAACGACTGCCATGGGGTAAGCGGAATAGCATCGCCAAAACAGCCACAGCTGGTAACTACTTTGAACGCTGCAGATATAAATGTTAGCAGGGTAAAAAAGATAATGAGAAGCAATAAACCCCAAGCTACCTTTTTACTCCAGAAACCCAAAAGCAATAAGGCACCAAGAACAATTTCTAAAGTACAAAGTAAAATGGCAATACCAGTAGCCATTCCACTAAGGAAATTCATGTGAAAAACTTCAAAATATTCCTGTAGTTTATAGCCAAAGCCAAGTGGATCGTTTGCTTTGATTAATCCTGAAAATATGAATAAAGCACCGACAAAAATCCTGGAGAATCTTAAAAGTATGTTTTGCATCTGTATGTATCTGTTTTTTAAAGGCTATTACGTTATTTACTTAACGCCAAGTTTGATCAGTGCAAAAACCGAATAGTTCAACATATCCTGATAATTCGCATTAACCCCCTCCGAAGCCAGGGTTTGCCCTTCATTATCTTCTATCTGTTTAACCCTAAAAATTTTCATCAAAATCAGATCGGTTAACGAGCTAATACGCATATCGCGCCAGGCCTCGCCATAATCATGGTTTTTGGCAAACATTAAATCTTTGGTTCCTGTTACCTTTTCTTCAAACCGTTTTTCAACTTCGGCATAAGGCATCTCATTCGGGTCGCTTTCGGTCAGTTCGAGCTGTATCATAGCGATAATACAATAGTTTACAATCCCGATGTATTCAGATATCACACCCTCTCCTACTTTACTTACTTTTTTTTCTTCGAGGGTACGAATGCGTTGTGCTTTGATAAAAATCTGATCGGTTATCGAACTTGGTCTTAAAATCCGCCATGCAGTGCCATAATCTTTAGTTTTTTTTAAAAATAATGATCTGCAAACTGCAATCACTTCATCAAATTCGGTAGAGGTATTTGTTTGTGCCAAAGCCAATAATTATTTAGTTTTTAGTGTATTTTTGTCCTGAAAAAACAAAAGCTAAAGATACATTTTTAAAGCGAAACCCAAATCCCGAAAGGGTTTATTATGGCAGAAAAAAACTTTTTTGAGCCCAAACAAAGCTTAAACATTAAAGGTAAGCTTATTGATTTAAGCCGCCCAAAAGTGATGGGTATTTTAAATATCACCCCCGATTCTTTTTATAGTAATAGCCGCACAAAATCAATAGACGAAGCTTTAGCCAAAGCAACCCAATTTCTACACGAGGGTGCTACATTTATTGATATCGGCGGATACTCATCTAGGCCAGGGGCTAATGATATTTCTACCAGTGAAGAGGTCGACCGTTTGGTGCCTGTGGTAGAAAGTTTAGTAAAAGCATTTCCAGAAGCGGTCATTTCTATCGATACCTTCAGGGCAAAAGTAGCAGAGGAAACGATTTCTGCAGGCGCGCACATCATTAATGATATTGCAGCTGGAGATATGGACGAACAGATGTTCGAAACCGTGGCTAAACTACAGGTACCCTATATGATGATGCACATGAAGGGTACACCCCAAAATATGCAGCAAAACCCTGTTTATGGCAATGTGTTATTGGAAGTAATTGATTACCTGGCGAAAAAAGTTGCAGCGCTTAAGGCGCTTCATGTTCACGATGTAATTATTGACCCTGGTTTTGGATTCGGGAAAACAATCGAGCATAATTACGAACTGCTTAAACAGCTGGAGGCCTTTAAAATTTTCAAACTTCCCATTTTAGTGGGCTTCTCGCGTAAAGGAATGATTTATAAAACACTCGGAACTTCAGCAGCAGAGGCCCTGAACGGAACTTCGGTACTCAATACCATTGCGCTACAAAAAGGAGCCGGCATTTTAAGGGTACATGATGTTAAGGAGGCGGTGGAATGTGTGCGGTTGGTAGGTATGTTGAATTAAGCTGCTGCTATAAGAAAATCACCATTGGATAATTATTTGTTATTAGATCCTGAAGTGAATTCAGGATGACGCCTCCACTTAGATTCGTCCTGCTGAACTTGTTTCAGCATCTTCGAGTAAAGACCCTGAACTAAATTCAGGGTGACGATCATTAATAACCAATTTAAACAGTTAACCTAGTATTGTAAACTGAAAACCGTTTTGCTATCTTGCCATTGATGAAAGGATTAGATTTTGATTTCGTAAAATTCACCATTACCGACGTGGTAGACATCGTGCTTGTGGCACTTTTAATCTATTACGTTTATACCCTAATCCGCAATACCTTAGCCGTCAACCTGCTGGTTGGGATGCTGATTATCGCTATATTCTACCGTATTGTTGATGCCTTGCACATGAAGCTGCTTACGGCTATCATCGAGAAATTTATGAGCGTAGGGATTATTGCATTGATTGTAATTTTTCACCCCGAGATCAGGCGTTTTCTCTTACTGATCGGAAAAAATGCTTTTTTACAAAAGAATAAAGCCTGGTGGGGATATTTATTTGGCAGAAAAGAAATTGAAAGGAATAATTTAACCCGCATAAAACCAATTATCGACGCCTGTAAAAGCATGAAGAAAACGCGTACAGGAGCATTAATGGTGTTTGTTAAATTTTACGATGAACAGTTTTTCGCGAATAGCTGTGAACTTGTTGACGCCAAAATATCGAAACGTTTGCTGGAAAGTATCTTTCAGAAAAACAGTCCGCTGCATGATGGTGCAGTGGTGATTTCGGAAAACAAAATTAAAAGTGCAAGTTGTATTTTGCCTTTAACGGATAACGATCAGTTACCCTCACAGTTTGGCTTAAGGCACCGTGCAGGTATTGGTGTTTCTGAAACGACCGATGCCGTTGCCGTAATTATATCAGAAGAAACCGGAGAAATATCGTACGCCAAACAAGGTAGGGTAAGGATGAATGTTTCGTTTGGGGAGTTGGAGAAATTGTTGAATAAAGATTTTTAGTAATCACAGATTTTGGGATTTTAGGTGATTACACAGATTTGGAAAATTGTTATACTGAGTGCAACAAATGATCCCTCACCTATGAAATGCTGAACTTCCGATTAATGGAACAAACACCATTCAATAAAGATCTTTCGACTACGCTCAAGATGACGAACTCTCTAGTCTTAGCGTCTCGCTAAGACTTCTAAATTTATTTAATGTTCTTCAAGTTTCCGTAACAAAAAACCAAAGTCTTAGCGAGACGCTAAGACTAGATGATTGCATTCAGGATGACAAATTAACGAAACTCTTAAACGCAAAAATGGTGAATGTTTCCATTCACCATTTCATTATCATTTAAATCACCTTTTATCGGTGTAATCCTTCAATCTGTGTAATCAATCTTTAGCAGTATTGTTCAAAAGCACCGATCAGGTTATCAGCGATCATTTGTGCCGGACGGCCTTCAATCTGGTGACGCTCGATCATGTGAACCAATTTACCATCTTTAAATAACGCCATTGCCGGAGAAGATGGAGGAAAAGGCATCATGTAATTTCTAGCCTGATCTACCGCTTCTTTTTCCATTCCTGCAAAAACGGTAACCAGTTTATCAGGGTGTTTTTCGTGTGCTGCTGCTGCTCTGGCCGCCGGACGTGCATTTGCTGCTGCGCAACCGCAAACCGAATTTACTACTACCAACACAGTTCCTTCGCCCTTAATAGCTTGATCTACGTCGTCTGCGTTTTTTAATTCTTGAAACCCCACATTGGTTAATTCCTTACGCATGGGTTCTACTAAATATTCTGGATACATTATCTTAGTTTTTTATTTACAATTTCAATGCTACAAAAATAAGAAAATCGAATGGCATGCACCATCCGATTTATATTTTTAAGGTAAAATTAATGACCTATTTCATCCCTTTGATAAAATCATCAAATAGCTGAGGATTAGTGATCGCTCCGGCTATAATTAAAATAACCATCACGATAAATAGTGCACTTAGGATGGTCGCAATCATTCCGCAAATTTTGCCGGCTTTTGCATTTTTATAGGATGATTCTGTATATAATCCTGGATTAAGCTGATACTTTTTCATGTCACCTGCTCCTAATATCCAGGCAATAATACCGAATATCAGACCAAATATGCCATAAAAACAGCAGGCTGGAATAGCTAAAATACCCAGCACAAGAGAAGCTGTAGCGTTTGGCAAGTTCTGTTGACCAAAACCTCCTCCAAACTGACCAAATGGTGGTGGCTGCTGAAATGGCGGTGGTTGTTGGAAAGGTGGTGGCGTTACAGGTCCCTGATTAAGCGGTTGAAAAGGTGCTGGTTCGGGATTTTGATTCTTTGAAAGATCAATCGGCTTATTTTCCTGGGGAGTTTCCTGTTCTTCTGACATAGTTATATTTAGATCAACTGGTGAGTGTATATTTTGTAAATGTAATTGATTAAAATAATTACTGCAACACATGCAAATACGATTTTTATCAGCTGCGCTCCAAACTTAAAATCGACCTTAAGATGAACTATAGTAAATAACATCACAAAAATGAGTGGAATTGTTGCAGGATAAAACTTAATGGAAGCCATTAGATCACCCCGAAATAAAGCCAAAACCGACCGCTGTAAGCCACAGCCCGGGCAATCGAATCCTAAATAAGCTCTAAACGGACAGGTAAATAGATGCTCGCCTATCCAATCAAGAAAACTATGTTGCGGTTGAGCCATCTATATCGCTAATAAATTTGATCTGTGCATCTTTCCAAGCTTTATATTTTTCCAGGTCTTTAAGCACTTGCCTATACACCAGATTTAAGATGTAAATATCATCAACAAATCCTAAAACTGGTACAAAATCCGGAACAACATCTATCGGAGACAAGAAATATACCAGGCCACCCAAAATAGCAATGATCGATCTTTTCGGAATTTCCGTATAATCACCATTCACATAATCTTTTGATACGGCAAACAACAACACCAGTTTAGCCCAAACACCTTCCAGATCACCTTTATTGGTTACTGCCTTTCCCAATGCGTCTTTAATCGTATTGCTGGCTTTGGTCTTATCACTTAAGATTACCGAAGCTTTGCTTTGCGACTTTTTAAAGAAACCCAGTATTTTCTCCCTATTCAATTTCATAGTTAATTGTATTACAAATTAACGGCCAAAAGCATCGTAATTGTCTTCAGCATACTTGGTAAAGCGATCCAATAGCTTAATATTTTTGTTCTCGATAGCTGTTAAATCGTTATCAACATTGTTTTTAATAGGAACATACCATTCTACAGGATCGAAAAAATTTCTGAAAGTCTGTTTTTTAAAGGCATAACCATGTCTGGCGAAAATAGTGTTTTTTATAATCTGCAGATCAAGCTTTCTTAAATTCTTTACATCTTCTTCTTTAAGTGCAGTAGTTGAAGCATTTAATTTAAAAATTTGGTCGGATGCGCTTCTGTAAAAAGTATTAGCCCCTAACGAATCTATACTTCCATCTTCAAGGGTATCTAACCGCTCTACCATTTTGTGATCGCTCCAATCTACATATTCCATTTCCGTTGGCAACATAAGGTTGGCATTATATTCAAAAGCTTTTTTTAACAGCTTAAATTCTTTTCCAGGCCATTTCAGTTCCTTTTTATAAGCGTTCCATTTACCAATTAAGGTGTCGCCAACAAGGGTAATTTCAAATTTCCCATCGTATTTATCTGTACCGGGTTCATCCAGAACGAAGGTGATTTTACCACCATCTTCTGATATTTTACCCAACAATGGGCGGCTGTTGCCAGAAACCACACTTTGTGCAATTACTGTATCTTTAGTTATTTTTTTTATGTTGATATTCAGTTTTTTAACAGCATCAGACATATCTCCTTCGTACTCCAACTCATCTGTTGTATAAAAATCGCCTACCCAAAAGCCATAAAGTTCTTTGTGGATTTCCTGCTGCGCAATGCCAGTTACTTTTTCTTTTTTTGTTTTTTTGGTGTCTCTGCATGATAGCATCAAAAAGGGAATGAGCGCGAATAATAAGATTTTTTTCATCGGTATATAATATATGTTAAGGTCAAATAAATTTCTTTTTAATCAGCCATTCGGCAACTAACAAATTGGGTATCCAGCCTAACCAGGCGATAATCTGGTAAACATCCATTGGGGCCGGATGAAATAAATATACTAAAATAACTTTCCATAGCCTTAAAGTTATCGCAGAGCTTGCCAAAGCAAAATTACGGTACATAAACTTTTTATGGGCTATTATTTCTCTTTTTAAAATAAACAGAATCGCCCTTAGGGTAAACCAGAACCACAAAATGCCTAAAATAATAAATGAGGTTTTAGCCATTAATCCCCCATTTGCAAACCAACCTATAAAAATACCTGAAGGTGCGGCAAGTAACAATACAAAGCCTGCATACAAGTAGCCCAACCATTTATGTATTTTGGGATATTTAGCTAAAATTTCAGGATTAAACTGCGTAAAACCAGCCAGTAGTACAAATATGGCACTGTAGACATGGATGTAAAATATGGGAAGATAGGCTTTGATTCCTGATACTTCAGTCTGTTTGATCTGCAGAAAAGAAACTTCACTGCTCATCGGGATATACCGTAAAGTAATCTGAACCATTAACATAAAGAAATAGGCAAAAAACAATAGCCAGGCCACACGTTTATAGCTAAAGCTTTTCATCTATTTTTTATTGAAGAGTAACTCATAATCCTAAGAATAAAAAAAGATGAGGATGTTTTTCATTGTGAGTAACATTAATAATATAAAAAAAATGTCAAACTGAGCTTGCAAATTGCCTTAAAGGTTCTAAACATGCTAACATTGACAGATTTCAATAGAATAGTCGTCATCTCGACTGTAGCACAGCGAAATAGAGATATCTATGTACCAAATTATTGAAATCAACTTTGAAAGATTTCTCCTCCGAAGGAGTTCCTTTGGAACACTGTGGTCAAATGACGATACTTCGAGCCCATTCACCTTCTTTATCTATCTGTCATTCAAATTGATTTTATATAATAAATTATCCCTAAGACTGACACGCCCAAATGAGATTTATTAAATTTAAGAAGACTTCATCATCTCCAAAATATCATCAACATATTTACGCTCATTGGCTAAACGTGGTACTTTATGCTGTCCGCCTAGTTTATCTTTTGCCTTTAACCAATTATAGAAAGTATTTGCGGGCGCATTATGCACTTTGGGACGGGCTAAAGCCATATCTTTAAAACGTTTAGCATCGTAATCGGAATTCACCGCACGTAGTGTGTTGTCCATAATATCTACAAACTTTTCAAAATCGTTAGGTTGTTTGTCGAATTCTATGATCCATTCGTGCCCCCCTGCTTTTTCATCTTTAAAGTAAATCGGTCCGGCGGTATAATCTTTAATTTCGGCACCGGTTTCCTGGCAAGCTTTGGTTAAGGCTTGTTCTGCATTGTCGATAATCACTTCTTCGCCAAAGGCATTGATGAAATGTTTGGTACGTCCGGTAATTTTAATGCGGTAAGGAGAAAGTGAGGTAAATTGAATGGTATCGCCGATCATATAACGCCATAAGCCACCATTTGTAGAAATAACAATGGCGTAATTTTTATGCAGTTCTACTTCGCCAAGCATTAATGCTTTAGGGTTTTCTTCACAGATATTCTCCATCGGCACAAACTCATAAAAAATACCATAATCCAGCATCAATAACATTTCTTCTGAGTTATCCTGATCCTGAATACCGAAAAATCCTTCTGATGCATTATAGGTTTCGAGATAATACATGTCGTCGGACGGAATCAGCTGTTTAAATTGCTCACGATAAGGTGCGAAGTTTACCGCACCATGGATATACAATTCGAGGTTTGGCCAAACTTCCAGTAAATTTTGCTTTCCGGTAAGTTCGAGCACCTTTTTGGCCAGTACAATAGTCCATGTGGGCACACCTGAAATGCTGGTTACATTTTCGTTGATGGTAGCCTCGGCCATTCTATCCATCTTAATTTCGTAGTTGTCCATTAGGGCGATAGACATATCAGGCGTACGGTAATATTCAGCCCAGATTGGCAGGTTTTTAATCAGCACGGCAGATAAATCACCATAAAAACAATCTTCGTTTAATTGGTTCACCTGATGGCTTCCACCTAAAACCAAACCTTTTCCGGTAAACATCTGGTTATCAGGACGGTTATTGCAATAAATAGAAAGCATATCCTTTCCTCCTTTAAAATGGCATTCTTCCAAAGATTCTGGAGAAACAGGAATAAACTTACTCCTATCACTTGTAGTGCCCGATGATTTTGCAAACCACTTGATATCTGATGGCCAGAGAATATTTTGTTCTCCATTAAGCATACGCTCAATATAAGGTTTTAAGGTATCGTAGTTTTGGATCGGAACACGTTCCTGATATTGTTGTGGGGTTAAAATTGATTTATAATCGTACAGTTTGCCCCATTCGGTATTTTCGGCACTATCAATCAAGTTATGAAACCACTCTTCCTGAACATCGTAAGGATATTTCATAAAAAGCTCGATCTGGTGGATCCGCTTTTTCATTAACCAGGTAAAAATTGAGTTTACAAATGCCATTTTTAAATGTTAAAATTAATGAGCTTCATTTTACCACAGATTTTCACAGATAAGCACAGATTTTTATACGGCGTAAATAATTTTATAGCAGATTGTTTTAACATCGCGATTAGGCAACACACCAAATTAGAATTTGTTTGTTAGCAGAAATACTTTTGTTTGTGATTAAGTTATTAAACATCAAATTTCTTACGTTTCAGTACAAAGTTCGATCCAAGATAAACTTTTCTTACCATCTCGTTCTCAGCCAACACCTCTGGTACACCCTGCTCTAAAATTTTACCTTCAAAAAGCAGATATGCCCTATCGGTAATCGACAGTGTTTCCTGTACGTTGTGGTCGGTAATTAAGATTCCTATGTTTTTATGTTTCAGTTTAGCAACAATACTCTGGATTTCCTCTACCGCAATTGGGTCTACCCCTGCAAAAGGTTCATCCAATAAGATAAAATTAGGGTTTGCGGCTAAGGCACGTGCAATTTCGGTACGGCGGCGTTCACCTCCTGATAATAAATCGCCGCGGTTTTTACGCACTTTATGTAAACTAAACTCGTTTATTAATTCTTCGAGTTTATCTCGCTGTTCTTCTTTGGTCAATTTGCTCATTTCCAAAATGGCCAGGATATTATCTTCTACGGTAAGTTTTCTAAAAACAGATGCTTCCTGAGCTAAATAACCGATTCCTTTTTGCGCCCTGCGGTACATCGGATCTTCGGTAATATCTTCTTCTTCCAAGAAGATACGGCCTTCGTTTGGTTTAATTAAACCAACAATCATGTAAAAGGAAGTTGTTTTTCCGGCACCGTTTGGGCCTAAAAGACCAACAATTTCCCCTTGGCTTACATTAAAAGAAACATTGTTTACAACAGTACGCTGTTTATATTTTTTAACCAGATTTTCGGCTCTTAATATCATATATTGATTGCTCCGTCATCCTGAATTTAGTTCAGGATCTTTCTAATCAGATGTTGAAACAAGTTCAGCATGACGATTTATTTTATAGTTAATTAACTTTTATTCCTTTAATATTTAATTGCAAACGTTTCTTATCACGCCACACGTTTTCCTCTAACGTATAACAAACCGAAAAAGGTACCTTTGGTTGTAAAAGATTTTGAAACTCGGCCAACCCAAATGCAATGCCTTCAAAAATAGGCGAATTTTGTTGTTTTATGTTAATTTTTAAATGATTTGCGCCAACAGCCATGGCTTGCTGTGCGAGATATACATTATGGGTAACAAATATAGGCGCCATATTTTCTGGTCCGAAAGGTCCCATCTGTGATAAAACACGATAGAATTTACCATCTATCTGCGCCAGCTCGATTTCGGCATCAATCCTGATCATCGGCGTAAGCAATTCATCTGTGATACTGGCCGATACAATTTCTTCAAACTTATCAGCAAAGGCATCTACATTATGCTGTTGCATGGTTAAACCTGCAGCAAATTTATGCCCTCCATATTGATCCAGTAAATCGGCACAACCGCTTAAAGCTTCATACAAATCGAAACCAATTACCGATCGGCAGGAACCAGCTACATGTCCGTTAGATTTTGTTAATACGATTGTTGGGCGATAATATTTTTCAGTTAAACGCGATGCCACGATACCGATTACCCCCTTATGCCAGTTTTCGTTAAACACAACGGTAGTTTTTTTGTTGATCAGGATATCGCTTTCACCAATTAAAGCCAAAGCCTCACGGGTAATGTCCTGATCGTAGGTTTTACGCTCAGTATTTTTAAGGTTGATGAGTTCACTTTGCTCCAATGAATTTCCATCTACCTGGCAAAGCAACATAGCAACTGCATGTTTAGCATGATCTATCCTTCCGGCGGCATTAATCCGCGGACCTAAGGTAAAAACAACATCGGTAATGCTGTAATTTTCAGTTTTGCCCGACACTTCCATCAGGGCGCGCAAACCTTCGCACGGATTGGAATTTAATTTTTTTAAGCCGTAATAAGCTAAAATCCTATTTTCGCCAACTACAGGAACAATATCAGCGGCAATGCTTACCATTACCAAATCTAAATATTGCAGATAAGTTTCTTTAGGGAGTTGATGTTTTTGCACATAAGCCTGCGCAAGTTTAAAACCAATACCGCAGCCTGCAAGTTCTTTAAAAGGGTATGCACAATCAGCACGTTTAGGATCTAAAACGGCAATAGCCCGAGGTAGTTCATCTCCGGGCAGATGGTGATCACAGATAATGAAATCGACACCTAAAGTGTTGGCGTAATCAATTTTATCGATAGATTTTATTCCACAATCTAAGGCAATAATCAAAGAAAATCCATTTTCATTTGCATAATCAATCCCTGCGGTAGAAATGCCGTAACCTTCCAGATAGCGATCGGGAATATAATATTCTATGTTTTTAGTGAGCTGAGAAAAGAAGCTGAAAGCCAATGCAACCGAAGTTGTACCATCTACATCATAATCGCCATAGATCAATATTTTTTCGTGATTGGATAATGCAGTTTCAATGCGGGCAATAGCAACATCCATATCCTTCATTAAAAAGGGATCGTGAAGATGGTCAAGATCTGGCCTGAAGAAATCTTTGGCCTGATCGAAATCGCAAATATTCCGCTGTACGAGTATTTGTGCAAGTGAGCGATCTATATTAAGTTGTTCTGCTATTTTATTTACCGTAGCATCATTGCAATCTGATGCCAGCACCCATCTTTTTTCCATTTATTCTGTCTCCGAACAGTAAATATACATTTTAATTGGATATGATGGAGGCAATATCTAATGGGTTGACGAACAAAACCTTTAAAAACAAAAAGTTAAATTTTACTTTGAATTTCCGGGATAGGCCTCATAAAGCTTCATCAAATGCGCTTTCTGATCGGCATACTTTGCATCGTCAATTAAATTCACACGTTCTGCCGGATCCCACGATAAATTGTACAGCTCGGTAAGTTCTTTATTGTCTTTTTTGGTAATCCTCAGTTTCCAATCGCCATCTTTTACACCTTCTAAAACATAATTGTGGTAATAGATCGGTCGGTGAGGCTTAGTATTGTTTTTACTGGTTAGCAAGGTTGAAACTGATTCTCCATCATACACTTTTTGAGGTAATTTACTTTTGGTCCATTCAGCCAGTGTAGGAAAAACATCCAGATTTGAAATGGGCTTGGTTAACTGAGTATTGTTAAGGGTATGCCCTTTCCAATATACAATAAAAGGAACGCGATGGCCACCTTCGTAAGAGATCCCTTTCGAACCTCTAAAAATTCCTGCAGAACCAACATGGTAAAATTTGGTAAAACCATCTTCATACATTCGCTGTGGTGCATTTATCCACGGACCGTTATCGCTGGTGAAGATAAAAATGGTATTATCTGCCTGTCCTGAAGCAACAACCTGCTTCCAGATTGCAGCTAAACCGGCATCCATATCTTCGATTACATCGCCAAGTTCTCCGCCTCCTGAAGGTGTTTTTCTACTTTTTTGTGCTGCAAAAGCAACAGGCAAATGAGGCATATTTTGCGCAAGGTAGAGAAAAAACGGTTTCTTAGCTGTAGCACTTTTTTTAATAAACTTAATCGATTCGCGGGTGTAAGCACTTGTTAAAATACTATCGTGCGGTTTATAGATCTCTGGCTTGGCATTTCTAAATATCTTGATCGTTGTATCGGTTTTAACATAAGGCGCTCTATAATCGTGACTATATAAAAGGCCATAAAACTCATCAAATCCCTTTTTGTTAGGCAACGAAACACCATGATCGCCCAAATGCCATTTACCAACCAAAGCGGTAGCATAACCTGATTGTTTAAGCAGCTGTGCAATCGTAATTTCATCTTCAGGTATGCCACGTTTATCGCCCGGACCTATTGGCCAGGGCAGGTCCATTCTACTACAGTATCTTCCTGTAAGCAACGATGCCCTTGATGGCGTACAGGTTGGCGAGGTGGTAACGAAATTGGTTGCTTTTACTCCTTTCGCAGCCATTTCATCCAAAAATGGGGTTTTGATCAGCGGACTTCCATAACAGGAAATATCAGCATACCCCATATCATCAGCCAATACAATAATTACGTTTGGTTTTTGCTGTGCTTTTAATTGCATCGAAAAACTGCAAGCCAGTAGAAAAATTAAGATTCGGAGATTCATGCTGGAAATTTAAGCATCATATTTTACAAAAAAAGGAAGTATCCAAGCTTTTACCAAAACAAATAGTAATGATTAGATTGTTACCTTTGTAGAAACATTAAAGATCTACATTTTGCAAGTTCACACCCTATTTGAAGGCACCTATTCTGTTGATGCAACGAAGAAATTTGTTCCTTTCGACCCCGCCATACATCATTTTAAAGACAGACCAGCATCACTATTCGTTAACGTTCAGCCTTTTTTGGTTGAGTTAAAAAACGACCTTGTTCTTTTTGATACTGGCTTAGGATTTAGTGATGACCATGGCGAACTGATTTTGCACAAAAATATCCGTAATGCAGGTTTTGATCCTACCGATGTAACCAAGGTGTTAATGTCGCATTTACACTACGACCACTCTGGAGGCATGATCCACAAACAGGGCAATGATAAAGTTGAACTGAGTTTCCCTGATGCAGAATATGTAATTAACCGTGGCGAGTGGGAAACGGCATTTAGCAGCACTTCATCTTCTTACCATACCGATATTTTCGATTTTGTTCAGCGTAACGCACAATTAAAATTTGTAGAGGGCGATGGCGCATTGGATGAAACCATTGCTTACGAATTTACAGGCGCACACTGTCCCAACCACCAGGTTTTCCTTTTAACAGAAGGTAAACAAAAGATATTTTTTGGTGGCGATGTACTGCCTGAACCTGAAGAACTGGTTAAAAATTTTATTGCCAAATATGATTTCGACGGCCGCAAAGCGATGGAATTACGCAAAGAATTTGGTAAAAGAGCAGCCGAAGAAAACTGGGAATGTTTGTTCTACCATGGCAAAAGCACAGCAACTGGTTTTGTTGATGCTGTTGAAGGTGGATTTAAGATAAGATAAGTCTACTCGTTTTTTACCGCAAAGCACACAAAGAGGAAACGCAAAGTACGCAGCGTTTCTTTGTTTACCGCAGAGTGTACAGAAAGAGGCAATAAACACGCATAGTTAGGTGCATTTAGTACCAGGATTTCCCGCAAGATAGATCCTGAAATGAATTCAGGATGACGTTTGTAAATTAATTCGGTGTTCTAGGTGTTAGTCTTCGACTCCGCTAAGGCTGACGTAACTTAGCGCTCCTTCGGGTCAAACTTCGTGTACTTTGCGGTTAAACAAAAAAAGCCCAGACCAATGCCTGAGCTTTAATTTTTCCGAGACGGAAATAATTATTTTTTAGCTACTAATTTAACAGCTAATTCAAAGTTATCATCAATTGCTTTGTCGCCAATGCTATCGAAGAATGATTTAGAACCATATTTGATGTCATATTTAGTTCTATCAACAACGATTTTACCTGCTAAAGCCGAAGCTGTACCATCTGCATTAACTGTTACAGTTGCAGGGAAACTTAGAGGCTTAGTGATGCCTTTGATGGTTAAATTACCTGTTACAGTTACGTTTGCACCTGAACCAGCAACTTTAGTAATTACGAAAGTTGAAGTTGGAAATTTAGTAGTACCAAAGAAATCGTCTGCTTTTAAGTGACCTTCTAATTTAGCGCTTCCATCAGCATCTTTAATTGAAGTCATATCGATAACAAAAGTACCTCCAGTTACACTTTTACCGTTAACGGCTAAAGTACCTGATTGTAAAGCGATTGTTCCGTTGTGTGAACCTGTTACTTTTTTACCAACCCAAGTAATGGTTGATTTTGCTGCATCTACAGTATAAGTTACTGGTTTAGTTGGGTTTTTAAAAGCTGACAATGCTACTACTGCCACTAATAAAAAAATTGAGCTAATTTTTAATTTCATTTTCTGGTTTTTTAAAATTTGATACAAATATAGACTAACTGCCGATTTACTGTTGTTGACCTATGTTAAGTTTTTCAAAAATAATCGGAATTATTTAAAATCATTCTATTGACTGCACAATTATGGGTAAGGTTTAATTTGTTTACTTTTTTATGTGAATAAAGGAAGGTAGAAAGCGGAAGGTTTAAGGTAGAGGGTTTCCTTAGCATTGCCTAAAAAATGTAAATATTTACTACCTACCTATTATACTTAATTTTATTCTATACTGTTCATAGAAAAAATAATCTTCTATATTTAGAAAATAATATTAAATGCTCCATGAAAAATAGAATTTACGCCTCATTATATTTATTCAGCTTATTATTTATTGCAACAGGCTGTAATTTCAACAGCGCTTATTTAAACCGCGAGGAAGATAAAAAAGATGCGGAGAAAGTAGCGGATCAATTTTATACTTTAGTTGAGAAAAATGATTTGAAAAATCTAGGCCCTCTCCTCAGCAATCAATTTAAAGCAGTAACCAGTGCACAAAAATTAAATGATTATTTAACCGGAACGGCCAACAAACTAGGCGATATAAAAAGCAAAAAACTAGATCACTGGGAAACGAAAGTAATCAGAGGCTCAAACCCAGCAGCAAAGTATGTACTATATTATGTTGTAGAAAGGGCAAAATTTCAGGCAAAAGAAACAGTTACCTTAACAGCAGAAAACGACCAGATTAAAATTTTAGGATACAATGTAAATTCTGAAGGTTTATTAAAATAAGAAGAACCCTTGATCTATAAAAGGCATTGAAATCAGCAACTAAATCATGGCCAAGAATAACTTACCCGATAATTTAAAAAAAGGCATTGAAGCGCTTTCAGGTATTTCAATGGATGGAGTGAAAGTACACACGAATTCGGATCGACCTGCACAATTAAATGCATTAGCCTATGCGAATGGTACTGATATTCATTTAGCTGCCGACCAAGAAAAACATTTACCGCATGAAGCATGGCATGTAGTACAACAAAAACAAGGCAGGGTTAAACCAACAACACAATTAAAATCCGATATAACAGTTAAAGACGATCCTGATTTAGAAAAAGAAGCCGATGAAATGGGATCGAAGGCAGCCGATCTTTAAATTATAAATAAGACACCCGCTATTTATATTACTGCGCTTGGCTTTTATATTACTGCATCCGCTTTTTAAAATAACGCACCTTGTTTTTATAATAACGCACCCGCGATTTATATTAGGGCACCTGTAATTTATATTACTGCATTCGGACTTTATATTATCGCACCCCGTTTTTACAATAATGCACCCGTTTAGTTTAAATACAGTATCGCTTAATTGGTTTACCGCCCAGTCCCCTCCTTCCTAAACAGTAGCGAAAATCCTTTTGTTTGCACTTACAGTAAAAGATTGCTTCATTGTTCCTCAGCAATGACGATAATGGGTAATCCACAAAACAAAAAGATTGAAGCGAATTGCAGGGCTGCAGCCTCCGATGGAAAACTGGCATTCATTTCCAAAAAAAAATCTGCAAGCCTTATGAAATAAATCCATAAAACTTGCAGATCAATATGTTCGTGAAGACACGAACCTAGGCATTTATAATTTATCTAAATAGATTGCCACGTCGTTCCTCCTCGCAATGACGATCGGGAGTAATTAAGGCGATGGAAAAGAAAACCCTAAACCCTCAACCTTCCCGCCTTTTACCTTACTAAGGAACGATCTCTTCCAAATAACTCTCTACTGGCGGACATGCACAGATCAATGATCTATCGCCATGGCTATCGTTAACACGACCAACTGATGGCCAGAACTTACGTTCTAACACATAAGGAAGTGGGAACGCAGCTGTTTGACGGCTATAAGCATGATCCCATTCATTGGCAGTAATTACCGAAACCGTATGAGGTGCATTTTTTAATGGGTTATCTATTTTATCTAAAGTACCATTTTCTACCGCAGTAATTTCGTTTTTAATCGCGATTAAGGCATCACAAAAACGGTCTAACTCGTGTTTAGGCTCCGATTCTGTAGGCTCAACCATTAAAGTACCTGCAACGGGGAACGAAACTGTAGGTGCATGGAAACCATAATCCATTAAACGTTTTGCGATATCGGTTACTTCAATTCCGAAAGCTTTGAACGAACGGCAATCTAAAATCATCTCGTGTGCACAACGGCCCTGAGCACCTGAATAAAGTACCGGATAATGTTGCTCTAAACGCGCTTTCATGTAGTTTGCGTTTAAAATAGCATATTTTGTAGCGTTGGTTAATCCCTCAGCACCCATCATGGCAATATAAGCGTGAGAAATGATCAAAATCGAAGCTGAACCCCAAGGTGCAGATGAAACTGCAGAAATAGATTTTCCTTTATCGATATCAACCACAGCATGACCTGGAAGATAAGGAACCAGGTGTTTCGCCACACCAATTGGCCCCATACCAGGACCACCACCACCGTGAGGGATACAGAAAGTTTTGTGCAAGTTTAAATGGCAAACATCGGCACCGATATTGGCCGGACTTGTTAAACCAACCTGTGCATTCATATTCGCACCATCCATATATACCTGTCCGCCATTAGCGTGGATGGTTTCGCAGATTTCGATAATGCTTTCTTCGAACACCCCGTGGGTAGATGGATAAGTTACCATCAAACACGATAAGTTGTCTTTGTGTAATTCTGCTTTTGCTTTTAAATCTTCAACATCGATGTTACCGTTTTCTAAAGATTTCACTACAACAATTTTCATATCGGCCATGGCTGCAGAAGCAGGGTTTGTTCCGTGTGCCGAAGCAGGAATTAACGCTACATTACGATGAAAATCTCCTCTATCGTGGTGATAAGCACGGATAACCATTAATCCTGCATATTCGCCCTGAGCACCGGCATTTGGCTGTAAGCTCATTGCGGCAAAACCAGTGATTTCGCTTAACCATTTATCCAGTTCATTAAAAACCGAATAATAACCCAATACCTGATCGGCAGGTGCAAACGGGTGGATGCGACCAAAGTGAGACCAGGTAACCGGAATCATCTCTGCAGTTGCATTTAATTTCATGGTACAGCTACCCAAAGCAATCATCGAGTGGCAAAGTGATAAATCTTTTGCTTCTAGTGATTTGATATAACGCAACATCTCATGCTCTGAATGATGCGAGTTAAAAATTGGGTGGGTTAAATAAGCCGAAGTACGTTGCAAAGCAGCCGGAATAACGGTTTCTACATTTTCTATCACTTCAACCTGATCTGCTGCCACAGCTTTAACTTTAGCAAAGATTTTAGCAATTAAGGCTACATCTTCGAAAGTACTGGTTTCGTCGAACGAAATAGTTGCAACGTTACCAACATAATTTAAGTTGATTTCGTTATCGATACATCCTGAATGGATACCGCCTTTTAAATCGCCTAAATCGAAACGGATCGTATCGAAATAAGCAGAATTTAACTGCTCAAAGCCTAAACCTTTCAACGTAGAAGCTAAACTGATGGCCAAACCGTGTGTACGTTCTGCAATTGCTTTTAATCCTTTCGGACCGTGGTAAGCAGCATAAAAACCAGCCATAATGGCCAATAATGCCTGTGCGGTACAGATGTTTGATGTTGCTTTATCTCTACGGATGTGCTGCTCGCGGGTTTGCAAAGCCATACGTAAAGCATAATCGCCATGACTATCAATAGTTACACCGATAATACGACCTGGGATGTTACGTTTATATTCTTCTTTAGTTGCAAAAAATGCAGCATGTGGTCCACCGAAACCCATTGGGATACCCAAACGTTGGGTAGTTCCAACTACCACATCAGCTCCCCACTCGCCTGGAGGCGTTAACAAGGTTAAGCTTAAAATATCGGCAACTACAGTTAATTTAATATTTTGGTTGTGCAATGCAGATGCGAAGTCTTTGTAATCGAAAACTTCACCGTTTCCTGCCGGATACTGAACAATTGCCCCGAAGAAATCTTCAGTAGCTACGAAATCTAAATGACTTCCAATAACCAGTTCAATGCCATAAGGGTTAGCACGTGTTTTTAAAATATCGATCGTTTGAGGGAAAAGCAATTCAGAAACAAAGAACTTTTTAGCCGCCTGATTTTTACGCAAGCTATATTGCATAAACATCGCTTCAGCGGCAGCAGTACCTTCATCCAATAAAGATGCATTTGCAATTTCCATTCCGGTTAAATCGATAACCATCGTTTGGAAATTTAACAAAGCCTGCAAACGGCCCTGTGCAATTTCTGCCTGGTAAGGCGTATATTGTGTGTACCATCCTGGGTTTTCGAATACATTACGTAAAATTACACCCGGGGTAATGGTATCATAATAACCTTGTCCGATAAAGCTTTTGAAAACTTTATTCAACAATGAAGTTTGTTTTAAAGCACCAAGATATTCAGTTTCTGATTTCGCTGCAGGCAAGTTTAAAGGTTGTTTTAACCTAATTGCCGTCGGAACAGTTTGTTCAATCAGCTCATCAATAGAATTTACGCCAACAGTCTGCAACATTTCGGCTGTATCTGCCTCATTTGGTGCAATATGGCGATTTTGAAAATCTTCCTTGTAGTGGATATTTAAGCTCATGCGGTATGAATAATAAATTTGCGTGCAAAGGTAGCAAAAACGAAGCTGTATTTCACTATCAATCAGTGTAAAAAAGGCGTCTTATTCACACTTAAAAGCGACAAAATTGGTAGATTTTGTGCACAAACAAGAAGACAAACGTTTGTTCATTTTTAAACGGATACCCGATTATTTGGAAAGCAGGACATGTACTGAAATTAAAATCTGTTTAGCCCATCAACTTCGATCTTTTGTAGTCTGTTAGGCTGAGGCACGAAACATCTCCAATGTAAAATAGAAGCTACCAAAGGAAAGAAAAAAAGCATTTGCATAAATTTGAAAGCATCTACTCCTCGTTTTTATGTCAAAATATAAAAATAACGTCGCACTTTTAGTTCATGCCTGCGATAGTTATGAATTTCTTTATAAAGGTTTTGATTATACTTTCTCAGAAAACTGGGATTTTGAAATACCATGCAATTATTATTTCGCCACAGAAGAAAAAACCGCAGATGTGAATGGCTTCGCAAACATCAAATCGGGCAAAGGCGAATGGGCCGATCGCCTGGTAACGCTGTTGAGTAATATAAACGAAGAATATGTACTCTACTTCCAGGAAGATATGTGGTTAAGCAAACCCGTAAATTCTAAGTTCTTTACAACACTGTTCGAACAGGCAATTGAAAACGATTGGCAACAGGTTAAACTCCATAGTTCTAATGTTTACAAAACTAAAGAAACCACTAATTTTATTGAAGGATTTAATATTGCGGAGATCGATAATGAAGCGTCACTTTTTTTAATGTCGCACCAAATTACCCTTTGGAAAAAAGATTTTCTGCTTGCGCAACTTTATAAAAAAGAACATCCATGGAGGAATGAGCGTAAAGGTACAAGGAGGTTGAAGAAATTAAATCCTTTGATCCTTCATATCGATTGCTTTGCAGAAAACGGCGCGGAGGAAAACAATAAAAATAAAAACCCGTTTGAACGAAGCGAGTACTATGCCGTTTCGTTTAACAGCACCTTAAATCATAACGCCATTCGATTTATCGAGATATTAAGGTCGGGCAGTCAACCTCAAAAAGATTATGCTGCTAAGCTGCTAAACCATTACGATAACAATTTAACCCATGATGGCAAGGAAAGGCCGAAAAAAGAAGATTTGTTTAAAAAGCTTAAAACCTATCTGTGGAAAAAGAATTCGTAATTAATTTGGCATATCATACGGTTTGAAAAGCAATGGCTGTGCTAAAATTCAGGTTTGTTCCTGCCATCCGCTACAATCTTTTTGCTAATTCCTGGTTATACTGAAGGTTGCTGCAAACAAAAAGGATTTTCGCTTCTGTCGGGTTTAAAAACAATGGAAACTGCAAGGAACAAAGGCTGTATGGCGCAATAGGTATTACGCTTTTACCTTTGGTCTTTCGGCATTAGTCTTTGAATCTACTTCTGTACTTTCCAGCCCTCATCTTTACTCAACTTTAATTTATAGGTTTTGGTAATGAAGTTGCTGTTTTTATTGGCGTCTTTATCAAAGGGTTCGAAATCGGTGGTATTCATTTTAAGTGACACGGTAACCTTTGCAGTGCTCGAATTTACCTGAGAAAAATCTACAGGCTTTTCATCGGCTAAAACATATTCTACAACTTTTACAGTTGCTTTATCACCCTCCTGTTTCAACACCAACGGACTTGCCTTATCGGTTAAAGTGATCTGATAAACATAGCTGCTATCTTTTGATAAAAATTTTTTCTTCGCCTCTTTTAAACTTAATGAAACCAACCCTTTACTTGCTAAGGATTTATATTTTCCTAGCTCGAACATATCGTTTGTGCTGTTGAATTTGATCTCCCCAAAATTAAACCTGGCGGTTTTATATTCCGGATTAGCTTTTAAATAATCGGTAATTACCTCAGCAGCCTCATCCTGATTGATGGTAGTTTTGGTCTTACACGCGGTTAACCCAACGATGATAAAAGATAAAATATAAATAGTAAGTTTTTTCATGTGTATATGCTTTATGCTTTTTAAAGATATTTATTTTTAGTTTAACCACAAAAAACGCGAAGTTTTAATCTTTAAGGCTTAAACCACAAAGGCGCTAAGAACGCTAAGTTGCATTCAAGGCCAACAATAAATTCCAAAAGCCCTGCTTTGCGCCCTCTGCGTCGTCACTCTGTGAACTTTGCGGTAAAAAACTAGATTAATCTCGCTTTAAATATTTAAGATTTGGCAAAACCATCGCCGATAAAATTACCACAACACCAACCCATCTTAAAAACGATACCTGCTCTTGTAACACAAAACCTGCCATCATCACGGCAACAGGCAACTCTGCAGCGCTTAATATCGAACTTATGGCTGTTCCAATTCTGGGCACGCCTTCTGCGTAAAATAAAGGAGGAATAACCGTACCGAAAACTGAGATAATCAATCCCCATTTTAACAAACTACCATTTAAAGCACCGTTAAATAAGAATGTTGGCGGAAAAATAATGAATATCAGTATACAGGCACCGGTAATCATCAAGGCACTTTTTTGCAATGGAGCATATTCATTTCCAATTCTACCACTCAATAATAAAAAGCCGGCATAACAAATTGCAGCCAATAAACCGAAACCTATCCCTTTAAGATCCATACTTTCGATACTTGTTTCGGCCATCCCACTTGCTAAAACCGTTCCGCCCAAAACCAAGAGAATTGCCAAAAGCTGTAAACCTGTTGGTTTCTTTTTAAAAATTAGGTATTCCATTAAAATACTCATCCAGATGAACTGCATTAGCAAAATAATCGCCACCGAATTGGGCACCAACTTTACGCACTGATAATAAAAGATACTCACCAAGCCTGTACATGTTCCTGCGATTATCATTTTCCACCAAGCTGTTTTAGGCACAATAGCTTTAGCTTTATAAGTTGCTGTTCTACTTTGGAAGAAAAATAACACCCATAAAATTACGGCACCAAAGAAAGCCTGCGCCCCTGTAACATCGCCTAAAGTATAACCTTCGTGGTAAGCCAGTTTAACAAAAGTAGATAGGATGCCAAAACTACAGGCACCGAAAAAAACAAGGAGAATTCCTTTTAACATATAGTTTATTGTTTAACCGCAAAAGGCACCAAGGATTTCGCATAGAAGCGCAGCGCTTGATTAAACCGATGCACCTAACTTTGCGTTCTTTGTGCCCTTTTTCTTTGCAGTCTTTGCGGTTAAAAACTAGGCCAATTGTTGTAAATATTTCTGAATGGTGGTTTCCAAACCTAAATAAAGTGCATCGCTGATTAAAGCGTGACCAATTGAAACTTCCAATAAACCAGGGATACTTTGCGCAAAATAATGCAGGTTATGTAAATCAAGATCGTGTCCTGCATTAATTCCCAGACCTAATCTGTTGGCATGGTGTGCTGCCGCAATATAATTCACTATTGCCTTTTCGCGATCGGCAAAATAGTTATGAGCATAAGCCTCTGTATACAATTCAATGCGGTCTGTTCCGGTTTCTACGGCTCCCTCAACCATCTCTACAACCGGATCTACAAAAATAGAAACGCGGATACCTTCCTTTTGGAAAACAGCAACCATTTCTTTCAGGTAGTCTTTGTGTTTAACCGTATCCCAACCGTGGTTTGATGTAATCTGACCTTCGGCATCAGGCACCAAAGTAACCTGCGCCGGTTTGTTAGCCAATACCAGATCAACAAATTTATCTTCCCTACAATTTCCTTCAATATTAAATTCTGTCGCAATAACAGCCTTTAAATCGTAAACATCCTGGTAACGGATATGGCGTTCATCGGGCCGTGGGTGCACGGTAATTCCCTGCGCGCCGAAACGCTCGCAATCTAGTGCAACCTTAACCAGATCAGGATTATTACCTCCGCGACTGTTGCGGAGTGTAGCAATTTTATTGATATTAACCGATAACTTTGTCATGAAGCAAAGATAGGGCTTTGCCTCTGTTAATCTTAAACCTTAAAAAAATTTGACTTTTTTTTGCTCATATTTGCTTCTTGTAAATGAACTTAAAAGATACAACACTATATAAATTCCTGATCGTTTTACTTGCAATTGCGAGTATACCGGCACTTTTTGGCGGCGTGATGGAACCCGATGGCGCATTGTATGCTTCCATGTCTAAAAACATCATCCTGTTTAAAGATTGGTTTAACCTTTATGGCCGTGGGGCCGACTGGCTGGATAAACCGCACCTCACTTTTTGGATTTCTGCAGCATCCTTTAAAATTTTCGGAATCTCATCCTTCGCCTATAAATTACCATCATTTCTGTTCGGTTTACTGGGTGCGCGGTATTTATACAAATTAGCCAAAGATATATATGATGAAAAAACCGGATTGATCAGCGCAGTTATTTTTCTGAGTGCTTTACATATCATCACCTCTACTTTTGATGTTAGGGCCGAAATTTATATTACCACCTTTACATTAGCATCTATTTATCATTATTATAAAGCACATCAAAATTCTTTCTGGCACATTGTAGCAGGTTCATTTTTTGCAGCCTGCGCGATATTGATCAAAGGAATTTTTGTATTAATTCCTGTATTTGCTGGTTTTATCATCTACTGGTTGCTTACAAAACAGTACCATCAGCTTTTAAAACCAAAATGGTATATCGCTATTCTTTTGATTTTTGTTTTCATTACCCCTGAGCTGTATTCGCTTTACACGCAATTCGATCTGCATCCTGAAAAAATTGTTTTTGAAAGAACCGGCGTTTCGGGCCTAAAATTTTTCTTTTGGGACAGTCAGTTTGGGCGGTTTTTTAACAACGGGCCAATTAAAGGCAAAGGGGATATTTCGTTTTTTCTACACACTACTCTTTGGGCATTCCTTCCCTGGTCTGTACTATTTTATACGGCCGTAATAAATCTGTTTAAAAGAAAAAATAGAATTGCTTTAGCCCCCGAAAGCATTATGATCTGGGCAAGTGCAGCGGTTACTTTTCTGATCTTTTCGCTTTCTAAATTTCAGTTGCCGCATTATATACTGATTATCTTTCCTCAGTTTTCGATCATCACAGCCTTGTACCTGAGAAAGCTTAGCAGCAAAGGTTTAAAAACCTTCTTTATTATCCAGAACATCATTTTCATTTTAGTTATTGCCTTACTTTCCATCTTAACCTTCTTCTTTGGATTCGAAAACCCGTATTTAATTATCGGTATCCTGATTGTTGTTCTCGCCATCTCTTTCTTACTATTTAAAGGCATTTTATTGGAAACCATCATTGCCAGAAGTGCATTTTTGTCTGTCGGATTAATGATATTTCTCTTCATTTTTTTCTATCCGGCCCTTTTAAAATATCAATCGGGTATGCAGGCAGGTAATTGGTTAAAGCAAAATTATCCTACTGCTAAGCCTGCAGTATTAAATTATATAGATGCATTTTCTTTTGATTTTTATGCCCCTGGTGAGGTAAAATATTTTCATAATTATACCGATCTCGACAAATCAAAAAACCTAAAAGACTTGGTTATATACATTCCAGAACAGGAATTGGCAAAACTAAAAAGCGAGTACCATGCTGAAATTCTAAAATCGTTTGAATATTTTCATACCACGAAACTGACAGGTAAATTTTTAAACGAGAAAACACGCCCTCAGGTTTTAGAGCAATTTTATTTGGTTAAAATACATTAACATGGATTTATTCTTCCGCATCTTAAAATTTGGACTAACGGGTTTTCTCGGGATGGCGATTGATTTTGGTGCAACCTGGTTGTGTAAGGAGAAAATCAAAATAAACAAATACATTGCCAATGCAATTGGATTTACGCTTGCCGTAACCAATAATTACCTGATTAACCGGATTTGGACATTCCAGAGCACCAATAGCCACTGGGGAACAGAATTTAGTAAATTTTTGGTAGTGAGTTTAATTGGCTTGGGATTAAATACTTTTATCATTTACCTTTTTCACCAAAGGAAAAACGGCACCAATTTTTATGTAGCCAAGTTCTTCGCGATTGTAATTGTTTTTGTGTGGAATTTCTTAGCAAATATGCTGTTTACTTTTAGGTAATTTCCCTTTCGCCATTAAGAAATTAAGGTCATTAAGAAAAATAAGCGTAATCTAAGTCATTCTATAGTAGTCACCTGAGAATATCTATGCTTCAAGCCTCAAGAAAAGATTACAAAATAAAGTCCTGAAACAAATCCGATAGCTATCGGATCAGGATGATGGTCGGCCCAAAATTTTCATGCAATTCGCGAAGACTAATGAGCTAATGACTACTGAACGAATGAACCATTCAGGTAACGTTTTTACCAATAAAATAGAACACAACAAGCCATATTAATCCTTTAATCAGGAAGAATAAAAACCCAACTAGCCCCACCCGCTTAAACCATAATTTTACTTTTTCTTTGTTCATGGCGATGTTTGTAAAGATAATTGATTTGACTTAAATTAGAAAGATTTTAAATAAGGAAATATGAAGTTATCTAAACCTTTGCTCCTCACTTTTTTTTATATCTACTTTTTCAGTTTAAAAATTTTCGCGCAAAATTTTGATGATATTAAGCGTTACAAGGTGAACTTTGCGACCGCCGCCCGCGCTAATGAAAAGCTAATTGCAATTAGAAGTTTTTCCGCAAATAATCAAAAATATTTATTGCTGGTGAATCCAGAAACTTTAGATACTAAAGTAGACCTAGCCAGTAATTATACCACAAGCAGCTTACAATTTCAAAACGTATTGGCGATTTTCAAAAATACAGCCTATGTTAAATCAATAGAAGCCGCGGCAGCTAAAGATTTGCAGCTTCAAAATGCGGGGATTGATCATGCCATTCCAAACGAAAAAGGGATTACCTTAACGATCGATCTTTGTCCATCGCATAAGGCTTTAGACAGGATTATTTTTCAATCTGTTTTTGATGAATTTAAAAAGATAGAACAGCCTGCGCCGCTCGCGGTTTCTGTTTCTGGTAAATGGATGCTGAAACATCAGGGTGATTTGAACTGGCTGAAAAGTTTGGTAGAGAAAAAGGAACTGAATATTACCTGGGTTAATCACACTTACAACCATGAAGTAAATAAGTTACCATTATCTGAAAACTTTCTATTGGCTCCAGGTACCAATTTAGATATAGAAGTATTGGAGAATGAAAAGCTGATGCTTAAAAATGGATTAACCCCATCGGTATTTTTCCGTTTCCCAGGTTTGGTATCGGATAAGGCGATTGTAGAAAAAATTGAGGCTTACGGATTAATCCCGGTTGGAAGTGATGCCTGGCTCGCCAAAGGCCAACAGCCCAATGCGGGTAGTATTGTATTGATACACGGCAACGGAAATGAAGAAATTGGGGTGAAAGATTTTATTCAGTTGCTAAAAACCAAACAGACAGATGTAAAAAGCAAACAATGGCTACTTTTTGATTTAAGAGAGGGCTTGGAAAAGGAATTTGAATAGCCTGCTTTTTAACCGTAAAGGAAAGGCGCGGAGCACGCAAAGCTTGGTTCAGATAGTTTTAAATCAGCCTTAGTGCCTCTTTGCGAAAAACTTTGCCCTCTTCGCGGTAAGACAACTATTTCTTAACCGGTAATAACTTTATTTCTTTGGCTTTAAAGCGGTTGTTTACAATTTCGCCGGTAACTTCTGCTTTGCTTACGGCATTGCAAAAACCATGTTCGCTATGGGCATCGCCAAAATCATCAATACCTTTTCCATCAACAAAATAAGATTTACCATCTATTTTCACAGCTAACTCGCAATCTTTACCTTTCATTTTAAACTGACATTCGCCACAAGCAATATCTACTGTTTGTTTAGTAATTACTTTTGCTGTTTCAGCTTTTTTAGGAGCAGTTTGAGCATTTGCAGAAACTACAAATACACCAAGAACTAGTGCAAATATTAATTTTTTCATCTCTTTTCTTTTTTCAAATGTAAGTTTTCAGCAGCAAAAGAACTACAATTCCCTGTAAAATAAACCTGATGGGAACGAACATCCCGATTCTTCCATCGGGATAAAGTGTACAGCAGGACTGATTTCTCCGATGAGCACTGAACTAACGTTTTCAAATATTCAAAAAAGATCATTTGCTCATTAGAAACACCCCATCCTACGGACACCCTCTGGGAGAGGGGAATGAAAAAGGGACATGCATATTGCATATCCCTTCAATATTATGATATTAGTTAGCTGCTAACTAAAAACGGTAAACTGAACTAGTACCTGTATGTATCTGCTTTGAACGGACCTTCTACCGGTACACCGATATAATCAGCCTGGTGCTGATCCAAAACATCTAATTCTACTCCGATTTTTTCTAAATGTAAACGGGCAACTTTTTCATCTAAATGTTTAGGCAAAGTATACACTTTGTTTTCGTAAGCAGCAGTGTTTGTCCAAAGCTCCAATTGAGCCAAAGTTTGGTTGGTAAATGAATTACTCATTACAAAACTTGGGTGGCCAGTTGCGCAGCCTAAGTTAACCAGACGACCTTCGGCCAGGATAATTACATCTTTACCATCAATGGTGTATTTATCAACCTGAGGTTTAATTTCTACTTTAGTATCACCATAAGCGCTATTTAACCAAGCCATATCGATTTCGTTATCGAAGTGACCGATGTTACAAACAATCGCTTTATCTTTTAATGCCCTGAAGTGTTGCTCGCGAACAATATCACAGTTACCAGTAGTGGTTACCACGATATCAGCTTCTTTAATGGCATTAGCCAGTTTTTTAACTTCATAACCTTCCATTGCAGCTTGCAACGCACAGATCGGGTCAATTTCGGTAACAATAACACGTACACCTTGCGAACTTAACGATTCTGCAGAACCTTTACCTACATCACCATAACCACAAACAACAGCCACTTTACCAGCCATCATTACGTCAGTTGCACGACGGATCGCATCAACCAACGACTCGCGGCAACCGTATTTGTTATCAAATTTAGATTTGGTAACCGAATCGTTAACGTTAATTGCAGGTAAGTGCAATGTTCCGTTTTTCATTCTTTCGTACAAACGGTGAACACCAGTAGTAGTTTCTTCTGATAAACCTTTAATTCCAGCAATTAGCTCAGGGTATTTATCAAAAACCATATTGGTTAAATCGCCACCATCATCCAAAATCATGTTTAATGGTTGTTGCTCAGGACCGAAGTGTAAAGTTTGCTCAATACACCAGTCGAATTCTTCTTCATTTAAACCTTTCCAGGCGTAAACCTGAATACCAGCAGCAGCAATTGCAGCCGCAGCGTGATCTTGTGTAGAAAAAATATTGCAAGATGACCAGGTAACTTCAGCACCCAGTGCAGTTAATGTTTCGATTAATACAGCCGTTTGGATGGTCATGTGCAGACAACCTGCAATGCGCGCACCTTTTAACGGTTGTGTTGGACCGAATTCTTTACGTAAGCTCATTAAACCTGGCATTTCTGCTTCGGCTAATTCGATTTCTTTACGGCCCCATTCTGCCAGTGAAATGTCCTTAACTTTGTAAGGGATATAAGAAGTCTCTACTGATGACATAATTATTTGTTTTAAAATGAAATGCAAAGTTACCACATCCCTTTGTGAAAGCCAAATAATTAAAAGTGCAAGCAGGTTTACAGATTGTAAAATCTCTTAGGGATTATGGTAAGAATCTCATTCCTAAGCAGAAACACATTAAAGAGATAATGGTTGATTTGAAAAGCAAAACCAGCAGTTCTTGGGTCAGGTTCAGCCCTGCCATCCACTACAGCTCCGATAGAAAACCTGTGAAACAAGCAAGCACACAAACAAAACACAAACTGATGCTCAAATCGGAGGCTGCCGTTCCTGTCAGGTTTAGATTACATAAAATTGTGCTTCGTTTGTAAAGCTGAGAGCAACATAAAATAAAAATTGATTTACAGCGAATTAAGACAAATGGAAATTTAAAAAGAAAATATAATAAACCAAGTATCGGAAGAATCGATAATGAATTCCTAGTCAGCTTTGGATTAGCCAGTAATTTATGACTAATTTTGGACGTGAAAAAAATATTAACGCCGCTCTTAATTGCAGTTTCTCTATTCGGCTGCAAAAAATATCCGAACGAATCAAGTTATGTAACTATAGCTTACGAAGTTGAAGTTGGGTACCTTGATGGACAAAACAACTGGGTACAACCAACATCCCTGCCTGAAAATTTCGAAGCTGAAATAAGTTTTACCAAACCAGATGGATCAACTCAAATCGAGAAAATTTCTGGTAGCAATCTTGGTGCTGGGGAACAATTAGATTTCGACAAAAATGGGCCTGTCAAAGATTTAAAGCTTACTTGGACCTCTAATTTTGCAGCTTCAAGATTCAGATTTAATAGCGTTATCAGGAGATCTTTCTCAGTTGGTAAAATTACAACAGGACGTCTAGCTTCAGCTAAGAATTCGTCCAACGGTTCTCTGCAGACCACTATAGATGCAAAACCACTTAAATATTGATAAAATATTTATTATTAGTTGGATAAAATATAATTTGAAAAGCAAAACTAGCAGTCTTCAGGTTAGCTTGGTTCTGCCATCCACTGTAGTTCCGGTAGAATAAATCGGAGGCTGCCATTCCCATAAGGTTTAGATCACATTAAACTGTGCTGCGTTTGTAAAGTTGAGAACAACCTAAAATAAAACTTTGATTTACAGATAATTATTTCTTAAATTGTTATAACCAAATTAAGTTTTATGAAAAGCGTAAAACACTTATTAGATACCAAACAGGTACGGATTATCTCGGTATCAGAAAATATTTCTGTTTTAGATGCCTTAAAGGTAATGACAGAAAAGAACATCAGCGCGGTATTGGTCATGGAAAACGATCGGCTACACGGTATTTTTACAGAACGCGATTATGCCAGAAAAATCATCCTTCAGGGTAAATCATCAAAAGACACCTTGATTAAAGAAGCGATGACTGCCAATCCAATCACCATTAGTTTAAGCGACAGCATTGATTATTGCATGGAGCTGATGACAGATAAACACATCCGCCATTTACCGGTTGTAGAAAACGATGAGGTAAAAGGAATGGTTTCGATCGGCGATGTGGTGAAGTTTATCATTGCAGACCAGAAACAGACCATTTCGCAATTGGAAAGCTACATTAGTGGTTAATACTGAGTTGGATTATGTTGGTTGGTGAGGCACCAACCAATAGCTGAGGCCTACGCTTTCACCGCTACTTTATCTTCCGTTTTACCCGATTGGTGCATTTCGAGTTTTCCATTGTATTGTGCGCCTAGCTCAATTTCAACGGCCTCTGTTTTAATGTCGCCATTAACCCTGCCCGTCTTTTTTATTTCCAGGTTTTGAGCTTTTACATTTCCGTTAACGGTTCCGTATATAATGGCCGAACCTGTTTGAATGTCGCCTTTAATCATCCCTTTTTCACCTAAAACAACACCGCCTTCAACATTTACGTTCCCGATTACGGTTCCGTCGATCCTGATTACTGCTTTCCCTTTTAGCTCGCCGGTAATGGTAAAGCCAAGGCCAATCAGGGTTGAAATTTCTTGTTGGCTCAGGTCTTTAATCTGGTTGTTTTTCTTGAACATATTTCTTATAAGGTTAAAAAGGATCTTGGATTTATAACTTTACCATTTTTATGCACTTCATAATGTAAATGAGGCCCGGTTGACCGCCCTGTTGAGCCCGCTTTGCCAATATTATTACCAGCAATTACATTTTCATCAACCTTTACTAAAATTTTAGAGAGGTGGCCATAATAAGTTTCGAATCCGTTGCCGTGTTTAATCACAATACAATTGCCATAACCACCCCGTCTCCCTGCAAAAACCACTTTACCATTTGCTGTACTTTTAACAAAATCGCCATAATTGGCCCTGATATCCAACCCCTTATGCGTCTCCACATTTTCACCACTGAAAGGATTTTCGCGATGCCCATACCCGGATGTGATTGTACCTGAATGTGGATATCCCATAGGTGTATAGGCCACGTTATAGGCAATTTTACTCAGGTAGTTGTCGTAAAATTCGCCGATTTCTTCAGCCGATAAAATATCATCGCTTTGTTCTCCACCTTCATTGCCCGTTAAAATTGGCTTTAACCCTCTTGCCTTTAAGTATTTGTTTATGGTGAGCAGTTTTTTATCGATTGATTGGTAATGCTTTTTCAGGGAAGAAGTATCGATAACAGATAGTTTGTCTTTACTTTTTAAAAGTGCCAGTTCGAGTTTACTCTTGGCTAATTCTGCACTCGAATTACTGCGGATCAGGTAAAATAAACTGAATATAAGTATTAAGAATAATCCTAAAACGCCTAAAATATACTTTTTCCAATGTACAATGTATCCTGTTGGAACTTGAATGGGCTTGCTTGAACTTTGATTTTTATTTACAAAAATTACGGTTGTTCTGCTCCGTTTTCTGTTCATTTTTACTCCGATTTTTTGTTTGGGACTAAAACAAATATATGATTAACAACTACATAGTCAAAAACTAAGCTCAGATTTAACACTTACAGGAATAAAAATCACAACGTATTAACATCGAATTAACCCACACTTCATTGCCCACGCTAGTTAAAAGACAGATTTGTAACATTTAGGTGGTTTTCTCTGTAAAGCCATTTAAGCGATCGGCACAACCAATACTATTAAAAAACTATATTCGTAGACAAAATATTTTAATGAAAGCCCTAATTTATCCGGCAGTCGCACTCCTATTCAACATTATTCTCTTTAATAGTTTCCCCATGGCCGGTGGTGGCGTAAGTATAGGGGCATTATTAACCATTCCAGTCATAGGCCTAATCTCACTTTTACTTACGCTCACCCATTACATATTACGAAGAAAAAAGATTACCAGAAAATATTTTCAACCCATTGGGATCACCTTAACCGTTTTGATCAGTTATTTTTTATTTATTACCGATAAAGGCAACACCCCAATTGATATTATAGGCAGGATGATTAAAACAGCAAGAAATTACAACAATATTAAGCTGACTGATTTCTACTTATACCACATTCCATCCAATGCCGAAAAGATATTAGCAGCAAAGAAAAAGTTTAAAGATCATATTCCTGATACGGCATATACTATTAATGTTTTTAAACCCAACGATTATAAAACAATAGAAACCTTCGGTATTTTTTATAAAAATGGGAAACCTATAGCTGTAAATGAGAATGTTAAAATCAGGCAAATAAACAGGACGGCAATTATGCTCACAAGAATTTTAGGACAGGATAGTTTAAGTTTTGTTCTATCGCCATTGGCAATAAAGGAAGGAGAAAGCAGGATAAATGGTTTTTCGGAAGAAAATCCTAAAAGAAAGCCAGAAGAATCGTTAAGACAGGCTGACATTAACCCTGTTAGTAAAAGAACAACATTAGACCGGCAATTCTTCGCTTACAAAGTGTTTTATTGGTTGCTTTAACAGCAAAATTTAATCGTCATTTCGAACAGAGCCGAGAAATCTTTTAAGGCAGTCTCGCAAAGATTTCTCCTCCGAAGGAGTTCCTTTAGAACACTACGGTCGAAATGACGAATTATCTTACGGGAATTAAGGATATAAAAATCTGTGCAATCCCTACATCTGTGTAATCAACCCGCAGGCAACATCAGTGTAATCAATCCGTAAGAAAAGAGGCAAGAAAATCCATGAATTTATTTCCATCTCCACTCACCAGCAATACTCAAGGGCTCCTTTAGATTCTGCGATTCTAAGAAAGCCCTTAATTCTTCTTCGCCCTGAACACCAACCGGAATTTTCGGTGTATTGGCTAAAGCGTAAGTTAACATGGCGCTGTAACGCACTGTATTTTTAAGTTCCTGCTCATCAACCAGTTTAAAACTATCGCCATCTGAGTGATAGAACGGACCTGAGTTATTCGGCAGTTTACCACCAAAACCACCTCCGGTAGGAATACCTTCTAACATAAACGGTTGATGATCGCTATGCAAACCTGCGCCTGCATTAAACAGATTTTTGAAACCGGTATCAATTTTTACAATATCAGCACCCCAGGCCGTAAATAAATCTTTCATTTCTGCTCGTGAAGTAGAGAAACCTTTCGGATCGTTGGTCATGTCGTAGTTCAACATAAATTTAACCTGGCTTAATGTTTTGTCTTTCTTAGCCTGATCGATGTAAGCTTTAGACCCCAATAAACCTTGCTCCTCGCCCATAAACAGCACAAATTCTACGGTACGTTTGGTTTTTAAATTTAGCTTCTTAAAGGTACGTGCCATATCCATAATAGCAAAAGAACCAATTCCATTGTCGATTGCTCCGGTTGCTAAATCCCAGCTATCTAAATGTCCGCCGACTACAATTTTATCCTTAGGCCACTCGGTTCCTTTAAAAGTTGCCACTACGTTTCTCGCTTTAATCAAACCCGAGAAATTGGTCATGGCAATATGCGCGATCTGTGGCTGTGATTTAATTTTTTCCTTTAAAGCTGTACCGTCTTCCAGTCCAATACAAATAGCGGGAATGGAGATCAACTTACCCGTTACCGAAGCTGTTCCGGTTAAAAGTACACCATCTTTTACGGTGTTAATAATGATCACCCCAATTGCTCCATATTTTGTGGCAATGGCTGTCTTTTCAGAGCGGTGCAATGATTTTGTTCCAGCCGGAGAACCTGGTAATACACCAAGATAAATCAGTGCAATTTTACCTTTAAACTTCTCGGGATTGGCCTGATAATCTGCTTCAAGTCCATTACCTGCATCTACTATTTCACCAGTAACGTCTGCGCTAACCGGCGAATGCGCTAGGGTAACGGCCTTCATTTTGGTCAGACTGTTTTTATCGGCCCCAATTTCCACGCTGATTGTTTTTCTTGCCCAGCTTTCTACTTTGAAAGGTTGAAACTTCACTTCACAACCGTAAGATTTTAATAAATCGAAAGCATACTGCTCTGCTTTTGCGCCATTTGTAGAACCCGTTAAACGATGACCAATGGTTTCGGTTTCATATTTGAGTGTTTGATAAGCTTTTGAATTTTGCTGTACGTCAGCGTTGATCTTGGCAAAAACATCACCAAATTTATCCTGGGCATTTACAAATAAAGTAGTACAAAGTAGCGCTGAAGCGAAAAGATATTTCATTAGGAATAAAGTTTAGTTGCTGAAAATACAAATTTTAGCCAGAGATTGCTAGCTGTAACGTATATTTTGCTCAATTGAGTCGTCATACTGAACTTGTTTTACAAGTAGAAATAGTATTTTCAATTGTCTTGTAACTACTACGTGGTCAGTATCTATTCTGCTGATGCGTTGTCATTAAGACCATGAAACAAGTTCAGGGTGACGATTCGCGTATAGAACGCTGTAAAATTACTATTGCTGATAAAAATTACAGCTTTACTTGCGCCTTTTTCTTCGGAAAAACCAGTGAAGCCACTATACTAATCACTAAGATACTCAGAATCACGATCAAAGAATGCTCGGTAGTAAAGCCCCATTTCTCCAGATAAGTATGCCCCAACATTTTTATCCCGATAAATGCCAATAATACGGCTAATCCGGTTTTTAAATAGTGGAATTTATGGATGATATTCACCAATAGGAAAAACATAGAACGCAAACCCATAATGGCAAAAATATTAGAGAAAAATACAATGTAAGGATCTTTTGTTACCGCAAAAATAGCCGGAATAGAATCGACAGCGAATAAAAGATCGGTAAACTCAACAATCAGCAGCACCAAAAACAAAGGCGTTACCAGTGTTTTATGGTTAATTTTTACGAAGAATTTTTTACCCTCATACTTTGGATGGATAGAAAATATTTTCGAGGCCCATTTTACCACAGGGTGATTTTCGGGATCAATCTTATCATCTTCATCTTTGCTAAAAAACATTTTTACACCAGTAAAAACAAGGAAAGCGCCAAACAAATAGAGTATCCATGCAAATTTTGCAATTAGTGCTGCACCAACAAAAATGAAGATGAAACGCATAATAATGGCACCCAAAATACCCCAGAACAATACGCGGTGATAATATTTTTCTTCAACGGCAAAGGCTGAAAAAACCAGTACGATAACAAAGATATTATCTACAGAAAGTGCATACTCAATTACATAACCGGTTAAAAATTCTAAGCCGAGGTTTTGTCTATAAATTGCTAAACTTCCTTCAAAATCATTAGGAATTAGTTTAATGTGGTGCTGGTGTCGCGTTACAATTTCTTGCAGGTATGCAAAATTCTTTATCCCATGAAGCTGATGCCCTTCGGTTAACAGGATAAAGTAAAAACCGATAGCCAAAGCCACCATAATCAAACTCATCACCCCAGCTTGTTTTAAGCTCACCACATGCTCTTTCCTGCTAAATAGACCAAGGTCTAAAGCAAGAATCAACGCAATAAAAAGAAGAAAACCTAAGCTAAAAAGTAATTCGTTACCCATTATTTTTTACGTTCAGTGGTGTACAGTACAAGTTGTTCTAAACCCGTTCGTGCTTCGCCTGCCTCAAAGCTGTGCAGAATATTAAATGCCTCCTTCTGGTACTCCAGCATTTTCTGGTTCGCGTAATACACACCTTCGTGGGCATTTACGAAATCTATAATCTGCTGAATTTTAACCGGATCGTCCTGATGATTTTTCACCAGGTTAATTATTTTCTTACGTTCAGTTTTTTCGGCTTTATTCAAAGCATAGATTAAAGGCAGCGTTACTTTCTTCTCTTTAATATCAATACCCAAAGGTTTGCCTACATCATCTGTCCCGAAATCGAAGGTATCGTCTTTAATCTGAAATGCAATTCCTACTTTTTCGCCAAACAGGCGCATTTTTTCTATCGTTTCATCATCAGCACCTGCCGAAGCAGCCCCGGCTGCACAACAAGAAGCAATTAAAGAAGCTGTTTTCTGTCGGATCACATCAAAATATAAATCCTCCGAAATATCCATCCTCCTCACCTTTTCTACCTGCAATAATTCGCCCTCACTCATCTGTTTCACCGCTTCCGATACAATTTGTAACAAACGGTGTTCGTTATTGTTTACAGAAAGCAACAATCCTTTTGCCAACAGGTAATCGCCAACTAAAACTGCAATCTTGTTTTTCCATAAAGCATTGATAGAGAAAAAGCCACGGCGCTCGTAAGCATTGTCTACCACATCATCATGCACCAAAGTAGCGGTATGTAAAAGTTCTACCAAAGCAGCGCCGCGATGGGTTGATTCTGTAATGCCACCACATAGTTTAGCAGCAAAAAATACGAACATCGGCCGCATTTGTTTGCCTTTTTGCTTTACAATATAATGGGTAATCCTATCCAGCAACGGTGCGTCGCTATGCATAGATTCTTTAAAGGTTTTTTCAAACGCTTTAATATCAGCAGCAATAGGTGTTTTTATCTGTTCGATTCCCGGCATTAAGTCGAAAAATTTTGATTGCAAACTTAAGCTAATTTCCCATAAAAAGGTAATGTGCAATCGTATTATTAAGGATTTGAAAAGCAATAGCTTAATCTTTAATATCTTTTGCTCCTGTTATTGCCCATAGTCCTCGCCCTCATGCTTCGGGCTGTGGGCTATTTGGTGCCATCAGGTTTAACATTCTGGGGTAATGCAAACAAAAGCCCCTCCATACGATAATTAATTCCTCAGAAATATTAGCTTTATTTAATTTCAAATTTTACATTTAAACCAATATTAGCTGAGCCATAGATGAAAAAACGCTACAAAGTACTTATCGGCCTTTCGGCATTAATTGTTGCAGGCTACTTATTGGGGCCAAAACCTAAAAAGCCGGTTTACAACAAAGAACTTACCCAGGTTCCTGATCTCGAAGATTTAGACCGTTATGTGGCCAGTATCGAATCGATGCACAAAATAAAACCGGGTAACGAAGCCGAAATCATCTGGGCAGATTCCCTGCACAAGCAAACCGAGTATGCCATTGTTTACCTCCATGGTTTTTCGGCATCAAAAACAGAAGGCAATCCGGTCCATATAAATTTAGCCAAAGAATTAAATGCAAATTTATACCTCGCCAGGCTGGCCGATCACGGCATTGATACGCTTGCCCCTATGCAATATTTTACTGCCGACCGCCTTTGGGAAACCAGTAAACAGGCTTATGCTATCGGTAAAAAACTGGGCAAAAAAGTAATTTTAGTGGGCACTTCTACAGGTGGGACCGTCGCTTTAAAACTAGCGGCAACCTATCCGGAGATTAACAGTTTAATTTTATTGTCGCCCAATGTCGCCATTAACGATAAAAATGCATGGCTTTTGAATAACCCCTGGGGTTTACAAATTGCCAGAAAAGTAGTGGGTGGTGATGAACGTAAAGTAGACGATCGTACCGACGAATATAAAAAATACTGGTACACCAATTACAGACTTGAATCGTTAGTAGAGCTGGAAGAATTTATCGAGAGCAGTATGGTAAAAGCAACTTTTCAAAAGGTAAAGCAACCCGTTTTAATGCTCTATTACTATAAAAATGAACTAGAGCAAGATCCTGTAGTGCGTGTAGATGCTATGCTAAAAATGTTCGATGAACTGGGCACACCGAATAATTTAAAAAGAAAAGTAGCTATCCCCAACGCAGGAAATCATGTAATGGGATCTTATATTACCTCGAAAGATCTGCCGAGTGTAGAAAAGGCTATTGAAAGTTTTGTGGGGATTACGTTGACAATACCTGTTAATCATTAAACTTATGAAATGATAATCAACTTTTTAAAGGCGCGAAGATTTAAGAAAGACATACGAAAATGGAAGAAAATATTGTCATGTTGTTAGCAAATGATTTTCCTGAGGTAGCAGATAATTATCTACATTGGACATTCAGCACAGCAGGGCAGCTTGCAAATAAAACAATATATATTTTACATCAAAGCACGGATAATTTCTATTATGAGCGAAACAGAGCGAAACATAAAAAACATTTCTTTTTAACAGGGGTTGAAGTATTGAATAAACAAACAGGAGCTTATATTCCAATAAGATTAACAATTTCCTATAATCTCATTCAAGATATCTCCCTACCACTTAACACAACACTAAGAAGTGAGTATGAATTATCAGAACTCAGGATTAATAACTTGCATAAAGAAGATTTCATCTTAAAAAACACTGAAGAAAAAAAACTTAAAAAAATCCTTTCTAATGTTAGTGAAGAGCAAAAAAAATTATTAGAAATTGAAGATACTATAGAAATTGAGCTCGACGAAAAATATTATTATACAATTATAGATATGGAGGATGGAAACTATATTGCCGTTAACAAAAGGGGGAATGTATTCAGATTAATCCATGATCATGAAGAACCAGCAAAAAAAATATTTCAAAATGTTCAAAAATTGATGGAATCATATTCTGGAGATAAATATGAGTTGCAAAAATATTTAGAACAATAATCATCGTCACTTCCTATTTACTAATAAATAGGAGCTGAAACAAGTTCAGCATAACGGCTAATATATATTTATTAAACAAATCTAAATCTCGCTCTTTATGAAAAACAAACCATTGTTGCTGGAAATTTTATGGATTTTAGGCTGTACCATATTTACAACAATTATAGGTTTTGCTCTTTTTGGAAAAACAATTTTCGGCGACTATGTTGATCTAAATCTGCACGACACTTATTTTGTTATTGCGAACCAGCACTTTTTAATCTGGTTTTTTATTGTTTTCTCTTTTATAGTCTATTTTACTAAAGAAAACAGGCATTCTTTTAAACGAAGATTACCATTTCTTATATTTTTAATCTTGGGTTTAGGATTCAGCATATTAATTGCTAAAGCAAGTCCTTTTTTTCTTTTTTTGCCTGAGATAGGCAAAAATGGATGGACAGTTTATCCTCCATTATCAGTTCATAATAGCGCAACAACGGATATTCTGCCACAGGAAGGATTCTTTTCTATGCTTTTAACGCCAATCAATTACCTTATTTTATTGCAAATTATAGTTATCGCACTAATGTTATTTGCGGCATACAAATATGGAAAAAGTAGTAATAATTAACTAAGAAATCTAAAAAACAAGAGCGAAGAAGGCTTCAGAAGTTTTAACTTGGGTGTAAAGACTTACGAAGTTATTCCATCGCTTATCCCCTGGCTAAACTTCGTAAGAAATTAACTCAAAATATTCTTCACAATCATTTCGGCGTGCACCCTCGAGTTTTCGATAAAAAGTTTGTGCGTATCCAGCCCGCCACAGACTACACCCGCCAGATACAAACCTTTTACATTGGTTTCCATGGTTTCTTCGTTATAAACCGGACAAAGTGTTTCGGGCAGTTCGACACCAAATTTTCTTAACATACTAAAATCTGGTTGGTAACCGGTCATCGCAATTACAAAATCGTTCGGTATTGTTTTTATTCCTTCGGGTGTTTTAATATCTACTTCACCTGCTCTTATTTCAATCAGCTCGGAGTTAAAAAGTGCTTTAACTTCTCCCTCTTTAATCCTGTTCTGAATATCCGGACGTACCCAATATTTCACATGAGGGCCAAGATCGTTACTACGAACAACCATGGTTACATTTGCGCCTTTCCGATACGTTTCTAAGGCAGCATCAACGCCTGAGTTATTGGCGCCAACCACTACCACATTTTGAAATGCATATAAATGCGGGTCTTTATAATAATGCGTTACTTTTGGTAAATCCTCTCCTGGAACGTTCATCAACAAAGGCACATCATAAAAACCCGTAGCCACAATTACATTATTGGCCGTATAATTAGTTTTAGAGGTGTTGATTTCGATAACATCATGATCGTTTTTAACAACTTGTTTTACGCTTTCGAAAAGGTGGATATTTAAATCGAATTTTTCGGCCACGCGGCGGTAATATTCAACCGCTTCATTACGGTTAGGTTTCGGACTGATGGTTACAAAAGGCACACCTCCAATTTCTAACTTTTGAGAAGTAGAAAAGAAGGTCATAAATACTGGATAATTGAACAGACTGTTCACTAAAGCACCTTTCTCTACAATTACATAGCTTAAGTTTGCTTTTTGCGCTTCTATTGCGCAAGCCATGCCTATTGGGCCAGCACCGATAATTAATACGTCGTAATGATTTTGATTTGCCAAATGGTTATATCTTAGATTGTCATTCTGAGCCTGTCGAAGAACCTTAATGGCATTTCAACAAGCTCAATGTGACAATTGCTTGTTATTAAACTTTCATTGCTTTACTTGGGCAGGCGAAATCGGTTCTTTTTAATCCGGTATTTTTAATTGCGCCATAACCGCCTGCAACATCAATCACATTTTCTACCCCACGCGATTTTAAGATGGAAGCGGCAATCATCGACCGGTAGCCACCTGCACAGTGAATGTAATAGGTAGCTTTTGGATTGATCTCGCCAGTCCAGTCGTTAATAAAATCTAACGGACGGCTCAGTGTAAATTCCAGATGCTCTGATTCATATTCACCTGGTTTACGCACATCAAGGGCTGTAATTTCCCCATTAAGACTGGCTTTTTCAAACGCCTCTGCAGAGATTGATTCAATGGTATCGATTTCCTTACCAGCGTCTGTCCACCTTTCAAAACCACCATCCAAATAACCAATGGTACTATCGTACCCTACACGGGTTAAACGGGTTATGGTTTCTTCTTCCTTACCTTGATCGGTAATCAATAAAATTGGTTGCTGTAAATCGGTAATCAAAGCACCAACCCAGGGTGCAAACTGTCCATTAAGTCCAATATTGATCGAATTTGGAATAAAACCTTTGGCAAAAACCTGTGGATCGCGGGTATCGAGCATAATCGCTCCTGTTTGGTTTGCAGTATCTTCAAATTGCTGCGGAGTTAAAGCATTTAATCCCTTCTCATAAACCTCATCAATACTTTCCACCCCACCTTTATTAATGGCAGCATTTTTAGCAAAATATTGTGGTGGTGGCAAAATGCCATCTGTTACTTCGGCAATAAACTGCTCTTTTGTTTCGGCTTTTAAAGCGTAATTTACTTCCTTTTGGTGCCCCAAAGTATCGAAAGTTTCTTTACTCATGCTTTTGCCACAGGCAGAACCTGCACCATGTGCCGGATAAACAATTACATCATCAGCTAAAGGCTTTATTTTTTCATTTAATGAATCGTAAAGCATTCCGGCTAAATCTTCCATGGTTAAATGACCTTTCTGTGCTAAATCAGGTCGGCCAACATCGCCAATAAATAAGGTATCGCCACTAAAAATGCAGTGATCTTTTCCATCTTCATCGCTTAGTAGATAAGTAGTCGATTCTAGAGTATGCCCAGGAGTATGTAAAGTGGTCATGGTTACGTTTCCAATTTTAAACTGCTCGCCATCTTTAGCAATGTGCGATTTAAATTCGGTTTTAGCGGTTGGGCCATAGATGATTTCGGCACCAGACTTCTCTGCCAGGTCTACGTGTCCGGAAACAAAATCGGCATGAAAATGCGTTTCGAAGATATATTTAATGGTTGCCCCTGCTTTTTCGGCTTTCTTTAAGTACGTTCCAACCTCTCTTAGCGGATCAATAATTGCAGCCTCGCCATTACTTTCGATGTAATAAGCGGCTTCTGCCAGGCACCCTGTATATATTTGTTCTATTTTCATGTTATTTACTCAGCGTCGCCCTGAATTTATTTCAGGGTCTTTGAGATGCTGAAACAAGTTCAGCATGACGAATCTACTATAGCAAAAATAGCGCTAAATACCGATAACCGAAATGATGTTGCTCATAATTGCAGAAGTTTTACTTATTCTAGTACAGCGCGCTTAGGTTTCGGAAGCCTGTAAGGTTTTGAAAAGGTGGGTTTTGCGTTAGGGATTGTAAGGGTTCAGTGCCGATCCTTCATCGGCACCGGAGCGAAGCGCAGCCCTGAAAAGCCCGACCCTTGCGTAGCTTGGGTAACGCCCAAATCAGTTTGTAATTGGCAATTTACAGTTTTCGGGTTTAAACTTTTTCCAGGCCTCGCAAGTTTGCTACATTAATCTTTAGTCAGCTCACCTCTTAACGATTCTTCCATCAGTTTGCGGCTTTCTTCTATCGACAAGCCTAAGCCCATAACGAACATTAATTTGGTTACCGTAGCTTCGAAAGTTAAATCATAACCACTTAAAATGCCCATTTTCAGTAATTCTCTGCTGGTTTCGTAGCGACCAAGCTGGACTGATCCTTTTTTACATTGAGAAATGTCGATTATAATCTTTCCATTCAAAATAGCCTGACGTAAACTATCTAAAAACCATTGTGCGGTTGTGGTATTACCCGAGCCAAAAGTTTCTAAGATAATGGCATCTACTTTAGAATCTGTTATCGCCTGAACAGCCTGTGGCGTAATTCCGGGATATAATTTCAGTACACCAATGTTCGAATTAAAATTGGTGTGCAATTTCAATTCTCCTTTCGGTGCTTTAAGAATATAATTTCTGTAAAACTGCAGGTGAACGCCCGCTTCGGCAAGTATGGGATAATTTGGTGAACGGAAAGCTTCGAACTTTTCGCTGTTGTACTTTATAGAACGATTGCCCCTAAATAACTGAGAATCAAAATAAATGCAGACCTCTGGAAAAAGTGCTTTACCATCTTCTTTGGTCGCTGCAATCTCTAAAGCGGTAATTAAATTCTCTTTGGCATCAGTCCTGATTTCGCCAATAGGTAGTTGCGAACCGGTTAAAACAACTGGTTTATCCAGGTTTTCGAGCATAAAGCTCAATGCCGATGCGGTAAAAGCCATAGTATCAGATCCGTGGAGGATCACAAAGCCATCGTATTGATCGTATTTATGATAAACAAGTTCGGCCAATGTTTTCCATATTTCAGGATCCATGTTTGAAGAATCCAATACCGGATTGAAGGAATGCACATCTAAATCATAATCTAAACGGCTTAATTCAGGAACGTTTTCTTTTATCTGCTGAAAATCAAATGGAATTAACATCCCATTTGTAGGATCGTTAACCATACCGATGGTACCGCCGGTATAAATTATAAGTATTTTGGTCATTTGGTTGGGTGAAGGTTGCTCACCGCAAAGAAACTAAAAAATTACAAATGATCAGCCTGTATTTTTAAATTAACAATAAAAAAGCTAAAAACCGTTAATATATTGCCAATATAATAAATTTTAAGCTAATATTTTACAATACAAGAAATCCGCTATAGTAATCATCCTGAACTTGTTTCAGGATCTTAACAATCGACTAAATAGATTGCTTCGTCGGCCCGAAAAGGACTTCTCGCAATGACGATCTCTCAAACCCCAAAAACCTTTTTCGAATTCTCTGTGGTTACATCTGCAATTTCTTCAATAGGAACTCCATAAATATCGGCCAGTTTTTGGGCAACATAGATTAAATAACTGCTCTCATTTGGTTTGCCACGGAAAGGAACCGGAGCCAAATAGGGCGAATCTGTTTCTAAAACTAAGTTAGCCAAAGGAATCTCTGACAATACCAGATCCAAACCTGCTTTTTTATAGGTAACCACACCACCTATTCCTAAATAGAAATTTAAATCGATGGCCTGTTTGGCCTGTGCCACATTGCCAGTAAAGCAATGAAATATTCCCCGTAATTTTTCATCTCTTTCACTTTCCAGAAGTTCGAAAACCTCATCAAAAGCCTCGCGACAATGGATTACAATCGGCAAACCCAAATCTTTTGCCCAGCCGATCTGTTTACGAAAAGCATCTTGTTGAATGGCCAAAGTAGTTTTATCCCAATACAGATCTATCCCGATCTCACCAATGGCATAAATTTTCCGACCAGAAATGCTATTGTAGATTTCGTCTAGTTGTGCTAGGTAATCCTCCTTCACATCACAGGGATGTAAACCTGCCATAGCAAAACAGTTTGCCGGATATTTCGCCACCAGATCATCAATCATAGTAATCGACTTTACATCAACATTCGGTAAAAACAAACGGTTAACATTATTCTCAAAACAGCGTTCTATTAACTGCGCTTGTTTCTCAGCATCCTGCTCGTAATATAAATGGGTATGGGTATCGGTGAAAAGCATTGTTTTAAAATGTAATATGGGATATTTAAAGTGTTCGTTATAAATCACGTCTCGATTTTGTCACGTTAAGCTTGTCGAAACGACTTAATATAAATTTAACCAAGTCCTTCGACAGGCTCAGGATGACAAATTTATTTGTACATAAAGCTCCTGAACCAAGTTTAGGGTGACGATCGCTTAAAGCCTCTGTAACTTCGGTCTTTCTGACCTCCAACCTCGTACTATTTCTTCTTCTTAGACGCTTTGACCTCCGACTTCGAACTACTGAGCTCAGATTCCAAAGCCATTTCCTTTTTCAAAAACTTCCCGGTTAAACTGATCGGATTTTGGATTAAACCTTCTGGAGTACCTTCGAATAAAATCCTTCCGCCACCGGCACCACCTTCTTCACCTAAATCGATCACCCAATCGGCCACTTTAACCACATCTAAATTATGTTCGATTACCAAAATCGTATTTCCTTTATCAACCAGTTCTTGCAATACGCCTAAAAGCACATTAATATCTTCGAAATGAAGTCCGGTGGTAGGCTCGTCTAAAATATAGAAGGTTTTACCGGTATCTTTTTTAGAAAGTTCTGTAGCCAGTTTAACCCGCTGCGCTTCACCACCTGATAAAGTAACCGATGATTGTCCTAAAGTGATATAACCTAAACCAACATCCTTTAAAGTTTTAATTTTTCTATAAATGATCGGGATATTTTCGAAGAAATTACAAGCATCTTCAATACTCATATCCAAAACATCACTGATCGATTTTCCGCGGAAACGGACCTCTAAAGTTTCCCTGTTATATCTTTTTCCGCCACATTCTTCACAAGGCACCTGCACATCAGGCAAGAAATTCATTTCAATTACCTTTAAACCGGCACCCTGGCAGGTTTCGCAACGGCCACCTTTTACATTAAACGAGAAACGGCCTGGTTTATAGCCACGTATTTTCGCCTCGGGCAGTTGCACAAACAGATTTCGGATATCAGAAAACACTCCGGTATAAGTAGATGGGTTAGAACGAGGTGTTCTGCCAATAGGTGCCTGATCGATTTCAATCACCTTATCTATTTCTTTTAATCCGTTAATTTTCTCGTAAGGTAAAGGTTGTTTTTTCGCCCTAAAGAAATGATGATTTAAAATCGGATATAAGGTTTCTGTAATCAAACTCGACTTACCACTGCCCGAAACCCCGGTTACGGCAATAAATTTACCTAAAGGAAAATCTACTGAAACCTCTTTTAAATTATGTCCGGTGGCTTTAACAATCGATAATTTATGTCCATTGCCCTTTCTGCGGGTTTTTGGCGTTTCAATTTTCTTTTTGCCGTTGAGGTAATCTGCAGTTAGGGTATTCGATTTCAGGATCTGTGCTGCCGTTCCTTCTGCAACTACCGTTCCGCCATGGATACCCGCCCCCGGGCCAACATCAATTACCCAATCGGCCTCCAGAATCATATCCTTATCGTGTTCTACCACCAAAACGGTATTTCCAAGATCACGGAGATTTTTAAGTGCATTGATCAAACGTTCGTTATCGCGTTGATGCAAACCGATACTTGGTTCATCGAGGATATACATTACATTCATCAACTGTGAACCGATCTGTGTAGCCAAACGAATGCGTTGTGCCTCACCACCTGAAAGTGTACGGGCTGTACGATCTAAGGTTAAATACGTTAAACCTACGTCTGTTAAGAAACCTATCCTGGCTTTAATCTCTTTTAAAATTTCCTTTGCAATAATATTCTGACGGTCGCTAAGGCGTTCATCTACTTTTTCGAACCAGATATTCAGGTTGAAAATATCCATTGATGACAGTTCGAAAATATTCTTCCCATCAACTTTGAAGTGCAGGCTTTCCTTTTTAAGTCGCGCGCCGTTACATTCAGGGCAGGTTTTCAGTTTACGGAAAGTTTCCATATCATCAACTGCTGCCTCACCCCGTTTTTCGTTCTGCTCTTCGAGCATTTTAATAATACCATCGAAAGTGATATTATAATTCTGAACGTTCCATTTATTGTACTCAACAGCCACATTGATCAGATCGTGTGTACCGTTTAAGATAATATTGATCACTTCATCGCTCAGTTTTTCAATTGGGGTAGAAAGCGAGAAATTATATTTTTTAGCCAGCGCTTTTAACACCTGGAACATCCAGATGTCTCTATATTCACCCAGGGGCGCTAAACCACCGTTTAAAATACTCAGCTTGGGGTTCGGAATCACCGATTCTTTATCTACCACGAAGATATAGCCTAAACCATCGCAACGTTCGCAGGCACCATAAGGCGAGTTGAATGAAAAACTGTTCGGTTGAGGTTCATCGTAAGAAATACCTGTGGTTGGGCACATTAAAAACTTACTAAAATGCGCAACGTTATTATCTTTATCGCTGATTTTGATCACGCCCTTACCCATTTTCATCGCAATCTGTAACGAATCCAGCAGGCGTTTTTTATCCTTCACATCAATGATCAATCGGTCGATCACCACTTCGATATCATGGATTTTATAACGGTCTACCTGCATTTTAGCGGAAATATCCTTTATTTCTCCATCCACACGAACTTTTACATAACCCTGTTTACGGATCTGCTCGAAAAGTTCGCGGTAATGCCCCTTTCTACCTTTAACAACAGGTGCAAGAATATTTACGGCAACGCCATCAAATTTATTGAAGATATTCTGCAGGATCTGGTCTTCACTCATCCGCTCCATCTTCTCGCCAGTATTGTATGAGTAGGCATCGGCAACACGTGCATAAAGCAAGCGCATAAAATCGTAAATCTCTGTAATGGTACCTACGGTAGAGCGCGGGTTTTTGCTGGTGGTTTTTTGCTCAATGGCAATAACCGGACTCAATCCCGAAACCTTATCTACATCAGGGCGTTCCATCCCTCCCATAAACTGGCGGCTATAGGCACTAAAGGTTTCCATATACCGGCGCTGTCCTTCCGCGTAAATGGTATCAAAAGCCAATGATGATTTACCGCTACCACTTAACCCTGTTATAACAACAAGTTGGTTGCGCGGAAAACTAACATCTATATTCTTTAAATTATGTACCCTCGCACCATATACTTCTACATCTTTTTGCTCGCCGAGGTCGATAGATTTATTGCTCATATTTATTAAAAGTTGGAGGCAAAATTGAGCCTTTAAAAAGACAAAATTTCAATCCGCAAAAATGCTAAAAATTTTATCAAAATGAAAGTCAAAACCAATCTTGATTAAGGATTAATTGTCATAATGTCGACTTCTATTTCGTAGGAAACCAGATGATAAGCCAAAGCGGACATAACCGTAATGATCCTGAAAATAGATATTGTAATTATCTTCACCATAATAGCCTACCGCAGCCATCAGAAATACGTTATGCATAAAAGGAAAGCTATAATTAAAATTAATTTCGGCATTTAACCTTTTCTGCGCATTAACCAAGTTTTTAGATGGAATTTTATTTACTGCATAAGAAAGCTCGGTATTTAAACGCCAGGTTTCTTTTTCTGTTTTAACTTTCGGTTTATACTTCGCTTTTTTTTCGATCTCGTCGTATTTTCGCCAGGAGAAGTTATACAATACCCTTGTAAAGCCAAAACCTTCATTTAATGCGGGCTCATACCTAAAGAATTTATACCATTGCAATCCGGCCCGGTGATTAAATGAATAATAACTTCCATCGGCATTGGCTGGCGTTAAATCACCAAATCGATAGGATAAGGTTAAATAATTGGCATTGAAATTCCCAGTTCGGGTATTGATGGTGCCGTCAGGGTTATATGGGGAAGCATCCTGCCCGTTGGAATGATGTGTAAAAGCAAGCTCTCCATATTTATAATGTTCAGGATCGGGATTTAACCTTACATAAAGCGCTCCGCCTAAACGATAGCTTGGCGTGCGGACAGCAGCCGAAAATTCTGTTCTTACACGAACAGTAAAATCCGGAATGACGGAAAATGCAATTGGCGATTTATAACTTCCCAAAAGCACATAAGCGGTAGTAAGCCGACCATTAATTGCATATTTTGAAGGGGCGCCCAACTCTCCACCAGGAGCTGTATAAGCCAGATCGGCATTTTCCTTATAAAGATGAATATACTCCTTATTGGCAAACTCTCTCTTTAAAGCAACTGAATCCTGAGCGAAAGACCGTAAACAGAGGCAGGTTAATAGCGTAAAAAAAGTTTTCGTCATACCAGATAAACGCTGATAATGAGATTACGGTTTTGTATTTTTATAGAAAAGGAATATATTCATACCAATAATCCTAATCTCCAGAAACCCAAGCATAAAAATAGTTAAATGCCTGTCTATATTGATCATATATACCCATTGATCGTTCCTCAAAATTATTATTCGGCGGAGACATGGGATCTTCCCCATCATAATTTAACAGCAGCATAGTTTATTCTAACATAAATAACAAATGAGGCAAAAACATTATACTTATAATAATTTCTAATGAAAACGACTCGAAACAAATATCATCTCTTAAATTATGTTTTTATTTTCTGCTTAGTTGTCCTTTTTGTCAATGATCACTATATCAAGTTCAACTATTCTGGGTGGCTTAGCGGAAAGCTATCAGATGCAGCGGGGATTATCATATTACCTTTAATTTTAGCTTACATCTTTCCCAAAATCGGCAAAATGGCTGTAATTGTTAGTGCTCTATTATTCTTGTTTTGGAAATCGGAGTTTTCTCAGGCACTAATTGATCTTTATAATCAATACAGCTTCGTTGAAACTTCAAGAATAATTGATTATTCCGATCTAGTGGTTTTCGTTTTTCTGCCAGTCCCTTACTATATCATAAACAACATCAATCAGCTGGATTTTATTAAAGTTAATCAAATAAATCCTCTGGCTATTCTTATCCCATCATTTGCAGTATTAATTGCCACCTCTCCTCCCGCCAGCTATTATTATAATAGAAGCGATGCAAATTTAACCTGCTACAACTGCTCTATCAAGGTTAATTATACCCAGGCAGAAATCATCAATAAATTAAAAATGCAGGATATTGTTATTGATAGCATTAAACCATTAGAAAAATCAAGGCTTAGCAAAAATCAAGAAGTTAATTTTTATAAACTAAATCAGCTGATTATTGAAAGGGACACACTCAAAGACTTAGAATTTACGATGCGAACTTTTCAGAGTGGTAAAACTAAAATTTATTTTAAAGGAATGCACATTGCAGACAAAGTAACTGATAGAAAACTTGAGAAAACCTTAAGGGAGTATTATAAAAAGCTATTGTTTAATGATATTAAAAGCAGGATGAAAAAATAGATCCTACCACTCTATCGTTGTTCCGTTCTCTGTCGGATGTCCAGTACAAACCAAAACCCTACCCCTTTCCAACTCCTCATCAGTAAGCACCTCATTATAATCCATCCTTACGCCACCTTTGGTACAGTTGGCCACACAGGTACTACATACGCCACCACGACAACTATAAGGCAGTTTGATTTTATTTTCCAGCGCAACATCTAAAATTCTTTTTGGCCAGGGCACTTCGAGGTTATAAGATTCCCCTCTAAAGTTTAAAATTACAGAATAGGTATTTTTATCGACAAGCTTTTCTGCCGAACCATCATCCTCATCCACCTCATCTTCCGGTAATACAAAAGTTTCTCTTTTAATCTGTTTGATATCGAAACCCATTCCCAGCAAGGTGATCCGGCATAAATCCATGTAAATTATCGGACCACAGCTATAAAACAGCGCATTATTCCGATCAAAATGCAAATGTTCTTTGAGTAGCTTTTCGATATAGAATTTGTTTAGGCGGGCCGTCATTAGATTTTTGCTATTGCTAAAAACCCAAACAATCTTTAATCTATCCGGATATTTCTTTTGCCATTCGTTCAGCTCATCATAAAATAATGCATCCTCCATTGATCGGTTACTATATATCAGTGTAACCAACGATTTTTTCTCGCGCACTAAGGCCGTTTTCAAAATCGAGAATAATGGCGTGATTCCTACCCCAGCAGCGAACAGAAAAAGATCTCTTTCTAAGTTTTCTTCTGGCAAATAACTGAACATCCCTTGAGGCTCCAGAGCCAGGAGAATATCATTTACCGAGGTTTTATGGTGTAAAAATCTCGAAATCTCTCCATTTTCTACCCTTTTCACTGTAATCGCCAAAGGCTCATCCACATCGGGCGAGCTATTAAAAGAATACGACCTTCTTATCTCCTTATGTTTCCCCTGAAAAACCAACGAAATAAACTGACCAGCTAAATACCTTGGGTATGGTTGATCAACTTCCTCAAATTGAAAAGTAATATTATCGCCTGGTTGATTTATTATTTTATTAATGCGCAGTTCGAACATAACACAAAGAAAGGAAATTGATTTATTAGTTCAATCGTTCATTGGTCATTAGTTGTCGTTCACGGGTTCATTAGCCATTGGTTCATTGGTTGGCGTGATGCGGAGAAAATTCTCGCATCAATCAATAACTCCTAAAAAACGTTTAGGGGTTAGCGTTTAGTAAAAAACAAATCTGTGTAATCACTTTCAAAAAAAAGCGTCCCGATTTAAAACCGGGACGCCTTACCAAATGCTTGTCTTTATCTTAATTATTATATTATTCGGCGTTATAGGCCAATAATACTCTCGGTTTTTCGTAACCGTAACGTTTCGGGTGCTCCATAATCTGTTTCATCGAAATCACTTTATAAACATAGCCTCCGGTTTCGCGGTTCAGCTTCATTTTGTAGTAATTATCCTGATTTTGATTATTGATCTGCTTGCGCAGGCGTCCGTCGCCAACATTGTAAGCCGCAGCTACCAATGTCCAGCTTTCTAAACCTTTATACATTTCTTTAATGTATTTGCAGGCAGCAATGGTCGATTTACGCAGATTATAGCGTTCATCAACATTTCCGTTTACTCTTAATCCATAGGTACGGGCTGTGCCAGGCATAAACTGCCAGATTCCGGCTGCACCTTTTGGAGAAACTCCTTCCGCCATTCCAGATTCGACCAAGGCCAAATACTTAAAATCGTTGGGAATTCCGTACGCAGCGAGAATAGGTTCAATTACCGGAAACCACTTTGCTGCTTTTGCATGCAATTTATTGGTTTGTGTATTTCCGTAAGTGTGTGCTGCAAGGATTTTTTTCATTTTGCGTTCTACCTTTTTATCGCCTAATGGCAGGGTTTCTTCTGCAAAATTTAACTGTGCCATTAAAGATAGCGGCTTTTCCGCATTTTCAACTTCCAGGCTATCAGATTTGGGTATTGTAGTGTTTAATTTTTCTTCTTTTAAAAGACTTTTTTGTGCTAAGGGCATTTGGTAAGCGAACACTTTTGCCAAGATAAATAGTGTTGCCACTACCGCAAATGGTACGATGTGTTTCTTTAACATTTTCCTCCTTTTTTTGGTGAACTTATATAAAAACGTTGGCAAAGGTAAAAAATAATGATCACATTATCAAATAGTTACAAAAATACCCCTAAAAACCGGCCCTTAAAGTGCTTTAAACGTGGATTTTAAATTTTGATTTTCAGGCAAATTTTCCTATTTTAGAGGCTATTTTTTTATCTAATTTTTCCGCTCTTAAAATTGTTATATTCATCAATTTTTCATAAATTTGCAACCCGCATTTTTAATGTGGTTAAAAGCGTATCATGATAAATAAAAACAACAGGAACAGTCGGGATGACAAGTCCAAATCAGGCAGTCGGAAAACAGAAGGCAGAAGTAGTTCGGCCGGGTCTGATAGAAGAAGATCAGACGATAAAGACAGCAAATTCAAAAAATCATCCGATTCTAAAGACGGCTTCAAACCCAGAAGCTCAGACGGTAAAGATTTCAAATCAAAATCTTTCGGAGACAAAAAAGACTTCAGGCCAAGAACTGGAGATCGTGATTTTAAATCGAAAGATGGAGAATCAAAAGGGTTCAAATTTGGAGACCGCGAGTTTAAATCAAAAGATAACAACTCAAAATCAGAAGACCGCAGCTTCAAATCTAGAGAAGGTGGATCGAGAGATTACAAACCAAGAACTGGAGACCGCGATTTCAAACCGAGAGAGGGAGGGTCAAGAGACTACAAACCGAGAACAGGAGATAGAGATTTTAAACCAAGAGAAGGTAGTGCAAGAGATTATAAGCCAAGAACAGGAGAACGCGATTTCAAATCTAAGGATGGAGATTCGAGAGATTTTAAACCGAGAACTGGCGACCGTGACTTTAAACCTAGAGAAGGCGGATCAAGAGATTACAAACCAAGAGAAGGCGGCTATAAAGATTACAAATCAAGAGGCAAATCAGATGATTTCAAGCCAAGTGCTGGAAGTTCAAGAGATGTAAAACCCAGAGAGCCGAGGGAAGGCGACACCCGTCCGTTTAGAAAACGCGAGGATGCACAGCCAAGAGATACAGAATTTAACCGCCCAGAGCGCACTGTAATTGCCCAAGGCCGCAAAACAAATGAAGACAAAGGCTTAATTCGCCTTAACAGATATATTTCAAATGCAGGTATCTGCTCTCGCCGTAAAGCTGATGAGCTAATTGCTGCCGGCATTATTACCGTAAACGGAGAAGCCATTACCGAATTAGGGCATAAAGTTGATCCTGCAAAAGATTTAGTACGTTATAACGGCGAGCTATTGAAACGCGAGAAAAAAGTTTACGTTTTATTAAACAAACCAAAAGATTACATCACCACTACCGACGATCCGCAAGAACGCCGTACGGTAATGCAATTGGTTGACAAAGCGAGTCGCGAGCGTATTTACCCAGTTGGCCGTTTAGACCGTAATACAACAGGATTATTGTTGATGACTAACGATGGTGATTTAGCAGATAAATTATCACATCCTAAAAACGGTATCACCAAAATTTACAATATTGAGTTGGATAAAGCTTTATCACAAGGTGATTTAAACAAAATTGCTTTTGGTTTAGAGCTGGAAGACGGATTGATTAAACCGGATAACATTTCTTACGTTGCTGGTGGAACCAAAAAAGAAATCGGCATTCAGATCCACAGCGGTAAAAACAGAATTGTTCGCCGTATTTTCGAACACCTGGGTTACAATGTAGAAAAATTAGACCGTGTAGTATATGGCAATTTAACCAAGAAAGATTTGCCTCGTGGTAGATGGCGCTATCTTGAAGATCATGAATTGATCCAGATTAAACACTTAATAAAATAAGATATAAAAGGCAACCAATGGTTGCCTTTTTTTGTATTGCTATTTTTTACCACAAAGTGCGCAGAGTCCCCTCCCATCGTCTTCGGGCGATAATTAAGAAACATGTTCCATGTTTTCTGGGCTTCCGTGGCCAACTTTCTTTATATTTGTTAATCAACACCATATTTTCATGAAAAAACTCAGTTCATTGCTTATACTTTCTATATTTTCGACCCTTAGCTTCGCTCAAAAAACCAACTATAACCTAATTGTAGGTACTTACACTGCACCAGGAAAAAGTGAAGGAATTTATACCTATAACTTTGATGCTGCGACCGCTGCAACAAGCATAAAAAGCATTACAAAAAACACTGCGAATCCTAGTTATGTTGCCATTTCACCTGATAACAAATTTATTTATGTGGTTAATGAAACCGGAGCAACAAGTACGGTAAGCGCATTTAAATATGATGCCAAAACAGGCGATTTAACTTTTTTAAACAAAGTTGACAGTCACGGTGCTGATCCTTGTTTTATTACCGTTGATGCCAAAAATGTAATTGTAGCCAATTATAGTGGGGGCAGTTTAGCGGTATTCGCACGCAAGGCTGATGGCGCCTTAACCGAAGCTTTACAAACGATCAAGCATACTGGAAAAAGCATTGATCCTAAAGGCAGGCAAGAAAGCGCACATGTACATATGGTTAAATTTACGCCAGACCATAAATATTTAATTGTTAACGATTTGGGTGAAGATCAAATTTATATTTACAACTACAACCCTGCCTCAAAAGAAAAGATATTCACCGTTAAGTCGGTAATTAAAACCACTGCAGGCACTGGCCCGAGGCACATCACCTTTAGTCCAAATGGAAAATTCGCCTATTTAGCGCACGAATTTAATGGCAGCATAACAGTTTTCGCTTATTCGAATGGAAGCTTAACCAAAATCCAGGAAATTGGTACTACGCCGAAAGATTTTAGTGGAAAAATTGATGGTGCCGACATCCATGTTTCGGCTGATGGAAAATTTCTTTACGAAACCAACCGCGGTGATGCCAATAGCATTTCTACCTTTTCAATTCTGCCGACTGGAAAATTGAAATTTATAGAAACAGTAAGCACACTCGGCAAAGGACCAAGAAACTTCACGATTGATCCGACTGGAAAATTCCTATTGATCGGCCATCAATACACCAACAACATTGTTATTTTTAACCGGAATAAAACCACTGGCAAATTAACCGATAGCGGTAAACGCATTGATGTTGGCGCGCCAGTTTGTTTGGTTTTCAATTAATCACCTAAAATTAAGCCAATGGAAAACTTCGATTGGACCAGATTCACCATCAAAATTGCTATCAAAGCAAAACTTGAGGAGATGTACAATGCCTGGACAAAAGCCAGCGAAATTGAGAAATGGTTTTTAAGCGAAGCGGAATTCTCTGACGAGAACAGCGTATTGCTCAACAAAACGCAAAACGTATTGAAAGGGGATAAATACAAATGGATCTGGTACCTGTATGATGATATTGAAAAAGGGAGCATAACTGAAGCTAATGGCAAAGATGAGCTTCAATTTACTTTTGCAGGCGGATGTTTGGTCGATATTAAACTCAGAGAAGAGTTTGAGTATGTAGTTGTAGAGTTGACGCAAAAGAACATCCCTTTAGATGAAAATTCAAGAAGAAATATTCGCTTGGGTTGTCATAATGGCTGGAGTTTTTATTTGGTTAATCTAAAATCTGTTTACGAAGGCGGATTGGACTTAAGAAATAAGGACAACCGCTTTAAACCCATGTTGAATAATTGACATGATGGATTTAGTGGTTAAGGGAAGAGAAATTCAGGAATTAGGATTTTCGGTGGTAGATCATGTATTTACAGATCAAGAAGTTGAGGATATCCTCGCAGCGATTAACAGGACAGATTCTACAAAAGAAACCTTTAGAAAATCGGACGATCTTTTTGCAATACGCCAGTTTTTAAAAGAAGTTCCGGAAACAATCGATCTTATTTTCAATCACAAACTCAAACATATCGTAAAAGAGCTTTTTGGCGAAGATTATTTTCTTGTCAAATCGATCTATTTCGACAAACCCGAAACTTCAAATTGGTTTGTTTCCTATCATCAGGATTTAACAATTTCAGTTAATCAGAAAGTGGAAATAGCTGGTTTTGGACCTTACACTAACAAACATAATCAGTTTGCCGTACAGCCTCCGCTTGATATACTCGAAAGCAATTTCACCATCCGCATTCATCTCGACGATACCAACGAGGAGAACGGTACATTAAAAGTAATTGCCAATTCGCACAGTAAAGGTATTTACCGCCCGGAAACCATAAACTGGAGCATAGAAAAAGAAATGAGTTGCAATGTAGAAAGAGGCGGTGTGATGATTATGAAACCACTATTGCTCCATAGTTCGAGCAGAACAAGCAACAATAAAAAAAGAAGGGTAATTCATTTAGAGTTTAGCAACAAAATATTGCCAAAAGAATTAAAGTGGTCGGAATATTTGAGTTTAATGTGATAGATACTGAAACAAGTTCAGTACAGTAGAACTCACCCAGCGATCGTCATCCTGAGTTTAACTCAGGATCTTATAACCTGATAGATACTGAAACAAGTTCAGTATGACGACCCGAAAAAAAAATGGCCCCGATTTTATCGGGGCCATTCAAATATTATATTCGCTTATTATGCAGGTTCTGCAACTTTGGCTACGTTGCGATATGGGAATTCATTAAAGATGTGTCTGCGGGCAAAACGGCCCGGAGAATCGGCATTAACCAATTTCACGTAGATTGCTTTTGGCACATCGAAATATTCGTAAGCACTTCCATCAAAAAACTGGATATTTAAAACCTGTTGTTTGTATTCGAAATCCTGAATATTCGATAATGTTGTAGTTTGCGTGTACGTTTCAATATTCTGTTCGCGTGTTTCTGGCGCAATACTTACCAGGAAATGGTAAGCTTCGATAATTTCTTTACTTCTGGCTTCTGCATCTAATTTCTCTTCTTCCTGCTGAAATTTATCAGGGTGACAATCTTTCATCAATGTGCGGTACACAGATTTAAGCTCTTTTAATTCAGCATTTTTATCTACGCTCAAAAGCTTTCTGTAATCAACTATTTTCTTCATTTGGGATAACCTATTTTTTAATTTTGTCGAAATGATTTCAGGAATCTTTATCTGCAAAACCGTTTCAAGCCGCAAAGATACGATTTATAATCATTTGATTTTGAGAAAGTTTACATTTGTTAAATATTGCTGATACGCATCATCAACTAATGAAATTCAATAAATCCCTTAATGCTCAAATTATCTATACACAAAAAAAGTTTTGCTATGCAAGCACGGCAAAACTTTCTTATAAATTAAATATGGACTAATTAGCGGCTAATATTTAGCTTGTAATGAGTTTTCGATTACTTCCTTATAATAGTTAACATAAACAGGTAGGATCTTTTTCAGGTCAAAATCTTGTGCCCTTGCAAAAGCATTTTCTTTGAAACGATTCAGGGTTTCATCATCTTTTAATATTTCAATGGCATGAGCGGCCATCGCGTCTACATCCCCAACGTTGCTCATGTAGCCACAGAACCCGTCAACGTTGAGCTCAGGTAAACCGCCTGCATTTGTAGTAATTGCCGGCACTTTACAGGCCATGGCCTCTAATGCGGCCAAACCGAAGCTCTCCGATTCTGATGGCATTAAGAAAAGATCTGAAACCGATAAGATTTCTTCTACCGCATCTTGTTTACCTAAAAACCTTACGTTTTCACAAATATTCAATGATCTGCAAAGCTGCTCATCATAAGCACGCTCAGGTCCGTCGCCTACCATTAATAGTTTTGAGGGAATAACCGCTTGTACTTTTTCGAAAATCCTAATCACATCAGCCGTACGTTTTACTTTCCTGAAATTACTGGTGTGGATTAAAATCCTTTCGTTATTTGGCGCTATTGCTTTTTTGAAGTGACCTTTTGCCTGTAAACTGAAGCGCGAAAAATCTATAAAATTCGGGATTACCTTAATTTCTTTCGTAATCTCAAAATGGTTGTAAGTATCTTCTTTTAAATCTTCTGATACTGTAGTTACACCATCGCTTTGATTAATAGAAAAGGTAACCACAGGTTTATAAGTTGGATCTTTACCCACCAAAGTAATATCAGTACCATGCAAAGTAGTTACCACTGGAATATGAATGCCATAACTTGCCAAGATCTGTTTCGCCATAAAAGCAGCAGAAGCATGCGGAATGGCATAATGAACGTGTAATACATCCAATTGTTCAAAACGGACAACATCTACCAGTTTGCTGGCCAGGGCCGATTCGTAAGGAGCGTAATCAAAGAGCGGATAATCTCTTACCGAAACCTCGTGATAAAACAGGTTGGCAGAAAAGAAATCGAGCCTTGCGGGCTGACTATAAGTAATAAAGTGAACCTGATGTCCCTCGTTGGCAAGTGCTTTACCAAGTTCTGTTGCAACTACTCCACTACCGCCAAAAGTGGGGTAGCAAACAATTCCTATCTTCATTGTACATGTATTGTTGTTATCGCAAATGTACCCGATTTTAATCTATAATGCGTGTCGGCTTATTGCAATAAAAACAGATAGCTTTTTGAGAACAATTGCCGCAGATTCGCAGATTAATTTCAGTTCGAAAATTGAAGCTTAATAGCTTCTAATGATTTTCTTGTACTACAAAGATTTCTCATTAAAATTAATTAACAAACCTATTCCTAGTTTTGATATTGCCAGATAATTCAAAACTTGTGCATAATGTCCATTTATCAACTCAGATTTAGATTTCACCTCGATAATAACATTATATCGACAACAAAATCAGCATAAAATTTATGTTTAAGTATAGTCCCTTTGTAATTTACAGAAAATTCTTTCTCTCTTTCATACTTGATATTTCTATTCCTAAGTTCGAATTCTAGCGCATCTTTGTAGACAATTTCTGAAAATCCTTTCCCCAAAATACGATGTATTTCCATCATAATTCCAATTAACAAATAACATTCTTCCTGAAAAGGATAATCAATATCACTATATGAATCTCCCATAAATATAAGTTTATTTAATCTGCGAATCTGCGGCTAAAACATCTTCCTTTATATCAGCAAACTTTCAATTAAAATGCCAAATCAAAAAACCTCATGTAACCTTTAATAACAGGCAACATAGAAATCACTAAAATGTAAGATGGGGAAAATTGAGGAAATTTCTCCTCAAATAATTATTTTAGGTTTCTCATTTCCTCTTTTATTACAAGGAAAAGTTCGTTGGGCCTTTGGGTACCGATAAAATATTCCAAGCCATCGCGATCGGTTAAAACAACCGCATCTTTACCCGATGAATAAAAACGGATCGTACCTTTTGTGTGCAGGTTATAAACCGGATTATTGAAAAAATAACGACTATAAGTAGCCTTACGAACATCAACGATACTGTTCAAGTCAATCTTAACACGTTTGGTCGTCCAAAGACCATCCAAAATCATGCTACCATTATCTACCACAATTTTGTACTGGATAAGGAAAAGCAAAAGCATAGAAACACCGATGATCCCGAAGCCTACAACAAGAAACAAATCTTGCGTATTGTCGCGATCGCGCTCATAAACGTAGGCGGCAAAACAGAACGCAGCCATAATAAGCCTAATGAAAATACGAACATAATCACGGCCGATGTATTGTTTTTCGATATAGGCGTATTTGCTTTCCACTTATTTAATTTTGAGTTCGAATATAGCAACTTTTTTTGTTGCTGTAGTTAATTTATATCGGTTATCCTGCCGCATACCAGCAATCCAAACAATTTCACCATTTCCGTTAACCAAAATCGGTGTAACGCTTTTCAAATGCAGGGGAACTTTCTCGTCGATAAAATAATCGCTCACTTTTTTGGGATTACGCATACCCAACGGAATAAATTTATCTCCATTTTGCCAATTCCTCAACACCAAAGGGAAAATTAATTTATCAGCATTTACAAACGCTTTATTCGAATTAATTTCGAATTTCAATTCATCTATAAACGTCAACGAAATTTCATCATTAGCAAAAGCAATGTTTTCTGTGGTTGGGTGGATAAACTGATTAGCCGTAACCGATGTATTTTTTTCAACAATAACCAGATCACTTCTATTGATAATGGCCTGATGTGTGGCGCTAAAAAAATGTGTACCACTTAAAGCCCTTAAACTGTCTAAAATTTCCTGCACTACATTTTCGCCAAAATTAAAAGGCTTAAGTAACTCGTAAAGCAAGAGCTTTTGCGGGTTTAATTTCGAAACCTCTTCCAAAGGGATATAAATGCCATCATTCCTTTTATTTAGGATTTTATTTGCGAGTTTCTGAACCTGGATATTTAAAAAAGTCTCCAATTCAGCAAAGCGTGATATATTTTCGGCAAATGTTTTTTCGAGGTTAGGGTTAATCTCCTGCAAATGCGGCACTACCTGTAGTCTGATTTTATTCCGTGTATAATTCGTACTTGCGTTCGAACTATCTTCTACAAAATCGATGTTATTAGTCCTTACAATTTCATCAATCTGCTTCCGGTTTAAAAATAATAAGGGTCTGATCAATAAATCACGTTTAGGTAAAATGCCATGCAATCCGCTTATGCCTGTGCCACGGGTAAGGTTAATGAGTACGGTTTCTACCGCATCGTTCTGGTGTTGGGCCAGGGCTATATAATCGTAGCCTTCTTTACGCCTAATTTCTTCAAACCAGTTATAGCGCAGATCGCGCGCTGCCATCTGGGTAGAAATTTTATTTTCGGCTGCATATTTTTTGGTATCAAAATGCGTTACATAAAAAGGTAATCCTAAATTTTTGGCCAGTAGCCCAACAAAACTTTCATCGCGTTGTGCCTCATCAGCCCGTAAATTAAAATTACAATGTGCCACACCAATATCAATGCCTATTGCTTTAAACAAATGCAACATTAATACCGAGTCTTTTCCCCCGCTTATGGCCAAAAGGATCTTGTTAGCCCGAACAAACAGCTGTTGCTGTTCAATAAAATCCTGAAATTGTTTTACGGGTAACATCCACCAAAAATATTTAATTTTAACTGGTATTCCGAACGTTCGGAACAAAAAACTAACTTTGTAGTGTGCAAAAACTATTTGTCTTTTTATTTCTTTTAATCAGTCCTGTATTTTTATTCGGTCAGCAACCTGCTTCGAAGATTAAAATTGTTTCATTTTCCAAGATAACTGGTGATACCAAGAAAAAAATCAGCTACTTGCGAAACCCTGTTTTTCAACAAGATAATGCAACTTTAAGCTGCGATAGTGCCGTATTTTATAGCGAACGAAACTATTTTGAAGCTTTTAAAAATGTACACATTAACCAGCTTACCACCGATATTTATTCCGATCAATTGGAGTATGATGGAAATAAAAAACAAGCACATTTAACCGGAAATGTCAAGATGATTGATCCCACATCGATTTTGACGACCAACATTTTAGATTATAATACACTTACCAAAATAGGAACTTATACCAGTGGCGGCAAAATTGTAAATAAGGATGTAACCCTTACCAGTAAAAACGGTTATTATTTTAGCGAAAGAAACGTAGCCTACTTTAAATATGATGTGGTAGTAGTTACACCTCAATCGGTCATAAAATCGGATACGATGAGCTATAATACCCAGGATAAATGGACCTACTTTTATGGCCCTACCAATATTAAGGGAAAAGACGATAATCTTTACACCGAAAATGGTCAGTATAATACGATGACTGAGGATGCTTTTTTCGGAAAGAAGAACCTATATACGCAAGGCACCAGATCGCTAAAAGGAGATAGCTTATACTATTATGGTAAGAAAGGGGTTGGCAAAGCAGTAAAAAACATTGTTTTTTCTGATACAAAAGATAAGATGAAAATGTTCGGCGATTTGGGCTATTACTATAAACTGGATCAAAGGACATTGGTTACACGTAATGCATATCTTGGTATAGGCACTGAAGATTCTATAATGGTTAAGAACAAAAAAAGACCTGATAGTTTATGGATGGGCGCAGATACTTTGGAAACGCAGATGGTGCTGCAAAAAACCTTAAAGCTAATCCCTAAAATTTCGATTAAAGCCGACAATCAGGTTGGCGAAGACGATGAAGATACCGGAGAAAAGAAAGAAAAAGGTGAGCCAAAATATAAACCAGAAGCTGAGCCTACCCAAAAAGAAGACAGGAACAAACGTAATTCTAGGAATAACAAGGCCGATAAAAAGAAAAAGAATAAGGGCGGTGCCGAAACGGAAGACCTGCTTAACCTCAAAGATAAAGGCATTGATAGTTTAAAATCGAAAGTAGACTCACTTGGCAAAGGGCTGCCCAAGCTTAACCTCGATAGTTTACAGAAAAACAATCTTTTAAAGAACAAGGCTGATTCCATTATCAAAAACCTGCCTAAACTTAAAACCGATAGTCTGAAAAAGCTGGCTGATAAAGCCAATTCGATAGTGAAAGATGTATCGAAAACAAAAATCGATAGTTTGCAAAAAAAGATTGCCGATAAGGCTTCTCCTATTGTAAAGGACATATCAAAAACAAAAATCGATAGCCTGCAAAAAAAGATAACAAAATCTGGCGCTAAAGATAGTTTAACAAAGGTTTTGGGGAACTTAAAAGCCGGCGCTTTAAAGACTGATACAGCCAAATTTAACCCAGCTGACACCGTTCAAACCCGTATTATTAAGGCTTACCACGGCGTTAAGATTTTTAAAACGAATATACAGGCCAAAACCGATAGTTTGTTTTATACCAGTGCCGATTCTACTTTACGTTGTTACAGTAATCCGATCATCTGGTCGGAAGGCTCGCAACAGGTTGGTGACACGATATTTGTTCAGTTCAAAAATAAAAAACTAAATAATTTACAGGCTTTTAGAAATGCATTTTTAGTAAATACCCCAAAAGATTCGTTAAGGTTTAACCAAATAAAAGGCCGGTTGATGACAGGTTTCTTTACCAATGGAAAATTTAAGAACCTATATGTAGATGGCAATGCCGAAAGCATTTATTATACCCAGGACGACAGCACAAAGGTGTATAAAGAAATGAATCAAACCCTAAGTAGCAGGATAAAGTTCATCTTCAAGGATAAGGAAAATGCAATTGAGGAAATTGTTTACATTAAAGGAATAGAAGGGGCTTTGAATCCCGAAAACACGATTGCAAAAGATCATGTATTAAAAGGATTTTCGTGGAAACCTACTGAACGCCCAAAATCAAAAAAAGATGCCATTGGCTCATCGGGAAAACCTAAACCCAAAGCAAAGGCCAAAACAGTTGCGGGTAAAACTGTAGCTGGTGCTAAAACCACAGCCCCAACAAATAAACCATTAACAACAGCACCTGTGGTTAAGCCGAAAATCACATCAGAAAAAGATAGCTTAAACGTTGATAAGAAATTGCCTCAAGCTAAACCAGCAGATACAGCCAATTTTGGCATTAAACCCATCTTACCGAAAAAGGACTCAGTACAAGTGAAAAAAGATTCTGTTCAGGCGAAAAAGGTAGTTGGTAAAATGTAGTTTCCTTTAACTTTATGCTGAACTTGCTTCAGCATCTATTTAGACACTTTAAGACCCTGAAATGAATTACCTTCGGTGAGCTCGCTAATGCTCGGTTCAGGGTGACGACCTGGATAGATTAATATTTAAAAAAAGATTTTCGTCATTCTCCCTTCAAAAAATCCATCATTTTTTTAAGAGCGATGGCCCGGTGACTGATGTTATTCTTCTCGGCCATATCCATTTCGGCAAAAGTAATATTATAACCATCCGGCTGGAAAATAGGATCGTAACCAAAACCCTTCGAACCTGATAATCCTGTCCTGATTGTCCCCTCTATTATACCTTCAAAAATATGGTTTTTGCCATCTTGCATTAAGGAAATCACTGTTTTAAACCTCGCTTTTCTGTTGGGATTTCCCTCAAGTTTAGCTAAAACCAATTGAATATTGTCTAAGCTATCCCGACTTCCCGAATATCGGGCAGAATAAACTCCTGGTTCGTTATTCAAAGCATCTACCTCTAAACCGCTATCATCTGCAAAACAGTCCAAACCAAAATGTTCAACCACGTAGCTGCTTTTTAAGGTAGCATTTCCTTCAAAGGTATCTGCAGTTTCAGGAATATCAACCAAACAGCCAATATCTTCCAGATTAAGCACCTCATATTTACCTTCAAGGGCAGCACGTATTTCTTCGGTTTTATGTTGATTATTGGTAGCAAATACAAGTTTTTTCATTAGGGTGTAGGGTGTAGGGTGTAGGGTGTAGGGTGTAGGGTTTGAAAGATTAACCGTTTCTTTGTTACTCGCTTATTTAATTTTCTGAAGATGTCCCCAAAGAGTTTTCTTAGCGGTTAAATCGCTATCCAGGTGATGGAGATTCGGAGCAAAGATAATTTTTGTGCTTTCGTGAACGATGATTTCATTCTGCCAGGCAAGGTTTAGTTTCAGGTCGGCAATCTCTACTCCAAAAGATAACATAATAGCAGGTTTAAAAAACCGCTGCAGTTCTGCATAGTCAGTTCCGCTATAATTTGCGTAATTTAAAATAGCAAAATCGGGTGTACCCAAATCTACTGCCTTCACAATTTTCCGCAACAGTTCCCTACCCTGCTCGGTACTTACATCATGCTCATTATCATTAACCAAAATCAACACTGATTTTTTATTTCCACCTAAAAATTTAAACGTTTTTTCAGGAGCTGGTTCGGCCACAATATGCGGAATTTCAGGCGCTTGCGGATAAACTTTAGATACATTTGTAGCATTAATCCCAGGAATTTGTATTGTTTCTGGTTTTAAAACACTTTCTTTTTCTTCAGTAACAGAAACATTTTCGACGGCCAAAACTGGCTCTGGATTACGTAAAGGCAGAATTTCTACGCTTTCATCCTTTACCAAAAAAACCTCTTCAGTAAAAAATAAACGTAAAGCATTCGCATTGTTGGTAACCTGGTTTTCCATTCGTATTTTTGCTGGATAATAATTTCTGTTAAAATTAGTTAAATATCTTATAATAGCGTCGCTAATTGTTACTTTTATCCCTTAAAATTTATAGAGTGCTCTGCGTGAGGAAAGCTTACTGCTTATTTGTTTTCAGCTTTATTTGTAGCATTTCGTTTGCACAAAACGTGGCTGTGGTAAACGGTAAATCAATAAGTACCAAAGAGTTTATGTGGGCATACAAAAAAAGCCACAATGGAAACATCAGCGCTGCATACGATACTTTGCAAGCTTATTTAAACTTGTACATAAATTTTAAACTTAAAGTTTTGGATGCCCGTGAGATGGGCTTGGATAAAAACACAAGCTATCAGGAAGAAATCAAAACCTATGAAGATGCATTAACCACACATAAAAAAGTTGGGGTCAGCAATAAAGACCGCGATTTTTTATTGAATGAATACCGTGAAGGTGTTTTAATGTTCAATGTTTCGGAACAAAAAATTTGGAACAAAGCACAGGAAGACGAGCAGGCGATAAATGAATTTTACACAAAAAACCAACAAAATTACAATAAACCTTTAAGCGAAGTTAAAGGAGAGGTAATTGCCGATTACCAACTAAGTTTAGAAGAAAAATGGCTAAAAAGCCTAAAACAAAAATATCAGATCAAAATTAACGAAAACGAGTTAAAAAAGCTTGCCAAGTTATAACCAACCTGATTTTTTTGACCATAAGTATTAAATTTGCAAAATATAACAAATAGAATGAAGAAAGTTTTTTTAGTAGCAACCGCTTTAATTTGCCTGTTTTTAAACAGTTTCGCGCAAAAGCATACTGTAGACAAAGTTGCTGCTGTTGTAGGAAATAATATTATCCTGCTATCGGATTTAAACCAACAATACACGCAATACCTATATCAGGGAAACCAGCCCAACAATGATATTAAGTGTAAAATATTACAACAAACTTTAACGCAAAAACTGCTTAAGCAACAGGCCGAAATCGATTCGGTAATGGTTGAAGATGGTGCTGTTGATGATGAAGTAAACAAGCGTATGCGTTATAGCATGCAGCGTGCAGGCGGCCAGGAGCGTTTAGAGCAGTTTTTAAACAAATCTGTTCTGCAGTATAAAGATGAGATCAGACCATCGGTAAAAGATGAGCTGATTGCTCAGAAAATGCAACAAAAAATCACCGAAAACATTAACGTTACACCAATGGAGGTCGAAAAATATTTCAAATCTTTAGGTGATAGCATCCCTGAATTTAATACAGAAGTTGAAGTTGGTGAAGTAATTTTAAACCCACAGTTAACCAAAGCAGAAAAACAAAAATTCCGCGATAAAATTGAAGCCCTTCGTTTAAGGGTTAAAAGTGGCGAGGATATGGGTGTGTTAGCTAAAACCTATTCTGAGGATCCAGGTTCTGCTGCCGATGGTGGTGATTACGGTTTTATCGACAGAAATACCATGGTTAAAGAATTTACTGCCTGGGCATTTAAACTGAAAGCCGGAGAAATTTCACCAGTATTCGAAACCGATTATGGTTTCCACTTTTTACAGGTTTTAGAACGTAGAGGTGAGCAGGTACACGTTAGACATATTTTAATTATGCCTAAAACTACACCAGAAAGCTTAACCCGTTTAAAATTGCATGCAGATAGTATTTACAACAACATTATCGGTAAAAAATTAAGTTTCGCCGCTGCTGCAAACCTTTATTCAGATAATAAAGAGAGTAAATACAACGGTGGGATGATGCTTAATGCCGAAAATGTTCAGGCAAGAAGCACCTTTATTCCTGTTGATAAATTAGATCCTTCGGTGTTTTTGGTAATCGATAGCATGAAAATTGGCGGTATTTCTAAACCAGATTTATTCACTGCAGCTGATGGAAAACAGGGATACCGCATTTTATATTTAAAATCTAAAATCCCACCGCACAAAGCAAACTTAGCTCAAGATTTTCCAAAAATCAGAGATGCGGCACAAAGTGATAAAATTAATCGTACTTTAAGCGAATGGTTTGAAAAACGTCGCGAAAGTACTTACATCAAAATCGACGATGAATTTAACACTTGTGATGAATTAAAAATTTGGACTAAAACCACAGCCGCAAAATAACACCAATGCAGTATAAGAACGAAGTAGAAGCTGTTGATGCACTTCATCAATCTTTCAACAACATTAAAGCCGAAATAAGCAAAGTAGTAGTTGGACAAGATGACATCATAAAATCTGTTTTAATCGCCATTTTTAGTAACGGACACTGTCTGTTGGTTGGCGTACCTGGATTAGCCAAAACTTTACTTGTACAAACGGTAGCTTCTGTTTTAGACCTCGATTTTAACCGTATCCAGTTTACACCCGATTTAATGCCAAGCGATATTATTGGCGCAGAGATTTTAGGGGAAGACAGACACTTTAAATTTATAAAAGGGCCTGTTTTTTCTAATATTATCCTCGCTGATGAGATTAACCGTACTCCACCAAAAACTCAGGCTGCCTTACTAGAAGCCATGCAGGAGAAGTCGGTTACCGCAGCCGGGCAAACCCATGTTTTACCAAAACCGTTTTTCGTTTTGGCTACACAAAACCCTATTGAGCAGGAAGGGACTTACCCCCTACCCGAAGCTCAGTTAGATCGTTTCATGTTCAATATTCAGTTAAATTACCCTGCCTTTGCAGATGAATTGAACATTGTAAAAAACACCACTAGTAATAAAACCACGCAACTGCAGAAAATTATCCATGCAGATGATATTCAATATTTCCAGAAATTAATCCGCGATATTCCTATTACTGATAATGTTTTGGAATATGCCGTAAAACTGGCCGCTAAAACCCGCCCTAATAGCGAGTTTGCTACGGATGCAGTTAACAAATACATCAGCTGGGGTGCTGGCCCCCGTGCCTCGCAGTTTTTGGTTTTGGGCGCAAAATGTCATGCCGCCGTAACAGGAAAATACTCACCAGATATTGAAGATGTTAAAGCTGTAGCTGAGCCTATTTTACGTCACCGCATTGTGCGTAACTACCGTGCAGAGGCCGAAGGTTTATCGATCGAAAAAATTATTAAAGATTTATTGTAATAGCTGATCGGAATTTCTAATCCCGACCTACCAGAATCGTCACCCTGAACCGAGCCTTAGCGAGCTCACCGAAGGTAATTTATTTCAGGGTCTATTCATTAAAATTACAGATTCCTGTGAATTACCTTTCTTTAAAAAATAACACCAAATATTAGACTTTGGTTACCTTTTTTACATTCCGGGCATTAAGAATAAAAGAGGTACATGGAAATCGTAAATCCCATCCTTACATTTATATGGCGAAGGATAATTTCATTAATATTCTTAGTTCTTTATATCGTTAGCTGGATATATACTTTCATATTTTTTCATACCCTGCCGGTAAGTACAAAACTAAGATGCGGCATGCCCGATTTTGGTATGATTGTAGGCATCCTATCTCTCACTTTTATCTACTTTGTCACTTTCCTGATCATCACCCTGGTGAGTAAAGGCCGGTCGAAAAAAGAATTCATGGTGATTTCAGCAATTATTCCTTTACCAGTGTACATAGGAATAATCGATATACTGACTTGAATCTTGCTTATCGGGACTACAAATCACGACCAACAAACAAAACCGTCACGTCGATCCCATAGTTATCGGATGAAATACAGCGGAACAGAGATTCTTCGACTTCGCTACCATTTACAGACTCTAAATAAAAACCGTCATCTCGACTGAAACGCAGTGGAATGGAGAGACCTATCTCGAGGTGAGATTTAGCTGCGCTGAGCACTTCGTGGTTCTCGACTTCGCTATGCTCCGCTCGAAATGACGGTAACCTTTAGGAGTTATTTACGTTAACGTGTCTGTCGCTCATATTGACTTTTATGCAAATAAATTATTCCGCCGGTCGGGATTTGTAATCCCGTCTAACGAACTAAGGATTTGAAATCCTTTTATACACCGGTTGGGATTACAAAATCCCGATTAAAAAACAAACTCATCATAAAGCATTATATTTGAGTTAACGATGAAAGACAGTAACCTTACAGGCGCTATAGCTGCGCTGATGGATGAATATAAAAAGGCAGTTGACGAACTGATTGTGGTAATCGAACCAATTAGTCAGCACTTACTAACAAAAACCATTGAGCCAGAAAGTTCAAATACAGATTGTATTTCCATCCAGACTATTTTAACACATGTAACCGCATCGATGTTCAGTTATGCAGTTTATATCGAAAATTCTATTGGATTGAAAACAGTCAGACCGGAACGATTGCAGTTTGACCACATCACACCTTATATCTCAAGGCTCCGGGAAGCACTTAAATATAACGAAGACTTTTTCACCAGATATCCCAACATCACGATGGAAGAGTTCGATCAATCGAAAAAGATAAACACAAGATGGGGACAGAAATACGATGTAGAACAAATGTTAGAGCATGCCATCGTTCATATTTTAAGGCATAGGCGGCAGATTAAAAATGCTTTAATTCAATTTAATTCTTAAAACTAAAAAATTGAGCGCTCAAACCAATTTCTATAACCGGTTTTCATTTTTATATCCACTGGTCGATGTTTTTCTTAAACCTCAAAAGGAAAAATTTTTCAATGAGATTAATCAACTGCCCTATGGAAATCTGCTCGAAATCGGTGTCGGTAATGGATCTCATTTCCCGCTCTATAAAAACCACAAAATTACCGGGATAGAAATTTCTTCTTCGATGTTAAATGTGGCTAAAAAAAATGCAACAAACGAAATAGAATTATTCCAAATGAATGGCGAGGAACTCGAATTTGCAGAGAATAGTTTCAACTATGTCGTGTTATCACATGTTATTGCCGTTGCAGATCAACCCGAAAAATTACTTATGCAGTGCCACAATGTTTTAAAGCCAGGTGGAAAACTTTTAATTCTAAACCACTTTACGCCAAATAATTGGCTAAAATACCTGGATCGCATATTCAATTTAGGCTCTGGCTTATTTCATTTAAAATCATTATTTTACATTGAAGATATTAAGGCGATGGAGCAGTTTAAACTTGAAAAAGAAATCGCTTTAAAACCACTTTCCTATTTTAAAATTTTAACTTTCAGCAAACCTTGAAAAAACATTATTGGTATATTTTCTTTGCCTTGATGACAAGTCTGTTCATATATGTATTTTACAGGACTGATAAAACCTTGGTAAACCAGATCATCATTCAGTTGATCTCCTTCAAAACCTACCAAAGTTTGAAACAGGCCATCACAGCAAACTTACCATTAAACGAGTACCTGATCTATTCACTTCCTGAGGGTTTATGGGTTTTCTGCATCACCTTAACCTCAAAGGAATTTTATTTTGATCTTTTCAAAAAACGCATCAATTGTGTTTTCATTCCACTTTTATTCGTTGTATCACTCGAACTGTTTCAATTATTCCACATTACCAATGGCCGTTTCGACTTTTTCGATATTGGCATTTCATTATTTTTTTGGTTTATAGCAGCTAAAATTATCGATACGCAACAACGTTTAGAAAATCTGTTCCATTCGTTAAATTATAATAGTGCATTTTGTTTATTGAGTTATTGTATCATTTATCTCGCGCACGTAATCCATTAGAAATTTTATTTTAAAATTTGCAATTCACTGAAAATAAATATCTTTGCAACATAATTACAGAAATGCTACGTCAACTACATATCCAACAATTAAGCTTTAGCCCGTCTTGTGGCATAAAGGGCTTGGGTATTGACTTAAATTTCCTTCCCAACCCTTAACGCGGTTTTACGTTTCAACAAACAAAACCCAAATTTAAAAATCAATTTATTACGCATTTGATAAGCATTTAACCGCTCATCAAAATTAATTATATCCGTTATGGACATTTATACCACTGTAGAAGAAAAGTATCTACAGGCCATTGAAGAACTGCACTGGGGGGAATTACCCAAGGCACTTCAGTATTTTAACGAAATTATTGTTTTCGACCCTGATTATGCCAGAGCTTATTTTCAGTTGGGCGATATTTATCAGAATCATTTTAAAGATTATAAAACCGCAGGCTATTATTACAAACGCTGCATTGGGCTGGATCATGACTTCCCAGAGGTTTACAAACCCTATCTGGAACTTGTGATTACACTTAAAATGCACAAATTGGTGAAACAGGTTGCAGAAAAGGCGCTACTTGTACCTGGTGTTTGCGAAGCACACATTTATGAATGTTTGGGCCTACATGCCGAGCAACAGCAAAATTTTACAGAAGCGGCAAACTATTTTAAAAAAGCAGAATTGTTTAATGCCATTCAGGATGAGCAAAGCACTTTACTGGAGCACCAAAACCGTATTAAAAGTAAAATGAACAGCACCAAAGCAATGATTTACGATTTGCAGGGATAAAAGGTAATACCTTTTATCCTTTTTAACTAACCGGTTAATCTTAAAATACAATTCACTGAATTGCCCTTGTTATTTTAATTTTGTTACTATCTTTACCGCACAATTACAAAGCATAAATCTTTAAATCAAAAATATTCGATATGTCAGCTCACGATTCACACGCACCGGTTCAGCAAACAAAAGGCATTTGGGCTTTACCATTAACGGCATGGATTCTGGTTTTATTATTGGTTGTTTATTTCACCAGACCAATCTTTAACCACGAAGAAGCACCTGCTCATCATGAAAAAACTGAAGCAGCGCACGAAAAACCAGAAGCACACCACTAGGATTTTCCAGTTATAAAAGCATAAAAAAAGCGTTCCGATTTAAATCTGAACGCTTTTTTTTGCACCCCTTATTTCTTGCTACTTAAGTTGCCCCATGATGTTTGGAAAATCGGTAATGATGCCGTCTACCCCAAGGCTCATAAAATAATTCACTTCCTTTACCGTATTCACCGTCCAAGGGATAATTTTAATACCCATTTCGTGGCAACGGTCTACCAACCCCTTACCAACCAAAACCGAGTAAGGACTATAAATAGTCGGTTTAAAACCTAGTTTATCAATATAATCTTCAAAGGGTTCTTTTTCATCAATCAACAATGAGGTTTGTACTTTTGGGTATTTCTCGTGCAGATATTGCAGCGTACGCATATCGAAAGATTCGATAATAACTCTTTTGGCAAGTTTTTTCGAATTAATTACATCCATAATCAGCTCTACAAATTCTGCTGGCTCCGGATGAAATTCATTATCACCATTTTTAATCGTTTTTGTTTCGATGCTATATACAGGTTTGGCCAGTTTGTGTTCTTTAACATAAGCCTCAACCGCATCTATTGTTTCAGAAAGCAGCGGTTTATAAGCTTTAAACTTCATCTGCCCAGGAAAACGACTATGGACTTTGCTGCCTACATCAAACTTTTTAATCTCCTCATAATCCATCTTGTAGATGTTATAATTCTTTTGGTCTTTTAAAGTAATCGGCTTACCGTTGGGTAGCAAAGAAATCTCGTTGTTAAAGTAAGGCTCCTGCGAAAGCACCACCTGTTTATCTTTCGAAATCACGGCATCCATTTCTAAGGTAGTAACGCCTAAATCTATAGCTTTTAACATCCCTTCAATGGTATTTTCGGGCATGATACCGCGTGCACCAGCTTTACCCTGCACATCGAATTTCTTTTTTTGGGCTGAAACATGAAAAAACAATAAAATTAGGGTTGAGAGCAGAAGTAATTTTTTATGCATGAATTTTAAACGTAAAATGAATAGTTTTATTGGTGGTAATAATTTTTTTGAGCACAAAAACCGTGCTTCTATTTAATGTTTGTTCCTGCTTTCCGCTATGCTTCAAGGTGCCACTCCATCCGATAACTATCGGATCAGGCTAGGTCGGACCGTAAAGCAAGCAGAACATAGAAATAAAAAAAGGGCCTCTTTTTATGGAGAGCCCTCTTTAATTCACATTTGTTATTTATCTTTCTGCTGGTACAAAGGCCTGCACAATTAAGTTCCAGCTTGCATCAGCTCCCTTTTCATAAACGAAAACATAGTTAAAACTTTCACGTAAATCAGCTTTGTAATCGATAGTGGCAACACCATAGGTATAAGCCAAATCGCTCCCGATTGCTTTATCTACGCCAGTTGTCTTCAAGTTAATTTTGCTGATCATTCCGTTATAAAAAGCAATAATTTTTCCTTTTCCATCAATGGCTTCGTTACCTGGGAAAAGTAAACGTGCATCGTTGGTTAAAAAACCTCCAAATGCTGCAATTCCATGCGTTTTTAACAAAGTATTTAATGTTTTCTCGGTGGTTAAGATAATTTCTTTCCCAGCCTTAATTTCTTTTTCATTTAAGAACTTTGGCGCAACATGATCTTTAGGTTCAATAAACTGTGGCGTAACTTTAGCCAAAGGTTTATTGCTTTCCGTTCCTAAATCAATGGCTAATTTCCATCTGCCGTTTTCCGGCTTCCAGATCGATAAGTATTGACCGTATTTTTTCTCTGAAGTACCAACTTCATATGGCCCTGTAGTGAAACCTAAATCGCCACTACGTGATACTTTTGCCAGGTTTGGGGTCCATGTTACATCATTTTCAGCATTTGCCTTAGCCGCGTAAAACGTTTTGGCATTAACCGGGTTTGGCCTGAACACTAAAGTGCTCGTTGATGAATAATCTATAAAAGCTTCTTTATCTCCATTTTTGGCAATTGACTTAGCAAAATCCTTTTCAGCATTTACTAAAGATTTGGTTGTTCCGTCACTTTTTTGGGCAAAAGCACTTAGGGCTAAAAGCGAAGCTATTGCAGTTGAAAATAATTGTTTCATTATTAATTAATATAATATTGTTTGGCGAATATAAAATTTTCTTTGGTGTATGGTCTTAAAAGTAATTAACAATTACACATTAAGGCCACTTATTTTTCTCTATAAATGGTTTCCAAAACAGTTTGCCCGGTGGCCTTCAACGTATTTTTATCAATATTGGCTAAATTATCCAATTGCGTGTGCCAATTGATATAAAAACCACTGTTATCGTTGTAATGGATAATATCAATAGAAGGAATGCCTGCTTTGTTCATCCAAAAATGATCATCAACCAATTTTCCGCTCGGAATTTTCGTAAAGTAAGAAGCATAACCAATTTCATTACCAATGTCCCAAACCTTGTTTACTACGTTTGGAGCAGCTTGACGCGAGATTTCATCCTGCGTAAACTGCGCGCTACCGCCACCAACCATATCAAGATTAATGCCGTACAAAGCTTTATATCCTGTTGCCATTGCTTTTTTAGCCCAATACTGAGAGCCTAAACACCATGTGGTTTCATCCGGTGTTTCATCATTAGCCTTTCCATAATCTTCTAAATCCCACAACACAAAATCAACCCCAACATCTGGCTGTTTCTGCTGGATCTGACGTGCCATTTCCAAAATTACTGCCACCCCACTCGCGCCATCATTTGCCGCATCGAAAGGTTTCGCATGATTGGTAGGGTCGGTATCCTGATCAGAAAACGGACGGGCATCCCAGTGTGCCGTAATTAAAACCCTCGTTTTTTTACCTGGATTAAAAGCGGCAGCAATATTTTTCAGTTGAAAGCTTTTACCGTCATAAGTTTGTGTTTTCTCACCCTGAATACTTACATCGGCGCCGAACGATTTGAGTTTAGCCACTAAATAATCGGCGCATTTTTGGTGCGCTTCCGTTCCGGGAATTCTTGGTCCAAAATCTACCAGTGCTTTAGTATAGGCATAAGCACTATCAGCATTAAAATCAGGAGAAGCTAAACGCAGAGGCTTTTCTCCATTTTCATCGGCATTTTGGTTTGTTTTATTCTGACATGCCTGAAATGCGATTAATGCGAATAAAGGCAATATTAAAAGTTTTTTATTCATTGTTTAATCTAACGGTAAATTGTTTGAAGTAGTGTAATTATTTCTCATCCCCCTTTGCCCCCCTGACAAATTAATTGCTAGAGAATAGTCCATTCCCCTTTTGAAGGGGGCAGGGGGATTGTAATAAATGCGATCTTAGCTACGAAAGAATAAAATCCACAATTGCCTTGCAATGAATTTTGGTAGTGTCAAATACCGGAACATCAAAGTCAGCCTGACTGATCAGCATTGGAATCTCTGTACACCCAAGGATTATGCCTTCTGCACCATCCGCGATTAGATCATTAATCATTTTGATATATTGCGCCCTGGTTTCTGCCAAAATTAATCCCCTACCCAGTTCTTCTTTAAGTGTAAACTGGATGTAATCGCGGGTTTCTTTTTTTGATGGCACCAATACGTTTAATCCATTGTCTTCGAGCTTTTTAATATAAAATTCCTTTTCCATGGTAAACACAGTCCCCAATAAAGCCACCATTTTAATTCCTGTAGCATTTATGGCTTTAGCAGTTTCAGTACCGATATGAATAATCGGTAATGCAATCTTTTCCTGAAGCTGATCGGCAAAAAGATGGGCGGTATTGGCACATAACACAATGGCTTCTACACCACTGCGCTTTAAACTCTCGCAAGCAGCGAGTAAAAGGTCAAATGATCCCTCCCAGGTTTTATTCTGAACATCACCAAAATTAAGGGAGTAAATTAAACACTCAGCAAAATTTAATCCGCCCAACCGCTCATTTACTCCCTCATTTATAAAACGATAATAATCTATTGTCGATACCCAGCTAATGCCCCCTACTAAACCAATTTTTCTCATTCTTAAAATCGACTTATGACTACAGACTCAAGATTAATTAAGATTTACTCCAGGTGGTTCCCTCTTTGCCATCTTTAAGTTGGATCCCCAACTCTTGTAAGCCAATACGGATACGATCAGAAGTGGCATAATCTTTATTCGCTTTCGCCTCAGTCCTTAAATTAATCACCATATCCAGAACGCCATTTAAGTCGTTACCTCCGGCATCTTCATCTTTCAGTCCCAATATATCAAATACGAAATCGTTAACCAGTTGCTTTAACTTTTCTAATGCTTCTGCGGAGATTTTACCCTTACCATCGTAAACAGTATTGATAATCCTTACAGCTTCAAACAATTCGGCAATCAGAATCGGACTATTAAAATCATCATTCATCGCGTGGATGCATTTCTCTTTCAATGCATCAATATCGAAATCGTTTTGTTCAGAAACCGTTAATTTATCTAATAAACCAATGGCAGCCATCAAGCGGCGGAATCCTTTTTCCGAAGCATCTAAAGCTTCATTCGAGAAATCCAATGTACTGCGGTAGTGTGCCTGCAACATGAAAAACTTAACCGTCATCGGGCTGAAGCCTTTTTTCAATAAAGGATGATCGCCGGTAAATAACTCTAAAGGAAGAAATCCATTACCGGCCGATTTAGACATCCGCGTACCGTTTACAGTAAGCATATTGGTGTGCATCCAATAGCGGGCAGGCTGTTTATGACTGCAAGCCTCAGATTGTGCAATTTCGTTGGTATGGTGCGTTGCCGCCAAATCCATTCCACCACCGTGAATATCAAATTCGGCACCCAAATATTTCGCGCTCATGGCGGAACATTCGATATGCCAGCCCGGAAAGCCCATGCCCCAGGGCGATTGCCATTGCATCAGGGTTTCTGGTTTCGCTTTTATCCAAAGCGCAAAATCTAACCTGCCACGTTTCTCATCCTGTCCACCCAGTTCGCGGGTATTGTTCAGCATATCTTCGAGATTGCGATTGGTTAAAATCGTATAATTATATTCTTCGCTATATTTTTCTACATCAAAATATACGTTTCCATCAACTTCGTAACCGTAACCATTGGCAATTATGATCTTGATCATTTCGATCTGTTCGATAATGTGGCCTGTAGCGGTAGGTTCGATACTTGGAGGCAGCGTGTTGAACATGCGCATTACATCGTGGAAACCCAGCGTATACTTCTGCACAATTTCCATTGGCTCAAGCTGCTCTAATTTTGCACGTTTTGCAAACTTATCGTCGCCCTCGTCCCTATCGCCCTCTAAGTGGCCCGCATCGGTAATATTACGTACATAACGCACCTTATAACCAGCATATTTAAGATACCTGAAAATTAAATCGAAAGATATAAACGTGCGGCAATTACCCAAGTGCACGTCACTATAAACAGTAGGACCGCAAACATACATCCCAACATTGGGTGCATTTAAGGGTTGGAAAAGTTCTTTTTTGCGCGAAAGCGTATTATAAAGCTGTAAGCCAGTATTCATATTGCAAATGTAATATTAAGTTAGAAAGTTAAAACGTTAAAAGTTGCAATGTTTCGCTTATGATTTTTAACTAACATTTATAAATGGTATCCGTGCTGTCAGATGTTACCATCTGACAGTAAACAAAATTTTAATCATTAAAATTGTAATATCAATTTTCCCCAAATATTAGAAAAGGTGCATTACTGCTCATCGGTTAGGGCAGCCCCTCTTTCCCTGTAGCTTCGCCGAAGGGGCTCAGGCTGCCGCTTCAATAGGGTTTAGATTGGTTATTTCTGTGCGTTTGGCATGAAAACCAGCGCTAAACTTGCGAAGTCTGCCAGCCACTGGCCTTGTGAGACTTCGGAAGTTGATCTGGCAAGCGCTGTACCGTCAGATGTTATCATCTGACGGTAAAAACAAAATTTAATCTTTAATTTGTTTCATCTATCAAAACATCGGTAAAAAATGGTTCAGATCAGAGAAATTTTGGAAAAAGATGCCGAAAGCGTAGCCGCACTTTCTACACAACTGGGTTACGAAAGCGACATCAAGCAAGCATCAGCAAGGATTAAACGCATAAATAACAGTAACGAAAACTGCGCATTTGTTGCTTTAATTGATGGCATAGTAGTAGGCTGGATTCACGGTTTTTACACCTTAAGGGTAGAATCCGATCCATTTGTAGAAATTGGAGGCTTAATTGTGGATGAAAATTACCGAAACCTAAAAATCGGGAAGCAGTTAATTGAGCACGTAAATTTTTGGGCAAAAGCGCATCAGGTAAAAAAACTAAAGGTAAGGTGTAACATTAAACGCACCGAAAGTCATCGATTTTACACACAGATTGGCTTTAAGGAAAATAAACGACAGATTGCATTCGAAATGAATGTGGTTTAATTTTTCAATAGCGTCAGATAGAAATATCTGACACCACAAGCAGGTCCTTGCTAAACTTGTGAAGTCTGGTTCCGCCCCTGCCAATTAGCCAACCCACAATTAACCAATTCACCTCAATTATTACAACCTTCAAACATTTCTGCATTGTAACATTTCAATCCTATTCATTAACTTTGTACCATGATTGATTTACCGGTAGTACCTGCTGTAACTGAAGTAAAACGTAAACCAGATTGGTTACGTGTAAAATTACCCGTTGGTAAAGAATATGCACAAGTTCGCAGTTTAGTAGACACGCACAAGCTCCATACCATCTGCGAAAGCGGAAATTGTCCTAATATGGGCGAATGTTGGGGTGCAGGTACGGCAACATTCATGATTTTGGGTAACATTTGTACCCGCAGCTGTTCTTTTTGTGCGGTTGCAACCGGCCGCCCTTTAGCGGTTGATGTTGATGAGCCTAACCGCATTGCCGATTCGGTAAGATTAATGGGTGTTAAACATTGTGTAATTACTTCGGTAGATCGCGATGATTTAAAAGATGGCGGCTCAATCATCTGGGCAGAAACCCTGCAGGCTATCCGCAGAGAAAGTCCAATTACCACTTTAGAAACCTTAATCCCCGATTTCAAAGGTCAGTGGGATAATTTATACCGCGTATTAGAAGAAAGACCAGAAGTGGTTTCGCACAATATGGAAACGGTTAAGCGTTTAACTAAACAAGTACGTATCCAGGCTAAATACGACAGGAGCTTAGAAGCTTTAAAAAGAATTTCAGAATTTGGTTTAAGAACAAAAACAGGTATTATGCTTGGATTGGGCGAAACCGAAGAAGATATTTTCGAAGCCATGGACGATTTGGTTGCCAATGGCGTTCATATCTTAACTTTAGGCCAATACTTACAACCTACACGTAACCACCACCCTGTAGTAGATTGGATTCATCCGGATACTTTCGCGATGTATAAAGAAGCTGGTTTAGCAAAAGGTTTGAAATATGTAGAAAGTGGTCCGCTGGTACGTTCATCTTATCATGCAGAAAAACACCTTTTTCCGATTGAAGGAATTGCATAATTCGCTCATATAAGTAGGGATTTAAAATATTTTTAATCGTACTCCTTGGCGGAATGCGTTTAAAAAACATTTTTTTGCTTTTACTGTTCTGTATTGTATCTTAGTAACCAATAGTGACTGCATTAAAAAAATTAACCCTAACTGAGCCTGAACTTGTTCAAGCGCTGCAATCGAAAGATCCCGCGGTTCTAAAAACACTGTACAGCATGTATTCGTCAGCACTTTATGGCGTTATTTCGCGCATTATCACCCACACAGAGCTTGCTGAAGATGTACTACAAGAAACTTTTGTAAAAATCTGGCAATCTGCTGCACACTATGATAATACCAAAGGACGTTTATTTACGTGGATGATGAACATTGCCCGCAATTTATCAATCGACAAACTACGTTCTAAAGACTTTAAGAATTCACTCAAAAACCAAGATATAGAAAATAACGTAAGTTTCGTTGATGAACAAAACAAGGTAACGTTTAATCCTGATATCCTTGGAGTTAAGCAACTTGTAGATAACCTTAAACCGGATTTACAAGCAGTTCTTGATTTAGTTTATTACAAGGGTTTCACCCATGTGGAAGCCGCAGAAAAGTTAGATCTGCCATTAGGTACGGTGAAAACCCGGATCCGGTTGGCTATTATTGAATTGAGAAGGAATTTTAATTGAGCGTGGAAAATTTAAAAGCATATATCGAATCTGGAGTACTTGAACTGTACGTTTTAGGTGATTTATCACCTGAAGAAGCGTTGCAGATTGAGGAAATGGCATCTCAATACCCTGAGGTAAGAGATGAAATAGCTGCCATTGAGCATGCTATGGAGCAATATGCTATGCAAAATGCTGTAGAGCCATCTGCAGATGTAGAAACAAGACTATTCGAAAAGTTGGGGTTAAGTGAAGTTGAAGAGAATGTGAATGTTCAACCCGAACCAATTTATACAGAAGAACCAAGAATTATACGTTTAGATGGAAGTGACGCCAAAGTAAGAACTTTGCGTTATGCCTTAGTTGCTTGTATAGCTTTATTAGTAATAAGTACTGCAGCATTGTTTATTACCTATAACAAGTTAAATGCCGCGCACGACCAAATTGCAAGTTTAAACCTGGATAAACAAAAATTTGCTGGTGTAGTAAGCAAGTTAGAGTTCGAAAACCAGGGTTTAGATAATATGGCTGCAATGGCCGACAGCAAAGAATGGGCAACCATCAGAATGGCTGGTCAGGCTTTCAGCCCGAACTCGAAAATGAAAGTTTACTGGAACAAGAAAGATAAAAGTGTGCTGATCAACTATGTGGCCATGGATTTACCAAAAACTGATGCAGCACATCAATATCAGTTATGGGCTTTGGTAAACGGGAAACCGGTAAGTTTAGGCGTATTCGGCAAAACGGATTCTACCAATAATGAAGCATTGGTAAAAATGCAGGCCATTCAGGAAGCACAGGCTTTTGCAGTAACGATAGAGCCTATGGGCGGAAGTGTTAACCCAACAATGGAAAAACTAACCGTAATGGGCGGTGTTTAAGTAGAAATTATTTAGTCAAAATATTAAATCCCGACATTGTTAAAATGCCGGGATTTTTTGTTTTTATAACATTAATTTCTCTTTGATGTTTATATTAGAAAACGAACAGTTCCAACTCCGTAGGTGCTGCAGTCCCGTTATACACTCCAATCTTTTTATTGCAAATTAAATACGTCAGGCAATACGTTTAGTCTAATCCATTTTAAGCAATAAAAAGGATTTCCGTTACTACCGGGTTTAGGAAAATGGGGCTGTGGGTTTTGACCTTTCGACTGCCCTTTGTAGGCAATAGTTTTGCGCCCTGCAGCCCTAAATAGGATGAATGACCACGCCTCATAAACCTGATAAGCGGTAAAGCGAATGGCAGGACTATCGTTACCAAAATGCTTCTGCATGTGCTTTCCAAAAAGAGGGCTTATATTATATACTAAGCATAAATCTTGTTGACCAGAGTGAACGAAATGGAGAAGTACGTCATTGCGAGAAGGCTTTTTCAGCCGACGAAGCAATCTTACAACAAGCTACAGCATTAAGATTGCTTCGTGCCTCGCAATGACGAATTTACTAGGTTAAGATTTCAATGCCTTGGTTCGTTTTTCCATAACCCAAGAATTATTAAGATTTCGCTGCGTATTTCACCTCTTCGTAAGGCTGTACCAAAACCCATCCCTCGCCAAAAAATTCTAACTGGAACGATTCACCACTTCCTCTTCCGATAAATGAACCGAAAGTTAAATTGGTTTTAATGTTCGGCGTTAAGTTTTCAGACCAGGCTACCGTAGCATTCGGATCAGTGTATACAGGTTGATTGCCAGTAACCCTTAATAAAATCGGTTCGCCATGTGTGGTAATGGCAATATAGCCACTGCCCGATAATTTAACCTGGAATAAACCACCACTCATCATCCCAGCAATGCTTTTCAGCATTTTTATTTCGTTTTTAATATTCTCTTCTAAAGCCAAAACATCATTACCATTTACAAAAACCGCTTCGTTTTGAAGTTTGATGATCTTTACTTTCTTACCCTCATCGGCCAAATAAAGTTTTCCTGTTCCTGTGGCATGCATCAGTGAGGTGCCCTCGCCAGATATGGCTTTCTTTAACAAACCGCCCAAACCTTTGCTCAGTAATCCTTCTCTTTTAAAATCGATATTCCCGATGTAAGCAACCATCGAACCTGCTTTTGCCAATATTTTTTGATTTTTCAGATTTACCTCCAGCATGGCAGGTTTCTCTAATTCGAAAAAATCGTTTTCACTTGGATTCTCTGCCGATTCCTGAATTAATTCATTCAGTGTGTACTCTTTTTGTGCCATAATAATTTTTTTCCGTTTTTAAGATATCTGTTATTTTAAATATTCCCTTAAACTATAAATTATAACTAGAAGAATAGTAGGTTAATGCTGTTTTTTTTCCACAATTGTGGCTAACTACGCATAACAAACAAACTAATTGGATATGAGCACTTTAATTTCTTTTGATATCCTTTCCGTAACCTGCGAGGCGGTAACCACAAAGTGTTCGTGCGCTAAATGGTCGCCCGCTTTTCCATGAATGTAACAAGCCAAAATAGCGGCATCTGTTGCGGTATATTTCTGTGCTACAAAGCCTGCAATAATGCCAGTAAGAATATCGCCCATCCCCCCTTGCGCCATTGCCGGATTACCTGTAGGATTGATGAACACCTTACCTGTTGGCAGACAGATAAAAGTATACTGGTTTTTAAGCACGATAACGATCTTAAGCTTTTGGGCTTGTTCTGTCGCCGTTTGCACCCTGTCCCACCAGCTGTCATGCTCACCGAATAAGCGATCGAACTCCTTCATATGTGGGGTGATAATGCTATTTGCAGCAAGTTTATCGATTAGATCGGGCCTTTCGCCCAAAATATTTAAAGCATCCGCATCGATGATCATTGCCTGGTTCGCCATGATCAAGCTTTCGAGCAGTTTTTCATTTTCAGCTTCGGCACCTAAACCAGGGCCGATAGCAATTGCCTGATATTTTTTTGGGTCCTCTATCCGTGTATATTCGCCTCTTGGCAGCGCCATTACTTCAGGCAAGGTGGTGTTTAAGGCAGTTAATCCGCTCTGTGGGATACAGGCTGTAGTTAATCCCGCTCCTGTGTGTAAACAGGCCATCGAAGACAGTAAAGCCGCACCCATGGTATTGGTATTTCCAGCAATAATCAGTGCATGGCCATAGGTACCTTTATGGCTGAACAATTTTCGGGGCTGCAGGATCTTTTCAATATCAGGTTCTTCCACTACATAGAAATCTGCCTCTTGTTTTTGGATAAAAGCCTCATCCAGATCAATATCAACCACCTCATATTTTTCAGTCGCCATGGCCGACTCGGGGAAGAAAAAGTTAATCTTCGGCCGTTGGAAACAAATTGTTTTATGGGCTTTTATACCGTTGTAATCTTTAGGTAGCCTACCTTCAGCAAAAAAACCGGTAGGTACATCAACAGCATACACTTTTTTATTCAGCTTGTTAATGGCCTGAACCAGCTGTTCATAATCTCCACTTAAAGGTTTATTTAAACCAGAGCCTAAAATGGCGTCGATAATTAAATCAGCTTTCAGGTTCTTTAAGTCAGAAACCTGGTTGATGATCATTTTTTTGCATCTCGTTTCTTCAATCCGCTGTAGGTTGATGGCAAAATCGTCGCTTTGTTTTTTACTGAAGTTGATGATGTAAACTTTTATATTCTCATATCCATTAGCAATAAGCAAATGGGCAATGGCCAGTCCGTCTCCTCCGTTATTTCCTTTCCCGCAGAATATAGCCACGCTTTTATTGGTATCGAACTCATCTCTTAAAAAAGTTTGAACAAAAGCCCTCGCAGCTTTTTCCATCAGATCTATAGAAGCAATGGGTTTATTAGCAATCGTAAACTGATCGGCATTACGCATTTGGGCAGAAGTAAGCAATGTTCGCATATAACTAAGATAAGATTATACAGCTATAATGCAAAAGATGAGCTTTTGTTTGATTTTTTATACCCAAGGTGCTAACCTTTCAAAATAATTTAAGCTTCTGTCTTTTAATTTTAATACCTTTTGCCAATCTTTAGCGTTGTCTATTGAATTAAATTAAATCTCAAAAACAATGAATCAAAAACCATCGAATGCATTCGTGGCTGCCGCCTGGATTGCATTAGGTATCGGAATGATTGGCTTTATTGTAGGCCTGTGGCGTTCTGATATGCTTCTCAATGAAAAAGGATATTATTTTACCGTATTGATGTTTGGCCTTTTCGCTGTAATTTCTTTACAAAAAGCTGTTCGTGATAAACTGGAAGGAATTCCTGTTACTGAAATTTATTATGGCCTGAGCTGGTTTTCTACCCTCTTAACCATCACTTTATTGGTAATCGGTTTGTGGAATGCTACTTTGTTGCCCAGCGAAAAAGGGTTTTATGCCTTTGCCTTTTTACTCTCGCTTTTTGGCGCCATTACGGTGCAGAAAAATACGAGAGACAGCCAGATTGTGAATAAGAACCGTGATCCGGAATAGCCAAAACAGCATATTCTTAACGAATTTTATTGAAACCAATGCTCAGGCATTGGTTTTTTATTTTTAACCAAAAACGAAATATATTATCTCCTTAACTAAAAAATAATTACTACTTTAAACATCAGATACCGAAGCAAATAGTTTATCATTTTCGAGCAAATCATATAAACCTATTCAAATCTTATATATCCTGCCAATGGAACAAAAAGATAGCTTTAAAAAAATACTTACCCCTTTTATGTTATGGGGTCTTGGTGTAGGATATGTGATTTCGGGAATGTATTTCGGCTGGAATTTAGGTCTCGAACAAGGTGGTACCCTGGGCATGGCCATTGCAACCGTTGCCATTATCGTGATGTATGTAACCTTTAGTTTCAGTTATGCCGAACTGGCCTGCGCTATACCGAAAGCCGGTGGTGTTTTCGATTATGCCAACGCGGCACTCGGTAAAAATATCGGTTTTATTGCCGGCATTGCCCAAATGGTCGAATTTATATTTGCACCGCCAGCTATTGCATTTGCCATTGGTGCTTACTTTAATGCCTTCTTTCCGCAGGTACCTATTCTTAGTAGTGCCATTGCGGTGTACTTTATCTTTACCGCGCTAAATATATATGGGGTAAAAGCCGCAGCTTCGTTCGAAGTGATTATTACCATTTTGGCCGTAAGTGAACTGTTATTGTTCTCTGGCATTACATTGCCTAAATTTCATGCAGAAAATCTGGCCCACAATAACTTTCCAAATGGTTGGAGCGGTGTTTTTGCAGCTATCCCTTTTGCCATCTGGTTTTTCCTGGGCATTGAGGGCGTTGCAAATGTAGCAGAAGAAACCAAGAACCCACAGCGCGATATCAGCAAGGGCTTTGGCTGGGGCATATTTACTTTGGTTGTTTTATGTGTTTTGGTTTTCATATCAACTATTGGCATTGGCGGCTGGGAAGCCATAGTATATAAAAACGGAAAATCGGGCGAAACCTCTGATTCGCCTTTACCACTTGCCCTTTCGATGATCACAGGTGATAACCACCTGATGTATCATTTACTCATCACGGTTGGATTATTTGGTCTGGTCGCCTCCTTTCATGGATTGGTTTTAGCAGCTGGCCGTTCTACTTATGAGATGGGTCGTGTAAATAGTATCCCAGCTATTCTTGGAAAAATTTCTCCTAAATTTCAAACACCCGCAAATGCATTAATTGGAAATATGGTGATTGGCATCATCGCACTTTTATCAGGTAAAACGGCCGAAATTATTATCATTTCTGTATTTGGCGCATTAACTTTATACATCATTTCGATGATTTCGGTAATGGTGCTACGGAAAAAGAATCCCGAAATGGCACGGCCTTTTAAAACACCGGTTTATCCCTTATTTCCCATTATTGCCTTAATTATTTCCTGTGTTTCTTTCATCGCAATGCTGATTTATAATCTTAAATTAGGTTTAATTTATTCGGGCATTGTTTTAGGCATATTTCTTCTATATAAAATCTTTAAAAAGGCAGATTAATGATTACGAGCAAAGAAATTCTGGATTACGTTAAAAATCATCCCTCTGGAAAAGTAAAATTAGCCGTTGCCGATATCGACGGTATTTTAAGGGGGAAATATGTAGCTGCCGAAAAATTCGCATCCCTGGTTGAAGGCCGATTGGGTTTCTGTGATGTTACCTTTGGTTGGGATGCAGGTGATTTGGCTTACGAAAACGGAATATATACAGGTTGGCATACTGGTTATCCTGATGCACAGGTTAAAATCGATCTGACAACATTCCGGAAAATCCCCTGGGAAAATGACGTACCTTTCTTCTTGGGCGATTTTATTGACGATCAGGATCAGGCAAATTATGTCTGTCCGCGACAATTGTTAAAAAAAATCATTGCCCAGTGCGAAAGTGAAGGGTTTTCGCCGCTTTTCGCACAGGAATTTGAATGGTTCAATTTTTTGGAAACACCAGAGACAATACAGGAGAAAGGTTTCGTTAATTTAAAACCTTTAAGTCCGGGCATGTTCGGCTATTCCATTTTGAGGAGCACCTACCGAAACGAATTTATGAGCGATCTGTTCGAACTACTAAATAAATTCGATATCCCGATTGAGGGTTTACATACCGAAACCGGGCCCGGGGTTTACGAAGCAGCCATCAAATATGCTCCTGCCTTGCAAGCTGCAGATCAGGCTATACTATTTAAAACAGCAGTAAAAGAAATTGCCTATAAACACGGTATCCTCGCTACATTTATGGCTAAAATAAGTGAAAATTTACCTGGATGCAGTGGTCATGTGCATCAAAGCCTATGGGATGCAGACAAAAAAATCAACTTGTTCTACGATGAAAAAGATGCAAATAAAATGAGCGAAACAATGAAAAGTTATATCGCTGGTCAGCTGCATTGCCTCCCATACCTTTTACCAATGATAGCTCCTACCATAAACAGTTACAAACGTTTAGTTGAAGGTGCATGGGCACCCACTACAGTAACCTGGGGAATCGATAACCGTACAACGGCATTACGCGCACTACCAGGAAGTAAAAAGGCTTCGCGTTTAGAAACCAGGATAGTGGGCTCAGATACAAATCCTTATCTGGCACTTTCGGCCTGTTTGGCTGCTGGAATGTACGGTGTTAAGAATAAATTAAAACTCGAACAGCCAGCCACCAAAGGAAACGGATATGCCGATTTATCGAACGGCACGCTATCGCGTAATTTGTTTGAAGCAACGCAAACGATGAAAAATTCTGATCTGGCCACAGCATTATTGGGCGGAGATTTCGTTGATCATTTTACGATGACCCGCGAATGGGAATGCAAACAATATGCTAAAGTAGTAACCGATTGGGAATTGAAAAGGTATTTAGAAATTATTTAACAATAGAGTCGTCATTCCGAACTTGGTTCAGAATCTTTTGCAGAATAGATGCTGATCCCCCGATTAATCGGCCAGGACGACGCGAACTTGAGAAACAAAAGGTAACAAAAAAACAATTGTCATGATATTTGATAAAATCCATCAGTTTAATTTCCCTACAACCATCCGTTTTGGCGCTGGCGCAGTAAAAGAGTTGCCCGCCTACTTAAGTAAGAACAATTTAAAGGCACCATTAATTGTAACCGACCCTACTATCGCACAACTTCCCTTTTTTAAAACCATCGTTGAAGATTTAAAGGCAAAGGGTATTGCAGTTGAGGATTTTAGCGACATCCACAAAAATCCGGTAAAAAGTGATGTTTACAAAGGTACTGATGTTTGGGATGCCACCAATCGCGACAGTATTATTGGTATTGGTGGTGGTGCTGCTATAGATGTTGCACGCGCAATCGTACTCCGTGTTAATCACCGTGAAGATTTATTCAAATATGATGATTTAATCGGTGGCGATATTTATGTAACGAACGATGTTCCGCATTTTATCACCATCCCAACCACATCTGGTACCGGAAGTGAGGTTGGCCGTAGCGCAATTATTGCCGATGATGAAACCCACCAGAAAAAAATTCTTTTCTCACCAAAATTAATGGCGCAGATCGTATTTGCAGATCCGGAACTCACCATGGATTTACCTCCATTTATCACTGCGGCAACAGGTATGGACGCATTGACACATAATATGGAAGCTTATTTGGCCAAAAATTTCCACCCGATGTGTGATGGAATCGCACTGGAAGGAATTTCATTGATCAAAGATGCTTTGGAACGGGCAACCAATAATCCTGATTTAGAGAGCCGCAGTAAAATGTTAATGGCTTCGATGATGGGTGCCATTGCCTTTCAAAAAGGTTTAGGTGTAGTGCATTCTTTGGCGCATCCGCTTTCGTCGCTTTTAGATACACACCATGGTTTAGCCAACGCCGTAAATATCCCTTACGGCATGCAGTTTAATATTGCGGGTTTTGAAGACCGTTTTAAAAAAATTGCCCGTACATTGGATCTCAAAGATGAAAATGGTGAAGCTGTTGTAAAATATCTGTTCGATTTAAATACAAAAGTGAATATTCCGCATAAACTGAGTGATATTGGCGTTAAAAATGAACATATCGAAACACTTGCCGATTTAGCCTTTGCAGATTTTGCACATCCTAATAATCCTAAACCGGTAAGCAGAGAAGATTTTAAACAATTGTACTTAAATGCACTTTAAAATAGGATTAAAAGATAACAGGATTTTAGGATTACTAGACCATTAAAATCAGTGTAATCACCTCAATGAAAAAAAATAAATCAGTGGAATTAATTAATATGTCTGATAAAATAATAATTGGTGTTACCGACTGTAGCAAATTCGACATCTATCGCGATTGGGTTTTATCTTACAATAAAAGTGTGGAGGTAATCCGACTCGGGTACAAGCTCAACAATTTCGAAGACATCAAAAAATGTAACGGCATTGTTTTAACCGGAGGGGAAGATGTTCATCCTCGCTTTTACAACCAGCCTGAATATTATCCTTATTGTTATGATGATGATATTGATGAAAAGCGTGATGAGTTTGAATTTAAGGTTTTAACCTATACTGAAGCCAAGTCGGTTCCTGTTTTGGGCATTTGTAGGGGCATGCAGGTGGGTAATGTGTTTTTCGGCGGAACTTTGATCCCTGATATCCCAACCTGGGGAAAATTCGATCATTCAAAAATGCACGATAAATCAGACCGTTATCACGAACTCATCATCAATCCATCCTCATGGCTAAACCAGATTGTGAATACCGATAAGGGCCTTGTAAATAGCAACCACCATCAAAGCACCGATAAAACAGGGAAAGGTTTGGTGGTGAGCGCAATATCGCCAGACGGTGTTACTGAAGCAATGGAGCGGCTGGAACCCGAAGGGAAATCCTTTTTATTATTTGTACAATGGCACCCTGAAAGGTTAAAAGACCAACAGGGTCCCTTTAGCAAAAACATACATAGTGCATTTATAAATTCAATCGTTAACCACAATAAATAATCACTCGGAGACAATGGCTAGCACGGAGTAACAATTATTTTCCGTGATTTATGTGTTTCCGTGGCAATAATCAATAGGAAAAATGCAGATCATTAACCCAGCAACAGAAGAAGTTATTACCAGTTTAGCGGAAGATAACTCATCTACGCTTCAACCCAAATTTAATACTTTAAAAAAGGCTCAACCTCAATGGGCTAACAAAAACCTTAGCGAAAGGATTTCGGTTATCGCTCAGTTTAGTAATTTATTAGAAGTTAAAATTGAAGAACTTGCCTCAGTGCTCACCAGTGAAGTAGGCAAACCGCTCCAGCAATCGCGCAACGAAATTAATGGTGCAAGAGCCCGTATCAAATGGATGTTGGCCAATGCCGAAAAGTATCTGGCCGATGAAGTGATGGTAGATGAACCGGGGATCAAGGAAATCATTAAATACGAACCGCTGGGTGTGGTTTGTAATATCTCAGCCTGGAATTATCCTTATCTGGTTGGTGTAAATGTTTTTATCCCAGCTTTACTGAGTGGAAATGCTGTAATGTATAAACCTTCAGAGTATGCCACCTTAACCGGAATCGAGATTGAAAAATTATTAAAAAAAGCAGGGGTGCCTGATGATATTTTCCAAATCGCTATTGGCGCAAAAGAAACGGGAACAGCATTATTAGCAATGGATTTTGATGGTTATTTCTTCACTGGCTCCTACAAAACTGGGAAATTTATATACGAGAAAGTAGCATCGAAAATGGTTCCCTGTCAATTGGAGTTAGGTGGAAAAGATCCATTATACATTGCCGATGATGTAACCGATGTTGCTTCTGCTGCTATTGGTACTGCCGATGGTGCTTTTTATAATAATGGACAAAGTTGTTGTTCAGTTGAGCGCATTTATGTACACGAGAAAAATTACGATAACTATTTAAATGCCTTTGTTACCGAAGTTAAGGGCTGGAAAACGGGCCAACCAACAACCGATGGCGTATATATTGGTGCTTTAACACGGAAAGAGCAGATTTTGGTATTGGAAAACCAAATTAAAGATGCCTTAAATAAAGGTGCAAAATTATTAACAGGCGGAAAGGCCATTGCGGGAAAAGGTTATTATTTTGAACCAACGGTTTTAACTGAAGTAACCAATGATATGCTGGTGATGCAAGAAGAAAGTTTCGGTCCGATTATTGGCATAATGAAAGTGAAAGATGATGCCGAAGCCTTAAATATGATGAAAGATACAGATTATGGCTTAACGGCATCAGTTTATACAGCCGATCAGACAAGGGCTGAAAAAATACTTTCTCAGCTTGACACGGGTTCGGGTTATTGGAATTGCTGCGATCGGGTAAGCGCAGCCCTACCATGGAGCGGAAGAAAATATTCTGGTATTGGCGCTACCCTATCACACCAGGGATTAAGGGCCTTTACTAAACCAAAAGGCTATCATTTAAGGGGATAATAAATGGGAAGCGACAGCGATAATCAACTTATTGAAGGCGAAATTGCCGATTATTTATTAACTGACGATGGAATACTCATTTCTTACAGTAAAAGCGTTTTACGTACTGTAGAAAATATTTCGGCCAATGTTGCACTGGTGAAGAAAATTACGGGGAATAAGAAAGTCCCACTGTTAATTTACTTAAAAAATTCTCCGGTTCCGGACAAAGAAACGCGAAAGTTTTCTACGGAGCAATTGCCGCAAATTTATACAGCTATGGCGATGGTTTCGAAACCTGGTTTGGCGCAATTGATTATGAAGATCCTATTTAAGTTTCAAAACCCACCTATCCCGATAAAATCATTCACTGATGATGAAAAAGCTATGGAATGGTTGAAAAAGTTTTTGTAATTTAAACTTTAATAATATAATTTACTTTGGTTAATTACCTTGGTTTCTACAACAAAAAACAATATTTTCAAGGCGTTTAATGCTATTTTATTAAATTCACCGCTAATTAACGCTCATGAAAAAAAATATCGCATATTGTCTTTTAATCTGTACCGCATTTTCCTGCCAAGATGTAGAAAGGCCCACAAAAAGTAAAGATGATACCCCTACTGCACTGGCAGAAGAAGAATCTTATAATATCGTTTCGAAGCGGGGCAGAGAAGACCTGATCGACAACCTTTATGCTGAAATAATAGCTAAAGATTTAGTATTAAAAAAAGTTGATGATAACATTAGGGAAATTGAAGATGGCAAAAACGACTCCTTAAAAAAATTCAATAGCTACGACGAAAAAAACCAAGATTATTTTTTCTCAGCAAATGCCCATGTAAAAGAAATTCAAGACTCCGTTTTAAGAAAAACCTTAACAGCTTTAATCGCTAAAAACATGGAAGCATATAAGGTAAGAACTCTTCAATACAAAAAATTAGCCCGTTCAATTGATACTAAAACATCATCACTTAACGACTTGTCGCTAGCTTTAAAAATTTCTAGAACACTACCATTAATAGAAAAATATCAGAAAGAAAATCTACCGGATAATAAATCTATTTTAAATTTATCATCAAAAATTGATCAAACCATTAAACTTGCCGATACACTTTACAAGAAGAAGACACAATGATCCCCTTAGAAGACATCCGCAAAAACTATGAAAAGTATGATGATGTACAATTCTAAAAATTATTTCAGGGGCTAAAGGGTTACGAAAAGAAGTTGTAGCCTTATTGAACGATGAAATCATAAAAAGGAATTTAGATACTAAACTGATCAAATTTGTAGAAGAAGAAACTGACTCTTACGAGGGAGTCGAAAGGAAGAACTTAATTAATGAGATCAAGAATTCTGTTTGTACCCATTGTAACAATGAAAACGAATTATATGGCTATACCTTTAATACGATAATATCCTACCTGATTTGGTATAATCATGAACAAAAAGTTCAGATCATATGTTCAACATGTGCAAAAAGTTTTCGTTTAAAGAGCATGCTCACTACACTTGCATTGGGCTGGTGGTCGAGGCCAGGCCTTTTTGGTACGCCTGCCACACTTATTTCAGATCTCATAGAAATCTTCAGAAAGGAAAAGTACAGCCAGCGGGTAATCGACTATTTCATTGATGAAAATACTGGAAAAATCAGACGTATGGAAAAAGGAAAAGGTATGCTAACAGCTCTTATTAAGAAATTTAACCAAAAAAAGGTAGAATCAGAAGACTAAAATTTGCTATTACACTATTAATAAATTTAATGCATGATCACTCCAGATAGCAATCAGAAGAATTGGTTAATTAAACAGAGCTATTTTGATCGAAAGCCTAAAAATTTATCATTTACGCCACAATCAATACTATTTGGCAGTCAAAAATTATCAGTCCCCACAATAACTGATTTATCTAAAGAAGAGCCGTTAGAATACCGTTTTGGAATTACATGGATTAGAGGATTTGAATTTATCGTAGGAAGAAAGTATCAATTATTGATTAAGAACAGCGATGGGGAAATGATCAAAATAAGTTTCGGCTCTTATTATGGCATCAATAAAGTCCATTTGTATAATCAATATGCCGAAATATTAAACCAATTATGGGAAAGCTATTTCGATGGGTTAGTGGACCATTATTTAGCACTGTTTAGTCAAAAAACACCATTCATTCTGGCAAATGTGACTTTCGAGGAATCTGGCATCAAAATTAAATCCGCAAACTTTATTAAGGAAGAAGAAAAATCGTTGCTTTGGTCTGATGTAGGCACCAAAAATTACCGTACCTATTTTGCCATCTTTTCAAAACAAAACCCATCAAATATCAATAAAGGATATAGTTATTTAGATGATTGGAATACGGGAGTTTTATACAGTGTTATTGAAACGATATTAAAAGGATTTGAGGCAAAATAGTCTCAAAAAGGAACCAATAAAACAACACTATTTATTCTAAAAGATTCTTCACTGCGTTCAGAATGACAAAAACATTTATGTGTCTTCACGAACCATCGTAAACTTAGCTTATCACCTAGCAATACAACCCATTTGTATTTAAGTCTTCGACTCCGCTCAGACTGACAAATCTCTAATTATGGCATAAATTCAATCACGATTTTTATCCAAACCAAACGCTATGTGCTCAGCGCTTTGCTTCTTGAACATTTCCCTCTACACAAATACCTCCAATTAAATCTTTTTTAATAAATTGCGGATTATACTTATTCGGTTAACCCGTTTTAATTATTTTAATGAAAAAAATATTCCTGATTATCTTCTGCTGTTTTTTTGCAGCCAATACCTTCGCCCAATCTATTGTTACAGAAACCGAAATCGGTGATACTGAAAGCGCAGTTGCACAAACACCTCTCGCCATCATCCCCGAGCCGGTATCCTTAATGAAAAAGGCAGGTACTTTTACCTTACCTGAAAATGTAACGATCCAGGCTGTTAAAAGTGGAGAATTAAAACAATCAATCGCATATCTTTCTGACCGGATTACTACTGCTACAGGGAAATTTGTAAGCGCAGTGAGTAATTCAAGTCACCCAACTATTAAACTAATTTTAAATACGCAAGAAGATGCTCAACTCGGCAAAGAAGGTTACAAACTAAATGTTAATCCCACCCAGGTTGTCATTACAGCTAACCAGCCAGCAGGGATTTTTTATGGTGTTCAGTCATTGCTTCAGCTTTTTCCGGCCGAAATAGAAAGTAAAGAACAAATAAGCGGCATCAAATGGAAAGCACCTTGCGTTGATGTGGTAGATTATCCGAAATTAGGGTGGAGAGGTTTAATGTTCGATGTTGCCCGTCACTTTTTCACCAAGCAGGAGGTAAAACAGTTTATTGACGACATGGTACGTTATAAATTTAACCTGTTGCATTTGCACCTCGCAGATGATGAAGGCTGGAGAATCGAGATTAAAGGCTTACCTAAATTAACCGAAGTGGGTGCATGGAGTGTTAAAAAAATCGGGACCTTTGGCGATTTTACACCACCAACGACAGATGAGCCTCGTACTTATGGTGGCTTTTATACACAAGAAGATATTAGGGAACTTGTTCAGTATGCACAAGAACGTTTTGTAAACATATTACCAGAAATAGATGTTCCGGGGCATAGTTTAGCTATTATCGCTTCTTATCCTGAATTATCCTGCACGCCCGATGCAGTTAATTATAAAGTGCGTTCGGGCGAAAAAATTATGGATTGGAGCCGTGGTGCCCCACCAACAGCTTTGGTTGATAATACGCTTTGTCCGGCAAACGAAAAAGTTTATGTGTTCTTAGATTCGGTACTTACCCAGGTAGCTAAACTTTTTCCTTTCGAGTACATCCACATGGGTGGCGACGAAGCCCCTCATAATTTCTGGGAAAAGAACGATCAGGTTAAAGCTTTAATGCTTCGCGAAGGTTTAAAAACCATTCCCCAGGTTCAGGCTTATTTTGAAAAACGTGTAGAACAGATCGTGATTTCAAAAGGTAAAAAGTTTATGGGCTGGGATGAAATCCTTGAGGGTGGTGTATCGCCAACAGCTGCCGTAATGAGTTGGAGAGGGATGAAATATGGCATCCAGGCTGCCAACGAAAAACACAATGTGGTAATGAGTCCCACTGATTTTGCATATCTGGATTATATGCAGGCAGATCCGATTACCGAACCAAAAGTTTATGCCTCATTAAGGTTAAATAAGGCCTATCAGTTTAACCCTATTCCAGCGGGCGTAAATGCGCAGTACGTTATTGGTGCACAAGCCAACCTTTGGACAGAACAGGTATTTACTTTCCGCCAGGTAGAATATATGGTTTGGCCACGTGCATTTGCCATTTCAGAATCGATCTGGAGTCCGATTGAAAAGAAAAACTGGACAAATTTTGTTGATCGTACACAACAGCATTTCAAACGATTAGATTTCGCAGAGATTAAATACTCCCCTGCTATTTACGATCCGATTTTTACGGTAAAACGCAGTGCAGATAAACAGTTAATGATCGAATTAACTCCAGAAATAGATGGTTTGGATATCTATTATAGCTTCGACAACTCCACTCCCGACCGCTTTTATCCGAAATATACAGCCGCATTACAGGTACCAAAAGATGCCAGTATGTTACGTGTAATTACTTATCGAGGCAAACAACCCATCGGAAGATTGATCAGTATGCCTATTGCTGATTTACAGAAAAGGGCAAGATAATACAACAAATTACAATGGGTAAAGAAATAGAGCGTAAATTTTTGATCGATCAGCAAAAATGGGATAACCTGAGCAAACCGGAAGGAAAACTTTTTAGACAGGGTTATTTACTTAGCGATAAAGATAAAACCATACGTGTAAGGGCAACAGAAACCAAAGGCTTTTTAACCATAAAAGGGCAAACGATTGGTGCTACACGGATGGAATACGAATATGAAATCCCGGTTGCCGAGGCTACAGAATTATTGGATAATTTTTCTTTATCTGAGCTTTCGAAAACCCGTTACGAAATCCCGTTTAACGGCAAGCTTTGGGAAATAGATGTATTCTTAGGCGCTAACAAAGGCCTGGTTGTTGCCGAAATTGAACTTAACAGTGAAGACGAAATATTTGCCTTGCCAGATTGGGTAAGCAGAGAGGTTACCGAAGAAGAAAAATATTACAATTCCAACCTGACGATTAACCCATTTAAAGATTGGATTTAAAACATTTAAGACCTTGCAGGTTTTAAAACCTGTAAGGTCTGTTAGTGGATTACAAATCTAGACAAATCAACTATTTAAAATTTATTCAGAAAATAATTAAAAAATTCAGTTTCTAGTTAAACGCATTTCATATATTAGCTTTATCGAAGTCATCCCACCGATAAAAAGGAGATTATTTTAATTTCTAAGCATTGTATTGTCAAATAATATCAATATAAAACCAAAAGGATGAAAACAACTAAATTATTAATGAGCATGGTTATTGCAACTACACTATTTTTTGTGGGCTGTAAACCAAACGACGCGGCCATCCAAGCTGCAATTCAAGCCAAAGAAGCGGCAGGCATTACGGTCGCCGTTACTAAAGGCGAGGTAACTTTAACTGGTGAAGTTGATGATGAAGCCACAAAGACCAAAGCAGAAGAAATTGCAAAGGCAGAAAAAGGAGTAAAATCTGTAATTAACAATTTAACGGTGAAACCAGCAGATGTACCAGTGGTAATTGCCGAAGACTCCGCTTTAATTAAAAATGTTGCTGATGCGACCAAAGATTTCCCAACGGTGAAAGCTGAGGTTAAAGACGGTGTAGTTCTCTTAACCGGCGAGATTAAAAAAGCCTCTCTAATAACTTTAATGCAACATTTGAGTGCATTAAAACCTAAAAAAATCGACAATAAATTAACCGTTAAATAACCTGACCATGGCATTAGCAGATAAATATAAAGCACTAACTGACGCAGCAACTGCGGCAGGCATAGCAGATTTAGCAGTAAGAGAGCAGGATGGGATTTTATACATAGATGGAACTGCCGCCGATGGCGCAACTAAAGACCACCTTTGGGAAGTTTATAATCAGATTGACCCCAACTTTACATCAGGCGACTTGGTTCTGAATGTAAATGTGGCCATTGATGTAGCGGTTACACACGCAAAAGTTATCACAGAGAGCAGTAATCTAAATATCCGTAAAGGTCCGGGAACCGATCAACCAATTGTTGGTAAGGCTGCCCATGGCGAAGTAATTACTCTCGTAAACAGAAGCAACGATTTATGGTGGCTGGTACGAACTAACGATGGCGAAGAAGGCTATTGTTATGCACAATATTTGGAAGCGCAAGCTTAAAATACGAACAGACCCCGCAGGTTTCTGAAAACTCTGAGGTCTGTTTTAAAATTAAATCAGCTGATGTTCGTGCGCAAAATTCAGTAGACCAACAATTGATTTTACACCAGTTTTACGCCAGATGTTTTTACGATGGGTTTCTACTGTATGTTCCGAAATAAATAACATCTTGCCAATATCAGCAGAAGTGTATTCTTTGGCAATCAACCTAATAATTTCAACTTCTCGGGGTGATAAAATATTCACTTCTTCTGTATGGTTTTCACGCTGGTAACCATTAATAAATTTAGCTGTAATGGAATTTTGTATATAGGTTTCGCCAAGCATGACCTTATTAATGGCTTTATTTAGTTCATGTAACTTTACATTTTTTAAAAGATAGCCAGTTGCTCCAGACTTGATCATTTTCGAAATATTGATAAAATCATCCTGCATAGAAAGTACAATGACTTTAATTTTGGGGAATTCTCTTTTAATCAATTTAGTTAAATCAGCCCCTACCTTCTCACAAGCGCTAACATCAGCAATCACAATATGTGGCGTTTTTGTCCTGATCACTTGCTCGGCAAGTGCAGCAGAATTGGCCTTACCAACAACAACAATACTTTCAGAATCACTTAGAATGGATTCAACATTATCTATTAATGCGTCATAATCGTGAATTAAAAAGACCTTGATCTTCTCCATAAAGTTTATTTTAAACGTTAACCATTTTCACCAGAAAGCCAGGCAAAACACTTTGAAGAGATTTTAAACAAAGGTTAATCTCTATTCAAAACCTACCCAATATTCTATCAAAAGCTTTAAATTTTATGTTTTTAACTAAGGTAGGTTGCAATTTTTCTTTGGTTTCTTCAAATAAATTAGCGCACTGTTTTTGTATAGCGGCTAAGTGAAGCCATTGGGAAATACTGTGGTTGTTCTTATTTTGTGTAGAGTAACCATACGAAGCCTTTGCATGGTTGTAATATCCGTCCTTTATAAACAGAATGAAAAATATGCTAAACAGCATTAATTTCAGGCCCAGAAACATAATAGTACTGTTTGAGCACATAGTGATAATAAGGATGATTAATTGTTTTGTTAATCTAATTTAAACAAAAATTTTATTTTGCTACTATAATTATCAATTTCTTAATATAAAAAAAGCGCAAGGCCAGTATTATAATTTACTGATCCTTGCGCTTTTATATTATGGTAAGTATTTTACTTGCTTAGCGGTGTTGCCGCATTTGGTTTAATAATACCTTTCAGTTCTACATCAAATACCAATGGCGTAAATGGATTAATTGGTCCGCCCCCATTTTCACCAAAACCCAATCTTGATGGCAAAATCATTTTGATCTTACCGCCCACACCAATAAGTTGGATACCCTGAATAACGCCTTGCGGCAATTGCCCTAAAGGTAGGCTGCGCGGTACATATTGTACACTTTCTGAGAAGATCCCGGCTTCTTTTGCGATTTTAGCATTCGAAGTATCAAAAACATTTAATGTTCCGTTCGATTTTTTATTGGTAAACTGGCCTGTGTAGTCCATTAATACCGTATCGGTTAATGCTGCTCTTTCCGAGTTTCCTGGAGCAGAAATTACATACTGCAATCCAGATGGCGCAGTAGTTACCTTTAAATCATTCTCGGCAATATATTTGGCAATTTTAGCAGGCTCTACTACTTTATTTTTTTCATTTAGTGCTTTGTACTCCGATTCAAAGAAAAGTCGTTTCTTCGCTTCGAAAATAGAATCGGCATCTTTGCCTTTATGTAATACCTTCTCAATTTTAATGGTGAAAGAAGCAATGTTTGTTTTTAGTCCTTTTGGTTTGGGCTGACCTGAATATTTCTCCATAGAATCCAGGTTCAATTTAAAAACAGCACTGTCTCCTTCTCCAAGCAGTTTCAATCCAGAAGCTAAATCGCCTTTAAACATCGATTTGCTAATGGCAAAGAAAGCAGGACGCTCATTATCGTATGTATTTACCATTACCGAATCGGGATTGGTATTGGTTTCTACCGTTTGAACACCGTTTAACTTTACATAATCGCCATCCTGAATTTTCGGCTTACCTTCACTTTTATAGATCTTGTAAGTCATATCTCCTTCACCCTTTTCGAATTTGTTACAGGCAGACAGGCCTAATGCCGCCGCCAAGAGAATAATAATTCCGTTCCTCATTTAAATTTTATTTATTAAAAAACAGTAGTTATATCTTTTTTTCAAAACGCCTACTATTTTATTAGATCACTACAAAGATAGGTTATAATAAGTTTTTATAAATCTTTGAAACGTTTTATTTCTTAGCTCAGTATTAAAAAATTACAGACAAAAAAAATCCTGCTTAAATAATAAGCAGGATTTTAAAGTATTTTTAAGAAATTATTTTTTAACTACCGGAGCAGGCATTTGAACTGGAGCTGCTGCAGCTGGTTTTCCTTTGATAATATCTTTGATTTCTAAATCGAAAGCAATTGGGCTGAAAGGCATGATACCTACCTGAGGTGCACCTTGCTCGCCATAACCTAAGTTAGAAGGGATAATCACTTTAATTTTACCACCTTTACCAATTAACTGCAAAGCTTCAGTAAATCCTGGGATGGTGCCGCCAACTGGCATTTTTTGCGGGCCGTAAGGTTTGCCTGGTTTAAATTCGTTTTCTGCTTTAGCCAGTTTCTCATCACTTGTATCGAAGATTTTATATTTACCATCTTTACCTTTTTTAGTTACTCTACCAGTATAATCAATTAATACGGTATCGCCTAAAGCTGGTTTTTCTGCACTTCCTGGTTTTTCTATAATGTAGTGTAATCCACTTGCAGTAGTTTTGGTTTCTAATTTAGTATCATCTAAATATGCTTTAAGTTTAGCAGGTTCAGCAGCTTTCTTTTTTTCCGAAGTAGCTTTATAATCGGCCTGGAAAAACTCCTGTGCTCTTTTGTTAAAAGTAGAATCAGCTTCGCCTGCTTTTTTCTTGAACACTTTTTCGATTTTCACCGTAAAAGTGATGTATTTATCATTTTTGAACTGCTCTGGTTTAGGTTGTTTACTATGAACTGCCATAGTATCTAAGTTTACTTTAAAAGTTGCGCTATCGCCTTCTCCAAACAATGTTAAAACATCGTTCATATCACCGGCATACATTTTTTTCTGTGCAGGAAATACTGCAGGAGTTTCGCTATCGAAAGTGCTTGATAAAACTGAATCTTTATCGTTTTTCTGGATAAAATTCATTTTAACGATATCGCCTTCTTTGATTTTCTCGTTACCTGCCGAGTGGTGAATGGTATACAATAACCCACCGGCTCCCTTTTTCTCTTTGTTACATGCCGCTAAACCTAAGGTGGCTGCCGCTAGAATAATAATTCCCTTTTTCATTTATTTAATTTGACTTTTTTAAGTTTATTGTTTTATTTCTTGTGTTAAGCAATCAATTGTTCTTTATATTCTGCTAATATCGTTTTAAATTCGGCTACGACATCAGCTAAAGGTTTTTCTGCTGCGCCACCTGCTGCATTTCTATGGCCACCACCATTAAAATACTTTTTACAGATTTCGTTGGCCGGAAAATCACCTGTTGACCTCACCGATAATTTAACCTTATCCGGACGTTCAACAATTAATGCGGCTAAACGGATCCCGTTAATTGATAATGCGTAGTTTACCACACCTTCAGTATCACCGGTTGCGCTATGGTATTGTGCCAGTTCTTCTTTTGTAACCGAAATAATGGCGGTATTGTATTCTCTTATAACTTCTAACTTGTTTGACAGGCAATAACCCAAAAAGCGCAAACGGTTTTCGCTCGCGTTATCGTATACCAGTTGATGGATTTTCCAATGCTCTGCACCAAGGTCTATCAGATCAGCTGCGATACGGTATACATCGGCCGTAGCTGAGGGAAAACGGAAAGATCCAGAATCAGTCATGATACCGGTATACAAACAGGCAGCAACATCTTTATTAATGCCAGCTTTATCTTCCAATTGATTAACTATAAAATCGTAAACCAATTGCGCAGCAGCACAGGCGTTAATATCCCAGTGACGGTAATCATCAAAATCCTCGGGTTCGAGGTGATGATCGATCATGATTTTTTTTGCTCCTGCTGCTCTAACCAATTCGCCTAGTTCATTAATCCGGCTTAGGGTATTAAAATCAAGGCAAAATATGAGCGAAGCTTCATCCACTAACTTGGCCGCCTTTTCTTGTTCTTCTGTAAAAATTATTACATCACCATTATTTGGCATCCAATGCAGAAAAGTAGGATAATCTGTTGGTGTGATTACCTTAACATGATGGCCTTTTTGAATTAAATATCCATATAACCCCAGAGATGAACCCATCGCATCGCCATCGGGTTTGTGATGCGTGGTGATCACAATTCGTTGTGGCGTAGCCAATAATGTTTTTAATTCAGTTAGTGTAAGCATATATTTTTTGCGCTGCAAAGCTAAGTAAATTTAGATTAGGATTAAAGGATTTTAGGATTAGTAGGATCATAGTTTTAAAAGAGATGGAGATTAACAGGATTATACAACATAAAAAAAGCTCAGTTAGCCATTTGAAGCCTAATTATCCAATACTAATCTCGATTCGCGGCCGAAAAACAATGTTTATTGATTATTCATCAATTAAAACGTATTTTTGCAAAAAAATTGATATCAAAAGCACAATGAGCACTAACAGAACTTTTACCATGATCAAGCCTGATGCAGTAGCAAACGGCCATATCGGATCAATCATTAACGACATTACTAATGCTGGTTTCAAAATCATCGCATTAAAATATACTAAACTTACAGATGAAACTGCTGGTCAGTTCTATGCTGTTCACGCTGAGCGTCCTTTTTATAAAGATTTAGTAAGCTTTATGTCTTCAGGACCAATTGTTGCTGCTATTTTAGAAAAAGACAACGCAATTGAAGATTTCAGAAAGTTGATCGGTGCTACTAACCCAGCTGAGGCTGCAGAAGGTACAATCCGTCAGAAATATGCAAAATCAATCGATGCTAACGCTGTTCACGGTTCAGATTCTGATGAGAATGCAGAAATCGAAGGCAACTTCTTCTTCAAGGCAGACGAACGTTTCTAGTTCCCGACACAAAAAACTTACAATAAAACCCCGAACGTTCGGGGTTTTATTGTTTTATCTATTTTGTATCTTTCGGCCTTAAAATATAATCCGCCATTTTAAACCTGCTGGAATTAATTACACAAAAAATAACCAATGAAACCATTATGATTTACAAATAAATCATTATAGCTTCATCACAAATGAAAACAATTTAATACGAATGAAAAGATTATTTTTAGCGGTATGTCTATCCGGTATCGCTGCTGCATCTTATGCACAAACCAAAACGGCAGCAAAGAAACCTGTTGCTAAAAAACCAACCACAGCTGCAAGTAAAACATCAACCGTTACTACAGGTTTAAAATCTACATTAGATTCTACCAGTTATGCTTTCGGTACTTCAATTGGTGCCGGTTTAAAAACAACTGGCCTTTCTACCTTAAATTACGAAGTACTGTTAAAAGGCTTGAAAGATGCATTTACAGGCGGCAAGGTTATTTTAACCCAGCAGCAGGCACAACAATGCATCAATGAGGCATTGGCGAAGGCATCATCAGTAAAAAATAAAGCTGAAGAAGCAGCAAATAAAATTAAATACGCACCAATTATGAAAGAAGGACAAGATTTCTTAGAACAGAACAAAAAACGTGCAGGTGTACAAACAACTGCAAGTGGTTTACAATACGAAGTTTTAACCGCTGGTAACGGCGTTAAACCACAGGCTACCGATTCGGTTTTGGTACATTACAAAGGCACATTATTAAATGGAAAACAATTCGACAGCTCTTATGATAGAGGCGAACCGATTTCTTTCCCCTTAAATCAGGTAATTAAAGGCTGGACAGAAGGTGTGCAATTAATGCCTGCCGGTTCGAAATATAAATTCTTCATTCCGTACAACCTGGCCTATGGTGAACGTGGTGCAGGGCAGGATATTCCTCCTTACAGCACTTTAATCTTCGAGGTTGAATTGTTAAAAGTGAACGGGAAATAAAAATTTCTATTCGTGCAGTCAGATGTTACCATCTGACTGTTAATGAAATTAAATGACAATTTTTAAGATAAATGTACAGCCAGGTGTTACCATCTGGCTGTTTTTTTGAACTGATATTGAAACAGTTCCTTCAAAAAGCATGTTGAATACCGTGTCAGATGGTAACATCTGACACCACAAAAAAGTAGATTTGGCTATTGCGAAAGATGGTAACATCTTACACCGCAACCAGGACGATTCCAGGCAAATAAGTCATTTACCAAAACTTTCTTCAGTATTCAATGTTAGCTATTACAAATAACATGAATATGAAAAAAGCATTCCCTTTAGCACTGATCGCATTTTTATGCACTACCTTAAGTAGTTGTGAACTAGTAGAAGGTATATTTAAAGCCGGCGTTTGGGTGGGCGTAATTGTAGTTGTAGTAGTGGTTGCACTGCTGATCTGGATTTTGTCGAAGATATTTGGAGGAAGAGGCTAGTTTAGTCCTGAGTCTATAGTCCTTAGTCGGGAGTCTTAGTCCTCATTAAAAAAAATATTAAGGGTATAAGTGAAAATCTTATGCCCTTTTATTATGCTTATAAAAAGATCATATCGGTAATCACCTCGGCGCCAGCGTGTTCGTTCAGTTTTTGGATAATACCCTGGCGCACCATAACCAATTCATTTTTGATTACCGAAGATTCGATACGCAGAAATAGTTTTTTATCGTGGATGTAGATCTGCTTGGTCCTGTTGGCAATAGCGGTGCCCATAATCTCCGGCCAGATGGACAAGATCGAAGTTTCATCGAATTTACGGCGCAAACGGTATACATCCAGCATTTTGCTGATGGCATCTTTTACTGTAACATCATTGGGTTTACGCATTTTGTATAGTTCCGTTATCTACTTCGAACAAAGTTACATCAACTTCTATTTTTTCAAAAATTGATTTTACCCTTTCTCTTCCTGTATCTGTAATAAATATCTGCCCAAAATCATGGTGGGAAACCATTTGCATTAGTTTTTGAACGCGGTTATCATCCAACTTATCAAAAATATCATCCAACAAAAGCAAAGGTTTAAATCCTTTGTTTTTGGCGAGGTATGCGTATTGGGCAATCTTCAAAGCAATTAAGAAAGATTTCTGCTGACCTTGGGAGCCAAACTTCTTTAAAGGCATTCCACTAATCACAAAAGCCAGTTCATCTTTATGGATACCAGTTGTAGTTCGCTCCAGTACACGGTCTTTCTCTACCGATTTCTTTAATAGCTCTTCGAAAGTAGCCTCATTCAATTGTGATTGATAATTCAGCTCTACAATTTCCCTGTTTTCGGTAAGATAGGTATAATATTGGTTAAAGAGCGGAATAAACTCATCCATAAAGGCCTTACGGATTGCAAATATCTTATTGCCGGCCATAATCAATTGCTCATCCAAAATTTCGAGCAGTGTAGGATCGTACTTTCTGGTAATCGCAATTTGTTTTAACAAAGCATTCCGGTTTAACAGAATGCGGTTATAGGTGATCAGCTGATCCAGATAATGTGCATCTGTTTGTGAAATAACATTATCAATAAACTTTCTCCGCTCCTCGCTGCCCTCCATAATCAGGTTTACATCATAAGGAGAAACCATCACTACAGGAAAAAGGCCAACATGATCTGCCAATTTATCGTATTCTTTTTTATTGCGTTTGAACTGTTTTTTTTGGTTGCGTTTTACCCCACAGGAAATTTTTTCGTTTTTTTCGTTACGATCAAAATCGCCCTGGATCATAAAAACCTCTTCATTGGTTTTGATCTGCTGGCTATCGATGGGATTAAAGTAACTTTTACATAGACAGAGATAGTGAATAGCATCGAGCATGTTCGTTTTACCAGAGCCATTATTACCCGTAAAAACGTTTACCGTTTCCGAGAAATGGAGATCTGCATCGGTATAGTTCTTGAAATTTAGAAGGGTAATATTTTTTAACCACATAAATATGTCACAAATTTACCGTTTTTTAGCCTCTTAACACCCATTGTTTAAAATAAACGTTAATAACACTTAAAAAAATTGTACTTTCATAGCAAGGAAAATTAGATGGTTGCACAAAAAATGTTAGAAGGAAATGTTCTATGGTCTTACGATCATGAACTAACCAATGAGGAAAATTCGAGCTGGGTTAAAAAAATAGCAGGCTTATTTTCGTTTTTAAAGCCAATTCACAATCACGAAGGCAATATCCTATTGGCCTCGAATGGTCTTTTTATTACAGGAGACGAACAATTGGAACTTCCCCTATCACATATAGAAGAAGTTTATATGGGCTTCGACGATTTATTTCCAGCTTCATCGGCAAAAAACTTCGGCGCATTCTGGCAGCCCATCAGAATTAAATCTACGGTGAGCCGCTCCGAAAGTCAAACGGTGTACCTGGTGATTAACCACACTGGTATTTTTAGCGACAACCAAACCTGGTTTAACACACTGATTAGCTTGTTACGCTAATTATCATGACGATTTTACAATCTCTGCACGCCTAAATAACTAATGTTTAATCAAATACTTCAAAATAAAGATTGATACTTTGATTGAAAAATGTATTTTTGCAATCTTAAATTTTTTAAACAAACATGTCTACAACAGATAACCAGACAATTCAACCAACTAAAAAAGGTTCATTTTTACAAGAGAATAATAAGAGCTTACTGTTTATTGCAGGTGCTGTAGTTTTATTAGTTTTAATATATCTTTGGTATCAAGGCGTGTATTTAAAAGGTCGTGCTGAAGAAGCCGCTAGCAAAATGTACAAAGCAGAACAATTTGTTGGTGTAGATTCATTATCGAACAGAGCTGTTAAAGGCGAAGGTGGTTACCCGGGCTTAGAGCAGATTGCTAAAGAATACGATAACACAAAATCTGCAAACTTAGCTAATCTTTATTTAGGTGGTATTTACTTACGTAAAGGCGAATATAAACAAGCTATAGAAGCATTAAGCAAATATAGTGCTACTGGCAGCCCGGTTGCGGATCCACTGGCTTTAGGCTTATTAGGTGACGCTTACAGCGAATTGAAAGACTTTAAACAAGCAGCTACTTACTATAAAAAAGCGGCAGATAAAGCAAGTAAATTTACTTCGCCAATGTTTTTAAAGAAATTAGGATTGGTTAACGAAAGCCAAAATGATTTTAAAGGTGCTGTTGAAGCTTATACTAAAGTAAAAACACAATATCCTGAGAGTGCAGAAGCACAGTTAATTGATGCTTACATTGCCAGAGCTCAAGAAAAAGTTAAATAATCATTAACTAAAACATATTTATGAAAAGATCATCGAAAGATGGTCTTTTTTTGTTTAGTATCTTTTCGTCATTTCGACTGAAGCGCAGCGCAACGGAGAGATCTATGAAGAGCAGTCGCTACATTCCTCCACTACGGCCTTATGACGACCAATCTAATACTGTGGCTCACCTAACGATAGACGAGCTATTCTACTAATCATTGTTTTTTTGGGGAAATCAGGGACAGCTATTTTTTGGATGAGACAGCCCCGCTTTACGCTTTACTCCGTTGCACTTCGTGTTCGCTTCAATCGGGTTTAGGTGGCGCAGCCGGCAATGCTATTGGGGGCTGTATGACGCAGAAAGTGGAAGCCATCACTCCTTTGATTCGCCAGATCAGATAGGCTGAGAGGACACAAACCATGGCTCGAAAAGGAAATCTATATAAAACTATGCTATTCAATCTTTAATAACAGCAAAGACACTGCCCATTAAACCTGATTGAAATGGAAAGCCCGGAACCCGATCCTTTATCGGCTGAGGACTTGCAATGAAAAGCAGGACGAACATTAAAAAGAACTTCTGCAATTGCTTTCCAAAAAACCGTCTTAATCTGATCAAAGCAGATTACAGTATAGATGCTGATCCCGAAGCTTCTGGACAGCAGACGATTCTTATAAAAAATTACTTATTAAAAGCTGTCATGGTGTGGGCAGGCCCAACGGTTACAAAACTTTTAATCAGTTCTACGCTTTTATCAATCAACGCAGGGAGTTCTAATTGCTCATTCTTATCAAATAAGCCCAAAACAAAATCCACTTGTCTACCTTTCGGGTAATCGTTACCAATACCGAAACGGAGGCGCGCGTAGTTTTGTCCGCCACAAACCTCTTCTATACTTTTTAAGCCATTATGGCCAGCGCTAGAGCCCTGTAACTTTAACCTCAACTTACCGAGAGGCAATGCAAGATCGTCAACAATGACCAGGACATTTTCCGGTGCTATTTTTAACTCCTTCATCCAATAGTTTACGGCTTTACCACTTAAGTTCATAAAAGTAGTTGGTTTAATTACGTGGAGTTTACGCCCTTTGAAGCTTACCTCCGAATAATATGCCAAACGGATATTCTCGAAACTTCCATCTAAATTTTTAACCAGTTCATCGGCAATATCAAAACCAATATTATGTCTGGTATGTGCATAATCTGGTCCGATATTTCCTAAGCCAACTATAAGATATTTCATGGAGCAAAGATAATAAAAAGGTTGAGGGCAGGAAGGCAGAGCGTTGAAGGTGAAGACTAAAAAGTCCGGAGTCCGAAGTCGGGAGTCTATACCACGAATTTAATTCATTCATTTTCAAACAGCTTCTTAATGAATAGCGGAGTGGTTAGCGTTAGGCGATTAGCGGATTAACATTGGTATAAATAAAAAAAGCGTTCCGAATTAAATCGAAACGCTTCATCTTGAAATCAAGAGATCTTAAGAATCCTGATTATTTTTTACCTTTAGCAGCTTCAGTTTCTGCTTGTTTTAATGCTCTAGACATTGCAACAGAAACGATAGTATCTTCAGGAGTGTTAGTAATTACGTATTTATCACCTTTAAGGTCACGAACACGGAATAAACTACCTACTTCTAATTTCTCTAAGCTTACTTCTACGTTTTGTGGCATATTAGATGGTAATGCTTTAACACGTAATTTACGTAATTTCTGGATTAATTTACCCCCCATTTTAACACCTGGAGAAGTTCCTGTTAATTTAACCGGGATCTCCATAACAATTTCTTTCTCATCGAATAACTGAAGAAAATCGATGTGCATTAATACGTCAGTAAGTGGGTGAAACTGGGTGTCTTTTACGATAGCTTTAGTTTTAGTACCGTTTAAATCGATCTCCACAAAGTTCACATCCGGGGTATAAATAACATCTCTTAAGTCAGCAATAACTACAGCGAAGTGTTGTTGCTCTTTTCCACCATACAATACCGCCGGAACTTTACCTTCGTAACGAAGTTCCTTGGCATCGCGTTTCCCTACGTTCTCTCTTGGAGAACCGCTAATTGCGATTGTTTTCATTTTATTTTTATTTTATATTTATTAGTAGTCAGTATTAAGTATCGAGTATCAAGACCTTAAGCCTTCAACCCGCTACCTTCAACCTTATTTAAACTCTCTTTTTGTTTAACTGGTTAATTGTTGTAATTGGTTAACTGACGGCAAATCTTCAATTAACCGGTTAACCAGTTTATACGATTAACCTCACTATACCCTAAACAGATCACTAATTGAGCCGTGCTCGTTTACATTGGCAATTGCCCTTGCGAATAAACTGGCTGTGCTTAGCACCCTAATTTTCAGACTTTCCTGTTTTAATGGAATTGTATCCGTAACGATTAGTTCGGTTAATACCGAATTTTCTACCGTTTCTATTGCTTTGCCTGATAATACAGCATGCGTACAAACCGCCCTAACACTTGCTGCACCGTTTTCCATAATCAAAGCCGCAGCTTTTGATAAGGTTCCGGCAGTATCGCAAATATCATCGATCAATACAACATCCTGTCCGGTCACATCACCAATAATAGACATCGATTCGATTTCGTTGGCACGTTTACGGCGTTTATCGCAAATAATTACCTCAGCATTAAAAAACTTGGCAAAAGTACGTGCCCTGTACGAACCGCCCATATCAGGCGATGCGATAGTTAAATTTTTTAAGCCTAAGCTTTTGATATAAGGTACAAAGATTACCGATCCATCTAAGTGATCAACCGGAATATCGAAGAAACCCTGTATCTGAGCAGCATGCAAATCCATCGTCATGATGCGGTGGATACCTGCTGATTTTAATAAGTTAGCCACCAATTTGGCACCGATTGCTACACGCGGTTTGTCTTTTCTATCCTGACGGGCCAAACCATAATATGGAACAACTGCTGTAATATAATGTGCTGATGCTCTTTTAGCAGCATCAACCATTAGCAAAAGTTCCATTAAATTATCGCTGGGCTGATAAGTAGATTGGATTAGAAAAACATCACTACCACGGATTGACTCATCAAAAGAAGGCTGAAACTCTCCATCACTGAATTTGTGAATGGTTACGCTACCAAGTGGCTTGCCGTAGTGTTCGGCAATCTTAAGTGATAATCCCTTAGAACCTGTTCCGGAAAAAAGCTTTACCGGGTTAAACTGCAATGGCATGGGTTCGTGTAGTTTACGGTTAAAAAAAATCGGATCATGTCTATTTAAAACATGATCCGACATTAAATTTTAGTTGTCCGACCTGGATTCGAACCAAGACAAACGGTACCAAAAACCGTTGTACTACCCTTATACTATCGGACAAAAACTTCTCAAGGATATTCTCCTCGAAAGGGAATGCAAATGTAGGAACCTTATTTTAAATATGCAAGAGTGATTTTAAAATATTTTTAATTTCTTTCCCGCTGTTCCTGTTTGCGATGCAAAGATAAAAAAATCATCATATAGCGTGCAACATTTTCTTTTTTTATGCGACTTTTTTTTACTACGAACCACTTAAATCATTTATTATCAAAGACTAAAATTAAACTATGAATTACTCAAGGATCAATACCATTGGAGGCTGGCTCTGTTTTATCGTTGCCGCGTTCACCTATATCTTAACTTTAGATCAATCTGTAAGTTTCTGGGACTGTGGCGAATTTATTTCTTCGGCTTTCCGAATGGAGGTAGTTCACCAACCGGGCGCTCCAATAGTTTCCATGATCCAAAGGTTGTTTTCGGCACTCGCTTTTGGCGATAAAACCAAAGTGGCCTATTTTGTTAATATATCTTCGGCACTTGCAAGTGCAGGCACCATCCTGTTTTTGTTCTGGACCATTACTGCACTGGCCAAGAAAACAGTCGTTAAAAAAGGGGAAGAAATCACCAATCAAAAAATCATTGGTATTATGGGCGCAGGTTTTGTTGGGGCTTTGGCCTATGCCTTTTCTGATAGCTTTTGGTTTTCGGCTGTAGAGGCAGAGGTTTACGCCATGTCGTCGCTTTGTAGTGCTATCGTATTTTGGGGAATATTAAAATGGGAATCGCAGGCTGACGAACCAAAGTCAGACCGATGGTTACTTTTTGTGGCTTACATTATGGGGATTTCTATTGGTGTACACATCTTAAACCTACTTACCATCCCTGCCTTGATATTTGTTTATTATTTCAAAAAGACCCCATCGCCCAACTGGCAAAGTATTTTAAAGGTATTTTTTGTTTCGATTGCTGTTCTGGCAGCCGTGCAGTTTGGCATTATCCAGTATGTAATATCTTTTGCTGCAGGCTTCGATTACTTTTTTGTAAATACCATGGGCTTAGGCTTTGGAACCGGCATACTGTTCTTTGCGGTTCTTGTTATAGGGAGTTTGGTTTATGGCATCCGTTATTCCGTTCTTAAAAATAAAAGGGTTTTAAACCTGGCCATGTTGTTTACCGTTTTGCTACTTTTTGGGTATAGCTCTTTTGCATTGCTCATTATCAGGGCGCAGGCTAAACCAAACTTAAATAACTATAACGTAGATAATGTATATTCTTTTTCGAGATATGTTGGTCGCGACCAATACGGTGACAGGCCGCTACTTTATGGAGAAAACTACAATTCAGAAAAAATCGACATTAAAGAAACAGGCAAAATTATCCGTAAAGGCGAAAAAAAATACGAGCTTGCCGGAACAAAATCGGAATATGTTTTTGCCGATAAAACTTTACTGCCACGTATGTACAGTGACAAACCTGAGCACATTAACTTTTACAAAAGCTACATGGGTTTTGATGATGAGCACAAACCTACCTTGATGGATAACCTGAAATACATGTTCTCTTTCCAGACCGGACAAATGTATATGCGTTATTTTATGTGGAATTTTGTGGGCAGGCAGGACAATGAAGATGGGCAGTTTGGTGGAAAAGATGGCAATTGGCTTAGTGGCGTAAAACCATTGGATGCAATCAGGCTTGGTAGTCAAAAAAATCTTCCACCCTCAATTGTAGAAAATAAAGCATACAACAGATTTTTCTTTTTGCCTTTAATTATTGGTCTAATTGGTGCCGTTTGGCATTTTAAACGCAACCAGAAAGATGCAGGAATTATCGGTTTACTCTTCGTATTCACCGGAGTAGCCATTGTTGTTTACCTCAATTCTGTTCCTATTGAGCCACGCGAAAGAGATTATGCCTACGTAGGCTCTTTTTACGCTTTTGCGATCTGGATAGGTTTAGGCGTATTTGGTTTAAAAGATTTTATTTTCCAAAAATTGACGCCTAAGCGAGCTAGTATTTTCGCATCAGTTATTGCTTTGTTTGGAGCACCAATTATCATGGCCAACCAGGGATGGGATGACCACGATCGCTCTGATAGTCACCTAACGAGGGATATGTCTGTCAATTATCTAAAATCATGCGCACCTAACGCCATCTTATTCACCTATGGCGATAATGATACTTATCCGGTTTGGTATGCACAGGAGGTAGAAAATATCCGTCCGGATGTGCGCGTGGTGAATTTAAGTTTATTCACTGCCGATTGGTATATAGATGGGATGCGAAAAAAACAAAATGAATCTGCTCCCCTGCCCATCACCTTAAAACACGAGCAATATGTTGAAGGTACGAGGGATATTATGTACTATCAGGATTATAAGATTGCACAGCATATCGAATTACAGGAAATTTTAGATGTGCTCCTATCCGATCATGATGAAGATAAAGTAACCATGACAGATGGTTCTAAATACAATGTGCTACCCACCAAAAATCTTAAACTGGCGGTAAGTCCGCAACAGGTTTTGGATACAGGAACCGTACCGAAAGAAGATGCAGGCAAAATTGCCAGCAGTATGGAATGGACTTATAATTCGAATTTTGTAACCAAAGGCACCCTGGCTTTATTTGATATTCTGGTGCATAATAATTGGGAGCGACCGATTTATTTTAGCGGCGCAATGCCAAATGAGCAATATGTAGGGCTTAACAAATACCTCTATTTGGAAGGCTTAAACAAAAGGTTACTGCCCTTAAAACCCGACACCGCGATTACGCAAGATTATGACCGTGTAAACCTAAAGCCGATGTACAACAATCTGATGAATGTGTACAGCTTTGGCAACATTAGAAATGCCAACCATTTAGATAGGCAATCTGCTGATGATGTAACCATGTTTTCGAATATGTTTAACGGTTTGTTAAATGGCTTGATAAACGAAGGCAAAATTACCGAAAGCAAAAAAGTGGCTAATAAATATTTTGAGGTAATTCCTGCTAAATTTTACAGTATGCGCCAGGTAATGAGCACTTATTATTTCACCGAAAGCCTTTATCGTTTAAATGATTTAAACCGTGCAAATGCCATGATCAAAAAAACGGCCGATTATGTGGACAGGGAGTTAACCCACCTGGCTGATGTTTCGGAAAGCAAAAACCAGCTATCATCTGAGCAGGATGTACGTTTCTACCTTGGTTATTTAGGCCAAATGGTAAAATTAACCGAGGTTTTTAAACAGGCTGAGCTAAGCAAAAGCCTTGAAAAAAAATACAACGATCTGATTGTAAGGTTTACCCCATTTGCAGCGGGCTAAGCAAAAAACATTCTAAATTTTAACCCATAGGCAGATTTTACTTTTCTGTTTATGGGTTTTTGCTTCTCTGATAAATTAAAATCCTTTATGTTAAAGGCCTTAAGCCGTTAAAAATTGTTAAATCAATCCAAAAATTTACCTGTTTTATCGACTAGAATAGTTAATTTCGGCAGCATTTTTATGTGAAAACAATTTTTAATATCATTAAACAAACCAATGAATTATTCAAAAGTTAATAATATAGTAGGCTGGATCTGCTTTTTAATTGCTACACTAACTTACGTTTTAACCTTAGAGCCTTCTGCTAGTTTTTGGGATTGCGGCGAATTTATCGCATCGGCATTTAGAATGCAGGTTGTTCACCAGCCTGGTGCGCCTTTATTCTTAATGATCCAACGTTTCTTCTCCATTTTTGCTGCAGGAGATTTAACCAAAATCGCTTACTGGATGAACGTAGGCTCGGCTGTTTCGAGCGGGGCAACTATCTTATTCTTATTTTGGACCATCACCGCATTGGCTAAAAAAACAATATTAAAAGCTGGTGAAGAACTAACAACTGGTAAACTGATCAGCATTATGGGTGCAGGTGCCGTTGGTGCTTTGGCTTATACTTTCTCTGATAGTTTTTGGTTTTCGGCAGTAGAATCGGAAGTTTACGCACAATCATCTTTATTCACAGCGATTGTATTCTGGGCTATCCTTAAATGGGAAGCACATGCCGATGAGCCGCGTGCCGATCGTTGGTTATTGTTTATTGCCTATATTATGGGTTTATCAATTGGTATCCACTTGTTAAACTTGTTAACCATCCCAGCTCTTGCTTTTATTTATTATTTCAAAAGAACCGATAAAGCAACAACATCGGGAATTATTAAAACCCTTATTGTTGGTATTTTAATCTTAGCGGTAATCCAATATGGCATTATCCAATACCTGGTTTCGTTTGGTGCTTATTTCGATTTATTCTTTGTTAACACATTAGGTCTAGGTTTTGGAACCGGTGTTCTATTTTTCGCTATTTTATTAATCGGCGCCCTGGTTTGGGGAATCCGTTATTCGATCAAACACCAAAAGAAGTTATTAAACTTAGGTTTAATCTCTACCGTATTAATCATTTTCGGTTATGCATCTTTCTCCATGATTATCATCAGGGCAAAAGCAGACCCGAACTTAAATAACAGTGCACCTAAAGATGCTTTCTCTTTCTTAAGCTACTTAAACCGTGAGCAATATGGCGATAGGCCATTGGGTTACGGTCCTAATTATAACTCTGAAAGAGTAGGCGTAACTGAAGGAAAAACCATCTGGAGAAAAGGAAAAGACAAATATGAGGTAGCAGGTAAAAAAACCGATTACGAGTATAATAACAACACTTTACTGCCTCGTATGTATAGCGATGATCCTAAACATGCAGCTTTTTATAAAGAATGGATGCGCTTAGATGATGCTAAAAATCCTACTTTGGTAGATAATGTTGGTTTCTTGTTCAGCTACCAGATTGGCTATATGTACATGCGTTATTTCATGTGGAATTTTGCTGGCCGCCAGAATGACGAACAAGGACAGGGTAGCGGACATGAAGGCACCTGGATTAGCGGGATTAAACCAATTGACGCCATGCTGAGAGGCAATCAAAGCAATCTGCCACCATCAACTGTTGATAATAAAGCATATAACCGTTTCTTCTTTTTGCCGTTAATTTTAGGCGTTATTGGAGCACTTTGGCATTTCAAACGTAACCAAAAAGATGCCGGAGTTGTTGCATTATTATTCTTCTTTACCGGTATTGCTATCGTATTATACTTAAATCAAAAACCATTAGAGCCCCGCGAAAGGGATTACGCTTATGTAGGATCGTTCTATGCCTTTGCGATATGGATCGGGCTCGGGGCACTCGCCATTAAAGAGTGGTTGTTTAAAAAACTAACGCCAACTGCCGGCGCCATCGGCGCAACAGTGATTGGTTTATTGGCTGCACCAGTAATAATGGCTGAACAGGGATGGGATGACCATGACCGCTCTACAAAAATGGTTCCGCATGATATTGCTTTGGATTACCTACAATCTTGTGCACCAAACGCCATCTTATTTACTTATGGCGATAATGATACCTACCCGCTTTGGTATATCCAGGAAGTGGAGAATGTGCGTCCGGATGTTCGTATTGTAAACTTAAGCTTGTTTGATACGGATTGGTACATTAACGGTTTAAGACAAAAACAAAATGAATCGGCGCCATTGCCTATCACGATGAAACCTGAGCAATATGTACAGGGCGAAAGGGATGTAATGCCATACGATGATTACAAAATTGCCGGTAGTGTTGAGCTTAAAAACGTAGTTGATTTATTGCTATCAAACGATGAGAGCGATAAAGTACCGATGCAGGATGGATCAAAATCTAACTTCTTGCCAACTAAAAACCTTAAAATCACAGTAGATCCGCAGCAAGTAATCAGCACAGGAACAGTACCTGCAGCTGATGCTTCAAAAATTACTACCACAATGGATTGGAAGTTTAACAAAGGTTATGTTACTAAAGGAACTTTGGCCATGTTCGATATCCTTGCACATAACAACTGGAAACGTCCGATTTATTTCGCTTCTACAGTGCCTTCTGAGCAATATAATGGCTTAGATAAGTATTTATACAGTGAAGGTTTAGCTATGCGTTTATTACCGCTTAAAGCTGATACTACAGCATCTGAGGATAGACCAGAGCAATTGAATACGCCTGTATTGTACAATAATGTGATGACTAAATTTAAGTGGGGTAATATGAAAACCGCTAAATATTTAGATCCACAGTCATCAGATGATACTTTCATTTTCACCAATCTCTTCAGCAGTTTAACGAGCAGCTTAATTAAAGAAGGTAAAATTGCTGATGCCAAAAAAGTAGTAGATAAATATTTTGCAGTAATGCCTGATAAATTCTTCGGCATCCGCACGGTGGTTGTGAAATTCTACATGGCTGAAAATCTATATAAACTTGGAGAAACTGCCAGAGCTAATGATATTTTAGACAAATCAGGCGATTATATCAATAAAGAGTTAAACTACCTGGCTGATATTTCACAATCAAAAGGTTTAACCGGATCGCAGAACATTCAAACGGGATTATACTACTTAGACCGAATGATTAAAACAAGTAAGGCTGCAGGTCAGGATAAATTGAGCGATAAGCTGCAGAAAACATTTAACAGTTTAGAAAGCCGCCTGTCGATGTTTTTCCCACAACAGGGGCCACAACAATAATAAGCGGGATCTGAAAATAGCTTACAAAGCAGCTGCATTAATTTGTAGCTGCTTTTTTTGTTGACCAAACCTATCAGGCTTAAACAGGTCGTCATTTCGAGCGGAGTGCAACGCAGCCGAGAAATCTATCAAGATAGATCTCTCCACTCGCTGCGCTTCAGTCGAGATGACGAGAAGTCTAGGGACGATCCGTAATAAACCCTTCGGATTTATCAACAAAAAAATCCCGTTCAGCATTGCCAAACAGGATTCAAATTTATTTTAGTTAATGATTATTCGTTTACAACACCCATCGCGCAGAATTTATCAATCCGCTGTTCGATGAGTTTATCGGTTTTTAGTTTACCTAAAGCAGCTAAATCTTTAACGATATAATCTTTTAAAGTTCTGCCCATTAACTCCGGATCCTGATGTGCACCTCCAAGTGGCTCCGGAATAATGCCATCGATTAATTTGTTGCCAAACATATCATCAGAAGTCAACTTTAAGCATTCAGCAGCTTTCTCTTTAAAATCCCAGCTTCTCCATAAAATAGATGAGCAAGACTCAGGAGAGATTACCGAGTACCAGGTATGTTCTAACATGTAAACTTTATCGCCAATACCAATACCTAGAGCACCTCCAGAGGCTCCTTCTCCAACTACGATACAGATAATCGGCACACGAAGAACAGACATTTCCAATAAGTTTCTGGCAATAGCCTCACCTTGTCCACGTTCTTCGGCCTCTAAACCTGGGTAAGCCCCCATGGTATCGATAAAAGAAACAACCGGTTTATTAAATTTCTCAGCCAAACGCATTAAACGCAAAGCTTTACGGTAACCTTCAGGATTGGCCATACCGAAATTGCGAAATTGACGCTCTTTGGTGTTTTTACCCTTTTGGTGACCGATAACCATTACCGTTTGACCATTTATAGAAGCAAAACCGCCAATAATCGCTTTATCATCTTTAACGGTTCTATCGCCATGCATTTCAATAAAATCATCGCAGATCATATTGATATAATCGAGTGTTTGCGGGCGATCGGGGTGACGGCTCATCTGAACCTTGTTCCAACCAGTTAAATTTTTATATAAATTATTGGTAGTTTCATCTAATTTACCATCAAGCTCGTCTAAAGTGGCAGACATATCTACCTTAGTTTTTTCGGCAACTTGCTTAACCTTTTCTATCTGCTGAACTAAATCGGCAATAGGTTTTTCAAAATCGAATGATGTTTTTATTTGCTGCATAATTGAACCACAAAAATAAGTAATTATTTTTAGTTTGCAGTGAACAGTTTTTTGTTTGCGTTTTTGAGGGGATAAATCGCTTTAGCAAAGCTGATAGAAGAGCTTTATAAATACGTTTTTTTTTTGAAAAGCAATTGCAGTGGTGCTTGGGTTGGGTTCTCACCCGCCATCGTTTCTGTTCCGATGAAAAATCGGGAACATCCACTAAGTCGGGTTTACGTTACAGCTTTTTCTGCAACTATGAAGGGTTTCCGTGCCCCCGTCCTAACCTATCTAGCCCTGATTGCAATGAAAAGCCCGCAAGCGAGGTATCCCGATTCATCGGGACGGACTTGTAATGAAAAGCAGGACGAACGATAATTATTGCAACGCAACTGCGCTCCAAATAAAACCCGAAGAATTAATTTATAAGCGTGGATAACTGATTAGCGCGGTGCAGAGAAATCTTTGAGCGATTTATTTGGATTCGACTCAAAGATTTCTCCATTTCGCTGCACTTCAGTCGAAATGACGACCAAAGGAACTAAAACTTTGCGGCCTCGCCAGCTTTTGGTAATGCTTTTTTAATAAATTCGCGGATATGGTTATTCGCCATTTTCAGATCTTCTTTACGCAAATACATCATATGCCCGCTGCGGTAACCTTCCCAACTCATACGATCTTGCAGCTTACCTGCAGCATCTAACTGCCACATGCTGTATTTCGCGTTGAAATAATCGCAGGCCCCGTCGTAATAACCCGATTGCACCAATAAATGCAGATATGGATTCTGCGCCATGGCCTGACGAAGGTTATCGCCGGTTTGATTGCCCGTTTGATCCCATGGGTAAACAGAGCCGAACATATTGTATTTTAAATCGGTTTTATAATTCAGCTCGTTGCGGATGTACATATTGATGGCTGGCGTAAATGAATGCAGCCAGGAAGTTAGTTCGGCATTATAATCGGGTGCTTCGCCGGCACTCATTTTATCGATACCACGATAGCGCGAATCTAATCTACCAACAGTAAAACCTTTATCTCTCAGTAGTTCTTTCCAAAAGAAATCAGTAGGTACATTAAGATTGTAATCTAATATCACTTTTTCTGAAAGACCCGAGTAACGGGCCATTTTTGTGGCAATGGCTTTCTTTTTATCGGCACTCAACGTCCCACCCTGCGAAATAGCAGGGATTAATTCATTAATGGTAAAACTTTCAACTTCAGGAAGCATGGCTGTTAAATCTTTGCCTTGTAAATCGGCAGCAAGCGCCTTATGGTACCAGGCTGTAGCTGCAAAATATGGTAAACGCAAAGCTGCATCTACCGGGCCGCTACGTTCAATACCAAGTTCTGTTGGCGAAACCAATACCACGCCGTTTAAGTACATCCATTGACTGTTCTGCAGCTCTAAGGCCAAACCCGAAACGCGTGTGGTACCATAACTTTCGCCAATTAAAAATTTTGGAGAGGCCCATCGGTTATTACGGGTTACAAAAGTATTGATCCACTCGGCCAGGTATTTGATATCGGCACGCACCCCAAAAAACTTATTGGTGGGAATATCTTTACTTACCGCCCTTGAATAGCCAGTATTAACCGGATCGATGTAGATAATATCGGCAACATCTAAAATAGAATATGGATTTTCTTTATAACCATAAGGCTGCACTGGATAACCTTCGTCATCAATATTCAAAACCACAGGACCGGTGTAGGCGATGTGCATCCAAACTGAAGCTGAACCTGGACCGCCGTTAAAAGAGATTACTAAAGGTCGCTTATCGCGATTTTGCACATCACTACGTTCGTAATAAGTATAAAACAAACCCGCAATCGGTTTACCATCTTCATCCCAAACCGGTAATGTACCTGTAGTGGCTTTATACGGAACAGCCTTGCCATCGATATTAACAGTGTGATTGGTAACTACCGAGCTCTCCACTTTAATAGTCCTCTCGTTTGCTGAAGGTTTAGGTTCGTCTTTAACGGTAACCTGGGTAGTGGTTACGGTTTCTTTAGATTGGCTTTTTCTTGGTTCTTGTTGTGCATATGCAAAAATGCCCATGCTTAAAAATGTAGCGAGTATAAATCTGAATTTCATTGTTTTGGTTTGGTTTCTAAATATCAAACTATTGTGGCGTTTATCAAAAAGCGCATTAGAAATGTTACCATAAAAAAACCAGCACTGCTTTTGGCAATGCCGGTTCTGCAAAAAACTGCTGCTATGAAGCAGTAGACTCTTTATTTAGGGCTGCAATTTAAATAACAACAGCTTCGGCGCTTGTATCTGAAATTTGCCAGCCTATCGTCGGGTTTCCGGTAACCAATACATCTACAAAATATTCATAATAAGATCCGGCTTTGTACCCTTCAAAAGCATCGGCGTAAATCGGGCCTGAGGAATGGGATACCGAGGTTAGCGGAACGTTTCCTTCTCCTGCTATACTTACTGTAATGCTCGAATAAACCTGCCCGGTAGTATACTGAAGTGTTGCTACTGCAGCCAGGCCATTACTGGTCGTGAAATTTTTTGTAACCGTAACTACACTCCGGGGCATAACCTTTTTAGGGGAAAGGGCTACTTTTTTGGGCGTAAAACTACTGAACAGACAAACCGTAAAAGCTAAAGAAGCGACTAGTAAAGCAATTGTTTTTTTCATTTTCTTTGGTTTAAATTGGTTAAATATTAATTAAAAATCATTTGTGTATTGCGCCAGAAAATACAACTACAATTTTACTCTGGTAGTTAAAATAAATAAACATTAAATTACATGGTGATATCGTAGCCTATTAATTAAAGATAATGGTTTGCAGCGGAAATATTTTTCAGAATCAACGCGCAAACGTTTGATTAATAAGCTAATACTAAACCACAAAAATAACTAAATCAAATAGCTGCGACTGTTTAATATTACAGCATGAATCTACTTTAGGCCTAAGAAAACAAAGTCGCAAACTGGCACAGCACAACCGTTTGCTTAAAATATAGTATTCAAAGTATGGGGAATAAAAAAAGCCGACAATCATATTGCGATTGTCGGCTGGTAAAAACTAATTTAATCGAGACGGGTTATTGTTTAGTTCTTTTTTATCATTTTAAAGCCAGAATCTCTTCATCCGATAATACCTTGTTCCAAACTTGTAATTCATCTATCTTTCCTTTAAATCCACCTACTGTTTGAAGCGGAAAAAACAAAGTTTCCGATTTACGTATTTTCGTTTTGTCTTTATCTGTAAACACGATCCAGTTATCGTACAATCGTTTTTCTAATTTACCATTTACATAAAGACTGGTGCCTTTATTGGTTCCGGTTATCACTATATGTGTCCAATTGTTTTCAGCCAAAGCATATCCAAAATCGATATCATAACCTTCCCTCGAAAACCCAAGTTTACCTGTACCTGTCTGTTTTAATTTTACAGTAGCGTTAGGCGATCTGAATAACATTGCACCATCCGGGTTGTTACTTGCAGGATTTACCCAAAAAGAAACCGTATAGTTATATCCAATTTCAGTATAAGGTAACCTGGCATAACTATCTTTTCCTGAAAATGATAAAGCATTTTTTGAATATCCTTCAGTGTAAACAGCGCCCGTGGTTTTAATTTGATCGTCTTTTTTATCAAAGTTAAACCGGGCTGTAAATGGCACATCATTTTTAGATAGCTTGCCACCGATGTTTAAAGACGGGCCTTCTCCTATCTTTTTGCTCAAAACGTTAAAGTCGTCGAATTTTAAAGTTGTATTGCTTCCTCCCCACATTTTTTGTGCTAATACCTGCATGGCGGGAAATACCCTGTCGTGTACATCTTTTTCTGTAATTCCATTACCTACAATATCATTCCACACGGCAAAAGAACCACCTAGTATAGTAGGATCGCCAGGTGTAAACTGGACATTTCCGATCATTGAAGGGGTCCATTTATTATAAAGGTTTTTAATATTCAGGTAATCGTAATAGTATCCTGCTGCAGGTACAATATACAGCCATCCATCAGGCGTACTGATTTGCTTATATCCTAATTTTTTCATTTCAATAGGGTTAGCATAACCGTTATACCAAGTATTCATCACTACATTTTCTATCTTAACGGGAGTAGTACCTTTAGCATGTGTTAACGCTCCCCAAAGCCTAACATCTTTTCCAAACCCCTCTACATATTTAATCATTCGATCGGTAAAAGCCCTAAAAACTTCTGCATCTTTTTTAGCATATTCATCTGTACCAATGTGAACCGCCTTACCCGTAAATACTGGTGTATTACCAGAAATGTATTCTTTAAATACGTTTTCCATAACCGTATAACTAAGGGGGTTATGGAGATCGAGATGGTCCATACCATATGTTTGACTGCCAATTTCGGGAACTACCTTGGTAAAGGCCAGCGCATGTGCCGGTGCATCAATTTCTGGAATAATGCGAACTGCATAGTTATCGGCCAACTGTTGTAAGGCAATAAATTCCTTTTTGGTATAAGAACCATCTTTTGCCGTCAGCCCTGGATAGGTTGTATTTTCTAAACGGAAAGCCGAATAGGTATCAGCCCAATTATCATTGAAATATTTTTTAAAACCATTGTCATTTAAGTGGATCTGAAAATCATTCAATTTGTAGTAAGACATGAATTTTACATAATCTCTTAAAAACTGTATAGTAAAGAACTTACGACCTACATCGAGCACAAATCCGCGTACTTTAAACTCAGGATAATCTCTCGCTAATCCTTTTGGAATAGCATTTTTTTGTTCGAGTAGTTGCAATAAAGTTCTGGTTCCCCAAAATAATCCCTGGTATTTTACTGCACTAATGGTAACATAGTCCTCTATATTAAAGTAATATCCCTCTTCGCCAATGCTTTTATCATTTGCGTTTAAGGTTAAAAAAATATCGCCTTTTTTAGGCTTGCCTTTCATAATTAACAGGTTAAAACCCAACTGATCTTTCAGCTCTTGTTTTAATATACTGGCAGCGGTTTGCAACTGTTTTTCATTCGCTGTATTCAAAACGATTCTGCTGGCTGCAGTTAAAGAGAATTCACCTTTACTGCCATGCCATTCGCGTAAAGCAGGAATTACAAAAGGCTGTGGGTTAACACCGCTGTCTGAAAATTTCCCGGGCACAACAACCTGCCTGGATACATCGTATTTTATGGAATCGCTTGCCTGGCTAATCAGCTCGAAATATAAATTGACATTTGTTGCAACCAGCGGCGTTGTAATATCGCCAGATGGATTTACAATTGGTTCACGATTACTTCCCTTGAATACCAAGGAATAACCTTTCGGGCTTTCGGGGAAAATAACTTTCTTATCGCCAGCCTTTATTTCTTTAATGTTAGGTACCGATTGAAGGACCGTGCTGTCTGTTTGACCAAATAAAAGACCCTGAGTAACTATAACGAAACCAAGAGTAAATAAAATACTTTTCATGTGTTAATGATGAATTATTATAATTAGCACATTACAGTTTTAATACTGAAGATGATGCACTTATGAGTTAAAGATAAACTAAACTTCTTTATACGCTCAAGTAAGTTTTGCGCAAACGTTTGATGAAAATGCAATAGAACAATGGAACAAAAAAGCCGACACTGCATAAGCAATGTCGGCTAGTAAAAAACCGGGATGATATAAATTATTTATCCCACCAAACTCTACCTGCAAGGTTATCGCCACCTGGTACAGCTGCAGAAGCGGCCTTGTAGTTAACTCCATTTTTAGCTGCTTCCTCTACTGGATAAGGGAAACGACGGGGAATAGTTCCGTTAGTAGCATTTCCCGGATAAACTACAGGTGTTAAAATCGGGAATCCTGACCTGCGCCAATTAGACCATGTTTCGTAAAAATCCAACATGGTGCATGTATGTAACCAATATTGGGTATTAATCATTTCCAAACCATTAGCTGCGATGTACGGATTAGCGGTCGCATAAGTATCGGCTACTGTGCTTGATATTGCCAGACTGGCATCGTATTGAGATAAGAAAGTGATACCAGCAGATAAACCATTGGCGTAGTGGGCCGCGGCTGATCCACCAATTGCCCATCTTTGTGCAGCTTCTGCCAATAATAATTCACTTTCGGCATAGGTTAGGATAAAAGTGATACCATCCTTCTTAATCATTGCTGGGTTAGGTGATGAATAAGCAGGGAAAGTTGTATAAGAAGCATCTTGCCTAACATCTCTACCAGCAATACCACTTAAATCTTTCCCATTAGGCATTCCTTTTTGAACAACTGGATCGGAGCTGTAATTAGGATTTTGCGTCTTGGTATTTTCATCAAGGAAAAGTCCTGTGACAGCAACCTTTCCTAAACGTGGATCGTTCGCTGATTTTAATTTGTTAATAAAATTTTGTGACCACTTAACATAATAATTTTCTTGTCCGCCGTCGCCAGCCAATACCTGACTGTTGCGGTTCTGAGTAACCCTTGCACCTGATACATCGTGTTTAACGAAGGCATTATCATCATTACTGGTCATGGTTTTACCAATTACCTTTTGCGCATAGGTTTTAGCTGTATTTTCATCTACTTTGGTTAAGCGCATAGCTATACGCAATAATAAAGTGTTACCGAATCTTTTCCATTTATTGATATCTCCTTTGTAAATAGCATCTCCAGTAACCTTATCACCATTAACATCCAATGCATTAGTTGCTTCTTCTACCTCTTTTAATAAATCGATATAAATTGCCTGTTGTTTATCATATTTAGGTGCTAAATTACCGGTATAATAACCTTGTCCTGCTTCCGAATAAGGTACATCACCATACAGATCTGTAATACGCTCAAAAATTAAAGCTTTCCATAAACGTGCAACCTGGCGTACATTATTATACTTAGAAGATCCTTTTGTAAATTCAACAATATCAACAATAGGTTTAACCTGTTCTACATAAGCACCAACAGATGTACTGCCCCAATAAGCTGCAGTATAACCTTCATTAAGCAGATACTTATCTCCTGCCCAATAGCTTATAACAGTAGAAAGCCCCTGCATCATAGTAGATGAATAAATCAAATTCCCTCTCCAGGTGTCATAAGCGAAATCGATGCTTCCAGTGTAGGTAAGCTGAGCGGTAGTTAAGGTAAAATTAGGATCGAAAGTAGCCGCCCCATATGCAGAAGGGTTGGTATTGATATCTTCGAAATCTTTGGTGCAACCAGAGATTATTAACATGCCGATACAAAGTAACAGGCTATATTTTTTTAATATGTTAGTTTTCATTGTTCTTTCTGTTTAAAATTAAAGCTTCACACTAAGGTTTACGCCAAATGTTCTAACCGGCGGCACACCACCTAGTTCCAATCCCGGAAAAGTAGCATTGTAACTGGATTCGGGGTCAATGTTATCCGTCTTTTTCATCAGAATAAATAAATTTCGACCGACAAGGCTTACGTTTAACCCATGTATCTTGTTATTGAACATTTTGGCTGGAAAGTTATAACCTAGGGTCATCTGCCTGAACTTTATGAAACTAGCATCCTGAACAAATTTATTTGATACATTATCCGCAGAAAGTTGATAGTAAGTTGCTGCGGTATTACCCAAAGCCTCACGATTTTCTAGTGTAGCCTGATGTAAACCAAACACATAGCCATAATAATCAGTAGCAGAAAATAATTTCCCTCCCCATTTACCATCAATCAAAAATGATAATGTTGCACCTTTATAATTAAACTCGTTGTTCCAACCGGCAAACCACTTATTGTAGGCAGAGCCGTATGCAACAAGATCACCTCGTTGAGGTGCACCGTTTGCACCAAGCATGACTTTTCCTGTTGCATCATATTTATAATCGTATGCCATTACCTGAGAAGCTGCTTTGCCTGGGATGTTCTGTAAAAAGCCAACACCTGGACGTGAGGTTGCTATAAGATTTGAGGTTACGCCATCAGCAAGAGAAATTACTTTATTATCGTTATAAGATCCGTTTAAAGATGATGTCCATACAAAATCCTTGCTTTTTAAAACCTGTCCAGATAACAGTAATTCAACACCTTTGTTTTCGATCTTACCAGAGTTTAGAACCGCTCCACTATAACCAGTTGATGTTGATGTAGTAACAAAAGTGATTTCATCTTTAGAGGTTTTTTTATACCAGGTAAGATCGAGGTTCAAGCGATCTCCTAAAAAACGCATTTCGGTACCAACTTCCAGTTCGGTTGCTTTTGATGCTTTTAATGCTGAATTTGGAATATTTACATTAGAAATAGTGCCCAATGGCAAACCATTTAACACTTCGCTTCTTAAGCTATAAGTTAATAAAGTTTGATAAGGATCTGTTGCCTGACCAACAACTGCGTATCCGGCCCTCACTTTACCAAAACTTAAGAAAGATGGTTTCCAAAGTTCGGAGAAAACAAATGAGCCACTAACCGATGGGTAAAACACACTCAATTTATTGTCTTTACCCGGTGTTGCTAACGTTGAGAACCAATCGGTACGACCACTTCCTGTTAAATAAAAAATGTCTTTATAGGCAAGTTCTAAAGTACCGTATACAGACTGGGTTTCAGCTACAGATGCTACATAGGCTACAGATTTATTCTTGGCATTTAGAATATTATAAACACCGAAAACGGCAAAATCTGCACCACTGTTTGTTGTCTGATTTACATTTGTTCTACGGTAACTGGCCCCAACATTCGGCGTAATGGCAAAATCTTCATCTATTTTAAAAGGTTTGCCTACCAAAACATCCACATTCACATCCGCAAACTTAGTAGCCTGTTCTACAATTTTACCGGGTGCATAATAAGCGGTACCTGATGGCACCACATTTTTATAGCTATCGGTATAGGCGTCACGTCCGGCACGCCCCTGTAAGAACAGCCCATTATCAAAAGTATATTTAGCACTAAACGAACTGATTAAACGATCGCGTTTGGTATCGTTTATAAACTCGTTTGCAGCGAACCAGGGATTGGTTGCATAAGCATTACCTTTATTGTATTGGATCTCATTACCATTCGCATCTTTCCATGGCTTAAGATCATTTACACTTACACTTGTTGGTAAAAAAGCAACATTGTAATTGGCATTACCTGCACCGTCAGAAACCATTGGCCTGTTTTTCGCCTGCTCTAAAATGTAATTCATGCGGGCATCGATAGTTAAGCGTTTAACCGGATTAAAAGTGCCTGTAAAATTAAAAGACTGTCTGTTTAAGCCTGAGTTTGGAACTACCGAATTATTATGAACATCGTTAGCTGATAAGCGGATGGTACCACCATCAAAACTTTTGTTCAATGCCAAAGTGTTAGACCACGTACCTCCAGTACGATAAAAATCTTCGATGTTGTTTTTCTGTGCGGTATAAGGTCTGGAAACACCGTCAAACTGGACTACATTAGATCCATCTAATTTTGCTCCCCAACTGGAACCGCCTACTTGTGCCGCTGCAGCGGCATCAGCGGGTTTTACACCATTGGCACCTTGTCCATAGACATATTGCCAGTTGGTTCTGTCCATAACCTGTTCTGCTACATAATTACTATTAAATTCTATGCTGTTTCCCTTTCCACTTTTTGTGGTAATTAAAATTACACCTGCTTTTGCACGATAACCATACAATGCCGATGCTGCTGCACCTTTCAGCACTGAAATACTTTCAATATCATCAGGATTTAGGTTACCAACAGCATCTCCCAAATCTGGAGCATTATCGTATTGACCACCTGAGTTACCATTGCCATTGAGATTATTTAAACCTACTGGTTTATTCTCCATAGGTACGCCATTAATTACATATAAGGGTTGATTAGTTTGACTTAAGCTAGAAACACCGCGGATGGTTACACTGGTTGCTGCTCCCGCACCACCAGATGTAGAACTAATATCCAGACCAGCCACTTTACCAACCAAAGAGTTGGCCACATTATTTTCCCTCGCTTGAGTTAGCGTTTCACCACTTACTTGCGTAACCGAATAACCTAAGGCTCTTCTTTCTTTTTTGATGCCCAAAGCCGTAACCACCACATCAGTAAGCTGTTTGGTATCTTCTGACAATACAATTGCGATACTGGTTTGCGATCCAATTGAAATTTCTTTCGTCTGAAAACCTGCATAAGAAACTACTAAAACGGCGTTTTCGGGCGCATTTAATGCAAATTTACCGTTCACATCGGTAGAAGTACCAATGCCTGTTCCTTTAACCCTAACACTTGCGCCTGGTAAAACCCCTCCAAGGGCATCTTTAACTGTTCCTGAAATCGGGACTTCTTTATTTTTGCTAATTACGATCAAGCCACCAGCCGAAACAGAATATTTCAGGTTCGTTCTGTTTAAAATGGCTGCCAATACATCAGTAACCAAAGTATTGGTTACAGTAATGCTTACATCCTTATTTACCGGAACGTAAGAAGAGCTGTAAACAAAATGGTAACTGCTTTGCTGCTCAATAATCTGTAATACCTTGGCTAACTTTGTTTTCTTAACATCTAAAGAAATTTTTTCCTGAGAAAAAACCGATGCCGAAACATTAAGACAGGTAATGAAAACCATAATACAGGCTAGTTTCATTAGCATAATGAATTTTAGAAGCGCTTTATATTTTGGGCGCCCTTGCAGTAAGTAATAATAAATCATATTTTTGTTTTTTTTTGGTTGCATAAGTTCTTGGCAGCAATCTGTTTGCGCATAAACTGCCATTAATTAATCAAAAGAGAAATTTATGAGGGCGGTGCTCCAACACCGTCCTTTTTTTCTTTCTATTTCGAGATGGTTACCTGTTTTCCTTTTATCTCATATTTAAAATTATTTTCAGTGTCTTTTAAAGCTTGTAAAACCTGTTCGATACTCTCATTTGTTATTGTTGCTGTGAAGCGGTATTTTTCTATTGAAGGATCTGTAAATTTGATTTCTACATTGTACCATTTTTCCAAAACATTCTTAATCTCATCAAAATCCTGATCGTATATTTCAATCCGGTTCTGTGTCCACGCGGTTTCTACAATGGTGCTGTCTTTAATCTTTGTATAATGGTTAATGGTAATTTCGGGCTGTAAGGCTGTAGGTTTAAGCAATTTACTTTTTTGTTGCGGAGCAACGCTCTTGTAAAAAGTAACCTTCTGACTTGGTTTTAAAGTAATGGTTCCGCCATTTCCATTTACAGCTTCCATGGTAATTAAGCCACGGATTAAAGTTGCCTCTGATGTTGTTTCATCTGGGTATGCTTTCACATTAAAAGCAGTACCCAGTACATTGATGTTAAAATCAGCTGTGTGTACTTTAAAAGGTTTATTTTTATCGTGGGCTACATCGAAAAAAGCCTCGCCTGTTAAGGTCACCTCCCTGCATTGATCGTTAAAACCTTTGGTTACTGATAAAGAACTTTTTGCGTTTAATAGCACCGACGTTCCATCCTGAAGTTTAATTTTTTTACGCTCACCACTTTTTGTGGTAAAAGTATAAACCTCTTGTAAAGCATTTTTCGTATTGTTGTATTTAAAGTATGTGTTATAAACCAATACTGAGCCAATCACTAAAACTAATGCTGCTGCAATTTTAAGCCATAAATAACGGTTCAGTTTAACTACTTTTTCTTCCGAAAACATACTTTCCTTTAAACTTTCTGTCTGTTTATTCAATGGGCGTTTATTCCCGCTCAATATCACATAAAGTTTTTTTGCTTCTGCAATTACTGCAGCCTGCTCGGGGTGGGCATTAATGTACTTCTCCCAATATCCAATACAAAGCTTATCGGTTCCAGCACAATACTGCTGAAAAGTGCTATCGACAAGAAAATCTTCTGTATTGAATTTACTTCTATCAACCATTCTAATTTGCCTTTTATATATCAGTGCCCAAAAACTTTATTTTTTCCTAAGGAAATTTTAACTTTTTTTTAACATGGCAAAATATGTGCGCTGAAAGTAGATTAAATGAAGAAATTTAATTTGCAGGAATAGTATTTTAAAAGTTTATAAAGGCTCGGGCAAATATTTTTTCTACTTAAATAATTCAAGTTTTTTCTGGGGGGAAAGCAATTGCAGAAGCAATGGGGAACGATAGTCCTGCCATTCGCTTTACCTCTCTACGTTCGGTGCCCGCTGCTGTCAGGTTTAGGTGGCGCAGCCTGTATTACTATTTGGGAATGCAGGTGCAGAACAGGTATTAGGAGCATAAAGCTTTCTATTCTTAAATCCGGTAGTAACGAAAATCCTTTTTATTGCTTAAAAAATATTTAACTATAATGTTTATATGCAATAAAAGATTGGAGTGCATAACGGAGCTACAGCACCTACGGAGACAGGAATGTTCGTTTTCAAAATATAAAACCAACTATCCCAAACTGGCAGACTATGAGAATAGAAAGACTTCAGAAGTTTAAGTTGGTTATCATCTAACGAGCTCAGGATGACACCAAAAGGATGCCGCTACTATCGCTAACGCGTATGCGGCGCTTAATTCCAAAGTTTATAAAGTTTAACTTGCAAGACAGGTGAAACTGTAAGTTTTTATACAATTTGCAGGGGCAGGCCGTTGTTAAATAAACCCGACAGAGCGGGTAGCCCACAGTAAAGCGTAGCGGAAGGAGGACTACAAGCGATGGCGGGGCTACAGTACCCACGGAGACAGAAATGTTCGTTTTCCAAATAAAAAAAACCATCAAGCTGGCTGAAATTGCGAATGGAAGGCTTTCGAAAATTTAAGATGGGTTAAGTGGCCGTAAAAGATCTCTCTATTCCGCTGCGCTGCATCCGATAGCTATCGGATCGAGATGACGAAACGCGAAGATTTATGCATTAAATTCCTTTCTCAGGATTTTAAGCGCATCGTAAATGGTATTATAGGCCGTTTTAATAGTCTGATTGCTCTGCTCCGCAATCTGTTCATAACTTAGTCCCTCAAAAAACTTTAAATGAATAAGCTGTTTTTGGCGAAACGTTAATTTTTCTAAAGCATTTTTGAGCTGATGTTGCACCAGTTCATCGCTTTGCACCTTAACAATAAACTCTTCGTAACTCATTTCCATCCAATCGCCATCGGCTCCTGCATTAAAGAGTGCATCGTTAATTTTGCGCTTTCTTTCTAATATCCTGAGCAGTTTGCGCTTAAGGAAGGTACGCAGATAGGCTTCAACATTATCAACACGTGTTAGGCTTTCGTGTTTCTCCCAAATGGTGGTAAAAACAAGATCGGTAGCTTCACTAGCAGTATCAGCGTCGGCACACACCCTGATCCCGAAATTTACGAGCGGGTAATAAAGTGCCGAATAGAGGTCAAAAAACGCATCTTTATCGCCAACCCGTAACCGTTCCCATAATAAGTGATGCGCTAATTTGTTCTCCATTAAATTGTTAGTTGTTATCACAATATTAACTAAAAACAACAAGATTATTAGGTACTGATTTTGAGCAATATAAATTTCTCTGTGTATTTGCATAAAATTTTTCATGACCGTAACATTTTTTCGAAATGATATACTTATCAATCAAAAATTAGATTTTGAAAAAGACAGATTTAGAAATAACATTCGAAACACAATTAAAAGATTATAAACTTTTGATTTATAAAGTTTGCCGGATGTATGCAAATAACCACGAAGATATCCAGGATCTGTACCAAGACATTATCATACAGCTTTGGAAATCGTATCCAAAATTTAGGGGCGAGGCTAAATTTAGTACCTGGCTGTACCGCATCGCCATCAATACTGCACTTACCAATTTCCGCAAACAGAAACGCAACATTCAAACTAGCGATGTAGAACTGCAGAGCATCCAGATCCCCTATGAAGAAGACATCGGACTGAAGGAAGAACAGCATCAACAGATGTATGCCGCCATCCAGCAATTGAACGATGTTGAGAAATCGATCGTGATGCTGTACCTCGAAGATAAATCTTACGATGAAATGGAAGAAATTTTAGGCATTAGCAACGCTACACTCCGAGTAAAAATGAACCGCATAAAAGACAAATTAAGAACCTTTACCAACAACAAATAAAATGGAACTAGATCACTTTAAAAATAGCTGGAACAGTATCTCGGTTGATTTAAGCCGCAATGAATTTGATATCGTATCTACAATAAAAAAAGAAATGGAATCTCCTTTGTCCGATCTAAAAAGGGCATCCAGAAGGCAGGTTTTAATTTTACCGTTACTTTTTGCCTTTCTGGTTGTGATGACCTCCATTATACCGGACATGAAACATAATTTATTGGTTTGGATGGCATTTATTGTGCTGCCATTAACTTCAATATACTATTATTTAAATCTCAAACTAATCAATAATCTAGAAGAAAAAAATGGCTCGGTAAAAAACGACATTCAAAGAAAAGTAAGGCAGTTGATTAGCAACAATAATATTTACCTTAATGTTACAAGGGTGTTAATCTTGATCCTAATTGTTGTAACAGAACTATTAATTCAAAATAACAGGATTAATTTGATACCCGAATTTGAAATTATTAAATCCATTATACTGCCTTTACGTTTCTTGATATATGCAGGTGTAATTGGAATACATTACTTTTTGAGCAGATATACTTTTAATTTATATTTCGGGAAATACCTAAACCAGCTAAAAGGATTACTGGCAGAGATGGAGTAGTTTAGTATAGACCTCGCAGGTTTTAAAACCTGCGAGGTCTATAAATAAATTATTTTAAAGCCGTTTTACTAAAAATATGATATTCACCAGGGGCCAATGTTTGCGTATAAGCACTGGTTGAAAGGTTAACGCTGTTTCCAACTGCATCCACCCAAGTTCCTGACGAACCAAAATCGATATTGGCCGACTGGCTCACCACATCGAAATTACCAATCACTATAACCGTATTCGCAGCTTCAGTTAACTTAATATATTTAATTCCACCAGCAAGGTTATAGCTTGAGTTTGTGGAATTAAAAATACTGTTGTTCTTTTTCAACCTGATAAATTTAGCATAGGCATCATATAGTGTTTTACGGTTTGGATCGGTATAATAATCCCATTTAATCGGTTTTTCTCCCGTTCTTCCATTAAAATCGATGCTGATGTCGTAACCCAATTCTCCAAACTGCCAAATCATTTTTGGGCCGGGAATGCTGAATAAAAAAGCAGCGACAAGTTCTTCTCTTTTTAGCGATGTAGCCAGGTTTCCTTTAATTACATAACTTCCAGATGCATTACCATAAGTGATGTTTTTAAAGTTCAATCTTTCCTCATCATGACTTTCGCCATAACCAACCAAATTCTCAGACCTGGCAAAACCATGATTGGTATAAAAGCCCCATTGAAAATTAGAGCCACCTAACCAGCCCATTGTGGCTTCGTTCATATCATGGTTCAGGTTATTCCAAAGCATCATGCCATCATCGGCCAATACCTTTTCTTCTGATTCTTCTGTAAAATGTTCTAAAATCACATAAAAATTAGGATCTATACTTTTAATATAACTGTTATAATCTTTCCAAATGGCAATGCGGCTGGCATCGTACAACCTGAACTGTGCATCATCAGTAGATTGCTTTTGGGTGAAACCTTTTGAAAGATCGAAACGGAAACCATCAATTTTATATTGCTGCATCCAGAATTTCATCACATCTTTAGAAAACTTTTTAGTAGCCAAACTTTCGTGGTTAAAATCATAACCCACATTAAATGGATGTTTGGCATCAATATTAAACCATGGACTAGTACTGGTTGGTTTAACCCCATCAAAATACAATTGCACCATAGGCGATTGACCGAAAGAATGGTTCAGCACCATATCTAAAACCACAGCAATACCACGACCATGGCATTCATCGATAAAATTCTGCAAAGCTGTTTTGGTACCATAATATTTGTCGGGGGCAAAATAAAACGAAGGATTGTAGCCCCAGCTTAAATTTCCTTCGAATTCGTTTACTGGCATTAACTCAATGGCGTTTATGCCCAACCCAATTAAATAATCAAGTTTGGCCAATGTTGAGGCATAATTGTGATCAGTGGTAAAATCGCGGATGAGCAATTCGTAAATTACCAGGTTATCTTTAGCCGGACGGGAAAAACTGGTATTTTTCCAGGTATAAGTTGGCTGATTAGCCTGCATTACACTTACAATGCCAGTAGTTTTACCGGTTGGATAAGCTTTTAAATTTGGATACGTTGCTGCAGTAATGTATTTATCATTATCCGGATCGAGTATTTTCTCGCAATAAGGATCGGCAACTTTTAAGTTTCCATCTACATAAAACTGATAGGCATATTCTGTATTGGGGTTTAAATTATCTACTTGAGTCCACCAATAATTTCCATCAGGTGTATTTTTCATTGGCGCTGTTGTTGTAGACCAATCGTTAAATTCGCCAATCAGGGAAACTGATTTTTTGCCTGGCGCATGTAGGGTTACAATAGCCGATGTTCCGTTGTTGATAAACACCACCCCATCTTTAGCCCCTGCTGGTAAAGCTGCTGTTTGGGTTGTTGGTGCTGGTTCTAGGCTAACATCTGTAGATGCTTTTTTACAGGCGCTATTAAGCGTTATTGCCAATAGCAATAGATAAATTATTTTTTTCATTTGGTTAGATTATTATTGGTTTTACCACAGAGAACACTGAGTTTTCCACGGAGAAGATAATATCTCATACCAACTCTGTGCCCTCTGTGCATTTACGCTATGTACTCTGTGGTTATTTTCTGTTGGTAGAGATACTTTAAACTGATCTATTTTCTTCTACTCCAAGTTTAGAAGCCAAGACTTCGTCTGTTTTCTTTGGTTCGCGGATAAATACATAACAGATTATAGCAGCGAGAATCATTAAACCACCACCCAGTTGAACCGCCAAAAGCCTATCGTTATTGAGTACGTTACGCATTAACCAACCGAAACCTAAGGAGGCAATAATCTCTGGCAGTACTATAAAAAAGTTGAAAATACCCATGTAGATTCCGATTTTATCTTTTGGTAAAGATCCACTTAACATGGCGTATGGCATAGAAAGAATACTGGCCCAGGCAATACCAACCCCTGTCATACATAAATATAGCATATTTTTATCGTGCACCCAGGCTACACTGATTAAGCCAATTGCCCCACAAATTAAGCATAAAGCATGTGTGGTTTTTCTCCCCAATGCATCTGCAATTTTTGGCAGCACCAGTGCGAAAAGAAAAGTAATAACACTGTAGTACGCAAGTGTTAAACTTCCAAAATCTGCACCATGCGCATAAACCGGATCGGCCGCATCTTTACCACCAAAAACATTTACAGCAACGGCTGTGGTATAATAAAACCACATTAAAAACAAACCTGGCCAGGTAAAAAACTGAACCAACGAAACAATCTGCATTCTTTTAGGCATATTCCTTAAGGCATGAAAAATTTCCCTTGCACCACCCCCAAAACCTTTATTGCTTTCTTTTACTTTTTCTTTAAAATCTACATCCTGCGGAGGATATTCTTTAGTGGTAAGCACCGTCCACAATACAGCAGCAAAGAAGAAAAAAGCGCCGATATAAAAAGAGAATTTTACGTTTTCTGGAATACTCCCCTGTTCGGCGGTATTGGTTAAATGGAATACATTGTTCATAATCCATGGTAAAGCCGACGCTACACTGCCACCCAAACCGATCATCATACTCTGCATGATGAAGCCTCTGTTAACCTGACTATCGGGCAATTTATCAGTAACAAAAGCACGAAAAGGTTCCATTGCAATATTCCCAAAAACATCCAGAATCCAAAGTAAACCAGCTGCCATCCACAGCACACAACTGTGCGGCATAAAGATTAAAGCAATGCTACTCACAATGGCCCCGATCATAAAATATGGTCTTCTTCTACCCCATTTTGGATGCCAGGTACGGTCGCTCAGGTAACCAATAACCGGCTGTACCAATAAGCCTGTTAAGGGCGCGGCTAAAAACAATAACGGAACCTGATCGGGATTGGCACCCAGGTTTTCATAAATACGGCCCATGTTTGCACGCTGTAAGTCCCAACCGAACTGAATCCCAAAGAAACCAACGCTCATGTTGATGATCTGTGCGAGTGTTAATTTTGGGTTCTCGAATATTGTTTTTAAACTCATTGTATTTGGTTTAAGCGTCAAGCGCGTGGCGCATGGCGTTATTTTCTATCGCTTTAATAATTCTGCGCTAACTAGCACTCATTTTTTACCACAGAGAACGCAGAGTTTTAACACAGCGTACACAGAGAGATATCCTCAGTGTTTCTTTGTGCTTTTTCCTTAGTGTACTCTGTGGTTAATTATTTTATTTTCACACTAAGCGCGTAACGCAAAACGCTTAGCAAAACCTTTAAAATTCAATCACCTGCGCGCTAACGGGTGCAAGGGTTACGGGTATACTTGTTCCTGCGGGGATATTTAATTTCCTATCTGTTAACAGATCTGTAACCGGAGATGAATGTTTAACCTTTAAAATCCGATCAGGGATTTCGATATTGGCAGCTAAGGTTTCTGTCCGATCAAAATTGGCCACTACCAATAAACGCTGTTTGCCCGAGTAACGGATAAAAGCATACATGTGCTTATCCATATTCCCTGTAACAGGTACCTCATAAATCTCACCATTTATTACCGCATCGCTTGTTGAAGTAACTTTTAACAACTGCTGGTAGTAAGCGCGTAATTTTTGCTCGTTTTCACTTAATTGCTTACCATCAAAAGCGCCATTATTCATCCATTTTTGGTGGCTTGGCACACCCCAATAGTCGAAAATGGTGGTCCTGTTGTCGTCGCCGCCAAATCCTTCCTGACCTTTTCCGGGTTCGCCAACTTCCTGACCGAAATAAAGCATTACGGGCCCCGAACCTAGTGTTGCCGAAATAACCATTGCAGGTAAAGCGAGTTCGGCTTTCCCTGCAAATCCTGCTGATGCAATGCGTTCTTCATCGTGGTTTTCTAAAAAGCGCAACATGTGTTTGCCAAAACCAGCACTTTCTACCTGCCATACGTGTTTAATCGCGGCTACATCTGCAGTTGGTTCATTTCTGATCAGTTTTTTAAGTCCATCGTACAAACCCACTTTATCGTACAGATAGTCGAATTTACCTTCGTCTAAATATTGTTTGTAAACTTTTGGATTATAGGCTTCTCCCAAGAAAATTAAATCAGGGTTAACTTTTTTAACCTGTGGAATTACCCAGTTCCAGAAAGCAATAGGCACCATTTCGGCCATATCACATCTGAAACCATCAACTCCTTTATTGGTCCAGTAGGTTAAAATATCGCGCATTTTTAACCAAACCGGCGGAATGGGATCAAAATACTGCTTTTCGCCGTTCTGATAGTCTATGCCGTAATTCAGCTTAATGGTTTCGTACCAGTCGTCATATTTAGGCTGGGCAGAAAATACATTGTTACCAGTAGCTTTTGCAGGGTTTTCATTAAACTTGCCATCCTGTAAAACGGAAATCGGTGTTTGCCTTGCCCCACTTGTTGGCGCTGCAAATGGCTGACCAGGGTTATAATAAAAATCGTTCCTGGCACTAAAAGCTTTGGTTACATCATCTTGAGCGCCAAAATCGATTACATTTTTTGGTTTCGCATAAGAGTGGTAACTTCTGGCTACGTGATTGGGCACAAAATCGATCAGCACTTTTAAGTTTTTGGCATGTGTTCTTTTCACCAGCGCTTCAAACTCCTTCATTCTGTTTTTAACATCAACAGCCAGATCGGGATCTACATCATAATAATCGCGGATGGCATAAGGAGAGCCTGCTCTACCTTTTACCACATCTGCGTCGTCAGGTTTAATTCCGAAGGCAGAGTAATCGGTTAAACTTGCGTGGGCAAGTGCACCTGTGTACCAAACATAATTAACACTGAGCTCTTTTATACCATCTAAGGCTTTATCGGTAATATCATTAAACTTACCTGAACCATTTTGCTCGATGGTACCGTAAGGAATATTTGTGCTGTTTTTATTCCCAAATAAGCGGGGTAATAACTGATAAATAACGATCTGCTTATCGTTCATTTTTGTACGCTGTTTTTGTGCAAAGGATGATGATGAAATAAGTAAAAGGAAAACATACAATATGCAGGTCCTCCTCCTGCCCTTCCGATGTAAAATCGGAATAGACACTCCCAAGGGAGACAAAAATAGGGCTAAAAAGTTTCTTCTAATTATGGAAAATTGAGATTTAAACCCTCTACCTTCAACCTTTAGCCCCTCTACCTTTCTCATACCAACTCCGCGTTATTTACTTCAATTTCGGCATTTCCGGCCAATTTATAAAGCTGGTTTCTAATGCCGATTTCTAAATCAATCGCTGCATTATTTTTGATGCTGATACCGTTCTCGGTAATATTGATCTTTAAGGTAGCTCCTCTGAAACCAATGGTAAATGAAAAAGATTTCCATTTGCCCGGCAAGAAAGGATTAAACTGCAATTTGCCATCACGCACACGCATCCCCGCAAAACCTTCTACCACACTCATCCAGGTGCCTGCCATCGAAGTGATGTGCAAACCATCTTCGGTATCGTTGTTATAATCATCAAGATCTAAACGGGCAGTACGCAGATAAAATTCATAGGCACGTGCTTCGTCATTTAATTTTGCCGCTAAAATACTGTGTACGCAAGGCGACAATGAACTTTCATGTACGGTACGTGGCTCATAAAAATCGAAGTTGCGTTTCAAGGTATCCAGATCGTAATCTTCTTCAAAGAAATATAGCCCCTGTAAAACATCGGCCTGTTTAATGAAACAAGAGCGTAAAATCCTGTCCCAGCTCCATTTTTGATTAATCGGACGTTCACTAGCGGGAAGATCTTTCACCAAAGTTTGTTCTTTATCTAAATATCCATCCTGCTGTAAGAAAATGCCCAGTTTTTCATCATGCGGATAGTACATCTTTTCGATAATATCTGCCCAATCAGTAAATTCCTTTTGATCGAAATTTAAGCTTTTTAATAGACTGTTGTATTTTTCAGGCTGCTGTGTTTTCACAATTTCCGCAGCTTCGGTTGCATATTTCATACACCATGTAGCCAATATGTTGGTGTACCAGTTGTTGTTTACATTGTTCTCGTATTCGTTTGGTCCGGTTACGCCAAGCATTACATATTGCTGTTTATCGTTGCTCCAGTTAACGCGTTGTTTCCAGAAGCGGGCGATTCCGATCAACACTTCTAAACCAAAATCAGCAAGATAACTTTCATCGCCAGTATAGCGGATGTAATTGAAAATAGCAAAAGCAATTGCGCCATTACGGTGGATCTCCTCGAAGGTAATTTCCCACTCATTATGGCATTCCTCACCGTTCATCGTTACCATTGGATACAGTGCTGCACCAGCTGCAAATCCTAATTTTGCTGCATTTTCTATCGCTTTGCCCAATTGTTTATGGCGATACACCAACAGGTTTTTACTTACTTCCTGCGGAGCAGTTGCCAGATAAAACGGCACACAATAAGCCTCAGTATCCCAATAGGTTGAGCCTCCATATTTTTCGCCTGTAAAGCCTTTCGGACCAATGTTCAATCGGTCATCTTTACCGGTATAGGTTTGAAAAAGCTGAAAAATATTGAAACGAATGGCCTGTTGAGCCGAAACATCACCTTCGATAATAATGTCGCTTTCTTCCCATTTGCTTGCCCAGGCTTCACTTTGTTCTTTTAACAAGGTGTCGAACCCTTTAGCAGATGCTTTGGCAATTACCGATTTTGTTTCTTTTAAAAGTGATTCCTTTGGGTAATTTTCTGAAGATAAATTCGCCGCGATTTTAACCAAAGTGATCTCTTCATTTGCTTTTACCTCAAGAGAAAAAGTTTGTCCCACAAATTTCTCTTTGCGGACAGCCTCTAGGTTGATGTCTAATTTCTCCGCATTTTTATACAGTTCGATATTACTCCCTGTACAAACTTCAAATTCTGTTTTCTTTGTTCTTAGTTTGATATAAGCTTCCGTTCCAGAAATTTCATCTGCAATTTTATCCCAGAATTTTTCGTCGTAGTTACTATCCTGATTTTTAACATCACCATCAATAAAAGGCATTAATGTTAATTTACCATCGAAATTTAATGGCGTAATGCTATAGCGGATGGCGCCCACTTCATCATCAGCGATGCTACAAAAACGGGTTGATTTAACTTTTAGGGTTTTACCGCTTTTTAGCTTTGCCGTGAACGTACGCTCCAGATATCCCGCATGCATATTCAGCACGCGTTTAAAATCGCTTACCTCAGCTGTTGCCAGATCAAGGATTTCATCATCTATTTTCACTTCGATACCAACCCAGTTTGCTGCGTTCAACACCTTTGCAAAATATTCCGGATACCCGTTTTTCCACCATCCCACTCGGGTTTTATCTGGATAATAAACACCTGCAACGTAATTTCCAAGTAGGGTTTCTCCTGTATAAGTTTCTTCAAAATTGGCTCGCTGGCCCATACGGCCATTACCCAAGCTGAAAATACTTTCCGAAATTTTATTTAAATGTGGATCAAAGCCTTCTTCGATAATATTCCACTCATCTGCTTTAATGTAATTTTTCATAATCGAGTATTGAGTAGCGAGATTTGAGATTTGAGACATACCCTCAACCTTAAACCCTACACCTTAAACCTATAAATTCTCTAAATCTTTAACTGTTAATTTGTCTAATCCGCTTACTACCACATCTGCCTGGCTAAGCACACTTTTTTCACCGATACCGATGGCTTTCATTCCGCCTCTTTTTGCAGCTTCTACCCCAGCAACAGCATCTTCAAAAACCACACATTCATCAGGTGCGAAACCTAAAAGTTCGGCTCCTTTTAAAAATACTTCAGGATCTGGCTTTGATTTTGTGACCATATTTCCATCAACTATTTCATCGAAGAAATGAGCAAGGTCTGTCTTCTCTAAAATAATTCCCGAGTTTTTACTTGCCGAACCTAAAGCCAATTTGTAACCGGCTTTGTGAATTGCGGTCAAGAAATCAACCGTTCCGGGTAAAACTTCGGCCGGTGTCATTTTAGTAATCATATCTACATACCAGCTGTTTTTTAAACTGGCGAGTTCTTCTTTTTCGGCATCGGTTTTATCAACTCCACCCCAGGCAAGAATCTTATTTAAACTTTCTACGCGACTTACGCCTTTTAGCTGTTCGTTCTGCTCTTCTGTAAAATCGAAACCCATGGTATTGGCCAAACGTTTCCAGGCTTTATAATGGTAAACGGCAGTATCTACAAGTACGCCGTCGAGGTCGAAAAGACAGGCTTTTATTTGAGATTTGGGATCTGAGATTTGAGATTTGAGATTTTCTTGCATCCTTCTTATAATTTAGTATCGGGTTTTAGGCATTAAGTATTGAGATATAAAGCCCTACACCTTAAACCCTCAACCTTTTACCTTTTCTATCTTAGCTCAAGCACCAAAGTGGTCTTGGCTGGTACTTTAATGTCTTTGAATTCGATGTTTTCGCCGGTAATTACGTTTTTAGCGGAAGTAATTCCTGTTGTTCTTTCGGCAAAACGATCGGTATTTAATGTTTTTTCTTTCTCTGTATTATTTACAATAACCATTACTGTTCCTTTTGGTTCTGCATTGTAGCGGAAATAAACATAAATATCATCTTGCGGTACAAACTGCATCAATTTACCGGTTTGTAATGCTGCGCTTTTTTTACGGAAATTGGCCAATGTTTTAACAAAATTGAAAGCTTCATTTTCTTTGCCAGTGCGGCCATCGGAAATAAATTTATCCTTTTTATCACCTTCCCAGCCGCCAGGAAAATCAGAACGGATCAATCCATCTGGATTGGAAAAGTTTTTCATTAAAATTTCCGTTCCGTAATACATCTCGGGAATACCCCGCATGGTTAAGAGAATACTCATTCCCATTTTGTATTTATCTAAATCTTCGCCAACCATCGAATAAAAGCGGCTCATATCATGATTGTCTAAAAAGATGCAGTTGGTATTTGGGTTTTTATAAAGAAAATCGTGTGCTAAGGTGGCATACAAACGGTTAATTCCGTCTACCCAGCCGTTTTTACCGTTTATTCCTTCGTAAATAGCATCTTTTAAAGTAGCATCGGTAATGCCTTGCAAATGGGTATCAAAACCGCGGTTAACCGTATTGCCACCAGTAAAAAAGGCCTGATTGGCTACTGCGGTTACCAATGTTTCGCCAAAAACAGATAAGTGCGGGAATTCTGCCTGAACTTTTACAGCCCAATCGGCCATATAAACCGGGTCATTATATCCGTACGTATCCAAACGCAAACCATCAATACCAGCATATTCGATCCACCAGATGTGATTTTGGGTCAGGTAATTCTGCACATATGGATTGGTCTGGTTTAAATCGGGCATTGAGGGTACAAACCAACCATCTAACATCTGTTTACGATCTGCCGCAGAGGCGTGTACATCCATAACGGTCTGATCGCGGTAACTCGTTTGCGTATATTTTGGCCATTGGTTTAACCAGCTTTTCATTGGTAAATCTTTATAAAACCAATGTTGAGTGCCAATGTGGTTGTGTACAATATCTTTAATCACTTTTAATCCTTTGGCATGGGCAATCTCTACATACTTTTTGTAAAGTGCATTTGTTCCATAACGTGGATCTATTTTATAATGATCGGTTACTGCGTAGCCATGGTAAGAAGCCTGTGGCATATCGTTTTCTACCTCTGGCGTCATCCAAACTGTAGTTACGCCCAAATCCTTCAGATAATCGAGGTGGTTAATTACCCCTTGTATATCGCCACCATGACGGTAGTACATGCTATCGCGGTTTAATGCAGTTTCGGTTAAGCCCTGAACCACATCGTTGCTTTTATCACCGTTCGAAAAACGATCGGGCATGAGCAGGTAAATAAAATCTCTGTTGGTTACGCCCTGAATCCTGCCCGCACTTTTATCGCGGTTTTTTAATTCGTAGGTGTAATCGAATATCTTTTTGCCGTTAAAGGCAAAATTAATCGGGAATTTGCCGGCCTTGGCTGATGGAGCAATTGTTAAATCGAGGAATAAATAATTTGGGTTTTCAACTTTGTTAACCTTTACGAGTTTTACCCCTGGATAGGTTAATGAAACCGAGCTTGAAGCAATGTTTTCGCCATGAACAAGCAATTGCAATTTTGGGTTGTGCATGCCTGTAAACCAGAACATCGGTTCTACCCGCTCTAGTTTTTGGGCAAAAAGATTAATGCTGCTGAACAGCACAAGGAGAAGAAGGAATATTTTTTTTAATCCAGGCGCATTTGCATGGATTTTAGTTTGAGCATTAAAGGGAGAAGGAATAACGGAAGAAAAGGTAGCTGAGGTAAGCGATTTTATCATGCCAAAACTTGTTAATGTTTTTAAAAATCCTGCAGAGATTAAAAGATCTCTACAGGAATAGTTTAGTTAATGATTAAATTTTAACCATGGTGTAAGCACCTGTTTTACCATCGGCATTAAGTGTTAAGGTTAGCTTATATGTACCAGCGACAGTAACATTAATATCTGCACCATTGTCACCAATACTGGTTCCCCAATCATGATTTCTTCTGAACTTAAAGGCACCTGGAGTTAAAGCAACTGTTCCGATCCATGTATTTTTGCCATCATTTACCGGACTAAGGTCGGTATCAACAGACCAGTTACTTCCGGGAATTGCATTACCAATAATTGACCAGTAATCTGCATTGGCAATGGTGTAGACATTCGCATTAAGATCGACAGTTAGCAGTTTAAAACCTGCCGAAACGGAGCTGATATCGCCACCTGAAGTGCTGAGTTTACCACCTCCTGCGTCGCCATAAGCTAAGTCCCACTTCTTAGCAGCAGTAATCTTAAAATTACCACCATCGAACTTGATAATTCCGGCATAAATACCATTCCCGGTGATCGAAACCAAGCTATCGGCTGTTACCGGATTCCATCCCTGATATGCCCCAGGAACGTAAACCCAGGAAGTTAAAGGGAATGGCTTTGCACTTATAGAAACTACATTGCTGTAAACCGGAGCTACCGCATTAGAGATGGCTGCTTTTACCCTGATTTCTACATCAGAATTTACAGCAGTAGATAAATTTAAAGAAAGCAGTAAATTATTAAAATCCAATCCATTGTAACTTTTAGTAGTCACATTTGGATCAATAATTACTTCTTTTGTTTTATCTGCGGCAAAATTTGCTCCTTTTGGAGACAATTGTAAAGTATTGGTAACCGCAGCCTGATATCCAAAACTGGCATTGCTTAGAGTAAAAGTAACCACATTGGTAGTAAGCATGCTTTTATCCAAAACTACCGACGTAGCTGAACTTTTTAAAGAACCTCCAGTACCTGCATTGGCTATGGCACGGGTTTCGTCTTTTTTGCATGACCATAGCGATAGCGCAATGAAGCTAAGGGCTAAGGATTTAAAGAATATTGATTTCATCTTTATAAAATATTAAGATTAATAACCTGTGTTCTGAACCAAATTCGGATTAGCGATTAAATCTGCTGTCGGAATTGGATATAAGTTACGGTAAGCTGGTAAACTTGCTCCTGCTTTAACACCACCTTTGAATGGCCACAAATAAGTAGAACCAGTAAATTTTCCATAACGGATTAGATCGGTACGACGATGTGCTTCCCAATACAATTCACGGGCACGCTCGTCTAAAAAGAAATCTACCGATAGGGTACTTACATCGCCACTGTTATTACCATAAGCACGGCGGCGTAGGTTATTCACATAAGTAAGTGCCTGTGCAGTACTACCGCCCGAACCACCACGCATTACGGCTTCACCATAAATTAAGTATTGCTCCGCTAAACGGAATAATGCAAAATCCAATGAACTGAATGTGCCGTTTAACGATGCAGGTGTAATACCTCCAGAGGTAACATTTTTAAATTTGGTTACCCTTAATCCATCTGTAAATACACCAATGTCATCTACGTTGCTTTTTGTACCAAAAAATATACCGCGTTTATCTGCCGTTCCATTAGGATCAGGAAATAATGCGGGTAAATTTTGACGGGTTCTGTTACCACCCCAACCACCTGAAGGAACTCCATATGATGCAGGGCTCATGTCTGCATTAATTGCCGCATTAATCAAAAAGGTAGTTCCGCCGTAATTTGTTCCTCTAACACCGTCGTAATTGATCGTTAAAATGTTTTCTGTGTTATTTAAATTATTATCGGCCAAAAATAAATCTTTGTAATTGGCTTTTAATGAATAACCAGCGTTGATAACCTTAGTTGAATAGGTAATGGCTTCAGTATATTTTGCAGTTCCGATGTAAACCTGAGCATTTAAATACAATCTGGCTAACAATGCCCAGTCTGCTCCTTTATCTGCACGACCATAATCGTTAGTACGAGGATCGGCCAAATCACCTTCAATGGCTTTTAATTCTGATTCTATATAAGCAAATAAAGCTGCTCTTTGAATTTGCTTAGGATTCGTTTTGCCAATTGCATCATCTTCTGTTACGAAAGGGGGATTCCCGAAACCATCTAATAAAACCCAATATTGAAATGCCCTTAAGAAACGGGCTTCGGCACGATAACGTTGAATGGCTGAAGCGTCGGCACCAGTAATATTGCGACTTGCCAACTTCTCTGGTGTACTTTCACGAAGGAACTCATTGCAAATGGTGATTTGCAGAATACTTTTAGAATACAAACCTCTTAAAAATTGATTATCTGTATTCCAGGTTGCGTAATCTAATTCAGGAATACCTGTATCTCCCCAGGCACAAATCGCTTCATCGGTTACCAGTTCCTGAGAGGTCCAGAATAACCTGAAGAAGTCTGCAAATCCAGAATTCAGGCCGCCAATATCACTATTATCCGATCCTGTTGGACTGGTTAATGCATAAGTAGCGTATAATTTCACCAGCTCTTGTTTGTATCCGGCAGGCGTAGCATATACCGCGTCGGCAGTTACATCATTCGTAGGCTTTAAATTTAAGGCATCTTTCTTACAAGAATTTAAAGAAAGTAATAAACCTGTGGTTGCCAATATTATTTTAAACGAATTTTTCATTTCTCTTTGTCTTTATTAAAAACCAACATTTAAACCTAAAGTGTATGTCCTTGGTCTAGGATATAACTTGAAGTCGATACCATCTGTTAACTCAGGATCTACCCCTTTATATTTAGAGATTACAAACACATTCTGGCAATTGGCAGTAATCCTTAAATTGGTGTTGCTATTTTTAAATAACTTACCGGCATCATAAGCCAGGCCAAGGTTATCCATTTTTAAGAATGAAGCATTTTTAACATAATAATCACTCAAATACTGACTTGTAGTGAAGTTGGTGTTTAAGAAATCTACACCGGCATTGTTAATTAAGCCTGCCGCACTAAGGATATTGTTTCTGATACCAAAGTTTGATGAAACGTTATCATAAACATAATTGCCTAAGTTAGCTCTCAATACCGTACTAATGGTCCATTTTTTATAGCTGAAGGCCGTGTTGAATCCCAAGGTAATTTTAGGATCAGGTGACTTATAAAAATACTGATCGTTTGAATTAACCACACCATCGCCATTTGAATCTTCATATACGCCTTCCAGCGGCTTACCAGCGCTATTATATACTTGTTTATAAACAAAGAAGGCACCAGGAAGTTGATTTACAGCATTGTATTTAATGGTAATCCCTGTTCCGCCAGAAATGTCACCAGCACCTTGCTTGCTTCCCGGATCAGGATTTAAGGTTAAATTGGTTACCTTTCTTTTGTTATAAGCGGCATTAAAACCAAAATCCCATGAAATATTTTCTGTTTTGATAGCTGCAAAATTCAAGCTAAACTCCGCCCCTCTTACATCCATATTACCCACATTGGTAATCAAATTATTGTTAAAGTTTGTTCCTACAGGAATGTTCACAGTAGCCAATAAATCTTTTGTTTTTTTATAGTAAACATCTAATGCACCGTAGATTCTTCCTTTGAAAAAGCCATAATCTAAACCAGCATTATAGGTTGTTGTGGTTTCCCACTTTAAATCCGGGTCATAGGCAGAAGGTGCGTAATAATCGTAAAAAGTATCGCCTATCTGGTACTGGCCCGTATTACTATTAGCGTAATATTTAGCTAAATAACTGTAATCGCCCACGGTATCCCCATCTTTATTACCTGTTTCACCGTAACTTAACCTCAGCTTTAAATCGGAAACTGCCTTACTTTCCTTTAAGAAGTTTTCGCCCACAATTCTCCAGGTAAAACCAACTGAAGGGAAATAACCCCAACGATTTTCCTCGGCGAACCTTGATGATGCATCTGCACGCATGGTTCCTGAAAGGATATATTTATCAGCTAAAGTGTAAACCAACCTTCCGTAATAAGATAACAATTTGTTGCGATCAACAGAGAATGGAAACTTAGGCGTTGTTCTTAATACGCCTGTAGCACTATATTCGTTAAAGCTATAGTTTGTTTTAGCATTATCATAATAACCATAACCCGCAGTTACGTCAAAACGACTTTTGATGCTGGCCACATCTTTAGCATAGTTTAAATAAAACTCTGATACCTTATTGTTGGATGTATTCAGAGATTGAGTAGAAGATCCGTTAGTTGAAAAGCTTGTAGCGGCAAATGCCGGAACAAAAACTTTTCCAGAACCTTTAGAAATGTCATAACCTAAATTTAAGTTAGCATGTAATTCTGGTAAAAAATGGAAAGAATAATCAAATCTCACATTTCCAAAGCTTCGCGCTGCGTTTCCATTATTATCTCTTAACATGATCTGTGCTACAGGGTTCCTTGGTGCATTAGGATTTAAGGTTCCATCTGCTCTTAACCATTCGAAATAATTTCCAAACTGATTATTTGCGGTAACCGATTGCGTAGGATCAAATTGGATTGCATTGGCAATGGCATTATTATTATCATTCGCAAAGTGAGATTCAGTTAATGTCCCTTTCAGGCTTAAATCAATTTTTAAGTGATCGGTGAATAATCTTGGAGAAATCGTTATGGCCCCTGTAGCCCTGTTAAACTTGTCGGTAATTAACAAACCTTGCTGATCTAAGTAACCTGCAGATACACGATAAGGAACCCCATGAAATTTACCTGCAATACTGAGGTTATTATCAGTAGCAAAAGCATTTTGAAAAATTTCATCTTGCCAATCAGTATTTGCTTTTCCTAAAAGCGAAACAAATGTTTTGCCTACATCATAGGCTGCAGTTGGATTGGCATTTACAAAAGTACGGATTTGATCTGCCGAGAGTACATCTACCTTTTTTGCAATGGTTGCAACAGAATTATTTGTACTGAAATTAATTACAGGCGCACCCGTACCACCTTTTTTAGTGGTAATTAAGATTACACCATTAGATGCCCTCGAGCCGTAAATTGCTGTAGCATTTGCATCTTTCAATACGGTAAAGGTCTCTATATCATTCGGATTGATCAATGATAAAGGACTAGGTGCATTATCGATTGATTTTCCACTGAAAGGAACTCCGTCAATAACAATTAAAGGGTCGTTACTAGCATTTAAAGAAGCTCCACCACGGATGCGAATCTGACTACCAACCCCTGGCTGACCGCTGCTGCTGATAATGTTAACCCCCGCTACTTTACCCTGAATTAACTGTTCAGGTGTTGTAATCGTTCCTTTTTGGAAATCTTTGGCACCTACTGTAGTGATAGATCCCGTTAGGTTTTTCTTTTCTGCAGTACCGTAACCGATTACCACAACTTCATTCAGTTTTTGTGCATCGGGTACCAATTGAAAATTAACAGTAGCATTTGCTGAAATGCTTACGGCTTTATCAAGGGTTTGATAACCGACAAAACTTGCAGATAATGTTATCGAACCATTCGATAAACCTGCTAGTTTATAATTACCGTTCTCATCAGTTGATGTACTTCTTGTAGTTCCTTTTACAACTACGGAAGCACCAGGTAATGGTAGGCCGGTTTCATCAAGCACCTTACCAGACACCGATCCGGTTTGTGCTTTTACCATTAATGCTGAAAAAACTAACAGCACCAAAAGCCCCTGTTTTAACAGGTAAAATACTCTCATATTTGAAGCTCGTTTAAGTATAAAAATTTGGTTAAATATTATAGTGATTTACACATAGGCCTAATTTACAGCTGTTAATGATATTTCAAAATTTATTTAAAAAATATATTTATAACCAAAATTGCAGCAGGAAAATCAACATAAAAATTAGCTTTTTGGCACCAGTAAAAATCTACATTAAATAATTGTTAAATTTATAATTGTCTTATAATCAATAAATTATAAATGTTAAATTTTAATTTAAAGTGTAATTATTACACTAAGCTATTTTTAGGGCTTTTTTCGGGAACGTTCCCGAAAAAATTAGATCAAAATTCAACCGATTTTCGGGAACGTTCCCGAAAATCGGTCAGAATTCTGCGTATTTTACACTAAGTGAAGATTTTTTTTGAAAATTTCAGGCTAAAAATGAGCTCGTTTTTAGGGCCATTTTTTACCCGTTTATGGTAGAATTCCGCTTGATAATTTTAGACTCCAAAACCACCTCATTGGGGAGGTTTTTATCGGCATGATCATCCAAAATAGTAAACAATAATTTAGCTGCTTCCTCTCCTATTTCGGTAGCGGGTTGAGTGATGGTAGTGAGTGAGGGATTTAACAAAGGAGCAATTTCCAAACTCGAGAAACTGATCACCTTTAAATCTTTGGGAATATTGATATTGAGATCGTAACAAGCATAGTAAGTGGCGAAGGCCAAACGTTCTACCGAGGTAAAAATACCATCTGGTTTTAATTGCGTTAAAGCATCTTTAATAATAATGCTATTTTCTTCGTAACTGTTACTACAATCTACTATCAGGTTTTCTTCAAAAGGAACCTGGTGTTTGGCCAGTGCATCAAGATAACCCTGCATACGGGTTTTACCTATCGATAAACTTTTATTTACCACCAGGTAGGCAATTCTACTGCAGCCCTGCTCTATTAAATGCTCAGTTGCCAGAAAACTGCTGTTATAATCATTTGTAATTACCCTAGGGGTATCAATGTCTTCATAAATCCGGTCGAAAAACACTAACGGTAATCTTTTGCTACCAAATTTATTGAGATAATTATGATCGTTGGCTTCTCCGGAAACCGACATTATTATGCCATCGGCCCTGCCGTTGTGCAAATGGCGGATAAAAGTTACTTCTTTTTTATAATCATCATCCGTTACATAAATTAGAATATGGTAACCGTTTTCTCTTGCTACGCGCTCAATACCATGAATGGCCTGCGAGAAATAATTATTGGCCAATTCGGGTACAATAACGGCAATGGTTTTACTTTTTTGTTCTCTTAAATTACTGGCGTAATGGTTGGGTTGATAATTTAATTCTTTTGCCTTGGCTAATATACGCGCTTTGGTAGCGCCATTAATGTCACTATTATCCCTAAAAGCCCTCGAAATTGTAGAAGTAGATAAATTTAATGCTTCTGCTAACTTCTTAATATTAATACTATCCATTTTTGGCTATTAAACCCAATTAATTTGAATAAACGCTGTAAATATAAAATATTAATGCACGAATATCTGCCTTGTAAAATAATTTATCAGTTAATTCACTATTGCGGGAATAAAAGAACCGCACTTTATCAATTGACATTTGTCAATATTTTTCATAAAATTATTTAAATAAATATTCTTTTTTTTAAAACAAAAAGCATCTTTACCGCTTTAATAATTATACGCTTTTAATCATCTTCTCACTTACCGGTTTGCAAAACAAAACTATATGAAATAAAATTACAAAATGGGAAATAAAAAAATACTCATTGCCGATGATGATGAAGGAATTGTTGATGCTGTGACGATGATTTTGGAAGTGATGGGTTATGATGTTGAATTTACATATGATGGCGGGGCAGTAATAGATGCGGTAAAAAATAGGCCAGATTTGATTCTGCTTGACATTTGGATGAGCGGTCATGATGGAAGAGATATCTGTAAACAACTAAAAAATGATCCTGAATTTAAGGAGATCCCTATTTTAATGATCTCGGCTAGTAGAGACATCAGACAATCTGCGCTGGATGCAGGTGCAAATGATTTTATGGAAAAACCGTTTGAGATGGATTCTTTACTGAATAAGGTAGAGGTATTGTTGGATTAGATAAAAGATGTAAGGCATAAGGTTTAGGCTGCATGGCGCTCCGAAACGATCGTCATCTCGACTGACGCGTAGCGAAATGGAGAGATCCAGAACAGATTTCTCGACTGCGTTACACTCCGCTCGAAATGACGAACTTTAGGAATAATATTCTTAATGATTACACTTAACTAATCTCCTTAAAATAAATCCTTTCGGGCAATTGCTTAAAAACAAACTCCGTTACATGGCAAAGCCAAAGTTTATGGTTCTTAAATTCTCCTCTAAATTTTTCTAACAGATAATCGCCACCACCCCCCAAATTCTCTTCGCGGGTATAAACAAGATCTAAAATTTCGGCATCTTCAATAGGTGCATCAGCCATCAGTAATTTGCATTCATCCGCGGCAACAGCTATCCAGCTTAATAATTCATCGGCACCTTCTACCATCTGCAAATCGGCTATATCTCCGCTCCATTCCGGTATATCAGCATACCATTCGTGCTTTGCATTTTTATAAAAACGAATTGCTCTCTCCATATTTTGTAAAGAAAAAAAATCTAGATCAATAATCCTGATAAAAATCACGAAATTTAGATCATTGCATGTCTGATTCAACTCCAACGGTTTTAAGAAAAATAATTCATATCGATATGGATGCTTTTTATGCATCTGTAGAGCAGCGTGATTTTCCTGAATACCGGGGAAAGCCTTTAGTGGTTGGTGGCAAGCCCGACAGCCGTGGCGTGGTTTCCACAGCCAGTTATGAAGCCCGACAATATGGAATCCGATCGGCAATGCCGAGCAGTAAAGCTTACCAGCTTTGCCCAACAGCCATTTTCGTATACCCACGTTTTGATGCATATACTGCGGTTTCGAAAGCGCTTAGGGAAATTTTTAGTCGGTACACCGATATTATAGAACCCCTCTCATTGGATGAAGCTTACCTTGATGTAACAGAAGACAAGCTCGGGATTGGATCGGCTATTGACATAGCACAATCGATTAAAGATGCCATTAAAAATGAGTTAAACTTAACGGCTTCGGCAGGAGTATCGATCAATAAATTTGTAGCTAAAGTAGCTTCTGATATGAACAAACCGGATGGGTTAACCTTTATCGGTCCATCAAAGATCGAAGCTTTTATGGAAAAACTCCCCGTTGAGAGGTTTTTTGGCGTGGGTAAGGTTACAGCGGCAAAAATGAAGGCTATGCAGGTGAATACAGGTGCAGATTTAAAAAAATTGACTGAAGCCCAGCTTGTTGCCCAATTCGGGAAATCGGGAAAGTTTTATTATAAAATTGTTCGTGGCATTGATGAACGCCCCGTTCAGTCGTATCGCGAAACCAAATCAGTTGGTGCAGAAGATACCTTTTCGGAGGATACCAATGAAGATTCGGTGATGCACGATCTCCTAAAACAGATCAGTGAAACCGTAGCCAAACGTTTGGAAAAATATCAACTGAGCGGAAAAACGGTAACCCTAAAAATCAAGTTTGCCGATTTTAAACTCATTACGCGCAGCCGCTCTTTTGCTACACCGATAAACAAAGCTGAAATAATTTATACTGAAGCGATTAAACTTTTGGAAGAGGCAGCTATCGGCATAACACAGGTGAGGCTTTTGGGCATTACCTTATCGCGGTTTTATGATGATGTTGAATCAGAAAGGCCAGAAAGTAATCAGCTGGAGTTTGAGTTTTGAAAGATAAATAGCTATCGGATGTGACAAGGCCTATTCAGCCGACAGCCTGCCCCGATTTTCGGGGAAGCAATCTTACAACAAACGACATGTCTACCTTTTCTTAAATTAAAAGCCAATTTCTTTGGAGCGCAAGGCTAGTACAAATCAATAAGTTTCTTCCCGTTTTACGCTTATACGCTTCGCTGCCTCGTACCTCGTTGCTGCAGGGTAACGCTGCAACCGGGGCTATTTGGCCAAAACAGCATCTCATTTTTAAGGTTACATAGCGCACCAACCATTGTTCCTAAACCTGATTGGAGCGAACACGAAGTGCAACGGAGTAAAGCGTAAAGCAGGACTAACGGCCTCCAAGAACCACAGGCCAGTCATTTTCTAATTCTAATAGCTACTCAAATAGCTTTCTTTGCTTGTGTAGATCGGTCGGGGAGACACCAACCGATAGGATAAAGCTATTTTTTTGGAGCGCAAGGCTAGTACAGGTCAATGAGTTTCTTCCCGTTTTGCGCTTATACGCTTCGCTTCCTCGTACCTCGTCGCTGCAGGGTAACGCTTCAACCGGGGCTATTGGGCCAAGACAGTGTTTCATTTTCGGGGTTGCTGGGTGCAGAAACCATTGTTCCTAAACCTGATTGGAGCGAACACGAAGTGCAACGGAGTAAAGCGTAAAGCAGGACTAACGGCCTCCAAGAACCACAGCCCAGTCATTTTCTAATTCTAATAGCTACTCAAATAGCTTATTTTGCTTGTATACATAAGCTGTTTATTCGGTTTGTGAGAACACAGACTAAGGAATAGATTGCTATGGCCAACCCTACATTAAGTTTATGCATTTTTCCATTCGTGCCGTCACCCTGAATTCATTTCAGGGTCTTTATAGCGGGAAAGATGCTGACCACGTAGTAGCTACAAGGCAATTGAAAACACTATTCTACTTGTAAAATAAATTCAGCATGACGATCGCGCTCTTATCAAACAATCAAAGGCGCTGCAATAACTGCAGCGCCTTTGATTGTTAATTTTAAGGGTTAATATTTATTTGCCTGCTAATTTATCGGCAAGCATTTTCATGTAAAAACCGCCCACTACACTCCGGGCTTTAAAGTTATCGCGGATACCGGTATTTGAATCGTAAAAATCGTTCAGGGGCACTCTCGATTCTGTTTCAATGGCGTGTTTGTATACCGGATGCACCAAAGCCTCGAATTCGCTTTGTGTTGGTGCAAAAGTAGCGGTCCACAAAATCCAGTCATTTTTAGTATAGGCCTTTCTGCTATCCAACGGAATGCCGTATTTATTTTGCTTGGTCAGGTAATATTTGGTTTCGGTTTCGTATATTTTTTGAGGGAACAGGTTTAATTTTAATACCTTATCCCAAACCAGGTTATACTTCTGGCTCCATGTATTTTTATTATCAAAAGTTAAGGCGTAGTGATCGCCGGCATCGGCCATTTCTATCCATTTTGGCACCATACTTTCAGCAATATCCCTATATTTTTTAGCCACATCATCATAACCTAATGTTTGGGCCATCTGGGCATAACAGGCTATACCTACAATCGCTTTTACCGATAAGTTGGCATTACGGGCGAGGTGACCTGCAAAATCATCGGTACATAACTGTGTTTTTGGATCTAAGCCCTCTTTGGTTAAATAATCAACCCAGGTGGTTAAGGTTTTCCAATGCGCTTTGGCATAATCGGCATTTCCCTGTGCTTTGGCAATTGCTGCAGTTAAAATAATCATATTGCCCGATTCTTCAACCGGCATTGGCTCCCCATAAGTTTGTCCGTTTGCTAATGGGTAAGTTCCTAAATCGTGAGCTGCCCAAGGGTGGGGATATTTTCCACTTTCGCTGAAATAGAAAATACCGTTCAACATGCCCTGTAACAGTTCAGGATTATAAATCAGGTACAACGGTGCCGAAGGGTAAGTTACATCAACGGTATTGATAAAACCACCACTGTTGTTTTCTTTAGACAACCATAAAATTTCACCTTGCGGGCTCTTTACCAAGGTATGTGCTGCAATGCTCTGGCGATAACCTAAAACACATAAATCTGCATATTCTTTACCGCCTGATTTTAAAGCATCGGCATACAAAGTTTTGTTAAAAGCCTCACATTTCTGAATCACGTTTTTATATTCATCAGCCGCAGCGGTTAACTGTGCTTCGATGGTTTCTTTACCCGAGGTGTTCCACCATGGCCTTAGATTTTTATTGAAATATTGTACGGAATAAATTTCATCATAACCCAGTTCAACATATTTTTCTACTGCAGCTTTACCTACTGGCCCAAAAGGGATAACAGTATTCAATGCGAGCATTTTGCCCTGTTTAGCAGTTGAAGCAGAATTGCCTTTTCTAAAAGCATCGGCAGCATCTTTTTCGGCTGTTACAAATTGGATGGCATTGCTTGTTTTTGGCGCAGCCACATAAAAGTAGCCCCAATCAATCCGCATATCATCACTTGCTTTTTGAAGAACTGGTTGTTCTACCGTACCCGTTTTTAATACGGATAATTTAGCCGTGCTGTATTTGCTTGCGGTAACTTCTTGCGTAGGACGGTAAACCGCAATGTTTGACGATGCACTCAGGTATACTTTTACCTGGTGGGTTTTACCGTCATTTGCTTTTACCTGATAAGAAACGTAAGAAACCGGACGTGCAAATAAACCCAAATCGTTCATTAACAAAGGAGAGGTAAAAGTTAATTTTAAATCAATCTTGCCGCAGGTAAAGTTATAAATGGTTTGTGTGGCATTCATATCAACACTTTTTTGCCTGGCTAGCTGTACTTTTTCGGCATTGTCTTTTAACTTTTCTACTAAACCAAAATCGAGGAAACGGCCACCAGCAGTGTTGATTAAATGGATGGCAATTACATTCGATCCGGCTTTTAAAGCATTTTTATCGCTATTGCTTAAGGCAATATATTGGAAATTATTGGTCCAGCCTTCTTTGGTATAGATCTTCTTTCCGTTTAGGTAAACCTCAATATTATCATCGTGGTTTATCTTTAAAAACAGTTCGTTTATTGATGCCGGGTTAGCTACGTTAAAGGTTCTTCTTACCCAGATATCGTGCGATTTCCACAATGTTTTCACATTTTTGGCATCATCTCCTATTGGTGCATTACCTGTTTGCCAGTTGCTGGCCATGTAATTTGCGGCCTTCCAATCGCCCTGAGGTTCGGTTTCTGTATATTTTACTTCGTAAGCTTTTTCATCTGAAGCAGGTACAACCGTTTTGTAAGTAGTGGTTTCTTTACCTAAAAAACGATAAATACCACCATCAACATTAATCATTCCTAAAAGAGAGTGATCGGCACCCGTCCAATGTTGAGTAGCAGATTCGTTTAGCTTATCCGTGTTAGACCAAATACTAAAATAGGTATTGTGCGTAATTAAGGGATAAGCTGGCGCCTTTCGCTCTTGTGCTTTTAGCAAGCCGCCTGCAAACATGCAGCCCAGTATGCCTAAAAACTTTAAAGTGTTGGTTTTGTTCATAATTTGTGTGTGTATTGAAATCTGAATTTATATTATGGTTAGATTTAACGCTAGTTAAACGTTTTACTAATGTATAAAATATAATTTACTTTTTGCAAGGGAAGTTGATTTTTAATTGTCTAAATGACATTTAAAATCAATCCTCAAAAAAATACATGAAGTTTTTAAGCTCCATGTATTTTTCAAATTGTGCATAAACCTCTATTAAACTAAGGCTGTTTTTTGTTGATTGTCCACTCGGCCAATTGAAACACACGGCTTCCTCTGTTAGATTTAATGTAAAGGCGGTAAAATTTGTATGCAATGTAGTTATCGAAGTGGAAAAGTTTAGTCTGTTTTCTGCTGCTATCATTATTCTCCCAAGGACAAACGGTTACCGTATGCAAATCGGTATATTGGATTCCATCTAACGAGCCCTGCAAAATCCAAAATCTTGGATCGCGATCTGGTGCATCATTACCCGAGGTTAATGTATACGCGCCCACTACCTGTGGTGTATTTAGCTCAAAGGTACATTTTTGCGTACCATCGAAACCCGCTTGTAGAAATTTCGTATTAATATCCTGATCGACCAATTTTTTGGAGCCTTCACCAGAATCGGCACCCGCACCAGCTTCAAGGTTAACTGAATATTTACCGCCAATGGTTTTTATGTAATTTTCACCACAAATGGAGTAATTTATGGTCGGATCGACCACATTAAGCACCACTTCTTTTGCTGCAGTATAACCCTGACCATTCCTTGTAGTTAAGGTTACCTTATATTTCCCAGGGAAACGGTAAGTATGTTTTGGGTTTACCTCAACAGAGGTACTGTCATCGCCAAACTGCCATAATAAATTTCTATAATTTGTAGCGCTTCCGGTAAACTGGTACTCTAAAAATTTCAATGTATCGGGTTTTACAAAGGTAAAACCAGCCGTAGGCTTTGGCTCTTCTACTTCTGGAACAATCTCTTCGACTTTGTCTTTTTTACATTTCACTGTTAACACCACAATGAGTAGTAAAAGTGAACATATACCCAATAATCTTTTCATGTTACTTTTCATATCTATTCAAGTTTAAGGAGTTGGAAATAATTGTGTTCTTGGTACTGCACGTTTACCTGTTATACCTGCTGATGGAACTTCATATTCGAGATATGCCTGTTGTCCGCCAACATTTTCGCGGTGATGTGCTTCAATTTTATATCTGATACCACGTTCTAAACGAATGGTTGCTTTTCGCTCTGGTTTATCCCACTGTGTGGTATAATCGTCGATAATGGCTTTTCCATTAATAAATAGTCTTGATCCATCATCCCAACGCGTTTGATAGAAAATATAGTCGCCCCTTACTGGTGCCAAAAATTCACCAACCCATTTGGTAGCGAAGTTATCTCTGCTCAAAGAAGTACCAGCAGCATTTTTTACATTATCTGGCCAACCATCGCCCGAGAATTCGATTGTGCCATCTACCCGCGTGGCAAAAGGCTCACGGCCGTCGTCTGGCGCCAATTGTGTATTGGTGTAATATTTGGCAATCAAACCTGTACCATTTCCAATAATCGGCGAATTGTTATCCAGGTTTACACTTGGATCAACCACCACAATTACTTTTCCTTTTGTAGGATGGATAACATGATTGGTATTATCGCTCAAGCTTAAGGCAAAGGCGAATTTCTTATTGGCCACAATATTAGCATCGAACACAGGCCATGGAATAGATAATCTCACAACAGCATTTGTTGCGCCTGTATTAAATCTCACTAAGGTATCGATGGTAAAATCTTTAGCGGCCAGGTGAATCGCATTTGCGGGCAATACCCCGCTTGATACCAGGGTGGCAATAGTATCTACATTATCCCTAATTTTCACATTAAACGCTGTTGAAGGTGCATTATCCAGACTGATAACGAGGGGGATAATAACACCTGCAGGCCCTACCTGATAATTGGGGCCCTGAGTTACGGTATAGATTCCTCCACCCTGAAAACTTAAAAAATGGATATCGGTAGATTTTAACAATTCTTCGGTATTGATGATGACCAGGATGTTTGATTTGCCATTGGCAATTTTATTGCCTTTACCCGGCGCTGAAAGTTTTAAGGCAAAAACCACTTTTTTACCAAAATAACGCTCCAATACTGACCGGCGAACGATGGCTATTCCTTCGGCATTATCTGTTCCGTACGATACATTAATTACGTTTGGATATTCTACAGCAGCTGAGGGCATGAGTACAGCATTGGTTAAACCACCATTATTAATTAATTGTGTTACCGTATCGTTATTTAAGGTTAATCCAACCTGAAAAGCTTCTTCAGCTGCTCCCGAGAGCGAAATTTTGAACGGCACTTTAACAAACTGATTATCTATTGATACATTGCCCACAACAATTCCTTCGCCAGTAATACTTCTGCTTGCCGCAGGCGGTAGATCCAAATCGTCTATTTGAGATTCTTTACAAGAATAGGCAACAATCATGATTGTTAAGCCCATTAATACTGTGTATATAATTTTTTTCATTTTCGATATTTAAATTATCAATATTCTTGTTTATTGGTCTAACCAAACCCTGCCATCAAGCGCCCATTGCTGGTTATTGGCAATTTTTAACCAGTTAACCATTTGTGCCGGTATATCAGTTGTTTGCGGAACCAGGAGTGCCAGGGAGCTGGTAGAAGGTGGACAGATTAAATCGTTAAAATTTTCCCAAACGTATGGTCCTTGCAATTTAAAATCGCGGGCCTGTGAAGAAAGATCGATCATCCTATCGCCATTGCCATCGGTAGCGGGCCAGTAACCTACTAAGAAATTGTAAGAAGGATGGCTCTGATCGATGGATGTTTCGCAAGAATATTGTTCAATTACACCATCTGGTACAGCTAGCTTAAAGAAACGGATATCTGTTACGTAATAATCAGGCTCTCCATGCCCCTGGCCGTTTAAATAACCAAGTTTCAGTGCATTTAAATTGGCTAAAGAACCAGACCCGGTGATTTCTAACTCGTTGTTAAATTTTCCGTTGGTATATGTGCGGATAAACCTTTGGTTGCCACGCTGCTCTAATTTAACCGAAAGATTTTCCCATCTGCCCTGAACAATATCGGCACCTCTGCATTGACGGTAATCGCCATCTTTTGTGCCTCTCCATTCGAAATACCAATAACGGTCTTCTAAATAAATAACCCAGCCCACACTTGGGTGGCCGCTAGACCACTCATTCCTTTTACCTAAAATACTCGGGTATGAGATCTGCTCTTTATTCTTTTTAACTTTAAGCTCGATGGTCATTTTGGTGGTATCGTCTATATTGTAAACACCTGCATCTTCGCTAGCCACTTCAGCCCTAATTTCGGTACCCGTCATTTTTACGGTTTTGCCCAGATATCTGTTACCTGTAAAAGGCTTTACCAGAATCCGTTTATTATAACTAGCGCTATAGTAAATGATAAAAGCATTGTTTGCCGGTTTACTAAAAATCGTTTGATCGTCTGTATTGGGTGGAAGGGTAAATGCACCACCATCACTCGAAGCGATAATAACCAACCAATCTTCGTTAATATAATTTGGCCGTTTTTTTAATGCAGCCATAATCTCGCCAACACCGGTATCAAATTTTTCTATTGCAGATTTATAGTTCGGGAATGAATTATCGTAACCATATTGCGTACCGGCTTTATCTACATCGGTAAAATGGCCTAAAATTACTGAGGCGGTATCGGTATTTAAATCGTTAATTACCGCAGCTTTAACCTGATCATCGCTGCTTACCAATGTACTAATATCTGCACTGGTTGTTAGCGTTTTAAAAACTGTAGATGAGGTATGTGCCACAATTTTGGTTTGTGGCCTGCTCTCTTTAATCCTTTTAAATATTACAGGGTAATTCTGCAGGTTGTTATTGGTCAGGTTATCATCATTTACCAGGTGTTTCGCCTTTTTTACACCGGTTAACATGCTTGCCCAGTTACTGGCATTCTGTGTAGCTTCTGGCTCATTTAAGCTTACCCAACTGTAAACTGAATGTGGTAAAAGTGCCGTAATATTTGGAATATTGGCTGTTGCTACCGATTGCCCTCTTGCACCATCAACAACCAAGTATAAAATCTTACGGCTTCCGTATCTTACTTTTGTAGTGTCGGTACCATCTTTATCTGTAAGTTTTCTATCGAAATCTTTATTGCAGGAAAATATGGCTGTTGTAATTACGATGGCTATTAAACCCAACAGTAATTTATATTTTTTCGTCATGCTCATCTTGATTTATATTTAATTGGCTTCTGGTTATTATTCGATAGTTACCCTAACGATGTTATAGAAAGGTTGGTTATCAAAGCGGTTGAAACCTCCGATTAATAACAGTGCTTTTTTACCGTCTGCAGATTTTGTTTCAATCACATCAGAAAGGCCGCCCGAAAATGGTCCGGTTGCATTATAGCCGGGAGCAAGTAGCCCTGTGGGTGTTAGCACCATAAAACCGTTTCTGGTTACGTTGTTGTACTTTTTAAAACCACCGCTTACTACAATTAACCCGTTCGAAATCTGGCGTGCAAAATAAGGGTAACCGCCTTCAAAGAATTTAGCGGTAAAAGACTCATCCAGGCTGCCATCTTCATTAATTAGTGCCATCCCGTATACAGGTTTACCGTTGTATTTTGTAAATGCTCCTGTAATCAGGTATTTTCTGGTAATGGCATTGTAGGTAAGTGATGTTATTCCATTGTCTACACCACTGCCCGGGTTAAAGCTTGGATCTTTAGTACCATTGGCGTTTAACCTTAAAATACGTACAGCAGGCTGATCATCGAAGGTGCTAAAGTTTCCAAATACCATTAATTTTTCGAGGTTGGCTGCATCGGTATGCATATAGGTATCGATAGGGCCATTTGCACTTACATTACCTTTATTGGTTGCAGTATTAAAACGATAGGTTTTATCTAAAGAACCATCTAAATTGAACCTTAAAATCTGGCGGATTTCGGTACTATCCAGAATTACGGTATCTCTGGTAAAATCGTAATTGTCTTTATCGTAAGTTCTTTTTACGTAATATCTAAAATTACCAGTCGCTAATATTTTGCCCTGGTGTGGGTAAATGCGGTTAATATAGTCGTTGGTACCACCATTAAATTTAGGAAACCATTTTTGGGTAACGGTATCAGTTACGGTTGGTTTACGTTTGGTTTGGATTTTAATGGTATCGATAGCCCCATTAGGATATAAACTGGTTATATTACTGATATTTTCTGTACGCTGGTTGTAGCCGCTAAATCCACCGGCGATGATAAAACGCCCGCCAATTTCAATTACTCTCGATAGCGAGCCATTGGCTCCTCTACCTGTTCTAAAAGTACGGTCGTAATCGCCATCTAAAGAAGTTCTGGCAATTCTATTAATCGGTGTGATTAACCCTTTATTATCATAGTTGCTAAAACCACCCAATACAAGTGCCCTTCCATCAGCCATTTCGTAAAACTGGCTTACGTAGCCATTTGTTCCGGCTGTTGCCTTAAAAGTGATATCGTTTTTGATCAGCCCTGACACAGTAAACTGTGGACCCAAAATCAGCTGATCGCCTATAGCGATTGAGGTGATCCCTGTACTCCCGGCTTCGGGCACCTTAACTACAATAGTAGATTCGGTAACGCTAAGCACTTCTGCTTTTTCGCCGTTAAACATAAAGGTTAACTTATCTTTAAAGGGCATTAAACCTTTGGCTTGCACGGTTACGGTAGTACCCACAATCCCTTCTGATGGAACAGGTAATAAAGTTTGGCTAATGGTTATGTCCAGTGGTGCCTTACCATCCGCATATGGATCTTCGCCCAATTCTTCTTCTTTCTTACATCCCTGTATAACTAAGGAGCATAGAAAAAAAACGATTAGCATGTATTTTATTTTTTTCATGATTCTATTCTTTTAAAATTATAACAGGCTAATTATTTATTACTTGGCGTTAAACCAGTATTATATACATCATTAAAAAACTCATATAAATTAAATCCCAGGTATGAACCCTGGTATCGTAATGTGTGCACCATTCCGTTGGTTGGTTTAATATCCGATGATGCGACATAATTTGGATACCAATTATCGTTCGGTTTTGATACATCGGGGATATAAGAAAGTACAAGCTGCCTGTAACCGATATATTTAATTCCGTTGGCATCGTAAAAAACTACCCCAATATTGGCTACATCGTTATTATAATCGTAGTGAATGGCGCCGGGATAAATACTTCTCAGGTTAAGATCGATCTGCGGATAATCTTTTAACATGTTTACACCTTTAAACATATAACGTTGCAGGTATTTCCGCCAAATGGCCGGACTGATCTGATCGAGGGTTTTTACCGTATCTCTTCCCGATTCATAAAGCAATTGATTTAAGGATTCGAACTTTGGATTTCTATCTGTTTCGTTGGTGTGAATATTACCGATTGTTTTCCGTACTACGTCATCATCAAAAGCAAAAAAGGTGAAATTCTCCGAACTGAACTGCTGCTCCATACCGGCCAGTTTTACAATTTGGGCAACGGTATCAAAAGGAATTTTTTTGGCCTGCAGGTACTGCATCATATTTCCATCAAACTCTGCTTTCGCCTTACCTCCATCTATATAATACTCATCACGCTTACAGGCATTTAAAACAAGTAAAAGTGCTGCACATGCAATAATTAGCTTTTTCATATCTTGTATAATTTCTATTTAAATTAATTACCACCATTCACCCAATAATCGTTTAACCGCATAAACGGATTGTTATTTAAGGCATTTCCGCTTATTGGCCAGGTCCATGCACCACGGATAAATTTATCTGAGGTAAGTACGTTGTACGACCATTGGCTGCTTAAAATCCTCTTGGTGCGCACCAAATCGAAATAATGGTGCCCTTCGCCTATTAACTCTCTAGATCTTTCGTAAAAAATAAAGTCTTTTAGGGTTGAGCCTCCGCCACCAGCATACTTTGATGCCTGCGCCCTGTCTCTTACCATATTTACCAGCTTAATGGCTTCGGTATCTTCTCCTAAATCGGCAAGTGCTTCGGCTGCCAGTAAAATTTCACCGCCATACCTAAAAATCATAAACGTGTTATCAGGGTTGGCATCTTCCTCGCCTGTAGAGAAAGAATTCTGTGCAAATTTTAACATCATAAATTTTCCGTTATCGGCAAAAATATCTTCGTTAAACCAGCTGGTAATCCGCTTATCGCTACCATCCTGAAAAATTTTCTGCATGTACTCTCCCCTGAAATAAGCAAAACTTACACGGTGGGTATATTCTGGTCTTTTGTATGGGTAATGCAAAAACATATCGGCCACTGGTGCTGTATTGGTATTTTGATCGCCATAGTTTATACTGCGGTAAAATTCGAACAAGCTTTCGTCCGATCTTCCTTTAATTACGGTAGCCCATTCGGTAATTGGCAATAACCTGTATGCGCCGCTGGCAATCATTTCGCGTCCTAAATCGGCAGTTTCCTGATAGTATTTCTTCGAATTGTTTGCATCAAAACCGGCATTCCACATGTTCATTTCCATAATTAAGGCAATAATGCTTCCGCGGCTGGCCCTCACTCCTTTTAAAGATGGATCGGTATAAGTCCATGGAATCTGATTTTTATGGGTTTTAAGATCAGCTATACATTTGTTTAATACGGAAACAAAATTTTCGCGTGGCAAAGGTGTTGAATGGAATGCGTCTGTATAATACACTACATCGCCATATAACCTTACCATAACAAAATAGCTTAACGCACGGATAAATGCAGCTTCGGCTTTATACTGGTTTTTCTGCACATCGGTAAGTCCGGGTACACCTTCATCCAGCTTCGCCATTAAAATGTTGGCACCTTGTATGGCACGGTAATAATCGGTCCAGTCGGTAATTCTATTGAAATTGTAAAAATCCCAGGGACGATTGCCTGACAATAAGCCTAACAGGTTGTTTTTACCCAAAATCTCAACAAACTCACGGGCCGGGGCTAAATCAGACTGGCTTTCGTATAATACTTCGCCAGAGCGGTACTCGCCTGTTGCGCCTATAAAATGTGTTTCGTTAAACTTACCGAAAACAATACGCGATAAATCGTAAATATTTGCTTCTACATCTTCTTTAGATTGAAAGAAGTTATTTCCTGACAACTTATCTAAAGGTTGTATATCCAGAAACTTTTTACAAGCAGGCAATGAAAACGATGCTGCTAAAATCAAAGAATAAATGATAAACTTTTTCATAATAATATCTATTAATTGCCTGTATTAAGTTCTAACTGGACGCCTAGGTTATAAGTACGCGGAACAGGATATCCTGTAGAAATATCACGCCCCAATGTGGTTACGTTTTCAGGGTTTGGCCCGGTATACTTAGAAAAAGTAATCAGGTTATCTGTAGAGGCGTAAATTCTTAAACTGCTCATTCCGAAACGTGCGATAAACTTTTTATCGAACATGTAAGAAAGGGTTACATTGCTTATTTTTAAATACGTTCCGCTTTCTTGCCAAAGTGTTTGATCGGCTCTTAAAGGCTGAATCTGATCAAATCTTTTGTAATCATACGGATAAGGGTATTTTGCAATATCACCAGGTTTGGTCCAGATATTAAGGTCGTTTAATGGTACCACCGATTTTAGTGAATAGGGATCGCGCATAATGGCTATCCTATCGGCCAGGGCATTATTTAAAATGGTTCTGTCGGCAGTGTAAGTTGCATAAACATTTAAGCCCCACTTTTTATACCTGATGTTGGTAGATAGACCACCCGTCATTAATGGTTGCGAATTACCGGTAACTTCGTAGTCACGGCCATCTAAAATATAATCTCCGTTTACATCTTTCATAATCGGATCACCTCCTAAGAAAAACTGCCCGTTAGATTGATATCTCTTACCCGTTACAGGATCGGTTGGCACATCGGCATCTGTTCGATAAACACCCTGGTTTATCCTTAGGTAGTTAGACAGTGTGTTTCTACCTACGCGGTAAACGTTGTGCTGCAAGTAACCAGAACCATCAAATTTAATGAACTGCCCGTTATACTCTGCCGGAAGTTTTAACAGTACATCGCGGTTAAGCGCACCATTTACTGAAACCGAAACATCAAAATCTTTGCTTGCTACCGGCCTCACGGTAATCATGATCTCTGACCCATAATTGGCAATACCTAAATCGTTACTCGCCAATTTATTAAATCCGGTAGTATTCGATAATAGCCTATCAAACAACAAGTTATCAACCTTTTTAAAATAAGTATCGAAGTTTACTGAGATTTTATCGTTAAATAACCCCAGATCGAAACCTAAATTGTACTGACTTGTTGTGGTTGGTTTTAAGTTAGGATTTGGAATAATATCATAATCGATTCCGATGGTTGGGTTGTTGTTAAAATTATTGTTCAGGTTATAAATACCATAAATACTTTGGAGATTACCCGTTGGCACAATATTTTGTCCCCAGGTTAACCTCAAGCTACCATACGATAACCATTTCATATCGGCCAGCCAGTTCTCTTTGTTAAAGTTCCATCTTAAACCAATTGAAGGGTTTTTAGAATATGGATTTTCCAGTCCGCTGGATGAAGTACCATCTAAACGATAAGAAAACTCTGCTACGTATTTTTTATCATAATCGTACGATACCGAACCTGCGAACGATGCAATGGTAGCGTTTTTATAATTAGACAATACACCTCCACCACGTGAGTAGTAAGCATCGTACCCCAATGGCCCCTGTAACTGATCGTTAGGTGTTCTTTCCTGGCGTGTAATGCCGGCCTGGGCACCTTGTTTATAAATTTCATTAAAAGTGTTAACAAAAAAATTATGTTTTTCTCCAAAACTTTTGGCATAAGTAATACCATTTCTATTATATAACTGGAAATTTCTTCCTACATAATCGTATACTTTAGCAAACTGGCCGTTTGCCGCTGCGGGCGTAAAGGTAGATTCGGTATCGGAAGTATAATCGTAACTTAAAGTAGAAGATACTGCCAAACCAGGAATAAACTCGTAACGTGCCTCTACGTTTGTTCTTAAGTTTCGGGAGTTATTATCGTTCAATGTTTGCAATGCCGATAAAACCCCTCCCGATGCCTGATAGAAAGATGGTGGCGGCAATAAGGTAGATACCTGACCATTTGATGCTACACCCGATTGTAAAAGCCCTACGCCATTTCCTTTATTCTGCTTTCCTACGGAGCCATTAATAAAACCAAAAAATCTAAATTTATCGTTTGGCTTAAATTCCATATTCATATTGAGGTTGTAACGGTTATAGCCCGTATTCTTGATCACCCCTTTTTCGGTATAATAACCCAGGTTGGCCTTGTAGTTAAATCTAGGGTCTCCACCATCTAAAGCCAGGTTATGGCTCTGGTTGTAAGTATTCTGGAAAAATACATCCTGCCAATCTGTAGAGTTGTTCCAGTATGCATTTAAACTATCGGCAAGGAACGAAGTATTAGAAATCCTCCTGATATCATCAACATTTGAAGCATTTAAAATAATCTGCTGGATTTTTAATGATCTTTCCGAATTACCACCCAAAGTTTCGCGAAGTTTTGGCGGGGTTTTAACAAAAAAATTGGATACATATCTAATTCTTGGAACTTTAGAGTTACCTCTTTTGGTGGTGATGATAATTACCCCGTATGCCCCTCTCGAACCATACATGGAAGTTGCCTGTGCATCTTTTAAAATCTGGATGTCTTCGATATCTTCCTGAGGAATTAACGATAGCGGACTCACACCCGGCCCCTGACTCTGAAAACCAAACTCTGCAGCTTTATCGGCATCTAACGGAACACCATCGATAATATATAGCGGTGATGTTGGCTGTAAAAATGATTCGTTACCGCTGCCCGAGATACTTAAACTTGACAATCCGCGAACCTGTACCGAACCCCTAAAACCTGGTGCACCGGTATTGTTCTGAATGTTTAATCCCGGCACTTTACCTTGTAAAAGTTGCTCTACATTAGAAACCGGTATATCCTGAACCTCTTTAGCCTGAATTAAAACCGAAGACCCGGTAGTGGTTTGTTTAGACCTTTTCTGGTAAGCTACAATAACAATCTGATCCAGCTCTTTTCGGTCTTCAGAAATGGTTACAGTGATATTATTCTGATTGGTAATTTTTACACGCTGTGTGTTGTAACCAATAAACTTGAATATTAAAGTAGAACCCTCGGGTACGTTAACCGAAAATTTCCCGCTACCGTTGGTTTGGGTTAAACCTTTATTGGTGCTTTCTAAAATAATAGATACACCCGGAACGCCCTGTTTTGTTTCTTTATCAACAACGGTACCATTCACAAGGTTAAATTTCTCTTGCGAAAAAGCACTGGTGCCAATCATTATACACACTACAAGTAATGTATAAAAAAGTATATTTCTTTTCATAATATTAGCTTTAAATATTGCTTATTCGCTGATAAACTTTGGATTCTCTGTTTTGAAGTGGAATACAATTTCCCAATCGCCGGCCTGATAAATGGCAAAATCGACCCCGAAATTGGCAATGATACGCCCCCCACCAAAGGCGCCTCTCGAGTAACTCAACTGCGCTTTTGCTCTCGAACCTCCTGGTGCGTAAAACGTTGGGATTTCTACCAATGGAATCGGATAGGCTACATCATACTGAACGTATTTATCCGTTTTCTGCATGTTAAAACCATGTATCATTTTGTCCCAAACGGTTTCGTTAAAGGCAGCAGGATTAATCTCTTGAGAATCTTTATTTAATACTTTAATGCGGAGCGAGTGGCCATTACCACCTGTAAATGGGCGGATATACACTACTACATCTTTTTGATCGTTGTTACTAACCAAATTTTTATTTGATTCTGCACCAATAACATTGTTTAAGTATGGACGGATGTAATCTCTTAGATTTTTATCTAAAGGAAATTTAGGATCAGGAGCAGGCAAACCGGTGTAAGCATTAAAATCGTTAGAAGGTTCATACGGTCTTTCCCTGAAAGGTCTGATCTGCAGGTCTCGGATCAAACGTTCTCCACCGGTATTTTTTATTTTTACATCAAAAAAACGGGTATCCTGAGAGAAATTTGTACTGTCAGCCGGCCTTGGTTTAATTAATTGATTGGTAGATGAGCCCCAAAGTATAAACTCTCCCGATGAACGTACCTCAAACAAAGAGTGCACCTCTATCTTTCTTTTAGCCTCAATTTCTGCAAGGCTTTTTTCTAAGCCAGTATATGGAGCAGTAAACACGTAAGTAGGTACTTTCTGAAAAATATCGGTAACCGGTTTACCATCTCCAAAACGTGCATTCACAATTTCGAAGGTGATAGGTTGCGTAGAATTATCGCCATTAAAACCTCCCATTAGATTGTTTCTGCCAATAATCGGTTCAAGTACTTTATTGCTAAAGTTTACATTATTACTCAGGTAATCTTTTTCTTCTGGCAGGTCGTACAGTTTTTTGCATCCGCTTAAAGCAATCAATGCAAACAAAACCACAACCATTTCTATTTTTACGATTGACTTCATAAGTTTCGTTATTTTATTTTTTCTATGTCCCATCACCTTATTTCGATTTGTTTATAGTCCATTCTGCAAGCTGGAAAGTACCACCGCTTCTGAGCTCGGTAATATTTACGCGGTAATAGAGGTACGCTGTGGTGTTGGTACATCTAAAAACTTTTTGCTGATACCTTTCTTCAAAAAAGAAATTGGTCACCCGGTGCAACTCGGTCCAGTTAACACCATCCTGCGAGCCTTCGTAAGTCCAGGCTTTTGGATCTCTTTCTACAGCATCATTTGCCGAGGTTAAGGTGTAAACAGAAGATACCTCAGGGGTTTTCAGTTTGAATTGCATGGTTAAAAAGCCTTGCAAATCGCATAAAAATTTGGTATGGTCGTCTCCATCAATAACTTTTTTAGAGTTTTCTCCACTGGTTGGTCCACCGCCGTTTTCACGGTTGGCAGAGAAAGTACCACCCACAGTAACCATTAAGTTTGGCGGAGGTGGAATAAAAGTTAAACGGGTAACAAAGCCATCGAAACCGAAAATATGATCCGGACTGATTACATGCACAATACCATTTTTGGTTTTGATGTTATTTGAAGCAGTTGTACTTGTAGACCAATTTCTGATAAATTTGCTCTTTTTGGTGTTGCTAAACTGAATCACTTCCGGACCGGCCCCCACCTCGCCCGAGGCAGAGCCCCGCACCGATTTGGCATGCATGGGATAGGCTACTTTAACACTGGTTAAATTAAGTCCATCCTGCAATTTTAGAGAATCAGATGGTTTTATTCCCCTGATGATGTAGTAAGAAACCATGGTGTCCAACTGTATTCCATCAATGTTCGATAAAAACAACGGGTCTTTATCAGATTGCTTTCTTAAGGTATTTAAGTTCCTTAAGGCCAACTGAAAACTAGGATTGGTAACTGCAAAAAGCGTTACGTTGCTATCGGTAAGGGTTTTCTTCAAGCCCATCCGATCAACCGCCACAATTAACGAGTCGTATACCCCTGGTTTACTTTTTAGATATTCATATATGTTTCCATTAAATGGTGCTGCGGTATCTTCTACATCATAGTAGCCCCCATTCTTTTTACAAGCCGAATAAATGACGGTGAATAACAAGAGTATTGTTAGCACACCAATATATTTTATAAAATTTTTCATATCAATATTATTTAGCGCCAGTAAGGATTCTGAGTTAATAAACTGTTTTGAGAGATTAGCCTGCGCGATATTGGCCAGTAGATCCCTCCGGAATTGATCAGGTTCATAAACTTGGCATCGTTCTGCTTAATTTTATTGTATCTGATTAAGTCGTACCACCTATGCCCTTCTCCCAATAGTTCGCGGTGTCTTTCTTCAAATATGATTTTGATGATATCATCTTTGCTGAAATCGAATTTAATTTCAGTATCTTGAGGTAAACGCCTGCTCATTACCTGCTTTAACTCATCTGTTGCCCCTTGTTGATCGCCTAAAACAGATAGTGCTTCGGCCCTTAACAGTACAATATCTTCTAAACGGGTAAAGATTAATGCACTAGTAAAATACCTGAAGTTTGGATCGGTACCACCACCTTGAATAACCTTGATTTTACTGAAAATTGGGTATTTACCATTTAAATTGATGAAATACCTATCAAATTTCGATTGGCCCAACGTATCGATTGAGAATCTTTCATCTTTCGCCAGATTGAAATATTTTAAGATCGAATCTTTTGGCAGGTAGATATCAGGAACCGACTTGGTAATAATGGGTTCGGCCAAGGTTAGTTCCTCAATATGCCCGGTTGATGAACCATCGATATGCCCATAATCTGAATTAAAGCCAAACATTTGTCGGGTATTTTTATTGTAGAAAAACCCATTTGAGTTGCTTAAATCGGTAGTTGAAGTAAACCCACCCCCGCTTCTGCTATAATTATCTTCAACAAATTTGGTGTACTTGGCAACACTGGCATAATCTGCATTCCACGCTGCAACGTGCGAAAGCACTGCATAAGCAGTAACCTTAGTTGCTAAGGCGCCGCCCCATCTTCCTCCGTTTTCGTTATAATAATCGCCCGGCTGCTGAATATCGTTTCCACTATAAATAAATGGCAGATCGGCCGCAGCCCTTAACATTTCCGATTCTACCCAGGCTAAAACCTTAGCTTGTTTTTCTCTGGCTTTATTTTCGAAAACACCTTCATTTGAAGAGATAATAAAAGGAACATCGCCCCAGATACGTACCATGTAGAAATAAGCAAAAGCCCTTAAAAACCTGGCTTGGGCAATATCTACCGTCATGTTGTTATCCGAGTAGCGTTTATCGGTTGCTTTAACGTGTGCAATATTTTCCAGAAAAACATTAGCGCCATTAATAATGGCATAAAACCTGGTCCAATCAGAAAGCGACTCTACCACAGGATAAGATGCATTTAAGTTGTTGCTGATAACCGCTTTTAAATCCTGTCTTTTCGGACTTGTAAACTCGCCTGGTCTTACGTCACCATAAATCCAGTGGCTGTTGTTATCAGAAAGTGCAGCTCTGGTTAAGGCATAAACTCCCAGAATTCCGGCACGGGCATCCTCTACCGTATTCCACATATTTTTTTCGCCAACTACCCTGCTCGAGTCGGTTTCCAATGCCTTATTGCAGCTGGTTAAAGCCGCTACAGCAAACAGAAATGCATATAATATATTTTTCATCGTTATTGATGTATTTTTAGTAGCTATTTCCATATTATAATTCCATTTTTACGCCTAAAGTGTATGTTCTTGGTATCGGTTGTCCATAGCCGGTATCTACGCCATCATAGCTTACCAGCTCCGGATCTTGCCCGGTGTACGGCGTAATGACAAACACATTACTTACCGCGCCGTAAACGAAGAATTTATTAATCTTTATATTTCTCTTTTTCAACAGGTTGCCGAGTTCGTAACCTACTGACACCGATCTTAATTTCAAGAACGAGGCGTTTTCTAAGAAAAGATCCTGATCTACACGGTAAGGAATAACGGTGCTCCATGGATTGTATAACGGATATTTGCTATAGTCGCCACGTTTCTCCCAAAAAGTAATTTCTTTCACCGAGCTTACATCGGTATTACCTTCGCGGTTAACAAAATCGAAGCGGCTGGCCATTTCCTGGTTAATCAGCTTCCTACCCAGATTGAAATATAAATTGGTGCTCAAACTCCAGTTGCCATAGGTAAAAGCGTTATCAAAACCACCAGAGAGTGTTGGCAATGAGTGCCCTTTCAGTACTTTGTCTTTTTCGTCGATTACATTATCACCATTTTGATCTTTCCATCTCGGATCGCCGGCTTTTAATGCCTGTCCGTTATACTTTAAAGGCTGACCATTTACTACAGGAACTTGTGCCGTAGCAGTATAGATGCCCTCATTTTCCAATAACCAATATTGATCTACCGGCTCGCCCACTCTTAATAACCTGTTTCCGATTATAATTTCATTTAAGCCTCTTGGCAATGCTTTTAAGGTGTTGCTATTGTGGTTAAAATTCAATGAAGAATTCCATGAGAATTTATTTTTAGCCATTACCAATGCGTGGATGGATAAATCGACACCGGTATTGCTCACATCCATTCCGCTTTCTATTGATTGTTTGTAACCATATTCTGCGTACGATGGAATGCCGATCAACTGGTTTTTATCAGCTTTAGTGTAAAAATCGACCGAAGCATGCAGGCGATTTTTTAACATAGCTACATCAGCTCCGATATTTAACTGATCTGAATAAGCCCATGGTACGCCATAACCCACCCAGCCAAACGAATAGGGTCTGGTTAACACTCCGAAGGCATTGTATCCTGGCACGGTTAAATTGCCCGTATAACCAACTGATGCAGTATACTGTGGCCCCTGAGCGTAATTATCGTAGGTAAATGTTCTGCCTAAACGACCAACACTTGCCCTTAAAACTAAATCATCAACTAATCTGGTATCTTTTAATAATTCGTTTTTAACATTCCATGCACCTGAAATTACCGGAGAATAAAACCAGCGTTTGGTTGGCTGTGCATTAGATGACCCATCTAAGCGTAATGTTCCGGATAAGAAATACTTATCATTATACGAGTAGTTTACTTTACCATAAAAGGACAACAGGTTATCTTCCGTTTTATCTAAAAAGCGATAAGTAAGTTCTCTTGGAAATGCTCTTGGTACCAGGTAGTTAGGATTATCAGCCCCATTTGGTAATTTTGGATCAGAATCCAATAAATTAATTTTGATATAATCATTGGCGCCTTTATACGCATAAGCATAGTTATACTTATAAATATCCCACATCATCGATTGGCCTAACTCCACATGAAAATCATGTGCGGTATTCAGCTTGAAATCGTAAGCTGCTTTATTATCCATCATTAACCGTTGGTTAAAACCATAATAGTTTGAGGCATAGCTATTGCCCTGCAACAAGGTTCTGGCGTAAAATATATCCCGGTAACCTTCATTATAATCTACATTAAAAGCCGATGATAATTTAACCTTGCCCAGTGTAGCCACCAATTTGGCGTAGCCCTGGATCAGGTTGGTTTTATTATCATCAAAACCTTTGCGGTATTCATTTAAATAAGTACCATAATAATCTTTATTGGGCGCAGGTGGGGCGCTCAGATCGGGGAAGTAATTAATCTGTGCAAACCGGTCCCTAAGTGTTCTGTTCCGGTCGCGGTTTAACCTGTTCCCGTTAATCATGGCTGAGAAAAGTAACCATTTAACCGGGCGCATGTTGATGTTGAACATGGCGCTGTAACGGTCTAAGCCTGTACCATCGGCAACACTCTGGCTTTTAGCATTCCCTAACGAAAATCTAAAATTCGCACGGTCCGATCCGCCGGTTAAGCCAAAATTTATACCGTATATCAGTGCGTTTTTATAGTACAGATCGGTCCAGTTCGATTTACCACTGTATACATTATTAAGCGAATCGCTTAAATAAACAGGATACTCTTCATCATCAGAATACCTGCCATTGGTGGTATAAATATCATAAAACCGTTGTCTGAATTCATTTTCATATTTACCATTAATGGTATTCACCGTTGGTTTTTGCACCATACCGATATATGAATTAAAGCTAATACTCCTCGAATTGCCCGAAGCCGCTTTTGAGGTTAACACGATAACACCGTTTACTCCCCTGGGGCCATAAATGGATGATCCTGCCAAATCGCTCAATACTTCTACAGATGCAATATTATTGAGATCAATTCCGGCAAGGAGATTAGTGGCCGGACCAATTCTGTTAAAATCGTACTGTTGAATATCGAAGGCAAAAGGATGCTCCCCGATTAACGGGATTCCATCCAGTACCACCAGTGGCTGTACGGCATATACATCCTTCTTTGAAAGCAGTGGCGCAGCAGCACCTCTAATGATCATATTCTGAATAGAGCCGGGTTCGCCCGATGGTTCTTGTACATATAAGCCCGCGTAATTTCCCTTCAGGTTTTGCTGTAAGGAAATGGCAGGAAACAGTGAAAGATCTTTAACATCTTTCTGTACACCACCTGATAATTTACGGTAAATTGTTTTGAGCTTAATTTGTTCTAAACTGTCTTTCCTCAAAGAGTCTTTTGGCGATACATACTTAATTTTAGTTGTATCCTGCAGAACAAAAAGATTTGTTGTTAGGCCTTTATGAATTTTTCTGCCTGCCGAAAAAACAGGTAAAACGTTTAATGTAAACGCGGCAAAAAAAACAAGGCACGCCCATAAGTATCGCATAGTTAATGGATCTTTAATTGGTAAAAAAATGATTTCTAAAACTTATTTTTTCGGAAACGGCAAGGTATGGTCTAGGATAAAGAGACTGGTACTTCGGTAGTAATAGTTAGGAGTTCTCATAAAATTTAGTATTTGGTTAACTCAAATATATACTATACTAAAACGTTTTAATAACAAATTGTCATTTTTATGAAATTTTTATAAAACACCACAATAATATTTAATTATATTAAAATAATTGTCAATCAGACAGGTAAAAAAACAAATATTATCAGAATATCTTAAAAAATTAACATCCTATAAAACAGTCTATAAGGACATTTTTAGCTGGCAATAACAATAAATCGAACAATTTTATGTTGCTATTTTCTTAGATCACTTAAACGTTTTAGTAAAAAAATGAAAATAGATAGTGCGCTAAAGATTAAACCAACAATAATTATTTAGGAATGAGGATAGCCATTACCATATTATAACTTTTAAGATCAGCTTCGATATAATGGTATTTTATACCATAAATAGAAAGCATAAAATTAATTTATTTTTCGGTGGCCACCCGATAGGTAGGATCTTCTATAATGTTTACTGTTATAATCTGATCTGCATTTTTCAGCAAGCGCTTACAGTCGTTGCTCAGGTGCTTTAATTGAAGTTTTTTATCAGCCGCGCGGTAACGTTCGGTTAGTTTATTCAGCGCATCAATACCCGACATATCAAAAACACGGCTATGCTTAAAATCAATAATGATATGCTGAGGATCATTAGCCACATCAAACAGTTCATTAAAATTAGCAATCGATCCAAAAAACAAGGGACCGAATACTTCGTAAGTCTTTACGCCACTGGCATCGATATGTTTACTGGCACGTATTCGTTTAGAACTTTCCCAGGCGAAAACAAGTGCCGAAATAATTACACCTATTAATACCGCAAGGGCCAGGTTATGCAGCCAAACTGTAATTACAGCTACCAGAATCCCGATGATAATATCCTGCGAAGGCATTTTATTAATTACTTTAAAGCTCATCCATTCAAAAGTACCAATGGCTACCATCATCATTACACCAACCAGGGCCGCCATGGGTACACGATCGATTACCGGAGCGCCTACCAAAATAATAACCAATATAGTTAAGGCAGCAATAATGCCCGATAGCCTTGCCCTGGCACCTGCCGAAAGGTTAACCAGTGTTTGGGCAATCATTGGGCAGCCACCCATCCCCGTAAAAAAGCCATTTGCAATATTGGCAATTCCTTGAGCAATACTCTCTCTGTTCCTATCCCCTTTGGTTTCTGTAATTTCATCAACCAGATTCAAGGTAAGTAGGCCTTCGGTTAAGCCCACACCTGCCATAATAAGTGAATAGGGAAAAATGATTTTCAGCATATCCAGACTCAGCGGCACTTCCGGAATATGAAAGGGAGGAAAACCTCCATTTACTGAAGCAATATCCTTAACCAGTTTAGTATTAATTCCAAAACATAAAACGATAAGAAAAACCACAATAATAGCCACCAGTGAGGATGGAATGGCTTTGGTAATTTTAGGAAGAATGATCACTATTGCAACAGTGAGTAATACCAAAGCCAACATGATATATAAAGGAGTACCACTCAACCATTCTACTCTGCCATTAACAAGGGTTTTGAACTGTTCCAGCTGCGACATGAAAATAATAACAGCCAAACCATTAACAAAGCCGAACATTACGGGCTGCGGAACCAGCCTGACAAATTTCCCAAGTTTAAACAGCCCAACTATAATCTGGATTACGCCCGCTAAAGCCACTGCCGCAAAAACATACTCTATACCCTGGGCTTTCATTAAGGCGATGAGCACAATTACTGTTGCACCTGCCCCACCCGAAACCAAACCTGGCCTGCCACCTAAAACAGCTGTAACCAACCCCATAATAAAAGCAGCGTATAAACCTGTTAAGGGAGGGAAACCCGCAAGGATAGCAAATGATAATGATTCGGGGATCATGGTCATGGCCACCGTTAAGCCTGCAAGAATTTCAGTTTTATAATTTATTTTCTTAGAAAAATCGAAAAGTTGCAGGTAGGGCTTCATCAGTTAAATTATTTGCAATTGCAAATATCCAATTTTATTGGAACATTAATTCTATAATAAAAATGGAGGCTGAATAAGTCAGCATGAGCAGGCAAATAAATATTTATAAATGGGTTACAAATCCTGATTAATAATAATTCCAGATCTGAAAACTAGTTCGGTATAACTTTTTTGCGTTTAAGCTCGTCAAACAGATCAAAAAACATTTTTTCAGTATCGATATACTCGTGGAAACCCAATCGCCTTGCTTTGGTACCATCCGAGAAGAAATCGTAATCCCAGGAAAAAACAAAATCGCCAAAGGCCCAAGAAGATACTTCTTCATAACTGTGTTTGACTAGGTTATGTTTTTCTTGCATCTGTGTCCACAAATTCGATTTATCGGCCATTACGGTTTGCAAAGGCATCTGAAGTGGAGGGGCAGTATCCATTTTAAAATAGGCTGCAATTTTAGGCCAAAGATCATTCCAGCGGACCAGATCACCATTGGTTATATTAAAAGCTTGATTGGCACATGCGGGGTTGGTTGCCGCCCATACTGTTGCTTTTGCCAATAATCCAGCGTCAGTAATATCTAAAAGCTTATCATAAGCCCCTAATTTGCCCGGGAAACGCAAAGGCAAACCCAGTTCTTTCGATATGGATGCATAAACTGCAATTACAGAAACCAAATTCATCGGATTGCCCAATGCAGTACCCGCAACTACAGATGGCCGGAGCGCAGACCAATTCCATTCTTTACCTTTTTGCTGTGCCTCAAGAAACTGTTGCTGATCTACATTAAATTCTGGAGGCATATGTCCACCGTCGCTTTCTTTTGCTGGTGTTTTAAAAGGACCGTAATGCGCCCCGTACACTTTATAGCCCTGCATTAAACTGATGTGCTGTAAGTTTTTTGCAATACCTTCAATGGTATTAACCACATTTACAAGCATCGCCAAATTAGGTGCAACCAGCTCTGCCCATGTAGGTTTATCTTGATACGCGGCATAAAAAATATGTGTTACCATAGTTAAAGGGCTCAATTGTTTCTTACTCTCTTCTGGGTCGAGCAGGTTTACAGAAATGTACCTGGTTTTACCTGTGTCGAGCCCACCCCGACGCGATAAACCGATAATATCCCAATCGCCGAGATTTTCCAAATGGCTGATTAATTTACTGCCAATTACACCATTTGCGCCCACAACCAATGCTGTTTTACTGTTGTTCATCTCCTTTGATTTAAATTGATTCATGTAAAGCAAAGATCCTGACAAACCGGAGATATGTTTTTGTAAAATAGTATGATAGATTTGTATAAACCTATGATGAAGCGATACGTCCAATTTCAACCAATTGTTATTTCAGAATTTGAAGTAAGCAAATGGCAGCACCCTGTACACCGGCACAATCATTACGAACTGATATACATTAAAAATGGATCTGGCAATCATATCATTAACGAAATCCCAATTGTTTACGAAAAAGGGAATCTCTTCTTAATTGGTCCGGATGATGACCATCGTTTCGAAATTAATGAAAAAACACATTTCATTTACATCAAGTTTACTGATCTGTACATCCATCAAAAAGAGATTGGTTCAACAGGCTTACAATACTTAGAATACCTGATCAAAAGCCGGGAAACACATTTTCTAAGTTTTAACTTTACTGCCGATGATCATTTGATTGTTGAAAACATCATTGCGCTCATTCTATCACTTAACATAAACATGTTGCAAAATGAAGCTTTAATCTGGACACAGATTTTAATGCTTTCCACTATTATGCAACGCAATATGCCTGAAATTAAAAGCAGTACAAAACGATCAAAAGACATTCAAGCCATTTTCTGTTACCTGCACAAATATATTTACCAGCCTAAAAATTTAAAGGCGAATGTAATGGCGGTACACTTTAATCTTTCAGAAGACTATATAGGCCCCTATTTTAAAAGAAATACAGGCATAACCTTACGTCAGTATATCCACAATTATCGTCAGCATTTAATTCAACAGCGAATAGAAAGCGGAAGATTTGGATTGAAACAAATTGCCGTAGAATTTGGCCTTGTTGATGAAAGCCATGTAAGTAAACTGGTGCGAAAAGTCTGAAGCCCGAAGCTAAAGGATGGAAAATGTAAGGTGTGTGATGGAATTGATTCTGCACTCATCCTTTAGATCTGCGGGATAAATAATTAAAAACGAATTGCAAATCCTGACCAACAATAGTATGAAATATCAATTCAGCAACTGCTTTTTAAATGTATTCGGGCTAATACCAACCTCTTTTTTAAATAAACGCGAGAAATAAGAAAGGTTCTCAAACCCCAATGCATAAGCAATCTCCGAAACCGACCTATTTTCACCGATCAAACGGTTTTTTGCTTCACTTATCAGGTAAATATGGATATGTTCTAATGCTGTTTTTCCGCTTTCCTGTTTTAAAACATCTGTTAAATAACCTGCCGAAATGTTTAAACGCGCCGCCATATCATGCACTGATGGCAAACCTTTAGTAGCCAGTAATCCATTAGCAACATATTTATTTATTTCTTCATTAAACCTGGTTACTGTTTTGCCCGAAATTTCTGTGCGGTTAAGAAATTGCCTTTTGTAAAAACGTTGACTGTACTTAAGCAAAGTATCTACATTGGCCAAAATCAATTCGCGGCTATATTCATCCTGGTTATTGTGGCATTCGGTTTCAATTTTATGATACAGCTCCCATACTGTGCTTTCTTCACTGGGCGATAGATGCAGCGCTTCGTTGGTTTCGTAATCAAAGTAGTGGTATTTTTTGATTGTATCATGCAACATATGTCCGTTCAAAAAATCTTCGTGAATAAAAATCAAAAAACCGTCTTCATCCATCTCCAGGTTTTTCATTTCGATTACCTGATGGGGTTTAAAGAACATCATCGAACCACTCTCGTGGTCGTATTTTGTACGTCCATAAAGGATTTGTCCGGCAATAATCTTTTTAAAACCGATCATATAGAAATCGCTTGTAAACTCCCGGTCGCCCATGCTACACATGTGGTCGCATTTGTAAATGCTAAACAATGGGTTCTCGGGCGGCGGAAAAGCATTTTCCCGGTGTAATTCGGCCAAATTTTTATAGTGTTTCATCCCTTTGCATAGTAATTAACCACAAGCTACACAATTACCCTGTACAGCTTGTAGTTAAAGGTTTTAAATGATTTATTAATGACCGTGTGCACTGGTCGCTACTTCAGCCCACTCATCAAATTCGGCCAAACGTTCTGCATAAACCTGTTTAACACCTGGGAGAGCCACTTTACCCAACAAGAAGTGTAAAGGAGGTTTAGGACTGTCGATTAATGCCAATACAGCGGGTACCGTTGCTTCTGGTTTGCCCCAACTATCGGGTGTTGAAGCATCAAAAAATGCTTTTTTAACTGGAGCATATGCTTCTAGCGGCTCCGTTTGGAAAGCTGAAGCACCCGACCAATCGGTAGAAAAACCATTTGGTTCGATTAAACTTACATTAATGCCAAAACCTTTTACTTCCTGTGCAAGCGTTTCACTTAAGCCATTTACAGCATATTTAGATGCATTGTATAAGCCCAGCACAGGAAAACTTACCAAGCCCAGGAAGCTCGAGACCTGGATAATGTGCCCGGCTTGTTGTTCGCGCATTACCGGAACAATTGCTTGCGTTACCCATAACAGCCAAAAAAAATTGGTTTCCATTTGTGCACGGGCCTGTTGTTCGGTCGTTTCTTCTATAGCACCAAATAAACCAAATCCCGCATTATTGATCAATACATCTATACGGCCAAAGTGCTGCTTAACTTTTTCAACTACTGCAAAACAGGCATCTCTATCGTTTACATCCAGTTGAAGCGGAAACACCGCATCACCATAAGCTTCTACCAAATCATTTAAATCTGCTGTATTTCTTGCAGTTGCAGCTACTTTATCACCGCGCTCTAAAAGGGCCTTTGCCCAGATTTTACCAAAGCCACGTGAGGCACCGGTAATTAAAATTATTTTCGACATTTTTTCTTTGTTAAATATTGATAACAAAGGTATTGTGGAGCGCTAAGGCCGATTTATACAAAACACGGGAGTATTGGTACATTTTAAGGTTTAGCTAAATTTGTGCGAATATTTAATAATAACCAGCGCATTGAGGCATACAGATTAGGTAATTATTTCATTGCCAAATCAGGATTTTCGGTAACCAAGTGCTTAAATAGGCACGGCACAAAACTTTCAATATCTTGTAGCGTCTATCGGTATCTTTACGTTTTATAAGGAACCATTATCTAAAAACTAACCACCTATGAAAAACCTACTTTTTCTTTTTGTAGCCTTTGCACTTGTTTCTTGTAAAAAATCGGAAAGATATGGTCCGCTGAATTTAAAAAACGGACAGGAAGTTGAACTGCTGGTAAGCCCTCGTTATGCTGCAGATAATGATGTGCTTTTAAAGTTGCCAGGCAATGTAGATGCTGGTGCTTCGCTATGGGGTTTTGATCAAAGGGAACCTGGTTATTCTTACCACGTTAAAGCCAGATTCAACCGCGATAAAGAGCCACTTCAAGATGGGCCTGAATACTACTTTATTTTCGAAAAGATAATTAGTAAAGAGCAATACAAAGGAACGGAATCTTTTCCTGTTCAGCTGATTACTTCATATGTACCTGGCGGACCAGCAATAAGACTGAGCAAAACAGGAAATGACTATTATCTGATTCCAGATAAGTTACAGCTCACTTATGCAAACAGTACTGTACAGAACGAACTTGAAGAAATATGGCTAAATGTACAGGAAATCCGTGCAAACTGGCAAAAAGGACAACGGCCAAAATGGAAGGCCATTAAAGCTACAGTAGTACACGATCCGCAGAAGTTTGGGAAGGCCTACTTAGTACAACAGATACAATTCATTGATTAACATAAAATACAAAAGGAGAATGATTTTCGTACATTCTCCTTTTTGGTTTTAAGTAAAGCCTAATAATCTAACTAAAGATCATTGTAATTAAATGATTCAGTTTCAATTAATCCAGGGTGCTGCATTTCAGTCCAAAAGGCTAAGGGCAGCTCTTTTGCGGCAAGGGCAAATCACCTTCCAATCTTTTGCCCTTACCCCCACGAAAGATACCAAACCAGCTGACTTTAGCCCTGTTCTGTGCATGTGCCCGTTGGTTTTTTTCATATCACAATTCGTTTAAGTTAAATATATTTTTCATCAGCAACCACTTTTCTCCAGGCTTTGCCAAGGGTAATGCCTGCTGATATTTCCACATCAGTTCCTCCCACTCTTTCACCTTAGGGTTAGCCACATCCATCGCTGCTTTTTTTTCAAAACTGAAATCATCCTCAGTTTCCATGATCATGAACAAACGGTTCGAAATGCGGTATATTTCCATTTCCAAAACCCCCGATTCGATAATGCTCCGCTTAATTTCAGGCCAACCATTAATGTGGTAAGCTTCATACTCCGCAATGAGTTTTGGATCATCAACGAGATCCAGTGCAAGGCAATATCTTTTCATTTTCCACTTTAAAATTTGAGCAGCTCTTCCTATTTTTTGAATTCTATTTTGAAACCGGTTACCAACCAGGCCGGATAATCTGCGGGTTTGGTAATTACAAGGGCATCATCTTCCTGCACCCACCTTAATTTACTTTTACTGCCCAGCATCGTAACCGAATTGATGGGCTTCTCCAGGTATTTCGATTTGCGCCCAAGTAAGGTCATCCTGATGCTTTCATTTGGCACATTTAAACAGAAAGCAAAAAGATTGCCCTCCTTCGTGGTATACCTGATATCGGTAGATTGATATTCACCGGAATCGGTTAAGCCACCAAAGTGACCCTTTTTCTGGTTTGATTTAATAGTAGAAGGGCCTTCTCCATATACTTTCCATGGTCTCGATGCATAAATACCTTCTCCATTCAATTTGGTCCAGTCGCCAATTTCTGTAACAATTTTAACAACATCCGGCTCCAAGTCTCCCTCTGGAGTCTGTACAACATTGATCAAAAGATTTCCGTTTTTACTTACAATATCGATCAAAAGCTGGGCAATTTCATTTGCACTTTTGTATTTCTGCCCGGTTCTGTAATACCAATCTCCTATCGAAGTATCGGTTTGCCACGGAAATGGGCTGATCGAATCCAATACTCCGCGTTCTACATCTTGTGCCCATTTACCTTCAGATGGCTCTTTTGGTGTATATACTGCCTCGAGTTTACCTTTATTTTTGGCCATATCCTGATTATAATAGTGAGCAACCATTGTACGCCCTATATCTTCAAAAGGAAGTTTACTATCCGAATAAAGCAGATCAGGATGATAATTATCCACTAGTTCGTTAACATTTTCCAACCATTGTTTATGCCAGCCCTTGTTATTGGTTAGCCACTCTTTCATATCGGCCGAATCAGCAGGTAAATGATAAAGATCGGAATATTTCGGATCGCGCCCATCATAGGCAATCCCTGCAAATTGCCCTGTTTTGTCTGCGCCATGACTTGGCTGAAACCAGTTAAAACTGGCCGCAAGATGCTCGGAAACGCCAAAACGGAGTCCTTCTTTTTTGGCTGCTTTTTGCCATAAGCCCACTACATCTTTGCGTGGCCCCATATTTACCGAATTCCATTTATGGATTTTGGAGTTCCATAGAAAGAAATTATCATGATGCGAGCCCATGGTTACAAAATATTTGGCCCCTGCCTTTTTATATAAGGCCATCAACTGTTCAGGGTTCCATTTCTCTGCCTTCCATAAAGGAATAATATCTTTGTATCCAAATTTAGATGGTGTACCATAAGTTGCTACATGATACTTATTCTGCGCACTACCCTGAACGTACATATTCTTGGCATACCAATCGCCCTGTCTGGGAACTGCCTGGGGGCCCCAATGCGACCAGATCCCAAACTTGGCATCCCTGAACCAGTCTGGATATTTATATTGCTTTAAAGATTCATCTGTAGGTTTAAAAATCCCCTGTTCTACCTTATCTGTTTTTTGTTGTGCCTTGAGGCTTAAGCCTAAGGAACAAGCCATAAGACCAACTAATATTATTTTTTTCATTTCCCTTATATTTGGTTTTAATCAAAAATAAGTAACTCATCCGCTCAATTCTTGAAATAATTAGACTATTTGTTGTAAAAATCCGACATTTAGGATATGATAAAAAACATTACAGCGCACCTTTTCCTTGCTGAATTGTAGATCATGAACTCAGCCCCGCCGATTGATTTATTCAGAAATTGCAACTCAAATCCGTCTTTATTCTCTTTCTTAATTTCAATCTCATCGCTATCGCCACATACTAAAAAAACCAACTGGATAGCGTAGGTAAAGGACGGGTGATTAAAATGAAGATGGGCATAAAAGGATAGATCTCTCCATTTCGTTGCACTTCAGTCGAGATGACGATCAAATGCTGCGATCTTTGCGCCTTCACTTTGTGATCTTTGCGGTTAAAAATGGATAATGCAAGATGGATGATTGACGTAAAAGCCACACTTTAAAGATCTCCCTCCCGAAAATTCGGGATTGCACTCCAGACGAGGACGACCTAACGCTGTGTTCTTTGTGACTTCACTCCGTGATCTCTGTGGTTAAAATGGAGATATTAAATCTTTTCATCTGCATAGGCAACATCATAGAGATGGTTTGGCTTTAAATAGATCACATCATTTTGAAAATCAAAAACCGTATTAAATCTTTTCAGAATATCGGTTCCCAGATAATGAACATTAACGCCTGGCATAGGTTTATTTTGTTCCATAACCTGAGCTGGAACATTTTTCAATTCAAAATTACCGATCTTCAAACTTTGCAGTTTTACCGTGGTTACCGGTACCTCGTTACCCCTTATACCACGCATAATTACCTTTTTGATCACTTCCATCTTCTCTGTTGGAAAGTGCATTTCCCGCAACAAATCGTTATCAAGCATAGCGGTACGCTGATAACCTAAATCGAAGAAAAACAGGCTTTTATTTTTGGTTCCGCTTTGCGAAATTTCACTTTCTATAAAAGGTTTGTTTTTGATATAAGTGATCTTAAACCTGGTGTATTGTTTATCCTGTAAAATCTGCTTGGGCATGGTAGAATGCACCATCATTTTGTTCTGATCATAATCCAACGCTACAATCATACCATCGAATATATCCCATCCCAATAGGCCATCGGTTTCATTCCCTGCCAGTTCAATATCATAAATTTTGCTCTTGTAGGTATGGTTTCCAATTTTAACACCATAATCTGTGTTATAAAGCTTGAGTTTCGACTTCACTTTTTTCGCCAGTGCAGCGTTGGTAAGGTCTATATCATTTGCTCCCGAATCAAAATTCAACAACAGAGAGTCAGTACCGTTAAAGACAACCGGTAAGAAATTCGTGTTGTATTTATTCACAAAAAAAGGTATTGAATCGTGAATTTCGGGCGACACCTTACTGAAGTTTTTTAGCACAGGAGCGGAAATTTGAGTGAGGCACGAATCTTTGCCATTTAACAACACAATGAATTCCTTTTTCTGCCCTGGGCTGATATTAAAAACGATCGAATCAATATCTGTTTTGAATTTTATGCTTTTGGATTTCGTGAACTTACCGGTTGTAAAAACATCCAGTTTTATTTTGGGATTGATATACCAGTTCGATACTGCGTTATCCTGTTCGTAAATTTTTGCCTGGCCAGCACCAGCCTTCACAATTGGTAATTTCTTTTGAGCTAAAACAGAAAAGGGAAGCAAGACTGTTACAATGAGTAATATTCGTTTCATGAGCGATTAATAGATTTAAAGGTTTAAGCAACCATCGGAAACCAGAACTAAAGATATAAACAATTACAAATCGTTATAAGGCGCTATGCATTTAAAATTTTTGGGCGTTTAACTTGAAGCAAGCATCTCAAATTAGTTAGCCATCACATAAGTCGCGTTTAACCCCTTAACTTGTCGTTTTTGCACATTAATACCTACCTGGCTTTATTGTACTTTTGAATATACTAAATTAGAAAACAATATGGCAACTCAAATTTTTGTGAACTTATCCGTTAGCGACCTTAACAAGTCGGTAGCGTTTTTCACCAAACTTGGTTATACTTTTAATCCACAGTTTACCAACGAGAAAGCAACCTGCATGATCATCAGCGATACCATTTATGTAATGCTGCTCACCAAACCCTTTTTTCAGACTTTTACCCAAAAAGAAATCATTGATGCGCACAAAGCAATAGAAACCTCCATTGCCTTATCGGCCGACAGTAAAGATGCCGTTAACGAAATGGTAGATAAAGCGGTAGCGGCCGGTGCCACAATACCTAATCCGGCTACCGATTATGGCTTTATGTATCAACATAGTTTCGACGATCTTGATGGCCACCATTGGGAATATGTATGGATGGATCCAAACGGTGCACCTGAGCACCAGGGGTAATTTATATTTAACGTTAATAAAAAGGGCAAGCGACGGTTTTTTCGTGTTTGCCCTTTTTGTTTTGCGCTTCATTATTTTTGCAGGTAATTTTAGTCATGGAAGCAAGGGTAATATGGAGTATTATCGCTTTACCTCATCTTCAACATCTTCTGAAAGAAGTATAGGCCGAAATCCAAACCGATTTCCTTGCCAGCCATTAATGTGCTTTTACGTTTTGTATTTAATTGAGAGGAAGGCTAAAACAGAAAGCAGATCCATTTTCCTCATTGCCCTCTACCCATATTTTGCCTTTATGTTGCTGGATGATCTCAGCAGAAAGATAAAGACCAAGGCCAAAGCCCGGAACTTTTCTAGTTTGAACATTATCTACCCTGTAATAACGGTCAAAAAGTTTGTCCCTGTCCTTTTCCATAACCCCAGCACCCTCGTCTCTTATGCAAACAGTTACCGTACGATCTTCCAAAGCCTGGGTGGATACCTTCACAACTGTTCCAACAGGTGAATATTTTACCGCATTGCTTAAAAAGTTGGTTACCACCTGACCAATCTTGTCTCTATCTGCATAAACGCTAAACACCGGTCCGGGCAATATGATAATGGTATGTTTTGCAGAAATAAATTTTACTTCATCCACAATTTCTGACAATAGTTCACCTATCCAGAAAATTTCCTGGTTAAGGCTGATCTTACCTGCTTCGAAACTAGAGACGTTTAGAAACCCATTGATCAGCTTGGACATCTTTTTAACCTGTGCATTCGATTTCTCCAGAGCGGCAATTACGAAATCATCACCACCCTTTTTCGCCCTTGAAGCAACAAGTTGCATATAGCCCTGAATGGTAGTTAAAGGTGATCTGAGTTCATGGCTCGCCATGGCAATAAAATCATTTTTACGTATCTCGTCCTGCTTGTGGATCGTTATATCATTGATAACACCTGTAAAATAATTTGGGTTGTTATCCTTGCCGTATGAAATATTACCGATGGCCCTTACCCATCGGCCCTTGTGCTCCATATGGCTCTTAAGGGGATATTCTATATTCAGTTTTTCACCCTTTAAGATACAGTTCTCCACCGCTGAAGTGAACAGTAACTGGTAGTCTTGCTGAATTTTGGAAACAGCCCCGTCAAAGGACATTTCTTCACCGGCAGTGAACCCAAAAATCTCTTTAAGCCTACCAGAGGGAACAAATTCACGGGTATTGATATTGATGGAATAGGTACCCATCTCTGCAGCATCAATAGCCATAGCTAACATTTTACTGCTGATATCGAGTTCCTGCTGAACCCTTTTGAGTTCGGTTATATCATTAAAGGTTACAATTGCACCACTATTTCTCTGATCCGATTGCTGCACATAGGGCATGGTCATCACCTGGTACCACTTACCGTTGTTGGTCTCTATTTCCTTTGTAATCAGGCAGCCATCTACCAGCACCTGTTTGATGTCTTCAATAATGGTCTCAAATTTTATATTGGTAGTAATGTTGCTCAGTGGTCTTCCAATATCAGTTTCTAACAGGTTAATCTGTTTCACCGTACCGGGCGAAAACTTCATCAAAAGCAGGTCGTTATTGATAAAAAGCTGGCCGTTAATATTGCTCCTAAAATAATTGTTCAGGTCATCGTTAATATCAAGCAGCTCCCTATTTTTGAGCTGGTATTCCGTATTAATCGTATCAAGTTCTTCATTTACAGACTGCATCTCTTCATTGGTACTCTGCATTTCTTCATTGGCAGAGATCATCTCCTCGTTAAATGACTGCATATTTTCATTTGAAGCATCAAGTTGCTCGTAGGCTGTTTCAAGCTGCTCTTTTAGCTCCCGAACTTCTTCTTCAAGGTTAAGCGTATATTCATTATGATAGATTTTTTCGTTAAACTCTGGCTCATCCGGCAATGAAGCCTCGAAGGTTTTATCCTCCGTAAAAGTTACCATAATCAGTTTCTGCTCACTACCTTTCAGCTCCATCGGCCTGAGGCTCAGATTTACCCGCATAAGGAAGCCGTTATGTTTAATCTTGATTTGGTTAAGTGAAGCTTTTTGCCCCGTCTTGAGCACATTATTGCTCATAGTACGGAATATCATACCCAGTTTCTGAGGCAGCAGCTTTTCGATATTGGTGGTAAAATGCTTTGCAAGCAGGAATTTAGCCGTATTCCCATATGATTTTACAACATTATTATGCTCATCAATACAGAGGGCAAGATAATCCATATCTTCTGCCAGATTTACCTGCATCATTTCTGAGAGCGTATCTCCTAAACCAGGATCCCTACTTTCACCAGAGACAAAGGTTGGCCGCTGTTTTACTTCCAGCATGTCTGGCATTGAAAAAGCATCGAAACTGAAAACCTTTTTTGATTTGATGTTGCGGTATATCTTATATTGTTTACTGCTGATCTCAAGGTTCTGGATAATGGGCATAGGATTTTCACTCGAGCCCAAAAAGAGATAGCCATCCAGCTTCAGACCGAACAGCAGCATTGAAAACACCTTTTTCTGAAGTACCGGAGCCATGTAGATCAACAAGTTCCGACAGCTGATGAAATGCATGTTACAGTATGGTGGGTTCTTGACCAGGTCGTGCTGCGCAAAGATGGCCATTTTCCGGAGTGATGGCCTGACCCGGTAACTTTCACCTTCCTTGAGGAAATGCGTGCCCAGCCGTTCCTTACTAACATGTTTTAAAGTATCGGGATGATAAATTCCCTTGCCTGCATGGATTAGCGCGGCACTATCAATGTCGGTGGCAAATATTTTTACTACAGTATGGATACGATCACCCGTTAACTGTTCTGCAATAAGCATGGCCAGGGAATATACTTCCTCCCCTGTGGCACAACCTGCAACCCATAGTTTAAGTTCTTCATTAGGAGCCAGTTTTTTTAAAATCCCTGGAAGAATGTTTTTCTGTATATAATCAAAAGCCTCTTTATCTCTAAAAAAAGTAGTTACGCTGATCAGAAAATCTTTTGAAAGTGCCTCAACTTCTTCAGGAGAAGTTTTCAGGAAATCATAATATTTTTTCAGTGAAGTAAAGTCATGGTATGCTGCCCGTCGTTTTGTTCTTCTGAGTATGGTAGAAATTTTATAGTCCGAAAAATCAAGCGGTGAACGCTCCTTGATCAGATCTACAATTGCCGCCAGATTTTTTTCATCGTCAAGCACTTCAGCTTTATGGCCGCCTTCATAATTCACATAATCTTCAATAGCTCCCGGCATTGAAGAGGGTTCCAGTATAAAATCAACCATGCCTGTGGCTATTGCTTTTGCAGGCATACTAGAAAACGGAGAGGTTTCAGGGTTTCTGACCATTACCATCCCACCTGCCTTCTTTATTGCAATAAGTCCCTCTGATCCATCACTACCTAATCCTGAAAGTACAACGGCAATTGCCTTTCGTCCACATTCAAGAGCAAGCGAATTAAAAAAGGTATTGATAGTTAGATGCGGGCTTTTAGCTTTGTCCTTGTTCTGAAGGTACAACCTGTTTTCCCTGATGGTCATGAACTTATCGTGGGGAATCAGGTAAACATGATTGGTCTCAATGATCAGTCCTTCCGTAGCCTCTTCTACCAAAAGCTTACTGTGCTTCGCAAGTACCTCCGCCATCCTACTCTTGAAGTCGGCGGAGAGGTGCTGCACTACAACATAGGATACCCCGTCTAATGGGGTGTGATCAAAGAATGAATTAATCTCTTCAAGTCCACCTGCTGATGCGCCAATGGCAATAATATACTCCGGCTCGTTCATTCTTCTTGTAATAAAATTTACTGGTAAAGATCACTGTATTTGCAAATACACCACTGGGATGCTGATTGTGATGGGAAAGGTAGTATTAAAAGAAAATATTATTAAAGGTACACATTAATACGCGTATATATACCACTCTTGAATTTCAGCACTTTGAGATTGGTTATTAAAGAATTTAGGGTAAGTTATATCAAGCCCGAATATTGAAGGCCATTGTTAACTTGTATAGCAGCTTAGCCCTACTTCCCAGCACCCCTCTGATTAATCCCGAGGCATAAGCCATGAAGTCTTTCATTTCTATATAAATCGTAAATAAAAAGCTTGCTCCCATTGCTGAGCTCCTCCATGTAAAATCCGGACAGACTTCTCGTCCAGCCCCAAACGCAAAAAACCCACAAATTCGTTGCAGGTTTTGGCTCCCTCTGCCGGGCTCTCTTTGTCTGCGCTCAGGATAAACTTCTCGCCCAGCCCCAAACGCAAAAAACCCACAACTTTCGTTGCGGGTTTTGGCTCCCTCTGCTGGGCTCGAACCAGCGACCCTCTGATTAACAGTCAGATGCTCTAACCAGCTGAGCTAAGAAGGAGTGCTGGTCATTCCCTAAAACGAGGCCTATTTACACTTTGCAGTTCAATACCCTTGTTCGTTTTGGGAGTGCAATATTAGCGCTTTTAAACTATTTATGCAAAAATTAATTTAATTATTATTTAAGAAAACGATCCTCCCTTTACGGCAGAGGATCGTTTTGCAAATTTCAAACTGAATATCAGACCATTAACAATTATGGTTTAACAATCCACGGCGCCAGATTAATATCGTCAGTTCCGTTATATTGACGAAGTAAAGCCTGTTTTAGGTTTTCGCCGTTGGTTGTTCTTTCAATATTAGGGTACTGAAAACGCTTAGGAATTCTGTTACTATTGCCTACGCCCGGACCGATATCGAAAGTTGGCACACCAGTTCGGCGGTACTGATAGTAAGCTTCGAAACCCGAATTACGGAAATAAGCCAGGTATTTCTGTGTCAGGATCTGCTTTAAACCATCGGCTGTATTACCGGCGTATTTAACCGCAGTCTGCGAATAATAATCGCTTTCGAAAGAGAAATTAACATTAAAGTTTTCAAATTCGCCCAGCTTCCCATCTTTTTTCAAGAAGGTGACCACATTAACACCATCTTTAATACCATAGAAACCGATAGAAGCCTGAATCCCTTTTTTATACCAGCTTTCGGCATCGCCAGTAGCCCAACCGCGGTTAATGCCCTCTGCTTTGATAAAACAAAGCTCAGGATAAGCAATGATAAAAGTATTTTCGGCTGTATAACCACTATAATAGCGATAACGGCCAATCAGCGAATACAGCCCCTTCTGCACCTTATCCAACATCACCCCTTGATCTTCACCTGTAGGTGCACCAATAAAATTGCGGTAATCGGTAATAGCGTAACCATTGGCTTCTGCTATGCCCCTTGCCGGCTCAGCTACCATGTAAGCCCGAGGATCTTTAAGGCTCGAAAGCGTATTTAAATACGTACCCGCCATATTGTAACGCAAGGCATCATTACCAAAATTATCTTTATTGTTCGGATACTTGTTAAAACTCTCGTTGTATACAAACTGCAGGTTATCGGCCATACTCTCCATGACCGGATATTTGGTTGTGTTGCCCAATACCGCAGCAAATTGCTGTTTTACCTGCAAGTCAGCATCATCCGCTTTTGTGCTCAAATTGATCAAAGTCCGTAATTTAAAGGTATTTACCACCTTTTGCCAGGCAGCCAGGTCATTTTTAAGGTAGATATCGCCTTTTAATTCTTTGTTGCCTGCAGTAATTAAAACCGACAAATCGTTGTTCGATTCTTCTAACCAGGTTAAAGATTGTTTAAAAATATCTTTTTGGGTATCGTACTTCGGTGTTAAGTTGGCAAAACCTTTTAAGGCTTCAGTCATTGGTAAATCGCCTACTTTCAAGCTCATTTTCACAAAATAATACGCTTTAAAGAATTTAGCCAGTGCCAGGTAAGGTTTAGCTACCGCGCCACCCAAACGGTTGGCTTCTTCTTCCATTTTCACCACATTTTTCAAAGTCGTGTAATCTAATGAAGCACCTGTCCAGTCGTAGTTATTGGTTGCGTAATAGAAATAGTTGGCTGCAGTGTACTGATTCCATCTTTCTGAGCTCGAAAAAGGTGCTTCGTACATATCGAACAAAATACCGTTCAATAATAAGTTTGGTGGAACGGTTTCGGCCTGGTTCGGATTTTTAAAATTTTCTTCAAATTCTTTCTTACATCCGCCACAAACAGCAACGATGATGAAGAGGAACAGGATTTTATATATTGATTTCATAATGCTTATTGCTAAAGGTTAAAAAGTAACATTCAGGTTAAAACCTACACTTCTTGTGGTTGGTGTTTGCAGCGTAGAAGTACCTTCCCTACCCGAATACTGATCTACATCCACATCGTTATAAGTAGAATTGATAAAGTACAACAGGTTACGTCCCACTACCGAAATATTGGCCGATTTGATAAACGTGCGCTCCAATAATTTTTTAGGCAACTGGTAGCCAAAAGTTACTTCTCGCAATTTGGCATAGGTACGGCTCATCATAGTATTTTCTTTGGCACCATAAAAAACACCCAGGTAATCCTGCAACAACTGCGGAGTTGTGTTTGGCGTAAAAGAAAGGTCGCCATAATTGGTAATTACACCGGTAACAGGATCGAAGTTAAGTTTACCGCCATTGGCAATCACTACCCCATCGCCTACCCATGTACCTTTGTAAGTTGGATCGTTTACACGCAGGTAATCCTGATATCTGGCTTCGCCCATTTTACCCTGAATGGTTTCGATCTGACGACCGCCCTGGAACGATTTTAACCTCACATAATCCTGCATCACCCCACCCACTTTACCATCTAACTGGAAACTGAAAGAGAAATTCTCATACCTGAATTTGTTACCGATACTCCATACCCAGTTTGGATCGGCATGACCTAGCAGCTGGTTAACCGGCAAAGAAACCGGTGTTCCACTTGAAGTATGGATTACTTGTCCGCTTGGCGTTTTAGCTAAAACAGAGCCATAAATATTATCGATACGATCGCCAGTTTTAAAGAACTGATCAACAGATGTTTCGCCTGGGGCAAGCTCTTTATAAATCTGTTTATAGGTAGACCAGTTGATCATTACATCCCAACCAAATTTATCGGTCATGATAGGTGCGCCCGATAAACTTAACTCCACACCACTATTCTGCGTTTTACGGCCGTTAATGGTATTGGTTTGGTAACCTGTAGCTGCCGAGATATTTTGCCTGATAATTTTTGGCCCGTCGATGTACCTGAAATATGTAGCTTCGAAACCTAGCCTGTTTTTCAAAAACTTCAAATCGATACCGCCTTCATAGTTGGTTCTGCTCTGCGCTTTTACCGCATTCAGGTCAATCAGGTTATTGGTGTAGTAGGCACCAGTTTGGTTGTTATAGGTTGGCCTAATGCTGTACGGCGAAGACAGGCCATACCCCGGGCCACCATAAGAGGAGGTATATTCAGCTCCATAACCTATCGGATAAGTTTGTAATGGCGTGGCACCAATATATTCCTGTGTACCCAAACCTGGGTCTTTAACATTGGCATACGATGCCCTTACTTTTGCAAAAGAGATAAAAGCAGGCATTTTTACATAATCAGAAACTACCGAGCTTAAAGAAACCGAAGGATAGAATGCCGCGTTATTGCCAGGAGGAAGCGCAGAGTTTTTATCTACACGACCAGTGGTATTGATATTCAGATACTTTTTAAAGCTTAAATCAACCGAATAAAAAGCACTTAACACCAACATTTTAGAATTGAAATCGAATGCTTTTACCGGGTTTTTAGAGTTAGAGAAGTTATATACATTCGGAACGTTCAAGTAATCGGTTGTGGTAAAACTAGAGTTATAACTAAAGTTACGGGCGTTACCTCCACCAAAAGCACTGATTTCGAATAAATCACCAACGTTTTTGTTGTATTTTAAAATTAACTGTGTATTGTTTTCGAACATGCTGCGGCGGTCTTCCCTGTAATCGCCTAGGCCTTCTTCACGTCCGTAAGGGTGGGCAGAAAATGGCATTTTCTCGGTCCTTAATTGGTCATAGGTCGAAATCTGTGTTTTTAACAATACATCCAATCCTTTGCTTACATTATAGTTTAATGAGGCATAACCGTTAATATCGTTCTTTTTATGCCCGCGCAACCATTCGTACGACATAAAATAAGGATTGTGGTAACGTTGATATTCTGCATAGATAGACTGGATGCCTTCTTTGCCCGGCTGCCAGTAGTTTTTCATATCATCGATATTCCAATCGGCACCACCCCAAAGTGTCATGTTATAAATTACGCTGTTCGGACCATAGTTTACATCTGGAATATTATCTGAAAACTGGCGACTATAATTAATATAAGCTTCGGCTCTTAATTTCGGGCTGATGTTATACGAACCACTCACATTAAAGTTGTTGATATTTAATTGTGTGTTCGGTATAATTCCTTTTTGGTAATTATTGGAAATAGAAACCCTTAAATTATACTTATCAGTAGCAGAAGATAGAGCAATGTTGTTTGCAGAAAGTAATCCAGTTTGGATAAAACGCTTTAAGTTGTCCTTTCCGCGGGCTACCCACGGTGTACCCTGGCGCACGCCGTTTACAATCGGACTATCATATTGAGGAATCAACTGACCGTCGAATTTTGGTCCCCAGATATCATAATCACCATCATTTAAGCCACCACCTTTTCCATCACCAAAAGCATAGGCACTGTGTTCACCTGGCCCATACTCGTCCTGGCTTTTCGGCAAAGCAATAAATCCTTTATTAAACTGCGTGCTCGAATTTAGTTCTACAGTAAAACCTTTGTCGCTCAGTTTACCTCTTTTAGTAGTAATTAATAACGCACCATTATAAGCCTGATAACCATAAAGTGCCGCAGCTGCCGGGCCTTTAAGCACGGTATAAGTGTCGATATCGTCGGGATTGATGTTCCAGGTATCCGAATTGATCGGCACCCCATCTACCACTACCAAATTAACATCATTACCGCGAAGGTAAAGCGACGAACGGCCCAAAAGCTCTGAAGATACACCAACAGTTAAACCGGCAACCTTACCCACCAATCCGTTTACCGGATTAGCTTCCCTGGCTTTTACCAGATCGGCACCTTTTACTTCCTGAATGGCATAACCCAGGTTTCTTTTCTCTTTACGGATACCGAGGGCGGTAACCACTACCTCGTTTAAATTTTTCGAGTCTGTTTTTAAAGTTACGGTCAGGTTTGCACCCGTAACCTGAACTTCTTGCGGAAGAAATCCGATCGAACTAAAAACAAGTGTTTCGCCTGTTTTGGCATCGAGGGTAAAGCGGCCCGATAAATCGGTGGAAGTAGCTTTTTTAGTCCCTTTTACCATTACGCTAACGCCCGGGATCGGCTGTTGCGCATCGTCTTTAACCAGACCAGCAATTTTTGTTTGTGCCCAAGTAAAATAAGGCGTGATGCACAGTAACAACAAAGCCACCATGAACATCTTCATCTTGTAGAGATGTTTCATTTATCTATAATTTTTTAGGTTTTATAGATGCAATGATAAGATGTACATGTTAGCCTAATGCCAACTTTTAGTTAACAAAAACCCCTATTTCTGTTTAGTATTTGTTAACTAAATATTTTCTTAATGCTTTCTGCGGCATAACCTGCACTGGCAGTCATTCCTTTACCGCCAATAGCCGTACGGATGTGGATGCGATCGTCGAGATCGTAAGTTACAACATGTTTTGTTGCATGCTGCGGATAAAATCCGGCCCAGGTACTTTGAAGTTTGCGTACATCGAAATCAACTATACGGGCGGCTTCTTTGAGCATGAGCTCATTAATGTGGTGACTTAAATCGAAACCAAGATCGTCGAAATGGTTTACATCGGCATATACATGCGAATCGCCAATAATGATCGTATTATCTGCTGCTTTTTTAAACAGGATATGGATACCCCATTTTTTGAGTTCTTCGTAATGCTCAGGGGTTTTAATGCTTCTGAAAGAAGGGCAGTAGTGCTCAAAACTCTCGTAACGCCTGGTGGTTAACCCGGTTAAAATATTACCTGCCAATGCTACTTCTGGCATAGGAATACTGCGCATCATCTGCAGTTTACTTACCACAATACCACTTTCGCTAAACAGTTCGGGATAAAGCAATTTAAATTCGTAACCATTACAGATAATGGCTTTCTCTGCCGTAAAAAGTTCAGTATTATTTCTTAGACCTACTTCAACACCAGTGCCTTTGCTTTCGCAGGCAGTAACCGGACTGTTGTATTTAAGTGTGTATTGTGCAAACTTGGTCTGCATATATTCGTGCAGGCGGTAGATCATTTGATCTGGTGCTACACTAATTTCCTGAGGAAAAAAGATGGCTTCTTTAGCGTAAGAAGATTTAATGGCAGGATATTTCCTTAAAACCGCTTCCTGACTAAGCAATTCGGCTTCATAACCAATGGTATCGTAATGTGCTTTCAGTTCGTGAATTAAGGTCTGCTCATCGTTATCTGATGCGATGTACACACTACCATTTTGCTGCACGGAAATATCGAATTCCTGCTGAATGGATTTGTAAATATCTAAACCAGCAACACCGTATCCGAACCACTCGGCTTCCATACCCGAGGGTACCACCTGACCAAAATTGCGAACGGTAGCACCTACCGGAAAATTGTCTTTTTCGAGCTGCAATACCGATTTACCAGAAAGTAAAGCATGGTAAGCATGGAATGTTCCTAAAATCCCTCCACCAATTACAATAAGATCGAAATGTTTATTCATTGTTTATTTTTTTGTGAGATGCTATTAAAAATCATCTGTGTTAATGTTGTTTTTATCACGTCTTCTTCCATTATTCCAATTATAAAAATGGTCGTCATCTCGACTGGAACACAGTGGAATGGAGAGATCTATTGAAGCAGATTTGGCTTCGCTGAGCACTTCGTGGTTCTCGACTGCGCTACACCCGATAGCTATCGGGTCCGCTCGAAATGACGATGAAGCAAGCCATTTCATTCCCCTGTTAAAACCATCTTTCCCCTTGCCTGCATCTTTTTATTTGTAACCAGCGTTTTTCTTCTAAAATAAATCAACGAAAGTATACTGCACACCCCACCAATTAATGGTATAGCAAACAAACACTGTTTAAAAAAGTGCATCCAGCTGGTACTCGTTTCGCCAAACTCATGAAACAGCAGTATCGAAAAACTACCTACATACCCAATTGAATCTGCCACATACATAATAAAACCGATGTTGCTTTTATAGTGAAAATTGGCAATCATCCGTTCAAAGAAAATGGCGTTATAAGGAATGTAAGCCATATACAGCCCCATACCCAGTAAAGCCATCCAGCTAACCGGCCCAATGTACCCCCTATCGAAAAAGAATGTACTCACCCCGATGAGCAAACAGCCTGAAATAATCATGATGTGGATCACGGTAAAAGCTTTGAGGTTATCTTTTATCAAGATCAAAAGTCCCATCATTACTAATACCACAACTGAAATCAGGGTATCGATCTGCGTATAAATATGGTTATTATGAATGCCTAAGCCATTCCAGATTTCTACTTCGAAATTATCGCGCATATCGCGGATACAGGTAAGCAAGACGTAAATGATTATGGTTAAGATGATACCCGGCAAAAATGTGGTGATAAACTTTCTGCGCTGTTTCGCATCCATCGGCACCCGCTTGGTACGTAACTCCTGATCTTCTTTCGAAGGCGGCGGAATAACTTCCAGGCAAAAAACAAACAGGAATAGCGGAAGAAGGAAAACCAATCCGGTAAGAAAAGGCATCCAATAATCGCTTACCGAAGCAAACGACATCAGCGTACGCGCTACTGTTTTAACAAAACCCGAGGCAAATATTAAACTGATGGACATTAAGGCCCCCATAAATTCGGTTGTTTTTCTTCCTTCCAAATAACTGAATACCAAACCCCAGATCATGCCCAAAGGGAAACCGTTGAGGAAAAGAAATACAATATTGTAAGGGGCGGGCACCAAAGCAAACCCGAGCAGGGCAAGCCAAGAAAAAAGAATCAGAAAAATGATGCTCTTCGCCCGGTTACTTTTCCCCGATTCGGAAATAAAACGGATACCATAAAACTTACTTAAGGTGTAACCTACCATTTGCGCAATAACCAACCAAACTTTATAATCGATATGCAGAAATTCCAGCTGCTCAAAAGTAGCAGAGGCAAAAGCTTTACGAAAGGCATACATACTGGTATAACAGCCAAATGCTGCTATACCACCAAGCATTGTAATTAACCAATAAGGCCAATTAAGTGCTTTTTTGCGGGCAAGATGAAGCAAAGTCATTCTAATATCTGCTGATGTTGTTTATCATGCCGAACACCACTAATTTGATTTGACATATGAATTTTATTTAAACCACAATAGTAAACATTGTTTATTATTAGTAAACAAAATCAAGATTATCAAATTGTTAAGTTTTACCGTGTAGAGCTTATATTTTATTTCGTAAAAGCCTCTAATACCGGTCTCCCTCTCCAGCTTTGCGGCTGCTGTAAACCCATTAACCAGGCCAGCGTAGCTGCTGTATCGTAGGTAATAACCGCATCTTTTAATTCGTGGTTTTTGCGTATACCAGGTCCTGCGATGATCCATGGGATCTGCACTTCATCGAGCGATTTACCACCATGGCCTTTACCTTTACCACCATGATCGGCAGTAACCAGGATAACGGTTTCATCGGCTATGCCTGCATCGTTAACCGCTTTTACAATTTTACCAATCCGCTGATCTACCAACTCCAGTTGTTTATAATATGCAGGTGTACGGTGACCGATTGAATGTCCTGTACCATCAGGTTCATCTAAATGCAGGAAGGTAAAATAAGGTTTTTCTTTTTTGATAATCGCGACAGTAGTATCAGTACAAAAATCATCTTTATCGTTTCCGCTAACGATAATGTTTACCGCTTCTTTTTCAAATAAATAACCAATACCGCTCCAGCTATACACAATAGCGGTTTTAGCCTGTTTTTTTTGATCTCTGATTACACTAAATATACCAGGGAACAAACCATAAGATGTTTTGGTGATAGATGGAATTTCGGGTACTTTACTATCCCATTCGGTATAACCATGTTCGGTTGGCCCAGCGCCCATTAATAAGGAAGCCCAGTTTACAGCACTGGAAGATGGCAATACACAACGCGCCTGTGTAGTCCACGAACCATTGGCCATTAATGCTTTAAGATTAGGCATATTCGCCTCTGGCAAAGCGTAGCCGCCAAAGCCATCGCAACCGATTAAGATAACGTGTTTAATTTTTTTAGATTGCGCGTGGGCAAATACACATAAACAAAGTAACACTAGGGTACTTTTCAAAAATCTTTTCATATTCATATTTCTATTGCCAAACCAAAGGTTGGTTTATAAAGATGAAGATAAACATTTGTTAAGTATTAATAAACTTTGTTTACAAAATATTATTCGAAAAAATAAATTACCAGCATTAGCGCCTTACTATCGCCAACATTAACCGGGGTGTGTGAAAGCCTCCCATCGAAAAGCATAGAGTCTCCTTTTTCGAGTATAATTTTCTTTTTCGAAAACTGATACTCTACTTTGCCTTCTATCATGTATTTAAACTCAAAAGCTTCGGTTTTCACCATTGGGCGATGCGCATTCACCTCGAGCTCGAGCAGTACAAAATCTGCAGTAGAAAATTTAATGTTCTTGGTTAAAATACGCGAGTAGTTAAAACCTGTGGCCTGTTCTTTTTCGAACTTCTGGTACTGATCTTTTCGTTTCACCAGAACGGGGGCATCTTTTTTATGAAAATTGATATCCTTAAAAAAACTGTTCAGATCGATCTGCAGACTTTTAATAATATCCATCAATACCATTAAAGACGGAATGGTACGGCTATTTTCGATTTGAGAGATCAGCCCTTTGCTTACCTCTGCTTTATTTGCAAGCTCCTGAACGGTAATACCCAGCTCTTTACGTCTTTCTTTAATCTTAAGGCTAATCTGTAAAAGAATTTCTTCTTGCATATGCTAAAATCGTGTTAATAACGCTAATGTATTATTTTATTCCTACAATCTAAATCAACAATCGCATAAGTTACCGAATTACATTTTTTAACATCCTTATAAAAACAAATCGCCGCCATAAAAGGCGGCGATAACAAAAATTTAACGGTAATGTCCGGGTACCCAATACCGGCCGCCATGAGGGCCAATATTATAATGCCCGCGTACCCAGTGTGCTCTTGGTGCACGTGCGCTTACCACGCACGCACTAAAATTAACCGCCATAATCAATAAAAGCAATGCATTTACAATCCTTTTCATAACCTAACCTTTTAAGTAAAAAAAATAAATCAAGCTTTACGCTGTGTGTTTTATTTTGACGGAGGAAGGATAAGAAAGGTTTAATTGGTATTGCTTTTACTTATCGTCGTCACCCTAAATTTATTTTACTGCGTAGCTTTCCGCTTCGCTACAGGTCAGGGGCCTATCTAGCAGGAAAGATGCTGACCACAGATTAGCTACTAGGTATTAAAGGCCATGAAGGTGACTAATAAAATAAATTCATGGCGACGCCTCACAAAAACAAAAAACGGCCTGACCTTTATCAGGCCAGACCGTTATATCTATATATTTAAAAAAGATTAGAAACTATATCTCAATCCCAATTGCATCTGGTAACGTGAGGCAAAGAAATCTTTTGAATAAGAGGTTACATCTTTCTGTGCAAAAGTATACACCGGATATGTTGTTGGTGTACCTGCAGTTTGTACTTTAATACCCACACTGGCCATAGAGTTATAGGTATTAGGAGAGAAATACTGAATTCCCCAGTCTTTATTTACCAAATTGGTCAGGTTGATAATATCGTAAGTTAAAGTAAGTACATGCGGGTGTTTTCCTTTTGCCACCTGAATATCCTGAGAGAAACGGAAATCAGCCTGAACATTCCAAGGAGTACGTGCACCGTTACGCTCTGTAAAATCACCACGGCGGGTACTTAAGTATTTATCTCCGTTAATGTAGTTATCAAATGCAGCAGCCTGCGCAATACCATCAGGTGTACTTGCAAAGAACTTGGCAGTTTCTCCTACAGCCGGAATATACATCAAACTTACAGTTTGACCAGTTCCATTGATCCTGGTATTCACTAAGCCCAATGAATATGGCGAACCCGATTGACCGCTGAAGAATAAGGAGAAGTTAGACACATATTTACCGTTTTTAGCCCAATCCAATCTGTAATTGATGGTCGAAATAATCCTGTTACGGATATCAAAATTAGAATAAGCCAAGCCTGGGTTATTTGGACTAAGGGCCTGGTTTAACTGCCAGTTAGATTCCATTGAATTACGGATACCATTGGCAATATCTTTCGATCTTCCATAGGTATAAGCCACCATCATATCTAAGCCCATAGGAAGCGATTTACTTACCTGTGCTGTTAAACTGTATTTGTATCCTTTATCTGTATTTGATAAAAGGTAAGCATTGGTATATAAAGGATTAATTTTAGTACCTGAATAAATCGGCATCTGTTTCTGTGTATCGTAAACCATGTATTTTGGATTATCTACATAATTGATCTGTTGAAACTGCACATCTTTGATCACCTGGCTAAAAATTCCTTCCAATGTAAATTTCCACTGGTCATCAGTTTTATAATCGAAAGCCAAATTACTTCTCCATGCTTTTGGCATTTTAAAGTTATTATCAACCAAATCTACCTGCGTAGCACCACTTGCATCTTTAACATTTATGCCCTGGTTAGTTACATAACCTGCTTCGCCATTACCGGTTAAAGCATCTTTAATCGGGTCAGAACCCGCAACCGGTTTCACGATTTTGCTAGGATCGGCATTTGTATAAACATACGATTTATCAAAAGCACCGTAGTTCACACCGTTATTGTAATACGCATAACCTATCCATGCAAAAGGAACACGGCTGGTAAATAAACCGGTACCGCCACGCATAACCAAACTTTGGTTACCTAATACATCGAAGTTAAAACCAACACGTGGAGAAATCTGTATTTTGTTCAGGAATTTTCCGGTAATTGATGATGGCTGCGTATAAGTATAAGTTGTACCATAGTTGGGATCAACCAGAGAGTTTGTTGTTTTTGAACTCAATGATGGCATATCAGGCAAGTTTGCCATATCAAAACGCAAACCCGGTGTTAATTTAAAACGATCGCCGATACGGATTTCGTCCTGACCATACACACTGTACATGTTTACATTAAATTCTGCAGTTGGGTTTGCAATGATGTTATCACGGCTGTTATCATCATAGTTATAGCTGGTACGTACCCTGTTTGGCTGATTAGCCAGGAAATCGGCAACACTGCTATAAGCCACACGGCCATTCCATGAGTTTACAAAGCCATAATTGATTTTATAAAATTCGTTGTGTGTACCAACGGTAAAAGTATGGTTACCGGTGCTGTACGTAAAGTTATCGGTAAATTCGAAAGTGTTCTGTTTCATATTGAAGATACTTGCCTCACGGTCGGTACCTAAAAACAATGTTCCACCGTTCGAAGCAATCTCAATCTGTGGCAAAGCCGGATTAGAAAGCGGATCACGATAATCGTGAACAGTAGAATAACCCACAATTAAGTTATTGGTAGCTGAATTGCCAAAACGGGTTTTCAGATCTGCAACGGTTGAAGTTTGATTGTTGTTCTGTTTAAAATCGATACCGCCAAACCTGAAGTTAGATTGGTCTCTTTCTAAGTTTGTTGCTTTTGAAATTATGGTGTTATTTCTGATGGTCAACTGATTATTTTCATTGATATTCCAATCTAAACGGTTAAAGAATTTATTAGATTGTGAATAGATATTGTAATCGCCAAACGAACCTGCATCAACACCATAAGCTGTTTTCATGCGATCAGAAATCTGCTGTGCCTCAGTTAAGGTAAGCAATTTCATGTCAGACGATCCTGCACCTAAAATTACCGGATCCTGACGGCGGGTAATCTCTTCGTTGGTAAAGAAGAACAATTTATCTTTTATAATCGGGAAACCCACACGGAAACCGGTTTGATAATCGTGAAAAGCTGAAGGTTCTTTGCTGTTATCGCCAATTTTGTTTCTACCGATCAGTGAAGCGTTACGGCCATAGCCATAAACCGATCCTACAACCTCATTTGTACCACCACGCGTAACGGCGTTAATACTACCACCTAAAAAGTTACCGACTTTAACATCATAAGGAGAAAGCAAAACAGTAACATCCTGGATCGCATCAAGTGAAACCGGGTTGGTACGTGTACTGCTTCCCGGCATGCCCGAGCTTCCGCTCTGACCGCCCAATGAAGGACTAAAACCAATGGCATCGTTATTAATCGCACCATCAATGGTCACGTTGTTATACCTGAAGTTGGTACCGCCAAAGGTATTGTCTTTACTGCCCTGGGGCGTTACGCGGGTAACGTCTTGCAAACTGCGGTTCATGGTTGGAAGGGTTTTAATCTGACCTTCGCCAATACTGGTACCTGCGCCAGATTTTGTTCCGCCTTTTTGGCCTTTAACACTTACTTCGGCCAATTGGTTGCCCTGCTCCTGAAGATCGATATCGAGTTTTACGTCGTTACCCAGAGTTAAATAAATATTTTCTTTAACCACCGGACTATACCCCACAAAGGTTACGGTGATTTTGTACGGCCCACCCGGGTTTAAGTTACCAATGCGGTAAAGGCCGTTCTCGTTTGACGAACCCTTAGATACCGTACCTGTTGGAACGTGCATCATTACAATGGTTGCCCCTGGGATGATACCCTTATTATCCTTAATCTTTCCATTAATACTAGATGTTGTAACCTGCGCCTGAGCAAATGTGACCAAGAGCAGCAGAATACTTACTAGGGATAGTATACGTGATTTCATTTTCTGTTGTTTTATTTTTATGCAAAACAACAGTCTTAATGTTAATTAAATATTAACAATAAATTAAGTTTAACATTGTGTTAACAATATGAAAATCAGAATAATACAATAAGAAAACAATTCCTTAACAACCAATATTTCAGGCCGGAATCTAATGAAGAATAGAAAGTCCAAAGATGAAAACGAAAGATGAAGATTTGATGAAGTTTGGATTAGTCCGAAGTCGATTGACCGGCCATGCATTTGGAGCCGAGCGTTTGGCGTCGATTAACCGATTTGAACAATTAACGAGCTAACCATTGAACGAATGACAAATGAACTAATGAACCTATATATTATCTTTGCAACATGACGATTAGATTAGCCGTAGCCGCAGATATTCCGAAGATAATGAATTTAGTAAGCAAGGTTGTACCATTAATGCGTGCCGTAGGAAATTTCCAGTGGGGAGATGACTACCCTAACCCTGAGGTATTTGCCAATGATATTACTATCGGTCAGTTATGGGTGGCTGAACTGGAAGATAAGCTTGTTGGTGTTTCTGCAATTACTAAAGACCAGGATCCAGAGTATGCCGATGCAGGTTGGGACATTAACGAAAAAGCAATTGTTACGCATCGTTTAGCAGTAGACCCAGACTGCCAGGGCTTGGGTATTGCCAAGGCTTTAATGAACCAGGCCGAAGAGGTAGCAAAAGCTACGGGTATTTCCATCTTAAGGGTGGATACTAATAGCGAAAACATGGCCACCCAAGCGCTTTTCCCGAAGCTCGGCTATCAGTTTAGTGGTGAAATTAGCCTGGCTAAACGGCCTGGACTACGTTTCTTCTGTTATCAAAAGTTATTATAATCATCAGTTTACACTTTTAACAAAGCACGGAATGCTCTTGCAGCATAATACGATTGCGCACCATTATGGTATATAAATACATGATCGTAGCGGCGATCGCCGAAAAGGGCACCACCTAATTTTCTAATCTCGGGAGGAGTAACAATCCAACTCGATGTTTTGACATCGAACTTTCCGAGTTGCTGCAAAAAGCAGTACTGTTCTTCTGTTAAGAGTTCTACACCCATTGTAGCAGCCATATCAATCGCATTATTTTCCGGCTGGTGCTCTTTTCTCGATTCCAATCCTTCCAAATCATAACAAATACTCCTACGGCCTTTAGGACTTTCTGCCGAGCAATCGTAAAAAATATATTCACCCGTTTTTTGATCATAATCAACAACATCTGGTTCGCCACCAGTTACCTCCATTTCGTCAAGCACCCATAGTTTTTCGGGTTTGGCAACTAACCTTTCCTCTACTTTAGCCCATTCAATATCTTTATGGCGGTTCATGTTTTTCTCGAAACGGGCTTTTAAAGTATGGAGAAGTTCTTTGGCCTGATCAGGCGATAACTCTTTTTTATTGTTATTTATTTTGCTCATCAGTTTTATTTTGGTTAAAAATCTTGTCGTCTATAATTCTATCCTAATTAAATATAAGGCTTACCCTGTCTCTCAGTACCACTTTTTTATTAAATAGGTTTGGAGCGCAGTGCCTTTACAAAAAACCAGGTTTCTTCCCGTTTTCTGCTTTACGCTTCGCTTCCTCGTACCTCGTTGCTGCAGGGTAACGCTTCAACCGGGGCTAAATGGCCAATGCAGCATTTCATTTTGGGGGTTGCAAAGTGCACAAACCCCTGCTCCTAAACCGGATTGCAGCGGACACGAAGTGTAACGGAGTAAAGCGAAAAGCCGGACTGAAGGTCTCCAAGAACCACAGACCGCTCATTTCCTAATTTCAAAAAATACTAATCTCTACCTGGACACAATGCCCTACACTACATTAAAAGATTCTGCAACTACGCTTATGACGGCACTCCAATGGTTAATTTACGCACATTTCAGATGACAACATCCGACACCACGAAATGGGAAAACGATTAGTCATTCAACCCTTTGCCACTTAATATCTGTGGCATAAATTTTTCAATTCTTGCCTCACGGGTTTTAGCTTGCTTGGGTGCAGCAAAATGAAGCAAATAAGCTCTTTGTCGGCCAGGCGTTAATGACTCGAATGCCGTTTTTAAATCTGGAATATGATCTAATTTATGCTGAAACTCAACTGGAATGGTATATTCTGCAGTTTTTTTTAAATCTACTTTCAAACCAGCTCTTTCTACCTCAATGGCTTCATAAATGTAGGTCTTCAAAATTGGTTTCAGTTCCACTATTTCGAGGGCATTGGTAAAGCGTGCCTGCCTTGCCGACTGCACATTCCTTGTTTGCTGGATCAAGATCCCGGCGGCATCATTTAATAAAACGCCTTTAAAAAACAAAAATGCGCAGTATTCTTTAAAATCATGTATTAAAACGATGTTGCTATTGTGCAAGGTATAACAAGGTACTCCCCACTTTAATTCTTCGGTAAGTCCACAATCTAAGGCAATTGTCCGCAGCAACAGCAGTTCTTCCTGCCACTTTTTCGCTTTATTAAAATAAAAATCAACTTTTGGATTCGTTTTCATATCAGTCGAATTTGTTTATTCCTTTGCCCGGTACCTTCCTTATGGTTTAAATTATTTTAGTTAACTGAACTAATTTTTCTATCTGCAGGCCTAAAATACCACGAAACAACAGTTAACACAAGTAGCAACGTTGGTCCGAAGTATGCCGAAACACTGGTATCGCCAATTGCAATGTGCGAAAAAACGGCACCAGACATGGCAAAGAAAAAACCTGCATAAGCCCATTCTTTCAATAAAGTAAATTTAGGAATTAACACCGCAACAACGCCCAAAATTTTCCAAATCCCCAATATAGTCAGAAAATAAAGCGGATAACCCAATTGCGTAAATAATGCCACTTCTTCTTTCATTTTTATCAGCTGTACTATTCCTGTTGATAACATGCCTAACGACAGCCAAACAGTGGCAATCCAATAGATAATTTTGTTTCTCTTTGTCATAATGTGTTATTTTAATTGATTTACAATATTTTGTAAACGGTTATGCGCCATATTAATACCTTGAGCAAAAGGCAAAGCGAGTATCTGATCTCTTAAGGCTACTGATCTATAAATCACATGCATGGTAAGTTTACTACGATCATCGGTTAGTTTATCAAACTTTAAAAACTCGAGCTGAACACCAAAAGGTGTATTTTCCATTTCGAATGTCCGCGTTATTTTTTCATCTGGTAAAAACTCATGTATAACTCCGGTGGCTACAAACGCTACGTTCCCTTTAGCATCAGCAGTTTCGAACTGGTAACTGCCATACTTTTTGTTTTCAAGCTTCAGTACTTTTGTCCCCATCCATTGCGCTATAATTTCAGGTTCAACATAAGCCTGAAAAAGCAATGCTACAGGCAGATCAAATTCTCTGGTAATGATCATTTCCTGTTTGCCATTTTCGGCATCAATTTTTGTTTTCTGCTCCATATTATGCTATTTGCTTGGTTTATAGTTTTTCATGATATCTTCCAGTTTATTAAATCTGTCGTCCCACATTTTGCGGAACGGCTCAATAAAATCGGCAATTTCTTTCATTTTTTTTGCGTTAGTGTGGTAATGAATTTCTCTGCCGTTTTGTTTTTGCTCTAACAACTCGCACTCGGTAAGGATCTGCAGGTGCTTTGAAACAGTTGGCCTTGCGGTGTCGAAATTGGTAGCTATTGCACCAGCGGTCATAGACTGCGAGGCCACCAACAACAGGATAGCCCTTCTTGTAGGGTCGGCAATGGCCTGAAATACATCTCTTCTTAAATTCATTATGTAGCTATTTGACTACAAATATACATGTAGCCATTTAACTACGCAAATTTTTATGAAAGTTTTTTTTATAAGGCTTTCTTCAACAGATCGTCATAAGTTTGGTTTCATCCGCTATATCTATTAAAGCATCAGGATCCTGCTTATAAAATTGAATATATTTGATCAGCTAGTAAAAAGAGAGAATAGCCCCTTTAACAAACCTGAAACGACCGATGAAAACGTATAAAATATACCAGATAGATGCTTTTACAAAAGAGAGATTTAGTGGAAATCCGGCGGGTGTAGTTGTGAATGCCGACGGATTGACTGATGCTCAAATGCAACAGATTGCCAAAGAATTAAACAATTCTGAAACAGCCTTTCTTTTTTCTCCCGACGATAATAATTCTGATGGCTTAATCAGGTATTTTACACCAACATCGGAAGTTCCTATTTGTGGCCACGCTACAATTGCCGCGATGTATGCAAAAGCTATTGAATATAATTTAGACTCTTGTATTTTGAGATACAAAACTAAGGTCGGCACGCTGCCTTTTAAGATCGTTAAGAAAAATGAGGATTACCAAATTATAATGACTCAAGGCAAATTTGAACTTAGCCCCGTATTTGATAACATTACAATCAAAGAAATATTATCGGCAATAGGACTTCATAATAATGATATTGATGAAAGATGTCCGGTACAAATTGCTTCTACAGGACATTCAAAAGTGATGATTGGGATAAAAAGCAGAGAAAAGCTGAACAACCTGAACCCTGATTACAATAGTTTGACTGACCTAAGTAAACAGATTAATTGCAATGGCTATTTTGTATTCACATTTGACTCGGATGATGATGACGTATTAACCTACGGAAGAATGTTTGCCCCTGCAATCGGAATAAATGAAGATCCGGTTACGGGTAATGCAAACGGACCATTAGGCGGATACCTCATACAAAATAAAGTTGTTGATTTTAAGGATAGCCTCTTCGAATTCAATGGCAAACAAGGAGAAAAGATAAACAGACTTGGGATGATTAGCGTTAGTGTTGAAATCGCAGATGATCTACCTTCGCTAATTAAGATAAAAGGCAACGCTACGGTTGTATTTAAAACTGAAATTAAAATATAATGATTAACTAAAGGTTTTAAAATTCCCTTTTATACATTCAGGATAAACTTCTCCGTCCAGCTCTAAATGCAAAAAACCCACAACTTTCGTTGCGGGTTTTGGCTCCCTCTGCTGGGCTCCCTTCGCCTGCGCTCAGGATAAACTTCTCGTCCAGCCCTAAAAACGCAAAAAACCCACAACGAAAGTTGTGGGTTTTCGCTCCCTCTGCTGGGCTTCCCGACGAATCGGGATCTTACTCCCCAGCGACCCTCTGATTAATCCCGCACGTGCGGGACGCTAACCAGCTGAGCTAATTCATCTAAATCATTAATTTCCAAAACAATTTTTTCAATTATTAGCCGGCTCTAGGATTAACGAGAATTATCTAGAAAAAAATAATTGATTAATTTAATTATTGCAAAAAAGTTAAAGATTAGAAGCGAGCTTATTATTCTGAAGAATATGAATTAGGTATCTGGTATAAAACTATTGCTCCACAAAAAACTGAGCTGTCATGAAAGATTAAAAGTCTTTAATAAGTGATTATTGGAGCAAGAACTTTAAACAGTTTTTATTTATAAATTTGATGTATAAATATGCTATAAATGTTCGCGATTTTCCAAAAATACCTTACCGATAAGATAGAACTTTCCAACGACGAAATGCAATTAATTGAATCCGTTTGCAAAGTAAAAAAGCTCCGCAAAAAACAATTTCTTTTTCAGGAAGGCGATATTTGGCATTACAATGCATTTATCTGTAGAGGATTGGTAAAAACATTTTCTATCGCTGAGAATGGCACTGAACATATCATCAATTTTGCTCCCGAAAATTATTGGACAGGCGACCGCGAAAGCCTTACTAATGGAACTCCGTCTCGCTTAAATATTGATGCGATAGAACCCACCGAATTACTTCTGATCGACAAGACTGATTTTGAAAAATTATGTTCACAAATTCCACAGCTTAATCAAATGGTAAATCAGATCATTCAGAAAAGTTTTATTGTTTCTCAAAACAGAATTTTGGCTAATATCAGTTTCACCGCAGAGGAAAAATATCAGAATTTCCTTGAAAAATACCCTCATATCGTTAACCGAATTCCTCAGCATATGATTGCTTCTTACATCGGCATTACCCCAGAAACCCTTACCAGACTCCGCAGAAACATGGTGAAGAAATAAAAATCGTCCAATTCATTGACATTTGTTTGCTATTTTTTCAAGCTTTTGTCAATGGAAAACAATCCCCTGTGACTGCATTTTTGTCTTATTAAAATAACAATCAAAATTTAATAAAATGAATAAGACAGTTTTCATCACAGGAACAAGTACAGGATTTGGCAAATTGACCGCAGCTACTCTTGCCAACGCTGGTTATACCGTAATTGCAGGAATGCGTGGCATCAACGAAAAAAATAAAACGGCTGCAAAAGAACTCAGTTCAAAACCTAATATTGAAGTAGTAGAAATAGACGTTACAGATGATTCTTCCGTAACCAACGCTTTTGAGAAAACACTTGAAAAATATGGCAGAATTGATGTATTGATCAATAACGCAGCCGTTTCCGGATTTGGATTATTGGAAGCTTACAGTTTGGATAAAATTCGCCAGATGTTTGAAGTTAATTTTTATGGAGTGATCCGAACTTATCAGGCAGTTCTACCTTCTATGAGAGAACATAAAAGCGGGTTGATTATTAATATAACTTCTGGAGCAAGTGCACATACTTCACCTTTTATGGTTCCTTATTTTGCTTCAAAATTTGGAGTGGAAAGTATTACAGAAGGTTTACAAGATGAATTAAAACAGTTCAATATTGATAATGTTTCCATCCAGCCTGGCGTTTATCCAACCGAAATGAACACAGGTGAAAAAGCAGGAGTTAACTCAGATAAACCTGAAATTTCTGATGCCTATAATCCGGTTGCAACAGAACAGTTTAATGCTATTGGTGCAGCGTTATTTGGAAAAATGAAAGAATTCAATATGAATCCTCAAACCATTGCAGATGGAATTCTGGAATTGATACAAATGAAAGAAGGTTCTCGTCCATTGCGCTTTCCATTAGATGCTGTTGCTCAGGGAACAGATTTAGAGTTCATCAATGCAAGAGCCGAACTTAAAGCTAAATGGCTTGCAAAATACAGCGGATAATTAGAACTTTAAATAATAACTAAAGGTTGGGATATTTTTATTCCAGCCTTTTTTGATTTTAAAATTTTCTCAATGCTATTTTTTTAGGCGCTTAATCCCGCTTTCCACTATATCTTTTGTTCCGCTTTGCTCCACAAAAGGATGCCGTTGCAATCGGGGCTAGAACAATGCTTAATATTAAAAATCATCCATTTCATTGACATTTGTTTGCTTTTTTTTCAAGCTTTTATCAATGGTAGAAGACATTGAAATGTTAGAAATTTGCTTCATCAAACAACAAAAAAATTAAAAAGATGAACAATTTAAAAAACCAAATCAAAGTAAATCTAACTGCAATTGCAAGCGCTATATTATTGTCAATTTCTGTTTCTCAAGTTAAAGCACAGCAAAATGTGGGAATTCTTGGTGTAGATCACATAGGAATTAATGTTCCGAATATGAATCAGGCGGTGAGATTTTTTAAAGATGTATTGGGATTTTCTCCTGTCACTACTTTAGGGCCAATTGCATTGGATCATGCCTGGAAAAAAACAAATCATATGCAGACTGCAACAGGTCCGGTTACAATAAAAATGGTAAAAGCAGGAACTGGTGCCAACATCGAATTATTCGAATATAAAGATAACAAAGGCAGCAATCTACAACCTGGCGGAGACGATATAGGAGCAAGCCATATCGCTTTTTATACTGGTGACATCAAGCAAAGTGTTAATTATTTAAAAAGCAAAGACGTTCAGTTTTTGGGAGAACCTTTTTTAACACCATCCGGAGATACACAAGGAGAGAGCTGGGTATATTTTACAACACCTTGGGGTTCTAAAATGGAACTGGTTTCATATCCAAACGGAAAAGGCTACGAAAAAAATAATCCCGCAACAATCTTATGGTCTCCTAAAAATCCTTCAGAAAAATCAAATACTTCTAAAAATATGAAAACATTATCAGAATCAGAAATCCGTTCATTAGTCGATTTACACTTGGCAATTTGGAACGAGAAAGGCATAACAAAACGTGAAAAATTAATGAAAGAAGTCTATGCAGACAACATCGAAATGGTTGACAGTCATTTTATCGCAGTCGGGCATAAAGAAATCAACGGGTTTGTTGATGATTTGCAAAAGAAAAGTCCAAACTCAAGATTTACTCATGTCAAAGCGATAGACGTTAATCATAATATTGCAAGACTGTATTGGCAAAATGGTACTCCTGAAAAGCCAAATGCCGTAACCGGAATGGATCTTTTTGTTTTCGAAAACGGAAAAGCAATTAAACTTTATGTTTTTGTGGATAACAAATAACCAAATTAAATTATATCTAAAAATAACAATTAACAATTTTTAAAAAATCAATTATGAAAGCTTCAGTAATCAATCAAAATTCAGAGAACGAAAAATTAATCCGTGAGTTATACAGAATCGCAGAAGAACAGGATACACAAGGCTTTGTTAACCTTTTTGCCGGAGACGGATATTTCTGGGATGTATCTGCAGGAACTAAATATTACGGACAAGACATTGGAAAAACAGTAGATATTTATGCAACAGCTTTCCCAGATATGCACAGAGAATTGTATGATTTGTATGTTTTAGAAAATGAAAATACAGTGGTGGTAGAATTATCTTTAAACGGGACTCACAAAGGTCCGCTTCAGTTACCTTCAGGAACGATTCCGGCTACAAACAAAACAATGCAGACACCTTGTTGTGATGTTTTCAAAATCGAAAATGGGAAGATAAAATCATTCCATTGTTACACTGCAGCAACCATACTTTTGGGTCAATTAGGAATTCTTTAATTTAAAATAAATCAAGGTAATTGGATGTTAATTACCTTGATTTATTTTAAATTATAAATCATGGAAAACATTATAGATCTTTTAAATTGGCGATACGCAGTCAAAAGAATGACAGGCGAAAAAGTTTCGGAAGAACTGATCAATACGATTTTAGAAGCAGCACATCTCGCCCCATCGGGAATCGGATTACAGCCTTACGAAATTTTCGTCATCAGCAATCCTGAAATCAAAAAGCAGATTCTGCCGATTGCAATGAATCAAGCTCCGATTGTTGAATCTTCACATCTTTTAGTTTTCACCGTTTGGGACGAATATACAAAGGAAAGAATAGACCACGTTTTTGATCATTTAATTTCAAAACGGAACGCTGAATCTGCATTTTACGAAAGACAAAGACACTTTGCTAAAGCGTTTTTCGGAAAAATGAGCATTGAAGAAAATTTTCATCACGCAGCCAAACAGGCAAATATCGCTTTAGGATTGGCAATGGTTGCTGCCGCATCACAGGGAATTGATACAACGCCAATGGAAGGTTTTGATCCTACCGGTCTTGATGAGTTTCTTAGCTTACCTTCAAAAGGTCTAAGAAGTTCAATGCTTTTGGCAGTCGGTTATCGTGACGACGAAAACGACTGGAATTTGAAGAATGAAAAAGTACGCAAACCGATGGAAGAATTTGTGACTTTTTTTTTATGATAAATTACCACTAATAAAGAGAGCCATTAAAATGTGTATTTTAGTAAAAGCATCCACCTAAGTATTTCACCGCCTATCAGCCTTCTGCTCTTTTGTCTTTTCATAAACCTCTCGATCCGTATTGCATCAACCTCTTGTCCGCCACAAGAAAATACCGCCCTTGGTACCCAAGGCCTGTGTTTAGAATTAAAAGTGGTCTGCTCAGATCTATTGTGCTTACCTAGTCTCCGCACGTAATCATTCGTATAGCCAACATAATAAATATCGGAAGTAAGTGAATACAAGATATAAATGTAAAATTCCTTAGAACGCAAAAAAACCCACAACCTTCGTTGCGGGTTTTGGCTCCCTCTGCTGGGCTCGAACCAGCGACCCTCTGATTAACAGTCAGATGCTCTAACCAGCTGAGCTAAGAAGGAATACTGGTCATTCCCTAAAACGAGGTTCTTTGTACTTTACAGCACACACACCCTCGTTCGTTTTGGGAATGCAATATTAGGGCTTTTAAATTATTTATGCAATATTTGCAGTGAAAAATTTTAAAAAAAAATTAACACATAGATATGAGCCTGATAATCATAGGTACTGTAGCTTTTGATGCTATTGAAACTCCTTTCGGAAAAACAGATAAAATTGTAGGCGGAGCAGCAACTTACGCAAGTTTAGCGGCTTCCTACTTTTATAATAAAGCAAAAATCGTAGCAGTAGTGGGAGATGATTTTCATCAATTAGACATTAACACCTTCACCACTCACGGTATTGATACCGAAGGACTACAGATTAAAGCAGGTGAAAAATCATTTTTCTGGTCTGGAAAATACCATAACGACATGAATAGCCGCGATACTTTAATTACGGAATTGAATGTACTGGAAAATTTCGACCCGATTATCCCGGAGAGCTATCAAGACTGCGAATACCTGATGTTAGGAAATCTAACTCCACAAGTGCAGCAAACAGTAATTAAACGCCTTAAAAACCGCCCGAAATTAATCGTAATGGACACCATGAACTTCTGGATGGATATTATGATGGATGATTTATTGGAAACCATTAAAATGGTAGATGTATTAACGATTAATGATGCCGAAGCGCGTCAGTTATCGGGCGAATACTCGCTGGTTAAAGCTGCTAAAAAAATCCTTGGCATGGGGCCAAAATATTTGATCATTAAAAAAGGTGAACATGGTGCATTGTTATTCCACGAAGATCAGATTTTCTCAGCTCCGGCTTTGCCTTTGGCAGAAGTATTTGATCCAACTGGTGCCGGCGACACTTTCGCAGGAGGCTTTATCGGTTATTTGGCTAAAGTGGGTACAATTAACTTCAATAACATGAAAAACGCAATCATCTATGGCTCTGCACTGGCTTCTTTCTGCGTAGAGAAATTTGGAACGGAAAGGTTATTAAATTTAACCGATGAAGAAGTTGCAGCAAGAATCCAGGAATTTGTAAGCTTAAGTGCTTTCACTATAGAAGTATAGTCAGTTAACGGTTTGCAGTTTTAATTGCAAATAAACGAACCGCAGATTTAGAGATAAATTTCTTTAGATCTGCGGTTTTTTATTTACAGGGGATCGTCATTCCCATAAGCGTAATAACGACCTTTCTATTCATATCTTAAATGCAAAGAAGCTGAGAAATCTGTTTAGATAGATCTCTATAAGCTGTAGGCCAGGCATTCCACTGCGTTCCAGGAGATGACGATTGATTTATGCAAACTGAAAATTGCAAATTGAGAACTAACCTAAAACCCAGCCGCTGAAGGTTGTTTATTCCTCAAGTTAATTACTGTTCTACTAATTACGGGTTGCAAAGCAATAAGGATAATACTTAAGAAACACAATACTGCAATCCATTCGTAATAGCTTACACAAAACTGCAGAAAGGTCTGTTTTTGCACAGCCTTATTCAGCAAACCAATTGCCACTTTACCAGCCTCATCGCGGGGCATTCCCCTACTGCTCAAGGCAGATTGGTACATTTTTATTCTTTCAGGCAGGTTAAAATCCACCAATGTAAGTGTATTACGCAAAGCATCGTGATGTTGCCCTTTGAAATAAAGTTGGTAAAAATTAATGAAAGCTAAACTTAAACTAAAAGTAGAAAAACGTACGAAAACACCTACAGATGATGCAGATTGGCTCATATTCTCTGGCACGGACGACATAATAAACATCACAATCGGCGACATGACCATCCCCGCCCCCACTCCCTGCATAAATAAGGGCAAGTAAAAGTTATCTGTTCCGGCCTCACTGGCAAACAGTTGGCACATCCAGAAGAAAAATGCAAAAAGAAATGCAAAACCAGTTATCCACAGTACCCGTAAATGTTTCTGGCGGATAAGAAAGCGGATCGCGATTATTGATCCTACCATTACCCCAGCGATATTAAAGACCATGATTTCGTTGGCATGCAGCGAATCCATACTCAAAACGTTAATAAAGTATGAGGAAGTTAAACTGAAAGCCCCGCGGATAATATACAGAATAACCAAAAAGACAATCCCGATGGCAAAATTCCGCGACCTGAAAATACTCAGATCAACCGCTGGCCTTTTTAAGGTTCGCTGTCTGGCTATCGAAACCACAAACAAAAACAGAATGGCAAAAATGGAGTACAGAATACTCGAATCATCCAACCAATCGTATTGTTGCCCGTAAACAAGTACATAGGCAATTAACACCAGCATTGTTGCGAAGAGTACAAAACTCATCCAGTCTATTTTGTACAAATGTGTTTTGCGTAAAATATGTACCCTGTTCATTATACTAAAAAGCAGGATGGCACTGGGCAAAAAACAAAATATGATCGCTTTGTATACCACATTATATTCAAAATTTTCGACAATAGGCACAGAGAACAGGGCGGTAACGGGCGATACACACAAAATCATTCCGTAAAAAATGGTATAGCCGGTTTCTTTTGCGTACTCCGATTTTAGCCTGCTAAATAGCAAGTTGAGCGAAATGCTGGTTAGACCGCAGTTTATGATGCCCTGTAAAAACCTTAAGGCAAAAATCAGCCAGATTTCGCGCGTTTGGTAACACCAATAAGCAATCAGGATTTCTAAAATAATACAGATCAAGAGGTAATCTTTAGTAACCACCCGGGCAAAAAAACGTCGCTCTACTACCGCGAAACTGGCCACTGCTGCATAAAACATCAATAACGAAAACTGGATATCAGAAGCACTTGCGCCATAATAACCTGCTGCTGCTGTGGCATCGGCAGTTGACAATGCAAAAAGCAATACCGAAGATAAAAGCACCGCAAAAACGCTCAGTATTACGAACCACTCGGGTACTCTTGCTTTAAAGATGGTCAAATGATCAGTCATTTTTCCCGTCTCTTTTCACTTTAACGCTTGCACTCATTCCTGCACTCAACAAATCGATATCACTACCCTGTTTATCTAAGCGAATACGCACAGGGATACGTTGCGCAATTTTCACAAAGTTCCCGGTCGCATTATCTGGCGGCAGTAACGAAAACCTCGATCCTGTAGCAGCCGAAAGCGATTCAATTTCGCCCATAAACGATTTTCCCGGAAAAGCATCAACTTCAACATTTACCATTTCGCCAACATGCATTTTCGCAATCTGGGTCTCCTTAAAATTAGCCACCACCCATTTCCCTGCGCTTCTGTCTACAATATAGGCAATGGTTTGGCCGGTTTGAACCAATTGACCTGCCTGAATGGTTCTTCTACCCATTTTACCATCATAAGGCGCTAAAATAACGGCGTAAGAGGTGTTTAGGCTATTCCTTTTCATAATAGCTTGTCTTCTTTTTATTTCAGACTGCAACACATCACTTTGCGCTTTAATGTCGTTTGTCCTCGAAATAGCAGTAGCATAATCTTCTTTAGCCGCCTGGTATTCTGCCTGCGCCACCTGCAACAAACTTTCTATAGTTTCTAGCTGTTGGCGAGTAGCCGATTCAGCATCGAACAGTTTTTTATAACGGTTATATTCGGTCTGCTGTTTCCAGAGTTTGGCTTTTGCGGCAGCAATTTTAGCTTCAGCAACAAGTGCAGTGCTCTGGGCGGTTTTAATGTTGCTCTGCTGCACAGAAACCTGTGCCTGGGCATTTAATAAAGATGCCGAGGCCTCATCCTCCTGAACGGTATAGTCATTATCGTCTATCAAAACCAGCGTATCGCCTTTTTTCACATCCCCATTCTCCTCAAACTTTACATCTTTGATATAACCGCTCACCCTTGCCGTTACTGGATTAATATATTCATCCACCTGAGCATCGTTGGTTTCTTCATATTTAATATAGCCAAAGAGTGTTTTTCCACCCCATATCACCAACACCACCAACACGATAAGCGCTATTATGGTAGTGATTCTACTGATGATTTTATCGGCTTTAATTTGTTTCTGTGTGTTCATTTTATAAGTTTCCTACGGCTTTTTGTAATTGATAATATTGTATTTTGGCATTCACTTTTGCAGTGGTGAGTTCGAACCTCGATTGCAATAATTGGGTTTCGGCATCGAGCATATCTGTTAAAAGCGCCAACTGATTGAAATAGGTATTCTGCACAATGCGGTAACTTTCGGCAGCCTGTTTGATATTTTCTTCAGCCAGGGCAATACGTTGTAACGATTCTTTGTAAAGGATGTAATTTTTCCGCACTTCCAATCGGATATGATCTTTCACATCTTGGTCTTCAACCTCCTGCTGATGCACCCTGATCTCTGCTTCTTTTACCTTGTGTTGATTGGTATACCAGGATGAGATTGGGATTTTAAGTTTCAATCCTACCATACCTGTACTGTAAAGTGAAAGTGCATAAGGGTAAAACTGGATCTGCGGATATGCAAAAGCGTACTCGCCAAAGAAACCTAGAGAAGGCATAATGTTCGATTTCACATTTTTCAGTTTCAGCTTGGCCAAAGCTTGCTCTTTTTCCGAAATCTGTATTTTATAAGATGATATTTTGGCATCGTTAAAATATTCGTCAACCTGTTTTAGCGCAATGGCATCTGTTTCATTGTCCAAAATTTGTGGATTCAGCGGTGCATCATCTGTTCTGCCAATCAAAATATTGAGTTTCTGTTTCGCAATTTTAATGCTGTTGTTAATTTCGGTTAATAGCATACGTTGTTTAGAAAGTCGCAACTCAGCCCTTAACACATCACTTTTTAATATCGTACCGTTTTTATAGAGCTGATTGATTTCAGCCAACTGCTTTTCGCCGTCGCGGATGTCTTGTTCCAATAAAACCTGATAAGAGATGTTCCGGAAAACATCATAAAAATAAACTGCTGCAGTATAATGAATTTCCTGCTTGCTCTGCCCCTCTTGTACCCTACTCAATTCACTTTCTACTTTCGATGTATTAATTTCGGCTGTGGTTTTCCCTCCGTTATAAATATTGAAATAGGCATCAGCACCAGCTTTGTAATAAGTGGGCACCACCGGAAACTGGCCAGGTGTATGAAACAATCCGTTTTCGTAAATCGGCAAGGGAAAAACGTGCGCATAAACACCTTCAGCAGCCACCTCTGGTAGTCTCTCTGACTTGCTCACCTTTACATGCGCATCAGTTGCCTGCACATTGAAGCCCTGTATTTGAATCTTTTTATTATTGCTATCTGCTAATGCCCAAATCTGGTTGATGGTAAAATTGCTTTGATCCGGAACAGCTTGTGCATGAACAAAAATTGATGATAAAAGAAAAGGTATACACAACCAAAAGCTTCTTTTATTCTTGTTGAAATTCATATCTGTTAATTAATGATGCAAATTTCGATACAGATTTGTTACTTTGTTTTATCTAAACCGACAGATATTTATTCAAACCAGCCAAATGATAAAAGTTAGCAACGAAGACCTTTTATTTGCAATCGACGAAAAACCAGAAACCATGTATGTTTGGCATAGCAGGTTCGAAGACCGATTTCAAGACCATACGCATTTAAAAGGACAGCTCACTTATGTAGAGGGTGGCATCATTTTTCTATACACTAAGGAGAAATCTTATTTCCTCCCCGCCCGGCATTACGTTTGGATTCCGGCAGGCGTCGAGCACCATTTACAGCACCGTTACCATTCGGCAATTGTGCGGAATATCTATTTCGATACCAATACAGATGAAGAAAATCCATTTTATGAACAGATTGGGATTTACCCTGTAAATAACCTTTTGCTCGAGATGTTTCTCTTTTCTGAACGCTGGAATGGCAATATTGTACCACAGACCAAAGAATACGATTTTTTAAATACGCTTAAAAACATTCTACCAGTAGTAAGCGAACACCCACTCCCTATAGCACTCCCAACCACCGATAACCAGCGGTTAAGACCTGTATTAAAGCACATTGTAGAAGGACTAGCCGATGATGGTATGAGTTTAGAAAGTGTGGGCAAGGCCACAGGTTTTAGCGAACGTACATTATCTAGATTATTTCAATCGGCTTTAGATACCTCTTTCTTTCAGTACCTAAAACTGGCCAGAATGATAAAAGCAATGGAAAAATTATTGGAAAGCGATGCCACCATTAGCGAAATTGCCTATCAGGTGGGTTATAACAGCATCTCTTCTTTCAGCAACACATTTTATAAAATGGTGGGCAAAAGGCCTTCGGAGTTTAAAGAGCTAAAACAATCAACCCTGACTAAAATTAATTTGGTGTAGCTAGTATAGCAATTGGTATAAATTTTTCAAAAACAGCTTCGGTATGGGGTGCATCGGGCAGTTCGTCGGTTAAATCCTGTCCGGCCCAGTGCTCATAATGTTTACCGTTCCGCCACAGCCTGCTATCGGTCATATCATAGATCAAACCTTTATAAGCCACCCATATTTGAGGTTTGTCCTGTCCATTGCGTAAAGCAAGTTGCTGTTTGGTATAGCTGGGTAAATCCATTTAAATTAATTTCGGGTTGAAGATAATTAAAAAGATTGTCCTTCGACTACGCTCAGGGTGACATCTTTTAAAGAAGCCATTGTCAGTCTGAGCGGAACAGCCGACAATATACTGAGGTTATAAGCGTAATTTATTTTAGAAATTGCGAGTTCAAAAAACGCTATTTATAAATCAGGCGATAAACAAAAAGGTTTTTACCATATGAGAAATATAGTGCCATATAAGCTTATATTTTCTTCAATGCCTTATATGGTTGATTAGTTATTCTTTTGAAACCCAAGGTCGGCTGCACAGTGCAAAACCCCTGTTCGTAAACCCGATTGGAGCGAACACGAAGTGCAACGGAGTAAAGCATAAAGCGGGACTGCCAGCCTCCAAGAATCACAGCCCAATCATTTTCTAATCTAAAACACTAATATTATTTGGAGCGCCTGGCCTGTATATCACAAGAAGTTTCTTCCCGTTTTCCGCTTATACGCTTCGCTTCCTCGTGCCTCGTTGCTGCAGGGTAACGCTTCAACCGGGGCCAGGTGGCCACAGCAGTATTTCATTTGTACGGCTGCACGGTGCACAAGCCCTTGTTTCTAAACCCGACTGGAGCGAACACGAAGTGCAACGGAGTAAAGCATAAAGCGGGACTGCCAGCCTCCAAGAATCACAGCCCAATCATTTTCTAATCTAAAACACTAATATTATTTGGAGCGCCTGGCCTGTATATCACAAGAAGTTTCTTCCCGTTTTCCGCTTATACGCTTCGCTTCCTCGTGCCTCGTTGCTGCAGGGTAATGCTGCAACCGGGGCCAGGTGGCCACAGCAGTATTTCATTTGTACGGCTGCACGGTGCACAAGCCCTTGTTTCTAAACCCGACTGGAGCGAACACGAAGTGCAACGGAGTAAAGCATAAAGCGGGACTGCCAGCCTCCAAGTACCGCAGCCCAATCATTTCCTAATTTTAAAACACTACTTTAAGATGTTCTTTTAACGTCCTTGCTTTTAAAAACTTCGTACAGGTAAATATTCATCAGCAACAGTCCCATTAAATAAAAATGATCTTCAAAAGGTATTGTACCCACTCTAAAACCAAGGTTTTGCTTATCGTTATACATCACCACAGGTATAGAAGTTAAAAATCCATTAACGATGTAAAATGGGATAAGCGAAACCAGATAAGCCCTATAGAACTTGTACATAAACCTGAACTCGACATTTACATATTCTACATACGCCAGCACCATAAATAAAAAGCCAAAATTGATCAACGTGTACCACCTGTTATAACCGAAAAACAAAATGGCCACACAAAGCCCCAGGAACAGATTACTTAATGCAAGGCTATACTTTTGCAAGTCGTTTTTTGGGAAATAGGCATTCAAACATTCGTAAATAAACATGCAGGCATAAGGAACCGTTAAAAAGAATAACATCTCTTCCAGAGGCAGCCCCAAAAGATTTACCCCAATAAGGTAATCGGGATTAAAAGACCACACATTGAGTTTGGTAAACAGGATATCCCAAATTAAAAACACCAAACCTGTAATTAATATCGAAGGCAGTACAAACTTCCATTTGCTAAAAAAATGAACCTTTTTATCGAATGATAAAACCAAGGGAAAGAAAATTACAGCAAGATTGATAAGCAGGTAAGTGTAATTCATTTAAAGATGTTTTGTCAAAATTTTAACTTCAGCTGGCGTACATTTTTTACTGTCGATCATAAATTTAGCTACATTTTTAACCAATTCGCGATCAGCTAGACCAAAATTTTCGCTTTGATAATGTTTAATAATCTCCTTTTTATCCTGAGCTAAATCTTTACTGAAGCCGAGAAAAGAAGGCGTATAAAATTCAATTGAAAACCGCATAAAGCGAATCTCCATATTTTCCTTATCCATATCAATTGCTTTTTGCATGGTTTTGAGCGACCGGCCCACATACTTGATCTTGTTATACGGATTCCAAGAGTGTTTGGCCTTAAGCGCCTCTAACGTTCCGGTGTAACCAGTAATTAACGCGGTTTTATTGGTCAGCTTGTCTAACTTGGTAAACAATGAGTCGGTTAGCTTCGAATTTTCTACCGCTTTAACCATATTAGTTTTTAATATCGCAATTTCTTGGGCGGATAACTGGGCGTAAGTAACATTGCTTACTGCAAATAACAGAAAAAAGATAATGCGTAGTTTAATCATGAGATGTTGGCAAAGGTAAGAAATCTATCAAGAGTTCTTTTGACAGATATTCACTCTTTAACATTAAGAAATTAAGAGCATTAAGATCATATCTCTTAACTTTCTTAACTCCTTAATGGTAAAACAGATAAACCGAATTAATCACCTATACTCTACATGCTTTAAAAATTCTTCACTGCGCTCAGAATAACAACCAAACAGAATAACAAAAAACAAAAACAAAACGCAATAAAATTCCTTTATTTACACCATGAAGAAAAAACCCAGGGTTACCATTATTGGTGCTGGCTTTGCAGGTTTGGCTGCTGCAGCTTTATTGGCTAAAGATGGCTGTAATGTTACGGTTATCGAAAAAAACGAAATGGCCGGTGGCAGGGCCAGAACCTGGCAAAAAGACGGCTTTCTTTTCGACATGGGGCCGAGCTGGTACTGGATGCCGGATGTTTTTGAAAACTACTACAATATCTTTAATAAAACTGCTTCCGATTTTTACGAGCTTAAAAGATTAAGCCCATCTTACCGCATTTATTTTGGCAAAAAAGACAGGATCGACGTTCCTGCAACATTAGATGATTTATATGCCTTGTTCGAAAAGCTAGAACCAGGCAGCAGCAAAAACTTAAAACATTTTCTTGATCAGGCCAAATACAAGTACGATGTAGGCATGAATGAGTATGTTTTTAAGCCTTCGCACAGTGTGATGGAATATTTCGATCCTAGATTGGCTGTTAGCGGAATCAAATTGCAGCTTTTAGGCAATATGCGGAAACATGTTTACCAGTTATTCAAGAATGAGCGTCTGAGGAAACTTTTAGAATTCCCGGTTTTATTTTTAGGAGCCACGCCACAAAACACGCCTGCCCTATACAGTTTAATGAACTATGCCGATCTCGTTTTAGGCACATGGTACCCAATGGGCGGCATGCACAAAATTGTGGCGGCTATGCAACAAATAGCCGAAAGTGAGGGTGTAAAATTTATTTTCGATACCGAGGTAACCAAAATAGATGTTAAAAACAATATTGCAGAGGCTGTAATTACCAATAAAGGCAGTTTTAAAAGCGATTTTGTGGTGGGCAATGCCGATTATCACCATATTGATCAACATCTTTTTGATAAACCTTACCGCAACTACAGCGAAAAATATTGGAGTGAAAGAACAATGGCGCCTTCCTGCCTTTTGTTTTATATCGGACTAAATAAAAAGCTAGAAAATATATTACACCACAACTTATTCTTTGACGAGGATTTCGATCAACATGCCGAAGAAATCTACACTAATGCAAAATGGCCATCAAAACCCCTATTTTATGCATGCTGTCCTTCCGTAACCGATAAAAGTGTGGCACCAGAGGGTTGCGAGAACCTTTTCTTTTTAATTCCGCTTGCCCCCGATTTAGCAGATAGCGAAAGTAAAAGGGAAGAATACTTTAATTTATTGATCGAACGCTTTAAAAATTTAACCGGAAACGACATTGGCGACAACATTTTGTTTAAGCGCAGTTATGCCATGAACGATTTTGTAGCAGATTACCATGCCTTTAAAGGAAATGCGTATGGATTAGCAAACACTTTGAAACAGACGGCTTTTTTAAAACCGAAGATGAAAAGTAAGGTAACAAATTTTTTATACACCGGACAATTAACCGTTCCAGGGCCTGGTGTACCACCTGCAATCATCTCTGGGCAAGTGGTAGCAAAAGAAATAAAAAAAAAGTTAAAAAAAGCTTGACAAATTTAAAATTTCCCTTATCTTTATAACCACAAAACAAAAATAGTGCAATAAAGCTTCAAAACAGATAATCGTTCGGGGTTTGCATTTGTTTCGAAATAAGAGAGAAGGCGAATTGTTGAAAGAAAAAATAAGAATCAACTAACCAAATATATGATAAGCAAAAAGGCCTGAATTTTCAGGCCTTTTGCTTTTTACAGCACTTCTAGCTTTTAATTGCCTCAAAAGTAGAAAACTCGATCTCATTCGTTAGTCCAAAGCACTTTAACGGTTATTAATTTCAGTCAGTATAAAAAAAAAGCCCCGGTAAATATACCTGGGCCTTGGTTAAAATGTTTTCAACGGGAATTGAGGATAATCTGATTAACGCTTACATCACTTCTGATGTTGCAATTTCTTTAGAATAAGTTTTTAAATATTTTTTAAGAATACCTCTTGCTACGTGGATACGTGTTTTTACTGTTCCAATCGGAATAGCTAACATATCTGCAATTTCATGGTACTTATATCCTTCAAAATAACGGATAAAAGGCACATAATACTCTTCAGGCAATTGCGAAAGGGCTTTATCAATATCGCCTAACACAAATTTACTCTCTGCCTGATTTTTAGTTGCACTATATGAAAGATTTGCAGAAGATATATCTTCGCTCTGCGTAATTAAAGTATTTGTTTTCACCAGTCGGCGATAGTTATTAATGAAAGTATTTTTCATGATGGTAAACAACCAACCTTTTAAATTCGTACCTTCTTTAAACTTATTGTAATAAGTGATCGCTTTCAGCATGGTATCCTGAACCAAATCATTTGCGTCTTCTGCGTCTTTAGTAAAATTTAAAGCATAAGATCTAAGCGATACCGAGTGATGATTAACCAGATGATTGAATTCAAATTTTGTCATGATATTTAGCTTTAGGTAGATAAAAAACAAATGAATTATTGTTTGTTCGATTAAACCTAAACAAACTTAGTACCAAAATTTTCTGGCATGGTGTTAAAAGCGTACAACTACATAAGGGCGGGCTTTCGTCACAGAATATTTACTTCTCTTTCTAAAGTGACTCCAAAAGTAGACTTTACACTGTCTATAATCTGTTCAGAAAAATTATACACTTCTGTGCCAGTTGCATGTCCATGGTTAACTAAAACCAAAGCCTGGTTTTTCCAGGTACCTGTTTGGCCAACCACTTTACCCTTCCAGCCACATTGTTCAATTAACCATCCAGCCGCCAATTTAATTTTATCATCAGCTGTAGGATAATGTACCACATCGGGGTGTTTCGCCACAATATCAGCAAATTCATATTTTTCGATCACGGGATTTTTAAAGAAACTACCTGCGTTACCAATAGTAGACGGATCGGGCAATTTGTTTACGCGGATATGCGATACAGCGGCAGAAACATCGGCAATATTCGGGTTTTCGATCCCTCTGTTCAACAGCTCGGTTTCAATTGCACCGTAGGAGGTATTAATTTTCGCTTCCGCCGATAAACGGAAAGTAACCGATGTAATAATATACTGGCCTTTCAACTCACCTTTGAAAATACTTTCGCGGTAACCGAAATGGCAATCATCATAAGTAAAGGTTTTGATTTTCCCGGTTTTGATCTCAAAAGCGCTACAGCTTTCGAAAACATCTTTAAGTTCCACCCCGTAAGCACCAATATTCTGTATTGGCGATGCACCCACCGTACCAGGGATTAGGCTTAAATTTTCTACACCAGCATAATGATGCCCAACACAGTAGTTTACAAAATCATTCCATACTTCACCCGCTCCGGCCGTAACCAACACTTTACCCTCAATCATTTCGGATTTGATGCCTTTGATGCTGATTTTAACAACTAATCCCTTATAATCCTGAGTAAATAACACATTACTCCCCCCACCAATAACCAGGAGCTTTTGAGATTTTACGATCTCGTTTTTAAACAGCCTGACTAAATCTGCTTCAGAAAATATCTCGGCAAAGTAGCTTGCCTTAACATCGATACCAAACGAATTATATGGTTTTAACGAAATATTTTCCTGGACTTGAAGCATATTGATTCTGGGTTATGCTGCAAAAGTAAAATAAAAAACAGTTAAGGAACGATTTTGGTAAGCTCCTTATCAAAATTAAAACTTAAAAATTCAGCTTTCTTTCCGTTAACAGCTACGCCCGAAAGTTTCCAGCCGATAAAAGCAGGTTTGGTTTTCGCAAGATCTAAGAGGCGGTACCTTTCTTTTGTTAATTTGGCACTAATCAACCCTACGCTATCTGACTCCGCCTGATTCAAATGTTCTATTTCACTCTCGAGGGCAGCTAAAGTATCATCTAACTCACTTCCCTTTTTGATGCTATCGGCATAAGCCTTTGGTGAGATATTGTAAAGACTATCTAATTTTGAACTATCAAAATTCAAATCATGATTACTGTTTTCGTATTTAGCTTCTACAAGTGCAATAGCACGGTCTTTATCTGTTTTTTTATGGCATGAATATAAGGCTAAGCAAATAATTCCGAAAAGAATAAACAGATAATAATTTTTCATATTATGTAATTTAGTTTTTTAATACCGTTTTCCTCACAAATAATAGCCCAAAAGCCTTACCTTTTTCTTTGCCTCTATTTTTATGATGAATCTTATGTGCTTTTCGTACTGCCTGCAAATAGGTGTTATTGCTTTTAAAAGTTTTAAACCTTCGGTGCACAAACCAATCGTGCACTACAAAATAAATCAGGCCATATAAAGTAATCCCTAAACCAATAGAAAACCGGTAACTTAAAGTACCTCGATCGATATACATTAAAAACAAGGATACTGCAGCAAATAGCACGGCAAACAGATCGTTCCATTCTAAAAATGATTTTGCTTTCTGGTGGTGGCTTTTATGCATAAACCATAGCGGGCCATGGAATAAATACTTGTGTATAAACCACGACAAACACTCCATTGCTATGATGGTAAACAGTACAATAAAGATGTTAATTAGTACGGACAAGTTTTCTAAATGATTGGTTTGTAAAGATATATAAACAGCGCGGGAAACAAAATTATGTCATAAAATTGTAAGCTTAATGCGCTTTTCAACAAACCTTTCATGACAAACCGTTTTTTAGCACTATTTTTGACTAAAATATTAAAAAAGTCAGAAAGTAGAAAAGTAAAATGATTGTAGCCGATAAAAAGAGAGAGCAAATTATTGATGGCGCTATAAAACGCTTTATCCATTTTGGTATTGGTAAAACCACAATGAACGATATAGCAGAAGATCTTTCCGTTTCCAAACCATCGCTTTATTATTATTTCCCGGATAAGAAGCATTTAATTATTGGAGTAATAGAAAGGGTATTTAACGACTTCTTTGAGTTGATCAAAAAGAAATACAATCCAGATCAGCCTTTGGAAGACATCCTTTTTAACACCATAGAAGTGAGGAATACTTTCTTCCAAAAATATTACATGTTAAGGATTACCGAAGGTATTCCTGATTTATTGAACGACGATGTAATTAAAGGAAAGTTACAAACGCTTAAAAGCTCAGAAAAAGATTTCTTCGCAGAAATTTTTAGCCAGGCAAAAACAAAAGGGGAGATAGAGCACGATGATACTGCCCATGTTGCAGAACTTTATCTGGAAAGTTTGATGGGCCTCAGCACCATGTGTATTATGGAAACCGGAAAAGACCTTTTCCCCGATAAAAAAGCATTAAACAAAATGACACTGAAGCAAAAAAACCTCACTACCATATTTGTAAGAGGTTTACGATGTTCAGACTGAAATACGGCGGCCTCAACAGATGACAAACCAATTGTAAACAGGCCACAAATTTTAAATAGATAAGAACCCAAAAACAAAAAACAATACATTATGCTTAGAGTAAAAATGGTAAGGTTAATGCTCATACTGCTAATCGGCTCGGTTTTACCGCAACTGGTATTTGCACAGCAGCAAGTTACCTTAAAAGATGCGCTGACCTACGCGCTCCAAAACAACACCAAGATCCGAAACTCGAAATTGGATATTGAAGGCGGAAGATACAAGGTGGAGGAAGTTAGGGCACAGGCCTTACCTCAAATCACAGGAAATGTTGGTTTAACTTATAATCCTATTATCGGTCAGCTGGTTGCTAATTTCGGCGGACAGACACAGGCGATCAAATTAGGCCAGAACTGGAATTCGACTGCAGGTGTTCAGCTTTCGCAACAATTATTCAACCAACAGGTTTTTACTGGCTTACAGGCTGCGAGATCGAGCGAGGAATATTACAACCTTACTTCAAAGTTAACAGAAGAGCAGATTATCGAGCTGGTGGCCAACAATTATTATCAGGTTTTGGTAAACAGACAACAGTTAAACGTAATTGATACCAATATTAAAAATGTTAAAATTGTAGAAAAAATTGTCTCAAACCAGTTTAAAAATGGTTTGGCAAGAAAAATCGATGTTGACAGGATCAATGTAAACCTAACTAACCTGAATACGCAACGCGAGCAGGTGATCAATGCCATTACCCAATTGGAGAATCAGTTAAAATTCTCAATGGGCATGCCGGTTTCTACACCAATTAGCTTACCTTTTACTGAATTAACAGAGGTAACTACTTTACCTGTATTTACAGACTCTATCGATCTGGCAAACAGAACAGAGGTTAAACTTTTGGATAATCAGGATAAACTTTTATCACTGCAAAGAAAGGCATACGTTGCCGAGTATTATCCATCATTGGCTTTAACAGGTAATTATACCTACTCTAGCCAAAGTGACGGTTTCGATTTCCTAAAATCTAATGCTGCTGCAATCGGATATGGCGCATCGGCAGTTGGACTAACCTTAAAAGTGCCAATTTTTAACGGTTTTTTAACACGCTCAAAAATCCGCCAGGCAGATGTGGATATTAAGAAAGCGAGAGAGAGCAGAAAAGAATCTGTAAACTCGTTAAACCTGGCTTATGAGAACGCAAAAATCCAACTGCGAAACAACATCAACACCATTAAATCGCAACGTAAAAACGCGGATCTGGCGCAGGAAATTTACAAAAGCACACAAAACAATTATAACAATGGCTTAGCTTCTTTAACCGATCTATTGGATACGGAAAATGCACTTACTGAGGCACAGAACAGTTATACACAGGCTTTATTGAATTACAAAATAGCCGAAATACAATTAATCAAATCAAACGGAAATATTAAATCACTAGTACAATAGAAATGAAAAGAGTAATTACCATAATTATCGTAATTGTTGTTGCACTCGGTGCAATAGCTTATGTTTTAAGCAACAATAAAAAGAAGAACGAAGAAAAAACTGCTTTCATTGCTAAAGGTGGTGGTGCTGTTGCCGTTCGTATTGCTCAGGTAGAGAAAAAAGCTGTGAATTTAGATTTCAGTGCAAACGGAAACTTTATTCCTAAACAAGAACTTAACTTCTTATCAGAAAACGCAGGTCGTGTTACGGCTATTTATGTTGATGAAGGTGACCGCGTAAGCAAAGGTCAGGTTTTAGCCCGTATTGATGCTGAAATTATCAATACAGACAGGGAAACTGCTGAAGCCAACTACCAGAATGCAGTAAGAGACGAGGCCAGATACCAAAGCTCATTCTCAACTGGTGGTGTTACACAACAACAGCTAGATCAGGCTAAACTGGCAACAAGAAATGCTAAACTGCGTTTACAGGCTTCGCAACGTAAATTAAGTGATGCAAACATTAAATCACCAATCAACGGTATCGTAAACAAAAGATACATTGAAGTAGGTGCATTTGTAAATACTCAAGGTACACAGATGTTCGAACTTGTTGATGTTTCTAAATTAAAATTAAAAGTAAACGTTAACGAATCGCAGGTTGCAAATCTTAAAATCGGCGATCAGATCAACATTAAATCTTCTGTTTTCCCAACTGATAATTTCTCTGGCAAGGTAACTTTCATCGCTGCTAAAGCCGATGCAACATTAAATTTCCCGATTGAAATTGAAGTAGAGAACAGCCACAAAAACACTTTAAAAGCGGGTATGTACGGAACTGCAATATTCAAGTTCCCTAAACAGGCGCCAAGCATCCTGATTCCACGTACATCGTTTGTAGGTAGTGTGAGCAGTAACCAGGTTTTTGTGTTGGATAAATCTAACAATACCGCTAAAACCCGTAATGTGGTAGCTGGCCGTATTTTAGGAGACAATGTTGAAATTCTTGATGGCTTGAAAGAAGGTGAAACTGTAATCACCAGCGGACAGATTAACTTAACTGAAGGTACTGCCGTTAGTATCGTAAAATAGTCCGGTTGGCTGTTTTCAGTTTAAAGTTTGTCACCCTGAGCTAGCTTGCACCGAGCGAAGTTGTAGTAAAGGGCCAATATTTACGCAAAACGCAATACTAATTAAAATGAAGATAACAGATATATCTATAAAAAGGCCTTCGCTGGTTATTGTGGTTTTTACCGCACTTACCCTGCTTGGGCTATTAAGTTACTTTTCGTTGGGTTATGAATTACTTCCAAAATTCTCTAACAACGTAGTATCTATTTCGACCATCTACCCTGGTGCTTCACCAAACGAGGTTGAAAACACCGTAACCAAAAAGATCGAGGATGCGGTATCATCGATGGAAAACATCAAGAAGATCAATTCTGTATCGTTTGAGAGTTTATCTACAGTTACCATCACCTTAACTGATGCTGCTAACATCGATATTTCCCTAAATGATGCACAAAGAAAGGTAAACGCCATTCTTTCTGATCTGCCTGAGGATGTAAAAACACCATCATTGAGTAAATTCTCCTTGGATGATTTACCAGTTATCACCATGTCGGCATCAGCCAATATGGATGATATTACATTTTACGACTTAATTGATAAACGTATTGCCCCGGTAATTTCGAGGGTGAACGGTATTGCTCAGGTTAACCTGGTTGGTGGTTCAGAACGCGAAATTCAGGTTTCGTTAAATGCTGATAAACTACAAGGTTATAACCTCTCAGTGCCACAGGTGCAGCAATTAATTTTAAGTTCTAACTTAGATTTCCCTACAGGAAGTGTTAAAACCCAAAACCAGGATGTATTGATCCGTTTATCGGGTAAATACAGAAGTATGGAAGAGTTGAGAAACCTGGTTTTAACAACTACTAAAGATGGTGCACAGATCCGTTTAGGTGACGTTGCCGACGTTCAGGATTCGCAAAAAGAAACTGAAAAACTGGCACGTATCGATCGTAAAGCATCTATTGCCATCCAGATCATTAAACAAAGTGATGCAAATGCGGTAGAAGTAAGTAAAGGTGTACATGCCATTATTGCCAAACTTAAAACTGAATACGCAGCAAATAAATTAGACATCAGAATTGTTAACGATAGTTCAATCTTTACCTTAGAATCAGCTGATGCAGTAATCCACGATTTAATCCTCGCGGTTGTCCTGGTAGCTTTCGTAATGCTTTTCTTCTTGCACAGTTTACGTAATGCGTTAATTGTAATGGTATCGATTCCGGTTTCATTAATTGCTACTTTTATAGGGATCAGCTTATTCGGCTTTACCTTAAACTTAATGTCGCTGTTAGGACTATCACTCGTGGTAGGTATCCTGGTGGATGATGCGATTGTGGTACTGGAAAATATCCAGCGACACATGGAGATGGGTAAAAACAAAGTAAGAGCCGCATCTGATGCAACAAGAGAAATTGGTTTTACCGTAGTATCTATTACCTTCGTAATTGTGGTAGTGTTCTTCCCGATTGCGGTAAGTACAGGTTTGGTATCGAATATCCTGCGTCAGTTCTGTATTGTGGTAATTATTGCAACGTTACTTTCGTTAGTAGCTTCATTTACCATTGTACCACTTATCTTCTCTCGTTTCGGTAAGTTAGAACGCATTGAAGGTAAAAACCTCTTTGGTCGTTTCATTCTTTGGTTCGAAAAACAATTAAAGAAATTTACCCTTTGGATCACCAGCATTTTAACATGGTCGTTAAACCACAAGCTCCTAACATTGATTATTGTTGTGGTGATGTTCTTTAGCTCATGTGGATTATTGGTAGGCGGTTTTATCGGATCCGAGTTCTTCCCTAAATCAGATAAAGGTGAGTTCTTGGTGCAATTAGAGTTACCAAAAGATGCTTCTTTAGAGCAAACCAACTTTTTAACACAAAAAGCCGAGGCTTTCTTAGATAAACAACCAGAAATTACACAGTTAATTACTACAGTTGGACAATCGACCGGCGATTTTGGTGGTACACAGGCTACAGCTTATAAATCGGAGATTAATGTTAAGCTGGTTGAACGCGATCAGCGTAAAGGTGTTTCTTCAGATATTTTTGCAACGAAAATGAGCCGTGCACTGGCCAAAGAATTAATTGGAGCAAAAGTTAAAACCGTTCCGATCAGTATTTTGGGTATTGCAGAAAATGCACCGATCCAATTGGTGGTAATGGGTTCTGATTTAGATAGTGCTTTGAAGTATGCTGAAGGTGCGCAGAAAGTGCTTGCCGCTATCCCTGGTGCTACTGAGATTAAATTATCGGTAGAAAAGGGAACTCCTGAGATTAACGTTCAGGTAGACCGCGATAAAATGTCGGCTGTTGGCTTAACTTTACAAACTGTTGGTTCTACCATGCAAACAGCGTTTGCGGGAAATACCGATGGTAAATACCGTAAAGGTGAGTACGAGTACGACATCAATATCCAGTATCAAAACTTCAACCGTCAGAACATTGACGACGTACGTAACCTGATCTTTGTAAACAGCGATGGCAAACAGATCAAGTTATCACAATTTGCAACCATTACAGAAGGTTCAGGTCCAAGTCAGCTGGAGCGTTTAAACAAATCTACTTCGGTATCAGTTAAGGCACAATCAATTGGTAGACCAACCGGAACTGTGGTTGCTGAGTTCCAGGCGAAACTGGAAGAGCTGCAAAAAAATGGTAAACTTAAAGCCCCAATTGGCGTAAGTTATAGCTGGGCGGGTGATCAGGAAAATCAGAGCGAAGGTTTTGGTACTTTGGGTATCGCTTTATTGGCTTCGATCATTTTGGTTTACCTGATTATGGTTGCGCTTTACGATAGTTTTATCTATCCATTGGTGGTAATGTTCTCGCTGCCTTTAGCAGTAATCGGAGCATTATTGGCTTTAGCTTTAACCAATAACTCAATCGGTATCTTTACCATTTTAGGTTTGATTATGTTGATGGGTCTGGTAGCGAAAAACGCGATTATCCTGGTCGATTTTACCAACCACTTAAAGGCCGAAGGTAAAGAAACCAAAGAAGCGCTTGTTTTGGCCAACCATGCGCGTTTACGACCAATCTTGATGACAACCATCGCCATGGTATTCGGTATGCTTCCAATTGCATTGGCAAGCGGTGCCGGCGCCGAATGGAAAAATGGTTTGGCATGGGTTATTGTTGGTGGATTAACCAGTTCATTATTCTTAACCTTAATTGTAGTGCCAGTGGTATACTTAATATTCGACAGAATGTTAGAAAGATTAGGCTTTAACAAAAAAGGAAAAACAATCGATGAGTTAATGGTTGAACCATACGATCATAAAGATGTGAACGAATACGATTTAGATCACGGACATTAATAAACATCCAGATTAACAATCAATTTAGCCCCGACCCCAAATCGGGGCTTTTTTGTGGGATTTCAAAGAACAGACTGTATCTTAAAAACTTTGATTCTATTAAAATTTGTCACGTTGAGCTTGTCGAAACGCTTTACGAGTAATTAAAAGGTCCTTCGACAGGCTCAGGATGACAATTCTATATTTACTTTACAAGCCCTCCTTTCGCATATTACTACGCCGCCATGATTCGTGTCTCCACGAACCATTTCATTTTTCACCAGCCGATACTGATAACTTTTGATGCCCAGATAATTATACAATATTGTCTTCAAACAAATTATGCAGCAAATTGTATATTAGGGATTATGTTCAAAATCATTTTTAGCCTATTTCTGATCTGCACTACCCTCTTAGTAAAAGCTCAACACCCTCCTGTTTTTCCGGCGATGACCACTGATTCGAGCTTCGTTAAGGTTTACAACTTAGATATCACGCTGGTAAAGTATAGTTACAAACCTAATGGCATTAAATTTTTAGTTGTACATGATAATGAAGATACTGGTGTAAAAGCAGGCTTTGATTATATCCGTTGGAGCGGTGGCGAACTCATCGACAGTCAATATGGCGGTGTAAGAGATTATTATTTCACTTATATGGATGATCAATATCGTATAGACCCTAATGCCATTTATACCGAAGTAGGTGTAAATACAAGGTTAAAAAAAGATCTTTTTAGCTCTAACGAAGTCGAAAAAACAATCCTTAATGCGGGCAAACAAATTGTCGATTTTTACGATCCAAAAGCCACGGGCTATTTTTTAACCCTGCATAACAATGCCGATGGTGGTTTTGGTATTTCTTCTTATTTACCAGGTTATGATTTAGCGAGCACCGCTGATTCCGTTTACATCAACTTCCAGATGGATGGCGACGATCTTGTTTACGTAACCGAGCCAAGGTTGTTCAGCAGCTTAAAAAGGGCCAATGTGAATGTAATTCTTCAATCTAAATTTGTTTCTAATGATGGCTCTTTATCGGTTTATGCCATGCAAAATAATATTCCTTATATTAATGTTGAGGTACAGCATGGGCATCAGGACGAAAATTTAAGGTTAATCGAACTGGCTATCGCCGTCCTAAAAGAACATGGATTGGTGAAGAAGGAATAGAATATACAAGCGTCACCCTGAATTTATTTCAGGGTCTTATAACCAGAAAATGCTAACCAAGTAGTAGCTACAAGACAATGGCCAAATGCATATTGATATTCAACCAAGGTTTTTTGCACCCTGCAACCCGTAAAATGAAATACTGCTATAGCCAACTAGCCCCGGTTGCAGCGTTACCCTGCAACAACGAGGTACGAGGCAGCGAAGCGTAAAAGCGTAAAACGAGAGGAAACTTCTTGTTTAGTACAAGCTTTGCGCTTCAATTGAAATCGATAGTTTTTTATAAGGAAAAGAATGGATTGTGGTTCTTGGCGGTTTGCAGTCCCGCCATTCGCTTTACTCCGTTGCACTTCGTGTTCGCTCCAGTCGGGTTTAGAAACAAGGGTTTGTACACCCTGCAACCCGTAAAATGAAATACTGCTATAGCCAACTAGCCCCGGTTGCAGCGTTACCCTGCAGCAACGAGGCACGAGGAAGCGAAGCGTAAAAGCGTAAAATGGGAGGAAACTTCTTGTTTAGTACAAGCTTTGCGCTTCAATTGAAATCGATAGTTTTTTTATAAGGAAAAGAGTGGATTGTGGCTCTTGGCGGTTTGCAGTCCCGCCATTCGCTATAGTCCCGATGAAACCTGTGAAACAAGCAAGCACACCATAAAAAGCAAAAAACAGTGCTTAAATCGGGGGGCTGCCGCTGCTGTCGGGTTTATGAACTAAGTTGCTGTGCACCATGAACCTAAAAATGAAATACTACTGTGGCCACCTAGCCACGGTTGTGGCGTTACCCTGCAGCAACGAGGTACGAGGCAGCGAAGTGTAAAAGCGTAAAACGGGAAGGAACCATCTGCTATTGTACAGGCGCTGCGCTCCAAATGATAAATATATTTTTAACAGTTAAGTTAGCTCCCCTAATATTTAGTTTATCCCTTTTATTTTTGTGATCAGGAAAGTAATCAGCAAACCAAAAACAGAGATGATCCCGAAAGAATAACGCAGGCTTGATAGTTGCGATACATAGCCTATTAATGGCGGGCCAAACAAAAATGCGAAATAACCGATACTCGAAACCATGGTTATTGCTTTACCAGCTGGCACTTTTTTATTGTTACCAGCTATGCTGTATACCATTGGTACAATACTCGAAACACCCAGGCCAATAAGCATAAAACCAAAAATAGCGACAATGAGGTTTGGAAATATTACGGCAAGCGCCATACCTATCGATATAATGGTACCGCTGATCTGAAGGAGGTTTTTCCGGCCGAACTTACCGATTAAAAACACCCCTAAAAACCTTCCGCTTGCCATCATAAACATGAACGATGCGTAGCCGATAATCGCCTTATTATGAGGCAATTTCACAACATCTTCAAAATAAATAGCACTCCAATCGAACATTGTTCCTTCGGTGGCCATACTACAAAATGCGATAACGCCCAATAACACTAAAATACCCTGTGGCATGGTAAAAAACTTCGTTTTCTCCACCACTGTATTAGGTTTATTATAACTCAGCAGCTTTTTCCAGTTAAGCGCAACATTGCTTAAGGATATCAGTGCAATAATCCAAAAATGGGTATACATGCCTAACTTTAGGTTAACCAAACCGAGCGCTATTAATGCACCGGTTAAATTACCAATACTCCAGGCTCCATGAAAAGAACTCATAATGGGCTTGCCGTAATAGTTTTCGCCGGCAACGCCCTGTGTATTTAAGGCGATGTTACAAAGATTACCCGTGATACCAAATAAAACCAAAAAAGCAGCCAACTGCCAGCCAGTGGTAGCCAATGCTAAAAAAGTTAATGCAATTGCATAAAGCGGTGCAGTTGCTACAAGCATTTTTTTACTACCGAAATGAGTGGTCAGTTTTGCCGAAAAAAACATCGTGATAATCTGTCCTGCAGGTAAAGCAAAAAGAATGGAGCCTAACTCTGCATCATTTAAGCCCATCGAAGCTTTAAAAGTTGGAATCCTACTGGCCCAGCTTGCAAAGCACACCCCTTGCATAAAGTAAAAGGCAGATATGGCAAATCGTACTTGTTTCGGAGAGCTTTGCGCTAATACAGGTTTATCTTCTTGTTTACTTAAAATTTCCTGTCCTTGCGTGCTTTCTTCCAAAATGATGTTTTAAATTATAGATTGAACTACAAAGTTCTTTAAATCTATTGGAAATACCGACAAGTTTTTAACATTTTATCAAAATATTTAGAGCTTATGAGGTTAAAATCTTAGATTTTCCATTTTTCCAGTTTATATGCACTATCCCAAAACATCCATTCTAAACGGGTTGCCATTTCAAAAACTGCTAGCATTTTTTGTTGAGTTACTGCATTAGCCTGCGCTGCCATTTGATCGGTAATATCAATCGCTTTTTCTACTGCAGCAGCAAATTCCAGGCCTGCATACATATCGATCCACCTTTTGTAAGGATTCAGGTCGCCATTTTGCTGTGCAAAAATATGATCGCCCACTGCCTTATAAATCCAAAAACATGGTAAAACAGCTGCTATTGCTATTTCTACATTGGCATACGCAGCCTGACTAAGGATATAATTGGTATACAAAAGTGTAGATGGTGTGGGCTGCACTTCGTTAGCCAGACCAAATCCTGCAAAATAACTTTCATGCAAACTACGCTCGGCAAAAATTGCACCTGTAGAAAACCCCGCAAAGGCCATCACCAAATCTGCATCTTGCATACGGCTACTAATGGCGCTTAAGGTTCTGCCAAACTCCAAAAGGTAGTAGGCATCTTGTGCCAAATAAAAGATAAACTTTTCTATAGGCAAGGTGCCATTACTTAATTCGGTATTAAAAGGCATTGCTAAAATCTTGGTATAAATGGGCTGTACCCTTTCCCATGCCTGTTCACTCCATTTCATTGGATAATTAATTTTAAAGGTTCGAAAAAGTGGTTTAATGGCCCATTACCCTCGCCTGTTTTCACTTGACTACCGGCTAGTAGGGCCTGACTGATATAGTTTTTGGCATTTTTAATTGCGATAAGTAAAGTGCTCCCCTTTGCCATTTCAGCGGCTATAGCGGATGAGAGCGTACAACCTGTTCCATGTAGATTTTTAGAAGCAACAAAGGCACTTTCCAAGATAACAGGTGCATCGTTTCCAGAAATAAAAACATCGTAAATGATTGGACCTATTAAATGTCCTCCTTTTATTAAAACGGCTTTTGCACCCTTCTTAATAATTTTTCTACCCGCAGCAATCATATCATCAAGGTTATGAACCCCCTGCCCAGAAAGGATAATGGCCTCGTCTATATTTGGGGTAACCAATGTTACCAAGGGAAATAGTTTTCCAACCAACTGGGTTATGGTATCAGGTTCGATTAAACGATCGCCACTGGTAGCTACCATAACAGGATCTAAAATAACAGGGACATCTTGATTATAGGTTTTTAATTCCTTTTCGATTACCTGCACCACTTCAGCACGATTGATCATTCCGATTTTAATGGCCACTGGCGCTATATCTTCCAATACCGCCTGTAACTGATCTTTAATCATTTCTGCCGGAATGCCATGCACTGAACGCACCCCCATTGTATTTTGTGCCGTTATAGCTGTGATTACCGAGGTACCAAAACAGCCCAAGGCAGAAAAGGTTTTTAAATCGGCCTGGATGCCCGCACCGCCTCCACTATCTGAGCCGGCTATTGTTAATACATTAATATAATTCATTGCTAAAGACTTCATTTTGTTGGTACAACTTCAGGAGTCTTCAAATGCAGTATGCATTTTTACGCAATTTTTGCAGACAAACTAATTTCCTACGCCGGCATTATCCGGATCAGGTTCATTTATACGGTATAGGGTGTAAGGTTTGGGCATATGGTTTCTCACCTTCCGCCTTTTACCTTTTACCTTTCACCTATAAAATGGGTATATTCTCAGCCAAATATTTGAAGGCACCCCTAAAGTTTTATTTTGTTGCAATATAGGGCTTAATCTTGAGAAAATAAAAGTATACATTCATGCGTTAATCGTCATCCCGATTGTAGCGCAGCAGACTAGAGAGATCTTCTAAAGAAGATTGATGTATCGCCTTTCGTAGATTTTTCCATTTCGCCACCGATGAAACCTGTGAAACAAGCAAGCATACCATAAGCGAATAAAAACGGATGCTTAAACCGGCGGCCTTCAGTCGAAATGACGACAAGAGAAAAAACAAAAACCCCGGTATAAAACCGGGGCTAAAACATAATAATTAATAAAGGGATAGAAAGACTATATTTTATCGGGCTGATAGAACCGAACGGTACCATCTGCCTCGTTTGAAACAATTAATAAACTTCTTCCATTGGGGCTATCTTTTGGTTTAACAAATAACAAGCCTTCGGGGGCATCGCCTGTTGAGAATAGTTGAACAAATTTTGGCGAAGCGGGTGTAGTTACATCATAAACAGCAATCATATCTGCACGTTCCATACCAATAAAAGCTAAGGTTTGTCCATTCACCTGCGCAACGGTTACACTTTCTACTTCTACACCTTTATTGTCAGACCGGTCATCATCATATTTACCTGCATCGATTACATGCTGTTCTAAATCTTTACCAATGTTGGCTGCCAAAGCTCCAGTATTTGCATTAATAATACTAACAGATCTCCCACCTGTTGAGTACAATTCCTGATATACTTTATTGGTACCAACCATGGTATAACCAGCGGTATTTGTTACCGTAAGTCTTCCTAAATTAGCATCTAACTGTAGCGTTGCTGCGTTAGGAAATTTAACCGGGTCTAAAACAAGATCCTTTACACGTACTTCTTCCTTTGCATCTTTTGGTGTGTAATCTTGTCTGGTATCGCCTTCATTGGCCAAGGCCAGATAGGCAGTACCACCAGCAGTAAAATACGATATTGCATCTGGCAGATAAAAAGCTTTGATTGGCCATGCACCTAAAACTTTTTTATTGTCTTTATCGCTTACGTCAAAGGCATTGTCGGCCAGACTGATATCTCTTGTGCCTAAAGGATTAATTTTTGTAATCGTTCCTGCAACAATATCTACCTCGGCAACACCATTGTTCTCCTGTAGGGTAACGTATGCTTTTTTAGAATCAGCGCTTACTGCAATATATTCTGGTTCGATATCTTGTGTAAAACTTGCATTTAAACCATAAATCCTGAAACCACCTGCAAGCAAAGTTGTTTTTTGCGATTCAAAAGCGGCGAAATCTAAAGTTTTCACCGAATAGTTGTCTTTGATGTTAATGATCGAAATGGTTCCTTTAGGATCAATGGTATAAGCAAGATTTGGTTCACCTTCGTTAGCCGATAAAATATAGTTTCCATCAGGGCTGAAAGTTACCATATCGGGCATGGCACCTACGGTAATTTTTTTAACTTCTTCCAAAGTAGATGTTTTTAATACCACTACATCACCATTTCCCTGCTTATCTGCACCATCTAAAGCAATTGCCAATAAACCATTACTCACCGCCACGCTATTAATACCAGCGTTATTTGGGTATAATAAGGTTTTCAATTTTGTAACGGTTGGATATTTACTCATATCAACTACATCAACCTTGGTTCCGCCATCGTTACTCACCACAAATAATTGCTTGGTCAAGGGATCATAAGCTGAAATTTCTGAAGCAAATTCTCCGCCCAAATCAATGGAAGCCGTTTCTTTAAAGCTGTCGATTTTTTCAGGAACGATAGCTTCGACCGGAGGATCTACAATCGGATCATCAGTTGGATCTTTTTTGCAGGCAGTAAATGCCAATGAAGCAATAAGGATTGCTCCAAATAGTTTTTTACAGTTCATGGTTTTTTTAATATCTGAACCGCAAAAATAGCCGCGCATAACGCTACTTTTTAGGCGTTGTTTGTTATCATTTTATTAAGAAAATATAAAGAGTAAAGGAGAAAGAGTAAAGCAAAACCCGTCGTCATCTCCGACTGGAACGCAGCGAAATGGAGAGATCTATCTAGACAGATTTAGCTCCGTTGAACCTTCTGGTTCTCGACTTCGCTGCACTCCGCTCGAATGACGGTAGACGCGCTAAAACAAAAAATCCCGGCACAAATACCGGGATTTTCTCTACGCGTCTTGCTGAACTTGCTTCAGCATCTTATTCAAAAAGCAAATACTGAATCAAGTTCAGTATGATGACTGTTTAATAATTAAATATGTATCGCTCTGTTATCAGTTGCAGCAAGTGCTGCTTCTTTTAGTGCTTCGGTATAAGTTGGGTGTGCATGGCAGGTACGTGCAATATCTTCTGCAGATGCGCGGAATTCCATGGCAATAACTGCTTCGGCAATCATATCCGCTGCACGTGGACCTATCATATGTACACCTAAAACTTCATCGGTAGCAGCATCAGCCAAAACTTTAATGAAACCATCGGTATCCATACTCGCCTTTGCGCGTCCGCTGGCTTTGAAAGGGAATGAACCTGCTTTATATTTAATACCTTTTTCTTTTAACTGCTCTTCTGTTAAACCCACAGAAGCAACCTCTGGCCAGGTATAAACCACACCAGGAATTAAGTTATAATTGATATGTGGTTTCTGACCAGCAATCGTTTCGGCAACATAGGTACCTTCATCTTCTGCTTTATGTGCCAACATCGCACCAGTAATTACATCACCGATAGCATAAACACCTTTAACCGAAGTTTCTAAATGCTCGTTAACCGGAATTTTTTTACCTCTTTCTTCAACCGTGATACCGATTTTATCTAAACCTAAACCTTCGCTATAAGCCGTACGTCCAACAGCAACGATACAATAATCAGCTTCTAAAGAAATTGATTCGCCCTTAGGGGTATCAGCAGTAACGGTTACAGTTTTACCTTTAGTGGTAGCGCCGGTAACTTTGTGGCCCATGTAAAACTCCATGCCTAAAGTTTTCTTTAACACACGTTGAAGTTCTTTACCCAAACCAGCATCCATTGTACTAATGATTGATGGTAAAAACTCAACAACAGATACTTTTGTACCTAAGCGGGCGTATACCGAACCTAACTCTAAACCAATTACACCACCACCGATTACCACCATCGTTTTTGGCACCTCTTTAATATTTAAAGCCTCGGTTGAAGTAATAATTCGTTTTTTATCAATCGGCAAAAATGGTAAAGCTGTTGGTTTAGAACCTGTAGCAATAATTACGTTTTTAGCAGATAAGGTTTCTGTAGAACCATCAGCTTTAGTTACCAGAATGGTGTTTTTATCTACAAAAGAGCCAACCCCTTCGAAAGAATCGATTTTATTTTTTTTGAACAAATAAGTGATACCAGCTGTATTTTGGGCAACAACATCGTCTTTACGGGCGATCATTTGTTTCATATCAACCTTTAAATCTTTTAAGTTGATACCATGGGTAGTGAAAGTGTGAGCAGCGTTGTGAAAATGCTCTGAAGAATCTAATAAAGCCTTAGATGGAATACAACCTACATTTAAGCAAGTACCTCCAAAAGTTTTATATTTTTCAACAACTGCAGTTTTTAAACCTAACTGAGCACAACGGATTGCGCCTACATAACCGCCCGGCCCTGAACCGATAACAACGACATCGTATTGCATAATTTCTTGAGAATTTTGATTAGCCAAATGTAGGGAAAAAAGGCGGAAAGCTGAAAGTCGATTAGGGAATAGAAATCGCTTTATTAGTCATTGGTTTATAAGTTATTGGCTGATGGCGCCGGCTGATGGTTCAATATTGAGGCTTAATAGGATATTCTTTAAAAAGTTCAAAAGTCCATAGGTGATGAGCGTATAAAACATTTTACTTTAAGACTATAAAATGTTTTGATTTAACCCAAACAAACCTAATGGACTAATGAACCTCAAAGACCATTATGAATAAACTAATGACCAGTGAACTAATGAACCAACTATAACCCTAACGATGCTGAAGCACTTAAGATTGCACCGCTAGATGTGCCTTCTCTTTTCAATTCTCCATCTACATAAATCTGTGCTTTTAGCGTAGAATTTGCGTTGGCACCAGTGGCATTTGCGGCAATGTTTATAGAAATGGTTCCTGCTGGTACCGTAATTTCCTGACTTGTCCAGGTGGTTCCACTAAGGCTCGTTGCGGTGGTAATCTGCGAATCGTAGCCGTAAACTACAGTGCTAATGTTGCTACCTGCCGATGCTTCGAGTTTAAAAACCACCTTGTGTGAAGATTTTGACGGCGACTCATCCTCATCTTTTTTACACGACATTAAACCTGTAAACAACACTAAGGCAAAAAAAGAAAGTACAAATGTTTTAATTTTGATGTTTTTCATAATTAGATTTAAAAAATAGAACTACAAATTAACAAATGAGCATTTTGCTTTACAATAACCAGATAGTACCATTTTTTTCTACCTGATTTCAGGTATATTCTGTGTTTAATTTCTGGTTGAGAAATAAAGCGTGCATTTTTAGTTTAATGAGAAATTATATTATCTTTCTGGCATTGCTGATTTTCTATTCACTGAATAGCCTAGCCCAGCTGCAACCAGCCGACCAGCAATATACTGACAGTCTAAACCGCATCTTAAATGGAAGCTCGCGCGATAGTCTTAAAGCGGAGGCAGGTTTTAAACTAACTGATTTCTGGGTAGATCATGATAGTACCAAAGCAGTATTGTATTTGAACAAGGCCAGAACCTGGAGCACAAAGTATCCTTTACTTGTGGCCAGATCATATTGGTACGAAGCTTTGATCTACCAAGACCGGAATTATGCAAAGGCTGAAAAACTACTCATCCATGCCGATTCGTTATTGAGCAAGTTTAATACAAAGGGCGTTTATCGGTTAAGGTCGATGGTATGGCATAACTACGCCTTAATTCAACAGCATAAAGACGATCTTAAAGCAACGCTTGATATATTGATCAACCGTGTTTTACCACTTTCTAAAAAAGCTGGAGACAAAGAGTTTTTAGGCACCGAATACCTCTCGATCGGAACGGTATTTACGAACCTTGGCCAATACGAAAAAGCAACACCGTACCTGCAACAAGGCTTAAATGCATTAAAAGATACATCTCCTAATAAATATTATCTGCTGGTTAATGCATATCTAACCACAGCAGGAAACTATTACCATTTAAAAAACCATCAACTCACCAAGAAGCACCTCGACCTTGCCAAAACAATTTTGGATAAATCAGACCATGTTGTTACAGGCTACCCGATGGCCATATTTTGGCTCGACTATTACAAAAGCACTACGCGCTATTTTATTAACACCAAACAATATTCCCTTGCCCTGTTAGATGCAGACAAGGCCATTAAACTGGCCGAAAAGCTGAGCGACAATTATTCTTTGCAGGAAGTAATATTTGAGAAATACAGAATTCTTTTTAAACAGAAAAATTTCGTCATGGCTAAAAAAACATTGCTTCAAATTATCGATCAGCCAGAGATAAATACATTAGCAACGAATAAGCTCAAAATGACCGAAGCACTTGCAGAAGTAAACTATGCTAATGGTGACATTAAAGAGGCTTATAATTGGATAAAAAAGAGCAAAGCATTAAGCGACAGCCTGAATGAAAGTAAACTAAAAGAAGATATTAATGCATTAGAAATTAAATATAAAAATGCAGAGAACCAGAAAAAGATAGCCAGTTTAAATACAGAAAAGAAACAAAATGCATTAATTATTAAGAACAATAAAAAAACAAATTTTCTATTAATCGCAGCATCTTTTTTCCTTTTAATCAGCGTTATCCTTTTATACTTTTACTTTAGAGGCTATAAAAAGCTTGCAGAGCAAAGAACAATAAATTATAAACAAAAAGTGGCCGAGTTAGAACAAAAACAGCAATTGGAAATTAGCAAGGCCATGCTCAATGCTGAAGAAAAAGAAAGGAACAGGGTAGCACGCGATTTACATGATGGCTTGGGTGGAATGTTATCGGGTTTAAAAATTAATTTATCCAACTGGGCAAAACACCGGGAAATGCAATTGCATGATGTAGAGCTACAAAGGATCGTTAATCAGCTGGATAATTCAGTTACCGAATTAAGGTATATCGCCCGGAATATGATGCCACAGACGTTATTAAAATTCGGATTGGAAACGGCATTAAAAGACCTGGCAGAATCGGCGATGAGCAAGCATATGCATATCGATTTTCAAGCACTAAATATCTCTAAACATATTGCACTTGAAGAACAGATAATCATTTACAGGGTTGTACAGGAAATACTAACCAACACACTAAAACATGCTCAGGCTTCTGAAGTAGTTTTACAGTGCAGCGAAAATAAAAAACGTTTTTATATCACGGTTGAGGATGATGGAATTGGCTTTGATACCTCAACCTATAAAAAAGGATTAGGAATAGAAAACATTAAAAATAGAATAGCCTATCTCAAAGGCACTTTCGAAATCGATTCGCACCCTGGCAATGGTACAACTATAAATATCGAAATCCCAATAAGTTATGAGTAACATCATTAAATTAGCCGTTGTTGATGACCATCCGATTGTTATACAAGGAATCGTTTCCTTAATCAACAACCTCGAAAATATGCATGTAGTAGGCAGTTTCCAGTCAGGCAACGCATTAATTTCCTTTTTAAACAACAACGCAATCGATATTATACTGCTCGATATTATGTTACCTGATGGTAATGGTATTGAATTATGCGCACAGGTTAAAAAGTTATCGCCAAAAACGGTCGTTATTGCCATTAGCAACCATACTGAAAGAAGTATCATTATGCAGATTTTACAAAATGGGGCGAGTGGTTACATTTTAAAAAATGCTTCGGTAGAGGAACTAAAAAACGGAATTGAAACTGCGCTTAGAGGAGAACTGGCCTTTAGCAGAGAAGTTATAGAAATTATTGCCAAACCTTCTGTAAATGACTTAAAAGGACGGCCAAAGTTCACCAAACGCGAAAAACAGATCCTCCAATTAATTGCACAGGGAAAAACGACCGCCGGCATAGCGGATGAGCTTTTTCTAAGTCCGCCAACAGTAGAAACGCATCGTCGTAATATGATGCAAAAATTAGATGTTAAAAATTCTATCGAATTGATCAATATCGCTACAGAACAGTTGCTAATTTAGTTTGGAGCTGGGCGTTTGGGGTTTGGAGTAAATTACGCTATTAAACAATCAACGCTTAGCAACGGTCTATAAACTATTGACCAATGAACTAATGAACCCCTTTTAAATCCCTTGACCGAAGGTAAGTAGATTGTTATCCGGATCAAGCATTGCAAATTCTTTCTGCCCCCATGGTTTTGTCTGTAAGCTTCCATTGGGATGAATGCTTTTAGTTTCGAGCATAGATTTATATAACCCATCAATATCGCTTGTACGGATATAAACCTGGCCGTAATTTTCTTTCGGATCAAGTGTTTCAAACAGAAAAAAGTGAATCTGAACCTGATCCTTTTGTACCATCAGGTAATCTTTAAAATCTGCACTTCCAATATCTTTAAAGCCTAATTTATTCACGTAAAAATCTCTGGTGATTGCTTTATCACGCATGGGAAGTTTTGGGTTGATATCTGTAAGCATATTTTTTTTATTTCAAAAATCGCATTTTATTGACTAATGGTTCTTCGGGTTATTACATAGGCAACAATCAAATTCGGAATCCAGCATAACCAGGCAACAACCAGGTAGGCCTTTAAAAAATCGCCATAAACCATTGTCAAAATTGGCAGCCAAATCCTCAATGTTACAGCAGCAAAACAAGCTGCATAACTATAAACCATCATTTTTTGATGTTGCTCAATTTCACCTTGTTTAATGTATAAATAAGCCTTTAAGGTGGTATAAAACCAAATGATGCCTAAACATATAAACCCTGCTGAAGAAATTAACCCACCTGTTGCAAAAAAGCCGATGTAAATACCCGCTAATGCGCTAAGCAGAACCGCAATTACATAAACTTTACCCAGTTTTCGGTGAAGTGCCATACGCCTATTTCTCATTTTCGGACTAAATTGTGTCCAACCGATAAATAAAGCGATTCCTCCGAAAATGATATGCACATAAAAACCAATGCTCCAGAAAGTATCTGTTAACAACTCAATCGACTTTGAATTTAACAATCCAAATTTTCTATCGACCAAAAAGTAAATAATTGGGTAGAGCCCAATCAGCAGTGAAAAGGTTGCAAATAAGATCCATAATCCTTTTTTTACCATACAAAATTCTATTACTTTATACTAAGCTAGTTAATTTTCAAGAACTAAATCAATTCCTTTTGCAACATAAATTCTTTGGCATTCGCAAAGCTGAGGAACAATTCGTCAGCTATTTTTAGTTTTTGATGCGCCCGTACATTACTCTGAATGGCGTAACAGGTAATGCCCGCAGCCAACGCAGATTTAACCCCATTTAAAGTATCTTCAAAAACAAGGCATTCATCTTTTTCAACACCCAATCGCGCTACACAAAGATTGTAACTCTCGGGATCAGGCTTTGACTTACTTACATCTGTTCGGGTAATAAACAAACTGAAATACTTAGCCAGACCGTTACGCTCAAAAACGGCTTCAACATCAATTTTAGGACTAGCGGTAACCACAGCCAGGGTGAGCCCTTTTTCGTAAGCAAACTTGATAAATTCTAATGCAAAGGGCATCAACTGAATATCGGTCGTTCTAAAGCCATCAAAAGTTATCTTTTCTCTCCTATTGATAAAACCTTCTAAGTCTTCTTCAATTTCATACCTGTCTATTATCGTTTTTGCATTCTTAGGCAAAGGGATTCCAGCATAATTTGTTAACCAATCCTTAAAGTCCAACGTAACTTCGTATTCACACAAAAACTTATTCCAACAATCGAAATGAAACTTCTCAGAATCAATTAATGTACCATCTAAATCAAACAGTAATGCTTTTATTTTACTCATTATAATTTTTTAACAGGATGATTCTTATGGAATAATCTCAAATAAGAAAAATTGTTGCACCTGAGATTTACCGAAATTATTATCTACACAAAAAATCAACGATTGGTGCCCATTTGGCAATTTTGGTCCAAAGGTTACACCTTCAAGATTATCGATATGCTGGTTTAAGGAATCAAAATCGAAAAGTAATTTTTTGGTTAATGGTTTTGGAGGGTTTTGCACAAAGGAGCTATTATCGATTTCATTTTCAGCACCACGTAAATCAACCAGATAGAGTTTCACAAAGGTATGATCATCGTGCCCTTTTGCCCAGGCCCTTTCCATTACCAATAGCGTATGATTGTTAATGGCTAATATTTCCGAGATTCCATTTACGTTCCAATCATTCTCAACAGTAGGTTTAACCGGCATTGCACCAAGATTATAAGCATATTGGGCAATATTCTTTTTAGTAGTTACATCAAACTTTAAAATCCGCGTTAAGGCTTTATCATATTCAAAAGCAGCCTGAGGTCCATCCTGATAAAGCGGTTCTTCTAAACTGGCATACAACGTTTTGTACTGATCGGCATAAGTTAAACCCTCAAACAAAGCATTTTTGCGTGGCCCGCTTTCGGTTTTTGTAAAATGGAAGCCCTTAGGCATTGGAATGGTATCGATGAACTTCCCATCTGTAGAAATAAAGGTTAAGCTGGGCTGAACTATCGTAGTATCCCCGTCCTTAAACAACCTTTCACCCTCACTGCTCCAAAGTAATTGTTGGGTTAAGGGGTTATAACGAACCGATTCGCCATCAGGTTTTACACTTTTATCAGTACCGTATTTAGGGTATGGTTTTCCGTTTTCCTGTAAGATATAAGTAACACCAGTTACCCGAACGGTATCTATCTTGTTTTCTTTGATATCAATCTTTGTGGTATAAATCCTCGCCGGACTACGTTGTGATGGATCATCACTGATCATGTAATACTGGTTTTGCTTTACATCGTAATCAATCCCCGACAAACCACCAACAACCGTATTTTGGAAAATTGGATTTAAGGGCATAATGTATTCATCCAGAAACTTTACTGACGAAATACTGGCTTCATTTTGCCTAACCGCAGCATACTTAGTTGCGGAACAAGATGAAAGGACAATAACAAGAATTGAATAAACAAAGAATAGCTGCGATACGGGTTTCAAATCGAAATGTTTAGGCCGTAAAAATATGGATTTTTTGCTGCAAACAGTCTATCATTATGAGATTGAGAGCATTAATAAAGCTACTTTTCCAGTGGTATCAGATGTTACCATCTCACACTATCCATTCAATTTCTTACGGTAGCAACTCCAGAGATAAAACAAAAGCAGTCGGATGGCACATCCAACTGCACATCTAAAACTTAATGATCTTAACTCCTTAATGATAAAAAAACAATAGTTCTACCATTAAGAAATTGAGAACATTACGAAGATAGACTCTTTCTTATAGATATTAAACAATACAGTCGCATGGTAATATCCCAACTGCACATCTATTGGAATTATAAGTGGTGTCAGATGTTACCATCTGACACTGATAAAACTAAGATTAAAACAACTTACCAATTACGCGGTAAGTAATATTTGTTCCATCTACTATTTCTTCATAATAAACATCATCGGGCGAAACAAAATACTTTTCGTTTTTAATGGTTACTTCTCTGCATCCTTCTGGCAGCTGATTTATAATATCGCCTATATTATGCGTATCAACCGGTCCGTCAGTTGTGTTTAAAATACCGTCTTTTCCAGCCACTACATATACGGTTTTACCATCAGAATTTTCTTTTTGAGTGTAATAAACGCCTTTGTATTCGTAATATTCAACACCATTAATGGTTACCTGATTTGCATCCGATGGTAAGTTCGGAACCTCGGCACCAACTGGCGGGGTTACCACTTCGTATTGACTGTTGTTTTGTTGATAGAACAATCCACCAGAGTAATAAAACTGGGTTGGACCATACCAGAATGGATAATAGCCATAAGGCAATACGCCTATCCTGAAACCTAAAAATGGTCTGTAAAAATTGTAATAGCTATAATACGGTCTGTAATAAGGTCTTCCATAACCTGGGCGATAACCATAACCTGGCCTACCATATCCCGGGCGATAACCTGGTCTGTTATAACTGTAATTAGGTCTTGGTGGGCGACCACCATTACCCGGTGCATAACTACCTCTACTTGGCGCATGCATAGATGGTTGACGGGAAATAGAACCACCGCCTCTAGATGGGCTTATCGAACCAGATCTACCACCTCCAGAAAAACCTCCACTCCTACTTGGCCGCTGTGCAGAAACGCTTTCAATACTCAAGGTTGCAATCATCGCTGCTGCAGCGAAAACAACCAATCCTTTATTTAATAACCTATTCATTATTTTGTGTTTATGTCGATTATGTATATGACGGTGAAAATTCCTAAAAGATTATCCCTTAACACTATTTAACTAAATTTTGATAAAGTGATGACGAAGGAAGCTCTTAATGGCAAAATACATCACACGTCATCCATCTCGCATCATTACATCTTTGCTAACAAACCTTTTACGGGCTATTTTTTCTAATCAATCACTAATCACCTATATTTAAATTTTATTCCTAAAAACTAGCTTAAATGAACCTTACAAGAATTTTCAGTCTTTTATTTTGTCTGTTTATTTCTAATGAATTAATAGCCCAACAAACCGATTCGGCATATGTTAGAGAAAACTACACCAAAATAGAACGCCAGATCCCCATGCGCGATGGGGTTAAACTATTCACTTCCATTTATATACCCAAAAATCAAACCAAAAAATATCCATTTTTAATTAATCGAACTCCTTATACCGTTGCGCCTTATGGCGAAGATAAATATAAGCTGAGTTTGGGTAATTTTCCGGCGATGATGCGCGAAGGATTTATTTTTGTATATCAGGATGTGAGGGGCCGATGGATGAGTGAAGGTACATTTGCCGATATCCGCCCCCAGCTGGCTGGAAAAAAGTCTAAAACCGCCATTGATGAAAGTACCGATACTTATGACACCATCGATTGGCTGGTTAAAAACATAAAAGGCAACAATGGTAATGCCGGAATTTATGGTATTTCATACCCTGGTTTTTATTCTACCACTTCATTGCCCAACGCTCACCCGGCTTTAAAAGCCGTCTCGCCTCAGGCGCCAGTTACCGATTGGTTTATGGGTGATGATTTCCACCATCGCGGCACTTTATTTTTAATGGATGCCTTTAGCTTTATGAGCAGCTTTGGTGTGCCGAGGCCTAAACCCATTACACCAGATAAAGGGCCTAAAGGTTTTCAATTCCCTGTTCAGGATAATTATCGTTTTTATTTGGAGGCCGGATCAGTGAAGAACCTGAAAGACCGGTATTTCGCCGACAGCATTAAATTCTGGAATGATTTATTTAAACATCCGAACTTAGATACCTTCTGGAAAGCACGTTTAATTACCCCACACTTAACCAACGTAAAACCTGCAGTGATGGTGGTGGGTGGCTTTTTCGATGCCGAAGATGCCTATGGAACTTTTGACACTTACAAAGCAATTGAGAAACAAAATCCAGGCGCCAATAACATCCTGGTTGCAGGCCCCTGGTTCCATGGCGGCTGGGTACGTAGCGATGGTTCTTACTTCGGCGATATCCCTTTCGGCAAAACCACCAGCATTGATTACCAACAGCAATATGAACTCCCTTTCTTTAAACATTATTTAAAAGGCGAAGGCGATTTCGATGCAGCAGAAGCCAATATTTTTGTAACCGGAAGTAACGAATGGAAAAAATTTAACACCTGGCCACCAAAAGATACCGAAACCAGAAACCTGTATTTGCAACCTAATGGAAAGCTCAGTTTCGAAAAAGTGGGCAGAACCGATAGCTGGGATGAGTATGTGAGCGATCCGAATCATCCTGTACCCTACCAGGATGGGATCCAGGCCAAACGTACCCGCGAATATATGATCGACGACCAGCGTTTCGCTTCCCGCCGTCCGGATGTAAAAACTTACCAAACTGATGCTTTAACAGAAGATATTACCTTAACAGGTCCTGTTTTGGCTAATCTCGTTGTTTCGACTACCGGAACCGATGCCGATTATGTAGTTAAACTGATTGATGTTTATCCAGAAGATGCACCAAATCCAGAACCTAACCCTAAAAACCTGATCATGGGCGGCTATGAAATGCTGGTGCGCGGAGAAATTATGCGTGGGAAATACCGGAACAGTTTTGAAAAACCTGAGCCTTTTGTTCCCGGCAGTATCACTAAAGTAAATTATCCGTTGCCCGATATCGCGCATACCTTTAAAAAGGGACATAAAATTATGATCCAGATTCAAAATTCATGGTTCCCCTTAGCCGATCGCAATCCACAGAAATTTATGGATATCTATCAAGCCGAACCGCAGGATTTCCAAAAAGCCACGCACAAAATTTATCACGATGTGCACAACAGCTCGTTTATTACGGTTTCGGTGTTAAAATAAATAATTTGCGTGTCGTTATGCGATTCGTCATTCCCAACCCGATGGCTATCGGGTTGACTGGGGATTTTAAAGCATTACGATTCTGCCTGCGGGGGAATGACTACTGAGTATAATAAATGGCAAATAACTACGGCCTTGGTTTGTATTACCACGGATCAAACACATAAATAACTAACTTATTAAATAAAATGAAATATTTAAAACTACTGATTATCCTACTTTCAGCATCCTCTGCCTTTGCGCAAAGTGATGCAGGATATCCGAAAGCCAATTACACTAAAAAAGAAGTTTATATCCCAATGCGCGATGGAACTAAGCTTTTTACCGCCATCTACACACCTAAGGATGCAGCCAAGGATAAAAAATACCCAATGATCATGCAACGCACTTGCTATAGCGTTGCCCCATATGGCGAAGATAAATTTCCTGCAAAATTAGGCCCGTCAGAATTGATGATGAAAGAGGGGTATATCGTGGTGTATCAGGATGTACGCGGCCGCTGGAAAAGCGAAGGCACCTGGACCAATATGACCCCGGTTATTGATAACAAAAAAAGCAAGAAAGATGTTGATGAAGGTTCTGACACTTATGATACCATCGATTGGCTTGTTAAAAATGTAGCGAACAACAATGGCAAAGTTGGCCAGTGGGGAATTTCTTATCCGGGCTTTTACACTGCTGCAGGAATTTTGAGCAATCACCCTGCCTTAAAAGCCTCATCGCCACAAGCGCCGATTGCAGATTTCTTTTTTGATGATTTTCACCACAACGGATCATTTTTACAAAGTTATTTTATGACTTTTCCCGTATTTGGCGTGCAGAAAACCGATACTACCTCTAAAGCCTGGTACAACAACCAGCTAATCCTTCCAAAAACAAAAGATGGCTATCAGTTTGCTTTAGATTTAGGCCCATTAAGCAATGCTGACAAATATTACAAGAATAATTTCTTCTGGCAAGAAACCGTTAACCACCCAAACTACGATGAGTTTTGGCAAAAACGTGGCTTATTAAAACACTATAACACCATTAAACCTGCGGTGATGGTAGTTGGCGGATGGTACGATGCTGAAGATTTATCAGGCCCGCTAAACATTTATAAAACCATCGAAAAGAAAAACCCTAATGCCTACAACACAATTGTAATGGGACCATTTGGGCATGGGAGATGGAGCCGCGAAACCGGTCATACCATGCATAGCAATGTGTATTTCGGTGATAGCATTGCAACATTCTACCAGAAAGAAATTGAAGCTAAATTCTTTAATCACTTTTTAAAAGGCAATGGCGATAAGAACTCTGGCCTGCCTGAGGCTTACATGTTCGATACCGGTAAAAAACAATGGGAAACTTTTGCTAAATGGCCAACAGAAAAGGCAACCAAACAAAAATTATATCTGGGTGCCGATGGTAAACTCAGTATGTCTGCGCCTGGTGCAGCTGGTTCAGTAAACTACATCAGCGATCCATTAAAACCTGTTCCATATACCGAAGATTTAACCACTACATTGGGTTTTACGCCACACAATTACATGACCGAAGACCAACGTTTTGCGGGCAGAAGACCAGATGTGTTGGTGTATCAAACCGATGTATTGGATAACGATATTACCTTGGGAGGCGAAATTATGTCGCATCTTAAAATTGCAACCACGGGTACTGATGCAGATTTTATTGTAAAACTGATCGATGTTTACCCAGCCGATGAGCCGAACAACCCTTATATGCCAAACAAGAATATCATTTTGAGCAATTACTGGCAAATGGTACGTTCAGAAGTTATGCCTGCCCGCTTCCGCAATAGTTTCGAAAAACCTGAGGCCTTGGTAGCCAACCAGAAAACAGATGTGAACTTTCAGTTGCAGGATGTACTACACACCTTTAAAAAAGGACACCGGATTATGATCCAGGTGCAGAGCACAGCATTCCCTTTATTTGCACGTAATCCACAAAAATTTGTAGAAAACCCTTATAAAGCAACAGAAGCAGATTATATTAAAGCCACGCAAACTGTATTTAACGATAGTTTTATCGAAGTTGATGTGATAAAATAAGCCTACGCTCGTTTCCTAACGAGCGTATAAATAACCGATCGTTTATAACGATCGACAAAAACATAACAAATGAAAAAGTTACTATTCATCCTTGCCATCAGCACCAGCATTTCGGCTGTAAAGGCACAGATGCTAGGCAAAAACCAGGTAAACTCAAGGGCCGACAGCCTCCGTGGAACACTTACCCCCTTGCGTACCTGTTACGATATTAATTATTACCACTTAGATGTGAAGATCGATATCGACCAGAAAACAGTAAGTGGAAGCAATGAATTTGCTTTTACCGCCACGCAGGACTTCACCAAATTACAGTTCGATCTTTTTGATAACTTAAAAGTAGATAAAGTAGTATATAAGGGTGGCGATTTACCTTTTACCCGAGAATACAATGCGGTTTTTGTAACCTTCCCTAAAGCAGTTAAAAAAGGAAGTAAGGATAAATTCATTGTTTTTTATTCGGGTAATCCTACTGTAGCCAAAACACCACCATGGGATGGCGGTTTTATCTTCAAAAAAGATGAAGCAGGCAATCCTTTTGTTTCTGTGGCCTGCCAGGGTTTAGGCGCTAGCGTATGGTGGCCAAATAAAGATCACCAGAGCGATGAGGTAGATAGTATGTTGATCAGCATTAGTGTTCCTAAAACTTTACAGGAAATATCTAATGGAAGACTGAGAAATACTGTAGATAAACCCGATGGTTACAAACAATACAATTGGTTTGTCGCTAATCCCATCAACAATTACGATGTAACCTTTTACATTGGCAAATATGCTCACTGGCAGGACAGTTACGATGGTGAAAACGGAAAACTCAGCATCGATTACTGGGCGCTTCAAACCGACAGTGCCAAAGCCCGCCCACATTGGGATGCAGATGTTAAACCCATGCTAAAATGTTTCGAATACTGGTTTGGCCCTTACCCATGGTACAACGACGGTTACAAACTGGTTCAGGCACCACATTTAGGCATGGAACACCAAAGTGCAGTAGCTTATGGCAATCAGTTTAAACCAGGTTATCTTGGTAAAGATTTAAGTGGTACCGGCCATGGCTTAAAATGGGATTTCATCACCATCCATGAGAGCGGCCATGAATGGTTCGGTAATAACATCACCTCGAAAGATATTGCCGATATGTGGATTCACGAAGGTTTCACCAATTATTCGGAGGTATTGTTTACCGAATGTACTGAGAACAAAGCGGCTGCAGACGAGTATGTAATCGGATTGCAGAAAATCATCCAAAACGATATTCCAATTATTGGCCCTTATGGTGTAAATAAAGAAGGCTCCGGCGACATGTATCCAAAAGGTGCAAATTTGATTAGTACCATCCGCCAGTTAATTAATAACGATGAAAAGTTCAGACAGATCTTGCGTGGATTAGGTAAAACATTCTATCACAAAACCGTAACCACCGCTGAGATCGAAAATTACATAGCTAAACAAAGCGGACTTAAATTAGATAAAGTTTTCGATCAGTATCTACGTTTTACCAAAATCCCTGTGTTAGAATATAAAATCAACAACGGCAATTTATCTTACCGCTGGGTAACAGATGTAAAAGGTTTTGATATGCCCGTGCGCGTAACATTAAAAGCAGGCGCTTATACCTTAATTAGACCTACAAACGATTGGAAAACCATTAAATTAGACGCCAGCATAAATGCAGATAACTTTAAACATGATCCATTGTTTTATGTTAACTTTAGGAAAGGCTAGTCCCCGCCCAGACTTCGGAAGTTTTATAGGCCCTCTTGTGCAACTTTTCGGCAAAACCATCGTCTTATAAGAAAAGCTCATTATTCATCTAAAAAATAAAATCTATTACCATGAAAAAAGTATTTGCAATATTATTGGCATCCCTAACATTAACCTCTAGTATTAATGTAATTGCTAAAAATCAGATCAGCCACAACATTTCAAAAAATAATGGCGATGACAGAGATGTGAAAAACTTCAATGGAGTTGCTGCAGCAGGCCCAATAAACGTAATTGTAACTTTGGGCAATAGCGAAAGCTGTCGTTTAGAAGGCGATGCTGATGCATTGTCCTCAATTGTTACCGAAGTAAAAGGCAACGTTTTAGTTATCCGCCCGCAAACCAGTATTACAAGCTGGACCAGAAAATACGAAGGGAAAAAAATCACGGCTTACGTAACAGCAAAAGAGTTGGCCAGCTTAACCGTAAGTGGTGATGGCAGCTTAAGCGTTAACGGAAAAATCAGCACAGGTAGCTTAACCACAACTGTAAGTGGCTCGGGAAGCATTAAAGCAACCGCCGATGTAGACAACTACAATGGTGTAATTAGCGGTTCTGGTGCAATAAACATTACAGGCGGCGCAGATCATGCAAAAGTCGTAATCAGCAGCTCAGGTACCTTTGCCGGTAAATCTTTTTCTACAAAAACTTTAACCAGTACCATCAGTGGTTCAGGAACCGTAAACATCGCCGTAAGCGAAAGCATTAGAGCGGTAATCAGCGGATCAGGAAGCGTAAATTACTCTGGTAATCCAAGTGTCGATAAAACTGTAGTTGGCTCAGGTGGAGTAAGAAAAGTATAAATTAAAGCCCTTTTAATAGAGAAACACCTGCAAGAAATTGTAGGTGTTTTTTTATTGGTAAAGGATCAATTTTTAGCTCTTTTCCCCAACGCGATCGTCATGAGGTTGTATCATAAATATGGAATTGTCATCCTGAGCTTATCGAAGGACCTGTTTAAATACCCCTCAAAGCGTTTCGACTACTTGTCCCGATTCTTCGGGAAGCTCAACGTGACAAGTTCGAATGGAATCACAACTATAATACAGCCTCATCTTTTCTCCAAAAGATCTTCGCTCGGACAATGTGCTTTAACATCCTTTTATTTTTATTTGAAAAGCAGATCATTGCTACTATTAAGTGTTAGTCCCGCTATCATTTCAAGTCCTCATCCCGATAATGAATCGGGCTTCCGGGCTTTCCATTTTATCGGGTTTAGATACATAGGTCGGTAGTAATAGGGTAGAAAGATCCCTTTTCAGCTTTAAACTATTATATTCGCTTAACAACATCTCAAATAATCCTTTAAGAATTCTCATATGCTTACTGAAACCTTAAAAACACTTTTCAGCCGTGATTTAAACAAACTAAAATCCGAAATCGCGTCATATAAAAACGATACGAACTTATGGATTATAGATAAAAATATTGCAAACTCAGCAGGGAACCTTTGCCTGCATTTAATCGGGAACCTCAATACTTATATAGGTGCAACTTTGGGTGGCAGCAATTACATCCGCAACCGCGAATTGGAGTTTTCGTTAAAAGATGTCCCAAAACAGCAGCTTATCAACATGATTGAAGCAACTATAATAGTGGTTAACGAAACGCTGGATAAAATAACCGATGAACAGCTCAATAGCCAATACCCAACATTGGTATTTCAGGAGAAAACATCGACCGAATTCTTTCTGGTTCACCTTACCACACATTTAGCCTATCACTTAGGGCAGATCAATTATCACCGAAGGCTATTGGATGATGAACAGTAGTCAGGCGCGCTATGCGACCAGCGAAAAGCATCTACACCAGATCGTCATTGCGAACAGAAGCCTAGGACTCTACGCAAGAGTGAAGCAATCTTTTTATAAAATACATTAATGAAAATAACCAAAGCCGTCATATACCTAACCATCTTATTATTGATCATTTCTACTTTAGCAACATTAAAGCTAGAGGCTGCATCTGACGGATTTGATCAATATGGTTTCCCATTAACTTTTTACGATAGTTTTTCTGGAAAGTGCGATAATTGCTACCAGAATTTTGGTTTTAAACCGTTCAATCTGTTTTTGGATTTTTTATCCGCCTTTATTTGTGCCTATATAATGGTTAGGCTTAAAAGTACATTTAGTAAAAAACAGCGTTAAATAGCCCCCATGATACAACAACTCTTTGCCCAAAACGCAACCAAAATATTAAAAAACGATGAATCTGTTATCGGTTTAGCTGTGGGCGGCTCCTGGCTCAGCAATGAAATCGACGAATTTTCAGACCTCGACCTTATTTTGGTTACCAAAGAAAAAATATCAACAGATAAATCGAAAATGCTGCAATATGCCAGTCTTCTTGGCAATTTAATTTCTGCCTTTACAGGAGAACATGTTGGCGAACCGCGCGTATTGATCTGCCTTTACGACAAGCCATTGCTACATGTTGACATTAAGTTTTTAGTCCTTGATGAATTTGCTTCAAGAGTAGAAAACCCTATCCTATTAATTGACAGAAACAATCAATTACAACAAATCCTCGATCAAACTGAAGCTAAATTTCCCTACCCAGATTACCAATGGATTGAAGATCGCTTTTGGACCTGGATGCATTATGCTCTTTTAAAAATTGGCAGAGGTGAGTATCTGGAAGCCTTAGATTTCTTCGGCTTTTTAAGAATGGTAGTGTTTGGTCCTCTATTGCACATCAAAAACAGCAACCTACCACGAGGTGTGCGTAAAGTAGAATCGCAGCTTCCTACCAAAGATTTCAACTTACTTAAAGGTACCATTGCCGAATACAATAAAACATCTTTAATTACTGCGTTAGAAAATGCGATAGCGCTTTATAAAAACCTAAGAATTGATCTGTTTGATAAAGATATTAAACATAATCACACAGCAGAAGATGCTGTTAAAAGCTACTTAACAATAATTAAAAAGCGAGCAGTTTAGATAAATTTTAGTATCAGTAATATACAGTTATCTAAATCGAAAGATTTATCTTATTATTGAGCAAATTAACGGCCTTCATTTTATAGAAATGCAACGCGATTTAACTGTAAAAAAACTAAACATACTGTTTATCCCATTCCTGCTAATTTCTATATTATTATGCGTTGGTTATACTTTTCTACATTGGCTACTCTTAATCAAACTAGAGCTTTTCTCTCTCGATGATGGTATAATTGAATTTGCAGGGCCAGTTGTGGTATCTCTGCTCATAACTTTGTTCTTTTTTAGACGGAGGATTCGCATTTTAAATTTAAGAACCAATACAAACAAACTGTCCACATTTTATTTTGTAATCATTTTGATTGCCCTGTCTGTTTCCAACATAATTGCACAAAATTACCTTCCAAAAGCTATCGGAAAACTCACACCATTATTTAGCATAAATGAAATCGACCAACACAAGCCATCGAAATATTATACGCTGAAAAAATTTAGTGTCGACAAAAATAATATCGGCGTAAATACCTTTGTTGAAGTTGGTGGAAGAAACAATGAGAATTTTGGCATTTATGTTTTCGTTGTCCTCCCGATTATCGATAAAGATGCAGAAAGCGACCAGTGTAAGGCATTCCTGGGTGTCAAATATTCTAAAAGCATCAGCAACAGGCTCTCACCAAAAGAAAAACAAGAAAACTACGAAACACTACTCTCCATCAGTCAATATGATGTGGAGCACAATAACTTCGACGAATTCAGCTACCTGGAACAGGTTGGAAACAATAGCGATAAAGATGGTTACAAAGATGCAATACTGCACTGTATTAAATATGACCGGAGTACTGCGCCAATACTTATTGCCCGAAAAGAACCTTTTGAAGATAGATTGGGTAATGAATCAGACTGGATCTTTATATCTTTTGGTATTTCATCAGTTATTTGGCTGATCATGGTGCTAATACCCAAAATCGACCGCCCAGCCCTCAGAAAATTTGAAAGTGGAGCACCTACAAAAAATGATGACTTAATTGAATTCCAACGTTTCTTAAAACCCAAAAACGGCTTCTATATCACACCCATTTTAGTTTTCATAAACATTACACTCTTTTTAACAATGATGTTTAGTGGGCTCGGTTTTATGAATTTTGCCGCGGCCGACCTCTTAACCTGGGGTGCAGATTTTGGTCCATTTGTAAAAAACGGAGAATGGTGGAGATTAACTACAAACACCTTCTTACATGGAGGCATCGTCCATATAATTACCAATATGATTGGCCTTATATTTTTAGGCCTTATACTCGAAATGCGCTTGGGCAAAATCAGATTTCTTCTTTCCTATTTATTCACCGGGATAATGGCCAGTTTAGTAAGCATATGGTGGAACCCATCAATGGTTAGTGTTGGCGCCTCTGGGGCAATTTTCGGTTTATCGGGGATATTCCTTGCTTTACTGGTTTCAAAGTTTTATGACGAAAGCTTCACCAAGTCCTTTTTAATCGGAACCTTGATTTTTATTGGCTATAACCTGCTCTATGGTTTAACCGGTGGTATTGATAATGCCGCCCACATCGGAGGACTTATTAGTGGTTTTATTTTAGGTTTGATATTTCGGTTTACACTCGAAAAACCTGCAACAAAAAAGACAAGAAAAAAGCGGGTATATAAGAAAGAAATAACTGCCGAAACAAGTTTATAACTTGCGCATGCTGGTCATGTTAGCCTACGAATCTCCATTCATCCATCTAATATTTAATCCACAACCTCATTGCAGATATTCCTTTTAAATGGATTATAGAAATTACAGGGTTAATTAAAGAAAGGAAGAAGTAATAATTTCATATAAAACAAAAAAGGAGGCTTAAGCCTCCTTTATATCTTTTAAAACTGAACCCCGATCAGCCACATATTTTCGATGTAGTTAATCTTCTGACTAGCCTTGTCGTACTCATCCCAGCCAGTGGTATGCACATTGGTTAAATTGGTAGCGCCAAACTTAGTGGTATTTTGTAGGTAAACGTTTTTCCATACATAAAACTTAAGTCCAACTTTTGCAGAAACACCGTAACCCGAAATACTGAAGTGGTTATTTCTGCCCTGTCCGAACAAACGCACATCTGAACGTGGCACCATTAATCCTCCACCCAAGCCGGTTTCTAAGGTTAAGGAAGTATTGCCGCCCGGAGCCACCCAAATATCATCATAACGCTCAATTTCAATATTTGCATAATTAAACCCATCAGTATGCTCATAGGTTAACATGCTCTCTTTAACATTAATACTTTGTCCGTTGTAATCGCCTGCCAAATTACCTGTAGGGGTATTGGTTGGAGAAATATTTGGGCCGATATGACCAGTGATTGCTACTGTTTGTGGGATGTCCATTACATATTTCATGTGGTCCCAACCGATTGAGATGCTGTAGTTATCTTTGATAAAATAACCTGCACGGATATTGTATTGCGGTACAGTGATAAGCCCGGGGTTTAAATAAGCCCAGCTCAATTTCGATTGTCTATCGTGTGCAACTACATCTTTTAAAGTAAAATCGTAGTTCGGCCCTTGAAACCTGATATCACTTTTCCCATACCACGAGCTGTTGTATCCCCAGTGAAAAAAGAAATCGCCTTTACGCGAAAAATTCCTTTTATGCTCGGGATTAAATAAACTTTTTGAGGTTGGGGTATGATCAGTTGAAGACGTCTGAATCTCTTGAGCCTGCATCCGCTTGCCAAACAAGAGTGCTAAAAATAGGATGGTAAATCTTTTCACGCGGCAAATTGAGCAAAAAGACCAATCATTTACAACAGCTTTAACATTTTGTAAGAGTTGTTGTACAAAAAATGACTTTAAAACATTAAAACCTTGTGTAAACAGCCAACTGAATAATATTATTTACCGTATTATTTGAAACACCATGAGTAGCCTGGTTCATATAACCAGCTTCCAGGTCAAACTGTTTCGAAAAACGGTAACCTGCAGCGAGATATAACCTATTCTGATCAAAAATACTATCGTTAATTTTATCCTTATTCTGAATATTCAAAAATACCTCGTTCTGCAAAGCCACAAATGGCCCTTTTGTAAACGTGGGCTGAGCTTTTTGTAACGGTTGAATCAGCCTGAAGAAATAGCGGAAACGCTGTGAAAATACATCTTCACCCGTACGACCGATGAAACGTTGTTCTACCCTAAACCTATGACTGGCAAAAACCGACTTTATTTTATGACTATAAATGTATTGCTCAAATATGCGGTGCTCATGTAGGGTAAGATCAGGGCTCCCTGCCGATTCTGTATGTGTAGTTTGCCATAAATATCCTAATGCAACATTATGCTTATTGTTAATAAAATATTGTAAAGCCGGGCGCACTAAAGTATTTCTCAAATAACCCCAATCATCAGCCGAACGCAGTTGAACATCGAACTGTAAACCCCATTTATCATTAAACTTGGTGTTATTTAGAAGCATAAACCAACCCGAATTTTGATGTTGGGTTTGCGCATAAAGCTTTCCAGAAGCCATGATGATGAGCACCACGGCAGATAATATTATTTTTTTCATAAGACGATAAACCGGTTTTATCTGTGTGGCGCTAAATTAATAGAAAATGAACAAAGCAAATAATTTAACTTTAAATTAATCCTCAAAAAAGATGTTATACACTTATCTTTAAGTTTTATTCATTGAAATCATATGCGTTTTCTTTTGGGAATTTTGTTACTCATGATTTTGACCGGAGCAAAAGCTCAGAACTTTACGGGTACCTGGGATTTTAAGTATCGTCCTTATCCCACGGCTTTACCAATTAATATGCAATTGAATATAGGCAAAGCAACTGAAAAGATGCTTTATCCAGCCAATTTAAAAATTACAAATGGTGATTTTATATTTAGTTATGAGCTCTTGCTTGTTCAAAAAAATAGTACACAACTGGGCATTGGTCGAAATAAATACCCGATAATAGAAACCCCTTTTAAAATTAAACAGTGGATGCCCTACCTAAATGGCGTACTTACGCTGAGTAGATCCAAAACCGGACAAGCACAATTGAGTTTGCAACGGATGTGGATTGATAACTTTGGGCTTTTTATGCGGGGTTTAGATGAGGGCGATGAAATTTACGAAAGCTCAAAAGTAAATATGAGGAATCTTTTATATCGCGAAAAGATTACCTTAACAAAAACAAATTCAACGCCCTGGACAGATCCTCATATTCCCAGAATAGTGGCTCCTACCGAGAAGAATAATATTTATTATGGAATTTACGATCCAATTACCACAAAAGATACCATTGTTACCTTAGCCATACAGGATGAAGAGCTTATAGATGCAGACACCATAACACTGATTCAAAATGGCAGGGTGATTTTAAACAAACACGCCATTGATGAGAAAAAATTTAGCCATGCGCTACATCTAGATACAGGAATGAATACGCTTGCACTTTTTGCAGATAATTATGGACGCAAGCCACCAAATACAGGAAATTTGATTGTTAAAACTAGCGAAAACATGTATAGTTTTGATTTTTCAAACCGCTCAAACGCTTTTGCAACTTTTCTAGTGGCTAAGTTTTACAGGGCATATTCAAAACCTACGTTATCAGCTAATCAATCCATAGGCAATAAACCTGTAGTAATACAAAAGAAAAAAATTGCTCCGGAAAAACCCATAGACAGAAATACCGATGTTATTGCAAATATGCAAGTTGAAAACCAGCGGATAGAACTTGAAATTTGGGACGGCCAGGTAGAAGATGGAGATAGTGTATCTTTAAAACTTAATGACGAATGGATCCATCAAAAAATTGCAGTTAAAAAGACATCCAAGCGGTTTTATCTAACATTGCAACCAGGCAAAAACACTTTATTGTTTCGGGCAGATAATTTAGGAAGTGTCCCACCAAATACAGCTGTGCTTTGCATTTATTATGGCGATAAAACACGCACAGTTTACCTGGATACCGATATGAAAAGAGATAATATTCTAAATATAGAATTTAGATCTAAAAACAATTAAACAGACGTAAAAGCTTATTATTTAAAATTCATTTAACGTTAAACGATTAAAAATTTATCTTCGTTAAAGATTTGGGCATTACGGTATTTCCAATACCCTTAAAAATTGCGCTTATTTTAACATTACAAAACGTAAATAGAACAAAAATGATTATCGAACCTAGAATGAGGGGCTTTATCTGTTTAACCGCACACCCTGATGGTTGCGCACAAAACGTAAAGAATCAAATTGAATATGTAAAATCTAAAGGAGCCATAGATGGTCCTAAAAAAGTATTGGTAATTGGTGCATCAACCGGTTTCGGTTTAGCTTCGCGTATTACTGCTGCTTATGGGTCTGGTGCTTCAACAATTGGCGTATTTTTCGAAAAAGCACCTTCTGAAGGCAAAACTGCATCACCAGGCTGGTACAATAGCGCAGCTTTTGAAAAAGAAGCCCATGCTGCTGGTTTATATGCAAAAAGTATTAATGGCGATGCTTTCTCAAAAGAAATTAAAGAAAAAACAATTGAATTAATCAAGGCTGATCTTGGTCAGGTTGATTTAGTTATTTATAGTCTGGCATCTCCAGTTAGGAAACATCCTGATACGGAAGTGCTTCACCGTTCCACCTTAAAACCTATCGGTGGAACTTATACCAATAAAACCGTCGATTTCCATACTGGTAATGTGACTGAAATTTCTATCGAGCCCGCTACCGAAGAAGATATTGCCAATACCGTTGCGGTAATGGGTGGCGAAGATTGGGCCATGTGGATTGATGCCCTAAAAGCAGAAAACCTGCTTGCCGATGGTGCAACAACAGTAGCTTATTCGTATATCGGCCCAGCTTTAACCGAGCCAGTATACCGTAAAGGGACCATTGGCAGAGCTAAAGATGATTTAGAAGCAACTGCTTTTAAAATCAGCGATAAATTGAAAGATATTGATGGCAAAGCTTATGTATCGGTTAATAAAGCATTGGTAACACAGGCAAGTTCTGCAATTCCAGTAATTCCGTTGTATATTTCATTGTTGTACAAAGTAATGAAAGCAGAAGGTATTCATGAGGGTACAATTGAGCAGATCCAACGTTTATATGCAGATCGTTTATATACCGGCAGCCCTGTTCCTGTTGATGAAAAAGGCAGAATCAGAATCGACGATTGGGAAATGCGTGAAGATATCCAGGCTAAAGTTGCAGAACTTTGGAAAGAAGCAACAACCGAAACTTTACCGGCAATAGGTGATTTACCAGGTTACAGATCTGATTTCTTAAGCTTATTTGGTTTCGAAATTGATAAAGTTGATTATCAAAAAGATGCTCAGGAAGTGGTAGAAATCGAAGGTTTGGTAGATTAATAAAGGCGTCATTTCGACTGAAGTGCAACGCAATGGAGAAATCTATTATCTTGCCTAAATAATACTATTACAATAAATGGCTGGCCCTTTAGCCAGCCATTTTTATACCCAACCGATATGAATTTCGATTTACAGCCCATATTAGAAAACGATTTAATTAGCGTAGTTCCCCTAAAAGAAGAGGATTTTGAAGCGCTTTTTGCGGTAGCATCCGATCCCTTAATTTGGGAGCAGCACCCTAACAAAGACCGCTATAAAAAAGAGGTCTTCGAAAATTTCTTTAAAGGTGCAATAGAATCGAAGGGCGCTTTTATCGTTTATGAAAAAGAAAGCAACAAAATTGTGGGCAGTTCCAGGTACTACGAATTAAATGAAACAGACCATTCTGTTGCCGTTGGTTACACCTTTATTGCCCGCGAGTTTTGGGGAAAGGGGCATAATAAGGCTTTAAAAACTTTAATGTTTGATTATGCTTTTCAGTTTGTAGATAAAGTAATCTTACATATCGGTGCTACTAATTTCCGTTCACAAAAAGCGACAGAAAAATTAGGAGCCCTTAAAATCGCCGAATTAGAAGTAGCCTATTATGGTGAGCCCTTAAAATGGAATTTTGTTTATCAGGTGGATAAAGATGAGTGGGTAAATAAAGCATCATAAAAAGAATCAATCACAGATATACACGGATGATATCTTTCTTTATCTGTGTTCATCCCCTCATCTGTGGTAACTATACCTTACTACACAAACCCAAATGACAAGAGCATAACCGAATAAAATCGTGTTTATGCTTTAGTATTGTTATCTTTGTATAATTCTCCATTCCACTCACCTTTCAAAATAAAACAATTAAATAAAATATGGCTAAATCTCAGGCAACATACAGTAAAAAAGAGAACGAAAAAAAACGATTAAAAAAACAAAAAGACAAACAAGAGAAAAAAGAAGAGCGTCAGGCTAATGCAAAAAAAGGTTTAGCGCTTGAAGATATGATGGCTTATGTTGATGAAAACGGAAATATATCTTCTACTCCACCAGATCCGAAGAAAAAGAAAGTAATTAATACAGAAGATATTCAGATCGGTATTTCAAGACAAGAGGACATCATCGATGAAAATCCTGTTAAAAAAGGAACAGTTACTTTCTTTAACGACAGTAAAGGTTACGGTTTTATTAAAAACACTGAAACGCAAGACAGTATTTTTGTTCACGCAAACGGTTTAATCACCCAGATTAAAGAAGGTGATAAAGTTACGTTCGAAGTAGAAATGGGTCAAAAAGGACCAACTGCTGTTAAAGTATCAAAGGTTTAACAACCACAATTCAATTCTTTTTGCAATTCCTAATTGCAAAACAATGATTAAAATTCTGCAGAAAACTCTGCTGCGCTAGGTTTTATAACCATTTATAATTCCGTCTATTTAAGCATAAAACCTTGCGCATAATTTTACTCTCTTTCTATTTATTTTAGAAAATCAGGTTTTAATGTGCATTGGTCAATCCAGCCCCGCCATCGCTATTTTCCTCATTCTGCTGCGCTTTCATTCCGGGCTATCCGCTTTGTCGGGTTTAGGTGGCTAAAACAATAGCTTTTATTAACGGATGAAATACCTGAATGAATATTTGTACGATAAGAAGAACAATATTTTTCAGTTAAAACTTATTTCTATAGCAATTGCTAAAGTTTGATAGATCATTTTGATAGCAGCATAATCCTTTGTTAATAAACCCGATAACAACGGCAGCCCCCGATTTTTCTTCGGGGCTAAAGTGTATAGCGGGACAGGTTTTGCCCTGAAATACTGGCGCTCATTTCCAAAAAAATAAAAAAAATGATAATCTCGGTGTGGAATTTGTGCACGGTTTACATCATTACAGTACACACAAAGAAAATAAATTATGAAACCTGCATAAGCAAACAAAAGCTAAATATAAAAAGCTTATGCAAGCTTCATAACAATTAAAAACACTACAAATTATGAAAAAGTTAATAGCACTTGCACTGGTTGCATTTTTAGGATTATCATCAGCGATGGCTCAACAAGTAGATTTACGCAGAAAAATTAATGTTAGCGGAACCGCAGAAACAGAAGTAACACCAGATATTATTTATATCGGTATTTCACTTAAAGAATACTTAAACGGAAAGAAAAAAGTAGAAATTACGGAATTGGAAAAACAATTGTATGCCGCTGTACAAAAAGCGGGCATTGCAAAAGAAAATTTAACCATCAGCAATTTAAGCAGCTGGAATTACGCTACAGAAAAAAAGAAAAACCCCGATTTCTTAGCCAGCAAACAATATCGTCTAAAAGTTAGCGATCTAAATAAGTTTAATGCAATATTAGAGTCGATAGATGCAAAAGGAATAGCCAATACCAATATTGAAAGCTATGATTACTCTAAAATCGAAATCTTAAAAAAAGAGCTTAAAATTAAAGCCTTATTGGCTGCAAAAGAGAAAGCAGCTTACATGGTAGAAGCACTAGGCGATAAATTAGGTGGTGTAATTGAGATACAAGACGGTGGAGACAATGTAATACAACCTGTTTATAGAAATTACGCGATGAAAGCTGAAATGGCTGATGCTGCCGGCGCTCCGGAAATCGATTTCAAAAAAATTAAGCTGAATTTCACAGTAAATGCCATTTTCGAGATCAAATAAGATTTTTAACGGTTAAATCAATGCTTTTTAAAACCTACCAGAACATTTTGGTAGGTTTTTTGTTACGTAGAGGTCGAACACTAAAAAATTAGATATTATGAAAAAATTCATCTACACGTTAGCCTTGGTTTTCTCTCTAGGCATTAGTTTTAATTCAGCTCAGGCAGCTGATAAACCTGCGAAAAACCCAACAGAATTAACTGCAGAACAAGCAGTGAAACTGGAAAGAATTAAAACCCGTGTTGAAGAGATCAGAGACATGGACAAATCTAACTTAACAAGAGCAGAACGTAAAGCTTTACGTAGCGAGTTAAGAGAATTAAAAGGTCAGGCCCGCGCAGTTTCTGGAGGTGTTTACCTTTCAGTTGGTGCAATCATTATCATCATTTTATTGCTGATCTTGATTTTATAATCAATACCGCATTACATCTATCTATATAAAAAACAAAAAGCTTTGCAGCAATGCAAAGCTTTTTTTATGAGAAAATATCATCATTACAATGACGATTTATCTAAGACTAATCAATAATATCAAAACCGGTATACTTCACTAAAGCTTCCGGAATTTTAATCCCATCTTCGGTTTGGTAGTTTTCTAAAATAGAAGCCACAATACGTGGCAATGCCAATGCGCTTCCGTTTAATGAGTGAGCCAGTTGTGCCTTACCTTCTTTTCCTTTAAAACGTAATTTTAAACGGTTAGTCTGATAAGTTTCGAAATTTGATACAGAAGAAACTTCTAACCAACGCTCTTGTGCAGCACTCCAAACTTCCATATCGTAAGTCATGGCAGAAGTAAAGCCCATATCGCCACCGCATAAACGCAACACGCGATAATGTAATCCCAGCTCCTTTAATAAAGACTGAACATATTGGCTCATATCTTCTAAGGTTTCGTAAGATTTATCAGGATGTGTAATCTGCACGACTTCAACCTTATCAAACTGGTGTAAACGGTTTAAACCACGTACATGTGCACCATATGAGCCCGCTTCTCTCCGGAAACAAGGCGTATAAGCGGTATTTTTAATTGGAAGATCTTCTTCTTTAACAATTACATCACGGTATAAATTGGTTACCGGAACTTCGGCTGTTGGAATTAAATATAAATCATCAACAGTTGAATGATACATCTGTCCTTCTTTATCCGGCAACTGCCCCGTACCAAAACCCGAGGCTGCATTAACTAAATGAGGTACCTGCATTTCTTTATACCCTGCTTCAGTAGCATGATCTAAAAAGAAATTAATCAAGGCACGTTGTAACTTTGCTCCTTTTCCTTTATAAACCGGAAAACCAGCGCCAGTAATTTTTACACCCAACTCGAAATCGATAATATCATATTTCGCAGCCAATTCCCAGTGCGGCAAAGCTTTGTTAGGTAATTTAGCAGGTTCTCCATGCGTTAGAACAACTTCATTTTCTTCCGCTGTAGATCCTGGTTTTACCAAATGGTATGGCAAGTTAGGCAATTGAACAATTAAATTATGTTGAGCGGCTTCCAACTCATTCAATTTATCGCTCAAATTTTTGATATTTTCTTTATGAGAAGCTGTTTGGGCCTTAATCGCTTCGGCTTCTTCTTTTTTACCCGTACGCATTAAATCGCCAATTTGTTTGGCAGCTGCATTCGCTTCAGCAGAAATATTATCCAGGGAAGTTTGTGTAGAACGGCGGTCTTCATCAATTTTGATGATTTCATCTACCAGTTCTGGCTGTTTAAAATTACGGATACTTAAACGTTCTAAAACTTTCTCTCTATTTTCGCGGATATAGTTAACTTGCAGCATTATTTAATTTTTTAAGCAAAGATAATAATTAAGTCGTCATTGCGAACGCTTGCGGCAATCTCTCAACAAAAAGATTGCTTCGTCGTTCCTCTCCGAGAAACCGGAGCCAGCTCTCGCAATGACGGACACAGAAAAATATGGATGGCAAACTATTTCTCGTACCAACGCCAATAGGCAATCTGGAGGATATGACCTTTAGGGCAATCCGTATATTAAAAGAATGCGATTTAATCCTCGCCGAAGATACCCGTACCAGTGCACCCATGCTTAAACACTTCGGCATCGATAAAAGGGTTTTCTCACACCATCAGCACAACGAACATAAGGCCACTTCAGAAATTATCAAGTTTTTAAATGAAGGGCAGAAAATTGCCCTGATATCTGATGCCGGAACACCTGCCATTTCCGATCCGGGTTTCTTCCTGGTACGTGAGGCCATTAAAAATGATATTGCCGTAGAATGTTTACCTGGCGCAACGGCTTTCGTGCCTGCTTTGGTTAATTCGGGCTTACCTGCTGATGCCTTTTGTTTCGAAGGTTTTTTACCGGTTAAAAAAGGCAGACAAACAAAGTTCAAAAAATTGGCAGAAGAAGATCGCACCATTATACTTTATGAAAGTCCACACCGTTTATTAAAAACTTTAGAGGAGTTTGCACAATACCTGGGTGCCGATAGGCAGGCATCGGTAAGTAGAGAGCTCACCAAAATGTTCGAGGAAACCGTGCGTGGAACTTTGGTGGAAATAAAATCACATTTTGAAAACAATACTTTAAAAGGAGAATTTGTAATTTGCATAGCGGGGAAACCCAATATTAAAAGCAAAAACAAATATGAGGCTGCTGAAGAGTAGCATCAGAAAACAAACAACACATCAATTTTGAAAACATTATGATTAGCATAGATAGATTTCTGAGTGACGAGCAAGACCCAAAAGCGGTTGAAAAAGTTATTGGAAAATTAAACGACCTTTTAACAACAGGCGAAGAACTTTTATATTTAGCGGTACAGAAAAAACCGGCAGTAAACTTGTTGCCAGATAGCATCGCGATTTCGAACAAGCGCATTTTTTATTGCGAGCCAGGCAATTTAGGTTTAACCATGAATTTCAAAGATATTTCGTGGAAAAGTATAAAAGAGGTGTCGTTTAAAGAAGAATTTTTTGGTTCTAAATTTATTTGTGTACCCCAGCATGGCGAAAATATCGTAACCGAATTTATTCCAAAAGTACAGGCGCGTAAATTACATCAGGCTGCGAACCAGCAATTGGAAGAGTATAAGGAAATGCTTCGTCAGCAAAAACTGGAAGAAAACCGTGCAACGGCGTCTCCCATTAATTTAAATGCTCAACCCCTTGCCGAAATTCCTGCTTACGAACCAACTCCAGAACCCGTTCAACCAGTTATTCAGATTGCTGAAGTAGTTGAAGAGCCAGAAGACGAAACCACATTAAAATTACGCAAGCTAAAAACTTTGTACGATAAACACCTCATTACCCAGGAAGAATACGAAGCTAAAAAAGCAAATATTTTAGATAGTTTGTAAAACTAATCCCCTCAAGTTGTCACGTTGAGCCTGTCGAAACGCCAGATTATAATTAATTAGCCTTCGACAGGCTCAGTACGACAATATTGCGCCAGCACTTAAAATGAATAAGAAACAAACTTACCTCCTCGCCCTCTTAAGTGCATTTTTACTATGGCTAGCCTGGCCACCAATGCCCTTTACTACCCCATTATTATTGATTGGTTTGGTTCCTTTATTTATCGCCCTGGAAGCCATTGGCAATGCTAACATCAAAAAGCAAGGTAAAAGGATTTTCTTAACCGCAGGCCTAACTTTTTTAGTTTGGAATACGGCATCAATTTACTGGGTGTATAACGCCATTAGCGCCTACAATGGGCCAGCAGTAGCCCTCCCTGTTTCTTTAATTCCTTATGGCTTAGGTGCGCTTTTAATGACTTTTGCTTTTTGGCTATACTATCGATTGGGCAAATACGTAAATAAAAAGATTGCGTACCTGGGCTTAATTGCCTTTTATATCGCTTTAGAATATTTGCAGCAAACCTGGGATTTAGCCTTCCCTTGGATGACTTTAGGTAATGGTTTAGCAGGGATGCACCAGCTGGCTCAATGGTATGATTATACTGGCGTTTACGGAGGTTCACTGTGGATTTTAGTGAGCAATATCCTAGCTTTTGAAGCCTACAAGAAATTTAAATCACAAACAGGTTATTTAAGATTTAGAACCGCTGGAATCTGGGCTTTGATAGTGATTATTCCCATCGGCATTTCATTAACCAAATACTTTACTGCCGAACAGAAAGGGACACCAAGCAATGTGGTGGTGGTTCAACCGAATATCGATCCTTATCAGAAACTGGAAAGCATACCGGTTTCTGAGCAGCTCAAAATTTTAACACACCTTTCCGATTCGGTTGGGCAAAGTAATACCGAATATTTTATCTGGCCGGAAACTGCCATACCGAGTCGTGCCGACGAAGATCGCATCAGATCTAACCCTGATTTTTATACCCTCCAAAGTTTTTTAAGCAAATACAAAAACGGAACACTGATTACCGGAATTGAAAGCAAAAAAATCTACCAGACAAAAAAAACACTTTCAGCAAAGTACGATCCGCAAAGTAACCAGTATTGGGATAATTTTAACACGGCCATGCAGGTAGAAAACTCTGCAAATGTTCAGTTTTACCATAAATCTAAATTGGTACCGGGTGTAGAAAAAATGCCTTTCCCTAAAGTGTTTTCATTTTTAGACGGTGTTTTTGCTGAACTTGGTGGAGCTGTTGGTGGATGGGGCTGGCAGGAAAAACCTGGTGTACTTTATGCGCAAAGTGGAATTGGCGCTGCCCCTGTTGTTTGTTATGAAAGCCTATGGGGCGAATGGGTTGCTCAATCGGTTAAAGATGGGGCACAATTTATTGCTATTATCACTAATGATGGCTGGTGGGGAAATACCTCAGGTAAAGACCAGCACATGATGTACGCCAAGCTTAGGGCAATTGAAACCCACCGTGATGTGGCCCGTTCTGCAAATACAGGCATTTCTTGCTTCATCAATCAACGTGGCGACGTAACGCAAAGCACCAAATGGTGGACGAGAACTGCAATAAAGGCCAACATTAACCTAAACGACGAGATTACCTTTTATGTAAAAAGCGGAGACATTATTGCAAAAATATTGAGTGTTTTAGCAATTATCTTAGCCTTGATTATTCCGTTTAGAAAATGGATCAAGAAACCAAATCATGTTTAAACAACAATACGATTTCATTTTATCATCAAGAAATACCCTTTTAGCTTATATTGGGAGTATTTCCGAACACGATTTCTTAACTAACAACAATTCATTCGGCAGAGGTTCTATCAGAAACTTGTTGGTTCATATTTGTCAAACCTATTGTGCGTGGATTGGTGAAAAAGCCTTAGGCATTGAACAAGAGTTTTTACCTTTCGAAAGCTATCAGACCTTACATCACTGCCAAACCTATTTTAACCGGGTAGATGAGTATATTGGCTTATTTACCGAAAAATTTAAAGGGAATGAGCTGAAGGAAAATGAATTAGACAGGAATGGAGAGATTTTAAAAGTAAATCCATTAAAGTTGTTTACCCATGTTATTACGCACGAGTTTCATCACAAAGGGCAAATCATGTCGTTAAGCAGGCATTTAGGCTATATACCGATTGATGCCGATATTATCAGATAAAAATTATGCAAAAAATAAAAAACCTTCGCTGGTCGGTATTGCTCTTGTTATTAACTTTAAATTTTGGCTGCGATCAGATTTCTAAAAAAATTGTGCGTACCGAGATTAGCGATTACGAACATATCAGCATTATAAAAGACCGCTTTACCCTAACCAAAGTAGAAAACAGCGGTGCATTTTTAAGTCTAGGCGATAATATGCCCTATATTTTTAGACTCATTATTCTAACAGGCTTGCCATTACTATTTTTAGGCTATGGATTATATTTCCTCTTTGCCAAACGCAATTTACCAATAAGTATGCAAATTGCTTTGTGTTTTCTGATAGGCGGCGGGATTGGCAACCTATATGATCGGATTGTACACGGATCGGTTACCGATTTTATGCATATGGATTTTTATATCTTCCAAACGGGTGTTTTCAATTTCGCCGATATTTCGATCATGATCGGTGTGGGTATATTGCTTTTCCAATCAATTAGAAGTAATAGACTAAAACACGAGGTAGATTAGGATAGCAGGCAAGATTCGTAATACTAATTAAGAATACAAAAAAATATGTATTTAAAATACAGATTTGTATTTTTTATATTATATTTATTGATATAATACTCAATTGCAGCATATTACGATCTAAACCAAAAACCTAAACTATGAAACACCTATTAACAAAAACTATGCTGATTGCATTGCTCTCAGTAATGGTAATCTCGTGCTCGAAGAAAAATGAGATACCTGCAGATCAGAAAAATGATATTCAAAACCAAAAAGTTCTTGCTTACATCAAAAATCTTGGATTTACAGACGCACAGATTGTAGAAAGTGGCGATAATTACGTTGTAGACGGCGATATCGTATTTAGCAAAACCATGGAAGTTCCTGCCGATAATGGCAAGCCGATAACAGAACAGTATTACAATGGAAATATTGTAACCAATAGCAGTAATATCCGCGTTAAAATCGACCCTTCTATAAACGGGATGATCAGTGAAATCAATTCTGCAATCAACCAATGGAATACAGTACCAAACTCCAAAATCAAATTTGTGATTACAACAGGTACTATTTATGACATCCTAATTAAGGTAGATAATACAATTGGAAGTTCTACCTGTGGGCAGGCTTATTTATCAACTTCTAACGGTAAAGCTGGCAATACGGTTTGGATTAACCAGAATCTGATTCAAAACAATTCTTTTGCACAACGCACAAGAACCATCACACATGAATTTGGACATACCATCTCATTTAAACACACTAACCAATCTACAACCATTAATGTTCCAGGGGTTGGAGGAACCGACGCCTTATCATTAATGAACGGTGGGCAATGTGGAAGTGGCGCTACTGTTTTATCAGCGAAGGATAAACAGGCAACCGCAGTATTGTACCCTCTATAATTAAAAATCAGATAAATACCCTAAAAAGATCGTAATGCAATGGAAGCTGTTTCTTTGAAGCAGCTTCTTTTTTTGAAATAATATTTAGAAATGATTTTAATACAAGGATTTCTTAACAAAGAATTGCCAGCTTTAAACAAACATATTTTTATCTTTAGATGTTAAACAATCTAAAAATAAAATCCAATCATGAAAAGAAATGCAACAGCCGTATGGCAAGGTTCTATTAAAGAAGGTAATGGTAACATCACTACACAAAGTACCACTTTAAATAATACTCAATATTCTTTTAATTCTCGCTTTGCAGAGGGTGTTGGCACAAATCCGGAGGAATTAATTGCTGCTGCGCATGCAGGCTGTTTTACCATGAAATTATCTGCGAACTTAACTGAAGCAGGATTTACAGCAGATAAATTGGAAACCAAATGTGAAATCAACCTAGATCCATCAAAAGGTGAAATTGTAGAATCACATTTAACTTTAACCGCTTCCGTGCCTAACTTAACACAGGAGAAGTTTGATGAGTTAGTAGCCGATGCAGAAAAAAACTGCCCAATCTCTAAATTATTAAACACAACGATTACTGTTGATGCAACTTTAGCGTAATAAGTTTTAAACCTCACGGGTTTTAAAAACCTGTGAGGTTTATAGCTGCTGTTAAACAAGTTAACTAGCGACTAAACAATCAAAACAACTTTCGAACCTTCCAACATTACAAGCCTAGAAACAACCTAGGCCATATATTTTCCAACTATCGGCATTCTTCTGCCCATACCGAATGCTTTTGGCGATACCCTTAAAATAGGTGGTGTTTGATAACGTTTAAATTCGGCAACATTAACCATTTTCAGAATCCGCAGCACTAGTGCCTCATCAAAACCTTGAGCAATAATGGCTTTCGAGCCCTGTTTCTTTTCGATGTGCTGATATAATATTTTATCGAGTATTTCATACTCAGGCAATGAATCAGAATCTTTTTGATCAGGCCTTAACTCTGCCGATGGCGGTTTAACAATGGTATTGATCGGGATAATTTCCTTTTCTTTATTAATGTATCTTGCCAGCTCGAAAACCTGCATTTTATATACATCGCCAATTACCCCAATTGCACCACACATATCGCCGTATAAAGTACCATAACCAACAGCAGACTCGCTTTTGTTCGAGGTATTTAATAAAATATAACCAAACTTGTTACTCATGGCCATATTAATAATTCCACGAATACGGGCCTGGATATTTTCCTCTGCAAGGTTAAAAAGCAGGCCCTTAAAAGCTGGTGCCAGTATATGATCGAAAGCTTCTGCAACTTCTTTAATTGGTACAATTTCATGCATACAACCAATATTGTTAGCCAAATCTAAAGCATCCTGAACGGAATGGTCGGAAGAGAATTTAGAAGGCATTAAAACGGCCATTACATTCTCTGCTCCTAATGCACGACAAGCCAAGGCACAAACCACAGCGGAGTCGATCCCGCCTGATAAGCCTAAAACGGCTTTACTGAAACCAGATTTCCTGAAATAATCTTTTATGCCTAAAATCAATGCGTCGTGAATCTGCTCAATATCGGTTAATCTTTCCGATTGGGGATATTTATTACGCACATTTTCAACTTCTTCCAGATCAAAAACCTGAAGATCCTCTTCAAAATATTTCATCTCTGCTTTCATAGCTCCATCAGCATCGAAAACCAACGAACCACCATCAAAAATAATTTCGGTTTGTGCACCAATCTGATTTACATAAAATACAGGCAACTTATACTTCTTTGCATTATCGGCCAATACTTTAATGCGTTCGTCATCATGGGTATAAGAGAAAGGAGATGCTGCAATATTAATCATTACATCAGGTTGCTCTTTAATCAGCTCATCCATTGGATTAGAAACATATAGTGGATTATCATTGATATTCCATAGGTCTTCGCAAATGGTGAGGGCAATTTTTTTACCCTTAAAATCGATACAGTTAAATTGTGTGGCAGGTTCGAAATAGCGGTATTCATCAAACACATCGTAGGTAGGCAACAGTGCTTTTTTAACGACAGCTTTAACTTTCCCATCTTCGATAAAATAAGCTGCATTAAACAGATCCTTTCCCTGTAATACTTCGTTTTTAATAGGTAGGCCCACAATGCAGGCAATATCTGTACAATGCTTGGCAATCTCCTGAGCTGCAGATTCGCACAATACAATAAACTCATCAAATTCCAAAAAATCTCTTGGTGGATAGCCACAAATAGCCAGTTCGGCAAAAACAACCAAATCTGCACCTTTATCTTTCGCCAATTGAATATTCTCGGTTATTTTTTTAGTGTTGACCTCAAAGTTTCCGATATGGTAATTGAGTTGTGCTAGTGCTATTTTCATATTAATGTATCAAGTAGTGAGTATCAAGTATCAAGACAAATATCCAGATTAGAAGAATACACCGAAATTAAGCGCCAAATAATGATTTCTAACATCTCTGGCTTTATCTGTTACAATATTAGTGAAACCGTTATTAAAAGTTAAACCTGCTACGATGCTGGTATTGCCCGAAATATCAAATTCGCCACCGCCACCGATAATTAATCCGGCGCGGTAAAGTTTAATGTTATCAGATACATTTAAATTATCACCAACAACCGCTCCACCTGTTACAGCATCTTGCTTAGCACTGATGTTGATTGAATTAGACAATCCAAACTGACCATACCAACGTTTTCCATCCGCCTTTACGGTTTTTAGTTTAATGGTTAAAGGCAAGTCTACATATTGTAGTTTATATTTTAAATCGTAAGCTTTCGGTACAGTGCTACTACTAGCGCTATAATAAGGCAGAACATTCGCCTCTGTACTTTTACCATTTATCGAAGTGATGGTCAGCGCAGTAGAAAAACTATAATTCGGGGCAAAATTAAAATCACCAATTAATCCATAAGAAAAGCCCAAAGCTATTCCATCTGTTTTTCCCTGCTCGGGTTTAATCCAACCAAAAGTTGGGGTAGCTGTTAAACCTAACCTAAAACCGTAATTGGTTAAAGGAGAATTTTGCGCCCATGCGCCAATACTTAAAAGAGACAAAATTAAAATGGTCGATATTTTTTTCATGCTATAGGGTGTTTATATATATTTGTTGTACATGATGTATAACGTAAAACACTGGCAAATTTATCTAATTTTTCTTTTTGCCGTCACATTTATTTCCTGCAGGCAAAGCAACAGGCCCGATGTAAGTAATATACAAGTAAACATTAAAATTGAAAGATTTGATAACGAGCTATTTGCCGGAAAAAACAAAAATGTTATTGAGGTAGATAAACAACTTGGTTCGAAATATGGTGTGTTTTACGACGATTTTATCCACCGGATTCTGGACAGCAAATACTCAAACACCGAATCGTTGGCCAATTTGTACCGCGACCAGGCTTATACCGATTTAAGCAAAGAAGTAGACAGTGTTTTTCCAAACTTAAAAGTGCAGGAAGAAGGATTAAGCGAGACTTTTAAATACATTAAATATTATTATCCGAAAGCGAAGATTCCTAAATTTATTTCTTTTGCTTCAGGTTTTGCTTACCAAATGCCAGTGGGCGATAACTATTTGGGGATTGGTTTGGATATGTTTTTGGGTAAAGACAGCAAATTTTATAAGGCTATTGTGCAAAGTGTACCCTTATACCTTTCGAGGAGGTTTACGCCTGAATATATTGTGCCGCGTGTAGCCGAAACATACGCCCACGAAGAACTTTTTCCAGAGCCTGATGACAATAGAACCCTTTTGTCTAAAATGATCTTCCAGGGGAAGGTTTTATATTTCTTAGATCAGGTTTTACCTGAAAACTTAAGCGATTCTACCAAAATTGGATATACCAAACAACAAATAGATTGGGCACAAAATTTCGAAGGTGATATCTGGGCATATTTTTTGGAGAACAATTACCTGTATGAAACCGATTATCAAAAAATCCAGGTGTTTTTATCTGAAGGACCTTTTACGCCAGGTTTAGGTGAAAATAGAGATTCGGCACCAAAATTGGGCGTATGGATGGGTTGGCAAATTGTAAGAAAATATATGAAAGAACACCCTGATGTTACTTTACAGCAATTAATGGCAGATAACGATGCACAGAAAATTTTAAATCAATCGAAGTACAAACCGAAACAACAGAGATAGTTTATTAGTTTGCGGTTTCTAGTTATCAGTTTAAGTTCGCAAGCAAAAACAATTTAACAATACAACAATTAAGCAATAAAATCGATCAGTTGAACTTTATAAAGTAATCATCCCAAATTAAACCTATGAAAGTTGGCATTGTATTATCAGGCGGAGGCATTAGGGGAATAGCACATTTAGGTGTTTTAAAGGCCTTCAGTAATTTGGGCATTACCTTTAGTCACATTAGTGGAACAAGTGCAGGAGCGATAGCCGGGGCCTTTTTTGCCGCTGGCATAGATCCGGAAGAAGGTTTGAATATTTTCCTTAAAACGAAACTCTGGCGCTTCGTTCGTCCGGCGGTGGGTTCTTTAGGTTTAATCAATATCGAAAACACTTCTCTGATTTTAAAGGAATATTTTCCGGAAGATTCAATTGAGAAGCTAAAAATACCCTTAACCATTGCTGCTGTAAATTTTAGCGAAGGCCGATTGGTTTATTTCACAAAAGGACCACTTATTAGGGCTATTCATGCCTCTAGCTGCATACCTGGTATTTTTAAACCCATTATGATTGATGGCCAGATGTATGTGGATGGCGGCATTTTAAATAATTTCCCCGTTGAACCTTTAATGGATGATTGCGATTTCATTATAGGCTCGTCTTGTAACCACCTTAAACCAGTTGATAAAATTACCGGTATTACCAATTTAATGGGGCGTGCAGGCATCATGTCTATTAACCACGATATGGAAAGAAAAGCAAAATTCTGTAACGTATTAATCGAACCAAAAGGTTTAGGGGCCATTAGTACATTCGATATGAAACGTGCTGAAGATATTTATTGGCTGGCTCACGAAGAAGCCTTGATTACGATTAAAAACAGTCCAACAATTTCTGAGTTAATTACAAAATAATACCTAACTCCGTTAATCTATTTCTTTATTTGTAATATTTAAACTACATCATAATAGTTTATATTAATCAAATAAACGAGTGTAAAAAATACACTTATGCAATAAAAATATTACAATTCTCTTGGTGTTGATATAATATTACTTTACTTTAGGATTATACTTTGCAAATGCAGAGGAATTAAACCTAAATGTCTATCTATGTTTTTCAACCTGATTATTCTTTTTCAAAGAAGAAGAATCCCTGTTTTTACGATCTTCTAACTTGATTTGCCAAGTCAAACACAGATCATTAATTTTTACCTAAAAAAACCTAAACATGAAATTCTTAAAATTAAATAAAACCCTATTAACTACCCTGGCGCTAACTACAGTATTATACGCTTGTAAAAAAGAAAGACCAACTGAAACGGCAGATTTAGAAAAACCAGAAATATCAGCTGTTAATCCGCTTGGTAATATCCAGATCTGTACAGAAAGATCATTAGATGGAACTACCCCAAGAGGCGCTGTGCTAAAGTCAACAAAATGGACTCCCGGAACTACGATTAAAGTAAGTTTAAACGGAAGTACCTCCGCCATCAGAGCCAAAGTAATCCAATATGCGAAAGCGTGGGAACAATATGCCAACATCAAATTCAACTTTGTTACAAACGATAATACAGCCAAAATCAGGGTGAGTTTTGTAAGTGGAGATGGATCTTGGTCGTACATTGGAAAATCAACTCCCAGCACTGGTGCGACTATGAATTACGGTTGGTTAACTGCAAGTACAGCAGATTCTGAATATAGCCGAGTGGTCATCCACGAATTCGGTCATGCATTAGGATTAATCCATGAGCACCAACACCCATTAGTGGCTATTCCATGGGATAAACCTGCTGTTTATGCCTATTATGCTGCTGCCCCAAATTACTGGAGCCAGGCAGATGTAGACAATAACTTATTTGCAAAATACAGCACCACACAAACCAATTATAGTGCCTATGATAAATATTCGATCATGCATTATTCGGTTCCAAATGAATTAACCATTGGTGATTTCGAGGTGGGATGGAATACCGTATTATCACCTACTGATAAATCATTTATCGCTTCAGTATATCCATTTTAGAAAATAAATTATTATACATAGTGGTTTTAAATAACCACTATGTATATTTTGCTGTTATAAAATAAAAATAGATATGCTGATCGCTCTGCGGATTTCCTTTATCAAACCATTTTTAGCCTGCTTAACGCTCGTTTTATTTTGCCAAACTGCATCTGCACAAGATAATCTCCATAAATGGGAAGTAAAGCCTTACGTTGGTATTCAGCAATCGAGATTTGATTGGTCTATTGCAGGTAATGCAGCCGGAACCAGTCCGAATGTATTATCAGAACTAATCTGGAAAAATCTAAAAGGGCGTAGTTTTGGGCTAGACATTAAATACAATATTACCGAGCGACTTAGTATTAAAGCCACTAACGAATACAACAGCATAACCAAGGGCGAGGCAGAAGATACCGATTATGCAGAAGATAATCGGCAAAGTGCTTTTTATTTCGATCTGCTCAACGCAAATAAAGGTTATTTATACAATGCCAATTTACAGCTCAGTTACCAACTGCTAAAATTTGGTGATTTTAACATCAATCCAATTGTTGGACTTTCATATAATCAGCAAAAATTTTATTTGTTAGAAAGTGCAAATAACCCTGACAGTAAAGGCTTAAACTCTACGTATGTAGCAAGATATAAAGGATTCGATTTTGGAGCAGAACTTGTTCTTAAAATGCAGAAATTCAGTATAGGCGCTACCGTCTTAAGCGGTTTTTATACTTATTCGGCAAAAGCCAACTGGAATTTAATTCCTGATTTTGCTAAACCCGTAAGCTTTACACACAAGGCAAATTCCTTTTCGTTAAGTGGCGATATCAATCTGGCTGTACCATTGAACAAAAGTTTAGGGGTAGAAGTTGACTATAAGATCAATAACATCAACACTTACTCTGGTGTAGATAAAGCTTATTTTAATAGTAGACCAACAGAGGAAACTCAATTTAATGGCGCCAGCTTTAGAAAAAATGCAGTATTGCTGGGATTAAATTTTAGCTTTTAATTTTTTAAGGCTACGGCACATCGTCCTCGTTTGTAACGAGGATGGAGGAAAATGACGATTTTATCGTCAATAAGAGATTATTGCAACACATTAGAAATATAGTTCTCACTAATCTTCGTTATAAACGAGGACTATATTATAAGTTTTTTAAAGCCACCAAGCGCTCCCCTTCCAATACGGGAATTGTTTTGCAAAGATTTAACTGCAAACAGAAAACAACATCTTCTTCTATATTCAACTGAGCCAAACGATGACTGTGTGATGATTTGTGAAGGTATTTCCTCAGATCTGCCTTAGCTAAGGCATACAAATCTTCTGCAGCCACGCTGGAATCATCAAAATGTTCGAAATTTTGACGGAGATTATTTACCACAGCACCAGCAAAAAGGGTATCTTCTAAATTGAACTGATCTTTCCAACCAGCGCAAAGCAAAAGCACATTTTTATCCTGACTTTTCAAATAACCACAAAGTGCATCTAAGTTCAGGAAAGACCCAATTACAACCTGATAGGCTCTTTTCTGTGCCAAATGTAAGGCCTTGGTTCCATTGGTAGTTGTTAAAACGACCGTTTTTCCGTTTACTTTTTCGTGGGTATAAGAGAATGGCGAGTTGCCGAAATCATAGCCTGCAACTACCTCTCCATTTCGTTCTGCTGCCAATAAAAATCCGCTATCGCGATAGTTTAAACAATCTTCTACCTGAGCTACAGGAATAATCGCTTCAGCACCATTATCTATCCCGTAGGTAATAGATGACGTGGCTCTTAAAATGTCGATAACCACCACAATACTCTGTTCGATATCGTATAAGTCGATCAAGGCCGGAGTTAAACAAACTTCTATTTTTTTTGACATTTGACGAGATATGAGGTATGAGATATGAGATATGAGATTTCAGCGGATCAAACCGTCTCAAATCTCATATCTAACGTCTCAAATCTTATTTATAAAAAGGAAACTTAACCACTTTAGCTTTAATTGGCGTATTGCGGATTAAAATAAAAACTTCAGTTCCTTCTTTAGTGAAATCTTTTGCGATGTAACCCATACCAATCGCTTTTTGCAAAGAAGGTGCCTGGGTACCAGAAGTTACTTTACCGATAATATTTCCTTCGGCATCAGCAATTTCATAATCATGACGCGGAATACCACGGTCGATCATTTCGAAACCGACCAATTTCCTTTGGATACCAGCTTCTTTTTGTGCCAATAATGCCTCCGAATTGGTAAAAGATTTAGAAAACTTAGTAATCCAGCCTAAACCCGCCTCAATAGGCGAGGTCGTATCATCGATATCATTCCCATATAAGCAGAAACCCATTTCTAAACGTAAAGTATCGCGGGCACCTAAGCCAATAGGCTGAATGTTGTACGGCGCACCAGCTTTAAAAATAGCATCCCAAATTTGATCGGCATATTGGTTTTCGAAATAAATTTCGAAACCACCAGCGCCGGTATAACCTGTTGCAGAAATAACTACATTATCAATACCAGCAAAGGTACCTTTAACGAAAGTATAATACTCCATTGATGCTAAATCAACATCAGTTAATGATTGTAAAGCATCTGCAGCTTTTGGCCCTTGAATGGCTAAAAGAGAGGTTTGATCAGAAATATTGTGCATTTCAACATCTTTCGAATTGAATTGTTGAATCCAGTTCCAATCTTTTTCAATGTTTGATGCATTAACTACCAACATATAGGTTTTATCATCTATTTTGTAAACCAAAAGATCATCAACAATACCACCGTCTTGGTTTGGCAAACAAGAGTACTGAACTTTTCCATTGTATAATTTAGCAGCATCGTTACTGGTTACACGTTGAATAAGATCCAATGCGTTTTCACCTTTAAGAATAAATTCGCCCATGTGGCTTACATCAAAAACACCTACGCCATTACGAACAGTTGCATGTTCAGCATTGATACCTTCGTAAGTAACAGGCATATTGTAACCTGCAAATGGAACCATCTTAGCGCCTAAAGCGATGTGTTTTTCTGTTAATGCGGTATTTTTCATCCGTAAATTTTATTTTTTATGATAATGAAGCCAGTATAGCTGATATGCTGTGAATTATGGCGGTTTTATTCGCTATTCTTCTTGGGGTGCAAAAGTACTAAGAAAAAGATAAAATTTTGAGGTTAATTTTAAGGAGTTTTTAGATGATTTTTCTATTCATCCTTAATACTGAACTTGTTTTAGCATCTATTGGAGATACTTACGCACTCACCAATTCTTCGTAAATCTTCAGCATTTTGCTGGAGATCAAATGCACGCCGTGGTCGTTTTCAACTGTCTTACGGGCGTTCTCTCCTATTTCTACCCAACGTTTAGGATTGATGATACATTGTAAAATCGACCGGTAAAATTCATCTGCAGAATCGGCAATTAAAATATCATGTCCGTGCCTGCAATTAATTCCCTCTGCGGCAGTAGTGGTGGCAATAATGCATTTTTTCATGGCCATACCCTCAATAATCTTTACCCGCATTCCGGTGCCAGAGATTAAAGGAACAATCATAATCGCCTTTGAGTTCATAAACTCTACCGCATCGAACACTTCTCCCTCTACGATCAGGTTTTCTGAATCGTATTCGAAGAAGTGTTTTTGCATGTTTTTCCCTGCAATATAAAAACGAAGGTCTTTATTCAGCTTTTCGATATCAGGCCAGATATCATCCAAAAACCATTCTAATCCTTCCTGATTCGGTCGCCAATCCATTGCACCTAAATGAAACAGCGTAGGAAAACTGGTTTTACTTTTATCTACTTTATATTTTTCTAAATCGATGGCAACGGGAAAAACCGACATCGGAATTTCGCAGCCGAACATTAATATACTTTGTCGATCGGGTTCACTAATGGCAAAAATATGGTGGAAACGGTTAATCTGATCGGTTTCATATGCTTTGAGCCGCTGGGCTAAAAAAGCTAAATACTTACGCCGGATGAGAAACTTTTCTGAATGAGAAAGACGTTCCCAAAGGGTAAATTCGATATTGTGTGCCCTATAGATGAGCTTGGCATTACTGTTTGCCTTAACCACATCTAGATAAGGAACAACAAAGAGACCTTCGAATTGGATGATATCAAACACGTTTTCGCGTAAAAGGTTTTCTAACTGCTGGGCAGCATCTTCGCTATAATAACGTGAAACGTTATAAGATTCGTTCGTAAAAATATTAAAAAATGCCGACCATACATTTACATCGGTATCTAAATCGTAGGTATGGTATTTAATCTGTTCAAAAATAGGATCATAGATATCTTCAATATCGATCCGTCCTTTTGTGGGGTTGAGGCTAAACAAAGTAATATCTGCGCCAAGTTGCAGCAAACCTTTTATGGTGTTATAAACCACAATGGGATAACCACTATTTGGCGGAAAGGGAACCCGCTTAGTAATCAACAGAATTTTCACAATGTTGTAAAATACGAAATTTTAAGCGTTTTTTGAAAACAGTTCTAACTGAGGATCGCTCACATTAAAAGTTTTGCGGTGAAAAGGCGACAATCCGATTTCGATCACAGCCTTACGGTGTGCAATTGTTGGATAACCTTTATTCTGCTGCCAATTATAATGTGGATAATCGACGTGTAAGTTAGTCATATATTCATCACGGTGGGTTTTGGCCAATATAGAAGCCGCAGCGATATTTAAATACTTACCATCGCCCTTAACAATACAACTGTGTGGAATCTGCGGATAGGTTTTGAATCGGTTGCCATCAATCACCAGGTATTGTGGTTGGGTTTGCAATTTTTCGATTGCCCTGTGCATGGCCAAAAACGAAGCATTTAGAATGTTGATCCTGTCTATCTCTTCGTGATCACAAGAAGCTACTGCCCAGGCTAGGGCTTCCTGTTCTATTATGGGTCTCAAAGAGGCCCTTTGCTCATGCGATAATTGCTTAGAATCGTTTAAACCTTCCAGTATGAAACCTTTTGGCAATATTACTGCCGCGGCAAAAACAGGACCAGCGAGGCAACCTCTTCCAGCTTCATCACACCCAGCCTCTAATAATTCTTCCTGATAGCAGTTTAACAACATATTGCAAATTTAATTAATTTATTATTTGCGAAAGGAATGTTAAAAGATTAAATTGTTTTAATTAAACCCGCATTACCCTATCTTACTATATGCTCAGATTTCTTAACATAATATGGATGTTATTTATCAGTCATTCGGTGATTGCGCAGTTTGGTCCTCTAAAAAATCTTTCAATAGAGGAGGAATCAAAATTAATGGAGTACAATTCTAAATGTGTACATAGAGACAAATATAGTCCTTCCCAAAGGCAACTGCTTTACCCTTTTAACCAGACAGTATTCATTTCTTTAATATCTTTTCAAGATACAGTATCCGAATTTTCAAGCCATCTGCCAGTTAAAAAAGGAATTTTAGATACCGGAATGGTAAAGGAGGAAATCAAATTATCCAAAGCAGACATTAATAAACTGACAGATTTACTTTTTAATTATGGTTATAGATCTAAAAAGTATGGAGTGATTGAAGATAGAATGTCCTGCTATGACCCTTACAATGCCATCTTATTTTTTAACAATCAGAGAAAAGTAATCGCTTATATCGAAATCTGCTTCGATTGCCTACGTATGAAATTTAGCTCAGAAAAAATAAAAGTGGGAGAAAACTGCACTGAAAAATTTAGTATGCTCAAAAATTTCTTCGTATCAAAAGGAATCAAATTTGTTTCAATAGACCATACGGATTAATTATGAGAGCTTATAACGAAACCTTAGCCCTTCGCGTTGCCGAACGTTTAATGCATATACAAGATGTAGAGGAAAAAGAAATGTTCAGTGGGCTTATTTTTATGGTGAACGGCAAAATGTGTATTGGTGTTTCTAAGAACAGCATGATGGTGAGGCTCGACCCCAATACTTTAGAAAATTTATCCGATAAAGATGGCTGGCAGCAAATGGTTATGGGCGGTAGACCAATGAAGGGCTACATTTCGGTATCAGAAGATGTTTTGGGCCGGAATGATGAACTGGATTTCTGGGTTAACCTTGCTTTAGCTTTCAATCCTTTTGCGAAAGCATCCAAAAAGAAAAATTAAATAACCAGCCACAAGCCCTTAAAAACTAGCAAGAGCCATATTTTTTGATTAATTTTGTTGTTCTAATCAAATTTTATGAAAAAAGGAGCTGCCATAGCGGTATTTCTGCTATCAATTTCATTTACTGTTCTGGCTCAAGTTAAAAGAACTGCAACATCAACAGAAACCAAAGAAACAAACACGCAACAGTTACGAACTCAGGCTCCCGAGGGGCATTATTGTGATTATTGTAAGCTAAATTATCCAGAATCACATTTCCCATGCATCATGAAATCCATCAAAGGTAAACTAGACGTGACCACGGGAGAGGTAAGTTTTATTGCCGGACAACCCATCGGTGGCATTGTGGTTAAAGGTGGTAAAAATCCAGGAGACAATTCAATTAGCCTGGTAACCAATGAAAATGGTGAAATAGAATTTAACAACGCAAATGCCGGAAACTATAAATTTATCATTTCTGTGCCTTCAACCAATTCAAAATCGAGGGTTGCAGGTTCACCAATTGGCGGTATAATCGTTAAAGGTGGCAAAAATCCAGGTGGCAATCTAATTACTTTAATTACGAACGAAAATGGCGAAATAGAACTCAACAACCTTCCTGAGGGCACATACAAATTTACTGCACTAGGGGCTTCGGCAACTGAGAAAAGCAATCCTTTATACAAATCGAGTTATTCGGAAAAGGTAAATCCCCTATCTAAAAACTAAAATCGTTAAATTTACGCTACGTTCCATTTTTGGCACTATTATGGAATCTTTCAAGTCTGTGCATCTTTAAATTGTTATACATTTAAAACACACATTATGAAACGTTTAAATTTAATTTTGAGCCTTGCCTCTCTTTTGATTGGGGTTCAATTGTCTGCCCAAACCAATAAAGAAACTACAGTAAAAATTGTAGCGGATAAGAACTATACTTTTGTTGCCAACACCGCCCTGCCAATGTCCAATAATGATATTAATAAAGTGTTCAGCATGATGCCTGGCGCATTAGGGGGTTCTTCTATAAACCTTACAGGTTCGCAATATGATGTTAGGGTTACTAAAGACAGTATTGTTGCTTACCTACCTTATTATGGAAGATCGTTTTCTGCTCCGATGGATCCTACTCAAGGTGGCATTAAATTTACCTCAAAAGATTTTACCTACACAGAATCGAAGAATAAAAAAGGATCCTATACCATCCAGATTAATACAAAGGATGTAAAAAGAGAAAATTATCGGTTTACCATTAATATCTCGACCAATGGCTATGCCTCATTAACGGCTAGCAGTGTAAATAAACAACCCATCATTTTTAACGGTTACTTAGATGAGCCGAAGAAACAGGATTAGAAGTTTGTCATCCTGAGCCTGTCGAAGGACCTATCTAAATTAATATTAAGGCATTTCGACAAGCTCAATGTGACATATCGATAAATTAAACTACTTTTTAACCAACTCGATCTGAAAAATATGCGGCCATTTTTTACCGGCAACAAAAAGTCTTTTAGTTGCTTTATCATAAGCAATGCCATTTAGCACATTGTTAGCCTTTTCATCTTCGGTTTTAAAATAATCAGCAGGCAGTAGTCCGGATAAATCAATCTTGCTTTCAACGGCACCTGTTTGTGGATTGATAATCAGGATTTCATTCGTAGTATATACGTTTGCATAAATTTTACCGTCGATAATTTCAAGTTCATTCAGGTTTTGGATGGCTCCTTTATTATCAAAAACATCAATCGAACCAATTTTTTGATAGGTATCTTTATTTAAGAAAAAGATGGTGTTCGAACCATCCGTATTCAATACTTTCTCACCATCAAAAGCCAAGCCCCAGCCTTCTCTGCCAGTAGTGTACGAAAATTCAGATAGTTTTTTAAAGGTAGCTTTATCATATACAAAGCCAACTTTTTCTCGGTAGGTTAACTGAATAATTTTGTTTCCTATTACGGTTATACCTTCTCCAAAATATTGTTTATCTAAATCTGCTTTCTGAAGGATTTTTCCTGTAGAAGGTTCTACTTTACGTAAACTGGAATGACCATAATCGCCAGCACTTTCGTAAAAAAAACCATCATGATATTCTAAGCCCTCTACATAAGAAGAGGTATCGTGAGGCAAGGTTTTAAGCACCTTATAGGTATATTCCGTTGGCGCCTGAGCTGCTAAAACATTAATATTGGAGGTTAAATCTTCAGATTTTCCGGCACCAAATATTTTGGCTGTTACCAGATGATTACCCAATTTTAAACCTTCAGTTTTAAGTTTAATGGCTGAAGTATCAGCTTTTGAAACGACTTTAATGGTATCGATTAAGTAAACTACAGAATCTACTTTTTGCTCAGCGCCAAACTGCACTTTAACCTCAAATTCATTTCCTGACGGTACATTAAGACCAGTCATTGGTGAAAGAAAGCTACGGTAAGTTGTGGTAGAACTGTTTTTACACGAACTTACGAATGCAAGCGCGATTCCGATAAATATGAAACTTTTGATGGGGTTAATCTTCAGGCCAAAACGCATCTTCAATATGGTTTAAATTATAATTTATATTTTTTGTAAATGTAATTGCAATAATATCAAAACGGATATCATTTTGATGGTTCATTAATTCAATATAAGCATTAGCGGCCAGTTCCATCTGTATTTGCTTAGCTTTGTGTACAAATTCTTCCGGCTCGCCAAAAGCAACCGAGCTCCGGGATTTAACTTCGACAAAAATCATAATGCCGTTTTTATAAACAATTAAATCTACCTCGGCCTTACCATATGTCCAGTTTTCATCTAAAATCTCGTATCCCTTATCTTCCAGATACCGTTTGGCAATACTTTCTCCTTCTTTACCTAAATCGTTGTGGAGCGCCATACCTAATAGTTGTTGAATGAATTATAGTTTCTTTATCTAGAACGATCGTCATGATTGAAAAGCCGTCATTTCGAGCGGAGTACAGCGCAGTCGAGATGACGAAATCTTTACAGGACTCTATCATTTGCATTTTATTTAACAATAACAGAACCCAGGAACTTGGAAATCTCTCGTTCAACCCCTTTAATTACTCCATAACGTTGCATTAAGATCATTTGGTTATCCTCGTTCTTTTCCTCTTTAATTTCTTTCAACAGATTCATCAATATTTTCTCGACTTTACGTTTTTTAAGGTGAAAAATGCCTCCCAAAATAGTCGCCTTTAAATTCATCGATTCATCTTTAACATAGATAAGATGTTTATTTAACCAATTTTCGCTTAAAGCGTATTCGGAGGTTGAAAGTGTAATGGCTAAATCGGCAATATCTCTATCCTCATGTTTAACAAAGTGGTTCGATGTGGGTAATCTGCCATTATCGATTTCTGATTTATAATAATCGATAATTCTTTTACAAAGTGGATCATCGAATTCTACATCGCTCAGGTTCTGCATGATGAATGAACCGATGTACATGTCATCAATTTTATCCCAGTTTACAAATTCGTGCCCGAAAGCCAATAATAAGCGCACAATTTCTTTTTCCTGATGCTCATTCTCTTCTACGGGTTGTTCGTAACCCATTGGGCCTGCACTGTCATCCCATAAATTATCGGGTGGACCAAGCGGCTCTGGAGGACCAGAAGAATATGGTTTTGGACTTGATGATGGATTTGCACGCTGGTTATTATCAAAGCTTTTTTTAAGCTTAGTCGAACGCATTTTGTTTAATTCGCTCAATAGGATATGCTCATCAATTTCGAGCAAACTGCTACACTCTCGGATAAAAACAGATGCTTTGATCGGGTCAGGGATTTTGGCAATACTCTCCACAATATCGCGGATAATGCCTGCTCTCTTAATCGGATCATTGCCCGCATCTTTAAGTAGCACATTCGCTTTATATAAAATAAAGTCTTTCCTATTCTGCTCGAGATAGGTTTTAAATGCGCCCGCACCAACATGGTGCATATAAGAATCGGGATCATGACCATCGGGAAAGGAAACAATTTTCACGTTCAGCCCCTCTTCCAAAATCATATCCAGACCACGTAGTGAGGCTTTAATACCCGCAGCATCACCATCAAATAAAATGGTAATATTTTGAGTAAAGCGTCCGATCAGTTTAATCTGTTCTACCGTTAACGAAGTACCTGATGAGGCCACTACGTTTTCTATTCCGGCCTGATGCACCGAAAGCACATCGGCATATCCTTCGGCTAAATAACAGTTATCTAAATCGCGGATGGCTTTTTTAGCATGAAACAAACCGTAAAGTACATTCGACTTGTGGTAAATCTCACTTTCAGGTGAGTTTACATATTTCGGAACGTTTTTATCCGTTTTTAGCGTCCTACCACCAAAACCAATAATCCTGCCGGTAAAATTGTGGATTGGAAACATTACCCGACCGCGAAAGCGATCGTAAATTTTGCCGTTATCGTTTTTGATCGATAATCCGGTGGCTTCTAAAAACTCTAATTTATGGCCTGCGTTGATAGCGCTCTGTGTCATCGCATCCCATACGTCAGGAGAATAACCCACCTCGAATTTCTTCAGAATATCTTCTCTAAAGCCGCGTTCTTTAAAATAGCTCAGGCCTATTCCTTTGCCTTCGTCGGTTTCCCAAAGCTGTTTTACAAAAAATGCAGCAGCATATTGTGAAACTACGTAAAGGCTTTCTTTGGCACTTTGCGCTTCTGCATCCTGAGGGCTTAACTCGGCTTCCTCAACTTCTATATTGTATTTATTGGCTAAAAATTTAAGTGCCTCTGGATATGAATACTTTTCATGATCCATAATGAAGCGCACCGAATCACCTCCTTTACCGCAACCAAAACATTTATAAATGCCTTTAGTTACGGATACGTGAAAGGAAGGGGTTTTTTCGCCATGGAAAGGGCAATTACCAATTAAACTGGTTCCGCGTTTTTTTAAGTGCACAAAATCCCCAACTACCTCCTCAATACGGGCGGTATCCATTATCTTATCTATCGTTTCGCGGTTTATCATAACCCCAAACCCCTTAAGGGGCTTTTACCTTTCTTTTAATGTAAAATATATTTTCTTCGGTTCGCAATGACGAATCGGCTTATTTAACTACAAAGATAACAGAGAAAAAACACAAAGAACACAGAGAAAAAATTCTTTGTGTTCTTTGTGGAATACTTTGCCCGCTCTGTGGTTTAGAACCTACTATTTTACCAAAGGCAATAACTGATCGGCGACCAATTTATTACCTGTTTCATTTAAGTGTACCCTATCAACGGTTAAAATGCCTTTTTCTTTATCTTCCGGGTTATTTTTCGCCTCGTATTCGGCAAAAATTTTCCTTAAATCGCATACAGGTAGATTGTTTTTTGCAGCCAATGTTCTAATCCCTTCAGCATATTTATTCAAATCGGCATCTAACTCATTGGTACCATCTTTTTTCTCACCAACAACAGATGGGGTAACCAATACCACTTTGCTGCCTACACCCTGAATTTTATTAATCAAAGCCTGGTAAAACTTTAAATATTTATCGTAATCTGTTCCGGTATGAGAAGATTGTTTATGCCAAACATCGTTAATGCCTACGTAAATCACCACTAAATCAGGTTTTTTATTCAGCACATCATCTTCTAAACGCAGGTATAAATCGTACACCTTGTTACCGCCTATCCCTGCGCCAATTACATCATATTTAGTAGAATCGAGCGATTTTTTGATCAGGGTTACGTAACCATTTTTAGAAACACCCTGTTGGGTAATGGAATCGCCAAAGAAGATAATTCGTTTTGGTTTAAATGTCATTGATGTTAATGCAATTAAGCAAAAGCTTAGTAAAATACTCGTTTTAAATAATGTTTTCATTGTATAATTGGTTAGTGTTATTTTGTATTCGTCTTTTTAAAATCCAGGTCCTGGAAATCGAAACTAAAATCCGTTAGCGGCGAAATCGCTTCTATTTTAAAACTATCGGCCAAAGCATTGTTATCTAAATTAAAATTAACAAAAGCATCGGCATCTAAGCTTCTATCATACCATTTTACAATAAAGGTATTTCCTTTGTAGTAAGTCATGTCGCCTTTCAATTTTGGTGCATTCTTAGCCTGAAAATGCATCTTGCCGTTCACCTCACTAATGGTTACACCGCCAAACCAGGCATCGTGAAAAGTGCCATAATAATTTTTAGCATCTGGCTTTACGGCAGACAATTTTTGTTGAGCCGCAATATCGCTCCAAACTTTGCTTACCATTTCATCGGCCTGTTTTTCATTTTTGAGCCTGTTATCGTTATAGGTTTTAATCCGATCCTGTCCTTTGATTCCTAAATAACCATCTTTAATCGAATTCGTGATTGCATTAAATGCAGCGCCCGACTGCTGGTTGGTTAATACAATAATACCCAATTTCATTTCGGGAAGAATGGTTACCTGCGTTACAATTCCTGAAAGCCCCCCGGTATGTGTCGCCTGAAAATTGCCATTCACATTACTCAGAAACCAACCCAGGCCATAACTACTAAAAGCGGCCGGATTACCGCCTGCAATAATGGTTTGCGGCGTCCAAAGTTCTCTTGCTATAGCAGGGCTGAATAATTTCTTATCCAATGCCTCGCCATACTTACCACCGTTAATCATGGCCATTACCCATTTGCTCATATCGGTAACGTTCGAATAAATCCCCCCAGCAGCATTGGCGATCTCTCCAAAACTTAGTCCTACAGGTAGCAGTTTACCTTCGTAAGGTGCATGGCCATCAATTACATTCGATTTGTCTTTTAAGCGGTACCACGAAGCTGCTGTTTTGGTCATGCCCAGTGGTTTAATGATCCTGCTTTCTATAAAATCTTCATAGGTAATTCCCGAAACCCTTGCTACCACATCGCCCGCAACAATGTACATCAGGTTATCGTAATCGTATTTGGTACGGAATGATGAAACTGGTTTCAAATATCGTAAATTATGGATCAGTTGCTTTTTATTTACTGTTGAAGAATCTGGCCAGATCATTAAATCGCCAGCCCCTAAACCCAAACCACTGCGGTGTGTAAGCAGATCGCGGATGGTAAATTCGCTGGTTACATAAGCATCGTACATTTTAAATTCCGGAATTACATCAGTAACTTTTGTATCCCAAGTGATTTTCTTTTCATCAACTAACATACCCAATGCAGCAGCGGTGAATGCCTTTGTATTTGATGCCACGCCGAAAAGGGTATTCTCATCAACTTTTTTGTTCGTTTTGATGGAACTTACACCATAACCTTTTAAATGGATTACCTTACCATCTTTAATTACAGAAACTGCAATTCCGGGAACATTGAAGGTTGTTAATGTTTTTTCTACAACACTATCGATCTGTTTTGAAGTGAGCACCTGTGCATGCGCATGCAGGGCTAAAAACAGAGATAAAGCTAATGATATCTTAAATTTCAATGAAGAAAAGAGTTGCATATTTATTGGTTTAAATAATCGTTTAAAGATAATAACCTGAATTCGATTAATATTTATTCTCAATGATTAATTTTCATCCCCTCATCTCAACGCGATCGTCATGCTGAATTCATTTTACAAGTAGAATAGTGTTTTCAATTGCTTTGTAGCTACTACGTGGTCAGCATCTTTCATGCAAAATAGGCCCTGAAATGAATTTACTGCGTAGCTTTCCACTGCGCTACAGGTCAGGGTGACGACTCCCTAGATATTAAAGACACCTTAAAACGCGTATTAGAAATTCTATCAATCCCTATTTGCCCTTTTCGAGTTTATAATCTTTATGTACAATTAAAAAACTTGCCCGCTCCTCCTTTTTGAAAGGATAATCCCAGTTGCCCTGATAGGTAATTTTGGTTGGCAATTTATCTTCTCCGAAATAGCCCATTTCTATATTCATCTGCACATCAAAATCAAATAGCATGTTGCTATATTTCATATCTACATAACGACCAAGAATATTAAAATTGCGTTTATCGAAGATTGTAACCAATTCTTTAATCATGATACCGTCTTTTGTCCAGCTGCTTAAATCGGGTTTAACTGAAACCTTAAAACGGTAAACCGGAATAGAATCAAGATAGGTACCACTGGTGAAACCATAATCGTAATACTGTCGCATATTGGCCGAAAATATTTCGGTTTTACTGCCAATAAAAGGAACTTTTACCGGACGGCCAGGATTAAAGATCAGTGTTTTGAGCTTGTCTTTATAACTTTCATTTGTCCCACCCTTTCCGTCAGGTTTAGGTGCGTTGGGTACAAAATCAGTGTTATAGGCATTCATAAAAATGTAATCGAACATCTCTACGGTATAAAGTTGGTATTTGCCGTTTTTCTTATAAATTTTTCCGGTATCCTGTTTTACCAGATACTCCATTTTATAAGGACCGCTATTGTTATGCCGGATTTTACGGTAGATTTTTCCATCAACCTTATTCTTTTTATCGTAACTATAAATCCTGTTTTCAGCAATGAAAGTATAACGTTTCATATCCCTAAACGATTGATAAAAGGAAGTATCGTACATCACCTTTCTGATAAATGTTTCTACATTCAACTTTTCGGCTTTGATATTTACTACCGAATCGAGCGTAATGGTTTTAATTGTATCAGGATTAAAACGGTTGATTTCCTGAGCAAAACCTGTGTAAAAGAGCGACGTTAGCAGTAAAAACAAAAATACTTTTTTCATGGGAAGGTAGATGTAAAAGATAAAATGAATAATGTATCATGAAAGATGTAAAACAGGAGAATGATCAATTCCATCCATCTTACATCCTTCATCTTATCATTAATTCCCGAGTTGTTTTAAAGCAATATAAGCCATTAATCCTGTTGATATTTTCAAAGCATCTTCATCAATATCAAATCGCGGGGTATGTACTGAATATTGTGTGTCTTTTGCGGCATTACCAGTACCTAAACGATAAAAACAAGCATCTGTTACCTGCGAATAGAAAGAAAAATCTTCGGCAGCCATCCAGATATCTAAATCAACCACATTGTCTTTGCCCAAAAAATCTTCAGCAAAAGCCCTTGCATTTGCGGTTAACTTTTCTTCGTTAATTAAAAATGGATAACCTCTATGGATATCAAAATCACAGCTTCCGCCCATGCTTTCGGCCATCCCTTCGGCCATTTTTTTCATGCGTTTGTGTGCTTCATCTCTCCAGTTTTCATCTAAGGTTCTAAACGTTCCTTCAATTTTTACTTCATTCGGGATAATGTTGGTTGCACCATTGGCAATTACTTTACCAAAAGATAAAACGGATGGCAATCTAGGGTCGGCGTTGCGGCTAACAATCTGTTGTAAGGCAACGATGATGTGCGAAGCGATTAATACCGGATCGATATTTTGATGAGGTTGTGCACCATGACCGCCTTTTCCAGTTACAGTAACATACAGCTCATCGGTTGAGGCCATGTAAATCCCAGAGCGGAATCCCACCTTACCTGCATCGATCATTGGCATAACATGCTGGCCGACTATGTAGTTAGGCTTTGGATTCTCCAATACACCTTCTTTAATCATGATACTCGCTCCGCCTGGCAATAACTCCTCTGCGGGTTGGAAGATCAATTTGATGGTTCCACCGAAATCATCTTTCAGTTGATTTAAAATATACGCTGTTCCTAAAAGTGAAGAAGTATGCACATCATGTCCGCAGGCATGCATTACACCATGGTTTTTAGAACGGTAAGGTTTGTCGTTTGCTTCGTAAATAGGTAATGCATCCATATCGGCACGTAAGGCAATTACTTTATCAGATGGCTGGTTACCCTTAATTAAACCTACCACACCTGTATTGGCACAATCGGTATATTCAATTCCCCATTTTTTTAATTTATCCTTGATGAACAATGAAGTTTCGAATTCTTTGAAAGATAATTCAGGATTGGCATGGATATGTTGGCGATAGCCCACTACATCGTTAAAAATGTTCGCGGCTAGTTCTTGTATTTTATTTTTGATCATTACTTGTTGTGGTATCTAAACTTGGTGCATTAATTTTTTCCCTAAAAATAAACAGTGTCGGGAAGTTTGGCCTGAGTTCATTTATAAGGCGTTGCGCTTCTAACCGTGTACGGAAGTCGCCAACCCGAACATAATAGTTTGGTTCTTTATAAACGAGATAGGTATTATATTTAGGGTAAAGCCCTTTAAACCTTGCCTGTTCGTTAAAAACCTCACGCCGGTCTGACCCATAGAAAATCTGTACGCGGTAGCCGTAAGCCGAAACAATGGGCTTGCCCGGTTTTACCTCTCCAGAAGTTTTATAAACTTCCAAACGTTTGGCAATTAAACTATCAATTAAGGGATCTTTTATAACTGTAACTTCTCCTTTTTGTGCAAAAGCAGTGGTAAAAAGGAACAAACAGCCGATAAAAGTTAATATTGTTTTCATGTGTTAAAGACCTTGACATTTAGTGAATAGATGAATAAATATCATCTCATTTCTTCTTAACAACAAGAATGCCGAAATCGTTGCAAAAATCGGCATTCTTTATGGGTTAAGCAAATAGTTATTATTTGGGTAGAAATTCTTACTGGTCGTAGGGATTGGAAACCTTTAATCTAGAAAGCCTATCGAAGTCTTTAGTGTTCCGTGTAATAAGGGTAAGTTTATTTACAATAGCAGTTGCTGCAATTATCGCATCCGGCAATTTGAGATTGTAATGTTTGCGTATTTCTGCAGTTTGATCTTTTACATCTTGATCGAGTTCATACACATAAGAATCTTTAATAAAGTTCCTAAGTGTTAATAAATCATTGTCGTTAGCTGATTTCCAACAAAGAAGTTCAATTTCTGTGATGGCTGAAATGGCAGGCTGAGAGGTTGATATAATACTATCAATAAATTTTTCGGCACTTGGCGTAAATTGCCGCTGAAGGAAATAAATAACTGTATTCGTATCCCAAAGATAGTCTACTCCCACTCGTTACGAATACTGTTTAATTGATCGTCAACATCAGAAATTGGCTGTTTTTGCATCGAACCTTTATATTTTGAGATTAAATCGTTATCTGTTACATTCGATGTAGCAGAATCCTTTCTCAAGCGAATAACTTTGAGAAGCTCCAGGTCCTTTAAAAGACTTAGAGCCTTTTCGTTTAAAATATCTAAGGTTATTGTTCTCATACTCAAAAATACTAAAAATATATCTTGATGTCAAGACGTAAAGACGTCAATACAAAAGCCAGATTCCTTTCGAAATCCGGCTTTAAGAATAATAACCATAGCGATTAATTAATTCGTTTTCTTAGCTTCAAGTGTAAATTCGTAAACTTTTGGATCGTATTTCATCATCGCTCCTGTAGCAGCATCAACAATAAATCCTGGAATAAACAAGAAATTTACCACAGATACGGCATTAAATGTGGATTGGGGCTGAAATGTTTTGGTTTCATAACCGTCTAGTTTCAAACTGATGGTTTGTCCGGTAAATCCCTTTTTTAGCGGTACAGCCATTGGTGTAATACCTGTTTTGGCTCCATCTACTTCGATAGTAGCCGCAGGTGGATTTGAATTGATTTGAACGGTTTGGGTGGTTCCCGTAAAAATGGTGGCGCAGCTCGATAGCAGCAATGTCGCTGAAACAGCGGCAATGTTAAAAACTCTTTTCATTTGTGTGTGTTGTGTGTGTTTTCTTACTCTTATGGCTTTTCAGTTCCGCCCCGTTTTTTTATGGTTTCTGGACTCCATTTTTAAGTTTATTAGTCATTAAGAAATTGCCTACCAATTTCAAATTGATCGTTCCTAAATATAAGTGTTAATTTGAGAATTAAAAATTTAGTTATAAAAAAAGCCTCAACAAATGTTGAGGCTTGGTAAAGTATTATATACCTTGATTATAAATTAGCGCCGTGGCAATTTTTGAATTTTTTACCACTACCGCATGGGCAAGGTTCGTTTCTGCCAACGGTTGCTTCCTTACGGATTGGCTGTTGTGGAACGGGCTCACGTGTATCGCCAAACTCGATGCCTGGTTCTTCTCTTCCAAATTCTTGTTTAGTAGTTTGCAACTTCGGTTGTTTTACCGGGGCTGGTGCTTCTCTAACCTGATCTGGTTCTTGCTGAACCGGTATACCGCCTTTATACAAGAAACTTACTACTTCTTTATTTACTGCATTAAGCATGTTTTTAAATAGGTTGAAAGCTTCCATTTTATAAATTACCAATGGATCTTTTTGTTCGTAAACTGCATTTTGCACCGATTGTTTCAAATCGTCCATTTCACGTAGATGCTCTTTCCAGCTATCATCGATCAAAGCTAAAACAATAGTTTTTTCGAATGAACGAACTACTTCTTTTCCTTTGTTATCAATTGCTTTCTTCAAATCAACCGCTACCTGAATACCACGGATACCATCCGTAAACGGAACCACAATCTGTTCGATGTGCTCGCCGCGTTCCTGATATACCTGGGTTAGAACCGGTAATGATTGCTGGATAATAGCTTCCGATTTACGTGCGTAAAATGCTTCAGCTTCTTCGAATAACCTTTCAGTTAATTGAGGGATGTTGGTCGAAGTAAATTCTTTTTCGGTAATAGCTGTATCTAAAGAGAAATTTTTGATTACTTCCAGTTTGAAGCCATCGTAATTTCCTTCTTGTTTATATTCGCTAACGATATCTTCAGCAACATCGAAAACCATATTGTTCATATCTACATCTAAACGCTCGCCAAATAAAGCATTTTTACGTTTAGCGTAAATTACAGTACGTTGTGAGTTCATCACATCATCGTACTCCAGCAAGCGCTTACGGATACCAAAGTTGTTTTCTTCTACTTTCTTTTGTGCACGTTCGATAGATTTGGTAATCATAGAATGTTGGATCACTTCGCCATCTTCGATACCCATACGTACCATGATACCTGAAATACGCTCTGAACCAAATAAACGCATTAAGTTATCTTCTAATGAAACGAAGAACTGAGATGAACCTGGATCACCCTGACGACCAGCACGACCACGTAACTGTCTATCTACACGGCGGGACTCGTGACGCTCGGTACCTACAATCGCTAAACCACCAGCTTCTTTAACACCTGCACCCAATTTAATATCGGTACCACGACCAGCCATGTTGGTTGCAATGGTTACCGTTCCGGCCTGACCAGCTTCGGCAACAATATCGGCCTCTTTCTGGTGCATTTTGGCGTTTAATACATTGTGTTTAATTCCGCGCAGTTTAAGCATACGGCTTAATAACTCTGAAATCTCTACGGATGTGGTACCCACCAATACCGGGCGACCAGCTTTTGGCTCCAACTGGCCAGTTTCAGGATTAACCGCAGGGATTAAACCACCTTTGGCATCTAATTTAGGTACTGGTCTGCCTGTTTGATCGTATTTGATAACAGGTTTACCATCTTTCTGTTTCACATTACCTTCTTTGTCTGTTTCATATTCAGTTTCGTAATGAGAATACGGGAAAACAAGGTATTGTATCTCTGCAGCAACGGCATTATATTTCTCACGAACGGTACGGTAAACATAATCCTGTTCATCAATCCTGGAAATATTTCTGTTGGTTGGAATTTCTACCACATCTAATTTATAGATCGACCAAAACTCGCCAGCTTCTGTTGTTGCTGTACCCGTCATACCGCAAAGTTTGTGGTACATACGGAAATAGTTTTGCAAGGTTACAGTTGCATATGTTTGAGTAGCATCCTCAACTTTTACATTCTCTTTAGCCTCAATTGCCTGGTGTAAACCATCTGAGTAACGACGGCCATCCATAATACGGCCTGTTTGCTCATCAACGATTTTGATTTTTCCTTCATCGATGATGTATTCCACATCAATCTCAAATAAAGTATAAGCTTTTAACAATTGGTTGACCGAGTGGATACGTTCTGCTTTAACAGAATAATCGCGCATTAAAGCGTCTTTCTGAATAACCTTTTCTTCTAAAGGCAGATCAGACTTCTCTAAGTCTGCCACTTCAGTACCAACATCAGGCAGCACGAAGAAATTCGGATCTTCACCCGATTGGGTAATCAGTTCAATACCCTTTTCAGTTAATTCAACCTGGTTGTTTTTCTCATCGATATAGAAATACAGTTCAGAATCTACCTTAGGCATATTCTTAGATTGATCTGCCATGTAATGGTTTTCTGTTTTCAACAGCAAGCCACGAACACCGCTTTCACTTAAAAACTTAATTAAAGCTTTGTTTTTTGGCAGACCACGGTATGCACGCAATAAGGCCAAACCACCTTCACCCTCTTCGGTTCCGCTGTTGCCTGCATTGATTAATTTTTTCGCTTCGTTTAATGCTTGCGTTACATAAGCTTTCTGTGCATTAACCAAACGTTCGATACGTGGTTTTAATTCATAAAACTCATGTTCGTCGCCGCGTGGAATCGGACCAGAAATAATCAAAGGCGTACGGGCATCATCAATCAAAACTGAATCGACCTCATCTACCATTGCAAAATGCAGCTTGCGTTGCACCAATTGATCCGGTGTCTGCGACATATTGTCACGCAGGTAATCAAAACCGAACTCGTTATTGGTTCCGTAAGTAATATCTGCGGCGTAAGCTTTTCTTCTTTCTTCTGAATTTGGCTCATGTTTGTCGATACAATCAACACTTAAACCATGGAATTCGAATAATGGACCATTCCATTCACTATCACGACGGGCCAGATAATCATTCACGGTAACAATGTGAACGCCTTGACCAGCTAATGCATTTAAATAAGCGGGCAGTGTACTTACAAGGGTTTTACCCTCACCTGTAGCCATCTCGGCAATTTTACCGCTATGCAGAACAATACCGCCAATTAGCTGCACATCATAATGCACCATATTCCAAACCACTTCGGTTCCGGCTGCATCCCACCTGTTCGCCCATTGCGCTTTATCGCCAACAATTTTAACATTGTTTTTTCTGGCGGCGTAGTCTCTATCAAACTGGGTTGCGGTAACCTCTAAATAATCGTTTTCGCTTAAACGGCGAGAAGTTTCTTTAACCACAGCAAAAGCTTCCGGAAGGATTTCCAAAAGTACTTTCTCCAATTCTGTATCACGCTCTTTGCCTAAGGCATCAACCTGATCATAAATAGCTGTTTTTTGGTGAAGATCTAAATCTTCGCTCTCTGCATCAGCTTTTAGTGCTGAAATTTTCTCATCAATCTCTTTTAAAAAGGCTGAGATCTTATCTTTAAATTCCATTGTTTTACCACGTAACTCATCGTTGCTAAGTGCAGACAGTTTACTGTAGTGTTCATTAATTTTAACAACCAATGGCTGGATAGCCTTTATATCTCTTTCTGATTTACTTCCGAAAACCTTCGCTAAAAATCCTAACATTATAATATTTTAAATCGTATTTATTATTAAAAAATCGTGTGTTACAACAACCAAGCCATTGTCTTTCTTAAGTCAGTTTGGCAGTTATTGCGATGAATGGGGGACAAAATCTTGTAAAAGATCTTTTAAGAAAAGAAAGCTAGGGGCTGTTATTCTTCGGTTTTTTTCTGATTGTTAAATCAGCAATTACCTGATTTACGCTCACATATTTTGCAACTTTTAACGGGGCTTGGGTGCCGATTAAAGCCAGCTTGGTATACGATAACAGATAAGGGTTACGGTCTTCATTAAGTTGAATCGAAGCTTTACCACTTGCATTAACACTGATATTATGCTCATTACAATATTCGTTCAATATCCTTAACCCTTCAACGCGTTCGGCTTTTGCCAAATGTGTTAAGCTAAAAAATACAAGCGATATGGTAACCAGGTGTTTCATTAATAGCGGCAAAGCTAGTTTTAATCTTTTATAAAAAGAAATTACATCATTGCAAAAAGCGTACCTCAATTTCCCGGATTTTTTCGCTTTTGCTTTTTAACAGGATTCGAGCTTGCATTTGAGTTAAATGTAAAAGTTCAATATGCTCCTAATAATCGTTTTATTTCATAAAGACGTTAGGATTTCTTAGCGTCTTTTTTAATTTTATGCCATGTGGAGAAAAAACACCAATTAACGATGGAGCGCATATCTGGAAAAATATTTTTAGCTGATGAGCGGGAGTTAACAGAAACTTCGGCACTAAGAAGATACAGCACCTTTAATTTCGAGAAATATTACAGTGAACACAGGACACCTTTTGCCAACTTATTTTTATGTAATGATGAATTGATTGTTGGCGGAAAGGTTACGTTTTTTCTATGCAAGGAAGATTCGCTCCAGATATTTATACCCATTAAAGGTGGGATAGATATTGTTGCCAATGGAAAAGAATTTGCGGTAAAAACCGGGCAAGTACAGGTATTGAACGTGGGTAAGGGCGAAGTATTAGAAATCAGCAATCCCTATCAAAATGACATGATTAATTACATGCAGTTTGGGATTAAAACCGATATGTTTTTAATGAGGGCGAGCGAAATGCTTTTCAACTTCGATTTCGAAAAAGACCAGAACCAACTGCTCGAAATTATTGCTAACCCGAAATTGCCTTTTAAATTAAGTGCAGGTATTTTTGCTGGCCGCGAAGAAGCCGTTTATAAAATGCAAAGTCCAAACCATCAGTTCTATGCTTTTATTATTGATGGGGCTTTTGAAATTGAAGGTCGCTTGATGCACACAAGAGACGGTTTAGCGCTCTGGGGTATTGAACAGGTAGAACTGAAAGCATTGAGTAATAATGCAATTGTGGTGGTTTTAGCGTTTGGATTTTAATGCCCCCACCGCTCTATTTTCCCCGCAGATTTAGAAGATTGTCGCAGAGTTTTTCGATAGGCTTAGGCTGAAAATCCGTCGTCAAGTCAGATGTTACCATCTGACTTAGTACATATCTAAAAAGATTTTGATTCAGCGTAAGATGGTAACATCTTACACCAATAATATTTTATTGACGCTGGGTTTTGCGTTAGGGATTGTAAGGGTTCGGTACCGATTAAGCATCTGCTTTTATTTAGTTACGGTATGCTTGCTTGTTTCACAGGTCTTCATCGGTACCGCGGCGAAGCGTAGCCCTGCAAAGCTCGACCTCTTCCTGATTCTTCATCATGGAGAGGGAACGCCCAAATGATTAAATAAGATAAATTACCTGATTATCCTTCGACAGGCTCAGGATGACATTTTATTTGAAAACCACTTCTGTAGCACCATAGCCAAACTTTTCTTTTCTGGCATCCATGTATGTTTTTACATGTGGATTTTTACTGATCAGTTTATGAATTTTATCCCTCAAAGTGCCATTTCCAGAACCGTGGATAAAAACGATTTTATCGAAATGATGCACAACCGCAGCATCCATCGCAGTTTGAAAATGATTGATCTGTATCTGCAACATTTCATCAGCTTCCAGAAAATGATGATCATCTCTCAGTTTTTCTATATGCAGATCGATTTCTTTTTGAGGAGCTGCCACCGTTTTTTTCTCTTCAGTTGATTTGAAAAAACTTTCCTTTAATTTCTGTGGATCGATGGTTACCGGAACCAGATCATCCAAACGGATTAACCAGCCCTTATTTCTCAATTGAGGTAATTCCTTTTGTTCGGTGCTAAAATCTTTTGCCCTAAACTTCTTACGGATTACCAAAGGATCGATAGGTTTCACATCAGCTTTACTGAACACCAAAACCTGAAAATTAAATTCTGGCCAAAGATCAAGATCAGCCAATGAAGCAGAATAAACTAAAGTAGAACCATAAGATTCGATTGTACCATGAAAAGCACCTGCATACTTCTCTTTCCGTTCGGTGGTTAAGCTTACCAATAAAATATTTGGAGAATGGTTCTGCAGGTGAAAATGCACCACATTACCTGCCTTATCATCGGTAGCAACGGCTATATATATGCCGTTTTCGATTTTGTTAATACCGGGGATATTTACCTGGATGGGCTTTGGGGCATCCAGCTCTTCGTCTACCACACCATGACCATGCACAGAAGTTAAATTACTTACCGCAACAGGTATCTCGAAACCATCTTCATCGGTAACACCCAAAGTTTGGCTATCGATAATTTTAGTTACATAACCTTCACGTTTTTCATCAACAAAACGCACAAAATCTCCCAGTTTAAACTTCATCTTTTTATTTTTTAAGCAAAGGTTTTTAATCTATTTCATTGGTGCAATCAAGAAATGCGCTATCAAACATCATATCTTCGGACTCCGGACTTCCGACTCTATTAATGCCTTGTATCGTTTCCGTGATAAATGCTCAGATAACTTTCATACCTCGAAACGGCAATTTCGCCCTCGTTAACCGCGGCTAAAACAGCACAGCCAGGTTCATTAATGTGCCTGCAGTTGTTAAAACGGCAATTGTGCGAGGTTTTAAATATTTCTCTAAAAAAATGACCTAGTTCTTCTTTTTCGATATCAATAACGCCGAGTTCTCTAATTCCGGGAGAATCGACAATAAAACCGCCCTGTGGCAGCTCGAACATTTCGGCAAAAGTAGTGGTATGCTGTCCTTTATCGCTCCAGTCCGAAACCTCACCCGTTCTTAAATCACGATCGGGCAATAATGCATTAATCAAACTCGATTTCCCTACACCCGAGTGACCAGATATCAGTGTAATTTTATCGGTAATCAATTCCTGAATAACCGGAATATTAATGCCTTTTAAAGCCGAAACTTCGTAGCAGGCATAGCCGATATTCTCGTATATATCTTTAAACTCCTGAAGAATTTCTAAACCCTCTTTACTAAACAGATCGAGTTTATTAAACACTAAAACCGCAGGTACATCGTAAGCCTCGGCCGTAACCAGAAAACGATCGATGAAACCTAAAGATGTACGGGGCGAAGCTAGCGTAACCACCAGCATGGCCATATCCAAATTTGCAGCCAATATCTGCGCCTGCTTACTTAGGTTGATCGATTTGCGGATGATGTAGTTTTTACGTGGCAGCATTTCGTGTATCAAACCCTGGTTGCTATCCCGTTCCAGATCAAATTTCACCATGTCGCCAACCGCAATCGGGTTGGTGGTTTTAAGTCCTTTAATCCTGAATTTTCCTACAATCCGGCAATCATAGCGTTCGCCATTATCGGCCAAAACACTATACCAGCTCCCTGTAGATTTAATAACTAATCCCTGCATATTTGCGGTAAAGGTATGAATATGATTTCATTGGTAGAAGCGGCCGGCCAGGATAAAAATTTGGACATTAAGGATGAATAATAAAAAAATGCGGGCATTTCTGCCATATATTTTGTTATCCATTAAATATCTTACATAAATCCAACGCTTTAAAAGGCAAAAAACCTAAATTTGCGACAACAAAAATCAAAAAATATAATGAGTTTCAGAATAGAACACGATACCATGGGCGAGGTGCAGGTACCAGCCGACAAATACTGGGGTGCACAAACCGAACGCTCACGCAATAACTTCAAAATCGGACCAGAAGGTTCGATGCCAAAAGAAATTATCCATGCTTTTGGATACCTGAAAAAAGCAGCTGCACTTGCCAATACCGAACTGGGTGTATTATCAGCAGAAAAAGCCGATTTAATTGCTAAAGCTTGTGACGAAATAATTGCAGGACAGTTAGATGATCAATTCCCTTTGGTAATCTGGCAAACCGGTTCGGGTACGCAAAGCAACATGAATGGTAACGAAGTGATTGCAAACCGTGCTCACGTAATTAACGGCGGTTCATTAGCTGACGATAAAAAAGTACTTCACCCTAATGATGATGTGAATAAATCACAGTCATCAAACGATACTTACCCAACTGCAATGCACATTGCAGCCTATAAACTTACGGTAGAAAATACCATTCCAGGATTAGAAAAATTAAGAAATACTTTAGCCAAAAAAGTAGAAGAATTCAGTTCGATCGTTAAAACCGGGCGTACACACTTTATGGATGCTACTCCACTTACCTTAGGACAGGAATTTTCGGGTTATGTACAACAGATTGATAACAGCATCAGAGCGATCAAAAACGCCTTGGTTATGGTTGCCGAACTGGCTTTAGGCGGTACCGCCGTTGGTACTGGCTTAAATACACCAAAAGGATACGATGTTTTAGTGGCTAAAAAAATTGCTGATTTAACCGGTTTACCATTTGTTACGGCTCCAAATAAATTTGAAGCCCTGGCAGCTCATGATGCAATGGTAGAACTTTCTGGTGCTTTAAAACGTACTGCGGTTGCCTTAATGAAAGTAGCAAACGATGTAAGAATGTTAAGTTCTGGCCCACGTTGCGGTATTGGCGAAATCGTAATCCCCGATAACGAGCCTGGCTCTTCAATTATGCCTGGTAAAGTTAACCCTACGCAACCAGAAGCTTTAACTATGGTTTGTGCACAAGTAATCGGTAACGATGTTGCCGTTTCAGTAGGCGGGATGAGCGGCCATTTCGAACTTAATGTATTTAAACCGCTTATTGCAGCTAATGTATTACAGTCGGCCCGCTTAATTGGCGATGCCTGTGTTTCTTTCACCGATAAATGTGCAGAAGGAATTACCGCTAACTTGCCAGAAATTGAGAAACATTTGCAAAATTCTTTAATGCTGGTTACGGCTTTAAATCCACATGTGGGTTACGAAAACGCAGCTAAAATTGCAAAGAAAGCACACAAAGAAAATAAAACGTTAAAAGCTGCAGCTGTAGAGCTGGGCTTGTTAACCAACGAACAGTTTGATGAATGGGTTCGCCCTGAAGATATGGTTGGCAGTTTGAAATAATTAATTTTCAAAGATGTTATAAAATATAAACTTTGTCATCCTGAGCCTGTCGAAGGACCCGCTATAAATTTATAATAAAGCGTTTCGACAGGCTCAACGTGACAAATCCAAGTGAAAGTATTTTATGCTACAACCTCTTTGCTAGCTTCAACAATTACAGTTCTAAATCAATACGGTTAATTAAAACATAGGCAAAATGAATTCAATACTCTCTACATTAGTCAACTTGATATCTATCATTTCGCCAGTTATCATATTTGGCACCTGCTGTTATTTTTTATCAAAAAAACCTGCTGTTGAGGCGATTTTAATGACCATTGGTTCAGGAATCGCTTTACTGACAACCTTATTTTATAGTGTTTTAATGCCTTTTTTATTAGGAGATAGACATTTGGCTTATACTGATGTTTCTAAGTATTATACCTTAATTGGCATCATTAGCTTTATAGCTAGTCTTTGTTTCGCAGCCGGCTTTTTAATCCTGGTTTACAATACTGTTAAAAAGAATAAGGTCATTTACGATCAGTTTCCTAAAAGCATCGATTAATAATACAATGAACAAGCTGCACCCAGGTTTAAAAATTTTCTACATCATCCTTTTTACATTATCTATCTTACATGTAGCTTGTAGTCCGCGGCCAAATATACAGGGCAAAGGTGAAGATTTTATGCAAGGCGTTTGGAATGAAGATTCCATCGCTTTTAGCAATAAACTGAGCAACTACACACAGCACCATTTCAAATTTACCTGCGATTCTGTTTATATTGATATGGTTACCCACAGCAAAGTAAATTTTTATGAAGATTCCTGCTACAACAATGGCATTTGGAAAGAATATGCCAAAGGTGTTTATATAGTTAAAGGCGACACCCTATTTGTTGGCGCCACCTTTACACACGCTAACTATAAACAGAAAATATCGGGATGTTACCGCATTGGCCGATATGACAAGAACTTCCTGATCAAAAAGAAATCTGCAGATACATTATTGTTAGAAAGTTTAAGCGACCAACGCGAAATCAAATTAATCCTCAAAGAAAAAATTACCTGCATACAAAAAGAATTATAAAATGATTTTAACATCAATTAAAAAGAAATTAACCATTGCGCTAGTTTTTGGTTTTTTAGCCTATTTACCAATTCAGGCAAATGCCTGGGGTACTATTGGTCATCGGGTAGTTGGCGAAATTGCCGATAGTTACTTAAAAGCTAAAACACGCAAGGCTATTCAGGGCATTTTAGGTTACGAAACTTTGGCCATGAGTGCCAACTGGGGCGATTTTATCAAATCAGACTCTACCTACAATTACATGTATAACTGGCATTTTGTTAATCTTCCGGCAGGACTGAACAAGGATGGCGTTTACAACTTTTTAGAAACTGAAAAATCGCCTAACCTTTACAACAAAATACCTGATCTAATTGCTGTATTAAAGAAAGCAAGCAGTACCCCAGCCGAAAAGAAATTGGCTTTACGCATGTTGGTACACTTGGCGGGCGATTTATGTCAGCCTATGCATGTTGCCCGTAAAGATGATTTGGGTGGTAATCGCATTTCCGTATTATGGTTCAATGAAAAATCGAATGTCCACAGGGTTTGGGATGAACAGCTTATCGAGTATCAGCAGTTAAGCTATACAGAATATGCGAAAGCAATCAATCATCCTTCGGCAATTCAGCTGTATAACTGGCAAAACACAGGCCTAAAAGATTGTATTTACGAATCGTACGGCATATGCAATAAAATTTACGAAAACACTAAACCAGATACTAAATTAAGCTATCGCTATAATTTTGACTGGGTTGATACCCTTAACGAACAGCTATTAAAAGGTGGTGTTCGATTGGCGAAAATGTTAAACGATATCTACGGATAATATTTCAGATAGTCTTCGATGCCCCAACGCTAAAAGCTTGGGGCATTTTTTTTTCCGTTGTAGCATATCAAACATCAGTTTCGTTTATCAGGTATAAACCAAAACCAATTATAAACCGATGAAAAAATTACTACTTATCTTAGCCCTATGCATAGCATTTGCTTGTAAAAAGAAAGAAACTGTTGCAATTGACGATATTACGAGTTACAAATGGCCCTTGCAGTCGGCAACTGTTAGTCCTGTTTTAACGGTAGATGGAAAATCGAGCAGCAATTTCATGACGCTTTCAGGACCTAGTTCTTGTTTAAACAACAATTATGCATTAAGTTTTTCATCAAACGGATCATATGCTTTCACCTCTACAGGCCCATTATGCGACATGATTTCCTTTCAAAATGCCAAATGGACAAAAAATGGAAATGAAATCACGCTAAACGCTGGTTTCGGCAATACAGAAACTGTAAATTTAAACGGCGCAAATATTATTCAAAAATATACTTTCGAGAAGGAAGGAAAAACCTACACCGTTACTTATATATTTACAGCAAAATCTAAATAATATTGAAAATTTTAATGGTTTGCCTTGGTAACATCTGCCGTTCGCCATTGGCCGAAGGCATTATGCGCCAACTGGCAGATAAACAAAACTTAAACTGGGAAATTGCTTCAGCAGGAACGGGCAATTGGCATATTGGCAAAGCCCCGGACCACAGGAGTATTTCGGCAGCGAAAGCGCTAGGTTACGACATCAGCAAACAGCGGGCACAACAATTTAACCACTCCATGTTTGCTGAATACGACCTTATTTTGGTTATGGACCGGAATAATTTAGCGGATGTTAAAAACCTTGCTAAAAGCGAAGAAGAGCGAAAAAAGGTTAAACTTTTTCTTGATAACGGCGAAGTTACAGACCCATATTGGGATAATACCCTATTTAACCCAGTTTGCAGGCAGGTTGAAGAAAGATGTGTAGAAATTATCAAACAACTTTCTTAAATTTAAAGCTCAATATCCATTACTAACCAAGTCAACAAAAATGAAAAAGTATCTGTACCTATGTTTATTAATTGTATCCGTTTTTTTATTCCAAAGCTATACCATTGCTAAGAAATCGGCAAAAGTTTTAGTTTTTTCCAAAACCAAAGGCTTTAGGCACAACTCTATTGAAACCGGAAAAGAAGTTATCCAAAAATTAGGCACCGAGCATCACTTTGATGTAGATACCACAGAAAATGCCGATCTGTTTACAGAAGATAACCTTAAAAAATATGCCGCTGTTATTTTTCTAAATACAACAGGCGATGTTTTAGACAACAAACAACAAGTAGCCTTCGAAAGATATATCCAGGCAGGTGGAGGTTATGTGGGCATCCATGCCGCAACCGATACTGAATATGATTGGCCATGGTACGGCAAATTGGCCGGCGCTTATTTCATCAGTCACCCGGCCGTACAGGAAGCTAAATTTATCATTAAAGACAAAAAACATCCTTCAACCAAATTCTTTACCGATTCAGTTTGGATGAGAAAAGATGAGTTATATAACTTTAAGGATATCAATCCAGATATTAAAGTGCTGATTACCCTAGATGAGAAATCGTATACTGGCGGTAAAAATGGCGATTTCCATCCTTTTAGCTGGTACCACAATTTTGATGGCGGAAGGGCTTTTTACACCTGTATGGGCCATACCAAAGAAGGCTGGACAGAAGATAAATTCCAGAACCATTTATGGGGAGGCATTGAATATGCCATAGGCGGACAAAAGAAACTGGACTACAGTAAGGCCCATTCAAAATTATAAGATCAAGGTTGAGCCTGCTGAACAATTAGCAGCGGGCTCAATCTTTCCTATCTAATAAAACAACTGAGAAAGTACATTGCTTGCACTTGGTGCAGCAGGTTTTAAAGAAGTAAACTTGGCCAATTGCGCAACCGTTAAAGCGGTCCCCAGTTTCGATTTCAATCCAGAAAACAATTTACCAAATTTGCTTTGATAAGCAGCTGGATCTGTTTTTTGAGTAGCCATAATAGTTGCCTTCTGCACCAAAAAATCTTTCACAATTGTAGTTACAGTTGGTTTTTGAGTCGGGGTTAAACTTAAGGCAGGAGTAAGTTTACCAATAATGCCAGAGGTTAAACTTGCCGCATCGAAACCCGTACTTGCTGCAGCAGCGGATCCAACTTTACTTAAAAGACTTTGTGCATGAGACACAAAGTTCAGGCCCAATACCAAGGCAGATAAAATCAATATTTTTTTCATTTCAATAGTTATATATTTAACTAAGATAAACAATTTACACCTTTTAGGAATAAATATTTATGAAGATCTGGCTTTTTTCAGATTAACCAAATAAATATAATTCAGCATACAGAAAGAAGCTACGGCCCCAAAAGTGTGCCATAAAAAGTGAGTACCAATTGTAAACACGTCCCATTTATCGGCAATACGGAAAGTTAGCGCAAATATGAAAGCAATTAGGGCAAAACCAACCCATTTACCATTTTTCCATTCCGTTTTAATCAGGTACCCAAATACCGGAAATAAAACCAGTGCAGCCATAAATGCATAATTGATGTTGATGAAGATCTGAAAATCGCCATTGGTAAAGAGCCGTCGCACGTAAAACTGAAAGAAAGCATAAACGGCTACAATTAAAACGGCAAAATACCACTTGGTTAACTTGGAAAGAAAGTAAACCCCGGCCGAAAGGCATAATAGCATAATCGGCATCCAGTCCATCATAATAAAAATCGGCCAACGCCTTAATCCGTGATAAGTGGTGCCTCCAATTCCGCCTATATAAAGTAAAACCAGAGCTATGGTTAAAAAGGTATGCTGTTTAAAATTTCCCCAAATTTTTATTGTCCAATACACTGCAATAGCTAAAAAAAAGCAACTTGTTATTGTATTAAATGGCTCAGGAAAAAGCTGATTAAGGTTCGTTTCGGTATATATTGTACCTCCATCTGGAGGATTCTCGGTAAAAGCACTCATAATTAATTAACGTAAACTGAAATTAAATGTTTGATGAATCCATGTAACGATCAAGATGTAAAAATAATTTCGTGTTTACATTTTCAACAGGTTAAATATTGATTAACTCTTTTCCTTCAGCAGGTATTTTTTTGTACTTTAGGTAGACCTAAGTTATAATGATGATGAAGCCCATATTAATTCTTTTTCTATTCTTAACAACAACAATTTACGCCCAAACACCGCCTAAACCTTACGGTGCACTACCATCAAAAAGGCAACTGGCCTGGCATGATATTGAAGTTTACGGCCTAATCCATTTTACCCCAACTACATTCGAAAACAAAGAATGGGGCTTTGGCGATGCTGCCCCAAAAACATTTAACCCAACAGATTTCAACGCCGATCAAATTATTAAAGCAGCTAAGGCCGGGGGACTAAAAGGCATTATCTTAGTTGCGAAACACCACGATGGTTTCGCCCTATGGCCAACCAAAACTACTGATTACAACATCAGCAAAAGCCCATTTAGAGCAGGTAAAGGAAATTTAGTTAAAGAAGTGGAGCAGGCTGTACGTAAAAACGGTTTAAAGTTTGGAGTATACTGCTCGCCATGGGACAGGAACAATGCGCTTTATGGTACCGATAAATATCTGGCCATTTACCAGGCCCAGCTGAAAGAACTTTACAGCAATTTTGGCGAACTTTTTATGAGCTGGCACGATGGTGCAAACGGTGGTGATGGCTATTATGGTGGTGCAAAAGAAAAACGTTCGATAGATAACACTACCTATTACGATTGGAAAAATACCTGGGCCATTACCCGTAAAATGCAGCCCATGGCCAATATTTTTAGCGATATCGGTTTGGATATTCGCTGGGTAGGCAATGAAGACGGTCATGCAGCGCCAACCTCTTGGGCTACTTTTACACCAATGGCACCTGACGGAAAAAATGAAGCCGTTCCCGGTCAGGCAAATTATCCGCAAAGCCCCGAAGGAATACGAAACGGTAAATTCTGGATGCCAGCAGAATGCGATGTTCCTTTAAGAAAAGGATGGTTTTACCATGCCAACGAAAAACCTAAAACCCCAGAAACATTGTTCGATCTATATTTAAAAAGTGTTGGCCGTGGCGCAGGCTTTGATCTTGGTTTAGCACCCGATACCCGTGGACAACTTCACGAGGATGACGTTGCTGCACTGAAAACTTTTGGCAACATGGTTAAACATACTTTCGGGAATAACCTGGCCAAAAATGCATCGATTAAAGCGAGCAATACCCGTGGTAAAAAATATGATGTTACTACCCTGCTTGATGGCAAAAGGGAAAGTTACTGGGCCACGCGGGATGATATTCATCAGGCAAGTTTAGAAGTAGATTTAAAAACAGCTAAAACCTTTGATATCATTAGCCTACAAGAGTATATTCCCTTGGGTCAGCGAATAGAGGCTTACACCATTGAGGTATTTGAAAACAATGCTTGGAAAAAAGTTTACGATGGCACTAGCATTGGGGCAAAACGTTTAATTAAACTGGACAACCCAGTTACGGGTAATAAAGTAAAAATCAACATTACCAAATCGCCGGTTTGTATTACTTTAAGTGAAATTGGGCTGTATAAAAAAGCAGTTTAAACTTAATCTGATTTGTAAAGGATTTCGAAAACTTGCGCCAATGCATTAGAAGTCTGTTTGCTATAGCGATAAGTGCTATCGGCCTTAATATCTCTGTACATCAGCATTACGGCACGATGGGATGCTTTACTCAGTTTTATTTTTTCCTCTCGTTCTTTAGCATCTTCAGGCTTTAAATTTAAGGCCTGCATTTGTTTAATTACAACAAGATTCCTTTCCATCGGTATAATGCCATCCTGCTTTATAGAGGTAAGCTTAACATCTTTTGGTAAGGAAATCTTTAAATTCATAATGCTGTTAAGCGAGCCCATATTACCGTTAAAAGTTTCCCTTAATTTGCGGTACTCTTCAGTTCCGTACTTTGGGCTAAAGTGAAGCACTCCGCTAAAAAACATCAGAAATAAAAGTACTGAAACTGCATATCTTGCCCAGCTTTTAATTTCGAAACTTTCATCCCATTTATAGTTAAGCAAATAGGTAAAAATAAAGCCCGAAACAAAACCACCAATGTGCGCTGCATTATCTACCCTTTTGCCAAATGCACCATTTATGAGTACCAGTACGGAGACAATCATGGTACTCATTAATAATGCTTTCGTTGCTTTACGTTCAAAAGAATTAGTAATCAATAAAGCAATAAAAGCGCCATACAAGCCCATAATTGCTCCTGAGGCGCCCATCATCACTCCTTCCTGATGAAAAATCAAACTCACCAAGCCACCACAAATGCCGCTCACCAAATAAATAAAGAGGTATTTTTTCCAGCCCAGTTTATTTTCGATCATTAAACCCAGATAAACCAGGGCATACATGTTAAAAAACAAGTGCGATTTAGATCCGTGAATAAACTGATAGGTAATTAAACGCCAGTATTCGCCGCCCAGCACAAGATTTCGCTGGTTAACGCCAAAGTTTAATGCAATCCTTTTGAGTGCTTCTATAAAATCGGGATCATAACTGCTCCCATTTCTTACAAATTGATACCTTAGGTACACTATTGAGAAAAGAACAAGCGCTATATAATAAAAGATATTTACGAGTATCAGAATTGGCGTTACAGTATAACCTTTTTGAGGAAAAAACAGAAAAAGCACATTTTTGATCTTATTTTTTGTTGCCAAAGGAGCCTTTTCAAAATAACGATCATCCTGCGTTGCTATAAGCTGGTGGAATTTATACAAATTTTCCTCCCAAACATCCTTTAGGTGGAACTCTACATATTCAAATTCGTGAAAAAACTTTTCGAGGTTTAAATCGTTCTTGCCATAATCATTAAATAACATTTGAATCCCTACACACTCACTCTTTACCACTGCGAAATTTCCATGGATACGGATAGATATTTCTTCACTATAGGATTGGAAAGATATTGGTGTATAAGCAATTAATCCACTTTCAGACACATGGCTAAGGCTCCAACCGAGATTTTCAATGGCCTGCCTGGCAACAATTAAATATTTATCTGCCGGAAAATCGGCCAAAGGAATATATTTTTCAATTTTAGGCGAGTACCCCCAACTGATTGACATAGCGCGTTATATTTTTTTCGCTACTAAGATAATATAAGGTGATAGATTTTTGCTTTCGAATGGGATAATCTTTGTAAATACTTTTCCGGTCAGCCAAACTACTTTCTTAAATAGGCGAACGCCTGCCGATTTCTGGCTTTCATTTTCTAGCCATACACTAAAACGACCAAAATAACCTGATTTTACTTCTTTAAGTCCGGCCTGCTCGCAGATTGATCTCAACAACGCTGGGTTCATGCTATCGATATTGTGCTTATCGTAGTTTTCCCTATCAAAATTCTTTTGGAACCAGCCGTTAACCGCCTTAAAATTTGGCAGCGTGATAAATAAAGTGCCACCTGGTTTTACAAAAGCGATATGGCGGTTAATAATATCAGCGGTATCGTTAAAGTGTTCGATTAAACCGCAGCTTAATACCAGATCGTACTGTTTTTCGGGGGTATAATTAAATAGATCGGTTTCAATGATATGGATATCTTTTTCGGTTAATCCATTCTTTTCTAAAAGCTCATTTACAACTGGTGGATGAACAAAATAATCAAGAAGGGTAACATTCAGCTGAAAATATTTTTTCAGGAACACAGCATAATAACCCGGAAAACCACCCAATTCGATAGCTGTTTTAACATTATCCCGCTGAATAACATTGGCCAGTTGCTGATGAAATAAATAGTTTGAAGGTAACTGAACCGCTAGTCCTTTTTTACTTTCCCAATAATTTACCCAAAAAGCCCTGTCGGTTAATAAATTTGCCATGTTTTAAATAATTCCAAGCCCAAAGAAACGGAAAAATTTGGTTAATTGTTAAAGTGGTTAACTGTTTAAACTGTGAAATTGGTTAATCGTAGACAGCAACATGTTATATACAATTAACCGATTTAAACACTTAACCGGTTAACCCTTCTTCCGATTAACCCTATTTAAGGTCCTTCAAAATCTCAGCCACTGCTTTTTCGAGTTGAGGATCTTTATCTGCCAGGCGGTCTTCGAAAGTATTTTTCACAAAAATATCTGGCTTAACGCCTTCCTTTTCGATGTTTTTGCCATCCATGGTATAACAGCCCCACGATGGTAAACGATAAGAAGAACCATCAACCAAACCTTTAGCCGAAGTAAAAATAATCCAACGGTAGGTTTCTGTTCCAATAATCTTACCCAATTTTAATTGTTTAAACCCTGCGGCCGTCATTTCAGCATCACTTAAAGATTGTTCGTTAATAAGCAATACAATTGGCTTTGCTGCCGGGCCAAAATTACTTTGTGGCGCCATTTTACCGCCGCGGTATTTCCATTGTAAATAAGGGCGCTGAGAAAGAAATTTCAACACATCATCATGTACGTTCCCTCCAGTATTGTAACGTAGATCGAGAATAATGGCTTCCTTATTTTCTTCTTGCGCAACCATATCCAAAAGGAAGGTTTCGAGTTCGCCGCCTCCCATATTTTTCATGTAAGAATAAGCAATCCTGTTGTTGCTCCATTTATCAACATTTTTATGGTTTTGAGTGATCCACTCATCGTAAAGGTTTCCACGCAAAGTACCTGAGCTTTCTGGATGTACGTTTACAAAAACATCTTTTCCGTTACGCTTAAAGGTCAAAGTGATTTCTCTGTCTAATGATGGTTTACTAAAATAATAATCGCGGTCTATTTTTTCATCCACCTTAACACCGTTCACTTCTGTTAAAATATCTCCTGCCAAAATATTGGTTCCGGTGCGGGCTGCATTACTTTTAGCGGCAATGCGTTCAACTTTTAAAGGGTTTTCATTATTGAAGATGATTCCCGTTTCGTTGGTAATGTAGACTAAGTTTTTGCGTTCCTCCGCCCCCGTGCTGTTAAAGCCCATGTGCGAAGAATTTAGTTCGCCCAGCATATCATTCAATAAAATCCTGAGGTCGCTGCGGTTGTTCACATAGGGCAGATAAGCGGCATAACGTGTTCTCATTTTATCCCAGTCTACACCATGAAATTTTTCGTCATAAAAATTCTCATCCAAACCTACCCAGGTTTCGTAAAACATCTGGTTAAACTCGGCATTCAGGTTTCTGGTAAATTTATAACTGTGGTCTATGCGGTCAAGCTTGTTCCCTTCCAAGGTATATTTATTAATTACACCTCTTGATAAAACGAAAAATTTATCACCAGCCGATACAATCGAGTAATCACCCCCATCGGCAACTTTTTCTGTTTTATTCGCTTCAAAAGGCTCAATAGTGGTACGATAAAGGCCTGGAGCACCACCTTCGTGGTTAGATGAATAAAAAACATAAGTTTTATCGCCTTTGGCAAAAGCATCTGTTCCAAATTGGCCGCCAAATGCAGGGCCAACCAGTTCTATGCGGTCTAAAATATCCTGTGTATTAATGGTAATTACATTTGCTGGTTTGGGCGTAGGTTTTACCTCAGTCTTCTTTCTAGCTGTATCTGCTTTTGCTTTTTTACCAGGTACCGCTGGTTTTACATCTGTTGGTGCAGGCTTGCTTTCTTTAAACAGATCGTCGAACTTATCAGAGCGATAAGGCTCATCGTAATTGTTCAACGCCATGCGGTAAATGTGTGCATTCTGCATTCCCGTTGGGTAAGATGGCTTGGTGCGGGCACTGGTAAAGAAAATATATTTCCCATCTGGCGACCATGCAGGACCTGTTTCGGTAACACCTGTATTGGTTAAATTGATGGTTTTATTGCTTTTAATGTTGTGTACCATGATATCCTGCTCGAAATTCCGGTACACCGTGAAAAGCACATATTCATCATTTGGCGAAAAGCTTGGTGCTGCACTTTGTATGGCCCAAAACTCGTCGGTTACCAACGTTTTGGCATCAAAAGTTTTAAGATCCATCAGCTTGAGCTCATTTCTACCGCTCAGGTACACCGCCATGGTTTTGGTTTTGTTCAAAGTAATATCGCGAACATTTGCTTTATCCTTTGTAAGCTGTTTTACCGATCCTTTACCATCACCGGTAATGGTAAACCAGTTCTGATATCCGTTTGCCGTTTGACTGAATAGAATTGTTTTGTTATCGGCGAGCCATTTGCATTCTAAAGCACGTTCGCCACTGTTGGTAATCTTACGGATAAATTTTCCGTCTGCATCGCTTACAAATACCTCACCGCGAGAAATAAAAGCCATCTTTTTGCCATCGGTAGAAACATCGAATGCTGAGATATTTCCACGCACATCATACTCCTGCTCTTTACTCAACACCTGGTTACGTGAAGTACTGATATTGATTTTTTCTGTTTTTTTAGAAGCAACATCGTAAGTGTATAACTGGTAATCTTTCTCAAACACAACTGTAGTTCCGTTGGCCGAAACGAAAGGCCGCTTAATAGAGGTATCGAAATTGGTTAAACCTGTTTTCTTTCCGCTAATGAAAGTATATAGGTTATATTCATCATTTCCTTCGTCTGATGCAAAAAACACATTTCCTTTCTGGTCAACACTGGTCCAGAAATCTTTCCCGATATAATCGGTATAACGTTTATAACTTTTCGATTTTGGGTTGTACGATTGGATATCTGGGTTATAGGCCCCTTTGTAGTGTTTACGGTTTGCAAATCGGTAACTCTCCCAGGTATCGTTAAAAAATAGTTCACCGTTTGGCGATTCTGCAATATGGTGTGTAGTGTTGAAATAATTGTCGAATAAACGAACGGCAGTACCACCATTTACACTTACTTTATAACTCGAAAAAGAATTGTACCGCCCTGAGGTGAAATAAATGGTTTTCGAATCCCAGCTCCAATTGTCTACTTCATCGGCAGCGTCGTTAAAAGTTAATTGTTTAATGTCACCACCTGTTAAAGGCATAACGTATACATCATAATTACCAAACTGATTGGATGAAAAAGCCATCCATTTCCCATCAGGAGATATTTTCGGATTAATTTCCTCACCCTGCATGGCCGTAACCCTCGAAGCCACACCTCCTTTTACTGGTACTTTCCAAATATCACCATCGTAGCTGAATACTATTGTTTGTGCATCGGGCGTTAAAGCAGGGTATGCAGCAAAGTAGGTTTGGCCCTGGGCAAATGAATGAATGGGCAGTAAAAATGCTAGTGTCGCAAGCGATTTTAACAGGGATTTGATCATGATTTATTTTGTTTGGCTTTGATGCATGAAAATACACAACAGATTTTATATTCGTAAACAATAAAATGTATTTTTGATTGATTTGAAAGTAGTACACCTAAATACCTATGATGGAAATGGCGGAGCAGGGCGTGCCTGTTTGCGCTTAAGTGATGCCTTAAAGGCGAGTGGAATCGATTCAAAAGTATTGGTTTACTATAAATTTGGTCAAAATCCAAAAATAGATACCTTTAGTAAATCGCCTTTTCAAAAGGCAAAAGCCATTTATAATATTCTTTCAGAAAGATATTTTGCCAAATGGCTCAGTAAGTCGGTAAAAACCCCTTTCAGTCTGCAGTGGTTTGGCCGTTCGGTAATTAACCATCCTGATGTTAAAAATGCTGATATTATCCATTTACATTGGGTAAACCACGGTTTCCTTAACCCTAAGTTTTTGGCTCAGCTTGATGAGCTGGAAAAACCGATTGTATGGACATTTCATGATAGTAATGCTTTTACAGGTGGGTGCCATGTACGTTATGGATGCGAAAATTTTCACCAGCAATGCGGTAATTGCCCGATCTTGAAAATCAGCGGAAAAAATGATATTTCGCACAAAACCTGGGTACGCAAACAGAAAGCTTACACTGAATTAAATTTCCATATTGTAGCACCCAGCAATTGGATGGCAGCATCGGTAAAGTTCAGCAGCTTGTTGGGCACGAGGAAAGCGACAGTTATTCCGAATACAATTGAAACAAAAATTTTTAAACCTTATGTTAAATCAGAGGCGAAAAAAATCCTAAAGATCAATCCTGATAAGTTTGTGTTGATGAGCGGATTTATGCCCTCAAAAAATGACAAACATAAAGGAACGCCTTATTTAATCGAAGCTTTAGAAATCCTTTCACGCAGAAGTGGAATACAAAAAGAAAATATTGAATTGGTTATTTTTGGAAACAAGGAAAATGCAGAAATGCCCGAATTTCCTTTCAAAACCACTTTTTTAGGTACCATTAATAAAGACGAGCATTTAGCAAAATGTTATTCTGCTGCTGATGCCTTTATTACGCCTTCGTTAGAGGACAACCTGCCCAATACAGTAATGGAGAGTTTATCGTGTGCCACACCGGTTATTGCTTTTACCACTGGCGGAATTCCGGATATGGTAAAGCACATGCAGAACGGTTACCTTGCCAAATATCAAAATGCGGAAGATTTAGCAAACGGCATTGAATGGCTGTACCATCGCCCTAATAAAGAAGAAATCCAAAAAGCGGCAAGATTGAGTATTTTAACCGATTTCTCGGAAGAAGTAATCGCTGCGGAGCATATCCATCTTTACGAAACTTTGATTGATTTGCAACCGAAATAAATTAAGCGCCACAAAAACACAGAAATCAAGGGAATTTAGATTGACTACAGCGCGTTTTGATGCAAAATGTTTCCCCAATTTCATTTTCACATTGAGGCAGAAAATTCGCACAATCTTTATTAAATTTACTCCAATCCAAAAAGCCATCCTTTGCCAAAGCTAACAGTCATTACCATTGTGTACAATAACGTTCGCGATATCGAACGTACCATCCAGTCGATCCTTAATCAGACCTATAAAAAAATTGAATATATAGTAATTGATGGGGCCTCTACAGATGGCACTTTGCAGGTTGTTGAGCGTTATAAGGATCAGATTACAAAAATTGTATCTGAACCTGATAAAGGCATTTACGACGCCATGAACAAAGGTTTGGCGCTAGCTACTGGCGATTATGTTTTATTCATGAACTCAGGAGATGAGATTTATGATAAACATACCGTTGAGGATGTTTTTGCTACTGCCCCTGGTGCCGATATTTATTACGGGGAAACGGAAATGTACAATGATAACTGGGAAAATTTAGGCCGTAGAAGGCACGAAGCACCCGAAGAATTCGACTGGACCAGCTTTAAATACGGCATGAACATTAGCCATCAGGCCATTTACATCCGCCGCAGTATTATTACACCATACGATTTAACTTATAAGTACAGTTCAGATATTGATTGGATCATCAAAGCGGCAAAAAAAGCCTCAAATATTGTTAATGTTCACCGTTATGTAGCCAAATATCTGGTTGGTGGCATGAGCAAGAAAAAACATCGCGAGAGCTTAAAAGAACGGTTTAAAATCTTCACCAAATATTATGGCTTAGTACCGAATATCTTTAATCATATTATCATCGCAGGTAATTTAGCTTTGTATTTTGTAAAACACCGCAGAACTAATGATTAGCTTATGAATGAAGAAATTAACGAACTACTCTCTATTTATAAGCAGGAAAAGGAATTGATCGAGTCCTTAATCGAAAGCGATAAGCTGGATAACGATTACAAAGCTATTTACTTGAATTCTAAAATTCTAGCTAAAATCCAACACCAGATCAGATTAATTGAATTGTTGATTGATCCCGGTTTGCAGGAAAAAGAACAACTGAAAAGAAGATCAGATTATTATGCTGAAAGAAGCAAGCTTGGAGGATCTTATGATTATTATACACTTCTGCAAGCACAGCTTGACCAAGAACTTAAACAATTAAACAGTTATAAACCCAGTTACTTTAATGACGGACAAGAGTTTGATGATGCCATTTTCGATCTGGTTGAAAATAAAATCAGTGCTTTTATTTTCCATCTACGGAAAGAAGAAAACCTTTATCTTAAATTTTCGATAAAAAAGAACAAAATCATTATCAGATTAACCCCATTTTCAGATATTCTGGTTAAGAATTATTTTCATAAATCTGCAATAATTGTGCTTAAACAGATCGGCTTTAAGAAAAATAAATCGCTCACCTGTTATCAAATTAAATGCCCCTTAGAAGGCTTTAAAGATGCGGTCGCAATAAAAACAATTGTAAGCCGGGTAGTTTACGAAGCACTTTACAATTATCAGCTAAACAAATTAACAACATTAGAGATCATCCCCTAATCTCAAATTTCTAAAAACAATAATTTCCCCTAACTGTCTTTAATATATCACCTTATTAAAAATTAAAGATTATGGGACAATTAAGTAACCGCATTATTGCTGTACTTACAGAAAGCGGATTTGAAGAAGTAGAATTAACCGAACCAGTTAAAAGGTTAAAAGAAGAGGGCGCAACCGTTCACATTATCTCCTCAAAAAGTGGAAAAATAAAAGCCTGGGACCATGATCATTGGTCGATAGAAGTTGATGTAGACAAAACCATTTCGGAAGCAAATGCCGAAGATTATAATGGTCTGCTGCTACCGGGCGGTGTTATCAATCCCGATCAGCTTCGTGTTAATGAAGATGCGATAGCCTTTGTAAAATCTTTCTTTGCCGATGGGAAACCAGTTGCGGCAATCTGTCATGGGCCTCAAACCCTAATTAATGCAGATGTGGTTCAAGGCAGAAAAATGACCTCAGTAAAAAACATTTCACAGGACTTGATCAACGCAGGCGCACTATGGTCGGATGAGGAAGTGGTGGTAGACCAGGGCTTGGTTACCAGCCGTACACCAAAAGATCTGCCTGCTTTTAACGATAAAATTGTAGAAGAATTTGCAGAAGGTGTTCACGAAGGGCAGCATGCTTAAAAACTTTGGACGCTCTTTCTAGATTCACTCAAAAACGGTTGGCAATTGTCAGCCGTTTTTATTTATTTGTTGCCGTCAGATGCTACCATCTGACGGAGCGTTATTCTCAATAAAATAGAATTACCTTGTTTAATCCTTTTCAGTGTCGGATGGTAACATCCAACACCACGCTAACATCTAACTCCACAGCACTTTACAATTTAACCTGTCTAATAATATTTTTGATGTTCAATTCAATAATGTCGGTCATGGTTTTACAGCGTAAATAATTTGCATCCTTAAAATAATCGCTCATACTCTGTTTTAGCAGCGCGATGTTTTCAGGTGTGGTGAGTTCTTCTTTGTTCGAAACATCGCGGAGATCAGTTAATCGGTGCCTTTCGCTCCTTACACGGTGCACAATAGACGATCGCTCTTCCTGTTGGTATTGCAGTACGGTTTTCTCAGTTAATTGCTCCATGCTCATTTTAACATAAGGCAGATTCTCTTTAAAAAACTGGGGCAGATAAACCTTTAAGTTCCCTTCGTAAAACTGCTGGTCGAAATCTATTGCACGGATACGGAACTGAATATCATCAAAATCGGGTGTTATCTGTACTACAAAATTATAAGCCCGCATATCACCTAAAAGCATAATTAAACAACGTTCGTTAAACTTTACAAATTCTTTTGCTATCCTGGTCGGATTAAACTCAGGTGTATATAACTGCCCTTTTGTAAAAACATCACCTGGAATCCCTGCAATATGTTCTTCCACTAAAGTATTGCCATCAACCAGGTAATTCACCTGATTTGGCGAAAGGATTTCTTCCATTTCCAAGCCATAAATACGCGAAGCATCAGCTTTTTTGATGTAGAAATAATCGTAAACATCATTTAAACGGTTTACAATGCGGATACGAAATGGATGGGTATTTCCGAAAGTACAATATTCAATTTTATCGATGTATTTATGTTCCACAATCCGTAGATTGCCCGATGCTTTTAGGTTCGCATAAATTTCCTTTAAACCATCATGCAGGGTTTCAATTAAATCCTGCGCATAAATCGGCCCTTCCCAGAGCGAGTCTTTACCAAACTTATCCATTAAAGGGAAAGCCTCGTTAAACTGCATTAAATCATTATAACCGATGGGCAATTTCGCTTCGCGTTGATAAGTGCGTAAATATTTCTGTAAAGCAGGCGTTACCGGAAAAATCGGCTTCTTTTTTGAAATTCTTACATCGTTATTTTCCATGTAGAGGCAATGTACTATTTAAAAATTTAACCACAAAGGGTACGAAATTTTCCGCGAAGAATACAAAGTCGTGCATTGCACTGTGCCCTTTGCACCCGTTTCTTAGCGAACTTTGCCGTTAAGACCCAGGGTACTTAAACGGCAAGCCACTCAAATACCTGCTGATTTTCCGGTAAGGATAATTCCCAGCACCATGATCGGCAAACTGCACAATAATGGTATTCGTTTTTGGATCAATGTACAACCTTTGGCCAAGCATGCCTTCTGCAGCATAATCACCGTTATCTCCTTCCTGCGGAATCCACCAAAGGTAGTGATGGGCTGATTTTTGCCAGCCTTTTGCCGATGCAGGTTTTTCGGTACCGATATTTATCGATTGATTTACCCAGCTTTCTGGAACGATCTGTTTGCCGTTGTATTTGCCTTTATTTAAATACAACCGGCCAATTTTAGCGAGATCAATAGCAGTTACCTGAAAACGGCTCGCGGTATTTGTTAAACCGTTAAGCTGATCCAATCCCCAGGTTGCGTTATACTGTGTTCCCATCTTTTTCCATACATTGGCTTCGAAATATTGAGCCACCGATTTACCCGTTGCCTTTTGCAAAACCCAACCCAATAAAATCGGATCGATACTTTTGTACTTCCAAACCGTACCGGGTTTATTTACCAGTTTAACTTTCATCAGTTGGGCTTTCATATCATCCGTATAATAATATTTGGCTTCATCAGAAAAAAAAGCCTTAACAATTCCACCTATAGCATCCTGAAACTCCAGGCCTGATTTCATATCTAAAAGGTTTTTTAATGTAATCTCCTCAAAGGCGGAATTCGGTTTTAATTCCGGAATATACTGAGTTACTTTATCGTTTAAACTTTTAATGCTATGCTCATTTAATGCTTGCCCGATCATAATGGAAATCATGCTTTTGGCACCAGAAAATATGGTGGCTAAGGTGCTATCACGATAACCCTTATCATATTTTTCGTATAAAACACTATCATTCCTGATCACGATAAAAACATTGATCTGCCCATTTTTTAAATACTCCTTCAAGGGAATAGATTGATTGTTTCCGTCCAGGACATGAAGTGTATCTAAATCGTTCCGTTGCTTGCCCGATCTGATGAAATGAAAGGCAGAATCACTTTTATGCGAAGTTTCCTGCGGGAAAATTTTATACGTTTCGGCACCAGGTGTTCTATTTTTTAACACAATTAACAGATAGGGCTTCCAAAGAAATAGTGCAAACAGCGATAAAAAAAATGAATAAATCAGAATTAAGAGTATTTTTTTGAAAGTTTTCATGGGTAGGCGTTATCCCAACAAATATAAAATATTTAGGAAATTATGCCTGCTTAAGAAATTCATTTGTGGTAAAAAGAAGTTGATGTTTAGGTTTATATTTCCACCTTTTATGGCTCCACAACCAATACTCGGGCTTTGCCTTGATAATTTCTTCCAAAAAACGGGTGTGCATTTCAGTAATTTCAAACTCGGCGGTCTCGGCCGGATTTAAACAAAGGGGCACACAATTTACCTCGTAAAAGCCTCGTTTAAGCACATTGATTTTGAAATAAAAGATAGGCTGGTTGGTACGTTTTGCAATTTTTTCAATCCCTAACTGGACAGAACTGGGCTGATGCATAAAACTTGTCCAATAATGCGACTCGTCTTTTGAGGGTGCCTGGTCATTCCCAAAACTAAATATGCTCGGTTTATCTTTACTCGCCTGCAAAGCCCTCATGGTTTGTCGCATGGCAATTAATTTGTTACCGAATTTGCTTCGTACTTTTTTAAACCAAGTATCGAAAACCGGATTGGTTAAGGGCTTATAAATGGGATAATGATCTGCAGAAAAATTGAGCCCGATACCTAAGGTACCCCATTCCCAGTTTCCATAATGTGCTGAACAGACTAATACACTTTCTCCCCGATCTAAATATTCCTGAACCTGCGCTTTGTTTTTAAATACGAAACGCCTTTCGATTTCTTTTTTTGAGATATTGCCCATTTTAATAATCTCGAAGACCAGCGAAGCCAGGTATCGGTAAAAGCGTTTTTCGATAACCAAAATTTCTTCTAATGTTTTATCAGGAAGCGCATTTAATAAATTTTCCCGAACAACTTTACGCCGATAACCGAAAACAAAATACAGTAGTAAATAGGCTCCGTCGGCCAAAATGTATAAAGCAGATAATGGAAGCAGAGATAATACGCCTAAAAAAAATATTCCCAAATGGGAAATCCCCTTTTTAATCATACCAGAAATTTAAAGTGCTAATTTAAAAAGCACCTTAAAAAATTATGCCACGAAAATGTTAGATTTCATATTTAGACAAATGGATTAGCCTAGGCCATGGCATCCATTATATTTTGATCTTTTCTGATGATTTCTGAAATCTTCTGCTCAGGTTTATATTTCCATCTGCGGTGGCTCCATAACCAATAAGCTGGTGCTTCTTTGATCATATCCTCTAAAAAGTGCGTATGCATTTCGGTGATTTCGAACTCAGCAGTTTCTGCTGGCTTTAAACAGATCGGCACACAATCTACTTCGTAATACCCTCTTTTTAAATAATTTATTTTGAGGTAAAACACTGGTCGGTTTGTTTTTCTTGCTATTTTCTCCACCCCTAACTGGATAGAAGATTCCTGATTTAAAAAGGTCGTCCAGTAGTTCGATTCATCTTTTGAAGGTGCCTGATCGCTTCCAAAGGTAAACATGGTCGGTTTATTTTTACTCGATTGAATAGCCCTTAAAGTTTGACGCATAGACACCATATGATTGCCAAATTTGCTTCTCATGGTCAAAAACCACTTATCAAAAGCCTCGCTGCTCAACGGTTTATAAATTGGGTAATGTTTGCCAGAAAAGTTTAAGCCAATAGCCATACACACCCATTCATAATTGCCATAATGTGATGAACAGAAAAGCACACTTTCGTTGTTTTTGAGATAAGCTTCTACCAGATCGGTATTTTTAAATTTTACCCTTTTATTTAATTCCTTTTTAGAAATGCTTTTCATTTTAATCACTTCGATAAAAAGTGAGGAGAAAAATTTATAAAAACGTTTTTCTATGGCATTGATTTCTGGAGTATTCTTCTCGGGGAATGCATTAACCAGATTTTCTCTGACCACTTTCCTACGGTAGCCAAAAACATAAAATATTAACACATAAAAAACATCCGCCAATCTGTATAAAATAAATAACGGCAAAAGAGAGAGCATATTTAATAAAAATATACCCATTTTGGATAACCCTTTATTAATCATGAGGTGGGATGATTAGTTTGCTTGCAAAAACACAAAATTAAGGCTGAACCTAAAATTAATTGCCATATAATTGTTAGTTTTTTATTCCCATAGGTTTTATGAAAATACACTGACAAAAAATGGTGCGCCAGATTAATGATTAAACTGGATTACAAATACTTAATGCAAACGATAGCCTAATTTATACACTTCAGAAAGCCATTTTAAACGCTGTTTCTCAGTTGATTTTTTGATAATCCCTACATAAGTAACTTTTACCGGATCTACCCCACAGAACTGAAGTACACTTTTCTTTAGCTGGTTAACACTTGGTCGGCCAAAAAACAATCGATAATACCAGGATGGCTGGTCTAGTGTAGTGATAATCCTTGCTGTTTTTCCTTTTAACAATTTATCCCACCAAACACTATTTTCGCGATATTGAAAGGCAATCCCAGGAAGAAATAAACGATCGATAAAACCTTTCATTATGGCAGGCATGCCGCCCCACCAAACAGGATGTACCCAAACCAAATGATCAGCAGCTTTGATTTTTTCCAAACTGAATAACAGATCTGGTTCCAATACCATCCGCTGGCGATAGCCAAACTGCAGATTGGGATTGAATGTTAAATCGGCAATATGGATTACCGAAACATTTGCCCCTGCCTTTTCTGCACCGTTATAATAAGCTTCTGATAAAGCAAAATTAATACTGTCTTTATTTGGATGGCCATTGATAATAAGAATATTTTTCATGCTATTTTTATTTAAACCACAAAACTAGCTTTGATTTTACGCTCGATAGGCAGACAAATGTCCTTAAATGATTTCTTTCCGCAATCTGCTTAAATGCCTCGGAGTGATAGCCAGAAAAGATGCGAGATATTTCACCGGAATCCGTTTAATGTAATCGGGATAACTTTTAAAAAGTTCCAGGTAACGTTCTTTGGCAGCATCTTTCTGGTACATAAAAACCCGTTTCTCTAAATGTAAATATTGCTGTTCGGCTATTGTTTTTAAAAGTTTCAATCCATTAATACTTGACTCGGCCAAACCATCTACCACTTCTTTTTTAATGATCAATAAATCCACATTGCTCATGGCCTGAATATTCTCAACGGTGGGATTGCCGGTAATCAATGACGAATAAGCTGTCATAAACTGATTCGGAAAGGTAAGGCAATAGGTATATTCTTCTGCGCTGGCAGATGTATAAAAAGAACGCAGAATCCCCGATTTTATAAAAGCCACTTCCCTACATATTTTATTCTCGGTGATGAAGAATTCTCCTTTTTTTAATGTTCTTGGTGTAGCGTTTGCTTTAAAAACATCAATTTCTGCCGATGAAAGAATATTAAAGGATTGTAGGTAGCTTTGCATGGATATTATATTGTTTTGGAAAGATAAGTAAAACTGAAGAAACCTAATACCACCGCCCCAACGCCCCTAAACCTTATTGCAGCGGTATCCCCCGATTCTTCATCGGGGATTAGCGGAAAGAAGGACTGACTTTAAAAAAGGTATTCAAATTGCTTTCCTAATTATTTTTATCACTCTTAAGAAGCTAACTCTTAGAGTTGACAACTTCCTGGTCCATTTATTATTAAAGTTGTCAACTCAACAAACCATTTAAACGCAAAAAAGCCCCGATTTACATCGGGGCTTTAGTAATCTATATTTTTAAGTCCCCTTTAGGGGATTTAGGGGTTTAAGCGAATTGCTTTCCTTTAACTTTACGTTCTTGTTCTGTTAAGAAGATTTTACGTAAACGCATGCTTTGCGGTGTAACCTCGATATACTCATCAGCCTGGATATATTCCATAGCCTCTTCTAAAGAGAATTTAATTGCCGGTGCAATACGGGTATTATCATCAGTACCAGAGGCACGCATGTTGGTTAATGCTTTACCTTTTACCACGTTTACCACTAAATCGTTATCACGGATGTGCTCACCCATAATCTGACCTTCGTAAACATCAGTTCCCGGATCGATAAAGAAACGACCTCTATCTTGTAACTTATCGATTGAATAAGCAGTAGTTTGTCCTTTTTCCATTGACACCAATACACCGTTTAAACGACCAGGGATTGTACCTTTCCAAGGCTCATAAGCTTTGAAACGGTGTGCCATAATCGCCTCTCCTGCTGTAGCAGTTAAAACGTTGTTACGTAAACCAATGATACCACGGGCAGGGATTTCGAATTCTAAGTGCTGTAAATCGCCTTTTGGCTCCATAATTAACAACTCGCCTTTACGTTGAGTTACCAATTCGATTACTTTACCAGAAACTTCGCCCGGAACATCAACGATTAAAGTTTCAATCGGCTCATGTTTCTTACCATCAATTTCTTTAATGATAACCTGAGGCTGACCTACCTGAATCTCATAACCTTCACGACGCATCGTTTCGATCAGTACAGATAAATGGAGAATACCACGGCCATAAACCAACCAAGCATCAGGAGAAGCTGTTTCAACAACTTTTAATGCTAAGTTTTTCTCCATCTCTTTATACAAACGTTCTTTAATACGCTGAGAGGTTACTAATTTACCTTCTTTACCAAAAAATGGAGAGTTGTTAATGGTAAACAACATGTTCATCGTTGGCTCATCAATGCTGATAACCGGTAATTGTTCTGGTGCCTCAAAATCAGCGATTGTATCGCCAATATCAAAACCATCAATACCTACAACTGCACAAATATCACCTGAACTTACTTCTGTAGTGCGGATTTTACCTAAACCTTCGAAAGTATAAAGTTCTTTTACTCTTGATTTTACGATTTTACCATCGCGTTTGATTAAAGTAACCGGTTGGTTTTCTTTAATTGTACCACGGTGTACACGACCGATTGCGATACGACCTACGAAAGATGAATAATCTAACGAAGTGATCTGCATCTGTAAAGTACCGTCGTTAATTGGTGCAGGTGGAATGTTAGCCACAACCGCATCTAATAAAGCGAAAATATCAGTAGTTGGAACTTTCCAGTCGGTACTCATCCATCCTTGTTTAGATGAACCGTAAATTACAGGGAAATCCAATTGATCTTCAGTTGCTTCAAGGTTAAAGAACAATTCGAAAATCTGCTCATAAACCTCTTCTGGGCGACAGTTTTCTTTATCCACTTTGTTTACTACCACAATTGGTTTTAAACCAAGGGCTAGAGCTTTTTGCGTTACGAAACGCGTTTGAGGCATTGCACCTTCAAAAGCATCGCAAAGTAAAAGTACACCATCTGCCATTTTCAGAACACGCTCTACCTCACCGCCGAAATCCGCGTGACCAGGTGTGTCAATAATGTTAATTTTTACGTCTTTGTATTGAACCGATACGTTTTTAGATACAATCGTGATACCACGTTCACGCTCTAAATCGTTGTTATCCAATATCAAATCTCCTGTTTGTTCGTTGTCACGAAAAATAGAACAAGAATGTAAAATCTTATCAACCAAAGTAGTTTTGCCGTGGTCAACGTGTGCTATAATAGCTATATTTCTAATCTTTTGCATAAAATGCGCCTCAAATTTGGCGCAAAGATAGTGTTTTGAAATGGATTTTCTACTATATCTATCACTATTTAATATGATGATAATGTTGTAATTATCTCATTTTAAACAGAAAAGCGAATGCTATATTTTCACTTTTATTACTCCCTTACCTTTCCGTTGGATTCTTAGAAAATCCTGAACAAGCTTAACTAAATTTAGTTTTAGATTCAGTTAAGCATAATTTTTATATTATGAATATCATTACTTTTACCTGCCTATTAAAATCAACAGATGAAAATTGAATCGCACACCTTAAACAATGCCAATATTGCCGAAGTTCTTTCGGAAGAAATAATTATTAATAATGCAGCCGATGGATTAGACTTATTGGGAAACCTATACTACCAGGGTTTTGATAAAATCATTATACACGAACAGAACATTACACCTGCTTTCTTCGATCTGAAAAACGGAATAGCTGGAGAAATCCTCCAGAAGTTTTCAAATTACCGGGTAAGCCTTGCAATTATAGGCGATTTTAGCCCATATCAAAGCAAAAGCATTAAAGGTTTTATTTACGAAAGCAATAAAGGCAAACACATCAATTTTTTGGGTTCGACGGCTGAAGCCCTGACAAAGCTAGCTGAATGAAGTTTACTGTTTGCTTAACCAATCCTCGTAAGAAATTACGCCTAGCTCTGGCCTTGCCTTTCCTTCTAAAATGGCAATAAATTCTAATGCATGCCCATCAGGATCGTTAAAATAAATAGCTAAAGCGGGCATCCAGGCAAAAACCATTGGTTCGTGATTTCCACTTTTAAGAAAATTATAAGGCTGAAGGTTCTTAGATTCAAGAAATTGAACTGATTTATGCAGTACATCATCTACTTCACAACGAAAGGCAAAATGCCTGATATCGATTTCGTCTTTAGGTTTTTCCCAGATCCCTAACATGGCTTCATGGGGTTTTCCAATCCAGAAAAAGGCAATTTTGCGTCCTTCCTCGTAGTGGCACTGTGTTAAACCCAATGTATTACTGTAAAAATCGATCGATCTTGCTAAATCTTCAACATAAATATGTGTTTCAAACAGTCCTTTTATCATACATTGAAGGTAGAAATAAGTTATTGCCGCAAAAAATCGTGTTTTTCGATACTGCCATCAACAAAATCGATATCTGCAGCCTGATGGGTTACCAAAAACTCAAATGCTGTATTAAGCATAAATAACTGGATTGAAATGAACAAAAGGTTTTTAAAATATGCAGGCAGGTGCAGCATTGCTTTTATCGCGTTGATTGGGCTTTATTTCCTAATCGCCTTTTGTTGCTCACGCATTACCATAAATGCCAGCCCTTCAAATCCCAAAGAGGTTGCCATCTACATCATGACGAACGGCGTACACACCGATATCATCGTTCCAGCTGTTAGTGCAGAAATGAACTGGACAAAAGAAATCAGTTACCAAAATACGCTTGAAGCCGATAGCACCTATCAATACCTGGCTATGGGCTGGGGCGATAAAAAATTCTACCTGGAAACACCAGAATTTTCGGACCTTAAACTCAGTAACGGCTTACGGGCAATCTCTGGACTGAGTACATCTGCCATGCACACCACCTATTACAGAAACATATGGGAAGATGCGAGCTGCAAGAAAATTATCATCAGCAAGGCGCAATACCGACAACTGATCGATTATATTTTAAATAGTTTCAAAAAAGACGAAACCGGACATTTGATCAATGTTAAATCGAACATCCATTATGATATTGGTGATGCCTTTTACGAAGCAAACGGAAGTTACAGTATTTTCAAAACCTGCAATACCTGGGCAAATGCAGCACTTAAAGCTTGCGGGCAAAAAAGCTGTTTGTGGACCATTTTCGACACCGGTATTTTTTTAAAATACCAGTGATAAAATACAGTGAAATAACTATACAGGTGTTTTACACCTTTAAGCAATTCTGCGTACAAATTTACTTGTCATATTAATCGGACAGCACAAAGCGTTAATTTTATTCTTAAACGAAGTATTAACCTTAACGCTATGCTGTTCAACTCTTTTAGCTTTGCTGCTTTTCTGCCCATAGTTTTTATACTTTATTGGGTTTTGGGAAAAGAACGTTTAAGATCTCAAAATATATTATTGCTGGGGGCAAGCTATTTCTTTTATGCCTGCTGGGATTGGCGTTTTATGTTCCTGCTCATTTTTTCCACCCTACTGGATTATTTCACCGGCTTAAAAATGACGGAAAGTAAAAACGGAAGGTCCAAAAAATTTTGGTTCTGGCTGAGCATTTCCATCAATCTGGGCTTTTTAGGGGTATTTAAATACTACAACTTCTTCGCCGGTTCTTTCGCTGATGCTATTGCAAATTTTGGCCTTCAGGTAAATCCATGGACATTAAAAGTCATTTTACCTGTTGGTATATCATTTTACACTTTTCATGGCCTGTCGTACGTAATCGATATTTATAAGAACCGTATACCGGCAGAAAAGAACTTTATTGATTATTCTTTATTTGTGAGTTTTTTCCCGCTGTTGGTTGCCGGGCCGATAGAACGGGCAACACATTTGCTTCCACAGATCAAGAAGGCAAGGTCTTTTGATTATAGTAAAGCCATTGATGGTTTGCGACAGATTTTATGGGGCTTGTTTAAAAAAATCGTCATTGCCGATCAATGTGCCAATTATGCCAATATGATTTTTAATCATTCCGGAGAATACTCGGGGAGCACTTTATTGCTCGGCGCCATTCTTTTTGCCTTTCAGATTTACGGCGATTTCTCGGGCTATTCAGACATTGCCCTGGGTACAGCACGTTTATTTGGGATAGAGCTATTAAGAAACTTTGCCTACCCCTATTTCTCCAGGGATATTGCCGAATTCTGGCGTAGGTGGCATATTTCCCTCTCTACCTGGTTCAGAGATTATTTGTATATCCCATTAGGTGGGAGCAAAGGTGGAACCTGGATAAAAGTACGGAACACATTTATCATTTTTCTGGTGAGCGGTTTTTGGCACGGGGCCAACTGGACATTCATCATCTGGGGCTTATTAAATGCGCTGTACATCATGCCCTCGATTATTTTTAACACTAACCGATCGAACCTGGATACCGTTGCGCAGGGAAAGACACTTCCAAGCTTAAAAGAATTAGCAGCGATTATATTAACCTTTGGGCTAACGGTTTTCGCCTGGATATTCTTTAGGGCAAATTCTGTTCAGCATGCTTTCAATATCATATCAACCATTGGCTCAGAATCGTTTTTCAGTATTCCTCAAATACTGCCAGTTAAACTATTATTGTTACTCGCCTTGTTTCTTTTAATAGAATGGAATGGCAGGATGGAGCAATATGCCATTGCCAAATTTGCCTTATCGTGGCCAAAACCAATAAGATGGAGCATTTATTACGGGCTTGTTCTGGTGATATTCTTTTTCGCAGGAGCCGAACAGCAATTCATTTACTTTCAATTTTAACCATGAAAAAATTCATTAAATATATCACCCTTTTTATATTGCCAATTATGCTTTTGGCTGTTCTTTTCGAAGTTTTGATCAGAAGGATTCCAAACGATTACGAGTATAAAAAAAGCTATCTCGATCACCACGCTAAAGAGGTAAACATTTTATTTATGGGCAGCTCCCATGTGTATTATGGTATTAACCCCAAGTACATTAAATCAAGCTTTAATGCGAGTTATATTTCACAATCTTTCGACTATGATCTGGAGATTTTAAAAAAATATAGCGACCAATGGACCAATTTAAAATACATCGTTATTCCTGTTGATTACTTTTCGTTTTATGGCCGACTAGAGAACAGCCCTGAAGCATGGCGGGCAAAAAATTATCGCATTTATTACGATATCAATACCGATCATAAAATATTCAACAGTACTGAAATATTAAGCAACAAACTCGATATTAATTTGAGTCGATTGTACAATCATTACTTAAAAGGCGAAAATGATATTAGTTGCAGTAGTCTGGGCTGGGGATCGAGCTACAAGTCTATTAACCACAAAGATTTAGTCAAAAGTGGTGCAACTGCCGCTGCAAGACATACTGCGAAAGATAATCTGCAATACCCAACTAACCTGCATTTATTGGATGAAATTATCGCCTTCGCAGAGCACAAGCACATTAAGGTGCTATTATTTACCAGTCCGGCTTATAAATCTTATGTATCGCATTTAAGCAAGAAACAGTTGAATACTACACTTTCTACCATCAAGAAACTGAATACATCGCATAGTACCATCAAGTATTTTAATCTTTTACAGGATAGCTCATTCCATGCCCAGGATTTTTACGATGCAGACCACCTTAACGAAATCGGTGCAAAGAAATTAAGTTTAAAAATGAATGTGCTTTTGGGTAAGATATAAGCTATTAGACCTCAAACGCCCAATCTAAAAAAGCCGGCATTACACTTTCCCATGTTGGAACATCGTGTTTACCACCAACTTTTTCGTAATAAAAAACATTTTCCGGCCGTTTATAGCCTTTATTCAGGAGTATTTTAACAACATCAATCGTATCATCTATAGAATCGATGATCATATTTTTATTCCGATCAGCTTTCTCATCTTCAGTTCCAGTCATTAGCCAGAATTTCATATCCGGCTTGGTAGAAGTAATTTCTAGCTTTGCATGCATAATTCGATCCGCATCAGTATACCCTTCGCTCAGGTCTTTTTTTCTCCACCAAAATGCTCCGGAAAAAACACCAATGGCATCAAAAGCAGAAGGATTATTCCAGGCGATATCAAAGGCAGACAAACCACCCAGAGAAAACCCCGCAAAACCTACTTTACCGGTTATCGGCATCGCAATTTTCTTTTTAACAAAAGGCAGAAGTTCTTTGATCACGAAATCGGCGTATAAACTGGCTTTCGCTCCGCGCCCTTTAAAATCGGGCATACCCGCTACACCATATTCCATAAGGCGGTCTTCTGATGCTTTAATCGCCACAACAATTAACCTGTGGTTCCTTTTGCCATGATGGGCTTCTTCCAAAATCCGGCTAAAATCCATTTTGGCCACATCCTGTCCATCATTTAATAAAAGAAGCTCTATTTTTTCATTCCCCAAAATGCCTTCAGGTGTATAAATATCTATTTCTACCTCATGCTTTAAATAAGCTGAGGGTATTTTAAAGTTGCTGGTATTAACTTTTACCGATAAAATTGTTGTGTACATCATATTCAAAATCCCCTATCACATGGCTATCGCCTCAGAATTAGGGTGCAAAGGTACAAATCTCCGTAAACTATTAATTATCATAGGTTAATTTTTATAATACGCCTTTAATTTGCATCATTTTACTGCTTAAACAATTCTTTTTGTAGATTTTAATTTATACCTTAAATCATTCAATTTTTATTATGGTTAAAGAAGAACATAAGAAATGGTACAGCCCGAATTTAAGTGGCGAAATCGACATGCTCATCTTTGGTCACGGTGGTATCCCTATCCTACTGTTCCCGACAAGCATGGGTCGATATTTTGAAAACAAGGATTTCAAACTTATAGATTCTGTTGAGGGATTTATCAATGAAGGAAAAATTAAAATCTATTGCCCCGATGGCGTTGACAAGTTAAGCTGGTACAACAAAAGTATTCATCCTGCCGACAGGGTTAAAAACCACATCTGGTACGACAAGTATTTATTGGAAGAGGTAGCCCCTCTGGCAAGGCATGAAACCGGGCACAGTAAAATTATTACCGCTGGCTGTAGTTTTGGAGGCTATCATGCTGCTAATTTTGCTTTTCGGCATCCCTGGTTGGTTAGCCATATGTTTAGCATGAGCGGGGCTTTCGATATTTCTGGTCAGTTGGATGGTTTTTATAATGATGATGTTTATTTTAACAACCCTGTAGACAATCTGCTGAACAACAGTAACCCCGAACTGCATTATATGAAAATTGTTTTGGGCACAACAGACCGCGATATGTGCAGGCCAGATAATGAGCGTTTATCCGATATTTTAAACAAAAAGGGCATCGACCACTGGCTTGATATCAGGCAAAATGCCGATCACGATTGGCCCATCTGGAGAGAAATGTTTCCAGATTATATCGCACAGCTTTAGTTTAGTCCAAAGTCGGCATTCTTAAGTCCCGAGTCGATTTAGGATATAATTATCAAACAATTAACCGATTAACCAGTTAAACATTTAAACTAAAATTTACCAATGAAACCATCATGAGCAAACAAGTACAACCAGCAACACTGCTCATGATCGCTTCATCACCATTGAAAGACAAATTTAAAACGATGAAAAAAATAGGGATTTTATTTGGACAGGAACGCTCTTTTCCTGAAGCCGTAATCGAAAGAATCAATCAAAAAGCAGAAAAAGGCATCACTGCTGAAGCGGTTAAAATCGACAAAATATTTCAGAATGTACCGCTTGGTTATTCGGTAATTATAGACCGCATTTCGCAAGATGTGCCATTCTACCGTGCATCTTTAAAAAATGCTGCCATTACCGGAACTGCCGTAATTAACAACCCATTTTGGTGGAGTGCCGACGAGAAGTTTTTTAATAATGCGCTGGCTGAACAGATTGGTGTACCCGTACCTAAAACAGCCTTAATTCCATCTCGTGAGCATCCTACAGGAACGACCGGAGAATCTTTCTCTAATTTAACCATGCCATTAGATTGGGATGCCATTTTCGAATACACTGGTTTTCCCGCCTATATGAAACCCTATGATGGTGGTGGCTGGAGAGATGTTTACAAACTACATGATAAAGAAGATTTCTTTGACAAACATAGTGGCACACAACAATTGGTGATGCTTTTGCAGGAAGAAATCATTTTCGAAGAATATTTCAGGTGTTATTGCATTGGTGGTAAATATGTCCGTATTATGCAGTACGACCCGCGTAATCCGCATCACTTACGTTATGCCACTGAAGGCAAATCGCCAGATGCAAAACTGCTTAAAACTGTAGAAGAATACACCTTAAAACTATGCAAATATTTAGGGTATGATTTTAATACGGTAGAATTTGCTGTGCGTGATGGAGTGCCTATCGCGATCGATTTCTGTAACCCCGCTCCCGATGCCGATATTAAAAGCGTTGGTCAGGAAAATTTTGACTGGGTAGTAGAAACCACAGCCAATTATGCCATTGAAAGGGCAAAAGCACAAAAAGACGGACAAGATAATTTAACCTGGGGCGAATACATTAAATCGTCAGTTGGTGGTAAACCGTTAATTGCTAAGGCTGCACCAAAGGCAGCTAAAGCATCCGCGCCGAAGAAAGTTACTGCTACAGAAAAAACACCTGCAAAACCTAAAAAAGCTGCAGCGAAAAAATAATTGGGATTTAATTTTTAATCAATACAAGGATGAACGAGTTTACGCTGGGCATAGAAGAAGAATACATGGTAATTGATCCCGTTACCAGAGAGCTTACTTCTCACGACCAAAAAATTGTAGAGGCCGCACAGAAGATCCATAAAGATCAGGTTAAGGCTGAAATGCATCAGGCAGTGGTAGAAGTTGGTACCGGAATTTGCAAAACCACCACCGAGGCACGAAAAGAAATTTCCCAGTTGCGTTATACCGTATCGCAACTCGCCGGAGAACAAGGCTTAAGGATTGGCGCTGCTGGTACACACCCTTTCTCACACTGGGAAAAACAATTAATTACAGAACATCCCCGCTATAATGAAATTGTGAACGAACTGCAGGAAGCCGCCCGTTCTAACCTCATTTTTGGCCTGCACGTACACGTAGGCTTCCAATCTCGCGAGCTGGCCATTCATATCGCCAATCAGGTGAGGTATTTTTTACCGCATGTTTTTGCCTTATCTACGAATTCTCCATTCTGGGAATCGCGGAACACGGGTTACAAATCTTTCCGTACAAAAATTTTCGACAAATTTCCCCGCACTGGGATTCCTGATATTTTTAACAGCATTGAGGATTACGATAATTATGTAAAACTGCTCATCAAAACCAATTGCATGGATAATGCGAAGAAAATCTGGTGGGATATCCGTGTGCATCCGTTTTTCGATACCGTTGAGTTCCGCATTTGCGATTGCCCGATGCTGATTGATGAAACGATGGCTTTTACCGCATTATTTCAGGCTTTGTGCGCCAAGCTGTACAAACTGCGTTTGCAGAATATGGAGTTTATCAGCTATTCAAGAGCACTAATTAATGAAAATAAATGGCGTGCTGCGCGTTATGGAATTGATGGGAACCTAATCGATTTTGGAAAAGAAATGGAAGTAAACTGTCGCAACCTTATTTTAGAATTATTGGATTTTGTAGATGATGTGGTGGATGATTTAGGCTGTCGTGATGATATTAATTATGTGCATAAAATACTGGAGCATGGCACAGGCGCAGACCGGCAGTTGGCAGTTTACCAACAAACTGGTAACTTTGAGGCGGTGGTAGATTACATTACTACTCAAACACTTATAGGCGCAAAGTAATTTTATAATGGATAAAAGTAGCTTAAAGGTGGCCGTTATTGACATGAATAACGGCGCACCTAATCAGGGTATGCGGGGAATTCAGGAAATTTTATCCCGTTTTAAAAACGATAACAATATCGATTTAACCTTTGATATATTTGATTTAAGGCAAAAAGGAGAAATACCAGGCATCGGTTATGATGCTTATATTTCTAGTGGTGGCCCAGGTAGTCCGATCGAAAGTAAGGGCGAACAATGGGAAAATGATTTCTTTAATCTCTTAGATCAGATAGAAGCTTTTAACCATAAAAACGACGAACGAAAAAAGTATGCTTTTTTGATCTGTCATTCCTTCCAATTGGCTTGTAGAAAATATGGATTGGGCAACGTAACCGAAAGACGGTCGAATGCTTTTGGCATTTTCCCGATTACCTTAACTGAAGATGGAGAAAAAGACGAGATTTTTAATGGCATCACCAACCCGTTCTTTTCGGTCGACAGCAGAGACTGGCAAGTGATCGAGCCAGATTTTGCTGCTTTTGAGAAAAAAGGCGCCAAATTATTAGCCATCGAAAAAGAACGTAAACATGTCGATTTAGAACGCTGTATGATGTCGATCCGTTTTTCGGATGAAATCATCGGTACTCAGTTTCATCCAGAAGCCGATCCGGTAGGCATGAAAATGTATTTGCTTCAGGAGGAAAAGAAAAAAGCAATAGTTGATATGCACGGGGAACAAAAATACCTGGATATGTTAAACAGTTTAGACGATCCGGCAAGAATTGTGCTTACACAAAGTGTTATTTTACCTAATTTCTTACAAAAAGCAATTGGGAATTTGCAGGAAGTGTAGCACAATGACGAAAACTATATAACTTATGATACCTGCTCAACGCCAAAAATACAATCGGCAATTTACGGATGAGAAGTACAAAAGCTTCCTTACTCAATTGCAAAATGGCTACCCTCCAATTCCTTTCAGGGTTGCAGAAACACCAGTATTTATTCCGAAAGCACTGAAAGAAAAATTGATTGCAGCAGGAGAAGAAATTATAAACCTGATTAAACAACCCAATTTTAAAACGCTTACTCAAAAGGCAATCCCTTCAGACTGGAATGTGCCCAATGAAAATGAGCAACCTCATTTTTTAACTTTTGATTTTGGTATCTGTAAAAATGAAGCCGGAGAACTTACTCCCATGCTCATCGAAATGCAGGGCTTCCCTTCTCTATACGGTTTTCAGCATCATTTAGCCAAAACTTTTCAAGCGAGTTTTGAAATAGATCATTCGGTTAATTATTTCTTAAATGGTTTTAATGAAGAAAATTACATCAGGCTGCTTAAAGAAGTGATTATTGGTACCCATCAACCTGAAGAAGTAGCACTGATGGATGTAGATGCGCCTAACCAAAAAACGGCCATCGATTTTTTGGTTACCCAAAAAATGTTGGGTATTAAAATTTTGGCACTGGAAGACATTAAAAAAGTAGGTAAACAATTATTTTATGAGGAAAATGGCAAACAGATCCAGCTTAAAAGAATTTATAACCGCCTGATATTTGACGAAGTAGCCAATAATACCGAGATTTTCAAAAACAGTTTCGATCCGCGTGAAGAACTTGATGTGGAATGGGTAACACATCCCAACTGGTTTTACCGCATCAGCAAATACACCATGCCATTTCTAAAAAGCGAATTTGTACCCGATACACGTTTTTTAAACGAGGTAAAAATTATCCCTGAAGATTTAGAAAACTACGTACTTAAGCCATTATTCTCTTTCGCAGGGATGGGCGTAATTATCGATGTAAGCGAAACGGACATTACCAGTATAAAAGATCCCGAAAACTGGATTTTACAAAGGAAAGTAAATTACGAGCCAGCAGTACTGGCACCTGATGGTGGTGTAAAAGCAGAAATAAGGATGATGTACCTATGGCCCGATGGCGGTGAGCCTCAGCTTTGCATTAATTTGGCAAGATTAAGCAAGGGAAAAATGATTGGTGTACGCTACAACGCCGATTTCGATTGGGTTGGTGGTACTGTAGGTTTTATGGAAGAATAACTTTTTTTAACCGCAAAGCTCGCGAAGACTAACCACAGAGATCACAAAGAATAAGACATAGAGGAACACACAGATATGATCCTTTAGTGTGTTCTGTGGCAAAACAAAAAGTTCGTGGATACATGAATTATAGCGAAAGGAATAATAATTCACCTATTCTCGGTAAAAAAACTCGGTTTCCTCTGTGGTAAAACCGTACGTCAATAATTTACATTCATCTGAACACCTTCCCCCTAAAACCCTTTATATTTGTAGTATGGATATTCAAACGATTTTAGTCTTTTTACTTTTTGCGGTAGCATTGGTATATGTTGGCCGTTTGGTTTTTAAATCTTTACAGGTAAAAAAAGATGGATGTGGGGGTAATTGTAAATGTGGTGTAGATTTTTCCGATATTAAGCCCGTAAAAAAATAACATCCCACCTTTATGATTCATCAGTTCCAAAAATACTTACAGGAAAAAATAGAGATAACTGATGAGCAGTTCGAAAGCATATCATCTGTTTTAAAGGTTAAAAAATTCGAGAAAAACGAAATAGTTCAATATACTGGCGATAATTTTAAACACGGATATTTTGTAGGCAAAGGCCTATTACGCGCGTACTCAATTGATGCGAAAGGCAAAGAACATATCCTTCAGTTCGCCCCCGAAAACTGGTTGGTTTCTGATCGCAACAATATGAATAATGAGCCGTCAATATTTTTTATCGATGCCATCGAAGCAACCGAAGCCGTGTTAATGCCCAACAATTTCATGGAAGAAGCAGCCAGGCAAGTACCATGTTTGCAACCCATGCAAATTAAACTACTCAACAATTCGATCCGCTTTATGCAGAAAAGAATTAATATGTTGTTAAGTGCTACGGCCGAAGAAAGATACCTCGATTTTATAAAACTTTACCCTAACCTTACCCTCCGCGTACCCCAATGGATGATCGCCTCTTATCTGGGCATTACCCCTGAATCGCTAAGCCGTGTGAGAAAGGAATTGGCCAATAAACATTTCAGACCATAGATTGAATGAGTGAATGGCTTAGTCAAATCTGATCTTTGAACTTTTCAACCTTACAACATTCGATCAATCTCTCATTCAATAACTCAATCATTTCATCTGTCATTACTTACCATACATCAATCTGTAGTAAAAACCTGCGCTGTACTTTTGTGTTGTAAATATTAAACATCTCAAAAAACAAAAGATATGGCAACTACAAAATGGACATTAGATCCAACCCACAGCGAATTACAATTTAAAGTAAAACACTTAATGATTACTACTGTAACTGGTAGTTTAAAATCTTTCTCAGCAGAGTTATCATCTGAAGGTGACGAATTTGAAAATGCAGAAATTTCTTTCAAAGGCGATATCGGTTCGATCGATACCGGAAATACCGACCGCGATAACCATTTAAAAAGTGGCGATTTTTTCGATGCTGAAAAATTTGCACACATCGAATTTAAATCCAATTCAGTAGAAAAAGATGGCAGCGATTATATCGTTAAGGGCGACTTAACCATTAAAGGCGAAACCAAGCCTGTAAAATTAACTGCAGAATTTGGTGGTATTGCTACCGATCCATGGGGAAATACCAAAGCAGGATTTACTTTAAGTGGAAAAATTAACCGTTCCGAATTCGGTTTAACCTGGAACGCTGCATTAGAAACCGGTGGCGTAATGGTAAGTGAAGAAGTTCGCATTTTAGGCGAATTACAGTTTGTAAAAAGTGTATAAGTGATAGGTGTTTGGCGATAAACGTGGATTATCCGCCAAACACTAAACGCATAACAGAAAGGTTCCAATCATGGAAACAAAACAAATAGAAAAAGTACTAAAAGCGCCAGCGCCACATATGGTTGGTGATGGCTTTAGGGTACACAATTTTTTTCCAAGTGGATATAAAATCAACATGAGTCCGTTTTTCTTAATGGATTATGGCTCAAAGATCGAATTTTCTGCCAGGAAAGAACCAAGAGGCGTTGGTGTACATCCACATCGAGGCTTTGAAACGGTAACTATTGCCTACCATGGTGCGGTTGCCCATCACGATAGCTCTGGAAACAGTGGGGTGATCTACCCGGGCGATGTACAATGGATGACCGCTGCAAGTGGTATACTACATAAAGAATACCATGAAACGAACTACAGCTTAGCTGGAGGTCCTTTTCAAATGGTCCAGCTTTGGATTAACCTACCAGCCAAGGATAAAATGGGTAAACCAAGGTATCAGGCAATTAAACAGGCTGATATGGCTCATTTTGATCTTCCTGAAAATGGTGGAAAAATCGAAATTATAGCAGGCAATTATCGAGGCATAAAAGGCAATGCAGATACCTTTACCCCCATAGAACTCTATAATGCCAGGCTAAATAAAGGTGGTGAAGCTACTTTTAACTTTCCTGATCATTTTAACACTGGATTTATGGTGATTGAAGGTTCGATCAAAATTAATGGGTCCGAAACTGCATCCGTAGATGATTTTATCCACTTCAAAAACAAAGGTGAAGAGATTAAGGTCGAAGCCCTAGAAAACAGTGTGGTTTTGGTTTTAAGTGGAGAACCAATAGATGAGCCAATTGTTCAATATGGTCCGTTTTTAATGAATAATGAAGCCGAAATCCATCAGGCTATAGAAGATTACAACCAAGGTAGGTTCGGTTATTTAGAGGAGTAAAAAGGTTTAAATAAATTATATTTTTGAGCCGGCATTTTTTGTAAAATTTGTCGGCTTTTTTGTGGCTTTATATTTCAGGACAATCCCAATGTCATTAAGTAAGGATAAGTGTTGCCAGTTTGAGCATGTCGAAGACCTTTAATTAGTCGAAAACAAAAAATATTTGTCCTTCTACAGGCTCAGGATGACAATGCTTTTTTGTTTTCCTCTTTTGCGCTTTAATTTACGTTAGAAAACCTTAATTCCTGAATGATGAAAAATTTGGAAAGGACATTTATTCCTCTGATAAATAGTATATTAGTGAAGAACTAACGATCTAATCTCACGGCGCTTAATTATCAATCATTCATCCAATCTTCATATTCGTTAGTGACATTTGGTTATTAAATCAGAAAAGAAAAATGTCCGGAAAACAAATATTTCAAACTGAGACCAAAAGACGCTGGCATACATTTACATGGGTAAGCCGTACGTTTTTTTTAGTCTTCATTATCGCAATCATCTGCGTGGTGTACACGCTGTCTTCAGTACAGGCACCTAATTTGCCTTTTATCAACACAAATACACCATTAACACAAAAACAATTAGAGAAGTTAAAAAAATCGCAACAGTATAAGGATTTCACCATCGAAAAATCTAAGCTGCAAAAGATTAAAAGAGATCGTGAATACCGCATTTTAAGCCATCGCGGTAATAGTAAGCGTATCAACATGGCCTTTTACGTAAGCTGGGCAGCAAGTAAAGAATCATCAATATCAGATTTAAAACGCAACATCAGCCATTTGGATATGGTGGCTACAGAATCGTTCTTTTTAAATGGTGATTCTATTGTAGATAAAGTAGATACTGCGGCCTTAAAAGTAATACATACCGGTAAAAAATCGGCTATTGCGGTGGTTTCAAATTACAATAAAGATCATTGGGATGGTGCAGCAGTAAGAAGGTTATTAAACGATGAATCTGCTCAACAAAAATTGATCTACGATCTCATAGCGATTACCAAAAAATACGGTTATAGTGGAATAAACATAGATTTTGAAGAACTCAACCTCCAAAATAGCGATGGTTTTAACGCTTTTATGAAAAATCTATACACTCAGTTTCACGCCGAAAAACTGATTGTTTCTCAGGATATTTCACCCGAAAACGACGATTATAAGCCAGAAATCCTTCAAAAATATAATGATTACCTCGTATTAATGGCTTATGATCAGCATACCGAACAAAGTAATGCAGGCGATATTTCCCATCAGGAATGGGTAGAAGAAAAGCTTGATGATATTTGCAGTAAAGTTGATGCCAGCAAAGTAATCCTTGCCTTGGCTTGCTACGGTTACGATTGGCCCAAAAATAGCATTGGCCAACCGGTTACGTACGAGCAGGCTATGACCATGGCTGTTAATTATAAAAGTAAAATAAACTACAACCCTGCTTCAGCCAATTTAAACTACACTTACAATGATGGCAGTGGAATTAAACATGAAGTTTACTTTACTGATGCCGCAACTTATTTTAATTTAATCCGCAAGGCTGATGATTGGGATATTGCTGGTGTAGCCTTATGGCGTTTAGGCTCGGAAGACAAACGCTTATGGTCGTTTATTTCTAATGACCTTAGTTTGGATACATTGAAGAAAAAACCCTTCGATTTACGCAAAATTGCTTCATTAAATATGGGGGGAATCTCCTATTTAGGCGATGGTGAAATTCTAGACCTGATTTCTACCCCTACACCTGGTAGTGTAAAGTTCACTTTAAATAAAGATAACTTTTCTATTGCCGATCAAAAGTATATCAGGCTTCCAGAGCAATATGTAATTAAAAGGTTTGGAGAGGCCGATAAGAAAATCGCCTTAACCTTTGATGATGGGCCCGATCCGGTTTACACACCACAAGTATTAAATATTTTAAGGCAGGAAAAAGTACCTGGCTGTTTCTTTGTGGTTGGGATTATGGCTGAACAGAACATGGAACTGTTAAGACAGGAATATAATGATGGTTATGAAATTGGAAACCATACTTTCTTCCATCCTGATATGTCGGCCATTGGGCCACGACGGGTAAAATTCGAGCTAAATGCTACCCGTCGCTTAATAGAAGCCGTTACTGGCCACAGCACAATCTTGTTCCGTGCACCATTTAATGCAGATGCCGAACCCCAAAATATTTCTGAAATTCTACCTGTTGCACAAAGCCGTAAAGAAAATTACATCAATATCGGGGAATATATCGACCCTGAAGATTGGGAACCGGGAAAAACTGCTGACCAAATTTTTAACGAAGTGGTAAAACAGCAAGACAATGGCAATATCCTTTTGTTGCATGATGCTGGCGGCAATCGTGAAGCTACCGTGGCTGCTTTACCCCGGATTATAAAATTTTTCAAAGCTAAAGGATATACCTTTACAACAGTTGGCGATTTAATGGGCAAAAAAAGATCAGAACTGATGCCTGCCGTTAAGTCTACTGCAAACAGTGGTTTTTCAGGTTCTGGTGATTACTTTTTCATCAATTTCTTTTACTACGGAAACATGATTTTAAACATCGTATTTTCTGTAGCAATTGTACTTGCTATTTTAAGGACCATATTTATCGCCTATTTAGCCATCAGACAGCGAAAAAGAGCGAAACAGAATGTCAGCAAATTGATAGTAAATCCTTCAGAAAAAGTGAGTATTATCATTCCAGCCTATAACGAAGAGGTTACTGCTGTACAAACCATCAATAGTCTTTTAAAAACCACCTACCCAAATTTTGAACTGATTTTTGTGGATGATGGTTCGAAAGATAAAACCTTCGAAATCATTAATGAACATTTTGGCAACCATCCACAGGTAAAGGTTTTCCGCAAAGCAAATGGAGGCAAAGCATCTGCATTAAATTATGGTATCTCAAAAGCAACTTCTGAATTTGTGGTCTGTATAGATGCAGATACACAGCTAAAAGATGATGCAGTTACCGAACTGATGCGTTATTTTTATAGTGACCAAATTGCAGCAGTAGCTGGCACTGTGAAAGTTGGGAATGCCAACAATATTATTACCAAATGGCAGTCTATTGAATATATCACCGCACAGAATATGGATAGGCGTGCTTTCGACTTATTAAATACAATTACTGTTGTACCTGGAGCAATAGGTGCTTTTAGAAAAAATGTAATTTTAGAAGTTGGCGGGTTTACCATTGATACACTTGCCGAAGATTGCGATTTAACCATGCGTATTTTGAAAGCAGGTTACCGCGTAAAAAACTGTGATACTGCAATTGCTTACACCGAAGCACCAGAAACAGTGAATATGTTGCTTAAACAACGTTTCCGCTGGAGTTTCGGCGTAATGCAGAGTTTCTGGAAAAACAGAAAAACACTGCTAAACAAGAAATACGGTTATTTTGGGATGGTAGGAATGCCAAATATTTTGATCTATCAGATCATTTTGCCGCTATTTTCACCACTTGCTGATCTTTTTATGTTCATCTCGTTAATTAGTGGTCTATTTTCGTTAAGTGCTATAAATAATTTAACCCTAACCGGATTTTCAGGAATTTTAAGCCTGCATAACGGTTTTGGCCAGGTACTTTTCTATTACATTATTTTTATCATTGTAGATATGATCTTTGCTGCAATCGCCTTCCGCATGGAAAAAGAAAAATACACGAATTTACTTTACATATTTCCACAGCGGTTTTTCTGGAGACAATTAATGTATATTGTACTATTCCGTTCGTTCAGAAAAGCTATAAAAGGTGAACTCGAAACCTGGGGAACACTAAAGCGGACAGGAAATGTTAAAGAGCAATTGGCATAATGCTTGTCCTGGAGATTATATTATAAACAATGGATGTCACCCTGAGCCTGTCGAAGGGCTGGCTAAAATGCACTGTAAAGCATTTCGACAAGCTCAATGTGACAGTTTCCGATCAAAATTTACATATTATATCGCACTAAAAAAAAAACATAAACAATTAATAACAAGCTATTTAAAAAAACATTATTATTGTTTATGGAAAAATCTAACCAAACTCCATTTTCCTTTAAACAGGTTTTATTGATTGCACTTATTGCCGGAACATTAGATGGATTGGCAGCAGTTATATTTTTAGGAAAGATGAATTTTATGGGGGTATTTCAATATATCTCCAGCGCTATTATGGGTCCAACTGCTTTTGCCGGAGGTATTAAAACAGCCCTTGTAGGTTTAGCATTCCACTACTTTATTGCTTTTTGCTTCACCTTAATTTTTACAATAGCTACTATGAAAACGGCAATACTACGCAAGCATATAATCCTGTCAGGAATAATTTATGGCATTATTGTTTGGACCATCATGACCCTATTGATCGTTCCGTTAACCAAAATACCAGCTGCACCATTTCATTACGAACGGGCGATTTTAAATGTGGTAATTCTGATTTTTTGCATAGGCTTACCGATTTCTTACTTAACTGCCCGAAAATTCTAATATGAATTAAGGTTTTTCTATCAGGCAAACGGCATAAGAAACAACACCTTCTTCCCTGCCGATAAATCCCATTTGCTCGTTGGTAGTGGCTTTTATTGAAATATCTTCGGTAGAAATTCCAATGGCTTCAGCAATATTTTGCTGCATAGCAGGAATATGAGGGTTAATTTTTGGCGCTTCCAAACAAAGCATCGCATCTATATTGCCAATTTGCCATCCTTTTTCGGCCAGCAATTTAACCGTTTCCTTCAATAAAATGAGGCTACTGATGCCTTTCCACCTATCATCTGTATTCTTGAAATGGAAACCAATATCGCGAAGGTTGGCTGCCCCTAAAAGCGCATCGCAGATGGCGTGAAGCAAAACATCGGCATCCGAATGTCCAAAAGCACCCTTATGATGGTCTAATGTAACTCCGCCAACAACAAAAGGATGCTGATCTTTTAATTGATGTACATCGAATCCGAAACCTACTCTAATTTTCATGGGTATTTAGGTTAATTGTTTAAACTCATTAATCGGTTAATTATAAACTGATAGCTTAAAATTACTTTTTAACAATCTTTTTGTCGCCAAAGTTAAACAATAGACCAAAACGTAAGGTATTTGCAAGTGGACTTGTTTGTGCATTTGCAATTAAATAAGAGAAATCTATATTAAAAACATTGTATTTTAATCCAAGACCCAAGGTAAAGTAGCGGCTATCGCCTTTCATTGGGCTCTGATAGTTGTAACCTGCTCTAACTGCAAACTGTTGGTTATACCAGTACTCTAAGCCTGTTGAAATTCCTACTTCCTTTAATTCTTCACTAAAACCGCCCGGGGCATCACTAAATGAACCAAAAATTCCGGCGGGTACTGAACGGTTAGGATTTTTTCCGCTCACAATATTATTGTTCGAATCGTATATCGGCTGCGTTGGCACCAGCAACTTATTAAAATCAAGGGCAAAAGTTATGGTGCTGAAATCATCTACAGTAATTGTAGACGCGCCTCCTATTTTAAAATTTGTAGGTAAAAAGAAATTTTCTCCTCCATCAGAATAGCTCATTTTTGTTCCAATGTTGGAAATATTAGCGCCAGCAGAAAGAACAGTCTGCCTGCCAAACATTGTAGTTGTTGTTTTGTATAATCCCGACACATCAACAGCTACTGCATTTCCGCTATGAACCTGCCCTGATGATGAAAATTGACCTGAAGCTAAATTTGAATAAATATATCTTAATGAGGTTCCCAATGAAAATTCCTCACCAAAATTACGGGCAAAAGAAACATCAAAAGCCAATTCATTTGGATTGGAAATTCCCAGATCCTGTTGATTGATATCGGTAAGCTGAATAGAGCCTAAAGAAAAATACCTTAATGAGGCACCAATAGTATTACGGTCATCCAATTTATAAAAGCCACTTAAATAAGCCAGATTAATATCAGGTACTAAACTTTTTAACCATGGGCTATAAGAAACTGAAAATCCGTAAGGTTTATCTAAAAATGCAAGTTTAGAAGCATTAATACTGGCTGAATTTACATCACCAGCAACGGCCACGCCAGCATCACCCATTGCACCGGCACGGGCATCGGGTGTAATGAGCAGAAATGGGACTGCTGTTACAATATTGTTTGCCTCGCTACCATTTGTTTGGGTATTGCCTATGGTTACCTGAGCATTTGTTTTACCAAACACCAAGGCCATTGAGAGTGCAGAAAAAGCAAGTTTACTGATGTACTTGAAATTCATCCTTTAAAGGTACGTAATTTTAGATTTTGATATTTAGCAATAACTGGAGAATATATTCTGTAACGCAAAACCAAAACTTATATTTCACCAAATTACGAATTCTATGATTATTTACTAATTAAACCTACGATTTTTACATACGGGTGTGACTACAAAAAACGTAAACCATAATTAATCAAACAGTTAGTGATTAATAATTATTTGTTTTTTGATAACTTCTTTACCTTGAATGATGTGCAGAAAATAAGTTCCATTTTCAATATGCTGAACATTAAACCCTATTCCCTCTCCATTGAGTGACTTCTGTCCATGTAAAATCCTTCCACTTGAGTTATAAAGCTTAACTTCATAAGTCCCAGAAATAGATTCAGATTTTGCATTTTTTGTGTTAGATTTTATATTATACACCTGATTTATTGTTAAATCAGAACTTGCAGGGTTTGGGAATATTGCGAATCGCTCTGGACTAGGGGGTCCATCACTAGTAACAAAAGCATGCGCTTCTCCTAATGCATCGCCGCAGTCTGGAGTAGTTATTATCAAGTTTATATCCAAATATAGCGGCACAGTCGACTGGTTTTGATTGGTTGTAAAAGTAATTGTGGATGTTCCTTGCCCTGATACGATTGTACCTCCATAAACTGTCCAAGTATAATTACTCGCATTCACATAATTACCGCCAGCAGCAACTGTTACACTTTGCCCAGGACCATAACTGGCATTAGTAATTAACCCACCTATCGGAATTTCATCTGGACCTGACTGAATATTTTTACTTACCGAAAAACTACCACAAGCAGTGTTAATATTTGCAATTAAATTGAGCTGGCCAGGTCTTATCTTAGTCAACGTAGCACTATTGCCACTCGATGTTAATGATGCGATATCTGGATTTGGAGATGACCAAGAAACGGTAGCTCCACTTGGTAAATTGGAAATACTATATGCTGCAGAAGTACAAACCTGCAATGGCCCGGTAATTGGGTATTTTACATTACCATCATAATTAGCTCCAACTCCTACTGCGTACCATGCATTTGTTGTATTCACTTCTTGACAAGAGCCACTTCCAAATAGATCAATTGCAGCCTGAATTGTTGCTATTCTCATACTTTGGTAGCCAGAAGTAGAGGTTAAATAATTTACTTCGGCTCTGTAAACAATTTTGGAAGCATCACTTATTCCAATCCCAGTCACGTTGAAGTTAGATGAAATATCATTAGTTCCAGAGCCCCCTTCTGACAAAAGATAAAACCAATAATTGCCAACCCCACTATTAGTATGTACACCACATTTATCATTACTATTATCTGGGGTGCAACTAGATACATTATACCAAAAATTAGAAGTAGCGCCATAAGTAGTGGGCTGAGAGTAGGTTTTTGGGTTACTCATAGATCTAAATGCAGCAAAGCCAACAACGTCTTCTCCTAATAACCATGTTTGTTTTCCAGTTATTCCCCAATGCTCTATGCAAGCACCCCAAATATCAGATAAACTTTCATTTAACGCTCCAGATTCCTTTTCATAAGCTAGTCCCGTTCCATTTCCTATTGATTTAAAGCATACTCCATGGCCGATTTCATGTCCAATGACATCTAAACTAACTGTAGGGCCAAAGGAAGAACCATCGCCGTAAAACATAGAATTGTAAGTACTACTCCAGAAAGCGTTATCCATGTCAATTATCTGACTAATATTATTGGGATTTCTAGTTCTCACATGGACATAATTTGTAATAGTACCGCCATTTCCATCATAACTATTTCTATTATGAACATTTTTAAAATAATCAACAGTTATCTCTGTTGCCCAGTGAACATCTAGGGCTGCATTATCTCTATTCGTATTATTATGCTCCGCTGTCGACCAATTATTATCATTATCAATGAAATCTACTGCGTTTGGTATATTACTCTGAAGGTCACTATTAAAATAGGCAGGAGCTCTTTGGTAATCAAGTGTAGTTATAGAAGTTGATCCGTTTCTTAAAGTTTCTCTCAACCTAAATGTTCCATTATTTGAATCACTAATAATGTTTTGATTGTTAGAATATATTGTAGCTGCAGAGCCAGGTGCATTATTGTCTAAAACCAAAGGTTGTTTAAAAATTTCGTTTCCCGCTATACAATCAACATAAAGTATATTATCTCCTTGCATATTTTCAGTTAGAAGCCAAAATTTGTATACTAAGTGAGGTTTACCTTCTTTTATAAGAATTACAGTTTCATAGTTAGTTGTTGAATATATCTTTTTTTGCTGAGGATCAAAATATTTTTCTTGAGGTAAATCTTTGATTGTAAAGTTTTTGATTTTTTTTTCACGTGTATACTTGTTTAAAATATTAGTAAAAATATTTTTCTTTTCAATATCAAAACTTAATGGGATTTTTTCGAAATCACCATTTAGTGAAATTACATTATTTTCTTTGTCTCTATGAATAATATACTCCTTAAATTCAACCTTTATTCCCTTAAATGTTTGCTGATATTTCTCATGAATCATACCAATATCGTCCTTCTCAACTTTATATAAATAAAAATCAGTTTCCTTATTTGTCTGAAGGATAGTTCTAAGTAATTCTTTTGAATCAATTTGCTTTTTAATAGAACTTTTTTTTATTGAAACAAAGTTAATTTTCCCATTTGAATTGCTGTCTATCACAAACTCATGTTGAGCATAAGCAATTTTGGTAGTTGCAAATAATAAATACAATAAGGATACAGAAAAGAGTTGAGAGCGTTTTTTCATAAAAATTTGATTTTAAACTTATTTGATCTAAAGTTAATATAATAATCAAAAAAAAACAACTCCATTTTTAGTTGACTGTAAAGATCAATCATAGAAGCTATTATTCGATATAAGTTCGCATATTGTTTCGTGAAGATTTAATAAAGACCTTTATGACAAATATTCACAACCTAATGAAAAATCCAATTAACCTGAATATTAATTATTTAGCGTTAATTTCACTTAAAAACCAAACAGACACAATACGCTTTAAAATAATACGTTATCACTCAAAAATATAATCGATATTTTATTACCACATTATTTATATATTCATTTAAAATTGTTTAATTTTATCGGTTGAATCCCTATAGGGACGATTTTCCCAACGAACTATATGAAAAAACTGTTACTATATTCTTTTACTTGTTTGTCATTAGCTGCCCTACTTACGAGCTGTAGCTCAAAAGGAGGAAACAGTTCTAGCAAAACAGGTATCCCTTATGCCGATAGGAAAAGCAAAAACAACCAATCTGGTGCTTTTGCTGTAGCTACTCAATACAAGAGAGCTCCGGGGCCTGGCTTAATTCCAATTGAAGGTGGAGTTTTAGTTGTTGGTGGTAGTGCCATCGAAGTGCCGGGTGTTGAACCAAATATCTACAACTATAAAAGACAGGTTACAGTTCCATCGTTTTATATGGATGAAACTGAAGTATCGAATACCGATTGGTTAGAATACTTACACTGGATCAGATATAACTTCCCTGAAGACCGTGAATATTATTACAATGAGCTTCCTGACACTTTGGTTTGGCGTCAGGCATTATCATATAACGAACCTTACGTAGACAACTATTTAAGGCACCCAGCTTATCGTGATTACCCTGTAGTAGGTGTTTCATGGGAGCAAGCTTCCCGCTATTGCGAATGGAGAACATCCAGGGCAAACGAATTTATTTTACGCGAAAAAGGAATTTTAACAGATTATAAAACTTTAGCCGGTAATGGAAAAGGCAATGCTGCTACTACAGCAGCGGCGACTCCAAAACCAGACAAACCGTTTAATACTGATGCATATTTAAACAATCAGTATGATGATAAAGGTAAAAACGCGCCTATTGATTACAATACCAAATCTGGTGCAGCAACATCAACTGCAGGAGGAACAGCTGCAACTACCGGAGGCAAAAACAATCAGCCTAGAAGAACTGCTACATTAGAAGATGGTGTAATTATGCAACCTTACCGTTTACCAACAGAAGCCGAGTGGGAATATGCAGCTTTAGGCTTAATTGGCAATACGGAATACGAGAATATCAATCAGAATAAAATCTACCCGTGGAATGGTTTAGGCGTTAGTTCAGCCAAAAAGAAAACCAGAGGTATGATTCAGGCCAACTTTAAAAGAGCACCTGGCGATTATATGGGTGTTGGCGGTTCATTGAATGATAAAGGAGATTTAACAGTTCCGGTTATTCAGTACGCACCAAACGATTTTGGTTTATATAACATGGCTGGTAACGTTAACGAGTGGGTTAATGATGTATACAGAACGGCTACATTTAGTGACGCAGATGCATTTAACCCTTATCGTGGTAACTATTTCACCAATAAAAAACTAGAGGATTCTCAAAGCGGAAAAATTGCATTAGATAAATATGGTAATCCGATTAAGGAAAATGCTTACGCCGGAAGAAAACAAACCTGGGCAGAAAAACAGGCACAGGCGAAACGTTCTGATTCTATTTCAAAATCGACTGATCCACAATCGCCAGTAGCATCAACCAGTTATCAGGCCGACCAAAGAGGTTACCGTGATAGACAAAACACTTTGTTAAATGAAGAAGGTGTAACGCTTGTAAACGATAAATCCAGAGTTTATAAAGGTGGCTCCTGGAATGATATGGCTTACTGGTTAAACCCAGCAACACGACGTTTTATGCAACAGGATGAATCATCAGCAGAAGTTGGTTTCCGTTGTGCCATGACTATGCTTGGCGCTCCAGAAATTAGTACTGCAGGTAAAAGAAATTTTAAAAACCCTCCTCAAAAACCTTACCGGGTTAGTAGAGGTAAATAAAAAAGGAAAGTCCCGATTTAATGTCGGGACTTTCCTTTTTTACATTTATATTTTGTTAATCTAACTTGAATAATTCAAACGAAATTCGTCATCTCGACTGAAACGCAGTGGAATGGATAGACTCAGTGATTAGAAAACAAAGCCTTAATATCCTCAACTACTTAAATTGAACCAAGATCTGATTCTTCTCTACTTTATCGCCCTGCTTAATCAAAACTTTCTTGATCACACCATCGGTTGATGATTTTAGGATATTTTCCATCTTCATAGCCTCCAGCACCAATAGGTTATCCCCTTTCTTTACCTCAGCGTTTTCTTCAACCAAAACCTTTAACACCAAACCAGGCATCGGCGCTTTAATTTCTGAAACTTTATTAGCGGTTAAACTATCCAGGCCGAGTTGTTTTAACAAAACATCAAACTGATCTTCGATGCTAATCTGATAAATATTACCGTTAACCTTTATTTTACAGGTTTTATCTACTTTGTTCAGCTCAACCAGCTCTGTATTAAAAGATTTATTCTGGTATAAAACATGCGTACTATTCTTCCCAATTGAACTCAGATCGAATTTAATGGGTTCGCCGTTTACCAAAAAAGATGACTCCTTATTTTCAACCTCGAATAAAAACTGATCGTTAACTTTTACTTTGTACATTTGTTATTGAGTTAAAGCATACTGAACTAAATTTGCACCCATTTTAAGCGCCTTAGTCCTCGTTTCTTGTGTATCTTCAGGATAGGTGCCAAAATCTTCCCAACCGTTCCCTAAATCGCATTCATAGGTGTAATAGCACACAACTCTACCTTTATAAATCAATGCAAACCCCTGAGGTCTTTTATTATCGTGCTCGTGGATTTTTGGCAAGCCGCCCGGAAACCTAAATTTCTGATTATAAAGCGCATGGTTAGCGGGCAGTTCAACAAAACTCAGTTCTGGAAATACCTTTTTCATCTGCGGGCGGATAAATTTATCCAACCCATAATTATCGTCTATATGAAGAAAACCACCACCTGTAAGGTACTGCCTTAAGTTTTTAATTTCCTGATCATTAAAAACTACGTTTCCGTGGCCGGTCATATAAACAAATGGATAATTGAATATTTCTTTCGAGCCTACTTCTACGATACTTTCTTCGGCATAAAAATTAGTCTTCAAATTGGCATTACAGTAGGCAATTAAATTGGGCAAAGCGGTCCTATCTGCATACCAATCGCCGCCACCATTATATTTGAGTTTGGCCATACGATAGGTTGGTGGTAAAGCGCTGAAAGCCGAAAGCACAAAGTTAAAAGCTAAAAGTCCTACGCCAGAAGCAATAAACTTGAATTTCGGAAACTGAAAACTGAAAACTGAAAACTTCAAATTGATTATCGGTTAAGGTAATTGATTTCAAAACAAACAGATAAAGCAGCCGTTTCTGTGCGTAATCTGTTATCACCTAAAGTTAATGCTTTAAAGCCTTTGTTCAAAGCTAAATTAACTTCATCAGGTGTGAAATCTCCTTCAGGACCAATAAGAATTAGATATCTTTGATGTGGAGCAACAAGTTTGGATATGTATTGCTTCTCTCCGTTATCAATACAATGCGCTATTAATTTATCACCGCTAAATGGTTCCTTTAAAAAAGCATCAAAAGAAATAGCATCGTTTAATTTGGGATGATAAGCTTTAATGGATTGTTTTACTGCAGAAGTAATCACCTTATTGAGACGGTCTTCTTTTACTATCCTTCGCTCCGATCGATCGGTAATAATTGGTGTAATTTCATCAATACCCAACTCTGTAGCTTTTTCTAAAAACCATTCGATGCGGTCGATATTTTTAGTTGGTGCAACAGCAATATGCAGGTAATGATTTCTTTTATGAAACTCCGTTTCTACTTTTAAAATGGATAAAGAAACTTTTTTTGGATTATCGGAAGTAATTTCAGCAGTATAAAAGCCACCTTTCCCATCAACCAGGTTAACGATCGAGCCAATGGTAAGGCGAAGCACCCTAACGCAATGTTTGCTCTCTTCCTCGTTAAGTGTGTAAGTATTTTGGGCTATATCTGGTGTATAAAAAATATGCATAGTTGAAATTAATGATTATCAACCATATCTGCTTTATTGATCACCAATTCTAACTTGATTGTTTCGATATTCTGCTCTGTCTTTTTAAGAATAGTAAACAGATAACCATATGATTCGTTGCTTTCTCCTACCTCAGGGATACGTTCAAAAACGTGAGAAACCAATCCACCAATAGTATCGAAATCTTCATCTTCTGGTAAATCGTGAGGTAGATGTTCATTCACATCATATACAGTAGCGAATGCATTTACGATAAACTCATTGTCAGAAACTTTCTCTACAAGTGGTTTTTCTTCATCATATTCATCCTGGATTTCCCCAACAAGCTCTTCAACAATATCTTCTAAGGTAACCATACCAGCTGTACCGCCAAACTCATCTAATACAATTGCAATCTGTATGCGGTTACTTTGCAGTTCGCTCATCAGATCGTTAATTTTTTTGGTTTCTGTAACGAAATATGGTTTTCTGATGATATCGTTTAATGTCCAATGCTGATTACCTGCTGCAACCAATGGCAAAATATCTTTTGCATGAATAATCCCAACAATTTTATCCATAATATCATCGTAAACGGGCAAACGGGAATACCCTTCCTTAATAATTGTATCAATCACTTCTTCTTTTGGAGAAGTTAATTCAATACCCGAAATCTTGGTCCGGGGTACCATGATATTCTTCACCACCCGCTCATTAAAATCGAATACATTTTTAATCAGCTCATGTTCATTATTATCTAGTGCTCCGCTTTCTTTACCCTGATCTAATAAATACTGAAGTTCTTCCGTACTGTGAAGTGATTCGTGCCCTCCGGAGGTATCAATTCCAAATGGCTTTAAAATAATAGCGGCCAAGCTGTTTAATGTCCAGATGAATGGCTTAAATACGACATAAAATAGCTGTAATGGAACAGAAACGAATAAGGTTGTTGCTACCGGTCGTTGGATGGCAAATGATTTCGGAGCCAACTCACCAAATACAATATGCATAATGGTGATCACTGAAAAAGCGACTACGGTTGAGGCCGAATGGATAAAAGCATCGCTAAAACCCCATTGCAAGCTATCGAAAAGGTTTTTGAAAATAGTATGCATAACGCCTTCACCTACCCAACCTAAGCCAAGCGATGCAAGCGTTATACCTAGCTGTGTGGCGGCCAAATATCCATCAAGATTATGAATAATCCCTTTGGCCATTTTGCCTACACGACTGCCTGTTTTTGCTTTAATTTCAATCTGTGATGCCCGAACTTTTACAATTGCAAACTCTGCTGCAACAAAAAATCCGTTAAGTAACACCAAAAATAATGCAAAGAATAATCGCCAGCCTACAGAAGTAGTATCGGGTTCTTGTAAAGCAACCAAAACTACGTTTGTGGGCAGGATTGCACTTAGCTCAAAATTTAAAAACAAACATACCGTGGGTAAATCCATTAAGCCAATTCTCTAAATGTTGTGTTATAAAGTTCTATGCTTTCTTTAATTACTTTATGCGCATAACGAACACCAAGTAAATGTTCGATCGTTACATTTTTATCTTCTAATGCTTTATAATCCTGAAAGAAACGAACAATCTCTTTCATTTGGTGTGGAGGCAATTCGTCTAAATCGTTGATGTAGTTTACCGACATATCGTGAGCAGCAACCGCGATAATTTTATCATCTTGCTCTCCGTTATCTACCATGTGCATTACACCAACCACTTTCGCTTCGATCAATGTCATTGGATAAACATCCACCGAGCAAAGCACCAGAATATCCAATGGATCTTTATCATCGCAATAAGTTTGCGGAATAAAGCCATAATTTGCCGGGTACATTACTGATGAAAAAAGAACCCTATCTAACTTGATCAGACCTGATTCTTTATCTATTTCGTATTTTGCTTTTGATCCTTTTGGAATTTCAATAATTGCGTTTACAATTTCTGGAACATTGTGTCCAGGAGATACGCTATGCCATGCGTGATGATCGTCTTTTGCCATTTTTAATTTAAATCTGTTTTATCCTCTTCAGGACCACTCACTACTTTACTTTTTACAAAGGTAATTAATAATGGTATAGTTGTAATAAGGATAAAGCCAATAATAATATATAATAAATAATCGTTAATTTCTTTTTCAAACCTTCTGCCCAAAAAATAACCGAGCAAAGTTAAGGAGCAGATCCAAAGTACGCCGCCAACAACATTGTATAACGCAAACTTTTTAAACTCTAATTTTACAACCCCCGCAAAAATCGGTGCAAAAGTTCTAACAATTGGTACAAACCTGCCCATAATTAATGCAAAGGCACCTTGTTTATGATAATAATCCTCTGCGGCTTTTAAATATCGCTTCTTAAAAAAGAAACTGTCTTTTCTGGTGTACAATACTGGCCCCGTTTTACGACCGAACCAATAACCCGTAAAATTACCAGAAATTGCTGCAATACATAAACCAGCTAAAAGTACCGCAATGTTCACATCAAGCTTGCCGGTTGCAACAAACATTCCCGCTAAAAACAATAAATAATCTCCGGGAAGAAAAAAACCAAAAAACAGGCCTGTTTCTGCATAGATAACGAATACGACTAGATAGAAACCACCCTCCCTCAATAATTTCTCGGGATCAAGTAGCTGATGCAGGTTATTCCAAAAATCGTGCATATTCAATTATTCGTAAAACTACAAATAATTATTAAACAACAGCATACCTATATCAGGTTTAAAATAATTGCAGGATAAATACCCAAAACTAGTGTTATTGCTACAGAAACCAGTAACACAACTTTGTACTGTGCCGGGGCTGAAAGCTCTGTTTCTGCGCCGTCTTTAAACCACATGGCAACAATTACCCTAAAATAATAATAGAAGCCAACCAGTGCATTTAAAATAGCAAATGCAACAAGTAAAGTTTTGTACTCTGTCATCACATTCAGGAACATTAAATATTTCCCGATAAAACCAGCTGTTAGCGGAATACCGGCTAATGAAAGCATCGCTACAGTTAAACATAATGCTACTAGTGGATTACGTTTAGCTAAACCATTGAAACTTTCGAAGCTATCGCTACCCGTTTTTTGTTTCACTAATATTAATACCGCAAAAGCGATAATTGATGCGAAGGTATAAGCCGCGGCATAAACCAATACGTTGTTTCCAGAGTTTTTGGTTAACACAATAAGCGAAAACAATAGATAACCCGCATGCGAAATACTCGAATATGCCAGCATACGCTTAAAGTTCTTTTGGAACAGCGCAGTTACGTTGCCGATGAATAAGGTTAAACAAACAATCACCATAAGTGGTGCTACCCAAAAATCGTGAAGTGGGGCAAGTGCACCAGCAAATAATCTTAAAAAAGCAGCAAAGCCCGCAGTTTTAACTACAGTACTCATGAAAGTGGTAATTAAAGATGGAGCGCCTTCATATACATCTGGAGTCCAGAAGTGAAAAGGGGCGGCGCCAACCTTAAAGCTTAAACCAATCATCATCAGGATAACACCAGGATAGAATATTGGAGAAATTGTTTGACTATTTACCAAATAAGCCTGTATACGATCTAAATCAAATGAGCCTGTAGCGCCATAAATTAAGGTGATACCAAATAATAAGAAGCCTGTTGAGAAAGCCCCCATCAAGAAATACTTTAAAGAAGCTTCGTTAGAGGCAAAATCCTTTTTACGGATACCAGCCAAAATGTATAAACTCACCGACATGATTTCTAGGCCTACAAATAACATGGCCATATTTTTATACGATACCATCATGATCATTCCGGCAAGTGCGAAAAGAATCAGGGTATAATATTCGGCTATGTTGTCGCTTTTGGCGTGGAAATAGTTCTGTGTTAATAAAAAGATTAAAAGTGTGCCGATAATACAGATCCCGGAAAATGCCAGGGCGAAATTATCTGTCTGCATCATTCCGAAATGAACAGCATTGCCATTCCATGCACAAAAAGTAAATCCTAGTGCAGTAAGTAAGCCAACAACGGTAAGTGGTAGTAATGCTTTATTTGCCTTAAACAAACCTGCATAAAGCACTATAAAAGCTGTTATACTAATGGTTATAATAATATTCATTGCTTAATTTACTGTGTTTAATTTTTGATTTACCTGTTCTAATAAATGTTGTACAGATGCCTCTGTTAAATGCAAAATTGGTTTCGGATAAACACCCAGAACAATAATTAGTGCACAAATTATATAAAGAACCAATTTTTCGGTTCCTTTAATATCGTTAAAAGTGATGGTTAAGCTGTTGGTTTCGCCCAACATTACATTTTGGTACATACGTAACATGTAAACTGCACCAAAGATAATGGTTAATCCTGCAATAGCTGCGGCCCAAATGCCGTAGTTGTAAACGCCCATTAACAATAAAAACTCGCCAATAAATCCGTTTGTTCCCGGCAAAGCTACCGTACCTAAAACAATGATCAGAAAAGTAAGCGCCAACTGTGGTGCTACTTTTGCAATCCCACCTAACTCTTCAATTTTATTGGTTTTAACCCGAGAAAAGATAATATCTAAAACAAAGAATAAACCCACTACGTTAATGCCATGACTCAACATCTGTACCATTGCGCCTTGCATACCTTGCTGGTTAAAAGCGAAGATACCTGCTGATATTAATCCAACGTGAGCAATAGATGAATAAGCTACTAAACGTTTAGCATCCTTTTGTGTAAAAGCAATCAGCGAAGCATAAACAATACCGATAATTGATAAGATAATAACTACCTGGCCCCAATCTTGAACACCTGCGGGAACAATCGGCAACAACCATCTAATTACACCATAAATACCCATTTTTAACATGATACCCGATAACAGCATGGTTCCTTGTGTAGGTGCTGCCGTATACGTATCAGGTTGCCAGGTGTGGAAAGGGAAAATCGGCATCTTAATGGCAAAAGCGATAAAGAAAGCCCAGAAAATCCATCCCTGTTGTGCACTATCCAAGTTTAAAGCATAAAAGGCTTGAATATCAAAATTGTGTGCCGGGTTTTGAAGATATAGATAAATAATACCCATCAACATAAATAATGAACCTGCAATGGTATACACGAAAAATTTCATGTTGATCCGGATGCGGTCTTTTCCTCCCCAGATGGCGCAGATAAAGTAGATTGGAATTAATGCAGCTTCCCACCCAATATAGAACAAGAACGCATCTAATGCCGTAAATACCAATAATAAACCACATTGCATAAACAAAATCAACGCATAAAATGCAGCTGGATTTTTATACTGATGGTTGTAGCTCGATAAAATAATGATCGGCACCAATAAATTGGTTAGCAATACCACAAGCATACTAATGCCATCGATACCAGCGTGGAAATTGATACCTAAATCTGCAATCCATGGCAAATTAACCTCAAACTGAGTACTTGCATTTGGAATGAAATTACCGGCGATAACCAAAGCCAAAACCAAAGAAACAACCGAAAATACGGTCGAAACTATTTTAGCCGACTTACCAGCAAATGCAGTAATAATTGCACCTACAAGCGGAAGAAATATAAGTAGTAAAAGTTGTTCCATTATTTAATTTTGAACCCTTTTTATATGTAATAAAATGTATATGCAAGTAATGCGATGATACCGAATACCATCATAAATATATAGAATCCTACGTTTCCACTTTGTAGTAAACGAATACCCTTACTGGCTTCGCTTGTGCTCCACCCTAGTCCGTTCACAATTCCATCGATAAATTTGTTATCGATAATCCTATAAAAGAATTTCGAAAGTGCATCTAATGGTTTAGTGATCAGGAAATCATAAATCTCATCGAGGTAGAATTTATTGTAGGATAATTTTGCTAAAGCAGAACGCGGTGCTTCATCAGCAACGGGAACGCGTGCTCCTCTTACATATCTGCCATAAGCATAAAATAAAGCTGCTACAGCGGCAGTTACCGATATCGCCATTAAACCTATTTCGGTTGAGTGACTTAAATCCAATTCGTGCTGTGCAACACCTGCTCCAGTTAACCAATGCGCCAACCATTCGTTTCCGCCAAAAATATGCGGTAAGTTGATTGCCCCACCAATTGCAGCAAGGATAGCTAAAATGATTAAAGGCAAGGTCATTGCTGTTGGCGATTCGTGCACATGGCTTTCTTCGTGATGTGTTCCGCGGTATTTGCCAGAGAAAGTCAAGAACATCATTCTGAACATATAGAATGCTGTTAAGAATGCAGTTAAAACCCCAACTCCCCAAAGTATCGGACTAGCCTGGAAAGCATGTGCTAAAATTTCATCCTTTGAGAAGAAACCAGAGAATGGTGGTAAACCTGCTATAGCAATGGTACCGATCAGCATCGTTAAGAAAGTAACTGGAAGTTTCTTTCTCAATCCGCCCATATGACGCATATCTTGCTCGTGGTGCATAGCATGGATTACCGAACCTGCGCCCAAGAATAATAGTGCTTTAAAGAATGCGTGCGTTAATACATGGAAAAACGAACCTGTATAAGCACCAACACCTAAGCCTAAAAACATATATCCCAATTGCGATACGGTTGAATAAGCCAACACTTTTTTAATATCAGTCTGTGTTAAAGCAATAATTGCTGCAACTAAAGCTGTAGCCGCTCCAACAATAGCAATAATGTGCTGTGTAAGTGGAGCAAGATCGAACAATACACTCGAACGTGCAATCATATAAATACCCGCTGTAACCATTGTTGCTGCGTGTATCAAAGCCGAAACTGGTGTTGGTCCGGCCATTGCATCAGGTAACCAGGTAAATAAAGGCAATTGGGCCGATTTACCACAGGCACCGATAAACAACAAGATGGTAATTAAAACCAATGTATCATTACCTGGCAACATATTCGCAGCCTGAGGGAAAACTTTAGCAAACTCTACACTACCAAAAGTGGTGAAGATTAAGAATACCCCTAACAAAAAACCTAAATCGCCGATACGGTTCATTACGAAAGCTTTTTTAGCTGCTGAGGCATAAGCACTGTTTGTATACCAGAAACCGATTAACAGGTAAGAGCATAAACCTACGCCTTCCCAACCGATAAACATCACGATGTAATTTGAGCCCAATACCAACAAAAGCATAAAGAATACAAACAAATTCAGATAAGAGAAAAACTTACCGAATCCTGCATCACCGTGCATGTAGCTGGTAGAATATAAGTGGATCAAGAAACCAATTCCAGTGATAATCAAAAGCATGATCGAGCTTAAAGGATCAACCAGGAAAGATAATGGAATGTGTAGTGCACCCGCGCTGATCCAATCGAATAAAAATACTTCGTGAGATTTTTGTGTGTCGCCTTGTAAACTAAAGAAAATAACTACGCTGATAATAAAAGAAGCTAAGATTACTCCGCTTCCGATGATACCAACAAGTCCTTTAGATAAAGAGTTTCTGCCTAGCCCATTAATTACAAATCCTAAAAAAGGAAGTAACGGAACCAACCAAATCAATTGTTCTATTGTCATTCTTATTATATATTTACCACTTAAGGCGATTTAAAACATTAATATCTACTGATTTTGTATTTCTGTAAACCATTACGATAATTGCCAGGCCTACTGCAACCTCTGCAGCTGCCAAAGCCATAATGAAGAATACGAAAACCTGTCCTGATGGGTCATTGTTATGAACCGAGAATGCTGTTAAAAGTAAGTTAACCGCATTTAGCATCAGCTCAACCGACATAAAAATTACAATGGCATTTCTGCGGGTAAGTACACCTATTACGCCGATAGAAAAAATAATGGCACTTAAATAGATGTAGTGGTTTAGCGGAACGCCTGCTGCTTGTGTGAGTAAATTTTCCATTATGCTTCTACCTCATCTCTTTTAGATAATAAAACGGCTCCAACCATTGCTGCCAATAGTAATAGAGATGACAATTCGAATGGTAATAAGAATGGGCCAAAAAGCTCCTTACCTAGATTTTCTACCAATCCTAATCCTGGATTTTTCAAAATCAATGGACTGGCAATACTTGCTGATTTTAAAGAACCGATTAAGGTTACAACCAAACAACCACCAGCAATTACACCTACAATTTTGATCAGTGGCGATTTGCTTGGTTCAGTTTCTTTGTTCAGGTTAAGTAGCATCAGTACAAAAAGGAACAATACCATTATGGCCCCCATGTAAACGATAAAGTTTACCACCGCTAAAAACTGTGCGTTTAATAACACATAGTGTACAGTGAAGGTAAAAAAGGTAAGAATTAAGTACAAGACACTGTGGATCGGATTTTTTGCAAAAATCACCATCAGCGAAAAGATGATACTTAATGTGGCTACGAAATAGAATACTTGTGTACTCATTAATTGTTTATTTATTTATGTTCCATGGTTTGTGTCTCCACAAACCACTAATTATCTTTCGTTTCGTGAAGACACGAACCGGGGCTTGAAAGCCGTTTAGTTGTTTGGTCCTTCGACAAGCTCAGGATGACAACAATTATTTTTTTACCTGTTATTCGTGTCCTCACGAACCATTATTTTATTTTTTCATTTCCAACGGAGCCTCTACCAACTTATCTTTTCCGTAAATGAAATCCTTACGTAAATAATCAGCAGGTACAATTGGTCCATCTAAGTAAATTGCCTCTTTTGGACAAGCTTCTTCACATAATCCACAGAAAATGCAACGCAACATATTGATTTCGTAAGTTGCTGCATATTTTTCTTCGCGGTATAAATCTTTCTCCTCGGGTTTGCGTTCAGCGGCAATCATGGTAATGGCTTCAGCAGGACAAGATAAAGCACATAAACCACATGCAGTACAACGCTCTCTGCCATTCTCATCGCGTTTTAGCGAGTGCATCCCTCTAAAATTGGTAGAGAATTCCCGTTCTACTTCAGGATATCTTATAGTAGCCTCTTTTTTAAATAAGTGACTGATGGTAATGCCCATACCCTTGGCAATTGCTGGTAGGTACATCCGCTCCATAAAGCTCAATGGCTTTTGTTCCAGTACTTTTTTCTTATTACTTAATGATTCCATAATTAAAACTTCTCAATAATCGCAATCACAACGCCTGTTATTATAATATTGGCAATAGCCAAAGGTATTAAACCTTTCCAACCTAAATTCATCAATTGATCGTAACGGAAACGAGGGATGGTCCAACGTACCCACATGAAGAAAAAGATGAATAACACAATTTTCAAAAAGAATACTCCGGTGCCTATAAGTGGCGCCCAAGTTGGGCCTAAATGTGCTGCAACATAATCCATACCTGGATAGTTATAGCCGCCCCAATATAAAGCTGCCATTACTGCCGATGAAACGAACATATTGATATACTCCGCAAATAGGTAAAAACCTAATTTCATTGACGAATATTCGGTATGATAACCACCGATTAATTCGGTTTCACACTCAGGTAAATCGAATGGAGCACGGTTGGTTTCTGCAAATGAACAAACCATAAAGATTAGAAATCCAAGTGGTTGATATAACACATTCCATCTCCAGCCATGTTGCTGATCAACGATTTCCTTTAAGCTTAAAGTATTGGTCATTAAAAGCAAAGCGATGATCGATAATCCCATCGCAATTTCATAACTGATGTTCTGGGATGCTGCCCTGATAGCACTTAACAAAGAGTATTTGTTGTTTGAGGCCCATCCGCCAATCATTACACCATAAACACCTAAAGAAACAACCCCGAAAATGTATAAAACACCAACATTGATATCTGAAACCTGTAAAGGAATAGTTTTGCCGGCAATTAAAACAGGGCTACCCCATGGAATAACTGCAGTACCAATACAGGCGCAAAGCAAAGCCAAGCCCGGACCAGCGATAAATAAAAACCTGTTTGATGTTGTAGGAATAATTTCCTCTTTCATAAACATTTTAACGCCATCGGCCAATGGTTGTAAAATACCAAAGGGACCCGCTCTATCCGGACCTAAACGATCTTGTAAATATGCAGCAACCTTACGTTCTGCGTAAGTAGAATACATGGCAATAACTAAACTGATGCCGAAAATTACAGCTACCAGGATAAATTTTTCTATAACAAAAGCGCTATCCATTAGTATTTAACTGTTTTATGTAATTCAATTTCATTTGCAGCTTGTAATGCCTCATTCGGCTGGATTACATGCAAAGGAACTAATGTTTCGTAGTGGTTTGATGCAATTACCGAAGTATCATCAATATGGGTTGGGTGTTCGATTACCCAATCTGCAGTCGCTTTTTTATCAAAACGGCAAGTATTGCAAATAAATTCTTCAACTTCGCCAAACTGGTCTTTACGTGCGGTAACACGTAAAACATCTGCTCCTTTGTACCAAAGTGTTACCTTACCGTTGCATTTTTCGTGATCACAATCGCGGTGTGCATCAACTGGTTTGGTAAACCAAACACGGTTTTTAAAACGGAAAGTTTTATCGGTTAAAGCACCTACAGGGCAAACATCGATTACGTTTCCTGAGAAATCGTTATCAACAGCCTGTTGAATATACGTTGAAATTTCAGAGTGATCACCACGGTTTAAGATACCATGAACACGTTTATTGGTAATCTGATCAGCCGTAAAAACACAACGGTAGCACAAAATACAACGATTCATGTGCAACTGGATTTTATCACCTATATCGACACGCTCAAAAGTACGACGCTCAAACTCATAACGTGTTTTTTGCAAACCGTGCTCATAACCCAAGTTCTGAAGATCACATTCACCCGCCTGATCGCAAACAGGGCAATCTAAAGGGTGATTGATCAATAAGATCTCTACAACACCTGCACGTGCTTCCAGAACTTCTGGTGAAGTAATGTTAAGCACTTCCATCCCATCCATTACGGTTGTGCGGCAAGAAGCCACCAACTTCGGCATTGGGCGAGGATCTTTCTCCGAACCTTTAGTCACTTTTACAATACAGGTACGGCATTTACCACCACTGCCTTGTAATTTAGAATAATAGCACATTGCTGGCGGAACAATATCCCCTCCGATCTGCCTTGCAGCGTTCAGAATAGTTGTTCCGTTATCAACCTCTACTGTTATCCCATCTATCGTAACCTTAACTTTTTCACTCATGGTTAATGATATTCTTTTTATTTTTTCTACTTCTACCGTCATTGCGAGGCACGAAGCAATCCTTTTGTACTTATTATTTCTCTTTCGAGATTTTATAACCAATCTCTTTTCTTGGCTTTTCTTTCTGCTCTAGTAGCTCATCAAAATACCTGAAGATCACTTCAATATTTTTATCCTGATTATCTACCTTCTTTTTAATCTTTTCTACTTCTAGTCTTATTTCTGTATTGCTTAAAACCATCGTTCTAAGCTGTACAAACACATCAATAATTTTAATACTTACTTCTACCGCCTGTTTACTTTTTAAAACGTTCGATAGTTGCAAAATACCATGTTCGCTAAATGCAAACGGAAGGTATTTTGAATGTTGTCCGTGTCTTAAGGTCGCAAATTGCGACCTTAAGACTTCATTTTCTTCTTTTGTTAGTTCGAACATAAAATGTTCTGGAAAACGCTCTATATTTCTTCTAACTTGTTCTTTTAATCGTTTAGTATCAACGCCAAAGAGTTCCGCCAAATCAGAATCTAACATCACCTTCACTCCTCTAAAAAGATATATTTTATTAACTATTACTTCATTGGGGATGATTGCTGGTGATATTTGTTCTTTCATTTACATATACTCATTGTGTTAAGTTATTTTTCTAAGGTCGCATTTTGCGACCTTAGAATTTAGTATCACAACCTGTGATACCTTAAATATTTATTTCTCTTCCGTTACCGGAGCTTTTTCAATCGGGGTTGCATAATTTGCGATACCGTAATTTTGGCTCTGGCTTTTAACAGGTTCTTTAATGTGCCATTCAAATTCATCTCTGAAGTGACGAATTGCACTGGCTACCGGCCAGGCCGCTGCATCACCTAGCGGACAAATTGTATTTCCTTCAATTTTGCGTTGAATATCCCACAATAAATCTACATCTTCCATTTTACCATGGCCGTGTTCGATTTTGTGCAACACTTTTTCCATCCATCCTGTACCCTCACGACAAGGAGAACACTGTCCACAGCTTTCGTGGTGATAAAAACGGGCAAAATTCCAGGTATTTCTAACAATACACTGATCTTCATCAAAAGCGATAAAACCGCCTGAACCCATCATGGTACCAGTAGCAAATCCACCTTCTGATAACGATTCGTAACTCATTAAACGAGGTTCGCCGTTAGCATATTTCAAGGTTAAATTAGCAGGTAAAATAGGCACAGATGATCCACCTGCAACCGTTGCCTTTAAACGTTTACCATTGGCAATACCGCCACAATATTCATCCGAGTAGATAAATTCTTCTACCGGTAAACCTAATTCGATTTCGTAAACACCCGGTTTAACTAAATTACCCGATGCAGATATTAATTTTGTACCTGTACTTCTACCGATACCAATTTTTGCATATTCATCGCCACCATCGTTGATAATCGGCACCACCGCAGCAATAGATTCAACATTGTTAACCACTGTAGGGCAACCGTACAAACCTGCAATTGCCGGAAATGGTGGTTTAATACGTGGATTACCTCTTTTACCTTCAAGCGATTCTAACAAAGCAGTTTCTTCGCCACAAATGTAAGCTCCGCCACCTGGCTGAACATATAATTCTAAATCGTAACCTGTTCCTAAAATGTTTTTACCCAACCATCCGGCTGCTTTAGCTTCAGCAATTGCTTTTTCTAAAATGCGGATCTGAGGCATCATCTCGCCACGTACATAGATATAAGAAACCTTAGCGCCTAATGCGAAACTCGATACAATCATTCCCTCAATTAATGCATGGGGAATATAAGTCATCAAATAACGGTCTTTAAAAGTCCCTGGCTCTGATTCATCAGCATTACACACCAAATAACGTGCAACACCTTCTGGTTTAGCCAAAAAGCTCCATTTCATCCCGGTTGGGAAACCCGCACCTCCGCGACCGCGTAAGCCAGATTTCTTAACTTCCTCAACAATCTCTTCGGGTGTTAAAGTTTTAAGGGCTTTTTCCACAGCACGGTACCCGCCTTTTTGACGATAGACTTCAAGTGTATTGATGCCAGGTACGTTTATATGCTCAAGTAATAATTTACGGCTCATTGTTTATAGATATGAGATGTGAGATATAAGATATGAGACTTTAGTAGAGAGATAAAAATCAGGACATTTGCCCTTCTCATATCTCATATCTAGTTTCTCAAATCTCATATACCAAATCTAGTTTCTCAAATCTTATTCTTTAAATCTTCAATCAATTTATCTACACTTGCTTCGGTAAGGTTTTCGTAGAAAGTATATTCTGGGCTAATCTGTAACACCGGACCAAAACCACAGGCGGCTAAACACTCAACTCCTCTAAAGCTGAATAAACCATCGGCAGTAACTTCACCTTCTTTAACACCTAACTTGTTTTCCAAGTGGCTTAATATTTTCTCAGCCCCAACCAGGCAACAAGGACCGGTACGGCAAACCTCTAAGGCATACTTGCCTTGTGGTTTTAAAAAGTACATGGTATAAAATGTTGCCACCTCATACACTTCAATTGGCTGAATATTTAAATATTCGGCAACCTTATCCATCGCTGGTGTACTCACCCAAAGGTATTCAGCCTGTACCAAGTGCAATAACGGCAACAAAGCTGATTTGTGCTTACCTTCCGGATAACGGCTTTTTACATCATCAAATTTGGCCAGCAATTCTGATGAAAACACTACAGGTGTTTGTTCTTCTACTTTAAGCATCTAATTCTCCTGCAATAATATTCATACTACTCATGTTGATAATGGCATCAGACAATAACATGCCCTCGCTCATTGGTGCAAACATCTGGTAGTTTATAAAACTTGGTCTGCGGAAGTGTAAACGGTACGGTGTACGGCCTCCATCGTTAATCAGGTAGAATCCTAATTCACCATTTCCGCCTTCTACTGCGTGATAAACTTCTGCTTTTGGCGCATCAATTTCACCCATCACAATTTTGAAGTGATAAATCAATGCTTCCATATTGTTGTAAACTTCTTGTTTTGGAGGAAGGTAAAATTCAGGAACATCGGCATGAAAAATACCTTTTGGCTCTGTTTTTAATTTCACAATTGCCTGTTCGATGATGCGGACACTTTGCCACATCTCTTCATTACGCACTAAATATCTGTCGTAAATATCGCCACTTGTACCTACCGGAACTTCAAAGTCGAAATCCTGATAGGAAGAATATGGATCGCTTACGCGAACATCATAATCTACACCCGTAGCACGCAAAAGCGGTCCCGTCCAGCTGTATTCTAAAGCCGTTTCTTTAGTTACTTCTGCAACACCGGCCGTTCTATCAATAAAAATACGGTTACGTGTTAACAGATTCTCGAACTCTTTTAACGCATTAGGGAATTCTTTTAAAAACTTATCGATTTTGGCAAAGGCAATATCATTGAAATCTCTTTCGAAACCACCAATACGCCCAATATTTGTAGTTAAACGTGCCCCACAAACTTCTTCGAAGATCTCGTAAATATGCTCACGAAATTGGAATAAGTATAAGAAAGTGGTGGTTGCCCCGGTATCCTGACCAATAATCGTGTTACAGATAATGTGATCGGCAATACGCGAAAGCTCCATAATGATTACCCGAAGATAATCTACACGTTTCGGCATCTGAATATTCAACAACTTCTCAACCGTCATATGCCAGCCCATATTGTTAATAGGCGACGAGCAATAGTTTAAACGGTCGGTAAGCGGTGTAATTTGATAAAATGGGCGATGCTCAGCAATCTTTTCGAAAGCACGGTGGATATACCCAATAGTAGAAACGCCGCTTACAATACGCTCGCCATCTAATTGCAGAACGTTTTGAAAAACGCCGTGTGTTGCAGGGTGCGTTGGGCCTAAGTTTAAGGTTACCAGCTCACTTTGCGGGTCGTTATCTGTAAATACCGGATGGTTATGATTCATAGTTTACCTTCCAAAAAATTCGTCTTTTTTATCTACTCTGTTCGGATCTTCCAATGGATATTGTTTCAACATCGGGTGAACACCCAAGTCGTCCATATTTAAAATACGGCGTAAATCCGGGTGGCCTTCAAATTTAACCCCAAACAGATCATAAGTTTCGCGTTCCATCCAGTTGGCACCTTTCCAAACAGTTGTTGCCGTAGGGATAGTTGGATTTTGTTCCGAGATGAAAACCTTAATCCTAATCCTAACTTTCTCTACCATATTGTGCAAATGGTAAACCACTGCAATACCATGATCTTTACCAGGATAATGAACCGCCGTAATATCGGTCAAGAAATTAAAACTCAAATCGTTTTTAAGGAACGATAATACATTGATGATAACATCTTTGGTGGTTGCAAAAGTTAACAAACCATAAGGTTCAGAAACTCCGGTTACCTTTTCGCCAAACTTATCACTAAGTTTTGCCAGAATATTATTATTTAGTGTCGTTTCTTCCATTACTTAATGCCGTATTGACCTAAAAGTTCTTTGTAATAGTCAGAATTTCTTCTTCTGCCCGATTCACTTTTCACTAAATCCTGAATACGCTGGAAACCGTCTAAAATGGCTTCAGGTCTTGGCGGACAACCCGGAACGTAAACATCTACCGGAATAACCTCATCAATACCTTGTAATACGGAATAAGTATCAAAAATACCGCCACTACTTGCGCAGGCACCAACAGCCATTACCCAACGTGGCTCTGCCATTTGGATATAAACCTGTTTTAATACCGGGGCCATCTTTTTAGCAATAGTTCCCATAACCATTAAAACATCAGCCTGACGGGGAGAAAAGCTTAAGCGTTCGGCACCGAAACGACCAAGATCGTAGTGGGAACCCATGGTTGCCATAAACTCGATTCCACAACAAGAAGTTGCGAAAGGTAAAGGCCATAATGAATTTGAGCGGGCCAAACCAATCACTTTATCAAGAGAAGTGGCAAAAAAGCCAGATCCTTCTATTCCTGGAGGCGCATCAACTATATTAATTTCACTCATGTTTATAAACAAAAAATGCTCATCCCTTTGCAGAATGAGCAACAAATTTACAATATTTTAAAGGCAAACAAACTAGCTTTACTCGATTTAGAACCTTTCTAAATAACCAAAACAACTATGAGTTAGTGTAAGTGATACACATCCAGTTTTCAGTTGGCATTTTTCAGTTTACAGTTTATAAACCGAGAACTATTAACTGCCAATTGTGAATTGATAACTGCGTACTGACTAGTTCCAGTCTAAAACTTTTTTCTTGATAACGTAGATAAAACCTAACAATAATGTACCCATGAAAATGAACATTTCGATCATTCCATCCATCCTTAATGTGCGGAAATTAACCGCCCAGGGATACATAAAGATAACCTCCACATCAAACAGTACAAATAAGATAGCTACTACAAAATATTTGATAGAGAAAGGCTGACGTGCATTACCTACGGATTTAATACCAGCCTCAAAAGTTTCTAATTTATCACTTGTTTTACGTTTTGGACCTAAAAAGTGGGTAGCAACCAATGTGGTTACCACAAAACCTAAAGCAACAATTACTTGAAATATAATTGGTAAAAAATCTATAGAGGAACTTTGCGCTTGCATAATTTTTATTTTGTGATGCAAAAGTAAAAGAAAAAGGCAGAGTAACCAAGTCGCACTGCTCAAAATGTTATTTAGAGTATTTCTTTAGATGAATCTAAAGAATCCAAATATTACGAAAATATATAAATAGTGCCAAATATCTTACGTACACCCAAAAACAAGTCAATTAAATTAGAATAAATATAAATTTGAGTTACCTCCTGATTTTTAACATGCTAAAGAACACTATTCATATTGATTAAAGTTTAATTACTATTTAATATTCTAATCATATTTCTAAAAAATCTCTGTAACAAGGAACTTTCTTCCGTGATGATTTCAGCATCTGCCTGCATGCCAATTTTTAGTATCACTTTTCTAAGGGGATGTTTATTTTCGAAATATTCAAAACTCACTTTGGCTACAAAAACACTGTCACGATAAGCTACGTCAGAAATATAAGTTAATCGGCCGCTAATCATTCCATATTGCTCATAAGGATAACTTCGTAGTTTAACTAAAGTTCTTTCGCCTACATGTATCTTACCCATGTTATATTGAGGAATCTGAATTTCTCCAAAAAAATTAGTATTACCAGGATTGACAATAAAAACTTCTTGATTGGCAATCACATTTTGATTTTGTTGAATAATGCCCGCATAGCTTACTTTGCCATTTATTGGAGATTTCAGAATGTATTGCTGAATCCAATGATCGCTCTCGTTCACACATCGGTTCAGCGCTTGCATAAACTTTGCTTGCTCTTCTGTTATGGTATGCTTCAAATCGAGCAATTCTTTTTCCTTAGCTGAATAACTGCTGGTATTATTTAATATTGATGTCTCGGTTTGCTGTAATGGATATTTAGACGCTAAATATTTATTCTCCTGTTGTACAAATTCACTGCGAGAAATCACCTTGTTTTTATAAAGTTTTTGGTATGCACTATATTCCTGTTCTTGATTAGCATATTCTAGTTTCTGGACTTTCTTTTGTTGAATAATTTGAGATTTTAAAGCATCTATGGATTTAAGATCCTTCTCCAAATAAGCTACCTTATTTAAGTAATACCCATTTTTTTGAGTGGATTGATACTGAAGGTATTGCTGATAAAAACTTTGATAGCTGCTTTGTAGTTCACCTAAATTCAAATTTTTTGGCAATGAAGAATTAAGCTGTGGATTCAGAATGTCTTTCTGTAGTTTCTTTAGCACTGCATTCAACAAAAGAACATCGTTATGATCTCCCGTACTTTCTAAAAAACCAAGTGATTGGTTTTCGCTAACGCCATCTCCATCCTTAACCAAGAGTGTAGTAATTTTACCACTTTGTTTAGCCAATACTTGTTTGGGCGCATTTAAAGAATTTACTTTTAAGTTAGTTTTTACTACATCTGGATATTCGATCAAAGCCGATAACAAAACGATTCCAGCTAATAACGTAAATACCATTGTGATGCCCCAACTTAAAATCCATGAGGGTACGGCAGTGATAATTTCTTGTACCTCTTCACTATTAACTTCCTGATAAAAGATTTCGTTCGGCATATTCAAATCGGTATTAATTCCCCAACTCTAATTGATTTTTAACCAGCTGATAATACTCACCCTTACTTTGAGTTAATTCAGCATGGGTACCTTGCTCGATGATTACTCCTTTATCCAATACCACAATATTATCTGCATTTTTAACGGTACTCAGCCGATGTGCAACTACCACAACCGTTCTGCCTTTGAAAAAACTTTCCAGATTTTCCATAATTACTTTTTCATTATTGGCGTCCAAAGCATTAGTCGCTTCATCAAAAAAGATGTATTCTGGATTTTTATAAACGGCTCTGGCAATCAAAATACGCTGCTTTTGCCCTTGGCTAATTCCATTCCCTTCGGCACCAATTTTGGTATTGAGCTTCAATGGTAAACTATCCACAAAATCAGTGATATTAGCTATATGAATGGCATGTTTTAATTTAATCAGATCAGGATATTCATCACCAACAGCAATATTTTTAGCAATGCTATCTGAAAAGATAAAACCATCTTGCATCACTACACCACATATTCCTCTCCAAAACCTAAAGCTGATTTGATGGAGATAACCATTACCTATTTTAATGTCGCCTTTTTGAGACTCATAAAAACGCAATAATAATTTCAATATGGTAGTTTTGCCGCTGCCACTCATACCTACAATAGCAGTCGTTTTTCCTTCAGGAATGGAAAGGTTAATCTTTGACAAAACAGGTTCATTACCCGCTCCCGGATAGGTGAAGGTTAAATCTTGCAATTCAATACTTTTGTTTATGGGAAGTTCTTTAACAAAAACTTTATTTACAGGTTCTTCATCATCCATTTCTCTGATTTCATTCAATCGCTCCAGTGAAATTTTTGCATCTTGAAGTTGTTGGATAAAACCCAATAGCTGCTCTATCGGACTATTCAATTGCCCAATGATGTACTGAACAGCCATCATAGCGCCTAAGGTTAATTGCCCATCGATAACTGATTTCGCCACCAAAAAGGTAATGAGGATATTTTTGCCTTCGTTAATGAAAAAAGTGCCGGCCTGCTGATATTGACCTAATGCTAAACTCTTTACGTTAAAACGAAATAACCCTGCTTGAATACGCTCCCATTCCCAACGTTTTTGTTGTTCGCAGTTGTTCAGTTTAATTTCTTGCATACCACTGATCAACTGAACAATTTCACTTTGGTTTTTGGCGGAAAGATCAAATCTTTTAAAATCTAATGTCCTTCGTCTTTTAAGGAACAATATCACCCAAATGCTATAAAGTCCGCTGCTGACCAAAAAGATCAAAAACATACTTAAATTATAATAAGCCAACACAAAACTGAAGACTAGCAAATTGAACATGGAGAAAATCACATTTAACGTGGCACCCGTTAAAAATGATTCGATACGGTGCTGGTCGTTCATGCGTTGCATGATATCTCCAGTCATTTTTGAATCAAAGAAATTCATGGGTAGCTTCATGAGTTTGATTAAAAAATCAGTTAAAATAGAGATATTGATTCTAGTACTGATATGCAGCAAAATCCAGGAACGGATAAAATCAACACTCATCCGCCCAACAATTAGCATGGTTTGGGCAATGAGGATAATGTAAATGAAATTTAAATTGCGGGTATTGATGCCAATATCAACAATTGATTGGGTTAAAAATGGCAATATCAATTGCAGCAAACTACCAACACCCAATCCAACGAAAAGTTGAACGATTAAGTTTTTATAACGATAAAGGTATTTTAATAAGTAACTGAAGTTTAATCCCTCCGTTTTGTCTCCTTCTTGAGTATAAAAATCTGGTGTTGGTGATAGAGTTAACAATACGCCTTCGTTACGGCCATTTTGATGGGTGCTTAACCAATTTTTGGAGAATTCGACTTCTCTGTAAGTGATTAATCCCTTAGCAGGGTCGGCGATGTGATACAAAGCCCTCCCCGGTGGGGAGGGCTTGGATGGGACTTTATAAAGTACAACAAAGTGGTTTTGATTCCAATGTAGAATTGCTGGCAACTCACATTCTTTTAATTGTTGCAAAGTAATTTTGGCGCCAACTGTGCGAAAGCCAATTTTCTCTGCAGCTTCACTAACCCCTAAAAGAGATACACCCTCCCTATTGATCCCAGAAATACACCGTAATTTTTGTAAACTGAAATTTTTACCATAATATTTGGCGATCATCCGGAGACAAGTTGGTCCGCAATCCATTTGATCGGGTTGTTTATAAAATGGAAAAGCTTGCATTTTAACCGATTTTGACCAAAGCACCATATCGACCAAATTCGTCTTCCGTGCATATAATTAATTCATGACTTATATTTTTTAAAATATGTGTAACATAATCATAATAATAACTTATGTGCATATCATCTAAATAGATAAATTTTTTAGTCATGAAAATAACAAGTTTAAAATAGTATATTCTTGTTTCAATATCTCCATAATCATAAAAAATAAAATCAAATTTTTCATTCATCATGTTAGACAAGGTGCTAATGCTAATTTCTTTACCTACAACTATTTTCACAAAATCTTGTGTCATTTTTGCCCAAAAACTATCATCATCAACAGTCACTACATTTTTAAACTGAAAATGAAACAAGGCTGAGCTCAAACCGCTACCACAATCCAAAATACTGCTGATACCATTTTCCCTAATTAAATTTGCGCAATATCTTATTGACTGAGGGCTTGCTGCCATTGATTTTTGTCCAGTTCCAAACTTATCAAAATATTGTTCTATAATATCTTCCCTTTTTAAAGTATTCATTGTTGTCGTATTTTTGTGAATAATTGATCTAGTAAATTTTTGTGATCTATTGTCTTAAATATTTGCTCCTTTTGATATTTTGTGATTAACCCTTTATTGAATAAGCGTACTGATAAAGACAATATATATTTAAAAAGATTAGTAGTAAGTTGTTCCGTTTTAATTTTCAAGGCATCATAAAAATGCTTTGGCCGCGGTATTATGTACGTTAATACAATACATTCTAATATTGTCAAATCTTTAGGTTTTTTAGAAAAATAAAAATTACTAGCACTATTAATGCCATAAACATTTGGAGCAAATTCTATTATATTGATATATATTTCCAAAATCCTGCTTTTAGAAATAGCGAAATAATTCTCAATTAAAAGTGCAATAAAAATTTCCTCAACTTTTCTTAACAAATTTTTATGATGATTCAAAAAAAGATTTCTTGATAGTTGCATTGTAATTGTACTTCCACCTCTTGAAAATCGTCTTTTATCAATATTCGAAACAATTGCAACTCCAATAAAATAAGGATCAATGCCTTTGTGAATGTAAAAATTAGGATCTTCTACAAAAATTAAAATATCTAATAACTTAGGGCATATATCGTGAATACAAACATTATCATAAGTATATCTATATGAAACATCACTTGATATTATATGATGAAGAGAATTATTATTTGTTTGATCTAATAATGATAAATCAAATTTACCAAAGTTAAGAATGACAAATTTATCCTTAGCTAGTTTAATATCGAAAAAGTAATTATAGGGATCATTTATTAGAAACATCAACCTACACTCAATAAAAACTGTACCTGAGCAAATAATTGTTCTTAAATTTTCATTATGAAATTTGGGGAATGACTTTAAAAATTTCTCTACATCAGTTTCCATACAAAGAGTTAGTTTAATCAAATCCTTATCACTAACTTCATGAAAAAATTCGAAGCCTAATAGAATATTATTGATTAACATTTTAGAATTTTTCGTTAAAATGAATTTTTCACTGGAAAATTCTAGTTGTAAAATTAAGGACACATCATTTAATGCTGTTTCACTTTCACTTAAAAATTTTTGATTTATCAACAAGTTACATGCATTAATTTCAACTTCTATGACAGTCATTTCACTATATTCTTTTTCTAAATAAGAAAATGAAATAATATCAGCATAAAAGTATTGGCTTTGGGTAAGATTAGATTTAGAAGCCATTGAAACTGACTTATTTTTACGGTCAATTGTACCCTCAAGTAAACATGTTAACATTGTTTTATCAGGCTTAGACAAAGTAAATCCCAATAGAATTGCGTTATTATTATCGCACTTAAAATCCAACTCAAGGCCTACTGGAAAAATAGCTGAAAAATTAATCTTTCTTAAATCAAGGTTAATAGAGATATTGAAAAACAATCTCATGGCTTTATTAAAAAGCGAATAATATTTCACTTCTAATTCTTCATCTATTTTCGATTCTTTAAAATTACCTCCCTGTTTATCAGATTTTTGAGATGCCGTGACTCTAATTTCATTACCAACCACCGTAATTGACCTAAAAAAACCGCTCCCAAATAATAATACTTTAAGACTGAAACTTATTTCTAAGCTTTTAATATCAACATTATATTTCTTAAGCCGTATTTGTATACCAACGACCTCAATAGTATTAAAATTGTGAAAACTAAAATCTTTAATTAAGAGAGTAACATCATACTTTTTTGCAATTTTATTTAATTCAAGCCTTAAAAAAAAAAGTGCTTTTGCTTTCTCTTTTAAAACACTCCAAATAATAATAAGAAAAAAATTTTTGACAGAAATTACCACTATTAATGAAATTTACTTAATTAGATCCTCGAACCTTATCTGCATTTGTAAATCAATATCTTTAATTGATATTAGTTTGTCCGGCCCAGCAATTTCTTTAAGCTGAACATGACAAGCATCTTGAAAATGTGGCCAAAAAAAGCCACAATCCAAGCCCACTTTTCTTGCCTCTTCTGCGTAAACGCGATATCCATTTATATTATCAACTAGTAAATTTAAGTCCCAACATTTCTTTCCTTGAATAACCCAGACACAGTCAGCAGCTTCGCCCCACTGATGCCAAGAAAAGCCAGGTATTGCATTTGTAGCAAATGTTCCATATTGTGAACCAACTGCTTTTATGCAAAAAGATAAAAAAAAAGCCTGTGCTTCATTTAATTCATCTATTTTAGCCTTAATTTCCTTAATTTTCCGAGATTGCCTCCAATAAATTGCTTGCAAAAATGGATTTCTTAATCCTTCAATAATTTGCATCTTAACATTTCTTTTTTCACAATTATCTATGGTCATTTTTAGTTTTGATTGTAACTCAACAGTCAACTCAAAAAATAATTGATTATGCATTTCTAGGTTCATATTTTCTAAATGCTGCGCAAATAGCTGCCATTCGTCTATTACTTTCTTTTTTTTCGCACGGTTTTAAATCGCACTTGACCGAAGTAGAAATAAAAGGATACAGTAACATTTTATGACTACTCAAAATGGATAGCACTTCAAATAATCTATGGCTCGATTTAAATTTATGTGATAATATTTTTTTAAACATCTTTTTGTAAACTATAAAAAACAGTGAGGATTTAATGGGGTTTATCCAATATCTTTCTGCCGAAATGGGCACAATTTGACCAAAACTGTCCGCATCTGCAAATAATATATCCGCTCCTTGCTCATTTGCTTCAATAATATTTCTTAATAAAACATTCTTTGAATAACTACTCGTAAACTTATGATCATCCCTACAAACAACAATTAGATCGTCGTCATTTTGAGATGAATTTAGAATTGCCTTCAGAAGGCCTCCCCATAAAGCAAACTCTTCAGATTTATGCTCTTGTATTTGAATCACATTCAAGTCAAATTCATTTTTATCTCTAAATTGATTTTTGATTTCATTAGATAACACTCTATTTCCAGGATAGGTTAAGATATAGCATGGTAATTCAATTTCATTATATTGTTCCATTGCCAATTGCATAGTTGGAAATCCTTTATAAAATGATTTAACCCTAGACAGCTGATTCAACATTGTTGCAGTCTTATTAAAAATATCACTTACATAACCTCTTTCATTATTTTTCAAAGTAATATCTGAATATCCAAACTCTTTTTGTACTGAAATAAATGGAAAAATAACGAACTTATTAAAACTTAATTCAGAAATTTTATAATCTGAAGCATCACAAGAACGAAAAGAAACATCTAAGATAGCATCAAAAATCCTACTGAAAATAACTGTAAATTGCAACCCAGAGAATTTATCAATCCAAAAAAGATTATCTGATACTTGCATTGCTGTTTTATACCAGCTAACGCCACCCAACAAGACATCCGCCTGTAATTTATCTGCTTCAACAATGTACTGGCCCATATTTTTTGAATTATAATAGTTTGTAAAATGATGATCATCTTCGCAAATAATTATATATTCCCTTTTATCTTTCTTTGCCTTTCTTACAATACTCAATATAGTTTCCCATAATCCAATTGACCCTATATTATGTTCATTGGCCTTTATGAGCTCGAAATCAAATTCACCCCTATATTTAAACTGATTTAATATGTGCCTCTTACGGTCAATTCTTGTTTCCAAGTTTATTGCAAAAGTAGGATGTCCTTTCATTCAAATAAATAATTAGAATTATCTAATTCACACTCATCCTACAAATATATAGGATGAGTGTGAAGCCCTCTGCCTATTGGCAAATGGATATGTAACCACACTTTTCATCTGCATAGGTCACGCATCTCCCTCCCTCGGTAGAAACTGCGCAGTCCCAGTCTGAAGCACATTCATTATCACAATTAGCGTCAATGATTGTACCAGCTCCTCCAATTACTTTTTTTAAAGCTGATCTACTCAAGATTTCCGCTCCAGCAAACTTTGATTCATTTAATTTTAACTTTTTCATGTTTTGTTTTTTTGTGTTTACAAATAAGATATATACTATCTTTCACGCAAGATAATCTAAGCGATATCGATAAACGCCGATATTCGTTTTAGTCCTACGTTTGCAACCGCTCAGACTTTTTTTTGCAAAATCCTTTTACTATCATAATTCAAATAGCTTATTTAAGACATTAAATATCTAATATCATCTAATTTATAAGGAGCAGGAAGTTTGTAACCATTTACAAAAATGGTTGGTGTGGAAGTTATTTCAGTCATTTCACACCAAGCTTTCTGTTTTTCTATTATTAATTTAACCTTATCATCTAGCTTAATAGGATATTTTTTAGCCCAATTTTCATACTCCTTTTTACCCTGCCCGTACCAATCATTTAGCGCTTCCCCTGCAATATTTTCATCATCTAAATTTGCTAACGCTGTTATATGACGGGCAACTTTAGTCCTTCTATCATCATCATTACTACCTGTTACGAACAATATTTTTAACTGTAAATCGTCTCCTGCTTTTATCCAAGAATCTATTATTTTGTGGGCCTTTCCGCAAGGTTCACAGAATGGATTGCTCACCATTGTAATAACTGTCTCCGAATTAGAGTCACCAACTACTATAGGCATTAAGTCTTCATTAATTGCATAACGGGGTTGATTCATTAACGCATGATTAAATAAACTTGCATTATGTTTAAATTTTTTCAGCTGTTGTTTTACGGGGATGAGTTCTGATGCTTTTAAGAAATATGGCTTCAGGAAAAACCAAAATAGAATAGGGATTAAAAAAGATATACTTAAAATTACGTAGTCTGTCAAATTAAGTAAACTAAAATAGGAAAATTGATCAAACATTAGTGAGTTAACAAATTCTAACCAAAGTATCAATTGTATAGCACAACATAATACACACCAATTCTTATTTCTATATTGATAACTTATAGAATAAATAGTGTAAGGTAATGCTAATATATTTAGATCAACTATGATGTTAAGAGAAGAAGGAAGAGCTAGAATTGCTATCAATGAGCCTATAAAATAAAAAAAGCCGATTTCACTCCAACTTATCCAAGAAAATGGTTGTGCTGCGTCAGACTTTAGAATAACATTACAATCATTTTTACCATTCAAACCACACAAATTCTGGACTAACGGGTTTTTATTATCAATGCTTTGTATTAACAATAAAACACTAAACCCAACTCCAATAAATTTTAGTATACTCAAAAACAGATATCCCCAAGAAAATGGATTTGATGAAATTATTAAACTGAAAAGAACGATGCTTAAAATGAGGTTAAAAGGAATAATTAATCCTATCAAAAAGCGATGCAAATATGTTTGCAGATATCCTTTTTCTCCACTACTTTGTTTTTTTTGAGCGTATAGTATTATTCCATCCCAGCGAGTCAAAAAATCCTTTTCATTGATTAATCCATTTTGCTTATTTTCATCTGTGTAATTAACTCCGTCTTCTCCGATCGAATTAATTATTAAAAACTTACCATTATCTTCTTTAAGATGGGCTATGAAAGGAAATGAGAAGTCACTTGTATTATAGTTATCTTTAGAGAGTTTGTAAGCTTTGTTGTCTATGTCCCATTCATTTAAACAATCACTCACAGCCAATAGACTGGGGTATTCTGGGTGCGCTTGCAAACACGCATCGCTAGCGAATTGAGTTACTTTAACATTAATATTTTTTAACAGTTCAATTAAAATACTTTCAAGATTAGGTCGTGTACGTTTATATAGATTCATATTGACAATTACTTCAATAGTTTTTTGAGTTTACTAAGCATAAGTCACTGATTACGCGACCAATACACAAACATAACTACTTTGATGTAAATACAAAAATACAGAAAAGACTTTTACACAGATGGCATCAAATACTACATAGATAGTCATTTTCACCTGATGAATGGGTTTAAATACAAGAAAATAATTCATTTTAAAAAAACATTAAGCTCAGTGAATCAAGTAAAAAGAAAAGTGTGTCGATCATATAAAAAAAGAATGGCATACAAATAAATTTTTGCCTATCAACACTTATTATCTATATATCTCACAATATTAAGTTCCCCAAAATAATCGAATACAATTTTTAGCATTTCATTTATTTATCAGAAAGCTATAAATGCAAAAAGGCAGAGTAACCAAACTCTGCCTTTTCTAAATTATTTAACTTTTTAATTATTTGCCTTTACCTTTTGGAGCCGGAGCTGCTAGTTCTTTTAGTTTAGCTGCTGCGAAAGTTCCAGAAGGATAAACAGCTACACTTTTGTTAAAATATTCTTTAGCTTTTTCTTTGTCTTTGTAGTAATAATAACCACCAATAGTATCATAAGCTTCAGAAAGTTTTTTAGCGTTTGCTGTAGCTAATTCTGGCTTTTCAGTTATCTTTTTGATGTATTCTTCATAGAAAGGAAGCATTAAACCTTTAGGCTCTTTTTCATCATCCAATAAGCTATTAATACGCGCTCTTGTTAAATATGCATCATAAGTTTCAGGAGCTAGTTGTGTTACTTTAGCAATTGACGAATCAGCTCTTACTAAGATATCTTTTGAAGGATTTTGTTTTGCAGTTAATTTTGCTGCATAATCAAAGTAATTCGCCATTGCATTATAGTAATAGTTATATAAAGCTCCCTTTCCATTAGGGTTAGCTTTTATAGCTTTCTCATAAATTTCAGATGATTTTGCATATTTTTTAGCATCGTAAAAACTTTTAGCAACTTCAGCTAGTGCATCAGCATTCGTTGAATCCTTTTCTACAGCTTTAGTGATATTAATTAATGCTAAACTATCTTGACCAGCCTTTAATTGAGCTTTACCTAAATATAAATAATCAAATCCTAAAATTTTATTAGGGTCTTTTTCTTTAGCAAAAAACTCATTCATACTCGTAAGTGCTGCAGGATAGTTTTTATTCTCATAAGCTGCCCAACCTTTCATTCTGGATACAATAGCACTTTTAGGATCATTAGCAGGGGCCTGAATTGTTGATGCCACTTGCTCTAAAGTTGGATAATCTTTAGCATAGAATAAAAACTGAGCATAACGCAATTGAGATTCTAGAGATTTATCCGTTAAATCAAGATATTTCTTATAGTTCTCAACACCTTTTGCTGCTTTTTCTTTGTCAACCCCAAAACTACTCCACCAAAGATATAATTCACCAAGTTCACGGTATGCGGGGCCATAGTTGGCGTCAGCAGCAATTACATCTTGTAATTCTTTTTCACCCTCTGGAAATGCTTTAGATTCTTTATACATTCTACCGATCTGCGTTTTTGCTCTCCTGTTATTTGGATCAATATCACCAACACGCATATAAGGGCCTAATGCCTCTGAATTTTTTTTCTGTAACGCATAAGCATCACCTTGTGCCAAGAAAACTTCTGCATCCTTATCTTTAGAATCTAATTCATCAGCTTTGGTAATGTTAGCCAAAGCATTAGTAAAATCAGGTTTAGATACATCATCACTAGGTTTATCCTGAGCTAAATACGCTTTACCGATATACAAATAAGTTTTGTAATCTTTTGGCGCCAAAGCTACAGCCTTGTCGAAGTTAGTCTTAGCAGAACTTGGGTTATTAGATAACATATCTGCTTCACCTAAACCAATTAAGTTTAAGTTGTTTTTTGGATCAGCGGTAACACCTTTGGTAAATACGGCTCTAGCGGAGTCGATGTAACCGGTTTTCAAATAAACCAAACCAAGATTGTAATAGTTATTACCATCTGATGCTTTTGAGCTCACCAATGACTTAAGCATTGATGATGCTTTCTGATACTGCTCCGCGTCGATGGCTTTTTTCGCGTCATTTAAATCTTGAGCAAAAACTGCAGAACCCATCAACACCAAACCTACATTTAAGGTTATTGCTTTCTTTAAAATTTTCATCGGATATTCTGTTTTTTTATTTAATAAAAATGAAGTGTCTCTTTAGATTTACTTCGTGGTTCAATTTATAATTTTATTTAATTTCCTTTTGTCAGGTTAATTTGTCTTGGCATTAATTTATGCGGGCCAAGTCCAGATTTAAGTACAATCAACTGTCCCCTCTGACTTCTTAACCATGTTGCAAATCCTGTGCCTAAACCATCTCTTCCCTCGCAATCTATGATATTTATATTTCTTAAGAAAGGATAAACACCGTTGATTAAGTTATCTTGAGTTGGTTTATAGAACTGATCGTCTCCTACCTTGCCTTTTACATTCTTTACACCCAGTACTTTTATCTGAGATAGGTATTCGCTCATCTCTGTATCCTTGTCAGTGATCCAATTCATGCCCAAAATACCAATAAAATTTTTATCTTCTGCAATAAGTTTAATTACTTCTTTGCTAGAATTTTTAGAGTAAACACCTGTAGCTGGAAATTGGCTGATATGGGCCAACTCTTTAAAATATTGAAAGGTACTTGAATAAGCGTTATCAAAGACCAATTTTTTATCTGATTTCTTCCCCTGTAATATATCAATCACCTCTTTAACGTTAATTGTACTATCGATATTGCCCTGATTGGTAATTAAAGCAATACCATCAATGGCAAAACGCGAAGAGTTTATTTTAATATTACGCTGGTTATAATACTTCTCTTCTGCCTTGGTTAATAACCTTGGTAAAACAATTACCCTTACACTATCATTAAGAAAGGCAGGCAATAATTTCTCTTCTGGTTTTACGGTTGCCTGAAATTTTGCATCCGGATAATCCAAACTAAAAATATCGATCTGATCTTGAACAATCGGTCCAACGCTTTCATCAACCAATATTTTTAAGGTACCGCTTGTTCTGGTTTCTTTAACTGCATCGGCCTTATTTTTACGTTTGCAGGATACAAGTAAAGCTAATACACAAAATATTAAAAGGAAATTTTTCATTGAGCTGATTAGTCGCGCCTACCAAGGCTTAAAAGTCTTACAAATGCATAAATAATTAAGAAGATACCGATTGCGATGCGCCCCCATTGTGGAATAGTGCTTAAGCGCAAGGCAATTGGTTCGTAAAATATAAATGCAAAGCCTAATACCACATAAAAAACGAACATGACAAGGCCTAAAATGAGCAAAAACCGCTGTTTAGGCGATTTTTGCTTAAAAATATCAAAATTTAACATCTACTATTAGTTCAATGTAAAGTTAACGTTGATGTTGTATTTTACCCTTACCGGCTTACCATTTTGGATACCTGGGTTCCAACGTGGACTAGCTTTTAATACACGGATGGCTTCTTCATCAGTTCCGCTACCCAAACCACGGGTAACTGTGATATCAGTTAATTTACCATCTTTTTCAACAACGAAAGATAAAAATACTTTACCTTGAACATTGTTTTCTTGTGCCATTGGTGGGTACTTTATTGCTTTACTTAAGTATCCATAAAACTTAGAGATACCTCCAGGGAATTCTGGTTGTTTCTCGATACTAACAAAGTCGTAAACTTTATTATCATCAACCGCAACAGCAGCTTCTCTTTTTGGTCCTTCACCCACTGGTTCAGCGATAACAATATCAGCTGTTGGGTCACCTTTGATATCTCTCTGGCCTGGATCTGCTTCCTTCAACTTTTCAACCGTAGGTGGTTCATCACGAACCTCAATATCTGGTTTTACAATTGGAGGTGGCATTTTCACCTGGTCAACTTTTGGTGGAGGTGGCTCTACCGGTGGTGGTGGCGGTGTTTTAGGATCTACTGGTGGTGGTGGCGCTAAAATTACCTCTTGTGCTTTTAATTGCTCATCTTCATGATCCATTGAGCCTTGAATCAGGCTGTAGATTTTAGGAGAGAAAAATAACACAATAAATATAATAGAGCCGATAATTAATGCTCTTGAGGTGTTGGCACCATTGCTTTTACGCAATTGATACGCACCGTAGGTTTTGTTTTTATCTGCAAAAACCACTTCAAGCCATTCTTTTCTGAATATATCTAACTTCGACATAACTATTGGTTTTACTGATTATAAAATTCCTTTTTCTTTCATGAACTGTTTCTCATTGTCAAGGATGTTATCATCATCGATCTGACGAACCTTAACTTTAAGAATTTCCAACTCATCCATCATATCTACAAAGTTTTGGAATGTAGAACCCGATGTTGGTTTTACCAGTACAACAAAGTCTCCAGCAACGCCTGAGGCATCAGCTGCTTTTCTATTTTTAACAATAGCATCTTCGATTTGTGAACCAGATTCTATCGTTGGTGCGCTTTCGCCAGCTACTCCCATATACCATGCTACCTTATTGCTTTTACCCAACAAAATAGTCATTGTTTTACTTGCTTTCAGCTCCAATCTGTTCTCAGGTAACTTTTCGTTTTTATCTGGCTTTGCAATATCCATCGCTTGCGGCGTAGAGATTACTGTTGTTAAGATAAAGAATGTTACCAAAAGAAACATTAGATCCACCATCGGAGTCATATCAACCCTTGGGGTGGCTTTCTTCCCGCCTGTGTTTAATTCTGCCATTTCTTATTTCTTTTTAGCTTCAGAGTTGGTAACCAATAAAAACTTGTTTACACTTTGTTTCTGAAGTACATCAATAATCTTTTTAACTACCGGATATTCTTCTTTTGCGTCACCTTTAATACTGATACGCATATCCTGATTATTAATCTCCTTAGTTGCTCTACGGGCATTTAACACCCATGCATTTAACTGATTGTCAGTCGAATCTGAAGGTATACCAGGTTGTACCCCTGGTTTCATACGGTCAGCCCCGTTCAAGGCAATAAGAGATTTTAAACTCTGGATCGGAACACCGAAACTTCCTATCGCTGAAAAGCGTTGTATTTCTACTGGGGTGAACGATATTTTGTACTGTTCGCCCATTAGCTCTAATGTTTTCGCTCTTACTTTGACCCCTGCTACTTCAAAGAAAACTTTACCCTGCCCAATGGTTAATATCGCATTGTTTTCTACCGGTACCTTAAACTCATATGTAGATGAAGGTGTAGAAACGGCTAGTGGTTCTGGTTGCCTTGCTGTAGCAGTTAAGATGAAGAAAGTAAGTAACAATGAAGCCACATCACACATAGCGGTCATATCTGTTACTGTACTTGTTCTTTTAACTTTAATTCTAGGCATAATATTTTTTACTAGTTTTAATAATGATGATCTTTTTTCCGGTTTTCCATAAAGCCGGTAAAAATTTTTTCAAAATTCTTATTTATGCGAACTAGCGTATGTTTGAACGATGCTGAAACCAGCCTCATCGATAGCGTAAGTTAACTTGTCGATTTTAGAAGTTAATACGTTATACATGATAATTGCCACAGTAGAAACCAAGATACCTGTTGCAGTGTTGATCAATGCCTCAGAAATACCTACCGCTAATGCTGACTGATCTGGAGCACCAGAGTTTGCTAAACCGGCGAATGCACGGATCATACCTGTTACTGTACCCAATAAACCTACTAATGTACCAATTGATACCAAAGTTGCAATTACAGTTAAGTTTTGCTCTAACATTGGCATTTCTAAAGCTGTAGCTTCTTCAACCTCTTTTTGGATTGCAACGATTGATTGCTCAACATCCATATTGGTATCTGCTTCAACTTCACTGTATTTTTTCAAGCCAGATTTAATTACGTTAGCAACTGAACCTTCTTGTTTATCACACTCAGCTTTTGCAGCTTCGATGTTACCTGCGCTTAATAAACCTTGTACTTTGCGAATGAAAGTGTCTAAGCTAGATTTTCCACTTGCTTTACCAATAACGATGAAACGTTCGATAGAGAATACAATTACTACTAATAGTAATCCAACTAAGATCGCTACGATAGGACCTCCTTTGTAAGCTGTTCCAAGATAGTTACCAGGTAATGGTAATTTCTCTCTGTCACCATCGATAAAGTTACTTCCTTCTCCGAATACGAATCTCCAAACACAGAATCCAATGATAATACAAATTGGAATAACGAATGTTGCAAATACATTTGAAGCACTAGAAGAGCTCTCTTTTTTAACAGTTGTTGGTTTTGGTGCGTTTGCCATTTTTTTTGAAATTTTAGTTTTAGTTCTTGTTTTTAATTTTTAGCTGTTTTTTTCTTTTGTACTACACTCAACGTTTCATATCCGAAATTGTTGCGAAAAACAAATTTATAAATTGATTTTAAATTACAAATTAATAAATCAATAAGCAATTAAATCGTTACTTAGAATTTAGTTTCGGTAAATCACCAAGGGTGTATAACAAAAAAATTGCCCCAGCCGAGGCAATTCTTTCACAATAAAAACTAAAAAAAAATCGAATTGCAAATTTTTTGCTCAAAAAATGCATTTTAAAGTGCATTTAACATAATTTTAACGCTTCGTGTCTGCTTTTTGGTACTTTTGTCAGTTCGAACTGCTTGAAATTCTCTGTAAAGGCATCCGACAGTTCGTAGGCTTTCAAAAAGTATTCTTCCTGGTTGCTCCATGTTTTTGAGGGGTCTAAAATTTCGTCCGGTACCCCAGGACAACTTAGTGGCATCATCAATTTAAATACGTGGTGTTGCTTATATTTATTATGATCTAAATCTCCGTTTAAGGCTGCAGTAATCATCGCTCTGGTATAACTTAATTTCATCCTTTTACCTACACCGTAAGCTCCACCGCTCCAACCTGTATTTACTAACCATACGTTTACCTGGTGTTTTTCCATCTTCTCGCCCAATAGTGTGGCATATCTGGATGGATGCAATGGCAAGAAGGCTTTACCAAAGCAGGCCGAAAACGTTAACTGAGGCTCTGTCACCCCTGTTTCTGTTCCTGCAACCTTGGCCGTATAGCCGCTCATAAAGTGGAACATGGCCTGTTCTACATTTAATTTTGAAATTGGAGGCAATACTCCAAATGCATCTGCAGTTAAGAAAAATATATTTTTCGGAACAGCTGCTATTGATGGTAAAATGGCATTGTCAATATAATCTATGGGATAAGCCACGCGGGTATTTTCCGTTTTGACAATATTGCTATAATCAACCTCCTTCGTACCCGGAAAAAAATTAATATTCTCCAGCAATGAGCCAAATTTGATCGCCTTAAAGATCTGAGGTTCTTTCTCTTCGGTTAAATCTACGCATTTTGCATAGCAACCGCCTTCGAAGTTAAACACCGAATCTTTACCCCAGCCATGCTCATCATCACCTATTAATCCTCTTTCAGGATCGGCAGATAAGGTGGTTTTTCCCGTCCCTGACAAGCCGAAAAATATAGCGGTATCGCCATTTTTACCCACATTGGCAGAGCAGTGCATAGATAGCGTATTCTTATATACGGGCAGGATAAAGTTTAAAACAGAAAAAATCCCTTTTTTAATTTCGCCGGTATAGCCAGTTCCCCCGATCAAAATCATTTTTCTGGTGAAATTGATGATGGAGAAGTTTTCCTGTCTGGTTCCGTCGATAGCCGGATCGGCCAAGAAACCCGGTGCAGCAATGATGGTCCACTCTGGTGTGCTCCCTAAACGATCCTCTTCCGGGCGGATAAACAAATGATGAGCAAAAAGATTCTGATAAGCAGTTTCTGTAATTACCCTGATCGAGATCGAATAATCCGGATTGGCACAGGCCGAAGAATCGCGCACATAGATCTTCTTATCTTCAAGGTAATTCGTTAGCTTATAAAACAGCTGATCGAATTTCTCCGGAGAAATTTTAATGTTCACATCGCCCCACCAAACCTGATCTTCGGTTACTTCGTCGCATACAATAAAACGGTCTTTAGGAGAACGTCCGGTAAACTTTCCGGTATCTACCGCCAGCGCTCCTGAAGCAGCCAGCGTACCTTCTTTATTTAATAACGCATCATCAATTAATTCCGTTGGAGATAATTGGTACTTTACAGCAATGTTTCCACCTAGATTTAAATAGCTTAAATCTGGCGTTTGCAGTTTCTTTTTGCTCATAACAATAAGTTAGTTAGTACAGCAAAGGTAAATACTTATCACCCACAAAAACTAGTTTTGAAGCGTAATTTTTTACATATTGTAGCAAATACACTATTATGTAAACATTTTATTTACAGATATTTACAGTCATTTTCACAAGGTAAAAAAAAAATAAAAAATTACACTAAGTAAAATCTGTTAAATGGTTTTAGCTGGTTTAAACTTTTAATTGGATAGGGATTGAAAATCAATGACACATTGTTAAATGATTATGTATTGCCCATCCCGCCCAGTGGGCAGCCTCCAGAGGAGGGGAATTAGACGCTGGAAAGGTAACCAACTTAAATAGTAGTATAAGCCCGCGTTAACTAAACCTGATAAAAGCGGCTCCCGATCTCACCAACAACAAAACAGCACCACCATCGGGACTATAGCGGTTAGCAGGACTGCGGTAGCCGAAGGATTACTGAAGCATCTTTTCTAATGACTACATATTACTAATTAACCACCCCGCCTTAAGGATCCTCTTCTTTACGGGAATGATTTGGTTTCGGGTTCAAAAAATACAGCTATTTCATCCACTTAAACGTTTTAATAGAAATTTCGAAATAAAAATCAAAAAACATTTGCATTTTAAAAAAATAATCTCCTACTTTACGGTGTACAAAGTACACAAAGACAATATGAATTTTAACACTTCAATTATTACAACGATTATTATTACCACCGGTATAAACCAGCGGGGCTAATTTGTTGTAAATTGAAAAAACATAAAACACAGAAAGCGTCCCGATGAAAGTCGGGACGCTTTTTTTTTAAACCATGCTGAATGAAACCTGTACGAGCAACCATGAATTATCCGCACAGCATCAAACAGTTAAAACCAATATAGACTAATGAAAGTACTCAAATTCGGCGGCACATCCGTAGGTTCGGCCGAGAACATTAAAACCCTCTTGCGCCTGGTAGGCGAAGAAAAACAGCAGAACAGCCCGGTAGTTGTATTATCGGCAATGAGTGGTGTAACCAATTTGCTTACCGATATGGCCGAACTGGCCGAGCGTGGAGAAGATTACGATGCCCACTTAAAAGAAATCGAAGCAAAACACTTTGCTGTAATCCGCTCGCTTTTACCTGCGGCTGCACAAAACCCTGTGTTTACACGCCTAAAGATCTTTTTTAACGAATTGGAAGATCTGTTACAGGCTGTGGCCAATCTGCGCGAACTGAGCTTGCAGACCAAAGATCAGATTTTAAGTTATGGCGAACGCTGCTCTACTTTTATGATCAGCCACATTGCTTCTCAAAATTTTGGCGATGCGCTTTATGTTAACGGTTCTGACCTGATTAAAACCGACAGCAACTTCGGTCAGGCGAAAGTAGATACCGAATTGACTGAAATGCTGATCAACAATTTTTACCAGAAAAATAAAGACAAAGTACTTTTTGTTACTGGTTTTATAGCGAGCAATGCGGCAGGCAGGGTAACAACTTTAGGCCGTGGCGGCTCTGATTATACCGCAGCGGTATGGGGTGCAGCTTTAAATGCGGAAGAAATAGAAATATGGACCGATGTAAACGGCATGATGACAGCTGATCCACGCATTGTGAAAAAGGCTTTCTCTTTACCGGAGTTAAGCTATACCGAAGCCATGGAACTGAGTTATTTCGGAGCTAAAGTGATCTATCCGCCAACAATGCTCCCTGCTTTTATGAAGAAAATCCCGATTGTGATCAAAAACACTTTCGAACCTGATTTCGCAGGAACTTATATCAAAAGCGATGTTAAAGCATCAAGTTTACCCATAAAAGGAATTTCCTCTATCGATCATATCAGTATTATTAACCTAACTGGTAGCGGTATGGTGGGTAAGGCAGGTTTTAGCGGAAGATTATTCTCACTTCTTTCGCGCGAACAGATCAATGTAGTATTGATTACCCAGTCTTCATCAGAACATAGCATTACTTTCGCTGTTAAACCAACAGATGCTTCACAGGCGATTTCTTTAATCAAAAAAGAGTTCGAGCTGGAGTTAGACGCTAAAAAACTAGAACTCCCAGAAGTTGAAAATAACCTTTCGGTTTTGGCTATTGTTGGCGAAAACATGAAACGTACACCAGGTATGAGCGGACGTTTGTTCAGCGCTTTAGGCCGCAACGGTATTAATGTAAGGGCTATTGCTCAGGGATCTTCAGAATATAACATCTCGGTAATTATCAGCAAAGACGATTTATCGAAAGCGGTAAATGCAGTGCACGATGCTTTCTTTACTGATCTGAAAAGAACATTAAACGTTTTCTGCCTGGGCACAGGAAACATTGGTAAAACCTTGTTTAATCAACTGAAAGAACAAATGCCTTTCTTAGCGGCCAACAACGATCTGCAGGTTAAGGTAACGGGCATCAGTAATACACGTAAAATGATTTTCAGCGCTGATGGCCTTTCGTTAGAAAATTGGGAAGCGGATTTGAATACAAATGGTGAACAGGCAGATTTAGCTGGTTTTGTTGCTAAAATGAAAGCCTTGAATTTACCAAACTGCGTTTTTGTAGATAACACAGCTGCAGAATCGCCAATAGAATTTTATCAGGGTATATTCGAAAGCAGTATTTCGGTGGTAACCTGCAATAAAAAAGGAAACTCTGCAGATTATGTTCAATATAAATCATTTAAAGATACCGCCCGTAAATTTGGAGTGGATTTTTATTATGAAACCAATGTTGGTGCAGGCCTGCCAATTATCCGTACACTGCGCGAGCTGATGATGAGCGGCGATAAGGTAGCGCGGATTGAAGCGATTTTGTCAGGAACCATTTCTTACATCTTCAATAATTTTAAAGGCGAAGCCGGTTTTTACGAAACCGTAAAGGAAGCGCAGGAATTGGGCTATACTGAACCAGATCCTCGAGACGACTTAAATGGAAAAGATTTTATGCGTAAAATGCTGATCCTTGCCCGCGATGCCGGTTACCCGTTAGAAGCCAGTGATGTGAAAATCGACAACATTTTGCCAGAAGCCTGCTTAAACGCCACATCGGTTGAAGATTTCTATTCTGAATTACAGGCCAATGCGGCTTACTTCGAAAATTTAAAGAATACCGCAACCAACGATGGAAAAGTTTTGCGTTACATCGGTAAGCTTGAAAATGGAAATGTAGAAATCAGTCTACAAATGGTTGATGATAGTCATCCTTTTTATATGCTATCGGGAAGTGATAACATTATCTCTTTTACAACCGATCGTTACAAAACCCGCCCGTTGGTGGTAAAAGGCCCAGGCGCAGGTGCAGAAGTTACCGCTGCAGGAGTTTTTGCAGATATCATTAACGTGGGTACTTTAAATAAGTAGCGAGATGAATTCGGTTTTAGATAAAAAAAACGAAATCCTTCAGCTGGTTGATCAGGCAATGATCGATTTCGAAAATATTTCGGATGAGGCCTGGAATAATAAACCACAGCCTTTAAAATGGTCTAAAAAAGAACTGTTAGGACATTTGGTAGATAGTGCAGTTAATAATATCCGTCGTTTGGTTGTTGGACAATACGAACAAGGGATTAAAATTATTTATCATCAGGACGAATGGGTAAACTACCAAAACTACCAGGACACAGCTATTGCAGAAGTTATCATGCTTTGGAAGTTATTAAACTATCAGATTAGCCGGGTAATTGAAAATATTCCGGAGGAAAAGCTTCAAAATACCTGCGACACAGGAAAAGGGAAAATAGAAATGCATACCCTTTCTTTTTTTATAGATGATTACTTAGTGCATTTGAAATATCATTTAAACCAAATAACAGCATAATAGATATGTTAGGAATCGAAAATCTAGGTGCATTTATCTTGACTGCTATCATAGTGGTTATTACCCCTGGCGTAGATACCATAATGGTTTTAACAAGAAGCATCTCAAAAGGAAAAAATTCAGGTTTATATTCTGCCCTTGGCGTGAGTTTGGGCCTGCTAGTACATACCTGTGCAGCTACATTTGGCCTTTCTCAGATTTTGTCTAAGTCGGCTATAGCCTTTAGTATAGTTAAATACATAGGAGCTGCCTATCTGATTTATCTGGGTTATAAATCTTTTACGAACAAAAGCGAACCCATTGAAATAAAACCCATTGAGACTAAGGTTATAGGAATGAAACAAATGTTTTTCACAGCCTTTTTAAGTGACATCTTAAACCCTAAAATAGCGCTTTTCTTTCTGGCATTTCTTCCTCAGTTTATCAATAGTGATGAGATTAATAATCCTGTGCCTTACCTGATTCTTGGTCTGATTATATTTTTCATCACCTTAATCTGGTGTTCATTTTTAGCATTAACAGGCAGCAATGTGGCTAAACTTTTTAACAAAAATAAGAATATAGAAAGCTGGATAAACAAAACATCTGGGGTAGTTTTTATTCTATTGGGATTAAAAATAGCCTTGACCAAAAAATAATATTTAAGTTTTACAAAATAGCCGACAAGGCAATTAGTATTAAAAAAATGCAAAAGAATACAAATGATAATGAATTAGCTTCAGCGCACTTGGAAGTTGGCACTTCTATTCGAGTTTTCGCTCCGGCAACCGTTGCAAACGTAGTTTGTGGTTTCGATGTACTGGGTTTCGCTGTAAACGAACCTGGCGATGAAGTTGAAATGCGATTTACCGATACACCTGGTGTGGTGATCAAAAGAATTACTGGCGATGATGGTCGTTTGCCCTTAGATGCAGCCAAAAATACCGTAAGTGCCAGCGTTCAACATTATTTAAAGCATATAAACCGTTTGGATGTTGGGGTAGAAATTGAACTGCACAAGAAAATGCCTATTGGTAGTGGATTGGGCTCAAGCTCGGCCAGTACAGTAGCTGGTTTATTTGCCATTAACAAATTAATGGGCGAGTTATTAACCACTAAAGAGCTGGTTCCCTTTGCCATGAAAGGCGAAGAACTTGCCTGTGGTTATGGCCATGCCGATAACGTTGCACCTGCATTATTGGGTGGTTTTGTACTGGTGAGAAGTTACGAACCGCTTGATGTAATTTCTTTACCTACGCCAGCTGGCATGTATGCGGCAATTGTTTATCCAGAAGTAGATGTGCCAACCAAAGATGCACGCCAAATGATCCGCAGTAAAGTAGCATTAAAAGATGCAGTTACCCAATGGGGAAATGTTGCAGGTTTGGTAAGTGGATTGTTCATGAATGATTTTGATTTAATCGGAAGGAGCATGAAAGACGTTCTGGTAGAACCAACACGTTCGATTTTGATTCCTGGTTTTGAAGAAATGAGAAAACTGGCGATGGAAAATGGGGCAATCGGTTTCGGAATTTCAGGTTCGGGCCCATCTGTCTTTGCATTAACTCAAGATGAAGAAACAGCCAGAAAAATAACCAAATCGCAACAGCAACATTTACATAAAATAAATATTAACAGCAAAGCTTTTGTATCTCCGGTTAACGCCGAAGGACCAAAAGTGATATAAATAAGGGCTAAGGTAGAAGGTTTAGGGCGTAGGGTTGTACTCGGCGCCATAACCCTAAACCTTACACCCCTAAACCCTATACCTCAAAATGAAACTATATTCAACTAACAATAAAGATTTACGTGTTTCTTTCAAGGAAGCCGTTTTTAACAGCATGCCGCAGGATAAAGGCTTATATATGCCTGTTGAAATCCCGCAGCTTGACCCCGAATTCACCCAGAATATCGAAAAATATTCTTTACCAGAAATTGCTTATAAGGTAGCTTCCACTTTATTAAAAGATGAGATTCCGGCTGAGGATTTAAAGGCTTTAATTGATGATGCCATTAATTTTGAAGCTCCTGCGGTTAAACTTGATGACAAAACCTTTGTGCTCGAATTATTCCATGGTCCATCTTTGGCCTTTAAAGATTTTGGCGCCCGTTTTATGAGCCGTGTGATGGCTTATTTCTTAAGAGACGGCGAGCAACTTTTAGATGTTCTGGTCGCTACATCGGGTGACACTGGAGGTGCAGTAGCTTTGGGTTTCTTAGGCGTACCGAACACCAGGGTAACTATTCTTTACCCGGAAGGAAAAGTGAGCCCAATACAAGAACTACAGTTAACCACCAATGGCGAAAATATCAGAGCTGTTGAAGTTAAAGGTACTTTTGATGACTGCCAGGCTTTGGTAAAACAGGCCTTTGCTGATGATGAACTGAATGCTAAATTTAGATTGACTTCTGCCAATTCGATTAACATTTCGAGACTAATTCCGCAAACATTTTATTATTTTAATACTTATGCCCAACTGAAAAAACAAGGTTTTAAAGACGTGATATTTTCAGTACCAAGTGGAAATTTCGGAAATATTGGTGCAGGTTTATTGGCCTATAAATTAGGATTGCCTGTTAAACAGTTTATAGCAGCTACCAATGTTAACGATACCGTTCCACGCTTTTTAGAAAGTGGTGTATATGAAACGAAACCATCTACACAAACCTACTCGAACGCCATGGATGTAGGAGCACCTAGCAATTGGGTACGCATTATGGACCTGTTTGATCAGGACATAGAAGCCATAAAAAAAGTGGTTACATCTTACCGTTTTACCGATGATGAAACATTAGAAGGTATCAAAGAAATCGACAGCAAGTTAAATTATGTAGCCTGTCCGCATACCGCGATTGCGTATTTAGCAGTTGAAAAATACAGGAACGAAAATCCTGCAGACGAAAGTGCCGCAGTTTTCTTATCTACTGCACACGCCTGTAAGTTTCCTGATATTTTCCCTGAAGATATCGCGGCTAAAATCGAAATCCCTGAGCAGGTAAAAGCTTTAGAAAGCAAACCAAAACATGCCGATCAGTTGGGAGTGGATTTTGAAGGATTTAAAAGTTATTTGCTTAAAGGGTAGAATTGATCGTCATTTCGAGCGGAGTACAGCGAAGCCGAGAAATCTAACGAGATAGATCTCTCCATTCCGCTGCGCTTCAGTCGAGATGACGACTCCTCTGTATTACTTAGTGTTTTGTGATTTTAATGTTTTCAGCTCTCGCTGTAGTGCTTCAATCTGTTGCTGTTGTTCCTTTATACTGGCAACCAAAAGCGGGACTAAACTTTCGTAATCTACCTTGGTAATAGTAGCATTTTTAAATGCGTTTTTACCTGATGCATAACTTTTTGCCTGTACAGAAACAATTTCAGGGAAAGCGGTTTTAGCATCAGCTCCTACAAAACCATACTGTGGTTTTGCCGATAACTTCAGTTTTTCGGCCCAGGCTTTATCATAACTAAAACTTACGGGTTGCAGCTTAATAACCTGATTTAGGGCATCTTCTACTGGTTTAACATTGTTCTGTACAACTTCTTGTGCACTGATTTTTAAAGAGGCAGCGATTAACAGCACTGCAAATGAAATTGCTCGTTTCATATATATTATTTGTAATTTTTAAAATAGAAAATTGGTTCCGCGTTTACGAAGCGGCGTATAAACATTAAAGGATATGCTTATACGGAAGGTGGAGGTGTTAAAACCTCTGGAAAGTAAGCAAGTTGGAAAGAATGATCAGGAATGAGCACTTTTTTTGAAGTTTGAAGTGGGAAATATAATGCTCCATGAAACACGATCTGCTGCACCGTGTATTCGGTTTCTACTTTCTTTTCTTCCTTCTCCGTTGCGTCATCATTTGTGGATAAAACTTCAACATTATTGGTAGAATAACTTAAATACGAAACCGCATGGCTTACTTTTAAGAAAAAAGCTATCGCAATGCAGGCAATCAATACATATTTAAGGCCATTGAATTTCATTGCTACAAAGATAAATGCTACAGCATTAAAACAAAATTTTAAGGTTAAAGTTCTGTAAGAATTTCGAGCATAGCAGTTGTAGCCAGCTCAACATCACCGGCTGATGTCCGCCAGTTTACAAATGCAGCACGTATTCCTTTCTTCCCGTTATAAAATGTGGGGGTCATGAAGACTTTTCCGCTTGCGTTTAATTTATTCCAGGAATGTAGGAACTAAATTTTCATCTGTCAACGAAAAACAAACGGTATTTAAACGTACGGGCGCCAGGAGCTCGAAGTTTGGATTTTCATTAATGAAATCGGCAAACTGCAAGGCCACTTCAACATTACTTTCCACAATTTCCTGATAACCTTGTTTTCCATAGCTTGTTAAGGTAAACCACGCAGGTAAGGCCTTTAAACGGCGGGAATTTTCTGGCAAGAAATTTAAGTAACTGAAATTTTCCATCGGATTGCCCAAATAAGCCGCATTAGAATTTTGAAACGTTTCTACCTGCAACAATTGATGTTTTTCTTTCACCAAAAACACCGCGCTTTCGTAGGGTACATTTAACCATTTGTGGCAATCTACCGTAATGCTATCAGCGTTTTCCCAACCCTTAACTAAGTGATTATATTTTGGCGAACAAGCTGCGAAACCACCAAAAGCGGCATCGATATGCCACCAGAAATTATATTTCTCTTTTAAAACATTAATGGCTTCAAAATCATCAAAATCAACCGTATTTACCGTCCCAGCACTTGAAATTAGAATGAAAGGCGTACCATTTAATGCCTGGATTTTCAATTCCAGATCGGCAACATCCAATGCTTCGCGATTGCCCTGCATTACGTTTACCTGAATAAAACTACCACTTCCCAAGCCCAGCATCGATAAGGATTTTATGGCTGAAGAGTGTGGTGTAGCCGACAATACTTTTATGGTACCTGAGACCCCTTCTCTGGCAAAATCTTTCCCAAATTGTTTGCCAATCCATTGCCTGGCAACAGCCAGGCAGGTAAAATTAGATAAGGTTGCTCCAGTTACAAAACCACCGAAAAAATCTTTGGGCAGGTTAAACAATGAAAGCAATAACTGGATGGTTTCGAGTTCGATGATGGCTGAAACGTCGCCATTACCTTTTGCACTTTGCGTGTTTTGATCGTAGATAGTCGACAGCCAATCTCCTGCAATAGCGGCCAGTGTGGTTCCGCCGGTTACAAAGCCCCAGTATCTTGGGCCAGATGAAGCCACCATAATCGGTTCGAAACGTTGATTAAATTGTTTTAAGGCTTCAACAGTACCCGTACCTTCCCGGTTTAAATCACGAATGATTACGGCGTTAGTATCGCTGGCAGTAGGCCGTTCATGAATATGGTTTAAATAATCTATTCCCTGTTGTTTAACCTCTGTTAGGATGGCATCAAGGTTTTGCTGGTCGGTATTTAAATTATTCATGATTATTTTCAATTGTCATCATGCTGAATTCATTTTATTAGCAGTCTTTATTATTTTAAATGCCTAATAGCTACTTCGTGGTCAGCATCTTTAAATTAAGACTCTGAAATAAATTCAGAGTGACGGCTCTTTCTTTAAAATATAGCTTTAGCAATCTTTTTGGTCTGTTCTGGACGGCCCATAGTGTAAAAATGTAACACCGGCGCACCAAAATCAATCAGTTCTTTACATTGTTTAATCATGGCTTCGGTACCAATTTCTTTTGCCTCGTTATTGTTTTTAGCATGCGATAGTGCATCCGTTAACTCATCAGGTAAATCAATGTGAAAAATCTTAGGCAGTACATTTAACTGCGATAAGGTACTTATAGGCTTCAAACCCGGTATAATAGGAATATTGATATCGTTTTCCCTGCATTTCTTTACAAAGTCGAAATACTTCTGGTTATCGAAAAACATCTGTGTAACAATAAACTCTGCCCCTGCTTCAACCTTCTTTTTCAGGTATTTGAAATCGGTATTCATGTTAGGTGCTTCGAAGTGTTTTTCCGGATAGCCTGCCACACCGATACAGAAATCGCTTTTAAAGGTTTCTACATCTTCGTGGAGAAATTTACCTTCATTATGGTTCTTGATGTGCTCGATTAAATCTGTAGCATAACAGTGTCCGCCAGGAGTTGGTACGAAATTCCCATCTGCCTTACGGGCATCGCCACGCAAAGCCAAAACATTATCAATACCCAAAAACTGTAAATCGATCAATGCATTTTCGGTTTCTTCTTTGGTAAATCCACCGCAAATAAGATGCGGAACGGCATCAACCTTATATTTATGGATAATGGCTGCACAAATGGCAATGGTTCCCGGACGCTTGCGATAAGATACCTTTTGTAACAAACCATTGGCCTGTTCTTTATAAATGTAATCCTCGCGGAGCGAAGTTACATCAATAAAAGGCGGATTAAACTCTAATAACGGTTCTATTGCGTCATAAATCCATTGTATGCTTTGCCCTTTAATAGGCGGCAATAATTCAAAAGAGAACAAGGTTTTACCCTTTGCGTTTTTTATATGGTCTGTAATCTTCATACCCCTAATCCCGAATAATCGGGACTTTAAATTTTAAATTGTATACAATTCCCTCCCCGTTAGGGGCTGGGGGTTAATAAGCTAAATTAGGACTTAACCACCGCTCCACTTCTTCAATCGGCATATTCTTTCTGATGGCATAATCTTCAATCTGATCTTTGGTAATTTTTCCTAATCCAAAATACCTCGAATCGGGATGTGCGAAATAAAAGCCGCTTACCGCTGCTGTTGGATACATGGCATAACTTTCGGTTAAGTGCAATCCAATTTTATTCTCCGCATCAAGCAATTGGAATAAAGTTCCTTTTTCGGTGTGTTCCGGACATGCAGGATAACCTGGCGCTGGACGGATACCTGCGTATTCTTCCTTAATCAATTCCTGATTGCTCAGATTTTCATCCTGTGCATAACCCCAATATTCTTTACGTACACGTTCGTGCATCCGCTCTGCGAAAGCTTCAGCCAAACGATCGGCCAATGCCTTAGCCATGATACTATTGTAATCATCGTAATTGGATTCGAACTCATTCACCAATTCATCAATCCCGATACCTGCGGTTACGGCAAAACCACCAAAATAATCCTGAATACCACTTTCTTTTGGTGCAATGAAATCAGACAAAGCATAATAAGGCTGCCCATCTACTTTTTCGGCCTGCTGGCGAAGGGTGTGAATAGTTACCAGTTGGGAGTTTTCAGTCCTGAGTCCTGAGTCGCTAGGTTGACTTCGGACTTCAGACTCCGGACTACGGACTTCTAAAACGATATCGTCTCCCACTGCATTTGCTGGCCAGAAACCGATTACGGCTCTTGCTGTTAACAGTTTTTCGTCGAGGATACGTTTTAATAAAGCCTGTGCGTCATCAAAAAGTTTCTTCGCCTCGTCGCCTACATTTTTATCATCGAAAATTTTAGGATAACTGCCACGTAACTCCCAGGTATGGAAAAACGGTGTCCAGTCGATATAGGGAACCAGTTCTTCTAAAGGATAATTATCGAAAACCCTTGTACCTGTAAATTCCGGAACAGGCAGGTTAGGTTGAAAATCGATCTTAAATTTATTTGCACGGGCTTCCTCTAAAGTTTTAAACCGTTTATCCGATCGTTTGTTTAAATGCGCTTCGCGTGCTTTATCATACTCAGCCCTGATACCTGCGATGTACTCATCTCTTGTATCCGGATTCATCAAGGTGCTGCAAACGGTCACACTTCTGGAAGCATCTAACACATGGATAGCCGGGCCTGAATAATTTGGCGCTACTTTTACCGCAGCATGGATCCTTGAAGTAGTTGCTCCACCTATAATTAATGGAATAGTGAAACCTTCACGCTCCATTTCTTTGGCAAAGTGAACCATTTCATCCAATGATGGCGTAATCAATCCACTTAAACCAATAATATCTGCATTTATTTCTTTGGCTTTTTTGATGATTTCCTGTGCAGGAACCATTACGCCCATATCAACAATCTCGAAATTATTACAAGCCAATACCACACCCACAATATTTTTTCCTATATCGTGTACATCGCCTTTTACGGTAGCCATTAATACTCTTCCGGCAGATGAGTTCTGGTCCTGATCGGGGTTATCCAGCTTCTCCTGTTCAATAAATGGCAACAAATAAGCTACAGCTTTTTTCATTACCCTTGCCGATTTTACCACCTGGGGCAAGAACATTTTTCCAGCACCGAACAAATCACCCACAATGTTCATCCCGTCCATCAACGGGCCTTCAATCACTTGAATCGGACGGGCATATTTTTGTCTGGCTTCTTCCACATCATCATCCAGGTATTCTACAATTCCCTTTACTAAAGAATGAGATAATCGCTCTTCAACAGAACCTTTTCTCCACTCTTCATCTTTAACCACCTCTTTACCTTTCGATTTTACAGTATCGGCATATTCTACCAAACGCTCAGTAGCATCATCTCTGCGGTTTAAGAGTACATCTTCTACCCTTTCTAACAATTCGGGTGGAATTTCCTGATAAACCTCTAACATCCCTGCGTTTACAATTCCCATATCTAGACCAGCCTGAATGGCGTGATAAAGAAATGCGGAGTGCATCGCTTCGCGCACGGTATTATTCCCCCTAAAAGAGAAAGAAATATTAGAAACCCCTCCGCTCACTTTAGCATGAGGTAAGTTTTCTTTGATCCACCGGGTAGCATTGATAAAATCGACAGCATAATTATTATGCTCTTCTAATCCGGTTGCAACGGTTAAAATGTTCGGATCGAAAATAATATCCTCTGCCGGGAAACCAATTTCGTGCACCAGAATATCGTAACTTCTTTTACAGATTTCTTTCCTGCGCTCATAATTATCGGCCTGTCCCTGCTCATCAAAAGCCATTACTACTACGGCAGCACCGTATTGCATAATTTTGCGGGCACTTTCGCGGAATTTCTCCTCTCCTTCTTTTAGTGAAATAGAGTTTACAATTCCTTTTCCCTGCAAACATTTTAAGCCATTTTCAATAACCGACCATTTAGATGAATCGACCATGATAGGCAATTTGGCAATATCGGGTTCAGAAGCAATGAGGTTTAAGAACTTGGTCATTGCGGCTTCCGAATCCAACATCCCTTCATCCATGTTCACATCAATTATCTGTGCACCGCCTTCAACCTGTTGCAGGGCAACGGCCAATGCAGCCTCGTAATCGCCACTTAGGATCAATTTGGAGAATTTAGGAGATCCGGTAATATTCGTCCTTTCACCAATATTTACAAAAATACTTTCCGGAGTGATGGTTACTGGCTCCAATCCGCTTAAACGCATGTAAGGCTCAAGCACTGGTACTTTCCGGGGTTCAGCTTTCCTTGCGTTTTTAGCAATACAGCCAATGTGTTCTGGCGTGGTACCACAGCAACCACCCACAATATTCACAAAACCTGAAGCAATAAAATCGTCAACCAAATGTGCCGTTTCATGCGGCTGCTCATCATAAGCACCAAATTCGTTTGGCAAACCCGCATTTGGATAGGCCGAAACATAACAACCTGCTTTTGCAGCAAGCTCCTCAATATGCGGACGCATTTCTTTAGCGCCCAATGCACAGTTAAAACCAATACTTAGTGGTTTTGCATGCATAACCGAGTTTAAGAAAGCTTCGGCAGTTTGACCTGAAAGCGTTCTTCCGGAGGCATCGGTAATGGTACCAGAAATCATAATCTCCAGTTTACGGCCAATTACCTCTTCGTATTTTTTAATGGCTACAATAGCCACTTTAGCATTTAAAGTATCGAAAATAGTTTCGATTAATAATACATCAGAACCACCATCTACCAAACCGCGTACCTGTTCGTAATAAGCAGCTTCCAGCTCATCAAAATAAACCGCCCTAAAACCGGGGTCGTTTACGTTAGGCGACATGGAAAGGGTACGGTTGGTTGGGCCAATAGCACCGGCAACAAAACATTTACGATCTGGATTTGCGGCCATGAACTCATTTACAGCTTCTTTTGCCACACGTGCACCTTCAAAACTCATTTCGTAAGAAAGGTCTTCCATCTGGTAATCGGCCATGGAAATGCGCTGTGTACTGAAGGTATTGGTTTCGATAATATCGGCACCAGCCGCCAGGTACTCCAGGTGTATCGTTTTTATAATATCCGGACGCGTGATATTGAGCAGATCGTTATTGCCTTTTACATCACAGGGATGGTTTTTAAATCGCTCCCCTCTAAAATCTTCTTCGGTTAAGGTATATCGTTGAATCATGGTACCCATTGCACCATCAATCACCAAAATACGTTTTTCTAATTCTTCTCTTATGCTCATTCTTGTTGTAAGATTTGAGATATGAGATGTTAGATATGAACTGTTAGATACAAGAGCTGTAAGATATGAGATTGGGTTAGACGCTATGCCTCAAATCTCAAATCTATTTTCTCAAATCTATTTTCTCAAGTCTATGGTCTCAAGTCTCTAAAAGGCCTATTGAAAAAGTTGGTACGAGAATCGTAATCCTAAACTTATCTGTTTCCGCTATTTGCAGAATAGAATTTAGCACCTTGTATGGTTACAGGTTGCTAAGACTTCGTTGGGTCTAATCCCTCCGTCTTTCTTAATAAGCATACAAAAATGCAACAAAGCTACATCAATTCCAAAATTTATCGCTTTGCAACCAAATAAAATTACAAAGGCCATGCAATTCTGCACGGCCTTAAGAATATTGTTCTGTTAATGATTACTTTCTGCTTCCGAAAATACGAAGCAAGAAAAGGAATATATTTAAGAAATCTAAGTATAGAGACAATGCAGCTACAATAGCCATTTTTTTAGATTCGATCTGAAGAACCTGTTCACCGCTAGCTTCGATCCCTTCGCCAATTCTTTTAATTTTTTGCACATCATAAGCCGTTAATGCCGTAAATATGGCAATACCAATGAATGCCATAAATAAACTGAACTGCTCACTTTGAACAAACATATTAATTACACTGGCAATCACTAAACCAATTACCCCAACCATTAAAATCGGCCCGAATTTACTTAGATCGATATTGGTTGTGTAGCCCATAAATGCCATAATTCCAAATATTCCGGCAGCTCCTGCAAAACAGCTCACTACTGAACCTGAAGTATAAGTTAACAAGATAAAACTTAAACTAACTCCAGTTAATACGGAATAAAGTACAAAAACGCCAATTAACGCAGGTAATGATAATCTACTTAAACCGAATCCCATTAATAAAACCAGTCCAAGTGGTGCAAACATGGCTACGTAACCAAAAATTGACATGCTCACTTTACCGGTTGCTGGATTAATATTTAAAAGGTATTGCATTAACTGCTCATTGGTGCCAAATAAATAGGCAGCTACTGTTGATAAACTCAATGCCACGAACATCCATAAGAAAACGTTTGCAAAGAATTTTTTAGAAACAGATTTTTCCTGTACAAAAACACTGTTATCCTGATATTGATAATTTTGTTGTTCCATTTTAAATTTTGTGTATTTAACTATATAAAAATAAATATTTAGTTTAATCTTTTTGTCAGCAGTTCTTCAACTTTTTTATAGAACTGCAACGGTTTTAATGTACGCCATGGCAGATTGTCAAATGCACCACCAAAGTTAATGTAATAATCGATGTTATTATCGCGAAATTCAGTGATTACGTGTTCCTGAAAATTCACCCCAACAATCCAGCCATCCTCTACTTCCTGAAACCACTCTTCGTAATAACTGTCATCAGAGGCATGAAAATTCAGTACATTTTCACCGATCAGTATAAATTTAGTAATGCCTTCATCCATCATCAGCTCTAAAATATCGCGTTTCAGCAGCATAATGTCGTTGTTAATGGCATCGTTCCACTCTCCTATAAATTCAATAATGGCATAACTGCGATCATAATCGGCGTATAAAACCTTCATGTATAGGGTATTCGAACCAAATTCGTCCCATTGTGGGTGCAGTAAAAAATTGTAAATCTGCTTATCGAAGTAAAGTTCTGAATATTCGGTATTGTAAAATGGCGAACGCTCATCTTCTGCCGAAATATAATCATCTCTCCACTGGTAATAAGGCTCAATTTCGTGCATACTTTTTTCTTAATTATTGAAGGATTGAATTTTGAATGAGAGAATGATTAATGCTAGTCTTACATTCACTCATTCTATCCTTCACTCATTTCTTAGTGTCCTGCTTCAACTGCTTTTCGCACACTTCCATAACGGGTTAACAACTCAGCAGCTTCATCGTAACCTATATTTAGTTCATCAGCCACCATTTGTGTACCACGGTCTACAAGTTTATGATTGGTTAACTGCATATCGACCATTTTATTGCCTACTACACGCCCCAACTGAACCATAACGGTAGTGCTTAACATATTTAACACCATTTTTTGCGCCGTACCAGATTTCATGCGGGTAGAGCCGGTTACAAACTCAGGGCCAACCACCACTTCAACCGGAAAATCCGATTCTGCAGCAATAGGTCCGCCGGTATTACAAACGATACAACCCGTTAAAATACCATGCTTACGTGCCGTGTTTAATCCGCCAATTACATATGGCGTAGTGCCTGATGCCGCAAGGCCGACCAAACAATCTTTTTCATTAATCTCAAATTCCTGAAGATCTTTCCAGGCTTGTTCGGCGTCATCTTCAGCAAATTCTACCGCTCTTCTAATCGCTGTGTCTCCACCGGCAATAATTCCTACAACCCAATCAAAAGGAACGCCATATGTAGGTGGGCATTCTGATGCGTCTACTACACCTAAACGGCCACTTGTGCCTGCACCTATATAAAAAAGACGACCACCTTTTTTCATTCGATCGGCTACTGCCGATGTTAATTTTTCGATCTGAGGCAAACATTTTTCAACTGCAAATGCTACAGTCTTATCTTCGTTATTAATGCCCTGCAAAACCTCTAACACCGACATCTGATCGATGTGGTCATAGTTAGATTCTTGCTCGGTAACTCTATTCATAAATTTAATTTTGATAAAATTCGGTAAATTCTTTCTAAAAACTACCCTAAAAACCCAAAAATATCTGTCATAAATTTCAACCTATTACTCCATTGCGTTAATTAATGTTAAATATTATAAACAAAAGACATGAAAATGCAGTTAAAAAATATATCAACTCGCTAATTTTCATAAATTTGCAGTAACGCTGATGAAAAAAAATACCCGAAATAACGTACTGATCGCTGCAAGCTATTCTGTAATTTTAATAGTGGGTATGTTTTTGGGCATAAAATTCATTAAAGATCAAGGCTTTGGTGTTAAAAAGAGCGCTCAACTCGCCAATAACAGCGATGAGAAGTTAAATGAGATCTTACACATCATCAACGGTAATTATGTTGATGACATCAATACCGATTCGCTTCAAAACTTACCCATAGATAGTGTTTTGCATCAACTCGATCCACATAGTGTTTACCTGCCGCCAACCGATGCACAGGATATGACCGATAACCTGGAAGGGAACTTTGAGGGTGTGGGCATAGAATATTATATGCTCAACGATACGATGATGGTTACCGGGGTGGTTAAAGATGGCCCTGCCTACCAGGCGGGTATAAAATTAGGCGATAAAATTCTGAGTATCGATACGGCAGTTGTAAGTGGAAGAAACTTACCAAAAGAACAACTTACCGGTCGCTTTAAAGGCAGATCAGGAACAGGTGTTAGTGTGGTACTTTTACATCCAGGCGCACCGCAAAGTAACCGCATTATGGTTACACGAGGCAAAGTAAACATCAGCAGTATTGATGCCGCTTATATGATCAATAACGAAACAGGTTATGTGCGGATCAGTAAGTTTGGTGCGAATACCGATAACGATTTCTCTGTTGCAGCCAATAACCTGAAAGCAAGGGGCATGAAAAAGCTGATTCTTGATCTTCGCGACAATGGAGGGGGCTATTTTACGGCAGCTACAGGTTTGGCCGATCAGTTTCTGGCAGAAAATAAACTCATTGTGTATACACAGGGTAAACATGAACCACGTACCGATTATTTTTCTACAGGCACCGGCGCTTTTCAAAATGGCAAACTGGCCATCCTGATTAATGAAAATACTGCTTCAGCAAGCGAAATTGTAGCTGGAGCCATCCAGGATCTGGGACGCGGAATTATTGTTGGCCGCCGCTCCTTTGGAAAAGGATTGGTACAAGAGCAATTTGCTTTTGGCGATGGCTCTGCATTGAACTTAACCATCGCAAGATATTATACACCATCTGGTCGCAGTATCCAAAAATCGTACAAAAAAGGTTACGACGCCTACAAACATGAATTAGACGAACGTATGATGGACGGCGAGCTTACCGGCGACCGTACTTCTTTTCAAGATTCTATTGAGAAAACTGAAGGTGTAAATTTTCAGCCGACAAAAAAAACAAAACCTTTGGGCGGTATCCAGCCAGATGTTTTTGTAAAATTGGACACTAGCGGCTACAATAAATTTTACAGCAATTTAGTGAGCAAAAAAGTACTTTCTGATTATGTATTTAATGTGCTTACCAATAAATACAGTGCTAGTTTTGTAGAACAGAATATCAATATCTTTACTATAAATGATAACGATTTTAAGGATTTTATCGGATTTCTTCAACGCAAAAATGTAGCTATAGATCGTTTTCAATTGTATAATTCGAAAAATGTGATCCTGAATGATTTAAAAGCTTTGCTCTGCCGTTATTATTTGGGCGATGTAGGTTATTATAAGGCTGCAAACCAAACCGACAACGCCGTAAGGCAAGCTTTACTTAACCTTCAATAGCCATATTTTATATTTCAAGACAGATAAATCTAAACGCTGAAAAGAATTTTAATTTCACAAAAACAAAACACAACAATATAATATTCTTAATTAAAAACAAACCATAATACTATATTTTGTTTTGCTAATTTTGCTCGCAAATCATATCTTTATGGAAGCGAGCAAATTAAAAGAAAAGGATCAACAGGTATTGGATGATCTGCTAGAGTATGTTAAGAAACAGACCGATCTATTTTTAGGCTATCCCGTTTCAAAAGACTTCGATTATCAGGCACTTTCTGATTTTTTAAAATATCCGATGAACAACCTGGGCGATCCTTTCGTTACTTCGACCTACGGTGTAGGCTCGCGTGAACTCGAAAAAGAAGTAGTCCAATTTTTTGCCGAACTTTTCCGTGCGCCTGCAGATAACTGGTGGGGTTATGTTACCAATGGTGGCTCAGAAGGAAATCTTTATGGTTTATACCTTGCCCGCGAATTACATCCAAAAGGAATGGTTTATTACTCTGAAGCTACACATTATAGCGTGCAAAAGAACCTGCACTTACTCAATATGTCGAATATCGTTATCCGCACCCAGGAAAATGGAGAAATCGATTACGAAGACCTTGAACACACGATTAGGATGAACCGCCACATGCCTGTTATCATAATGGCCAATATTGGCACCACCATGACCGAAGCACGTGACGATGTGGCCAAAATTAAAAGCATCTTAAAAAAGTTGGCTATCCAACATTATTATATTCACGCTGATGCGGCACTTTCTGGCACGTATAGCGCATTAATTGAACCCAGACCAGCATTCGATTTTGAAGATGGTGCAGACAGCATTGCCATTAGCGGTCATAAGTTTTTTGGTTCCCCGATGCCTTGCGGCGTAGTAGTTGCCAAAAAATCGAACCGTGATCGGATTGCCCGTTCGGTGGCTTACATCGGAAGTGTTGATACCACCATTACCGGATCTAGAAATGGCCATAGCCCCTTATTTTTATGGCACACCATTAAACGTTTGGGTATAACAGGTTTAAAAAACAGGGCCTTGCACAGTTTAGCAACGGCAGCTTATACCGAACAAAAACTTAAAGCGCTGGGCATTGCTGCATGGCGAAATGCAAATGCCATAACCGTAAATTTCCCTACGCCATCGGCAACAATCCGTAAAAAATGGCAACTGGCAGCAGAGCAGGGAAATTCGCATATCATCTGCATGCCTAACGTAACGCAAGCGCATATTGATCTTTTGATTACTGACCTTGAAGCTGAAATTGTGTTGCAGGATTGATGCATGCAAACATTTTAATGACTAGGATGTTAATAACGATGCTAAATAGTATTTACATGTTAAATACACCTAGTGATCAGTTAATTGTAATATAGCTATCAATTTCCTGCTGATCACACAGATTAACGCAAAGTGAAATCACAAATCAGCGTTTTTCTGCGAAATTTGCGGTAGATTATATGGACTTTTTATGTTAAACATAATACTATATGAAAATAATAATTGTAGGCGCGACAGGCACATTGGGCAAAAAAGTAGCTGAAGCTTTTGCACAAAAACATGAGATCATCCGGGTAGGAAATACCAAAGGTGATGTTCAGGTAGATATTACTAATGAAGCATCGATTAAAGCCATGTTCGAGCAGATTGGTGCTTTCGATGCACTGATCAGTACCAGCGGAAAAGGCCCTTTTGTACCAGTAAGCCAGATGACGGGTGAAGTATTTAAGAGTGGTTTGCTGGATAAACTATTGGGTCAGGTTAACCTTGTGCTTATCGGTCAGCATTATATTAATAAAGGTGGCTCATTTACCTTAACTTCAGGCATATTGGCTGATCATCCTGTTGCTGCTGGTGCTGCACTAAGCGCAGTAAATGGAGGATTAAATTCTTTTGTTATCGCTGCTGCTCCAGAACTCGAAAATGGGGTTCGCATAAACGCCATCAGCCCCAACGTGGTTGAAGATTCGCCTGCTTATTTCGATTCTTTTCCTGGCGAAATTCCGGTTACCATGGAGAAAGTGGTTAAAGCTTACGAGAAAAGTGTGCTGGGCATTGTAACAGGACAGGTAATAAAAGTTTATTAATTACGCCCAACACTTTTAAGGCATTGTTTTTTAACAAAAGCTTGTTCTAAAATTTTGGTTATTCAAAACCCAAAGCTTTATATTAGTCTATCTAACAAACTCAAGCATGATAGAAACAGAACGCCTCATTTTAAAACCATTAACACACGATCAGCTTTTAAAATACATTAAAGATGATCATTCTTTAGAACAAGAGTTTGGCCTTTTACCAACCAGAAAAAATATTTCTCCTTCGCTTCACGACGCTTTGGAACAAACGATTTTACCTAACGTTTTCGATAAGGACAAAGATTATCTGTACCATACTTTATGGACAATCATATCCAAACCCGATCATAGAATGGTAGGCGATATCTGTTTTGTTGGTGAGCCTGATCCAAATGGCGAAATTGAAATCGGCTATGGTACTTACGAGGAATTTAGAGGCAAGGGCTTTATGACGGAAGCCGTTGGCCGATTAATAGAATGGGCTAAGGAGCAGCCAAAAGTGAAATCGGTTTTTGCCGCTACCACTAAAGACAATGTAGCTTCATATTCCATTTTAGAAAAAAACAACTTTATCCATATTGGAGAAGTTGATGATATGTTAAGCTGGAAAATTGAACTGAAATGATTTAATCATCGTCCTCGTTTGCAACGAGGATGTACAAGTATGCCGATTGCATCGGCTTAAGTAATTTAAACACATTATAAATGTGTATTTCATTCATCCTCGTTGCAAACGAGGACGATACCAAAAAGATGCTGACCACGAAGTAGCTATTAGGCCTTTAAAATCATAAATAAAGTGCGCTAATAAAACAAGTCAGCATGAAGATCGTTATGGTGATTTTCAGTTGTTACAGTGCAATTTCAAACAAACTTAAACTGATTCCTTCATAGTGTTTTGGTAATCCATCGGTTTTTTCCATACTTACTACCCCAACATAATCAAAACCACAGCCTGTATAATATTCGAGCAGTTTTTCATTATCTGCCCAGGTATCCATTCTGATAAATTTAATGCTGTTTTTTGCTGCGTAATCTTTGGCCCATTTGATAATCTCTTTCACAAAAGAATAGCCTCTAAATTCGGGATGGGTTACAATCCTGTGGATATAAATCGCATCGTGATCCCGTTCTCCCCAAATTAACTGATCGTTAAACGTAACCGCAAATACACAGGCCACCACGCCATCTACAAGAATTTTATATTGCCGGTTTTCATCAATTTCGGTTTGCACCATTTCCCTGCTAAAGCCTTGCCAATGTTTATTAAACACTTTCTTTTGATGGGCAATAGCCATATCGTAAAACTCGAAAATGGTATCGATATCAGCTGCCAGGCTGTTTTGTACTTGTAATTGCATGAAGCAAAGGTAAGGGGATTTTCTGACCACTGACAAGGAGTACCGTCATTTCTCCATTTGTTGCACTCCAGTCGAAATGACGATCGATCAAAAACAAAAACAGGGCTATTTCTCAAAGAAACAGCCCTGTTTAAAAATATTTTCAGGCATACCGACCTTACGCCTTCCACCTTTAAACCCTCAACCTTGCTTATTTCTGTCTGAAATAAATCTGGATCGGTGCACCAGAAAAATCGAAGTTTTCTCTCAATTTATTCTCGATGAAACGTTTATACGGGTCTTTAATGTACTGTGGCAGGTTGCAGAAAAAGGCAAACATTGGTGAGGTAGCATTAATTTGCGTGATGTATTTAATCTTAATGTGTTTTCCTTTTAATGCCGGTGGTGGAAATTTCTCAATCAGCGGCAACATTACATCATTTAATTTAGATGTAGGGATTTTCTTGCTACGGTTTTTATAAACTTCTAAAGCTGCTTCGATGGCTTTAAAAATACGTTGCTTGTTTAATACGGATGTGAAAATGATCGGCACATCGGTAAACGGGCGGATACGCTCATGAATCTGCTCTTCGAAAGCTTTCATCGTTTGTGTATTTTTTTCGATCAGATCCCATTTGTTAACCAGAATTACGATACCTTTTTTGTTCTTCTCGGCCAGATGGAAGATATTGATATCCTGACTTTCGATTCCTTCTACGGCATCGATCATCAATACCACAACATCAGCTTCTTCTAAAGCTTTAATAGTACGCATTACCGAATAAAACTCTAAGTTTTCTTTAACCTTTGTTTTTTTACGTAATCCGGCAGTATCGATCAGCATAAATTCATGACCGAACTGGTTATAATGAATTTTGATCGAATCGCGGGTTGTACCTGCATTTGCAGTAACGATATTACGTTCTTTACCAATTAATGCGTTAACCAGAGAAGATTTGCCCACATTCGGACGACCAGCAATGGTAATCTTAGGTAATTGATTTTCTTCTTCCGGAATATCTTCGAAATTTTTAACAATCTCATCCAACAACTCTCCTGTTCCAGAACCAGTCATTGATGACAAAGGGTATACTTCGCCTAATCCGAAACCATAAAAAGTATGGATTTCGTTGTACAAAGCAGTATTATCTACTTTATTTGCGCAAACAAAAACAGGTTTATTACTTCTGCGCAATACCTGGGCAATATCATCATCTAAATCGGTAATACCAGTGGTTACATCCACCATAAAGATTAGTACACTAGCCTCTTCGATGGCGATCATTACCTGCTCGCGGATTGCAGCTTCGTAAACATCTTCGGAGTTGGCTACATAACCACCGGTATCGATTACGGTAAATTGTCTGTCTGTCCACTCACCCACTCCATAGTGCCTATCGCGGGTTACACCGCTGATATCATCTACAATCGCCTTACGGCTTTCGGTTAATCTATTAAAAAGGGTGCTCTTGCCTACGTTTGGCCTGCCTACGATGGCTATAATATTACTCATGGTGGTCTTTTGATAGTTAATGGCTTATAGTTAATGGTCGTGGTGTTTAGGCAAGCTGCTCAAACTATTTGGCTATCAGCCATTGACTATCAACTACTAACCGATTTATTTCGGGCTGCAAAGGTACGGTTATTTTTCGTAACCTCTATTAATATTAATTTTTATACTTTTCTAAAAGTCCTTTTATTACTTCTTCGGTTAACTGATTTCCCTGCAATAAAGGGAAGCCCTCCCACCTTACAATTCCTTTCGGATCGATAAGGATAGCATGTGGAATACCTTTAACCTGAAGGGAGTCTTTTACGGTCCCCTTAGTATCTATGGCTTCAAAATAGTTGATTTTAGGATTACTAAAAGCTTCTACTTTTTCTGCTGCTTCATCAGAAACGCCAATAATTACAATTTTATCGGCATATTTCTTTTGAATATCGTTTAATGTAGGGATATATGCCCTGCATGGTCCGCACCAGGTTGCCCAAAAATCGATCAGCACAAATTTCCCTTTGGTATCCGGCTGTTTTGAAATCCATTTTTCAACAACCAGGTCTGGTGCTTTTTCGTTCAGGATAGATTTTGCCCACAATTTTTTGCCATTGTTTGATTCCTGAGCAAAAACTGCTGTACCGATCAGCAGCAAGAGAAACGTTAAATTTTTCTTCATATCCTAAAAATCGAAATTAATTATCGTAACCGAAGCTTTTTAAGTAATTCTTTTTACTTCTCCAGTCCGGAATTACCTTCACAAACATTTCCAGGAAAACCTTACTATCTAAAAATTTCTCGATCTCTAAACGCGCTTCAGTACCTACTTTTTTCAACATGCTTCCACCCGTACCGATTAAAATGTTTTTTTGCGAATCGCGTTCAACCACAATTTCTGCAGTAATCCTGATCATGGCACCTTTGCCATTTTTCATCTCTTCCTCTTTAAAACTCTTCACAATTACCTCGGTACTGTAAGGAATTTCTTTCTGATAATTAAGGAAGATTTTTTCGCGGATAATCTCCGAAACGAAGAAACGTTCCGAGCGATCGGTTAAATCTTCTTTGTCGTAATATGGTGGATGTTCCGGCAACATTTCGAGCACGCGATCCAATAATCCGTCGACATTGTGTTTATGTAAAGCCGAAATTGCATAAATAGCAACCGGATTTAGCTTCTCCTGCCAGTAAGCAATCTTCTCATCAACCTGTTCTTGTAATGCTTTGTCTATTTTATTGATGAGTACAATTGTGGGGATATTACGGTTCAGGATTTTCTCCAGAACGTCTTCCTCATCGTGCTCTTCGTTGATGTCAGTTACAAATAAAAGTACGTCGGCATCGGTCAAAGATCCGTTAACAAAGCTCATCATACTCTCTTGTAAACTGTATTTTGGCTTAATTATACCCGGTGTATCAGAGAAAACGATCTGATATTCTTCTTCATTTACGATCCCTAAAATGCGGTGTCTTGTGGTTTGTGCCTTAGGAGTTATAATGCTAAGTCGCTCGCCTACAAGCACATTCATGAGGGTAGATTTACCTACATTTGGTTTACCTATTATACTAACAAAACCTGCTTTATGCGCCATTAAAATATTTTTTAAAAAAAATTTGCAGCACAAAGAAACGAATTATATCTTTGCATTCCAATTCGGAAACAGAGTTAAGGATTTAATTCAAAGAAAAAAACGAGTTGTATAGCGTGCGGGGTGGAGCAGTTGGTAGCTCGTCGGGCTCATAACCCGAAGGTCGCACGTTCGAGTCGTGTCCCCGCTACCAAAGAGTTGAAAGACACTCTAATTTAATGGCCCGTTCGTCTAGGGGTGAGGACGCCAGATTTTCATTCTGGAAACAGGGGTTCGATTCCCCTACGGGCTACGATCCCGCTTTACGATAAGTAGAGCGGGATTTTTGCTTTTATGTATTTTCAAATACAATTATTCATTGCCAATCGGTAGCTTTATTTTGGGGCAATTCCATTCTCCATATAGTAAAATAATTATCTTAGCCAACAGTTAAACTCTTTTATGAAAACCAAACGCTCTTATATCTTCAATTGTATTACCTTCATTATATTTTTATTTAGCAGTTCATGTTCTAATAAAGGCAATGATCTTATACCTAAATCACCCGTAATTACCAGTTTTGCTCCTACTGAGGCAACGATAGGTCAAACGATAACCATTACAGGAAACAATTTTGGAACCAACCCTAGCCAGGTTACTATTACGTTAGAAAATGGCATCAGCCTAAAGCCAAAAACCGTAACAGCAACAATGATAGTTTTTGATGTTCCGCCAGGTACGACAACCAGTAATTTTAACATCAGTATAATCAGTAATGGCAGTATTCTAACCGTAAAAAGCAGCAATGCATTAACAATAAAATACCTCTTAACTATTATTGGATTATCAACTGAGGCGGGCAGTTCAATTGTTAGCAGCGATAAATCGACATTACTTTCTACTGATATCAACAGCGCCACATCAAGGATTATGACGAATAAAGATGCTGCCGGGGAAAACTATCAAACAGAATTAGTGCACGCAGAAAAGGCTAGTCTAAGCTTCCTTGACAATAAACATATTACAGCAACTTTTCCTCCAATGAATCCTGCTGATACAACCACTATTCCCTACATTAGATATACGCATAAGGATGATGCAACAAAAACCATTAAAGAATACCGTGCATACATTAGAAATAATAAAGTAGCTATACCAACTTTGACCAGCTTTGCCAGCAAGGATAAAATTGAAAGCGGCCGAGTTTCTGTAACTGTGATAGGCTATGACGTTGGCATGTTGTTGCTCTCTTCAGATACAGACTTCAGTCCAAACATTACAGTAAGTGATTTTATCAACAAATTCAAGGCTAGCAATCAAAAAATTTCTCAACTTAAAGAAAATTAAACCTGTCAAAGCCTTTAAATCGTTTAAAGTGAAATTTAGAGGCAACGATAATCAGACAGAGATGCACAAATAGGAATTCTAGATATACACTGACCATTTATATTAAAACCAAACTACTACAGATTCAGAATAATTTTTAAATGCTTACCATAAGAAAGAAGCAAATTTAATTACCCAAACTTGCTATATAAAAACAGAAACAGCGCGCTACCTAAAGTATTTAACTCACTCATTATCAAACAAAAATTCACTGATATAAATTAGCAATAGTTTTAAACCTAAATAAACCATCAAAAATATTATCAAATAATCTGCAAATGGTTTTGCAGATATCAAAACAATTTTTACCTTTGCACTCCTTCAAACGAAGAAAATTTGAAGACATAGAGTGCGGGGTGGAGCAGTTGGTAGCTCGTCGGGCTCATAACCCGAAGGTCGCACGTTCGAGTCGTGTCCCCGCTACCAAAGGAGTTGAAAGACACTCTAATTATTTAATGGCCCGTTCGTCTAGGGGTGAGGACGCCAGATTTTCATTCTGGAAACAGGGGTTCGATTCCCCTACGGGCTACGAAAAAGCATCAATCTGATAAAGGTTGATGCTTTTTTTATATATCCAATATGGAGGCTTATGTCTATAATTGCATAGTGAACGCCAGCACAATCAGAGCAATTCCTTTCCCTTCAATTTATTTTAAGCAATGCAGACACTTTATTCCCCTCAACAACTACCTATCTACAGTATAGAACCTGATGAAATAGCAGGCAATAAAAACTTTAGGGTTTACAATTTTGAAGGTACTTTGCCAAACCAGTCGGAATTGCTTATCCCCCACCGGAAAGATCATTATCTGGTTGTTTTGAACAGACAGTCCGATAGCCGTCAATGGATTGATATGACGCCCTATGTCCTAAAAAACAATACCATTTACTTTGCTGGCCCGAGCCACATCATTGTAAAAGAAGGTTTTAAGCAGTTATGGAGCACTGGCATTGCTTTTACCAAAGAATTTCTCTCCCTTCAGGAAAATGCTTCATTAAGTAAACTACCCATTATCGAAAACCTGCACGATGGACATGAATTAGCCTTAACCGCCGCTGATCTTAACTTTGTAGAGGACATCCTCGCCAAAATCAATACCGAATATCAAAAGCCGGGCGAATGGCAACAGCGTATGCTTACGGCCTACCTTACTGTGCTGCTTACCTATTTAAGTCGGCTGTATACCGAACAGTTTAAAGAAAGTGATCATTCCGCAGATAAACTTTTACTGAAAACTTTTCAGGCAAAAATAAATGAAAGTTATCACGAACTGCACGAAGTGGGCGATTATGCCTCGATGTTGAATATTTCTGCCGGACATTTAAGCGAGGTGGTGAAAATACAAAGTGGCAAACCAGCCATTAAACATATCCATGAGCGATTGGTGCTGGAGGCTCAACGGTTGCTCTTTCACACAGAGCATTCTTTAAAAGAAATTACCTTTGACTTAGGTTTCTCTGATACCTCTTATTTTAACCGCTTTTTTAAACGCGAAACCGGTGTAACGCCCGCTACGTACAGAGCTAATATCCGCGAAATGTACCATTAATACCGTTGGATGTGTTCTAGCCGGATAACGCACCCATTATACATTTGTACTATGAAAACAGTACTGATTACAGGAGCAAACAAAAGCATTGGCTTTGAAACAGCCAAACAGTTATTACAGCAGGGATATTACGTATTTCTAGGCTGTAGAGATATCAAAAAAGGTGAACAAGCCATAAATCAACTAAAATCAGCGGGCTTAACTGAGGTAGAGCTCATAGAAATTGACGTAGATAATATCGAATCAATTAAAGCCGCAGGAGAATTGCTTGGCCAGAAAACCAAGGTACTCGATGTATTGATCAACAACGCTGGGATTAGTGGCTCCATGCAAAATGCATTGGAAACCGACATTAGTGTATTTAAACAAGTATTTGAAACCAACTTTTTTGGTGTAATTACCGTAACGCAAACATTTATAAATCTATTGAGACAATCGCCAGAACCAAGAATCGTTAACGTTACCTCCGGTTTAGGCTCGCTTGCCTTGCATAATGATCCTACTTGGAAATATTATAGTGTGAAACCGGCGGGTTACGTTTCTTCGAAAGCCGCTCTTAATGCGTATACCATTGTATTGGCCAATAACTTGCAAGGTACTCCGTTTAAGGTAAATGCAGTCGATCCAGGTTATACAGCAACGGATTTTAACCATCACTCGGGCCCGGGAACTGTACCAGATGCAGCAGCAAGAGTGGTAAAAGCTGCTACATTAGGGGCAGATGGGCCAACAGGGTATTTTTTTAGTGATGACAATGCGCCAGAGACTGGGATTAGTCCGTGGTAAGCACAATTTGCTATTGAGATGTGGCTATTTTTTTAGTAATGTTCTATATAACTTAAAGAGTTTGTATCATAAATATGGAATTTGTCATCCTGAGGGGTAATTTATTGTATAAAAATCAATATGAGTGACGTACAATCGTTTCCCTTTTCCTACTGCTCAGTCTTGCCTCGGCTCGCCGCCGCCGAAGGGCTCTTTCTTTTTGGCATCAAAAAGAAACAAAAACTGCCGGCTGAAAATTTTTCTTTCGAAGCTAGTGGGTTGGCTTGGACAGTGCAGCCCGAAAAATTTGTTAGGCCGGATTTAAGCAGAACGGGGGTATCGTGCTATGGCCTAGCTGGATGGAAATACTAAAGCAGCTAAAGTTTTGATTAATAATGATTTGCAAATAACGTCAATGGTAGCCTGTCGAAGGACTTAGTTAAATATGTTTTACGTGTTTCGACAAGCTCAACATGACAAAAATCTAAGGATAAAATACGTTTATGATACAACCGCTCTAAGTTGTTCTTATTTCATAGCGAGTTGCTGATCATCAGCCTCAGCCATTTCTTTATAAAAAGCCTTAAACTGATCGATCTTATCTAACGGAACATAATCTTTCTTTAATGCAAAACTCCGCTTTAAAACGAGTTTATTTCCTTGTTGTACGCTTTCCAGTTTAAAATCGACAAAATCATTGCTCAGTTGAACCGCTTTAAAAGGCTGAACCATGGCTTTTCCGGCCGGAAGTTCTAATGACAATTCCTGATTAGATTCATCAATACCAAACAGTTGGGTGAGATCGATACCAAATTTCCGCGGTGAAACTACCTGTAAAGCTGTTGCATACGACTTGTTTGACCATGGAATAGAGAATATCGACATGCCTGCTACACTTTTGCTTACATTGAGCAATTTATATGAACAAGCTGTTCCAACAGTATCTGAAGTAGATTTTGAGGTATTGAGGTTGGTAAAACTAAGGTTATAAATCTCGTTTTCCGGATAGATACTGGTTAAATCTTCTTTCATTTTCTTGATTTGATCTGCACTGCTCAAATCGTTAAAAACACTTCTGATATAGCTAGACATTGATCCGGTATTCCAATTGGTTTCCTTAACCGTCATATCGGCATTTTCCAGCTTAACCTCGGTTTTATAACCCATCATATTTCTTCCTCTTATACCTGGATTAAACTTGGCCAGCGCTGTATTCGTTTTATTAATTTCGAGGATATTAGACCCTAAAAAGGTATTGCTGAATGTATTAAAAGGCAAGGTTCCTGAAGTAAGCTCTACCCAGTAATCTTTCCCTCCTATTGTAGATTTGGCAATGCAGTGATTAAATTCGATACTAGGCAACAATAGTGTATTTTGTCCACGATCTCTGGTGTTTGCCAAAGCCAATGTTGCTGTAATTCCAGCTTCTTTGCACATACTCACAAAAAGTGTAGATACATCTTTACAATCGCCAATTCTTGTATTGATAACTGTTGATGGGTTTTGAGGAATGATACCACTCTGCCTGAACGATACTGAGCTGTATGCAATGTTGGTAATGATGTAATTATAAATCATCTTGATTTTGCTTAAATCATCTAAATTACTTTTACCTGCAAACAAATCATTTACTACTGTTTTTATTTCATAACTGCTCCGAGCTTTAGCCGATGCTATATTGTCGTACCAATCTGCAATGAATTTCCAATCGGGAATAGATGATAAATAAAGCATGTTGGTTACATCATCCATTGGAGGCATTTTATCCTCATACCTCAAGGCTTCTTGTTTATTCTTTTCCCATACATACAGGTCAAACTCATCTTTTGCCGTTTTAACAGGTGCAATGTCCTGTTGTGAAAAAACATATTTGAAAGCTTTATCGCGGTGGATTAACAATGAATATTTAATATTAAGGTTATCCAAACCATCGCTAAAATAAAAAGCATCCCAGAAGTGGGTAGACATTGCCCCAACATGGAAATTTTCGATTTTATAGCGGATATTAATTACATCGCCAATTTCGAGATTTGTAAATACCAACTCATTGTTATTGGTTTCGGCAGGAACTTTTGTGCCATTTGCCTTTATTACCTCGGCTATTTCTACAGCATAATTCTGATCATTGTTGTATGAAATAGCATATTCTTTAAAGCTTTCAAGCCCTTTTTGGGTTAATATTTTTGCAGTAAAAAAGTGTTTCTCTTCTGATCCACCGTTTTCATAAACAACTTTCTGTACTTCATTATTTAAAACCACAACCTGCCCATCGGGATATTCGGTTTTAGAAGGCGCTTTACTCACCAGGTCTTTAACATCAGGTTTGTCAAAATAATCAAATACCGCTTTTTTGTCCTGAAGCGTTCTTAACAACTGGATAACTGTGTAATTATTAGGGTTAATCTGTAAACTCTTTTCGTATGCCTTAACACTTTTCTCCTTCTGTTTATTTGCATTGTACAGCGTACCCAACTGAGAATATACAAAGGCATTGTTAGGATCGATCTCGAGTACTTTTAAATATAATTTTTCTGCCTCATCGTATTGTTGCAATTGATAATAAATGCCTGCAAGGTCAGTGTAAATTGCAAATCCGATCGGATCGTTCGCTAATTCTTTTTTGTAAATATCGATACCCGCATCTGTCTCTCCTTTATCCAAATGTAGCTTTGCTACATATTTAGCAGCCTTGTAATCGTTATTTTCATCAATGTATTTTTGCAAAATATCAATCGCCTTAGGGTTTTTCCTAATCTGCACTTCGATCAGGTATTTTAGATTGACAATATCAGCTGAACTTAAATATTGAGGATAAATTTTCTCCACCAGGGCTATAACTTCGGGTTGTTTTTTCTCCTGGCCGAGTATATTGAGTTTTTTCATCAATACAGCCTCATCCTCACCATAAATTTTCTCCAGTTTAGCAAGAACTTCCTTCGCACGCACATAATCATTCTGTTGAAAATGTTCGGTATATACGAGTTCAAGGGCTAGCGAGCATTCCGGATCGTGTGTTTTAATTTCTTCTCTCAGGGTTTCAATACCGGTTCTATTGTCGGCTTTAACAAACAGTTCTATCATCATCAGGTTGAGATAGGTGCTTTCAGGAAAACGTTTTTTAAGTTTCTCCAGGATCAACCTTGCATCGAACACATTTCCTAAACGCAAATAAAGCTTAGCCATCATTAACTGGTTTAAATAGCTCTGTGGTTTTGCTTTCAGGGCATCTTCAAAATATTTAAATCCAACTGGTTTTAGCTGAGCTGGAGCCGGACTCGTCTCTTTTGAATAGGCCTGTGGCGTACTCGTAGTAGAAAGATTGTTTAACGGCGTTCCGTTGGCATCAGTTAACCGCAGCATAAAATTCGATCGGCCAGCATAACTTTCGCCTATCTGTACCAAAACGCGGTTGTAGCCCCGGTTTAATTTAACTGGAACTATGTATGCATCAAGGTCGTTATTTCTTTCTTCAGATTCGCTGATTAAAAGCTGATCGTTTACCCAAACCTTTACCGATCCGGATACACCGATTCTTAATTGTGCTGCTGTACTTGCAGGTGCATTAACAAATGTTTGAGCAAACTGTAATGCATTTTCATAAGTGTTATAATAAGTAAAATCGAACCATTTATCATGCCGTACATAAGGTACCGTTCTCCAGCTAAATTTTCGGTTCTTTTTACCCGTAAAAACATAAGTAAGTTCTGGGTGGGCTAAAATATCATCGTATTGTTTATCGAAACCGCTGGTCGAAATATTTTCATATTCACCCGTGATTAACCAATTTTCGATTTCGCCAATCTTATTGAAATACTGATCGGCTTCGGCATATTGTTTTTTCTCTTCGAAATGCGAACCTAACGATGCGTAGGCCAATGCATTAATGGTGCCATCTACATCTTTTCTGGCTGCCAGTTTTTTATAAAATTCCAACTGATCGGCCGTCTTTATCCTCGAAGCGTTATTGGGCAGATCGCTCCAAAGTGCAACAAGATATGGTTGTGGGTTTTTAGCGGTATTGGATAATTTATTTAAGTAGTTAAAACCTTCTTTGGCTGTCCGGTCCATTTCTGTCATCATCGATAACGCAACATTTGCTTCATCTGAAAATGCAGGTTTAAGTGCTGCCTTGGTAAAAAAATCACGCGCCGCTGTCCGGTTATTTTTAAAAAAATATTCCCAGCCTGGGTTTAAATTTGTTTGTGCCTGAATAGACGAAGAAACAAGAATTGAGAGAATTAATAGTTTAAATTTCATTTTGTAATTATAGAAAAAAAACAAATCTGAATCAAAGCAATTTAGATTAAAAATAAGCAGGAAAAACACTCCTTATTTACGGTGCTAAACGACTGTTAATTGCATAAGGCCCAGGAAGGGCAAAAGGAAAATATGGAAAGACTTGGGGAATACCTTTTGAATATACACAAAATAATTTCTTCATTTCCAGGGGAAATTTTTTCGTGGTGTCAGATGTTACCATCTGACACACTAATTTAAAGATTTCTAGGCATCACTACACCTGTTCGAAATGAGACCTGATATTTAGACCTTAAATTTTCGAGCTACATAGATGCTGACCACGAAGTAGCTATTAGGCCTTTAAAACAATAAAAACTGCTAATAAAACAAGTTCAGCAGGACGACCGCAGCAACCGAAATGACAAGAAATAATTTTAACCCAACCGGATCATTTCACCAGTTTTTACCGATTCATCGCAGGCAAAAGCAATCCTCAGGCTGTTTACCGCATCTTCAGTGGCATGGGTTAAATCGATATCTTCGGTAATGGCTTTTAAGAAATAACGTTGCTCACGGTTGCACAGTTCCTGATGATCGGGCTCATCGGTAAGGTCTAGCCATTCATCGGCTTTGCTGAACTCATCGTTAGCATCTAAATCGGCATGATGTATTTTAATCGATTCGGTTTTGGTATGTGCATCAATGTTATCAGAGTTTCCGGCTGCGCCTGCTTTTTTGGCCGTGATAGATACTGATCCCTTCGGCCCAAAAACATCTTTAATAAAAAAAGCATTATCGCTCACCATCGGACCCCATCCAGCTTCATACCAACCGATAGAACCATCTTCGAAACTGATCTGCAGTTGCCCGTAATTGTAATTCCACTCTGGAATATCGTCAGTAAGCCTGGCACCAATGGCACTTACCTGTACAGGCTTCGATCGGGTCATCTGGCACATAATATCAATATAATGCACGGCACAGTCTACAATGGGACTTAAACTTTTCATCAGATTACGGTGCACTGTCCATTTAGGGCCGTGGCTTTGTTGGTTCAGGTTCATGCGCATCACCAAAGGTTTTCCCATTTCCTGAGCCAGCGATGTAAACTTCTCCCACGATGGATGGTAGCGGAGGATATATCCTACTAATAACTTTTTATTCGCTTTTTTAGCAGCTTCGGCTACCTTTATCGCACCTGCTACACTATCGGCCAATGGCTTTTCGATAAACACATGGCAGCCGCTTTCGAAAGATTTTATGGCATAAGCTTCGTGTGTATCGGGATAAGTAGAAATGCAAACGGCATCGGGTTTGGTTATTTCGAGTGCCTCGTAAAAATCAGTATACAAATCATATTGTCCACCTAATTTTTCATTAAGTTTTTCTTTGCTTTTACCGGTCGAAACCAATCCGCATATTTCAAAACCGGGTAAGGTGTGATAAGCTGTGGCATGGGAAGCGCCCATATTACCACAGCCTACTACTAATACTTTTAAATTCCTATTTCCTGTCGACATACTAAATCTTAAACGCCCAAAGTCCAACCTTTGCGGTATTCGCGTTTCACAAATTGGTTTACTTCATCAAAATTGGTCACCTTCATGTTTACTTTGTCCCAAAGCATTTTGATATCTCTGCCCGGATAACTGATTTTACCTGTTGCATCTCTGCGCTGTACATCTGTTCCCCTGATGGCCAGATTCGCAATTAATAAAGTTTCGGTAAGAGGCCCGGCAATTTCAAATGGCGAACTCAATTCCATTTTTCCATAACCGGCTATGGCGGCTTCGGCAAATTGAGTGTAATGGCCTTCTTCCTGATTAACGATACGTGGAATAGTGATTTTTGTTCTATCTGATGCATTGCGCGAGAGTGGCAATAACTTTGGATTTTTGCCATAGGTTTCACAGATCATTTTACCTTTTGTGCCAATAAAAAGTACACCATTATCGCCGAAACTTTCATTAGGTCCCAATTCTTCCGGACGTTCTGGTTTAATACCTCCATCCATCCAATGCACCTGAACCTCATGTTTGGTTTTTGGCGTTTTAGCGAAAGTCAAAATAACATGGCTAGATGGCGGGCAGCTTTCTGGCAAATAAGCACGCTTAAATTCATCAACATATACACTGCCAACGCTGCATTCTACGCTGATCGGGGTATCCAGACCTAACACCCTAAAAGGAGGCTCTACTAAATGGCAGCCCATATCACCAATGGCACCAGTACCATAATCCCACCATCCCCTCCAGTTAAAAGGAACCAGTTTATTTACATATTCTTTATATGGAGCACTGCCTAACCACAAATCCCAATCGAGCTCTTTTGGTATTTCGGCTTTTCCGCTTGGCCACGAAATTCCTTGTGGCCATACTGGTCTGTTGGTCCAACAGTAAACGGTATGAACTTTACCTATCCTGCCTGCATCGTACCATTCCTGAAGTCTTCTTACACCATCGCCCGAAGCACCCTGATTACCCATCTGTGTAACCACTTTATAGCGGTTTGCAGCTTCGGTTAACATCCTGGCTTCGTAAATATCGTGCGTTAAAGGCTTTTGCACATATACATGTTTGCCCAATTGCATGGCCGCCATGGCAATTTGTGCGTGGGTATGATCGGGTGTAGATACTGTTACGGCATCAATATTTTTACCTTCTTTATCCAATAACTCACGGTAGTCTTTGTAATATTTTGCCTTTGGGAAATTTTTTAATGAATTTGCCGCTCTTCTATCATCTACATCGCATAAAAAAGCAACATCTGTTTTTCCTCCCCTAACAATACTGGCAATATCGCCCTCTCCTTTTCCACCTACACCTATTCCGGCCAATTGCAAACGATCGCTTGGCGCCAGAAATCCTGGCCCACCCAACACATGCCGGGGTACAATCATAAATCCAGCGGCTGCAAGCGCCGTTGTTTTAATAAAGTTTCTTCTCGAATTTTCAGTTTTCGAATTTGCCTTATCTTCTATCATTATTTAATCAGTTATAATGCTAAATTTAACTTATTTCTTTTTACCTGCAGCTTTTGTATCCGTTTCTTTTTGAGCTGGCGCTTTCTTGCTCAGGTCTTTAATCCTGATGTTGCGGAACTGAACGGGAGAACCATGACCTAAGAAGCCTATATGTCCGCTTTCGCGTGATAAACCCGGGTGTTCTTTATGGTCTGGCGTCCCGTTTTTCTTAAATGGTTCGATATCGCCATCTAAAATTACGGTGCCGTTTAAGATCACTTTAATCTTCGATCCTTTGGCAATCACTTCTTCATAGTTCCACTCGCCGGTAGGCTTTAAAAAACCTCTTTTGGCAGCGATAGTACCATAAACAGAACCATGGTACTGGTATTCTTTCAGGTCTTTATAAATCGGCGCATCGTTATCCAGTATCTGCAGTTCCATACCCACATAAGCTGCATCGCCTTCTAAAGGAGCTCTGATTCCTAAACCGTTATTTGCACCTGGAGTGAGCTGAAATTCGAAACGGTAAACAAAATCGCTGAATTCTTCTTTGGTGAATAAGTTACCGCCTGATCCTTTACCTGGTTTTGGCCGGATAGCGATGTTTCCATCTTCGATAACATAATCGGTCGTATTACCTGTCCAACTGTGCATATTGGTTCCATCGAACAATACTTTATAACCTTCTTTTTTCTCTTGTGCACTTAGCTCAAAAGGTTTTGGGCGAGGAATTTCTTTGATGTAGATATCGCGGTAGGCTACAGGCGATCCATGCGCCTGTAATTCGATCTGCTCTTCTGCGAAAATCGGCAAACTTCTGTCCCAATAATTTTCTAAAATTACATTATCGGTAACCAACTGTCCGTTCAGATAAACGGTAACACGGTCGCCTTTCATTAAAATCCTGAAGGTATTCCACTCATCTAACTTGTTATCGGCAACTTTAAGCGGCTTACTTTCGTTCGTTTGATTGTTGTACAAACCACCAGAACCAACCTGGGCACCAACTTTTGTACGGGCAAGATCCCAGATCTGCACCTGTGGCGTACCGCGCAGGTAAATACCCGCATCGCCTTCTCCTTTTTTATCATCGATGATTTTCCAGTCTACCAGCATTTCAAAATCACCATATTTTTTAACGGTAGCCAAGTTATTGCCATGACTTTGAAACTGTAGTTCGCCGTTGATTACTTTCCAGCTTTCCTTTGCTTCGGCATCAGCTTTGGTTTGCGCTTCGGCTAAGGTTTTTTCATCCATTTTTGATCTTTTGATCGGATCGGCCACAAGCCCTTTCCAGCCCGATAAATCTTTACCGTTAAAAACCTGAACGAAGCCTTCACCAGCTTTCATTTCAGAAATATACTTACGCATACCTTCTTTCTGATAACCCGCGTCGCCTCCTGTAATTACCGCAATGGTTTTATTTAACAAGCCTTTTACAATGTCGCCATTATAAGTTCCGGCCATGGTGATATTCATCACCGCGTTTGCCGCAGCCTGTTGTAAAGTAGCATCATCTAAATACTGACCTGCAAATACTATCGCATTAAAACATTTGGCCTGTTCAGTATCCTTAAGAATCTGCTGGTGTTGTGCTGGTGTTTTAGCTACAGCCATCGCATTGCGCAACAATAGTAAACGTTGCTCAGCAGGATACTTTGTATTTCTTACTAAAGTTAAGTAACCTGTAACCGCCTGGTTCAAAAGGTCTGGGTTGGTGGTAGTACGTGCAATACTGATCAATGCATCTGTTGAGCCTGCGTCTGACCATGAAGAAAGTGCTTCAATTGCAGCTTTTTTGGTGGCGTCATCGCCTGTGGCATACGCTTCCGACACCGATTTTAAAGATTGCTGGCCACCTAAACTGCCCAGCACTTTATAAAAAAGCAATTTCTTATCAGCCGGTGTATTGCTCATTTGCTGAAGAATGGCATTGGTTTGTGCCGCTTTATCTGTTGATCCTTTTACCGAAGCAATAATGGCATCCTGTACAGCAGTAAGTTCGCCAGGATCTGTGGTATTATTTAAAAGCTCAAATAATTGCGCTTTATTTTCTGCTACAGCAACATGTTGTAATGAAAGGAATGCTGCTTTTCGTACCTCAGGTTTTTTACTGTTCAATGCAGCATAAATAACTTCCGTTTGGCTTGTTGCTGCGCGGGCTGCTAAAATATTAATCAAGGCAACCTGTACTTCTGGTTTAGCCTTCGGAAGATAAGCGCCAACTTTAGTGGCTACATTTTCACCTTTTATTCTTAAAATACCTTTAGAAAGGTCCGCAATATCTGCGGTATCTCCTTTGCCCATTAACTTTAGCAGATTATCTATAACCTTTTCCTGTCCAAGTTTTACAGCAGTGTTAATTGCAGCCAGTTTTACCTGTTTATCGTCACTTTTAATTAGTTTGAGTACGGCTGGCAAGGCAGATTTTGCTTTACTATTGCCCAGCATGTCTAAAATAGAAACCTGGGTTGGGGCATCAACCTTTTTTAACTGGCTTACCCAGGCTGCACTATTGGTATCGTTTACGCCATCAGCAGCGAATTTAACCGCAGCCGCACGAAATTCGAACTGTTTATCTGCCATTGCAGCTAACAAGGCCTGTTGATCGGTTTGTGTTGCCGAAAGTAATTTTAAGGCTGCAATACGTTCGTTTACCTGATCATCAGCCGTTGCTTTTTCTAATATTGTTTTGGCTATCGTTTCTACTCCGGTTTTATCGGTTGCAATATTTTTCTGTGCATACACCAATAAAGCGGCTACGGCATTGGTTTGGTCGTATTTATAACCTGCCTGTTCAGCAGCTTTTACCAAAATTTCTTTGGCAGATGCATCGCCAATATTCGCCAGTGCATACAAACTTACCTTGGTTAATGCTTTATCTGTTCCGGTAGCCAATGGTGCAATAGCTGTTGCTGCTGCCTTAGCATTAGTATGGCCCAATGCTTCTACAATGGCAATTTTTGCTTTGCCATTTGCTTTACTCAAGCTACCAACCAATGCATTTGTAGCAGAGGCAGTACCAATTTTGGCCAGTGCTCTTGATGCTTCGTCAGCCAATTGTTCGTCAGTAAGGTAATCTGTTAAACAAGATATTGCAGCATCATTTCCAACCAGATCGAACTGACTGATGATAAATGCTTTATTCTGTTTATCAGATAATTTAGCCAATGCTTTGCAATAGGCACTGATGGCCATACTTCTTAAGTTCTGTTGACCGGTTTTGGTAACATAAGCAGTAAAACCACCTACCGCATACTCAATAAGGGCGTTATTTCCTTTTTCAGAAGCGGTTAAACCACTAATTAAGGCTGCATACCCTTCTTCACCTAAGTCGGCAACTTCTTTCATATTGCGTTCCAGTTGCGCAGCGTTTCTGGCTGGTAACTGCGCCAATAAATCGGCAATACGTGTGGTTGTTGTTCTTTCGTCTTTTTTATCTTGGGCCAGGGCCGTTAACGTAAATAACGCATTGGAAAGCATTATAATGGCTAACAGCACCAATAATATTTTTTTATTCATGATCGTCGTATTTTGGATGTTTTTAAATAGAAAATGGTGCACGCATTACAGGATTAATCAATCTGTTAGCAGCCTCATCATCTACGAATTCTTGCTTAACGGGGTCGAATTTTAACGATCTTCCCAATCTTAAGGCAGCCAAACCAATATTTACAATGTTGCATGAACGATGTCCGTTCTCTTCATTTAAAGCGAATTTTTTCCTCGATCTTACCGATTCTGAAAATTCTACAATTTCCGGATCAGGATCAGGAAACTGCGCCAGTTTACGTTCCAGATCAGGAATATCCGATTTAAACCCTGGATACAACTTACCTTTTGGCCCTTCTATATAAGGCACATTGGCATCTTTACCTTCACCATCCAGAATAATCTGGCAACCATCGGCATAAGTGTAGGTAATCCTGCGCCAAATGCCTACAGCATCGGTATGTTGTTGTGGTGCATCAACCTCTACAGAAACCGGGTTGGTATCATCCTTACCTAAAAAGTATTGTATCGGGTCGATATAATGTTGTCCCATATCGCTCAATCCGCCACCATCATAGTCCCAATAGCCTCTAAAAGTTTGGTGAACGCGGTGTGCATTGTAAGGTTTGTATGGTGCAGGGCCTAACCATGCATTATAATCTAATTCTGGTGGTACTGGCTGAGGCTCTAAATGATCTTTGCCCACCCAGTAAAATTTCCAGTCGTAACCGGTATGTTTACTTACCGTTACTTTCAATGGCCAGCCCAGCATACCACTGTCTACCAATTTTTTAATTGGTTTTACAGTAGTGCCCATTCCGTAAAAAGTATCTTTAAACCTAAACCAGGTATTTAACCTAAACATTCTACCATGCTGTTTTACCGCTTCTACCACCCTTTTGCCTTCGCCTATGGTATGGGTCATTGGTTTTTCGCACCAAATATCTTTACCTGCATTTGCGGCATCTACAGCCATTATGCCATGCCAGTGCGGTGGGGTAGCAATGTGAACAATATCTACCTCAGGTAATTGTATCAGTTCTCTATAATCACTAAATGTTTTTACACCTTTATCTAACATTGCCGCAGCTTGTTTAAGGTGGTTCTGATCAACATCACATATGGCTACTACCTGGGTACCTTCGTAGCCAAAATGGCCTCTGCCCATTCCTCCAACACCTATTACGGCTTTGGTTAATTTATCGCTTGGGGCAAGATATCCTTGTCCGCCCAATACATACCTTGGCACAATAGTAAATGCTGCCAGGCCAATTGCAGATTTCTTGATAAAATCGCGTCTGGTGTTTTGTTCATTTTGTGGTTCTTCTTTAGTTTTCATTTGTTTCTTGGTGTTGTAAAAACTTATATGATAGTTTGGTTCCGAAAGCATTAGAATGCTGGAGCATAGGATTTATCGATCTGGTTAGATTAAATTATAAGGTTAATGTTAATAAGAAATTATTATAAAGACAAAACATCGTTGATTTCTTTACGCATTAAAAAAACTTTAATAAATTTTTAATAGAAGTTATTTATATTTATCGAAATAGTGCAATTAACAATATGAATCTTAATCTATTAAATAACCTAACCTCAGAAACCAACGATAAGCACTCGATCCAAAAACACAAGCTCATAAAACACCTTTTTAATTTAGGGGCATCTTCGGTTTCTACTTTATGCGAAATCATGGAAATGAGTACGCCGAGTATTCTGAAGCTTCTGCTTAGCCTGATTAATGAAGGCTGGGTAGAAAAGAAAGGATATGGTTTATCTATTGGCGGGCGAAAACCCGACCTCTATTGTTTAAAGGATAAAAAGGTTCTGATTCTCTGTATAGACATTGAATTATTTCATACCAAAATAGCCGTTATTGACAACAATTATAATTTTGTGCTGGATGTTAAAACCATTATGGTACCCATTTCAAAAAGCAGGACTGACTTTTTCAATATTTTACATACACACCTTCAGGATATCATGAAATCGGCAGGTATTCAGCATAAGCAGTTTATTGGCTGTAGTGTTGGCATGCCTGGCTTAATTGATGCTGAAAAGGGAGAAAATTACAGTTATTTTTTAAGTGATGATGAAAATATCCCTTTAACAGCCGCATTTGAAAAAATGCTGAACATACCTGTAGTGATCCAAAATGATGTGAATGGTTCATCAATGGCAGAATTTACGCATGGAATGGCTAAGGGGAAAAAGAATGTACTCGTATTGTTAATGGATTGGGGCGTAGGTTTAGGCATTATAATGGACGGCAAACTGAGGCAAGGCACCTGCGGTTTCTCAGGCGAATTAGGCCATATGCCTTTTGTAGAGAATGGCGCACTCTGTTACTGCGGAAAACACGGCTGCCTCGAAACCGTTGCATCTGGAAACGCGCTGTCAGAAATGGCAAAAGAGGGTATTTTATTGGGCAAAAACTCCATGCTTACCAATCTCTCGAATGAAGAACTGGAAAGAATTGAGCCTGCGCTGATTATTAAGGCAGCAAATAAAGGCGATCAATACGCTATTCAGCTGCTCTCTAATGTTGGCACTCATATGGGCAAAGGAATAGCTGTTCTGATCCAGTTATTCAATCCCGAACTGATTATCCTAAGCGGCAAAATTGCCGGGGCCAAACAATACATCACACTACCCATGCAACAGGCAATAAACACCTATTGTATGACCCAAATTAGAGAAAAAACAACAATAGTTTCTTCTGAGCTGGGCGAAAACTCCAGGTTACTGGGATATGCAGCAGCAGGCATCGATCAATTTCTGGGCGCCTATATCAAAAAGGTAAAAAAGCTTAAGAAGTAAGCTTCCACTTGGCTCAAACCACCCTAAATTTGTCTGTTATCAGCACCTTATTTTCCGATAGCTTATTTAGATTTGTATGGCAAAATTTTAAACCGAGACCCATGGAAAAATATAAAAAAGCAGGACATGAAAAGGTAAATGGCATTAACATGTATTATGAAATTTACGGTGAAGGAGAAATCCCACTGGTAATGATACATGGTGGTGGTTCTACCATACAGTCTACGTTCGGCAGACTTATTCCTTTTTTGGCAAAATCTGGTCAGGTGATCGCTGTTGAACTTCAGGCACACGGGCGTACCAGCGATCGTGATCAAGCAGAATCTTTCGAGCAGGATGCAAAAGATGTGACCGCTTTATTAAATCAGCTAAAAATAACAAAAGCCAATTTTCTAGGTTTCAGCAATGGCGGAACAACAACTTTGCATATTGCAGCACACCATCCGGCCATGGCGAATAAAATCATTGTCATTTCGGCCAATTATCAACGCGAAGGCTTAATTGACGGCTTTTATAATGGCTTTGGAGATGCAACCATCGACCATATGCCGGAGCCACTGAAAACAGCTTTTTTAGCAGTAAACCCAGATCAAAATGCACTACAGACGATGTTCGAAAAGGACAAACAGCGCATGCTCGATTTTACCGACCTGAGCGATGACGATGTGAAGGGAATTACCTCCGATACGCTTTTAATGGTAGCAGACAAAGATGTTATCAAGTCCGAACATGTGGTTAAAATGTCGAGATTGATTGCAAATGCGCAACTGGTTATTTTACCTGGTATGCATGGTGCTATGATCGGCGAAAACCTTAATCCGGATGTAAGCGACAAAACAATTGAGATTACGGCACATCTGGTGGAAACTTTTTTAAATAAATAGTTGCTCAACTATGAGTGTATAGGTTAATCTGCATAAAATTACCCTCGTCTGATTTAGCATTTAATATCTTTGCCGGATGGAACACGTATTGGATAATCCAATTTATTATGCCTTAACATCCGGACATAGCCATATTGCAAAAGGCCTTGATGAGGTAAAATATTATATTGAAGATATCACCGCATTTGCCGGCTTAAAAGATAATTCACAGGAGAACCTGAACACCCTTTATCAGATCAGCCCTGCAGAAAGCCTTTTCGTATTTTTCTCTAAATTACCTGTCGAAATACCTGCACAGTGGAAGTTGCTAACCCGTATCGATATGTTTCAATTTATTTTCCGCGGCAAGGAAGTACCAATGGCAGATGCAGCGGGAATAACAGACCTTGATCTGGAACATGTTGCAGAAATGATCGATCTTGTGGAGTTAACTAAACCAGGGCCTTTTCTAGCAAAAACGATCAATCTTAGTAATTACACAGGCATATTTGTTGATGGGAAATTGGCAGCTATGGCCGGACACCGGTTCCATCCCAGCCCTTACCGCGAAGTAAGTGCAGTTTGCACCCATCCCGACCATTTAGGCAAAGGTTATGCTTTTAAGATTTTACAAGAACAGATTAAACGGATACTGCTCCGTTCGGAAATACCGTTTTTACATGTTAGAAATGATAATGAGGGGGCCATTAAACTTTATCATAAATTGGGTTTCGAGATCAGGACAGACATGATTGCCTATGTCATCAAAAAAGAGGCTTAAACCAAGAAGAGAATGTTTCTAAATAAAAAACCATTCAGAAATTACCACTTCAATGCTTTAGTTTTGCAATAAACTAACATATACATGTCTAAAACAAAACTTACCATTAACAATAACGGCTCTGTTAAAATTGAGGGCGATTTCGAAATTGTAGATAGAAACGGAAACGTTTATGGCCTACAGGGCAGAGAAGTACTTTCAATCTGCCGTTGTGGTTTATCAAAAAACAAGCCTTTTTGCGATGGTGCACATAACGGCCATTTTGAGCATGAGGCAGTAGCCTTTGATCTTCCTCCAAAAAAGGTTTAATAACGAAATTAAATTTTTAAAGAGGTTATATCATAAATATAGATTTGTCATCCTGAGCCTGCCGAAGGACCTTTTAATTTACTCCTTAAGGTATTTCGACAAGCTCTCCGTAGGAGTCCTTTGGACAACATGACAGCATCTGAGGTAAAATCATCTTCACAACCTCTTTATATTTTGAAAACAGCATAACTAAATACCTACCCTTGATGGTGCCATGCCATAAGCTTTTTTAAAGGCGAAAGAGAAATGTGACAGGTCTTTAAACCCAACTTCGAGGTACACATCTGATGATTTCCATCCTTTTTCGGTTAAGAGATAATAGGCATCATTCAAGCGTTTTTTCTGCAGCCAGCGGTTGGGTGAAAGGTTAAAAATCTTCTCAAAATCCCTTTTAAATGTGGCCAAACTCCTGCCCGTTAAATAAGCAAAACGGTTAATATCAACATTGAACTTATAATTGGCATTCATGTAGGCTTCCAGATCAATTTTTCCAGGTTCCGAAAAATCGAAAAGCACATCTTTTAATACCGGGTTGGTCTGCAATAAAATCATTACCGCTTCTTTAACCTTTAAATCGATCAAAGCCTGATTAAACTCGTTATTTCCATCTAAATATGGCCATATCGAATCGATATAATTCTTCAAAAGACCATTGGCCTCTAATGCCAGGCCTTTAATATCGTGATTCGGCTTTTGCATGTGCAGATCATATTCATTGCTGATGCGATGCAGAATATCCTGATCAATGTTAATGCTAATCGACTTAAACTCTCCTCCTGCTGGTGGGTATTTGGTATACCGGGCCAATTGATTTCGCCTGAAAAAACGAAAATCACCATCCGAAAACACGAATTTCTCTCCTCCGATAAAAATTTCGGATGTACCCGCAATAACCAGTCCTAGCGAATGATTGGGAATAAACTGTTCGCCCTCACTACTTTTCTGGGCATAGCAGGAATACAGTATCTTAGGACGTTTTTCTTGATTTGGCATCTTAATCAAATTTATGGATTTATGGCGAGACATCGTCATCCCCGTGCAGACGGGGATCTTAATGCAAATAAGCTTTGGTAATGGCATTAAGATTCCCAATCAAGTTGGGAATGACGTACCGCCAAATATGGTATGGATCTTTAATAAATTTCTCGACTGCGCTGCACTTCGCTAGAAATGACGATGCAACCAATTATTTCTTTGTAAAAGATTTACCCAGATCAGTTGCCAAAAAATCCTCAGCCTCATCATGATCTGTTGATAAACTTACCTCCATCCATTTCTCCATTTCGGCAGTCCTGGTAGCATCGGCATGTTTAAGCATTCCAATGGCTTCACTTCCAAATACCAGGTGTACCGGTGGTTCAGGGTTCTCTACCAGCGCCAGCATGGCTTTCGCTGCTTTTTGCGGATCGCCCATCGGTATAAAGTTACCGCTCTGGAAAAAATCTGAGCGTTTTTCTACAGTAGATTCGTACCCTTCAACATGAGGTGCATATGACATTGAGGCACCAGCCCAATCGGTACGAAAACCGCCAGGTTCTACACTGGTTACATAAATTCCTAAATCTGCTACTTCTTTTGCCAGGGCCTCACTAAAGCCGCTCAACCCAAACTTTGCTGCCTGGTAAATGCTTACTCCGGCATTACCTACCCGCCCGCCTATCGAGCTGATCTGAAGAATTCTACCCGAACGTTGCTTACGCATAAATGGCAATACAGCCCTCGTAATTTCGATCGGTGCATATAAATTTGTTTCCAACTGACTGCGCACCTGTTCTTCAGTAAAAGCTTCTGCCGCACCAACAATACCAAAACCGGCATTGTTAACCAAAACATCTATTTTACCAAAATGGGCCACAGCCGATTCTACTGCCAAATACACCTGGTCGTAATCGGTAACATCTAAAGTGATCGGAAAAATCTGATCAGGGTATTTTTCTACAAGATCATTTAAAGCTGCTGTATTTCTTGCTGTTGCCGCAACTAAATCGCCTTTTGCCAATACTTGTGCTGTTAGGTCACGTCCCAATCCACGGGAGCTACCTGTTATAAACCATACTTTTTTCATTTTTCTAAATTTTATAGAATCAAAGGTAGGCCGATAATCAAGGTAAAGTTTTGCTTCAAGGCTCAATTTACTTTGTTAAAAAGCTCAATTGCTTTATCAGAACTTTTAATCACAATCTGCTGTTATTTAATCATTAATACATGAAGTTATGGCGAAAGAAAAGAAAAAAGGGAAAAAGAAAAACGGAAAAAAGAATAAGCTGGGTGTTAAAAACTCGTTAGTAAACAATATTAATGCCCGAAAGAAGAAAAAAAAATCGAGATCGAAGAAGAAATCGACAATCAGTAAAAAGGCTTATAAAAAAATGCAGAAAGGATGGAAAAAGTAACCGCTTATTTTATACAATAGTCAAACCCGGGTAGTTTTACTATCTAAAAGATATTAGTATCCCAAAGGATAGTGCTATCCTTTATGAAAGGTTATACCTTTGTATTATGGGACCAAGAAAAGAACACCGTAATCTAGAAACCTGTACGGCAAGTTTAAATGCGGTAAAGGATGCGCTCTATGTGTTAAATGGTAAATGGAAGCTTCCGCTGATTATTTCTTTGCAAGAAGGACCACTGCGTTTTAATGAGATCCAAAAATCACTTGGAGAAATTACGCCCAAAATATTATCGAAAGAACTTAAAGATTTAGAATTAAATGAATTTGTAGTCAGGAGAGTATTTTCTACCACTCCGGTTACCGTAACTTACGAGCTTACCCCTTATAGTGAATCGCTTGAAAGGGTAATTGATGAATTAAGGGATTGGGGATTAAAACATCGCGAGCGCCTGGTTAAAAACAGAAGAAGTGAATTGGTTGAAGCAGCAATGGCGACCTCGCTTTAAGCCGCCAAATTTGATCTGTTAGACCATCCATTTTGCCAAAAAAAGCAAAAAACTGATAATGATAAAATTCGGCTATCTTTGTACAAAATAAAATCGATGGCGGTATTACATAAAAAAGAAGAAAAAATTCAGGCAGTGCTGGGTAGGTTGCCTAAAAAATATACAGACGAACAATTTGTAGAGATGTTTATCAGACTTTACTCTAAAGATTGGGGTAAAATCAAATCGGCTTACATTAAACAATCTCAGGATAAAGAACCTGGAACCATCATCAATATGCCGAAACCAGAGGTATATTTACGACAGATCCTGGCAAACTATCTACAACAAGACCATGCGCCGAAAGCAGTAGAGGTTAAAAAAGAAATTGTTGTTGAAGAACCGGTAACCGAAGTTAAAAAAGCGAAGGCTCCGGCTAAGAAGAAAGAAGCTATAGCTGAAGAAGTGCCTGCCGAGGTTAAAAAAGCAAAAGCACCTGCTAAAAAGAAGGCTGAAGCAATTGCAGAACCGACTGTAGAAGTTAAAAAAACCAAAGCGCCTGCAAAGAAAAAAGCCGAAGCGATTGAAGAGACTCCGGTAGCTGAAAAGAAAGCAAAAACACCTGCTAAAAAGCCGGCAGCAAAAAAATAAAAAAATATTTTATATCAAATATAATAAATCACCTTTTTGGTTGTTTATATATATGAGAGCGTTAATTTAGATGACGGGGATAGGTCGGTATGATTTATCCCCGTTCTTTTTTGACTGTTTTTTCTTTCAGGTTAATTTTAGCTAAGGAAGCACAGAAGACACTAATTATCAATTATTTTAAGGTTAAGATAAATCGTCATTTCGACCGCAGTGGAGAAATCTTTTAAATTTTAAATAATTTGCTTCAAAGATCTCTCCATTCCGTTGCACTCCAGTCGAGATGACGACGCAACTATTGTAAGCTGCAAATGGGTAGCAATGCGAAGAATCTTTCAGCACGTATTATATTTCATCCGGTAAGTTTTACATCCAATTGTAAACTTTATCCTTTTAATTGGCATATCGGGAAAAGTCGATATACATTTGTACCATGGATCAGGTAGAAATATTTAAAGCCCTTTCAAACAAAACACGTTTACAGATTTTAGGCTGGTTAAAAGCGCCTGAGCTACATTTTCCGGAACAGCCCAATGCCGATTTTGAAAATGTAGGTGTTTGCGTTGGGCAGATTCAGCTTAAAAGTGGTTTATCACAAAGTACGATCTCCGAATACCTCTCTATTTTACAACGTGCCGATTTAATTAGTTCAACGCGCTTAGGCCAATGGACTTATTATAAACGCAATAAAGAAGGCTTAGAAAAATTAAGCGAAATCATCAATACCGAATTATAATTTAGAAATATATGAACACAGATAGTTTATTTAGGCCGTTTAGCCTTAAAACGTTAAATATCAAAAACAGAATAGTAATGGCCCCAATGACGAGGTCATTTTCACCGGGTGGCGTACCAACGGCCGATGTTGCCAGCTATTATGCAAAAAGAGCAGCCGGCGAAGTGGGTTTAATTTTATCAGAAGGAACGGTAATTAACCGCCCATCTTCTTCTGCCGATCCTAACATTCCACATTTTTATGGTACCGAAGCTTTGGCTGGCTGGGAGAAAGTAATTAACGAGGTACATCAGGCTGGCGGTAAAATGGGACCACAGATCTGGCACCAGGGTATTATGGATAACCACGCATCAGGCTGGTTACCAAGCGCACCTTTCGAAGGTCCGTCAAGCTTAAACAAACCTGGTTTTGAAAACGGCGTAGCGATGACTGATGCAGCCATTGCAGATACCATTGCGGCTTTTGGCCAGGCGGCGGCTGATGCAAAAGCTTTGGGTTTCGATACCGTTGAAATACATGGCGCACACCAATATTTGATTGATCAGTTCTTTTGGGATGGTACAAATAACCGCACCGATATTTACGGCGGTAAAACCTTAGCTGAACGTACCCGCTTTGGTGTTGAAGTAATTAAAGAAGTGCGTAAAAGAGTTGGGGAAGATTTTGCATTGATTATCCGCTTATCACAATTTAAACCTGCAGCTTATGATTTCAAACTGGCTAAAAACGAGCAGGAAATGGAACAATGGTTAACACCATTGGCAGAAGCCGGAATTGATATTTTCCATTGTTCGCAACGCCGTTTCTGGGAGCCTGAATTTGAAGGTTCTGACTTAAATTTTGCGGGTTGGGCTAAAAAAGTAACCGGAAAAGCAACAATCTCAGTGGGCTCAGTTGGTTTGGATGGCGATTTCTTTGGTGCTTTCGCAGGCCAGAGTTCGCAGCCTAGCTCGTTAGACGAACTGGTACGCAGAATGGACCGTGGCGACTTCGATTTAGTAGCAGTTGGCCGTCCGCTTTTAGCAGATCCGAACTGGGTAGAAAAAATTAAATATAACCGCACAGAAGAATTGAAAGGCTTTAGTAAAGAAGCTTTAATGCAATTGGTATAATTTCCCTAATTTTTCTTTTTAAGTTTAAGAGCATCTCTAAAGGGATGCTTTTTTGTTTTCTAGTGGTGTCAGATGTTACCATCTGACACAAAATCTAATCCTCAATCTAAATTTTTAATTCAAATTTCTAAACAGACACCTTCACTTGTGATTTTAAATCCAATGGACCAGTCGGATGGTAACATCCAACCGCACACGCTCTCATTGACATTTTTTTTCCTTAAATTCACGTCATCAAAAAATTGATTGTACCATGTCGAACATTAAACTCATTATCGAAGAAAGACCAGCAAATATTGGCAATTTTATGGTTGGCAGGTTACTGCCTTTCAGAGAGAAACGCATGGTTGGGCCTTTTTCCTTTATCGACCATATGGGCCCCGCTGCAATGAGCGATCACGAAAATCTCGACGTTCCACCCCATCCGCATATCGGTTTATCTACCTTAACCTTTCTATTTGAAGGTGAAATTACACATAAAGACAGTTTAGGTTCGGATATTGTAATTAAACCCGGACAGGTAAACTGGATGACTTCGGGCAGCGGCATTGTACATTCGGAAAGAACCCCTGAATACCTTCGCCATACCGATAAAATACTCCACGGCTTACAGATTTGGGTGGCCTTACCCAAAGATTTAGAACAAATGGAACCTGAGTTTTGCCATGTAGAAGGGGCAGACATTCCAAGCTGGACAGAAGATGGTGTAAGTTTTAAATTAATCGCAGGAGAAGCTTTTGGTTATAAATCTCCGGTTCCCGTATATAGTCCCTTATATTTTCTAGAGTTAAAAAGTACCAAACAACAAAAGCTAAACATTGGCGATTACCTGTTTGGAGAAAGTGCACTCTATATTTTAGAAGGCGCAATTGAAAGTGACGGGAATATTTTTGAGCCGCGTTTAATTTTAATTGCCAACGACGCTAAATTATGCGAATTTACGATGCACGAAAACACCACGGTTTATATTTTCGGAGGCGAACCCTTTCCTGAAGAGCGTTTCATTTACTGGAACTTTGTTGCATCTGATAGGGAATTGATTGAAAAAGCCAAAATCAAGTGGCTGGAACAAAGCTTTAAACCTGTTCCCGGTGAAACAGACTTTGTGCCTTTGCCAGATCAAAATCCAAAGATCAAGAAATAAACGCTGATGGAAATACAACAGATTAACAACGAAAAGAAAGGGCAGTTCGAAGCCTTAGAAAATGGCTTACAAGCCGGCGTTATGGCATATGTTTGGGCTGGCCCAGGAAAATTCATTATTGACCATACTGAAGTAAATCAAGATTTTGCCGGCAAAGGTGTAGGAAAAAAACTAGTGCTTGCCGCCGTAAATTATGCCAGAGAAAACAAGATGAAAATTCTCCCGCTTTGTCCATTTGCAAAAAGTGTTTTCGATAAAACGCCAGAAATTCAAGACGTATTATTTTAATATCTGGTTAAAACACGATTAATTCTTCCTGCCAAATAAATTCATATTTACTGAAACCGCCACCCCTGTTGATGATAGTTTAGAGTTTCCGTAACCAATATTGGTTAAGGGTATTTTCATAAATGGTTTAGCGCTAATGCTTAAATTATTATTTATTTTGTGCTGAAACTCTACTCCTACATTGGCTATACCTAAATAATGCTGATTCTGGTTTCTGACTTCATAGCTCTGAGGGCCTTGATAAGCTCCATTATAAGAATAGCTGTATTTCTCTTTCAACATTAAATAACTAGATAAGCCTGTACTTACTGAAATCGAATTTCTACGTCCATCAAAAACCTTATAGTTCACATTAATTGGAATATCAATTACATCGCAATTGGCGTGAATATTTGCCGGATTTATCTTAAAAACATAATTGCTGTTAGGGTTATATTGGCTAAAATCTGAGTCGTAGATTTTCTTAGCGTAAGCTGCCCCGGTAGTAACACTTAATTTCTTGGTTAAGAAAAGCGTAGCTTCTACCCCAAAACCGCCGCTTAAACTGCTTTTGCCCGATTTTTGCACACTGGTTAAATCGGGTGCAGCCAGAATACTTAAAACAAACCTTGATTTTTTCTTAAAAACCGGAGGCTGAATTTTCTCTGTTTTTCTTGAGGCAAGTGTAGCAACATAATCTGGTTGTTCAAATTCTACAAGTTTAGGTTTGGCACTTATTTGCGGATTAGACAATACACTAGCTAAAAGGTTCTGATTAATATAACCGGCCTCCAAAACTTTAGGAAAATCTTTATTAAATGGACTTGTTTTAGCCGCTTTATGATCATTTGTAGCTTTACTATTCTTGTTATTCCCAACCAATGAACTTTCTTCACTATTCTCGGGCGAAGTATTATTCGCCATTGGCTTGTCGATTAAATCTCCCTTATTACCTAAAGGTTTGTTATTCTCATTTTTGTGCGCATTTGTATCTGTTTTTACCAGTGGATTATTTTTAGGTTGATCACCATTCGGCCTAACCAATAAAAACACCACCAGCAACATTGCGGCTATCCCTGCCACAGCAGTTAGCCAAATGAGCGGCACTACCCTCCTTTTAGGTGTTGGATGCAATCTCTCCTCCAGATTATCCCAATCTAAATCATTAAAAGGAAGATCGGGATTTTCCAGTCCATCCTTAAATAATTTATCTATATCTTTTCCCTCTGTCATTGCATGTTTGTATTTAACCTCACCTGTAAAAGGTTTCTATCTACCTCCGAACTCCTTACCTGGTAAGTTTTCGCTTCTGTAGCTTTTAGCATTTCCTGTAATTTCTGTCGTGCCTTAAACAAGTTCGACTTTGATGTTCCTATCGATATTCCCAGCATTTCGGCAATTTCTTCGTGGGCATACCCATCAATAGCAAAAAGGTTAAAAACCGTACGATAGGCAGGACTAAGGTTTTGAACCAATGCTAACAAATCATGATAGGCCAATTTATCGTACACAGAGTTTGTGTGTGCAATATTTTCGTGATCCTGAATATCTACATGATCGGCAAATTTTAAATTGGCACGATAATAATCAATGGCAGTATTGGTTATTATCCGGCCAAGCCAAGGCAAAAAGGCCTTCGAAGGTTCATATTTGTTTATATTTTTAAAAGCTTTAAAAAAGCCATCGTTCAGTATTCCTGCAGCATCTAGCCGATCGTTTGCATAACGCAAACAAATCCCCATAGCAAAGCTATAGAAATGTTTGTATAGTGCTTTTTGACTATCCCTTTCATTTCTAACACACCCTTGAATATACTTTTGTATAATATCTTCACTATCGCGGCTAGCGGTCACAGGTTCTCCTTTCAAAATATATTACGGTAAAAAATTACAAAAGGTTGCCTCAAAAAATATTTTCTTGATAATTATTTTATTTTGTTCGTTTTGATTAAAAATCTCATTTACACAAGCAACCATTTACAACCTGACGGCGTAATACCAGCATATTAATGATTAAAGTTAAAACTAAAAACAAAAATCTTATGCTAATCTACTTAAAAAGAAATCTATTGGCTATCGTTTGCATAGCAATGGTATTTACAGCCTGTAAGAAAAACAGTTCTGACGAACTTACAACGCCGCCTGCTACCAATAACAATAAGGGAATTCAATTGGCAACTGATGCAAAATTCGGATCGGTACTAACGGATAAAGATGGTAAAACCTTATATTTTTTCGCATCTGATGCTGCAGGTACGCCAACCTGTACCGGCGGTTGCGAAACCACCTGGCCACTTTATTATTCAGCCGATGCCAGCACCGATTTAAACCTGAACAAGGCAGAAGTTGGTGAGGTTACCCGTGCTGACGGCCGTAAACAGAGTACCTACAGGGGTTATCCGCTCTATTATTATGCAGGAGACGTTGCAAAAGGAGACATTAAGGGGGATGGTGTTGCTGGAATTTGGTTTGTGGCGAAGCCCGATTATTCGTTAATGCTGGCCAATGCACAACTGACTGCGAACAATATCAATTACACCAGTACCTATGCTGTTGGCGATGGCAAAACCATTTACTTAACCGATAGCAAAGGACGTACTTTGTATGCTTTTGCTCCAGACAAAAATGGTGTAAATACATATACCAAGGGTACTACCCAAGAAGGGATTTGGCCAGTGTATGAATCTGAAGTGCTTAATGTACCCTCGGCTGTTGCAAAAGCTGATGTTGGCGTAATTACCGTAGCCACCATTAACAAAAAACAATTAACCTATAAGGGATGGCCTTTATACTACTGGATATCAGATTTAAAAAGAGGCGATAACCTGGGCATAGTAATTGGTAAAGGACCAGGTTTAACCTGGCCGGTATTACAACTAAACGCTACAGTTGCTCCGGCACCATAAAAATAATTTGGGTTAGGCGGGTAGAATGGTCGGCTGGTGTTTTCACAGCCGGCCTTTTTTATACTTCTAGTAAGGCCTGCTTAATTTTTTCGGCAGCCTCAGCCAACTCTTCGCTGGTTGGTTTTAATTTTTCTTTACTAAAATTCATATCGCTCACATTATTCATTGGTATTAAATGAATATGCGCATGCGGAACTTCCAGTCCGATTACCGAAACGCCTACTTTTTTGCAGGGGAAAGCTATTTTTACCCCTTTAGCTACAATTTTGGCAAACATCCATAAACCAACATACAGATCTTCATCCATATCAAAGATGTAATCGGTTTCAATTTTTGGAATAACCAAAACATGCCCTGCCGTTAAAGGCTGAACATCTAAAAACGCTAAATATTCTACAGTTTCAGCAACAACATGTGCGCTGATTTCGCCTGCAACAATTTTTGAAAAAATAGTCATAAGGTGGAAGGTTGAAAGGTGTAGGGTGTAAGGTTTAGGGATTTATGGCGGAGAACAGACCTTAAGCCTTAAACCCTCCGCCTTCTACCTTATCTCGATATTTCTAGCACTTCGAACTGCATTTTACCTGCGGGCACCTCGATTTCGGCGAATTCGCCTACCGATTTACCTAACAAACCTTGTGCAATTGGCGATTTAACAGAAATTTTTCCTGTTTTTAAATCTGCTTCTGTTTCAGCTACCAACTGGTAAGTCATGGTAGCACCGTTTTTAACATTCTTTATTTTAACAATCGATAATGCAAGTACTTTCGACAAATCTAATTTAGACTCATCAATTAAACGTGCGTTTGCCAACGTATTCTTTAATTTTGAAATTTTTGCTTCATGCAAACCTTGCGCTTCTTTAGCAGCATCGTACTCTGCATTCTCCGATAAATCACCTTTATCCCTTGCTTCTGCAATTGCTTTAGATATTAGCTGACGACCGGTAGTTGTTAAATAATGAACTTCCTCTTTTAATTTATCCAACCCCTCTTGGGTGTAGTATGTTACCTCTGTCATTGCTCTATTAATTTTATTCAAACGCTATAAAAAACAAACAAGACTATATAGTTGGTTTGCTACATAGTCTTGCTTCAATTATAACGAAGATAAAATGTGGAAATTACAAAAGCAAATAAAAAATTAAGAAGTGACTAATATTTTAACCTTTTGTGACGCTCAAGGTCAATTTGAAACATTAATTACGCTTTAAAAAATAAAGACAAACATATTCGTTCCTTATTATAATTATATGCCAGAATCACCACAATGGTAACATTCATTTATACACTTATCCAAAATTCAATCATTAGTTCTATTTTTAGCTAAAATTATTCATAAATGAAAAAGTTATTCTCTATTGCCCTACTCATTTGTTTGGGTGGTTATATTGTTTCTGCCCAGGAACTTTATATGCCTAGAAATATTAAAGCAGCATATGCTAAGGGCACCCGTTCAATGAGTGGAAAGCCAGGAGCTAATTATTGGCAAAACCATGGCCATTACAACATGGATATTAAAGTTGATGCCGAAACCAAAGTAGTAAGCGGTAAGGAAGAAATTCTGTACAGCAACAACAGTACTGATACCTTAAAAACTTTGGCCATTCGCTTTGTAAACAACCTGCACAAACCAACTTCTCCCAGAGGCGGTGCAGTAAGCGAAGATTTTCTGACTACGGGTTTAAACATCATCTCCTTTTCTGTTGATGGTGAAACTTATAAAGTTGACAGTAAAGACTGGGGAACCGTAGGAAACGTAAAGCTGAACAAACCATTGTTACCGAAATCGAAAATTACCGTTAAAATAGAGTGGGATTACCCATTATCAAAAGAAAGTGGCCGCGAGGGACAGATTGATCCAAACTCTTTTTTTGTGGCTTATAGTTATCCGCGCATATCAGTATATGATGATTATAACGGCTGGGACCGCATTCCTCACACGGATAGAGCCGAGTTTTACAACGACTTCAATGATTACGAATTCTCGATCAAAGCACCTAAAAACTATGTGGTTTATGCAACCGGCGATTTCTTAAATCCGGATGAGGTATTACAACCTGAAATTTCTGCCCGTTTAAAGAAATCATACAACGGTGATGAGGTAATCCACATTGCTACCGAGCAGGAAATGAAAGATAGCAAAGTAACCCAGCAAAAAGACTGGAATACCTGGAAATTTGCAGTAAAGCACATTACGGATGTTACTTTTGCTTTGAGCAACCATTATGTTTGGGATGGCGCAAGCGTAATTGTAGATAAAAAAACCAACCGCCGTGCAAGTGCACAAGCGGCTTACAACCCAACTACGGGAACAGATTTTACCAACTCGGTTAAATACAACCTTAATGCTTTAGATTGGTTCTCGAGCAATTGGCCGGGCATCCCCTATCCTTATGCTAAAACCATTGCTTTTCAAGGTTTTGCCGATATGGAGTATCCGATGATGGTTAACGATTCGCAATTTGGTGATCCTGTATTCGCACAATTGGTTCAGGACCATGAAGTAGCACATACTTACTTTCCTTTTTACATGGGCATTAACGAAACCCGTTACGCCTATATGGACGAAGGTTGGGCCACAACATTCGAATATTTAATCGGCATTGCAGAACACGGCAAAGAGGCAGCTGATAAGTTTTACAAAAACTTTAGGGTAAATAAATATATCAATGATAAATCGACAGAAGAAGATCAGCCGGTAATTTCCATGTCTGATCAGGTTTCGGGTTCGGGTTATGGGAATAACTCCTACGGAAAGGCTTCATTATCTTATCTGGCCTTAAAAGATATGCTTGGTGATGAGCTATTTAAAAAAGCATTGCATACCTATATGAGCAACTGGAATGGCAAACACCCTATCCCATGGGATTATTTTAACTCAATGAATGCAGGATCCGGACAAAATTTAAACTGGTTTTTCCAGAATTGGTTTTTCACCAACAACTATCTTGATTTAGCCATAACCAAAGTAACGCCTGCAAAAGGAAAATCTACCGTGACCATTAAAAATATTGGTGGCTTTGTTATTCCTTTTGATGTAGTGCTTACTTATACCGATGGAAAAACTGAAACGATTCATAAAACCCCAGCGGTTTGGAAAGCAAACCAGAAAGAGGTGAATGTAACTGTTAATACAGCTAAAAAAATAAAGTCAATTGGCTTAGATAATGGCATTTATGTAGATGCTACGCCAGCGGATAATGTCTGGTCAGCTAAATAGTTGACCGTTCGCAATTTTCAGTTGGCAGTTCGATACGACTACCAACTGAAAATTGTTAACTAATAACTGAGAACCGGCTCGTGTTTAACCGGGAAATTTAATGAATTGGCAATAAAACACATTTTATTTGCCTCATGATGCAGCGAAGCTGCAAGTTCGTAATGTGCCTTATCGGCTATTAAAACCTGGGGATGAAGGGTAACCTCTCTAAAACGGCCACTTCCATCGGCCAGTTCTTCCATAGTGCCCACAGCCTCGTCCTTATAATCAATTACCACGATTTCGTTTTTAGAGCATAAGTGTAAATACCAGAGCATATGACAGCTGGATATTGAGGCCAACAACAGGTCTTCAGGATTATATTTAGATTTATCGCCCAGAAAAGCAGAATCAGACGACCCTGAAATATCGGCTTTGCCTTTTACTGAAATTACATAATCGCGATCGTACGAACGGTAATCCATTGTACCCGAGCCTCTATTGCCCGTCCAAGTAACTGTAGTTGAATATAAATGATCTTTCGGCATGATAAAATTGGTTAGATTGTATAGCCAATTTAAGAAAATATTATCAAGATTAATCTACTTTTCAACCGTTTTGACTAAGAATAATTTAAATATCTTAACCTCAAGCAACAACTTTAGCTTAAGAATAGTTCAGAAAAATTATGATCTAATTTTATGCCCTTTTGAGATTAAGAAGGACTTTAGCAAGCCGTAAGTAGATTCGTCTGCATTAATATTAATCCCTTTATCATCCTCCATGTATGAGCATTCGAAACATACATTAAGAGCAGAAACAATTTCTCCACTCTTACTATAAAATACGATTGCATCCCTGTAGATAGGTAGGCACATCCAAGAAGGTAAGTTTATAATCTCAGTTTCTAAGATGTGATTTAATTTAATCATATCCCGACCAGACCGCTGGAATGAACTAATTTTTTTTGAAGAACGATTAAGATTACCCATCAGATCAGTTATGCGGTTATCATACCAAGATGCCATAACAGTATTTCTAGTCGTTTCTGAATAGTAGGACTCCTGTTGAAAAGAGTATGTTTCAACATATTCAAAATCTATGTTTTTAATATAGTGTTTGGATTGAATCACTTTGTGCGTCATAAATATTACTTTTTAGTGCCAGGAGACTGCATCATAAGTTGTGATTTCATTCGAACTTGTCACGTTGAGCTTCCCGATGAATCGGGACAGGTAGTCGAAACGCTTTGCGAGGAATTTAAACAGGTCCTTCGACAGGCTCAGGATGACAATTCTATATCTATGCTACAGCCTTCTTTAATTAAAACTAAGCCCGCTTAACTTCTCAGCCAAAACCTCCGAAATTTTACGGTAAGAGTCAAATGTCCAGCCACCAACATGCGGCGTTAAAATTACTTTGTCGTTATTTTTAAGTTCATCGTACCAGGCCTGCTCACCCAATGCAGGGAATTTTTCTGTTTGCAGCACATCGAGTCCTGCTCCTAAAATTTTTCCGGTTTTAATGGCATTCAACACTGCTGTTGTATTTACAATTTCGCCCCTAGCTGTATTGATAAAGAATATTGGCTTTTTAAAATGAAAGAAATACTCATCATCAACCATCTGTTTAGTTTCGGCTGTTAGGGGGATATGAAGACTCAGTACATCACTGTGTTTCACAATTTCTTCCATACTTACCTCACGGGCAAAGGCATCAGAAAATCCGGTTTTGTATTTATCGTAAGCCATTACATCTACCTCAAAACCCGCCAGCTTCTTCGCAAAACTTTGCCCCATAAAGCCATAACCTACAATACCGACCTTTTTACCTTTCAATTCGTAACCACGGTTACCTTCTCTATCCCACACGCCGTTTCTAACCTCCATATCGGCCCTGCGGAAGTTGTTCATCAATGATAATAGCAAACCCGTAGCATGTTCGCCAACGGCATCACAATTGCCTTCAGGTGCATTAATCAATTCGATATTTCTTTCAAAAGCGATTTTATCATCAATATTATCTAAACCTGCCCCTGCCCTTGCCACAAACTTTAAGTTGGTTGCCGCAGCGAAAATTTCGGCATCTATCCTAAATTTCGTCCGAACAGCAATGCCTGTATAATTTTTTATTTTATCTAGTGTCTGTTGACGGGTAATCTGTGGTTCATCATCAACCTCGTAACCCATGGCAATGGCCTGCTCTTTAAAGGCAGGGTGTAAATCATCAACAATTAATATCTTATTCATCATTCACAAAAGTAATATTTTGCAGATTGTTCAATTGTAATATTCCATCATTGTTTTCGTAAAACTGAAAACTGCCAGTCGTTAACTGTCGACTGTGGATTAACCACAAAAATATTACTATAAAATGGCTGTAATAAAACAGTTACGGCTGCTTAATTAAACTTAGTTGCCGTTACTTTGTCTCCCTTTACAAAAACACACGCAATTTTATTTTTTAATGAGAATTTTACAATCGAGAACAATACAGATTACCCTTTTACTTTTAAGCTTATCTTTTAGTCTTTTCGCCCAAACAGGCGGAAAAGCAAAAATTACCGGAGTACTTAAAGACGCAAAAACACAAGAAACCATTCCCTTTGCTACCGCTGTTTTAATTGATAAAGCAACAAGCAAAAATGCAAAAATTGCCCAAACAGATGTAAATGGTGCATTTGTGATGGCAGATATACCAACCGGAACTTTTACCTTTAAAATAAGCTTTGTGGGCTACCAAACCATGGTTAGAGATAACGTGGTAATTACTGCTGCTACGGGTACATTAAACTTTGGGGAGATTAAAATGAATACAGCCAAAGGCAATGTACTGAGTGAAATTACGGTAACAGGCCAGAAAGCGGGCATGCAGATGGGGATCGATAAGAAAATATTCTCGGTAGATCAGAGTTTGGTTAGTGAAGGTGGCTCGGCGGGAGATTTATTGCAGAATGTCCCTTCTGTTTCTACCGATATGGATGGTAATGTGAGTCTGCGCGGATCTACTGGCGTAAAAGTTTTAATTGATGGGAAACCATCTTTAATTGCTGGTGGCAACGTGGCTCAGATTCTTCAGTCTATCCCTGCCAGTTCTATCGAAAGTGTTGAAGTAATTACCAACCCCTCGGCAAAATACGATGCAGAAGGTCAGTCAGGGATCATTAACATTGTGTTAAAGAAAAACACAAAACTTGGCTTTAACGGTTCAGTTGCATTAACTGCAGGTAACCGTGATAACTATAACGCCAACACTAATTTAAGTTTTCAGAATAGCAAAGTAAACCTTTACGGAAATTACGGCTATCGCTATGGCAACCGTTTGGGTGGCGGTTTTCAGGATATTACCTACAAAACACCAACCAGTTCAACAGCTTTCGCAAATCAGAATACCGTTTCTAATTCTTCAGATAGAGGACACAATGCTAAAGCTGGTTTAGATTATTATTTGGCACCAAAAAGCGTAATTAGCTTATCGGGTGGTTTTAACTCAAGAGAAAATGAGCGCAACGAGCTGCTGGATATTAGACAATTAAGTGCAAACCAGTCACCTGTTTTATTAAGCAACAGAACCAATAATAATGATGGTTATGGAAAAAGTTACGACCTTAATTTAGATTACGTACAGAAGTTTAAAAAACCGAAAGAAGAGTTAACCTTCAACTTTGGTTATTCGTATGGTACAAACAATAACGACCAAACTTACAGCACCAACACCACTAACCGAAATGGTGTGCCGATTGATGAAACCTTAAGTTTACAGCGTGTTTTTAACACGGGCAATAACACCAACTACAACATCCAGACTGACTATGCACTACCTGTTGGTAAAGCCGGTAAAATTGAAGTTGGTTACCGTAGCCAGATCCGATTAGGAAACAATGATCAATACGCAGATTCGATCCCTGCAAATACGAATATTTATGTTAGTAATAATAAGTTAATTAACGGTTTCGATAGTAAGGATCAGGTGCATGCGCTTTATTTCAATTACCAAAACCAGATTAAAGATTTTGGTTACCAAATTGGACTAAGAGGAGAAGATGCACGTTTAAACACACATTTAGAAGGTTACACTGGCAATGTATTAACCACGGCTGAAGGAAATATCCACTACAAAAGGATATATCCAAGTATTTTCTTAACGCAAAAATTTAAAGGCGACAACCAGCTTCAACTGAGTTATACACGCCGTGTAAACCGCCCCCGCCCTTGGGATACCAATCCATTTTTGGATGTTTCGGATCCTTTAAACTATAGAGGTGGTAACCCGAATTTATTGCCCGAGGATGTACACTCTTTCGAATTGGGCTACAGTAAATACTGGAAAAAAGTAACCTTAACTTCGAGTTTGTATTTCCGCCAAACCAATGATGTAATTCAACGGGTAAGAAGTACGCCAGTTAACGGAATTATTACTTCAACCCCTCAAAATTTAACGAATCAAATCAATAGTGGTTTAGAGTTAATTGGTCGTTTCGATCTGATTAAAGCTTTAAATTTTACCACTAACGTAAACTTGTATCAAGCTAAGTTTGCCGGAGATGCGAGATTTGATATTGCATCGAGCAGTGGTTTTAGCTGGAATGCCAACCTAACCGGAAATTTAACCGTTGCAAAAAATGTATCGCTACAGGTACGCGGCGATTATAGGGCACCGGAAGTGATGGCACAGGGAAAGCGTAATGCCATGTATGGAATTGACGGTGGAGCCAAATATGATTTCCCGAACAAAAAAGCATCTTTAAGTTTCAATGTTAGAGATGTATTTAACACCAGAAGATGGAGCATGACAACCGAAGATAAGGCAACTATTGTTGATTTCGAACGACAAATGCAGGGAACAATGGGCAACTTAACCTTCTCTTACCGTTTTGGAAAAACAACATTCACCGGCACCAAAAAGAAGAAAGACGATCAGCAGGAGAACCGTCCTGATGAGGGGTCATTCTAATTTTAACCAGGGTGCTTAGAAAAAATCTAAGCACCCTTTTTTTACCCTAAATTTTCTTCAATACAATTCCTTCTTCTTAAAACTATAACAAGTTGTTATCTTGCACCATGGAAGAGATCAACCCCTGGAAAACATTAGATAGCGAGGTAAAGTACGATAACAACTGGATCCGCTTAACCGAACATCAGGTGATTAACCCCTCTGGCGGGCAAGGCATTTACGGCACCGTTCATTTTAAAAATCTCGCCATCGGAATCCTCCCGCTAGATGAAAACTACAATACCTGGCTGGTTGGTCAATACCGATATGCGATTAACGCCTATAGCTGGGAAATCCCAGAGGGAGGTGGTCCATTTCACGAAGCACCACTAGAAAGCGCCAGAAGGGAGTTATTGGAAGAAACGGGCATGAGCGCCAGAAACTGGAAAGAGATCCAGAGAATGCACTTGTCTAACTCGGTGAGCGATGAACTGAGCATAATCTACATTGCCACTGGTTTAATTCAAGGTATCGCGATGCCAGAAGAAACGGAACAACTCGTGGTAAAAAAATTGCCATTTGATGAGGCCTATCAAATGGTTTTGAATGGAGAGATTACCGACTCAATGAGCGTAGCTGCAATCTTAAAAGCCAAACTGATGATATTAAATGGCGAATTGTAGAAATCTACCTAAAGATTCTCCCCATAACTACTACCGAGGTTCCGTCATTTCGAGCGAAGTGCAACGTAGTCGAGAAATCTTTCAGTTTAAATAAATTAAATCATTTTTAAAGATTCCTCCGCTACAGTCGGAATGACGACAAAAATATTTACAGTTTTAAATCTTTTGCAACTTGTTTGAGCGGCTAATCGTAATCGCATTAATTAAACCAGAATAATTTATTATTATCTTTGCCACCTATTAAATCACCCAGATGAGCAAGCTTTTCGGATATATTTTAAGCCCTATTTTTTATATTTTCTTTGGATTAACACTTTGTATCTTCCATCCTATACAGTGGATTTGTTATAAGCTTTTTGGCTATAAAGCGCATAAGGTTTCGGTAGACATCCTTAATTTTTTTCTCACCTATTGCCAGATCTTTCTATTCAATTCCATCAGCTTTAAGAATGAATACGATTTACCGACGAATAGGCCGATTATTTTTGCCGCTAACCACCAAAGTATGTACGATATCCCTTCATTAATTTGGTTTTTAAGAAAACATAGTGCAAAATTTATCTCCAAAATTGAGCTTACCAAAGGGATTCCATCCATATCCATTAACCTGCGTTTAGGCGGTGGGGCAAACATTAACCGGAAAGATAACAAACAGGCCATTTCCGAAATCATCAAACTTGGCCGTAGAATGAAAGAGAATAATTGGAGCACTGTTATTTTCCCTGAGGGAACCCGGGCGAAAGACGGTCAGTTGAAAACCTTCCAATTTGGAGGTATCGCTACCATATTAAAAGTAGTACCCAATGCTTTGGTCGTTCCCGTGGCGATAGAAAATTCGTGGAAAATTGTTCGCTTTGGTATGTTTCCACTAACCACTGGCAATGCGCTAAAATGGACGGTTTTAAAACCGATAGAACCAGAAACAAAAACGCCAAATGATATCACGCTAGAAGTAGAAAACGAAATCAGGAAAGTTTTAGGTCAACCAGTGGCACAGGCTGCTACTTTATAATTTTTATTAATCCCTTAAAGATCCTTCAACTCCGCTACCATTGACGTTATTTGCAAATCATTATTAATCAAAACTTTAGCTGCTTTAGTATTTCCATCCAGCTAGGCCATAGCACGATACCCCCGTTCTGCTTAAATCCGGCCTAACAAATTTTTCGGGCTGCACTGTCCAAGCCAACCCACTAGCTTCGAAAGAAAAATTTTCAGCCGGCAGTTTTTGTTTCTTTTTGATGCCAAAAAGAAAGAGCCCTTCGGCGGCGGCGAGCCGAGGCAAGACTGAGCAGTAGGAAAAGGGAAACGATTGTACGTCACTCATATTGATTTTTATACAATAAATTACCCCTCAGGATGACAATCGCGGCAGGATCATTCCATGGTTTCTGTGCTTCCATGGCAAATAAAAGCTTAATTGTTTGAGCTGGTTAAGCGCCTAACCCCAACCGCTCTAAATGTTCTTATTTCCGATCACCCTGAAAAATTCATCGCGGTAAGTATCGCCAACAGGGATAATTTTCTGGTTGATGGTAATGCGGCTACGCTCGATACTTTCAATTTTATCAACAGCCACAATATAAGATTTGTGCACCCGGATAAACTGGCCTTGAGGTAAAGCTTCTTCCATCTTTTTCATACTCTGTAGCGTAATTACACGCTCATCTTTAGTAAATATCGAAATGTAATCTTTTAAACCTTCGATGAATAAAATATTGTGCAGATAGATTTTTTGAATCTTATGTTCCGTTTTCACGAAAATATAATCCTGAACAGGATTTGGCGAACCAGAAAATGGTGCAGGCGTAACGATGGGCTGCGCCACACTTGCAGGAGCTTCAACCGGTTTTACCTGATTATGTACTTTTTCTACCGCTTTATAAAAACGGTCGAACGCAATTGGCTTTAACAGGTAATCAGAAACATTCAGGTCGTAACTTTCTAAAGCATACTGTGGGTAAGCGGTAGTTAAAATGTAGTGGCATTTATTGCCGGCAATTTTCAGAAACTGGATCCCCGTAAGTTCAGGCATCTGGATATCTAGAAATACAAGATCAATGCCACCGCCCTGCACAATCTGCAAAGCTTCAATTGGGTTTTCGCACCTTTTAACCATAGTTAAAAAAGGCACTTTCGATATATAATCCTGTAAAATATCAAGCGCTAAAGGCTCATCATCAACAACAATACAGTTTAAGTTCATTTTGGTTAATCTATTTAATTCATGATTTTCTTATGATCCGCTTAGGGTAATGCCGGATTATATGTCAATCATCAGTTCGCAGGTATAATGGGTAGCCGAATTTACAACATTTAATTTATATCTGTCGGGATAAACCAATTGTAACCTACGTTCTACATTGGTTAAACCCACGCCACCCTGCGCATCTTTATTCTGCTGGTTCTTTTTATTGATGACACTAAAGTGCAAAATTTTCTGGTTGGCAATAATATTGATCTTTACCGGTTCTGCGGGATCGGTTACCACGCCATGTTTAAATGCATTTTCCACAAACGAAATCAGCATTAATGGAACAATTTTCTGATTGTCTATTTCGCCGTTTAAAGTAAGCTCAATATAAGCCCCGTCTTTAAACCTTATTTTCTGCAGTTCGATATAACTCGTTAAATAATCTACTTCTTTGCTTAAAGCTACCGTTGGCGTATTGCTTTCATAAATCATATAACGCATAATTTCAGAAAGCTTCATAATGGCATCAGCAGTTTTATCCGATTTCTGATAAGCCAATGAGTAGATATTATTAAGGGAGTTGAAAAGAAAATGGGGGTTTAACTGCGATTTTAAAAACTGAAGTTCCATTTCGCGGCGTTCGCTTTCTAAATTGCGCTGGATCCTTTCACTTGCAAACCAATCGATCGTGAACTTAATAATGCAGCTCGATACCAGAAAAAAACCGAGCACAAAAACTCTGTTTAATGCGAAGTTATTTACCGACATTTCAGACTTCTTACCTTCCATATTAGTATAGTGAAGCAGTTCATCAGGGTTTAAAACGGCTATAACAGTCTTTACTAATGTTGCAACAACAATTAAAAGTAGAAATGACAAGATATACAGCCAATACTTTTTTCTCTTCTTAATTAACGATGGAATAAGGAAAATATAGTTGATATAGAATACAGAAACATTTAGGACACCAAAAACAAAAAACGACAGAAAATAATCTTTTATGGTATGTGGCTGTTTATCTAGCATACTTACTACTACGATAAAAAGAAATATCAACCCCCAAAAAATAGTGTGAAGTATTAAAGGTCCCTTACTTTGTTTCATTTGAAATGTATTAAATAGTAATGAATACTGATAGCCGTTAATTAACGCATATCGTTCAAGCCACAAAATAAATAAAGTTTTATCGATTTACTTACACAATCTACCAACGGGCGTTTTTTTTCTACCAACGGCCCAATAGGCAAATTTTATCGACAAACGCCAAAAATGTCTGTTGATCTAGAATCTTGAACACTTGGTATAATAGATTTTAGCAGGTTGTTTTTCTTGAGTTTCTTTGAATCATCAAAACGAAAACAAAATGAAAACATCATCAGCAATCAACTTAAAAAATCAAACAGTAATTACTGATGGTATTTTCGCAACCGCTCAAATAAAACTATCGATCATGAAAAAGTTATCAAACACATCACCATTTTTACTTTTATTATTACCTGTATTTATGATGATTATTTTAACACTTACGGTTAACACGAATCAGAATGATGCGGAAATAGTTGTAAAACCTGCAAAAACATCTGGTTCTATTGTGAAACAAGCAACTGCTATTTTCAAATAGAACAATGGGTAATTACGCTATCGAAACAGTAGGTTTAAACTTTAACTTCGGCAACCAGACTATTGTAAAAGATCTCTCATTACAAGTACCAAAAGGCAGCATTTATGGTTTCTTAGGCCCAAATGGGGCTGGAAAAACAACCACCATAAAAATCTTGCTTAACCTGCTCAAATCACCGTCCGACCAGGTTTTTATATTCGGTAAAGAAATAAATAGCAATCGCATTGCTACCCTTAAACGCATAGGCGCTCTAGTAGAACAGCCAGCCATTTATGGGCATTTAACGGGAAAAGAAAACCTCGTTAACCGCTGTATTCTGTTAGGCATAAAAAAATCAAAAGCTGATGAAATGCTGTCGCTAGTAGGTTTGGCAGAAGCAGCAAATAAAAAAGCCAGTAAATATTCATTAGGCATGAAACAACGGCTTGGCATTGCGCAGGCACTAATTTCAGATCCAGAATTACTCCTGCTGGATGAGCCTACAAATGGTTTAGATCCAAATGGCATCATCGAGGTCCGCAACCTTATGATCGATTTAGCCACAAAACACAACAAAACAATATTGGTTTCAAGTCACTTATTGGCAGAAATAGAAAGAACAGCAACCCATGTTGGCATTATAAACAAGGGGCAATTATTATTTCAGGGCACCATTAACGAACTTCATCTACTGAGCAAACCTGTGCTCGAAATCGAAGTCGACAAGATCGAAAGCGCAAGTTCCCTTTTAACAAAATCGGGTTATGAAATTATAGCAAAAACCGATAAGGTAATTACTGTACCATTTACTTCATCGCAAATAAGTGGAGAACTCAATACATTACTTATCCAAAATGGTTTTACGGTGAGCAGTCTTTATCAGCAACGAAAAGACCTCGAAAATTTATTCCTTGATATTACCAAAACAAACTAACATGCACGCTCTTTATATTTCCTTAGTATCAGAATTTTACAAATCCAGAAAAACCTTAGCTTTCTGGGCAGCTATACTATTACCAGTGATTATATGCGGGTTAATCAGCTTTGGTTTTTATTCCGACGCTGAGAAAATCATCGCCAACCATTATCCTCCAATGATATTATGGGCACATTACAGTGGTGCAGCGCTCGGCGTAATGGGATTTTTGATAATGCCCTTCTATGTTATATTCATGGCCTTTTCAGTCAATAATATCGAACACAAAAACGATACCTGGAAGATGTTGTTTGCCCAACCATTAAATAAATTTTCTATTTATGCGGCAAAATACCTGTATGCTGTGTTGTTAATATTTATCTGCTTATTTTTATTTGCTACACTTACCTACGCCTTTGGTCAATTATTGCAGGTATTGGTACCTAAGCTTAATTTTAATCAATACAACCCATTAAACATTTTAATCAACTCTTACGCTAAATTATTTTTAGCTTCTTTAGGCATCTTATCGCTACAGTTTATATTAAGCTTGCTTTGGGGCGATTTCCTTAAACCAATGGGCATTGGCTTTGTTGGAACTATAATGGGAATTATAACGGCGAATGTTGGCTGGAAATATGCTTATCTTAATCCTTATTCTCTACCCACACTGGCATTAAGAATTACCAAGGTGAAAAAAAATACTGATCCGCTGGATTTCCCAATCTTTACACAAGAAATATGGACAAGTTTGATTTACGCAGTCATACTTTTCATCATCGGCTATTTCATTGTCACCAAAAAGAGCATAAAGTAGTTGCAATCTGTAAATTTCAGGTCCTAAGAATGTGCTCATGTAAAAATCTCATTGGGTAGTAATTTGAAGTGGTTAAAAGTGTATTTTAGATCAAAATCAACCACCAAATTATTCATAAAATGATCAAAAGATTTACAATCACAGCATTGGCCTTTGCCCTGTGCTTTTCAGCTTTTGCACAAGATACTCCTGATGCAGCTGTAGTACAAAAAATAAGAAAGGAAGGCCTGGAAAATTCGAAGGCGATGGATATTGCTTTTAATTTAACTGATGTAAGCGGTCCACGTTTATCAAACTCTCCGGGATTAAAAAAAGCACAGGATTGGGCAGTGAAGCAACTAACCGATTGGGGATTAAAAAATGTACATCTCGAAGCCTGGGGAACTTTCGGTAAAGGCTGGCAGATTGATAAATACTATGCCGCCACCACAGTCCCGTATTACCATGCCATTATTGCCTCTCCTAAAGCATGGACACCTGGTACAAATGGCCCGATCAAATCGCAGGTAATTCTGATCAAGGCCGATAGCGTTGCTGATTTAGCAAAATATAAAGGCAAATTGGCTGGAAAAATCATCATGATGGACCAGGGTACACCACTAGCAAGCGGCCTTAAGCCCGATTTTTCGCGCTATGCCGATACTACCCTGGCGCAGATGGCCGCAGCAAAACTACAGGCTGCAGGCCCAAGGCAACGCCCAACCGGCGGACCAATTGCTGATAGAATGGCGCAAATGATGAAAATGCGTGAAATCCGTGCGGCAATGAATGCCATGCTGGTAGAAGAAAAAGTGGGTTTAATTTTAACTTATGCCCGCGGCGGACAGGGGACATTTTTTACCAGTAACGGCGCTTCTTATGCTTTAGATGCAAAACCTGTATCGCCTGAACTTGAAGTTGCAGCAGAAGATTTCTTGCATATATTGCGTCTTTTACGTGCAGGAAAGCCTGTAGAAGTTGAAGCTGACATCAAAACCTCTTTTTACGACCAGGATCCACAAGGATATAATGTAATTGCCGAAATACCTGGGACCGATAAAAAACTAAAAGACGAAGTGGTAATGATTGGCGGACACTTCGATTCGTGGCATGCGGCAACCGGTGCAACAGATAATGCAGCAGGTTCTACTGTAATGATGGAAGCCATGCGTATTTTAAAAGCAATAGATTTTAAACCAAAGCGCACCATTCGTATTGCACTTTGGAGCTCAGAAGAGCAAGGTTTATTTGGATCAAGAGGTTATGTGGCAAAACATTTTGGCGACCCGAAAACTATGGTATTAACACCAGATCAGAAAAAAATATCAGCTTATTACAACCTCGATAATGGAACAGGAAAAATCCGCGGCGTTTATTTACAGGGCAATGCAGCAGCTGGTCCGATTTTTCAAAGTTGGTTAACTCCTTTTAACGATCTTGGCGCAACCACCATCACCATTAATAACACAGGTGGTACCGATCACCAGGCATTTGATGCCGTAGGCATTCCAGGTTTCCAGTTTATTCAGGATCCTGCCGATTACAATACCCGTACCCACCATAGCAATATGGATACTTATGATAGACTTGTTGAGGATGATTTAAAACAGGCGGCAACCATCATCGCTTCTTTTGTATACAATACTTCGCAGCGTGAGGCACAGATTCCAAGAAAAGAACTACCTGCTCCACAACCGGCAAGGCCCTAAACACAAAATACAACGCATAAACACAAGCCTGCTGATTTGACTTTAGTATCAAATAGCAGGCTTTGCTGTTTAGAATGAGAGGTTATGCGTATTTTAACCCTTATAAGGATAATATTCTTTCTTTAAAGGCCCAAACAATTAATTGATAAGAATTTTTAAGATCGAGCTTTCTTACCATATTTCTTCTGTGCGTATTAACGGTATGCTCGCTGATAAAAAGCATTTCGCCAATTTCTTTACTGTTGTATCCCATCGATAACAGGTGTACAATTTCAACTTCCCTTTCGCTGATCGAACTGTGATTTTCCCGTAGCAGGATATTGTTTATCATTTTTGAAAGAATTAAATGGTTAAATGTTTTCTATATCAATCTTCACATCAAATAGACTTTTTTTGGATAAGTTCAAAATAGTTGTTTTTCTGGGATAGACAGCATTAATATGTTATAACCGCAAATTATTCAGCTGTTATTGTATACCAAAAGTAGTGGTACGGCGCAATTCGATGCTAGCGTAAAACGCCTTAAATTAAAGGGTATTTTTACGGTATCGAAAATTACAAAATAAGGCAGGCGAAAGTTTGTTTTTTTTGATAATTTTATCGTGAAGTTTAGATCCCGCCCCACTTTAACCTAAATCAAACTATATAAAAATTTTCAAACGAGTTGAAATAACGATAAGCATTTAACTAGCTTTCACTAAATCGCTTACTTAGCATTTTAAAACCAAATAAATATTATGATTCAAGATTTTTTAACTAAAGAGGGTAAAGACAATACCATCCCAGTAAGCATTGCCAGCCAAATGACAGCTGCTTTCCGCAAGAGCCAGAACGCAGAAAAGGGCACATTTACAGAAGCGGCATGGTTTTCAGCAGAGCAGATCACAACATTAACAAAAAAGATGACCGACTTAGGAGGGGATGGCATTAGGATTTATTTTGGAAGATATACCAACGATATCATCGATCAGATCAACAAGCTTGATTATGGCGATAAAATCCCTTCAACTTATTCAGAAATGAACACTTTACTCCTTGTGGTTACCAAAACAATTGACGGCAAACCCTGCACCGATTATTTTATTGACAAAGATTACGGCGATCCAATACCACAACCTACTGATCCAGAAAACAGAGCTGAGTTATGTCCACAATTTTGTGATGAAAATAGTAAACTGATGCTGTAATACATTTTCTATGATAGGAAAAATTGCTACACAAATAGACATATTTAGGGCCCTAAAATTTATTGTTCCAACTATTAACTCATATATTGAGCTGCTTTGTCTGGTTTTTGCATTATACTTTTTATCCAAAGACAAATCAACATTTTGGCGGATCACAATTTGGTATATGGCCGTTGTGATGTTGACTGAAATCGTTGGAAGGTACTTTGCGAGAACATACCACACAAATTTATGTATTTACAATATCTATACAATATTTGAAATTTCTTTTATCACTTATGGATTTTATACGTTCATAAAACAATACGCAAACATAAAGCACTGGCTAATTGCAACATATGCAGCAACAATGATAATTTATACAATATTTACTTTGATCTACGGTATAAATGTTTATAATGCTTTTACAATAAGTGTAACATCTGTGGTTTTTGTAATCTATGGCTTATTGTATTTTTATCTGCTCCTGAAAGACGAAAATTATATTGATCTAAAATTTCACCCTGCATTTTGGTGGGTGGGTGGAACATTAATATTTTATTTTGGAAGCACGCTAGCCAATTTTTTCGATGATATAATTCAACAAAAATTTTTAGGAAAATATAACACCCGCTTAATAATCTACACAACACTAAATTTATTTTTATATGGCTTTTGGGCCTATTCATTTATATGCAGAGCTCGTCAACGGAAAATATGTCCTTAATCCTATTGGCATCATTTGTTTTTCTCTTGATGCCAATATTTCTACTACTTTATATCAGGTCTTACAACCGGCATAAAAAGAACCATTTTCTGGAAAAACAGAATATGCAGCAAAAATTTGAGTCCGAAATGCTTCAAGCCAGGGTTGAAGTACAAGATCAAACGATGCAGAGTATAGCCACAGAATTACATGATAATGTTGGCCAGTTGCTCAGTCTTACCACACTCACCTTAAACTCTGTAAATTTAAATGATGGGGAAAAGGCCAGGAAAAAAATCGACAATTCGTTAGCACTCGTTAACAAATCCATTAAAGAATTAAGAGAGTTGGCAAAACTATTGCATGGCGAACAACTGGTAGAAAATGGTATTGGCCACGCCATTGATCAGGAAATTAACTGGTTGAATAAAGCCGGTTCTTACGAATTAAAAATCAATAATCAGTTAATCGATCTGCAAATTACATCGCCCAACAAAGATTTAATCCTTCTTCGTTTATTGCAGGAAATCATCAATAATATTATAAAACATGCCCAGGCTACCTATATCCAAATCGATTCATACCTAACAGGCAATGTTTTACATTTAAGGGTTGCAGAAAATGGGATTGGTTTTAACCCTGAAGAAATTAAATCAAAAAAATCGGGAATGGGATTAAATTCTATTTATAAAAGAATTGAGATGATCAATGGAAAATTAATATTAAATTCGACTCCAGGCGAAGGCACTTCCATTTCAATAGAAGTTCCATACCCTTAATTGTATGCAAGACCAAAGTATCTCTATCGCTATTGTTGATGACCACACGCTTTTCCGTTCCGGATTGGCCAGCCTATTGGAAGAATTCGACGAAATAAATGTCACGTTTGAGGCGGTAAACGGATTAGATCTCCAGTCTAAAATAAACAGCCACAAACACGTTCAACTGGTATTGATGGATATTAATATGCCGGTAATGGACGGTTTTGCAGCAACTAAATGGGTTAAAACCAATCATCCGAATGTACATGTGCTGGCATTAAGTATGCTCGAAGATGAAAAAGCGATTATCGGGATGCTTAAAGCCGGTGCCGGGGGGTATATGCTTAAAGAATCAACCCCATCCGATCTGCTAACAGCTATTAAAGTAATAGTAGACAAGGGTTTCTACGTAAACGAACTGGTATCTGGCAGACTTTTGGTGGCACTGAAAGACAGCGATCAAAAACCAGTATTCTCTGCAAGAGAACTTACATTTTTACAATATTGCAGTACCGAACTTACTTATAAGGAAATTGCAGACCTGATGAATGTTAGTCCACGCACAGTAGATAACTACCGGGAATCCCTTTTTGCGAAATTGAATATTAAATCGCGCACCGGATTAGTAGTGTATGGCATCAAAAACAACCTGATTACGATATAGCACTCATATTCGTAACAAACACACAAATACCTGATTTACAGCGGAATAAATACTTAAATCTAATTACTTTTCTTGAAGTAAAACCTTAAAAGACAGCAAAAATGCATTTTCATTAATTTTTATAATAATTTATTCAATAAAATTTGGATAACTAACTAATTAGTTTTAACTTTAGTTAAGGCAATTAATTTGCTATCATCCTTATTATTATTAACTATTATGGAAATTAAAGATTTAACCAAAGCTGAAGAACAGATTATGCAGGTTTTATGGCAATTGGAAAAAGCATTCGTCAAAGAAGTTATTGATGAGCTACCCCTCCCTAAACCTGCTTACAACACTGTATCAACCATTATTAGAATTTTAGAAACAAAAGGTTTTATTGGTCACGAAGCATTTGGCAAGGCCCACCAATATCACCCCCTCATCAGCAGAGAAGAATATAAACGCCATGCTACAGAAAAACTGTTGGGCAATTACTTCGAGAATTCGGTAGAGAGTATGTTCTCTTTCTTTGTTAAAGAAGAAAAACTGGATTTAAGTGATGTTGATGAAATTTTAAAAATGATTAATAAAATTAAACATAAGCCAAAATGAGTTTTGCCCACTACCTATTACAGGTGAACTTATACTTAATTGTTTTTTTCGGTTTTTACAAATTACTGTTAGATAAGGAGACCTATTTCACTTTAAACCGCATTTATTTAGTATCTGCGGGCGTTTTGTCGTTATGTATACCATTTATCCGTTTAGAATGGCTAACGGAGCAACGAGCGGCACAACAGGTTTATACTTCAGTTAATTGGGAAGCCGTATTGGCACAAGCAACGATTGTAACAGAGCGTAATACCGGTTTTAACTGGGGAAATGCTTTCGTTTACATCTATTGCGCAGGTATTCTGTTCTTCTTAGGTAGATTGGTATTTAACCTATTAGCGGTTAAAAAACTCATCTCAATCAGCAAGGCTGGCTCGGCTTTCTCTTTTTTTGGCAAAAAAGTAATTGATCAGGAATTGCCACAAATGGATGTGATTGATATTCATGAAGAAGCACACATCAAACAATGGCATACAGTGGATATTTTATTTTTCGAAATTTTAGGGATTATCACCTGGTTAAACCCGGTGATTTATCTTTATAAAAAAGCCATTAAAAATATCCATGAGTTTTTAGCTGATGAACTTGCTGCCGAATTTCAGGGTGATAAAGCGGAATATGCCATGTTATTGCTAAGTAAGTCGTTTGGTATTTCACCAAATGCCTTAACAAATGGCTTTTTGGAAAAGTCATTGATCAAAAAAAGAATTTTCATGCTTCATAAAGAGCGGTCTAAAAAGATCGCTATTATGAAGTATGGAATTTTTATTCCGCTATTTGCCCTTCTGATTGTGTTTTCGTCGGCTACTGTCCGCAAAAATGAAAAGTTGTTATCCATTACCGATCAAATCCCTTTGGAAAAACCGATTGAGATTGTTGAGAACATGGTTACAACACCTGAGAAGATAACTACAGCACCTAAAATTTCAGTTGATGGCAAAACAGATGCAAACTGGAAAGGATTTTATCAGTTTTTGTTAAGAAATATTAAATACCCAGGTGCAGCCAGCAGCGATGAGGTACAAGGTAATGCCCAGATAAAGTTTAATCTAAAAGGCGGCAGGGTTACCAATATTACATCGAATGTAGAACTAGGGGCAGGTTGCGATGAAGAAGTGATGAAAGCAATTTTATCGTATAAAGGATTTAAAACTGTGGCAGATGGCAAATATGCTTTAACAGTAAGTTTTAAAATCCCAGAATCTTCAGAAGAGTTTAAGAATAAGTTATTGCCTAAATCGGATGGGTATGTAGATCTGAACAAGATTAACATCATATCTTATCTTCCCAAAACCGCTGAAACAGAAACCAGTTCTATTAAATCTGAAAATACAGATAAAGTGTACGATTTCGTTTCAATCGAGAAACAACCAGAATTTCCGGGCGGTATAGCCAAGTTTTATAAATACCTGGGTAGCAGTATAAAGTATCCAAAAATAGCACAGGAGAATAATGTGCAAGGTAAAGTTTTTCTCAGCTTTGTTGTTGAAAAAGATGGCTCTTTAACAGATGTACAGATCACACGGGGTTTAGGAAGTGGTACCGATGAAGAAGCGATGAGGGTTATAAAAGAATCACCAAAATGGAACCCAGGCATCCAGAATGGCTTGGCCGTAAGGGTAAAATATAACATCAATGTTAATTTCACGCTTAATACAGATCCTCCTAAACCGCTTAGAACACTGGCACAAACTCCTACGGGCATAAGACTTAGAAACGATATCAATTTTAACGGTCTTATCATATTAGATGGAGTTAAAATGGATGAAAACACGCAGTTAAGTGCGCTCAATCCAAACAATATCGAATCTATTGAGGTTTTGAAAGATCAGGCCGCAGTTAGTCTTTATGGACCGAGGGCTAAGGCTGGTGCAATTCTAATTACAAGTAAAAGTTCAAAAAATAGTGCTTACAGGCCGCTTGATGCTCAAGACCTTACTATCGACAGAACTTATAATATTTTCGATCTTAAAAGAAAATTCTAAGCAAAATGAAAAATATAATCGCTTTAACCATAATGATGGGTATTAGTTTAGTCGGTTTTGCACAAAAGCCAGACAGCACAAAAACATCTGGATTTAGGCTTAGAGGAACGCTTATAGCTGGTATCGAACCTATAGTAGTAATTGATGGAAACAAACAGTTTGTAAGAGGAACCACATCATTAAGCGAAATTGATAAGGAAAATATTGAAGCGATTAATATTTTAAAAGATAGTTTGGCTGTTGCGAAATACGGAGCGGATGGATTTGCGGGCGTAATAGAAATTACAACCAAAAATACTACAGGCTCTAACCTGCTTAAGGGCAAACCAATAAAACCTATCGATCTTAATTTAAATGGAAAAGCATCTGGATTTCATATACTTCCACCATCCGATGACCAAACACCTGTTAAGAAGCGATACCTACTAAAAAGAGATTTTGATACCAAAGCAAAGCCACTTTATGTTGTCGATGGGAAAGAAGTCCCTGACCTTAACTTAAATGAAGAATCTATTGAATCAATAGAAGTGCTTAAAGATTCATCTGCAAGATCCTTACACGGAGATAAAGGCAAAAATGGAGTGGTGATTATTACCACCAAAAAACCAAAAGCAACGCCTAAGAAAAACTAAATAATCAACATTTTAATAAAAAAACAATGAGAAAGCTAATCTTTTTAGCCCTAATGGGCATCGCTATGTGCTTAAATCAAGCAAAAGCACAAGACAATCCAGATAAAGTTTATGATTTTACCTCCCTGGAAAAGACACCCGAATATCCTGGTGGAATTAATAAATTTTATGAATTCTTAGGTCGTGAGATTAAGTACCCCGAAGCAGCTAAGAAAAGCAGCACACAGGGCAAAGTATTTGCTTCTTTTGTAGTCGAAAAAAATGGCACTTTAACCGATGTTCAGATCACCAGAAGCCTAACACCAGAAACAGATAAAGAAGCCCTTAGGGTATTGAACAAATCGCCAAGATGGAACCCTGGATTGTTAAATGGAAGACCTGTTCGTGTGAAATACAACATCAATGTTAATTTCACGATAAAATAGATCCGAAATTAGCAATTGGTTTAAACACACAAAACCCCAGCAAAATTGCCGGGGTTTTATGTTTTCTCTCCTGTCTCGGAAGACTAAATTTAGAAAAACTTTAATGTATATGCAAATATTACAGAATAAAATTTCTAAATACGCAAAATTTTAATATGCAAACATAAGATTATTGCAACTTTCGCAAACTTTTATTTCGACCACACTTTGTTGTGCAAGGTTTCGGTTTTAAATTCTAAAGTTTCATATGTTTTCATAACGGCGGGTAAATGTTAAATGTGTATCTGTTTTAATCACGAGCTTGCTAACAAATCATTAAAATTTAATTCACTATTTATTCCTGGTCTATTAACTAGTATTAGCGTAATAATGTGCCTTCAACAGCTATTTTCATCTATTTCATGATCAGTTTGTGGTTCCCTTTAAAACTAAAAAGCCTCCACGTTGTGGAGGCTCAAGAACCCAGCGGTTAAGCTGGGTGCACAGTATACCTTTTAAACGGTTTCTTCTGAAATAAATTTTGCAGATGCAAAATCTCGGTTCATACGAGCGATGTTTTCTAAAGAGATTCCTTTAGGGCATTCGGCTTCGCAAGCACCAGTATTGGTACAGTTACCAAAACCTTCAGCATCCATCTGCGCAACCATGCTCTGCACCCTGCGGTAACGCTCTGGCTGGCCCTGTGGTAACAATGCCAACTGAGAGATCTTAGCTGATACGAATAACATTGCTGAAGCATTTTTACAGGTTGCCACACAAGCACCACAACCAATACAAGCGGCGGCTTCGAAAGCAGCATCTGCCTGCATTTTAGGGATTGGCAGGTTGTTCGCATCTTGCGCATTACCTGTGTTTACCGAAATAAAGCCACCAGCAGCAATAACTCTATCGAATGCAGAACGATCTACGGTTAAATCTTTTACTACCGGAAAAGCTGCTGCCCTCCAAGGCTCAACAACAATAGTATCGCCATCTTTGAAAGAACGCATGTGCAACTGGCAGGTAGTAACCAAGTCTTTTGGTCCGTGCGGACGGCCGTTGATAAACATCGAGCACATTCCGCAGATCCCTTCACGGCAATCGTGATCGAATACTACCGGTTCTTCACCTTTGTTAATTAATTGTTCGTTTAATACATCGAACATCTCCAAAAAAGACATATCCGGTGAAATATCGGCCAATTTATAATCTACCAAAGCACCTTTGGCATTGTTATTTTTTTGACGCCAAACTTTTAGCGTTAAGTTCATATTTCCTGTACTCATGATATTGAGATTTAAGTATCAAGTAACGAGAACCAAGTATCAAGATTTAATTCAAGTCTTGATACTTGATACTTACGTCTTGCTACTATTTATAACTTCTTTGTGCTACTTTAATATTTTCAAACTTCAGCTCTTCTTTGTGAAGTTCGAAGTTTACACCTTCTTTAAATTCCCAAGCGGCTACGTAAGCATAATTTTCATCATCACGTAGTGCTTCACCTTCTTCTGTCTGATACTCTTCACGGAAATGACCACCACAACTTTCGTTACGGTTTAAGGCATCAATACACATCAGCTCGCCCAGTTCGATAAAATCGGCAACACGGCCAGCTTTTTCCAATTCGGTATTTAACTCATCAGCTGTTCCAGGTACACGAACATCGCTCCAGAATTCAGCACGTAAAGCCCTGATTTCCTGAATTGCTTCATTTAAACCTTTTGCATTACGGGCCATACCACATTTTTCCCACATAATGTGACCTAAACGTTTGTGGAAATGATCTACCGACTTAGTTCCTTTAATATTGATCAGTTTATTTAAAATACCAACTGCTCTTTCTTCAGCCTCCACAAAGGCAGGGTGATCAGTAGGGATTGCTTTTACCGAAATCTCTTTTGATAAATAAGCACCTATGGTGTAAGGAAGAACGAAATAACCATCAGCCAGGCCTTGCATCAAAGCAGATGCACCTAAACGGTTGGCACCATGATCTGAGAAGTTAGCCTCACCAGTACAGTATAAACCAGGTACCGACGTCATTAAGTTATAATCAACCCATAAACCACCCATGGTATAGTGAACCGCAGGGTAGATACGCATTGGTGTTTCGTAAGGATTTTCGCCGGTAATCTGCGCATACATATCGAATAGGTTACCATATTTTTCCTTAATTACTGCAGTACCTAGGCGCATACAGGTTTCCTTGTCAGGATTGTGGTTACCCGCTTTAGCAGCTTCGATTTTTCCGTAACGTTCTGTATTGGCTTTAAAATCCAAGTATACTGCTAATTTAGAAGCACCTACTCCATAACCTGCATCGCAACGCTCTTTCGCAGCACGGGAGGCCACATCACGGGGAACTAAGTTACCGAAAGCAGGGTAACGGCGCTCTAAATAATAATCTCTTTCATCTTCAGGAATTTCTGAAGCTTTACGGTTATCATCTTTCTTTTTAGGAACCCAGATACGTCCATCGTTACGTAACGACTCAGACATTAGGGTTAATTTAGATTGGTGATCGCCAGAAACCGGGATACAGGTTGGGTGGATCTGCGTGTAACATGGGTTTGCAAAATAAGCACCTTGTTTGTGCGCTTTCCAGGCAGCAGTAACATTACTACCCATTGCGTTGGTAGAAAGATAGAATACGTTACCGTAACCACCTGTTCCTAGTACTACCGCATGGCCGAAATGACGCTCGATTTCTCCTGTAATTAAGTTACGGGCAATAATACCACGTGCTTTGCCATCGATTTTAACAACCTCAAGCATTTCATGGCGGGTATACATTTCTACTTTACCCATACCAATCTGACGTTCTAAAGCAGAATATGCACCTAATAATAACTGTTGACCAGTTTGACCAGCTGCATAAAAAGTACGTTGTACCTGTGTACCACCGAATGAGCGGTTATCTAACAAGCCACCGTACTCACGTGCCAAAGGCACACCCTGAGCCACACACTGATCTATAATGTTGGCACTTACTTCGGCCAAACGATGCACATTGGCTTCGCGGGCACGGTAATCGCCACCTTTAATCGTATCATAAAAAAGGCGATAAACGCTATCACCATCATTCTGATAGTTTTTTGCTGCATTGATACCACCCTGAGCAGCGATTGAGTGTGCTCTACGTGGTGAATCCTGGAAGCAGAAACATTTTACTTTGTAACCCATCTCGGCCAAAGTAGCGGCTGCTGAAGCACCTGCTAAACCCGAACCTACAATGATTACTTCAATAGTTCTTTTGTTCGATGGGTTAACCAAAGGCACAGAAGACTTATATTTTGTCCATTTGCTGGTTAATTCGCCTTCTGGAATATTTGAATTAATATCTGACATATCTTTTGTGCTAAAAATTATTGAATAAGACCAAAATAAACTGCAATCGGCATGGCTGCGAAAAGGATCGAAATAATAACCGAATACCAAACGCCAGCTCCTTTAATTATACCGTTATATTTTGAGTGGTTCCATCCTAATGTTTGGAATGCCGAAGCAAAACCATGCAATAGGTGGTAGCATAAAGAAAACATAGCCAAAATATATACAGCAACCCTTACCGGATCATGAAATTTTTCTTTCATTACCGCATAAAGATCTTCATGTCCGTTGGCATCAACCGTTGGGATTCCTGTAAAACGGGAAACTACCCAAAAATCTTTCAGGTGAACTACCAGAAAGATCAGCAAAAGCGTACCCAACAAGCCCATAGAACGGCTGTACCATTTACTGTTTGCCTTACCATCGTTTACGGCATATTTAACCGGACGCGCTTTTTGGTTTTCCAACGTTAAACGTAACGCCTGAAAAATGTGCGCAAGCAAACCAATAAACAACACAATCTCGCCAGCCCGGATAATCCAGTTAGTGGCCATAAAATGTGCACCTACGTTAAATGTTAAACCACCGTCGTTAATAAAAATTAAAGCATTAATACCGCAGTGTACAATTAAAAAAAGTATCAGGAACAAACCTGTAATACCCATGATGAATTTCTTCCCTATTGAAGAAGAAAATGCATTTCCGAAACCACTCATTTGATTAGGATTTATATCTAAATTTCTTGCAAAAGTATCTAATTATGAGTTTAATTTATAAACGAATATGACAAAACAACGATAAAACATTTATTTAGAAACATTCTAAAGCATATTCGGAAATAATTGAAAGATTATGAGATTGTTTAGGGTTTTACATACAGAATTCGTCATTGCGAGGCACGAAGCAATCTTAGAAGAAAAGCTGTAATAAGCAAAGCCTTAGGATTGCTTCGTCGTTCCTCCTCGCAATGACGATTTTTAAAAAAAATCTATTTTATTTATACAATCCTGAATAACTAATCTTTTCGTTATATTGCTCTGTCAAATTATTAACATGAAAAAACAGTTCTATTTACTTACTTTATTAGCCGGCCTCTTCACGGCTTGTGACCCAACTCCTGCTACATTTAATCTCGAAACCAAAAACTTTGGTCCAAATGCGGTAATTACCATTCAAAGCGCTGAAAATGGTGAGACACTGAAAGTTGAAAACATCACCAACAACAGCCAGACTTTTAAAATCAATATCCCAATAAAAGGATATGCCACTTTAAGAACTGAAGACGGTAATCACACCGGAGAATATTACTTTTATCTCGATAAAGGCAGTTTCAAAGGTGTTCTCGATGGAAAAAACATTAATTCATATCCTTTAAAAAGCGTTCCAGGCAAGGAGGGTGAACAATTTATAGATTTCTATAAACTAAAAGACAACATGAGTAAAAACCTACTCGACAGTTTGGATATTGCTGAATTGGAATTAGACCAAGCCACAAGAGCCAATATTATGGAACGCGCCAAAGAAGCAGACCGCTGGAGAGAGAAAAAAATCCTGCTCCAATTGGATATTATAAAAGCCTTTGCCAAAAAGTATCCCAGTTCTGCACACACGCTCTTTTTATTGGAACAACTGGGCAGGGCAGATTCGGAACCCAAAAATTATTTATCCATTTTTAACAGTTTAGATAAAGAAATTCAGGAAAGCAAAAAGGGGAAAAAACTTTTAGAAGAGCTTAAACAAGCTAACCAGATGATGGCGGGAAGTAAAATGCCTAATATTGAAGGCGAAAACCCAGATGGGAAAAAGTTCGACCCAGGTATACTTAAAAAGGTAAACTTGATTATATGCTGGACTTCTTATAGTGGTAAAAGCAGAAAAAATAACCAGGTATTAGTTAAACTCTACGAAAAGTATAAAAATAAAGATGTAGAATTTATCGGGGTATCGTTCGATAAAAAAAGAGACTGGTGGGTAAATGTGATCAAGGATGACCACCTTACCTGGCCACAATATTCAGATCTTCAGGGAGCGAAATCGCCTAATGCAAAAAATCTGAGCAATTATAATGTTACTTACTTCTTTTTAGTAGATAAAAAAGGTATTGTATTAACTAACAATGATCTTTCTTTAGATTTTGTTGACGATGAGATCAGCAAAAATTTGGCAGGCAGATAAGTGTGATAATCGGCAATCCAAAAGTTGATTCCAAAAAAAAAGTCCCGATTTGCATCGGGACTTTTTACGATTTATGTGTTTGAGTTTTCTTAAGCTACTTTAACATTTACCGCGTTTAGGCCTTTTCTACCTTCTTCTACATCGTAGTTTACGGTATCATTCTCACGAATGTTATCGATTAAGCCTGAAGCATGAACAAAAATTTCGGCATCGCCATTAGATGGAGTGATAAATCCGAAACCTTTAGTTTCATTAAAAAATTTTACTGTTCCTTGTTGCATTATATTGTATTTTAATTTGCACCAAAGATAGAGTTAAATCCCTATAAATCAATTTTTTATTTTTTATTATATAAATAATTGCTAAATATATTGATAATTTGCCCTTTAAGCCCGATTTAGCGCCCTGATTTAACCAATCATTACCCGATATATTTCCGGGTTTTATCAATAAGGCAGGTTCAAAACAGGCCTTTGCCTCCGCTTTTCTGCCTGAAAAAAGCAAAGACCAACCCGATACATAAATTGCCACCGCAATCGATACTGGCTATCGGGATTTAAATTTAGTTATAAACCAGGCTTTCGCGCTGCTCATAATTTACCACTAGATTTTCGGTAATTTTTACTACTAATGTTTCTTGTTCTTTGCCACTGTAGCTTAAGATTAACAGATCACCAATGATTTCGTGTAAAATTAATTGCGGACTGGTATAAGTGATCGATACCACATGTGCTGCTTTATTTAGCAGATCTGAAGCGTAAATATTTAATTCGGCCCAGTCGAAAAGGATCGGATGACCTTCCAAATCGCTTAAAACTGGTATTTTATGTTCTAAGGCAGCAATGCTGTTCATTACGGAGTACTGAAGTTTTTGGTGTAATGTGTTTGCCTTTTCGCTGGCTTGCTGCATCTGAGAAAAAGTATGCAGGTGCTGATCTAAGCTGTATATTTTTGATCTTTTTTGAAATTCTTTATAAGTATCGTGAAATACCCGTCTTTCAAAATCTGTTCTGCACATGAAATTGAAATATTGTTTTACGCTGAGGTTAATGCTAGCTAAAGCCATAATATTCGGTTTTTGTTGCTGATTCAAATATGGGACAATAAAAAAATTTAATTTATAGCGCATCGGTAAACGCTGATTATCAATCGGTAAATAGCGAAACTAAATCTTGATTATGAAAAACGGATGAATATTGTTTTGAGTACGGAGATTTGGCTGAACAGCCCGTTATTTAAGATATTTTAACATTTCAAGATTTCCTAGAACGAGTCGCCAATTTCATTTTTTTAAAACACTTTAATTTACAGCAGGTTATTAATATACGAAATAGATATAACCAAAACTTTTACGATATGGAAACGAGAAACAACCATGGTTTAATCCAGGCTTTACTAGATTGCGCGCTGGCTTGCGAGCATTGTGCATCGTCATGCTTAAAAGAAGAAGACATCAACATGATGATTGACTGCATTAAACTAGATAGGGATTGCGCAGATATCTGTACCCAAGCGGCCAGGTTATTGCAAAGAGATTCAATTATCGGGCATCAATATTTATTGCTCTGTGAAGAAATATGCAGGCTTTGTGCAGCCGAATGTAGCAAACACGATCATGAACATTGCAGACAATGTGCTGTTGCATGCGAGGAATGTGCAGATGCCTGCCATGCCAATCACGAACCGATTCATCAGGATTAAAAAAAAAGCGTCCCGATTTAAAATCGGGACGCTTTTAAAACTATTTTTTATCAGATCAATTACTGCGCCGGGAAGCTATAGTTATAAGAACCCTGCTCGCCAACACCAGAAATACTCACCATGTTGTTTCTGCCTAAAGGCAATGCTTTTTGAACATCAGCTACAGAATTTACAGGCTGACCATTCACTTTAGTAATGATTAACCCCTTTTCAACACCAATATTATCAAATGCTTTTCCTGTGGTTACAGAGGTTACTACAACGCCACTATTAATACCATATTTCGATTTCTGTGCTTGAGTAGCAGGAGCAAAAGTTGCACCTAATTTCGAAACTTCAGCGCCTTTGCCCGTTGCATTTTTAGCAGTTAAACCAACACTGGCTTCGCCTTTTAACGTTACGGTATAATCTTTAAGTGCTCCATCTCTCAATACCGTTAACTTAACCTTATCACCTGGATTTAAACGGCCAACTCTTTCCTGAAGATCTGGAGAATCGTTGATCACAACTCCATCAACTTTTTTGATTACATCACCTGATTTAATGCCCGCTGCTGCAGCACCGCCGCCGGCAACTACATCATTCACATATAAACCGCTTATTTCGTTAGTCTTAATACCTTCAGGTTTTTCCTCACCGCTTAAGGGTACAAAGTTAACGCCAATATAACCACGTTTAACTGAGCCATATTTCATAAAATCATCAACAATTTTACGGGCAAGATTAACTGGAATTGCAAATCCATAACCTTGGTTGTATCCGCTTTGCGATGCGATTGCCGAATTGATACCTACCAATTCGCCATTTGCGTTTACAAGGGCACCACCACTGTTACCTGGATTAATGGCAGCATCGGTTTGGATAAATGATTCGATACTGGTATTTGCCGGACGATCTGGTCTTTTACCAGTACGTTGGTACTCGCGATATTCCTCTTCTGTAATTTCATTGCCTTGTTGCTCGCGGCCAATAATACCAATACTGCGGTTTTTCGCACTTACAATACCTGCTGTTACTGTAGTATTCAGATCTAATGGGAAACCAACCGCTAAAACCCATTCGCCAACCTGTACATTATCTGAGTTACCCATTTTCACTACAGGTAAGCCAGTTGCACTTACTTTAATTAAAGCTAAATCGGTATTCGGATCGCGGCCAATTACTTTTGCCTCTACTTTACGCCTGTCTGTTAAAACCACCTCTACCTTCTCTGCATTTTCTACCACGTGGTTATTGGTTACGATATAACCATCCTGACTGATAATTACACCGGAACCCGATGCCGCTCTAGGCTGACGTTGCATTTGACGGCCACCGCCACCAAAGAAATCTTCCATCATATCAAATGGAGAAGAACTTCTGCCACCGCTTTGTGCCGCATATGTAGTTTTAATGTGAACTACACCAGGCGCAACAGCTGCTGCCGCCTGCGTAAAATCTGCTGTTCCCGCTGATGAAATTTTAAGTGGATTATTTGCGAAGTACAAGTTCTGTTTTTCAGTAATGGTGCTGCCAGTCTGGTTACGTTCAAATATCTTGTAACCTCCTATTGCTGCTGCCCCACCTATAAAAGCAGCCAACACGGTAATTCCTAATATCTTTTTCATGTGTTATATGTGTTTATATTTATATGTATTTTAAAGCCATGATTATTATAAGCTGATTTGCTAGCTAATTGTTTGGTTAGCTTATAATATTCATTTGTTAAATATTATTATTTGCTAGAACATTTTTCACTTTGATTTAAGCAGAATGCTCAGGCAGTTTTTATCTGCTCAAATTTTCTTTCGTAAGTTTATTCAAATTTAATACCATATAAACGATATTTGTATCCTCAAAGCACTTAGTTTTGTGTTAAAAAATGTTAAATTAAAAAACACAAATTGCTAATTACCTTTTGCAACTCAAATATTGCATTAAAAAATGAAGCTTTCATGAAAATTAATTTCTTTAAATACCAAGGCGCAGGCAATGATTTTATTTTAATAGACCACACCATGAGTCCGTTAAAAAATATTGATAATCAATTAGTTGAACAACTATGCCATAGAAGATTTGGCATTGGTGCCGATGGATTAATGTTTATAACCAAACATGAAGATTATGATTTCGAGATGCATTATTTTAACGCTGATGGCAAGCTGGGCAGCATGTGCGGAAACGGTGGCAGATGCATTGTTGCTTTTGCCAAACAGCTCGGAATTATCGACCGCGAAACAAACTTTTTGGCAGTAGATGGCCCACATTATGCCAGAATTTCAGAAAATGGCGAATGGGTTGACTTACAAATGATTGATGTAGACACCATTACCAAAGATGGCGAGGCTTATGTATTGAACACTGGCTCGCCGCATTATGTTGCTCTGCAAAGTGATTTAAAAGACTTTGATGTTTTTACTGAAGGGAAAAACATTCGCTACAATGGAACTTATGCAGAAAAAGGTATAAATGTAAACTTTGTAGAAGATAAAGGCGATCATTTATTTGTGCGTACCTACGAGCGCGGTGTTGAAGATGAAACTTATGCCTGTGGTACCGGGGTAACAGCGGTAGCCATGGCCATGGCAAAACACAAAGAACAAACCGGTCATATTAAAACCGCCATTAAAGTTTTAGGTGGCGATATTAAAATAGAATTCGATTACGATGGTAAAAAATTTACCAATGTATTTTTATGTGGCCCGGCCAAATTGGTTTTTGAGGGCGAAGTAGAGTAATCTTCTTTTTTAACCTCATAGATTTTAAAACCTGCGAGGTTTAAATCCTATCTGAACATCTCGTGTAAAACAGACACCATCCATGTGTTTTGTTTACTCAAATACGCAACATTTATTCTAAAAAATCGTATATTTCCTTTGAATTTAACAGCTTTTAACATCTGTCGCAAGATATTTACACACTGTTTTTCATGCTAAAAATTACGATAATACAATATATAACAGTACTTTAAAGGAAGTCAGACATGTTTTCAACCGTAAAATAAATCAATCGATTGATTAAATGACAGAATTCGGACAGACTTATTTTTTTTTAGGCTCTATTTTTGGGCATTTATCGGCGAAAATCGAAGTCCTGTATTTTTTTGACAACGCCCTTAATTCCGGAAATTTAAATTTAAACACACAGAAATACCCATGAGAAAAGTAACAACTCTCTTTTTTAGCGTGAGCATTGGTATGCTTTTAGCGTCCTGCGGAAATAACGATGCAGCAAAAAAAGCTGCCGCTGCAGCAGCAGCTGGTCCACAAGCTTACCCTGTTTTTACAGTAAACACACAAAATACAACATTAGATTCTGATTACCCAGCAACAATTGAAGGTATTCAAAACATCGATATCCGTCCGAAAGTTGATGGTTTTATCGAAAAAATATTGGTGGATGAAGGTGCGGTAGTTAAAAAAGGTCAATTGCTTTTCACCATTAATGCACCACAGTACGAGCAACAGGTTAGAACAGCAAGAGCAGCAATTAGCAGTGCTGAAGCTGATGTAAATGCTGCTCAGCTAACGGTAAACAAAACCAAACCTCTTGTAGAGAAAGATATTATCAGCAAATACGATCTGGATGCAGCGCAGCTAACGCTTCAAAGCAGGAAAGCTGCATTGGCACAAGCAAAAGCAGAATTGGTAAATGCACAGGTTAATTTAGGTTATACTTCAATTACCAGTCCTGTTGATGGTGTAGTTGGCAGTATCCCTTTTAGGAATGGAAGTTTGGTAAGCAGCAGCAGCACACAGCCATTAACTACTGTTTCTAATACCTCTAAAGTTTATGCATACTTTTCGTTAAACGAGAAACAGCTTTTAGATTTTTCTAATACCTACAAAGGCAATACACTTGCACAGCAAATGAAAAACATTCCTCCGGTGAGTTTAGTTCTTGCCGATGGAACAATCTATGCTCAGAACGGCAAAATTGAATCGATCAATGGACAGATAAACACCAGTACCGGATCGGCAAGTTTAAGGGCAACATTTCCAAACCCGGTTTTCTTATTAAAAAACGGGGCAAGTGCATCAGTCAGAATTCCTCAGCATGTTGAAAATGCAATTTTAGTCCCTCAAAAATCAACTATCGATTTACAGGGCAAGAAATTCGTCTACGTTTTAGGCGATTCGGCTAAGGTAATCAATACCCAAATTGAAGTGATGGAATTAGCCAAAGGTAATTTTTACGTGGTTACCAAAGGACTTAAAGCAGGTGATAAAGTTATTTTAGAAGGCTTTCAATCATTAAAAGACGGGACTAAAATTAAGCCTGAGGTAAAAAATACCGATTCAGTTTATGCTGAAATAAAAAAATAACAATATAGTCAGTGCAATCACACTATAGCAGTGTAATCCATATTAATTATGTTTAAGAAATTTATAGACAGGCCCGTTTTATCAACAGTTATATCGATTATAATTGTAATATTAGGTGTATTAGGCCTCGTAACTTTACCCATCTCGCAATATCCGGAAATTGCACCGCCAACCGTTCAGGTATCGGCGTCGTACCAGGGGGCAAATGCCGACGTGGTAATGAGTAGTGTTGTTGTTCCGCTGGAAGAGCAGATAAACGGTGTGGAAGACATGACTTACATGACTTCTAGCGCAAGTAACGATGGTACCGCAACCATTACCGTTAACTTTAAATTGGGCACAAATGCCGATTTAGCTGCGGTTAACGTACAAAACCGTGTAGCCAGGGCTACCAGTTTATTACCTGCAGAGGTAACCAGATCGGGTGTAATTACAGCAAAAAGACAAGCGAGTAACTTACTTATTTTTGCCATTTACAGTGATGATCCATCATACGATCAGAAGTTTTTACAGAATTATGCCAACATTAACATCATACCCGAAATTAAAAGGATTAGCGGTGTGGGTGATGCAAGTGCATTTGGTACTTTAGATTATACCATGCGTATCTGGCTTAAGCCAGAAGTAATGGCTGTTTATGGGCTGGTACCGAACGATGTAAGTGTAGCCTTGGCAGAGCAAAACATCGAAGCTGCACCAGGTCAGTTTGGTGAGCAGGGAAATCAGGCTTTTCAATACACGTTAAAATATAGTGGCCGTTTAAAAACGGAAACTGAATTTAGCAACATCATTATTAAGGCGGATGCAAACGGACAGATTCTCCGCTTAAAAGATGTGGCCAGGATAGAACTTGGTGCACAAAGTTATGCCAGTTATGTAAAGTTTAACGGTAAACCGGCTTTAGGTATCGCCATTAGCCAAACAGCGGGCTCGAATGCGAAAGAAGTAATCGAAAATTCGATCAAAACTTTAGATAAAGCAGCAACTTCGTTCCCTAAAGGCATTCATTACGAAACGGTTGTTAACGTAAATAACTTCCTGGATGCCTCAATCGAAAAGGTAATCCATACCTTGATCGAAGCATTTATTTTAGTGTTCCTGGTGGTATTTATTTTCTTACAGGATTTCCGTTCAACTTTAATTCCGGCAATCAGTGTTCCGGTGGCTATTATCGGTACCTTCTTCTTCCTGAGTCTGTTCGGTTTTACCATTAACCTGTTAACCTTATTTGCATTGGTACTGGCCATTGGTATTGTGGTAGATGATGCCATTGTGGTGGTTGAGGCCGTTCATGCCAAGCTCGATGCCGGTTACAAAGACCCTAAAAAGGCAACGAAAGATGCGATGGATGATATTAGTGGTGCGATTATTTCGATTACTCTGGTAATGGCAGCGGTATTTATCCCGGTAAGTTTTATCCAGGGTTCGTCTGGTGTATTTTATAAACAATTCGGTTTAACACTTGCCATCGCGATTATTTTATCAGCAATCAACGCCTTAACATTAAGTCCGGCACTATGTGCAATGTTCTTAAAACCACACGCAGAAGATCACGAAAAAAGTAAAAATTTCTTACAACGTTTTTATACTGCTTTCAATACTTCGTTTGATGCCGTAACGCAAAAATATAAACGCTCTGTTGGTTTCCTGGGTAAAAAAAGATGGCTTGCGGGTTTAGGAATTGCCGTTTTCGCAGTGGTGTTAGTGTGGATTATGAATACTACGCCTAAAGGTTTCGTGCCAAACGAAGATTTAGGAACAGTTTTCTCTGATATTTCACTACCACCTTCTACTTCACAGGAAGAAACCGATAAAATTATTGTAAAAATTAATGATATTGTAAGCAAGGTACCAGAGGTAGAGGCTACATTTCGGGTTGTTGGCCGAAGTTTGATCAGTGGTTCGGGTAGTTCTTACGGTATGGTTATCGCAAGGCTAAAACCATGGGATCAACGTAAGCGCGATGTTAAAGCCATTATTGGTGAATTATTTGCAAAAGCATCCAGCATTAAGGGCGCGAAGGTAATTTTCTTTGCTCCGCCCACTATTCAGGGTTTTGGTACCGGTGGTGGTTTCGAATTCCAGTTGCAGGATAAAACTGGTGGCGACATTAAAAAGTTCAACGAAGTGGGTAATGCATTTTTGGCCGCATTGAGTAAACGTCCTGAAATTCAATATGCTTCAACCTCCTTCAACCCAAATTTCCCGCAATATCAGATTGATGTAAATGTGGCAAAAGTTAAGCAAGCTGGCTTAACGGTTAGCGATGTGCTGGGTGTTTTGCAAGGTTATTATGGTGGTGTTTATGCCTCAAACTTTAATAAATTTGGTAAGCAGTACAGGGTAATGTACCAGGCAGATGCCAAGTACCGTGCTAATCAGCAAAGTTTAACCAGCATTTATGTGCGTAACTCGAGCGGTACAATGGCTCCTATTTCTGAGTTCATTACTTTAGAAAAAGTTTACGGGCCACAGGCCATTTCACGTTTCAACTTGTACACCTCAATTGCGGTTACGGGTAACCCGAATGCAGGATTTAGTTCTGGCGACGCCATTAAGGCCATTCAGGAAGAAGCAGCAATCCACCTTCCAACAGGTTATGGATATGAGTTCTCTGGTCTATCGCGTGAAGAAGTAAGCAGTGGCAGTCAGACAATTTTTATCTTCCTGCTTTGCGTAATCTTTGTGTACTTCCTGCTTTCGGCTCAGTACGAAAGTTACATCTTACCATTAGCGGTATTGTTTTCACTACCGATCGGTTTAGCTGGGGTATTTATCTTCGATAAAATCTTTGGTGTAGATAATAATATTTATACACAGATTACCTTGATCATGCTTGTGGGGCTACTTGCAAAGAATGCCATTTTAATTGTAGAGTATGCGGTAGACAGGCGACGAAAGGGAATGAGTATTATTAACTCGGCTATTGATGGTGCAACTGCCCGTTTACGTCCGATCTTGATGACCTCTTTTGCTTTTATCCTTGGTTTATTACCTCTAATGTTGTCATCAGGTGTTGGTGCAGCAGGTAATACCTCAATTGGTACAGGAGCTGTAGGCGGTATGTTAATCGGTACTATATTCGGCGTATTTGTAATCCCTGCTTTGTTCATTATTTTCCAAACCTTACAGGAAAAAATAAGTAACAAATCTCCTTTTGAGGAAGGCATTGATCGCGAACAAACAGAAGAAGAGTATGAGCTAGCGGTTAACCGTCCACATTAATTTTAAAACCATGAAATTTAGATATAAGCATTCCATTTTAATCGGTGTAGCCATCCTCAGCCTAAGCGCCTGCGTAACTAAAAAATACGAGCGTCCACAGCTTAAGAGCGAAGGTTTATACCGTGATAACAATACAACAGACACCACTACTATTGCAGATCTGCAATGGAAAACGTTGTTTTCAGATACCACTTTAAAATCGCTGATCCAGCAGGGGATAAATGAGAATTTAGATTTGAAACAAGCGATTGAGCGCATTAAAATTGCAGAAGCCACTTTAATTCAAAGCCGTGGGGCATTATTGCCAAGCTTACAGGCAGATGTAAACGTAACGGATAATAAACAATCGCAGGCCTCCTTAAACTTTCCTCCTGGGATTAATATTAATTTAGAAACCCAAACCTATAAAGCACAGTTGAGCACCAGTTGGGAAGCTGACATTTGGGGAAAATTAAGCAGTGCAAAACGCGGCGCTTATGCTACTTTATTACAAAGTGATGCGGCAAAACGCGCTGTTCAAACACAGTTAATTGCAACCATTGCCAACAATTATTATACTTTGCTGGCGCTTGACAAACAATTGGCCATTACCGAGGAAACCATTAAAGTGAGGACCAAGGATGTGGAAACCATGAAAGAGCTTAAACAAGGTGCTGTAGTTAATGGCGCAGCAGTTGTACAAAGCGAGGCCAATTTATATGCTGCACAAGTTACCTTGCCTGATTTAAAAAGAAGCATTAAAGAGGCTGAAAATGCACTAAGTGTCTTGGTTGCTAAAGCGCCAAATGCGATTAACCGCACTACCTTAGATCAGCAGACCCCTTATGCTAACCTACAAACCGGCGTTTCTGCACAATTGTTAAAAAACCGCCCGGATGTGATCGCTGCTGAATTTGGCTTCAGATCGGCTTTCGAAAACACCAACGTAGCTAAAGCTTATTTTTATCCTGCCTTAACCATTACCGCAACAGGTGGCTTATCAAGTTTACAATTACAGGATTTCTTTAGCAAATCTATCTTCTATAATCTGGTAGGCGGTTTAACGCAGCCAATTTTTGCAAAAGGGGCAAACAAAGCACGCTTAAAAACTGCTGAAGCAAATCAACAGATTGCTTTTTACAACTTTCAACAAACGCTGTTAACCGGCGGACAGGAAGTATCGAATGCTTTGTACGCTTATCAAACAGCTTCAGAAAAAGAAGCAACACGAGCAAAACAGATCGCCTCGTTAACCAAAGCAGTAGATTTTACCAAAGAATTGTTGCGCTACAGTTCGGCAACAAACTATACTGACGTTTTGACTTCAGAACAAAGTTTGTTAACGGCACAATTAAGTGGCATTAACGATCGATTACAAAAACTACAATCGGTGGTAAACCTATACCGTGCATTAGGCGGTGGCTGGAAATAAACAATAATTAACAAGTTTTTAAGGCATTCTGATTTTCAGGATGCCTTCTTTGTTTTAGGCTGATTCATTTTCACTCATACAATCAAACAGTTAACCACCCTTTTAAATTCCGATAAAAAACTGATAATTTTTATCTCAAAAACCGCTACTTCTTTTTGATGTAACCTCAAAATATTGTAAGTTTAAAGTTTTTTAAGCGCTTAGCTTAGAAAAAATTTTAAACCAATCAATGTTACGTGTCGATAGTTCTAAAACCTGTAAAGTGGTGTACTCTTTGTGCAAACATGAGTACTTGGGCTATTTAATTGAACCTCACGTTGTTCAGCTCAATCCGCAAGGAGATTTTTCTTTTACTTATCAACGGATTTTTACGCATACCGCAGAAGAATTTAATGCCTGTTTAAGTGATATTGATTATAAACTGATCAAGATCTTAGATGACATTGAGCAAGACTCGCTGATTAAAAAATATTATAAAAAACTAATCAGACCAACTGAGTTTTTCACTAAAATTTTCGACAATAAATTTTATGAAAATGTCCGTCCTAAAATCGAAAAGAAACTTGCCGAAGCTTTAGAGCTTTTGAAGGTAAAAAACGAGCTTTATGTAATGGACAAAGATGGCTGGCCGGTAGAACGTAAAATCGAACTGGCTGATGAGCCTGCATCTATCCTTTTCCATTTTCGAAGGAATGAAACTGAAACGCGCTATTTTCCGACCATCAAATATCAGAATCTGCGTATCGAATTTATGTTTAAAGAAGCGCAGATCATCAGCAATAAACCTGCGTGGTTATTGCTGAATGATGTATTATACTTTTTTGATCAGGATATTGAGGGGAAAAAATTGCAGCCCTTTCTAAATAAACGTTTTATTGCCATACCCAAAACAACCGAAGCCACTTATTTTGAAAAATTTGTTGCCCCTTTAATAGAAAAACACCATGTGTATGCCGAAGGTTTCGAAATCAGAACCGAACAGTTTGAGGCAATACCGGTAATTAAAGTTTTATATGTTGATGGCGGCCTTTCTCAAATTCAGCTATATTTTAAATACGGCGAATATACCTTCCCAGTAGAGAATGCACACAAAGTAACTGTACGCTTAGAAAAAACTGCCGATAATTATATTTTCCACCGCATCAAACGTTCGGCGGAATGGGAAAAAAAGCAGTTTAATTTACTGCTGTCGTTAGGACTAAAAAAAACGAGTTCTTTATTCAGCAACCTGGAAGTAGCTTCTGCCGACGAAAATCCAAGTTACGGGGCTATAAATTGGGTAAACGAGCATATTGAAATCTTACAGGCTTCGGGTTTTGAAATTGAACAGGCCACAGGACAGAAAAAATTTGTTTTCGGTGCCAGCAAAATAGATCTTGAAGTTAAAGAAGGAAACGATTGGTTCGATATCCATGCCGTGGTATGGTTCGGAAAATACCAGATTCCTTTTCTTTCACTAAAGCAACATATTCTACACAAAAAGCGTGAGTTTTTATTGCCCGATGGCGAAGTGGCTATTATCCCGGATAAATGGTTTACGCAATACGGTAGTTTGTTCAGTTTGGCCGAGGCCGGAAAAACACTAAAATTAAAGAAACACCATATTGGCCTCATCAATGATTTGGCTGAAGATAGCCTGGCGAATGTTACGCTTGAACGCAAGTTGCAGCGATTATCAGACTTTGAGGATATTGCCGATACGCAGATGCCTGTTCATTTTAAAGGCAGTTTGCGCGATTACCAGAAAGCCGGTTATAACTGGTTCAGCTTTTTACGCGAATATAATTTCGGTGGGTGTCTGGCCGATGATATGGGTTTGGGTAAAACCATCCAAACATTGGCCATGCTGCAAAAGGTGAAGGAAGATGACCAATTGCTTGAAACGCAGACGACCTCCCTCATCATCATGCCTACCTCTTTAATTTACAACTGGTTAACGGAGGCTAAAAAGTTTACACCAAAGCTTAAAATACTGGCACATACAGGCACCAACCGAAATAAAGATGTTGCCAATTTTGCCAATTACGATATTATCATTACCACTTACGGTGTTACCAGAGTAGATGTAGATGAACTGAAAAACTTTTATTTCAACTACATTATTCTCGATGAAAGTCAGAACATTAAAAACCCGGCATCAAAATCGTTCAAAGCCGTTAGAAGCTTAAAATCTAAACATAAACTGATTCTGAGCGGTACGCCTGTAGAAAATTCAGTAAGCGATTTATGGTCGCAGTTGACCTTTTTAAACCCTGGTTTATTGGGCACTCAGGCATTCTTCTACGAAGAATATGTGCAGGCGATAGAAAAGAAAAAGGACGAAGAAAAAGCGCGCAAACTGCAATCGATTATAAAGCCTTTTGTACTCCGTAGAACGAAAGAGCAAGTAGCAGCGGAATTACCACCTAAAACGGAACAGGTAATTTATTGTGATATGAGCGAAGATCAGGCTGCCTATTACGAAAAAACAAAATCTGCCTATCGTAACGATTTATTGCAGAGCATGGACGATGGAACTTTCGCACAGAAACAGGTACAGCTTTTACAAGGGTTAACCGCCTTACGTCAACTGGCTAACCACCCTGTGATGATTGATGGTGCCTATGTTTCAGATTCCGGAAAATTCGAAAACGTAATCCATACTTTAGATAATGTACTTAAAGGCGGGCATAAGGTTTTGGTATTTTCTCAGTTTGTAAAACACCTGGATATCTTCAAAAAACATTTCGAAGCGGAGCATATTCCATTTGCTTATTTAGATGGTGCAACCCGTAACCGCGGCGAAATTGTTTCCGAGTTTCAGCAGAATACCGAACTGAAGGTCTTCTTAATCTCTATAAAAGCAGGTGGTGTAGGTTTAAACTTAACACAAGCTGATTATGTTTTTATCCTCGATCCATGGTGGAACCCGGCAGTAGAACAACAAGCCATCGACAGAACGCACCGTATCGGTCAGGATAAAAAGGTTTTCATTTACAAATTCATTGCAAAAGACACCGTTGAAGAGAAAATATTGGCCTTACAGAACCGTAAAAAATCATTGGCAAACTCCTTAATTACAACTGAAGAAAGTTTCTTTAAATCGCTGAGCAAGGACGATATACGCGATATATTGAATTAGGCATTCAATATTAACTCGTCATCTCGACTGAAACGCAGTGGAATGGAGAGATCTATCTTAATAGATTTCTCGCCTGCGTTGCACCCGATAGCTATCGGGTCCGCTCGAAATGACGATAAATCTTATGGGCCACACATTTAATTTTCTTTTCAAAACTCATTCCCTCTTAACTTGTTATACAGTAGAACATAAATTTAACCATCATGACAAATCAAGATTTTAATACCGCTGTAAACAACGTTAAGGAAGCCTGGAAGTACCCAGAATTGTTCGAAAACGTTTCAAAATCTGAGCGTTGGTTATCTGGCGCTGCAGGAACATATTTACTCTTTAAAGGTATCACCAGTATTTTTTCGCATCCGGTAATTGGTTTAACCGGTGCAGCAATTGGTGCTGGATTACTGTATCGCGGCATAACGGGTTATTGCCCAATGCGCGATTTGGCAGAACAGCGTAAAGAAGACATTGCCCCTGACGAAGTAATTATAAGTGAAACCTATGTTGTTGACGATTTGGGGTAAAATTTTAAATACGAAATTTCCTTTTCTTAATAAACTGGTTAACTTTAAAAGTTAAACCACAATCATGAACAAGTACACACTATTATTTATTCCTGCACTTTTTGCAGGGCAAGCTATGGCACAAGATAAAAAACCAGATCCTGCCAAAGACCCAAAAACAACTGAGGTTTGGGAGCCTGTTCCTAAAATTGTTACACCAGGCAAATTGCCTCAGGATGCACCATCTGATGCTACCATTCTTTTCAACGGCAGAAATTTAGATGCATGGCATTCGGTTAAAGATCCGTCTAAACCAGCTGCATGGACTATCGACGATGGTTTTTTCACGGTAAAAAAAGGCACTGGTAATATCGAAACCAATAAAAAGTTTACCGATTACCAATTGCACATGGAATGGAAAATCCCTGAAAACATAACTGGCGAAGGTCAGGCACGTGGGAACAGTGGCGTGTTTTTAGCATCAACAGGTGGCGGTGATGATGGTTACGAAATCCAGATTATGGATGCATACAACAACAAAACCTATGTTAACGGACAAACGGGTAGTGTTTATAAACAAGCGATTCCATTAGCTAATGCCAACAAAAAACCAGGCGAGTGGCAATACTACGATATCATCTGGAACGCGCCACGTTTTAATGAAGATGGAACAGTACAAAAACCAGCAAGTGTTACCGTATTTTTAAATGGAGTGCTTTTACAGAATGGATTTGTATTAAAAGGGGAAACCAGATATATCGGTGCACCAGAATATAAAAAACATGGCCCGGCTTCAATTAAATTACAAGATCACGGTGATCCAAGTCCTGCTATCAGCTACAGGAACATCTGGGTAAGAGAATTATAATTTCAACAAAACAACAATAAGAAACCTGCAGATCAAAAGTTTGCGGGTTTTGTTTTTATAAATAAATTAACAGATAATTGTAGTCAAACTAAATACGATTTAACGCCTTCAAAAAATGAAAAGAAATTTGCTTTATGTGATTACATTATTGTTTCTGTTTTCTTGCAAACCTCCGGAAAAGGGTTTAATACAAATTGTATTAAAAAAAGCAGATGATGGCTTTATTGATGTGATGTTAAATATTGTGGGCAAAAAAGAAACGGATTCTACTGTAATTTTTAAAGCACAAGGACTAGACAATACCGATACAGTTGGCCTCGAAATTTCATTGAAAAAAAACATTAAAGCTGGCATTGTCAATGGAGATATGAAAAACACATTTTTATCTAATGGAATTTCATTTCGATCCTTAGGTAACGAGAGTGATAGATTCTTAACTTCACTTGCATCTCTATATAACTTGAAATCAAATAGTAAAATGCGTACCGATAAGATGATTTTTGAGGTAGCAAACTTAAATGAAACAGATGTAGATTATAATTCTGGGCAATATCGATTTAAAGCATTTCTACAGACAGATACGGATGTTCCTGAACTTTTTATAAATTTCGACTTCACCAATCAGCTTATAGCTTTAAACGAAAAAGATTCAGAATATAGAGCAGGTGTAATTAGCTACCTAACAAAAAAACAATAATGAACAAAGGCAGATTAGAAGCATTTAGTGATGGAGTAATTGCAATTATCATCACCATTATGGTTTTAGAAATTAAAGTTCCTGAGCATGGCGAAACTTTAGCAAGCTTAAAACCGCTTATTCCAAAATTCATCAGTTATGTTTTAAGTTTTATCTACGTAGGTATTTACTGGAACAATCACCACCATTTACTGCATGCGGTTAAAAAAGTAAACGGATCAATGCTTTGGGCAAATCTTAATTTTTTATTCTGGCTCTCGTTATTCCCGGTAGCAGCCGGATGGATGGGTGAACACCATTTTGCCTTATGGCCGGTTATAGTGTATGGTGCTGTGCTCCTCCTTGCCGCTGTTTCCTACACCCTGTTAGTAATCGTCATCAAAAGAACAGAAGGTCAGCATTCACTTGTGGTACATGCTATTGGGAATGATGCAAAAGGGAAATTCTCATTACTTTTTTATATCGGAGGCATTGCACTAAGTTTTATAAACCCATGGATTGGCGTTGCACTCTATTTCATTGTAGCCTGCATCTGGTTTATTCCAGATAAACGGATAGAAAATGCAATGCGCGAACAGGGTTTAATTGACGGGAATAGCGGACAATAACATTAATGCTGACTTAGATTTACAAAAGCCACCAAAAATTAATCTCTTAGGCATAAATGCTTCAACAATAATTTTAATGCCAGTCCTGGCCACCTAGCCCCGATTGCAGTGAACATCCCGATCCTTTCATCGGGATAAAACGTAAAGCGGGAAGAAACCTGAATAGTTGTACTCAAATGCGCTCCAAATAAACCTCAAACGCAAGGATATTAGTAAGGAGCCTGAAGCAGTTCCATATACAATTCCCGATCGATCATTTCAGCGCCTAAACTCATTAAATGATCGTTCGGCAACTGACAGTCAATTAAATCTATATTCATTTTGCTTAAAAAAATCAATGCTGCTTTTGAGGCATTGCTTACATGGCTAAACATACTTTCGCCACAAAAAACACGGTTTACTTTTAGACCATATAAGCCCCCCACCAGCCGATCAGCCAACCAAACCTCTACACTGTGTGCATAACCCTGTTGATGAAGGTTAATGTAAGCATCTTGCATTTCGTTGGTAATCCAGGTACCATCCTGTCCTTTCCTTTCTGTAGTTGCGCAATTGCGGATCACTTCGGCAAAAGCCTGATTAAAGGTGATTTTGAAAACTTTCTGGTTTAAAATTTTCTGCATGCTTTTACTGATCTTAATTTTATCGGGATAAATCACACAGCGTTCGTGTGGCGAATACCAGAGGATGGGTTCGCCTTCGCTAAACCATGGGAAAATCCCATTCGAATAAGCGATTAATAACCGCTCCGTACTTAAATCGCCCCCAATGGCCAATAAACCATCCTCTTCTGCTAAAGCCGGATCTGGAAAGCCTGGATCATCATCTAGTAACTGAAAAAACATTAACAAAAATAAGAAAGAAAACAAAGATTAAACCCTGGCGTTTTAAATAAGTCATACTGTAAAACAGTCCATTATGAGCGCAAAAGATAATTTCTTAAAAGTAAAACATCTTTACAACCGGGCAGGCTTCGGGGTTTCTTATACCGACTTACAAAAATTAAGCAAAAAAAATCTCGATAAAGTGGTAGATAACATGCTTAAAGATTCCCAAAAAGACGATCCAATCAATTTAGTGAATGATTTTGAATCAAAACGACAGCTTTTGGTGCAGGCAGGTTTATATGCTAAAAAAGATCTGAATGATGATGAAAAAAAAATGCGTCAGCAAATTATACGCGAGCAAAACGAAGTAAGCCGCGACCTGAATATTGCCTTCATTACCAGGATGATAAACACAGATGCTCCATTGAGGGAAAAGATGACGCTTTTTTGGCATGGCCATTTTGCTTGCCGCAGCAACAACCCGTTTTTTGCACAACAGTTAAATAATATTCAAAGAACAAATGCCCTCGGCAGCTTTAAAACTTTATTGGTTGAAGTTTCCAAGTCGCCTGCAATGCTGCAATACCTGAATAACCAGCAGAACAGAAAAGGTAAGCCAAATGAGAACTTCGCGCGTGAACTCATGGAACTTTTCACTTTGGGAAGAGGAAATTATACCGAGCAGGACATTAAAGAATCTGCCCGCGCATTTACCGGCTGGATGTACGACAAAGATGGTTCGTTCATTTTCAGACAAAACCTGCACGATCCCGGAACAAAAACCTTTTTCGGTAAAATCGGGAATTTTGAAGGCGAAAACATTATCGATATTATTCTAGAAAAACCAGAAACTGCACAGTTTATCGCCAGGAAAGTATATAAATTCTTCGTAAACGATAACCCGAACGAGGATCATATTAAAGAACTTGCCACACATTTTTACAACTCGAAATACGACATTGCCTCGATGATGAAAAAAATGTTTACATCTGAGTGGTTCTATAGCCCTGAAAATGTAGGCACAAAAATTAAATCACCCACTGAATTTTTGGTAGGCTTAAGTCGCGAGTTTTATGTTACCTATAACAAACCACAGGTTTTAATTCAGCTACAAAGCAGTTTAGGACAATATTTATTTAACCCACCTAATGTTGCAGGTTGGCCTGGCGGACAAAGTTGGATTGATAGTTCATCGTTAATGTTAAGGATGCGGATTCCTTCGCTTGTTTTAAATGATGGTGAAATCGATTTCAGTGGCAAAGCCGATCCGGAAGATGAAGCCGTAATTGCGTTAAGCAGAACAGCTACCACCAATGCAAACGCCAACATGAAACCAAAATCGTACATAAACGCAAATGCAGACTGGCCTAAATTTTTAGATACTTTACCAAAAGGATTAACGCCTTTAGCGCTAACCGAGTTTTTATTGCAACCGAAATTAAACGCCAAAATTACAGCAATGGTAAGCGATAATAAAGGATTGCGGAGTACAGCAGTTGAAATTACCAGCATGCCCGAGTATCAGCTGTGCTAGAGAACAGTTAATAGTCAATGGTCAATAGCCGATTAGCTAAGCACCCAAGCCATAAACCATTGATCATAAAACCATTGACCATCAAAGACTAACAAGATGAACAGAAGAAATTTTTTAAGAAATACAGGATTTGTTGCAGCAGGTTCACTATTTGTTCCTGCTTTTATGAAACCGCTTGAGGCCATGGCGCTTGATGAGCTGAGCCTATACAAAAACTTGGTTGTGGTACAGCTTTCTGGTGGAAATGACGGCTTAAACACCGTTATTCCCTTTGGAAACGATATTTATTACCAAAAAAGAAAAAGTATAGCCATTAAGCCTGAAGAGGTAATTAAGTTGAACGACATGCAAGGGCTAAACCCTAACATGGCCGCCTTACAAGAAATTTATGATCAAGGCTGGATGACTATCATTAACGATGTGGGCTACCCTAACCCCGACCGCTCGCATTTCCGTTCGATGGATATCTGGCAAACGGGTAGCGATAGCAATCAGTTCTTATCAACCGGATGGATTGGCCGTTATTTAGATAGCAATTGCCAAACCTGCAAATTCCCTTACACCGCGATAGAAGTTGACGACTCACTTTCTCTGGCCATGAAAGGGCAAACCAAAAAAGGAATTGCATTAAAAGATCCTGCAGCTTTGTTCCGTAATACGAACGATCCGTTTTTTAAGGCCATGTTGCAGAATGATAAGGAACATTTAGACGAAGACAATTTAGGCTATTTGTATAAAACGATGATCGAAACTTCATCCTCTGCCAGTTATATACAGAATACCTCCAAAATTTATCAGTCGAAATCTACTTATCCTACCTCGGGTTTTGCAAACCAATTGAAAACGGTTTCTAAATTTATTTCTTCGGGATTAAAAACAAGGGTTTATTATGTATCGTTAAGTGGTTTTGATACTCACGTAAATCAAATTGGACAACAGGGAAATCTGCTTAAACAATATAGTGAGGGCATGGCTGCTTTCTTAAAGGATCTAAAATCGAACAATAAGCTTGAAGATACCTTGGTGATTACCTTCTCCGAATTTGGCCGCAGGGTAGAACAAAATGCCAGTAACGGCACCGACCACGGAACGGCAAATAATATGTTTGTTTTTGGCGGAAAATTAAAGAAACAAGGGATTTTTAATGCTGCACCAAACCTAAGTGATCTGGATACCGGCGACTTAAAATATCAACTGGATTTCAGACAGGTTTACGGTACGATTTTAGATAAATGGCTGGATGTAAATAATGCTGATATCCTGAATAAAAAATTTAATACGCTCGACTTTATATAAGTTGAGCACTAAAAAGAAGAAGCTGTCTTATACGAATCTGTCACGTTGAGCTTCCCGAAGAATCGGAACAAGTAGTCGAAACGCCTTGCTCTACATTTAGTAAGTCCTTCGACAGGCGCAGGATGACAAATTGATATTAATGATATAGCTTCTTCTTATTTTGCATCAAAACTAAATCTTTACTTCCTTTTCAGCACATATACTGGCCGGTTTGATGACTGGTCTACCTGCTCTGTATAAACACTAAACAACTCGTAGCCATAGGCTTTCATTTTGTTCACGGCATCAATTGCTGAATTAAATTCGATTTTTTTATCATTATCATCTCTGATGTACAGTTCGCTATAATCGCCTACCTTTTGGCCATGCTCCAGCGCAATCCATTGTTTATCTGCTAAAAAACTTTTTACTGCACGGATCTGGATATAATCCACATGGATATCGGTTAATTTTACGCCATTTACATTTTGGGCTTTGGCACGCGACAGCCCAAAGCAAGCGACGAATGTCGCTGCAAGAATTAATTTTTTCATGTTGTGTTTCTTTTGTGTGTGATTCTAAATTACGAAGAATATAAGCACAATGCATTAGCGAACTGTAACAAAATACCCATTATTAAATCTTAAACTAAAAAACATAATGAACTTTTTAGGCAATATTATCTGGATTATTTTTGGCGGTATCTTTATTTTCTTCGAATATATTATTGGAGGTCTAATCCTTTGTCTAACCATTGTGGGGATTCCTTTTGGTATCCAATGTTTTAAGTTCGCTATTGTGGGCCTTGCTCCTTTTGGCGTTAAAATAACTGATACTTCATCAAATACAGGTTGCCTTTCTACCATCATGAACCTGATCTGGATTTTTTGTGGCGGTTTCTGGATTGCTTTAACGCATTTGTTTTTTGGTATCCTGCTTTGCATTACCATTGTAGGTATACCATTTGGGCGCCAACATTTTAAGCTGATGAATTTAGCCTTTACGCCGTTCGGAAAATCGATTTCTTGATTTGGATAAATCTTTGTAGTTCCATCATTTCGACCGTAGTGTTCCAAAGGAACTCCTACGGAGGAGAAATCTGTGATTTTTTTTTTGAAAAGCAGGGTTCAGTATTTATCGGATCCGACAGTCCTGCCATCCGCTTTACCTCTCTGCATTCGGTGCCCGCTCCTGTCAGGTTTATTGAACTGGGGCCTGTTTCCATTAGCGAAAAACACTGTACCTAGCCCCGATTGAATGGATGCCCACGATACTTCATCGGGGCAGGAAGGAAAGCGGGACAGTTGAACCCGATGAGCACACCCTTTGCGCTCCAAAAACTACTGGATCAATCCTATTGATTTAGAATGTTCAATTGCTTCCTCGCTATTAATAAACAAACACGCCCTCACCCCTTTATCTTCAATTTTTTTAAGCAATTCCCTCGTTTCTATTTCTTTTTCAGGACGAATATTACGGATGTATACCGCTTCGATATTTTTTGGATACTTCTCCACTATTGTGGAATAAATTTCGGGATCATGCTGGGAGTTGTCGCCAAAGAAAACAAACTTCTGGTTGGGAAAAGCATCTAAAATTCGCATTACCCTCAATAATTTCCCTTCATGTCCTGTTTTACCTGTTCTGACTAAATCTTTCCACCGTTTTAATGTATTTAAAAGAAAGGCACCGTCAGGCAACTTGTTAAACCTAAAAGTCTCGACCAAATAATCATAAAGGTTCCATTCACTGCTGCTTACATAAAAAAAAGGATTGGGCTGGTTTGCTTCAGTATGCGACATGGCCAATTGCTGATAATGGCTAGCTGCGTCAGGAAAGGTTTTACGCGTATGCGGATTCTTGATAAACAGCTCTCTCAATCGCCGTCCAATAGTTGCCGAATGAGAAATCATTACCGTATCATCCACATCCGAAATAAAGGCATATTGCGTAATGTGCGGTACATATACCTGACCCTCGCCCGCACTTAAAACTTTCCCGTTTTTATCAACAGCTTCTACTTTAACAAAGTGCCAGCCTGCAGGCACATCATGTTCGGCTTTCCATTCGAACTTAAAAAAGCCATCCCCTTCGGTTTTATTGTAAATCGTTTGATCAAAAAACTGCAAACGCACCTCAACAAAGGCAAAAGGTTTTAAGATGAAGAGCTTTAAAAGGTGTGCGATATTAACAAACAAATTATTACTGTAAACCTGCCGTGTTTTTGCCTTTCGTTTAAAAACATGGCCATAAACAACCAAATTGTGTGCGTGGCCATAGCCATGATATACCTTAACACTAACAGATTTATTCATCTGTATTAAAACAGAGTTTATTAAAAGTTGTTTGTGATGTAAACCATAAGGTAACACATGAAATTATTATTCATTATCAACCCAGGCTCAGGCAGTCATGACATTAACTTAAAGGAAGTAATTTCTACCCATTTCGATACAAAAAAAACAGCGATCGATCTTTTCGAATTACCACAAAACTGCTCTTTAGAGCAGATAAAAGAAAGGATTAAAAGTGCAAAGGCTGATCGTGTGGTGGCCGTTGGTGGCGATGGCACCTTAAAACTGGTTGCCGAATGTCTGTTGCATACCGAAACCCCTATTGGCATAATCCCTGCCGGTTCTGCAAATGGAATGGCGAAAGAATTAGGTATTCCAACTGATATTGCACTGGCTTTAGCCATACTGGATAAAGGTAAGCTCCAGAAGATCCATGTAGTCAAACTTAATAATGAAATCTGCATCCATTTATCCGATTTAGGTTTTAATGCTTACCTGGTAAAGAAATTTGACGCCCTGCCCCAGCGGGGGATGTGGGGTTATGCAAGAGCTACCTGGCATGCCTTATGGAACCATAGCAGAATGGAAGTACAACTGAAACTTAAAAACGAAACAATCACTTCCAAAGCGGCAATGGTGGCTATTGCGAATGCAACCATGTACGGCTCTGGATTAAAGATAAACCCAGACGGAAAATTAGACGACGATCTGTTTGAAGTAGTTTTGGTAAAAGATTACTCCTACCTTGAAATCTTAAAAATATGGATCACCAAATTGCCTTTCAACCCTAAAAAAATAGAAGTATTTCAAACTGCTGAGGTTAAGATTTCTTCGAAGCACAAAGCACACTTCCAGGTTGATGGAGAATACATTGGCAGGGTGAATACCGTTGAAGCAAAAATTCTGCCTGCCGCCATAACAGTGGTTTTACCTGAGGTATCAGACCCGATAGCTACTGGGCGATGAGCGGTGAATTTTAATGGTAAAATATAATCTGAAAAATTCGGCGATAAAACAGATGCGGAATAAAATATCAAACCACCGTTCGCCAAGGTTTAACACTTCTGGTAAATAAGTAATAAAACCGATAGAAAATATCCATACCACCAAACGGAAAGGAAACTGAATATAATAGGTAATAAAGCCGAATTTCTTAAATAAAATTAAACCTGCTGCTGATACAAAAAGCGATACAAATAAGGGCAACAATAAAACAACCTTGGCCTGCGAAAGTACCTGATCGGGGATTTCGTCCAGGTGTGTTAAAATCTGCCAAAACTGTTTAGCAAGCAATATGATACTGATAATATCCAATAAGGCAAAAAATCTGCTGGTGTTCTTCATTTACTTACAATACTTTGCTAAATAATCATCAGCCATTTTACTCCCCATATATTTAACAAATAAAAAATCCTCACAGGCACCTTGTTTATCGCCCTGTTTTATTTTCTTTAGGCCCATTTTTATCCGGTCATCCAAATATTCATCATCAATGCCCAACTGGTTTTTAATGGCAATAATCTGAACCTCTTGTCCGGGTTTTGCCTGGTCGATGTTTTTATAGAAATTAATTACAGAATTGGTTAAACCTTCTTCAGCCAGATAAGTACGGATTGCTTCTTGAATGGCCTCATTTGATTTTCCTTCGCAATTATAGCCCGAAAGTTTGAAATTAACCGGCGCAACAATAGAAACCGTTGTATCGTATCCTGCCGGAACTTGCCATTTACCGCTGCTTAAACGCACCAGGCGCAGGGCTTCTTCATCGAGATCAGATAATATCCCTTTAGTCACTTTCGAAAAATAAACCTTCCCTTGTGCATCAAGTTTAAAGCTCACATTTACCGTACCCTGAATACAATTATCTTTAGAGAACTGCGGATAAATGGTGTTTTCCCTTAAGAAGTTTGTAAAACCACTTTTACCCGATTTAAACTGAACCTGGGCCATGGCCAACGAACAGCAGAAAAGCAAAGAAAGGGTGAGCAGGTTTTTCATGATACTAATTTACGGTTTATTCAGGTTTAACCGCAGAGAACGCAAAGTTTTTCGCAGAGAACAGAGGAGTTGTTTTGCCACGGAAGCACAGAATCACGGAAAAACTACGGCTAAACTTTGCGCATTCCTTATTTTCTTTGCGGTTAAAAGAATGTGGCCTTCAAAATCAAATTCGGGTCGGGGCAGTTTGCCAGATATTTTTCTCGTTCACTAAACCTGCAAACGCCTGGGTAATCGCCTTTTAATCCTTCCATATTTTCGATCAATTGAAAATGAAGGTGTGGCGGCCAGTAACCGTTCTCTTCTTTTGAGCCTAAAGCTGCAATTTTGGCCCCTGTAGGAATAAATTTATCCTCTTCAAGGCCATTTAACGAGGCCAGACTTAAATGCCCGTATAAGGCATTAAATTTAAAACCAGTTATTTCATAAGCGAGGATAATGGTTGCGCCGTAATCGCCAAAGTTGTTGTTATTGGCAAAGCTTTGCACAGTGGCATCATAAAAATTGTAGATTGGTGTTCCTACCGGCCCCCAGATATCTACACCTAAATGTAACCTGCGGGCTTCTTCTCCGGCATCAAAATGCGCACTTCGAGAATATATGGTACGATGTTCACCATAGCCACCAATTCCATAACGGGCATTATTATTAATTAATTTTCCATTTACCCAGGCAGAAAATAAATCAGTATTATCCAGAATTTCATCCGTTAATTCAGTATTTGCTGCTGTAAAATCTAAAGGTAAAAGCTGATCCCGTTCTACATCAAAATCAACCACCTTATGGATCAATGATGTATTTGTTTGAATAATCTGCTCAAAAGTTTGCATCTATAATCTATTTAAAAATATAAATGAAGTTATAAACATAGTGAGATAAGGCTCCTCCGATTACAAACAGGTGCCAAAGTTCGTGACTGTGCATCCACCTGAACATCTGTTTATCCTTTGCATAATAATAGGTTCCGGCAATGTAAAAAACGCCACCAAACAGTAACCAGCAAATTGCGCCAAAAGGTAATGTGCCTAGCATTTTCTGCAGCAAAGGCACAATCAAACAGCCCATTAAAATATAAATAGACAGCGAAATAGCGGTGCTTTTTAACCGGTTAAAGATTTTAAGCAGGCAGCCAACAATGGCGATAATCCATACAATGGCAAACAAACTCCAACGTAACCAACCATCAAAAACCAGCAAAGCAGTTGGTGTATAAGAACCTGCTATCATCAGATAAATGCAGCAATGATCGAATTTTTGCCAGAAACGCACGCCATAATCAGTAGCCGGATAACCATGATACATGGCACTTACGCCAAAAAGGATAAAAGTGCCAATGCTATAAATCCAGGCAGCAGTATATTCAATAGGTGTATTGCATTTTTGGAGCAATATATAAGCAGCCGGAATTGCAATTAATGCCGGTATAAAATGAGTGAAGAAATTAACGGGTTCCCTTAGCTTCCTCACAAAGATTATTCGCTGTCTTCGTCTTTTTGCCTAGGCTCTTTTGCAATCTTATCGAAAAGATGGTCCATACGCTCTACATACTCGTTTGTATCATCTACAAAGAAAGTAAGCTCTGGCACTACCCTAACCTGATGGCGGATTCTGCTTCCCAGTTTATACCTGATTTCGCCTGAATGTGCATTAACTGTATTGATAGAAAGCGTGGTGTTATTGGTATTAAAAAAGCTCAGGTAAACTTTAGCCACTGCCAAATCTGGCGAAACCCGAACACGGGTGATGGTTACCAATGTATTAGGCAAAAATGCAGCACCTTCACGCTGAAAAACCTGTGCTAACTCCTCTTGTAATACTCCTGCAAATTTCTGCTGACGTTTACTTTCCATAATGTTATAATTATCAATTACCAATAATCAATTATCAGACCATGCAGGGCCTAAAATTAAATTGATAAGGTTTTAAAATCATCAATCCAATAGTCAATTATCAGACCATAACTAATCTGCTAATATTAAATGGGAAAGACAATAAAATTTAAAAACGAATTATTAAACTGCTAGCCAGTTGCTAGCCTTTAGTTTTTTGTAAAAATACTTATATTTAATTAATGAACAACGGAACAAATTTTAATCTTGAAGAAAGAACTTTTCTATTTGCTCAATCTGTTAGGTCATATTGTAAAAAGGTTACACATAGCATTATCAATATTCAAGATATTAAGCAGGTTGTTCGATCTTCTGGCTCCGTTTCTGCAAATTATATCGAAGCCAATGAATCGTTAAGCAAAGCTGATTTTATTTATCGGATAAAAGTCTGCCGAAAAGAAGCTAAAGAAACTAAACTTTGGCTTAATCTGATCGACATTGATGATAAAAAAGAACTGGAACCAACAAAGATAATTCTCGTAAGTGAAGCCAATCAACTCATGCTAATCTTTAATGCAATAATTAAAAAATCGCAATAGCCAGAAACCAATGGTCAAATCACAATAACCAAATTACAATCGAAAAAGACAATTTTGGTTATTTATATACCGATCTTTCTAAGCTCATCGCTACGGTTTGATCATTGAAAATTGGTGATTGATTATTAATCTACCGGTTTTTTTCCTAACGATTAATACAAGAGGTTACTATCATACGGGTATCTGGCCACATGCGCAGCTTTAACCTTATCGTACAATAATGTTTTAAACTCTTCTAAGTTTTCTTTTTCTGTAGCCGATATAAACAATACAGGTACTTTATCGTGGCTCATCCAGCTTTTCTTAAAGTCTTCTAAAGTAAGCTTGCCATCATCCTCTTCATCATCAACCTCAGGCGAAACATAAGCATCAATTTTATTAAAAACTAAAATCATGTCTTTATCAATCGCGCCAATATCTTTCAAGGTTTCGTTAACGGTATTAATCTGATCTTCGAAATTAGGATGTGAAACATCAACCACGTGGATCAACAGATCAGCTTCCCGTACTTCATCTAAAGTAGATTTAAAACATTCTACCAAATGGTGAGGTAGCTTGCGGATAAACCCAACGGTATCAGAAAGCAAGAAAGGCAAATTCTCGATCACCACTTTACGAACTGTTGTATCTAAAGTTGCAAACAATTTATTTTCTGCAAATACTTCCGATTTCGATAACATATTCATGATGGTCGATTTACCCACATTGGTGTAGCCCACCAAAGCTACCCGAATTAACTGACCACGGTTTTTGCGCTGTGTTTCGTTCTGCCGGTCTATATTTCTTAAACGCTCTTTTAGCAAAGAGATTTTATTTAAAATAATACGTCTATCACTTTCAATCTGCGTCTCACCCGGACCACGCATCCCAATACCACCTTTCTGGCGCTCTAAGTGCGTCCACATACCGGTTAGGCGTGGCAAAACATATTGTAATTGTGCCAGTTCTACCTGTGTTTTTGCCTGTGCAGTTTGGGCTCTGTTGGCAAAAATATCCAGGATTAGATTGCTTCTATCTAAAACCTTAACTCCAAGTTCACGATCGATGTTACGTAGTTGCGACGGCGATAATTCATCGTCGAAAACCACCACATCAATTTCTTCTGATTTTACATAAGCTTTAATCTCTTCCAGTTTTCCGGTGCCCACAAATGTAGCACGCTCTGGCTTAAGCATTTTCTGTGTAAAAACCTTCTCTACCTTCCCTCCCGCAGTATCTACCAAAAAGGCCAGCTCATCTAAATATTCTTTTGTTTGGGCTTCTTTTTCGCCAGGTGTAACCACTCCAACTAAAATCGCCCGCTCCTGCACAATGGCAGTATCATAAAATTTTTGTTTTCCCATGTATTTGAGGCAAATATACGAAATTTGCGAACGTGTAAATCTTTTGTTCAAACCTTATAGGGCTTTAATACCTATAAGGTTTATAGAGACTATATCTGCCCTACAAATTCCTTTATTGCAACACCCGGATTATCAGTCTTCATAAAATTCTCGCCAATTAAAAATCCGTTAAAGCCTGCGGCCTTTAGATCTTTAATCGTTTGTGGATTACTGATTGCACTTTCCGAAATTTTTAAAAATTCGACCGGGATTTTATTTACCAAATCGAACGAGGTTTGGATATCTACTGTAAAATCGCCCAGGTTTCTGTTGTTTACCCCAATAGCATCCAGATTCGGGCAGATGCTCCGCTCCAACTCTTCCAGGTTGTGCACTTCTAACAACACATTTAAACCTAAGTCTTTTGCAAACCTTCCGAAATCGTTGATCTGCTGAGGGGTTAATATTGAGGCAATCAACAAAATAATATCAGCACCCCAGGCTTTCGCTTCCAGGATCTGATACTCATCGATCATAAAATCTTTTCTCAAGATCGGAATATGGTTTGCCGCTCTTGCTGCCAGAATATCGTCGGTTTTACCGCCAAAGAAATCTACATCCGTTAATACCGAAAGTGCGGATGCACCTGCCGCATTATAAGCCTGCGTTACCTCAGCAACATCGGCAATGCCATTAATTAACCCTTTTGACGGCGAACGGCGCTTAAACTCAGCAATAATACCGGTACGGTCTTCGGCCAATAGAAACTCCTTAAAAGAATAAGGTGTTCTCTTAAAATGCAATGAATTTTCTAAATCCTGTACAGAAACCAAAGCTTTGGCAGCCGCAACTTCTTCTTTTTTACGTAATACGATTTTATCTAATATAGACCCCCCACCCCCTAAAGGGGGCTTTTCAGCGCTATCGTTCATGCTACTTATAATTAAGTTAAATCTTTAGTTATTTTAATGAGTTTTAAGTGGCTTTTGCTATTTCCAACCAGCCTTTAATTCCCCCTTCAGGGGGCTAGGGGGTCGTTAACCAGTTTTCCATCATCTGTTTACCATACTCTGTAAGCACACTTTCAGGATGAAACTGTACACCGCGAACATCTAACGTTTCATGTCTTAACGCCATGATCTCATTCTTATGATCTCTTGCTGTAATTTTTAAACATGAAGGGAAGTTATCTTTACTCACTACCCAACTGTGGTAACGGCCAACATTTATAGTTTGTGGACATTCCCAGAACAAAGGCTCATCACCATCTACAACAGTTACCGGTGTAGCAATTCCGTGCATTGGCCTGCCCAAGTTCAATAAAGTGCCACCAAAAACTTCGGCTATGGCTTGTTGACCTAAACATACCCCAAAAATACTCTTCGTTGGCGCATAGGTTTTGATCACATCCAGCAACAAACCAGCCTCTTCCGGAATACCTGGCCCTGGGGAAAGTAATATTTTATCATACTTTTCTACATCGGCCAGATCGAATTTATCATTTCTCCAAACTTCTGCTTCATAACCAACTTCGTTAATTAAATGCACCAGATTGTAGGTAAAACTATCATAGTTATCGATTACTAAGACGGTTTTTTTATCTATATTTTCCATTTTATTTCCTGTTAACGGATTTTACTCCAAGCTAAAAACTCCTCACTCCCAACTATATTCCCTCTGCCATTTGCACCGCTTTACGCAACGCTGCAATTTTATTGTTCACTTCCTGCATTTCAGTTTCGGGAACAGAATCGGCCACAATACCTGCACCTGCACGGTAATGCAGTTCGTTATTCTTGCTCATAAACGTCCTGATCATTATGGCATGGTTAAAATCTTCATTGAAACCCATAAAACCAATTGCACCGGCATAAAAATTCCTGCCCAACTTTTCGTTTTCGTCAATCAACTGCATGGCTTTATATTTTGGTGCACCACTTAAGGTACCTGCCGGATAGGTATCGGCGACTACTTTAAAAGCACTTACATTTTCCTGCAAATGACCGCTCACTTTACTTACCAGGTGGATCAGGTGTGAATAGTATTGAACCTCTTTAAAAGATTTCACTTCTACACGGTTACAGTGCCTGCTTAAATCGTTTCTGGCCAGATCAACCAGCATCACATGTTCCGCACTTTCTTTCGGGTCTTGCTCTAATTTACGTGCCTGTTCAGCGTCTTCAATGTCGTTTCCGCTGCGCTTAAAAGTCCCTGCGATTGGAAAAATGTTGGCCGAATTGTTTTTGATGGTAATCTGTGCCTCTGGCGAAGAACCGAACAATTTAAAATTTCCGTAATCAAAATAAAACAGGTAAGGTGATGGGTTTATCGAACGCAGGCAACGGTATACATTAAATTCATCACCAGAAAATGCTTGCTTAAATGCCCTTGAAGGCACAATCTGAAAAACATCTCCACGGTAAATATGCTTTTGTAGTTTTTCTACCAGATCCATAAAACCCTGATCGGTTAGGTTCGAACTTTCCTCACCACGAAGTTGAAACTTATATTCAGGGTAATTTTTATTCTGGATCAGGTACTCCATTTTTTCAAGCCCCCCCTCTTCTTCTCCTTCGAAAGTATTTTTGAAAAGGGTAATTTCATTTTTGAAGTGATCGATGGCGATGATATAGCGATACAGATGGTACTGCATTTCCGGAATTTCTTCACCTTCAGGTGTTTCAGAAGTAAACTTTATATCTTCAAAATGTTGTACTGCATTCCAGGTAAAATAGCCAAACAGACCGCTCGAAATAAATTTGATTTCTGGCAATTCAGTTTCTCTGAACTTATCTTTAAAATCGGTAATTTCTTCGATCAGGTTTTTACTTTCGGTAATCTCTACGGCACCATCAGGGAAATAAGTCTCTAATCGCGATCCCTTTAAAATAATTCCCGCTACCGGATCGGCACAAACAAAACTCATCGAGTTTTCTCTGCTGTGGTAGTCAGAACTTTCTAACAGGATACTGTTGGGATACACATCACGTAAGCGTAAATAAATGCTCACTGGTGTTGTGGTATCGGCAAGCATTTTTTTGTAAGTCGTATTAATTTTATACATGATAAAGGTAAATGGTATAAGCTATAGGGCTTAAGGTTTGCATTTCGTATTTTTTAACAATAAAAAGCCCGGCGTGTGGTTCTACGCCGGGCTTTAATGGTTCTTTAATAAGGTTTAGATTGATAAACTATATTTTGTTCATACGCAGCCAGCGCAATCCGTTCGAATTACTTTGCCAAAGCCATGTATGTATATTGTTGATCATGAGCAACAAAAATATAAAGAATTTCCAAAAATGGAAATAATTATGAAAATAAATATCCGTTAACCGCAAAGGACACAGAGTGAAAGCACAAAGTACACAAAGATTAATATCCGAATAAACGCTTCTGCGCCTCTTTGCGAAAAACTTAGTGTGCTTTGCGGTTAACCACTTAAGACACCCCAAAAAACGATCTTCCAGGCACAGCTTTAACCATCAGCAGAATGGCAACAATGATCAGGATCAATGCCAATCCAAAGAATACGGCAATAGTACGGTGTTTTGCTACAGCTTCTGTTACCTTTTTCGATTTTGCATTACCAATGGTAATCAGAATAATGGCAATAAGCATCATTGAAGTATGCTCAGCCTTAAAGTAACGACCTATGGCATCGCTCATCGGCAATTTTGTTAATGGACTTAAGAAAAAAAGCACCAAACCTATCAGGAATTGAATGTGTGCACTGATCAGCGTAAATACATTCAGCTTACGGTTACCTTCCGTGTAAGTTTTATTACCAAACCAGCCCGACAAAGCATTGATTACAGCAATAACCAATAGAATTAATACGATGTAGCGCCATCCAGAGTGCGCAGATTTTAAGATGTTGTACATTTTTATCAAATATGTTTAGTCAAAAATAGACATTAATTGTAAAAAATAGGATATTGAAGAGATTGAACGCTAATTTATATTAGTTTTAAACAAATTAAAACCCTAAACTTATTATGAAGAAAATTTTACTCGCCATTGGGCTGGTAATTTCTACTACATTTCTGTTTGCACAGCAAACCTCCTTCCCTGTTAACGGTTCTTTTGATACCAGACCTGGAATGTTTGCTTTTACCAATGCAACTATAGTAGTTAATGCCAACCAAACCCTAACAAATGCAACACTTTTAATCAAAGGACAAACCATTCAAGGTGTTGGTGCCGGTTTAGCCGTACCTAAAGGTTATGTAGTAATCGACCTTAAAGGAAAATTTGTTTATCCCTCCTTAATTGATGCCTTTACCAGTTATGGTCTTAGCGAAACACCTGTACAACAGCGCGGTTTCGGTGGTCAGCGTCAGTCTATTTTCGTTTCGACCAAAAAAGGTGCTTATGGCTGGAACGAATCAATCAGGCCGGAAACTTATGTAAAAAGCATCTTTTCTACCGACAGCAAAAAAGCGGATGAACTGCGTAAGGTAGGCTTTGGTAGTGTAAATGTCATCAACCGCGATGGTATAGCACGTGGTGTTTCTGCGGCTGTAACTTTAAACGAAGGTGCAGATAACAGTGTATTTTTAAAAGATCAAACCGCAGCAAACTATTCCTTTAACAAAGGAACATCATCAAACGATTACCCGACTTCGTTAATGGGTTCGATTGCTTTATTGCGCCAAACCTATTACGATGCACAATGGTATGGCAAACAAAAAGATGAGTATAACATCTCGCTAGACGAATTTGGCAAACAACAAACCATTCCACAGATTTTTGAGGTAGATGGATGGCAGAACATTCTGCGTGCTGATAAAATCGGAAAAGAATTTGGCAAAAAATACATCATTAAATCAACAGGTGATGAATACCAACGCATAAACGAGGTTAAAGCTACCGGAGCTAGTTTAATTATTCCATTAACTTTCCCTAAAGCTTATGATGTTGAAGATCCGGCAGAAGCCAGGAACGTAACTTTATCACAAATGAAAGGCTGGGAACTGGCACCAACCAATCCGGCCAGCCTGGAAAAAGCAGGAATTAAATTTGCACTTACCGCTTTCGGATTAGAAAATAGTCGCGATTTTTGGGCAAACATCCGCACAGCGATAGAAAATGGCTTAACTGAAAAACAGGCTCTACAATCGGTTACCGAAATCCCTGCTTCACTTTTGGGTATCAGCGATAAGGTAGGCTCATTGGAAAAAGGAAAAGTAGCCAACTTTTTAATCTCATCTGATAACCTGTTCAAAAATGGGAACATTATTTTCGAAAACTGGGTACAAGGCAAACGTTTCATTGTTAACAAAATGGATGTGAGTGATTTACGTGGCACTTATAATTTAAACGTTGATGGTATTGGTGCTTTAATCCTAAAAATTACCGGAACAGGTGGCGGATCAACAGCTGCTATTGAAAGAACTGGTGTAGATAGTGTTAAAACCACAGCAACCTTTACCAGAAACGGCGATTGGGTAAGCATCAATTTCAACTTAAAGAAAAACCCTAAGGGTGATGTCCGTTTAAGCGGCTACATTACCTCGGCAAATCCCGTAACTATAAAAGGCGAATCGGCTCTGGCTGATGGCACTACGGGAAAATTTACAGCAACTTATAAAGAAGCTGCAAAAGAAATGCCTAAAAAAGAAGAGCCAAAAAGCACTTTGGCCATGGGTCCGGTAATTTATCCTTTCTCGGCTTTCGGTAATACTGAACTGCCCAAACAAGAAACGGTTTTAATTAAAAATGGTACCGTTTGGACGAATGAAAAAGAGGGAATCCTTCAAAATGCTGATGTACTTTTAGAAAACGGAAAAATTAAAGCAGTTGGCAAAAACCTTTCGGCAAGCGGCGCTAAAGTGATCGATGCTACCGGCAAACATGTAACCGCTGGTATTATTGATGAGCACTCGCATATTGCAGGCGCAGGTGGTATTAATGAAGGTGCACAATCGGTTTCTGCAGAAGTACGCGTTGCCGACATCCTCAACTCCGAAGATGTAAACATTTACCGCCAGCTGGCCGGTGGTGTAACTACTTCACAAATCCTGCACGGGTCGGCCAATCCGATCGGTGGCCAATCGCAATTGATTAAACTGCGCTGGGGCAAATCGCCAGAGGAACTGAAATTTGCAGGTGCCGATGGCTTCATTAAATTTGCTTTGGGCGAAAACGTGAAACAAAGTAATTTCGGTACGGGCGCCCGTTTCCCGGTTACACGTATGGGTGTTGAGCAAACTTTTGTGGATGAGTTTACCCGTGCAAAAGAATATGAGAAAGCTCTATCAGTAAAAGGTAACAGTGTACGTAAAGATTTAGAATTGGATGCTATTGTTGAGATTCTGAACAACAAACGTTTCATTACCTGCCATTCTTATGTGCAGAGCGAGATCAATATGTTAATTCATGTAGCTGATAGCTTAGGATTCAAGATCAATACCTTTACGCACATTTTAGAAGGCTATAAGGTAGCCGATAAAATGAAGGCGCATGGCATTGCAGGCTCTACCTTCTCCGATTGGTGGGCGTATAAAAATGAAGTGGCCGAAGCCATCCCTTACAATGGAAAAATCATGCATAATGTTGGTGTAACTACGGCTTTCAACTCTGATGATGCAGAAATGGCCCGTCACTTAAACCAGGAAGCAGGAAAATCTGTTTTATACGGTAACGTTCCGGAAGAAGATGCTTTTAAGTTTGTAACCTTAAACCCGGCAAAAATGCTGCACATTGATGATAAGGTGGGCAGTTTAAAAACAGGTAAAGATGCCGATGTGGTAATCTGGACTGCCAATCCACTTTCTATCTATGCCAGGGCAGAGAAAACTTTTGTGGATGGCATTGCTTATTGGGATATCGAGAAAGATGCTCAGGTAATCAAAACCCAGCAGACAGAAAAAGCACGTCTGATCCAAAAGATGTTAGAGAGTAAAAGCAAAGGTGGACGTACACAACGTCCATTAGGTGATGCACCACGCCTGTACAATTGCGAAACTTTAGAAAACTATTCAGCAGAATTAACCGAGAAAGAACATGCACACTAAACAATATTTATTCAGTCTGGCTTTATCGGCAACAAGCCTGATGTGTTTTGCGCAGGCAAACATATCGCCAGCTAAAAAACAAAGCAAAACCATCGCCATAACAGGTGCAACCGTACATGTTGGCAATGGAACAGTGATCGAAAACGGCACCATACTTTTTGGCAATGGAAAAATTATTTCAGTTACTGCCAACGGCCAGGTACCACAGGATGATGTAATGCGCATTGTAGCTACAGCCAAACACATTTACCCTGGCTTTATTGCCGCAACTACCAATTTGGGATTAACTGAAATTGAAGCCGTGAAAGCAACCTTAGATTTTCAGGAAATAGGCGATTTTAATTCACACATCCGCTCAATCGTTGCTTACAATACCGATTCGAAAGTTCCGGCCACTTTGCGTAGTAACGGTATATTAATCGCACAACCAACACCTCAGGGCGGTACGGTTTCGGGCAGTTCGTCTGTTGTTCAGCTCGACGCCTGGAACTGGGAAGATGCAGCACTTAAAACCGACGATGCCATGCACATGACCTGGCCGGTTACACCGCGTTTTAGAGGTGGATTTGGTGGTTTCGGCAGGCCTCAGCAATCGCCAGAAAGCTTAGCCGAACGTACACAAGCGGCCATTGCACAGTTAACTTCTTTCTTTGCTGAGGCAAAAGCCTATTCTGAAATGGGCAAACCAGAAGTAATTAATACCCGATTCGAAGCGATGAAAAAAGTATTCGCTGGCAACGAAAAATTATTCATCGCAGCCGATAGTCAGAAGGATATTGTTGCAGCAGTTAATTTCGCTAAGAAATTTGGCATCACCCCGGTAATTACAGGTGCTGATGAAGCTTACCTGATTATCGATTTCCTTAAAGAAAACAACATTACCCTGGTGGTGAAACAGCCACATGCCTTACCCAACAACAATGATGACGATGTAAATATGCCTTATAAAAATGCTGCAGTATTGGCCAATGCAGGCTTAAATGTGGTATTGAGTATTGATGGTTACTGGCAACAGCGCAACCTGCCTTTTATGGCGGGTACGGTTACGGCCTGGGGCCTGGATAAAGAAAAAGCAATATCAACCATCACCCTAAATGCGGCCAAAGCGATGGGTGTTGATAAAACCACAGGTAGTATTGAGACTGGCAAAGATGCTACTTTCTTTATTTCAGCTGGCGATGCATTAGATATGCGCACCAACAAAGTGGAGCAGGCATTTATTCAAGGGAGAGACATTAACCTGGATAATTTACATAAACAGTTGGATAAAAAATTCAGCGATAAATATACTGCCGAGAAGAAATAAGTTAACACTAGTTTAACACAAACGGCCAATATTAATTTATTGGCCGTTTTTTATTTTAACATCAGGCTTAAAAACCATCAATTACTAAACTTATTATTAATATTAAATCAGAATTCAGTTAACAGCACATTAACATCTTTGTCATCATAAAAAATCAGAAAACTAATCATAATGAAACCTGCTAGGGTACACACAAAACCTCAGGCAGGCTTCATAATCCTTTAAAAAAACAAATGATGATGAAAAATTTACTTATTGCGGTATTGTTGCTGTTTTGCTTTGCCAACGATTCGGCAATTGCACAAACAACCCAGGCATCAATTTCGGGTGTAATCACCGATCAACAAAAGAAACCTATTCCCGGGGTTTCCGTGCAGATCAGAAACAATTCAACAGGTTTCACGACTAAAACATCTACCAATGCCCAGGGCGAGTATACTTTTAAAGAGCTTCCTTTGGGTGGCCCTTACTCGGTAAAAGCCCTATATGTAGGCTTTGGCGAGCAGACCAGAAATGGTTATATGTTAAACCTTGGCGATGTAGTTAAGGTAAACATTGCCATGCAGGAAGCCTCGCAGGATTTAGACGCGGTACAGGTTGTGGCTTCGGGTTTGAGGAACAAAGTTCAAAACTTTGGCGCTTCTACAGAAATTTCGGCTAAAACAATGAACCAGTTACCTGTAAACGGGCGTAATTTTTCCAACTTAATGGATTTATCTCCTTTAAGCCGTGGCGGAAATATTTCGGGGCAGTTAGGTTCTTCTACGAATTATACCATTGATGGAATGAATGCTAAAAACCCCACATCAGCTGGTAGTACTACGAGTCGTAGTGGTGCGCCATATTCTATTTCTATTGAGGCAGTTCGCGAGTTTAAGGTAGTAACCAATCAATATGATGTTACATTAGGCAGAGCCGGAGGCGGTACAGTAACCGCTGTAACCAAATCGGGTACAAATACATTAAGCGGAAGTGCTTTTGGTTATGGCCGTGCAGATTGGTTAGCCAGCCGTTATGATATTAGAGGAGTAAAACGTGACAACGATTTCTCTACGTATCAATACGGTTTTACTTTAGGTGGCCCAATTATTAAGGATAAATTACATTATTTTGTTGGTTTAGATCATCAGAAAGATGCTCGCCCGTTAATTATTGCCGATGTTAATGGCCCCGCTGATGAAGCACGTTTCAGAATCACTAATAGTACTTTAGCACAGTTTTTAGATGTTGCCCGTACTAAATATGGAGTAGCAAATACACCTCAATATGGTTCTTTCGACAAAAAGCGTGGTTCGGATGCTGCATTTGCCCGTATAGATTGGCAAATTAATGATAGAAATTTATTAACCATTCGTGATAATTATACAAACGATAGAAATCCATTAGGTTTGGCAGATAATACAGCGATAAATTTCTACGAAAGCTATGGTAACGATAAAAATGTTGACAATAATTTATTGGCAACTTTACGTTCAACCATAAGCAGCAAAATCACTAACGAATTAAAAATACAACATTTATATACTTTCCAGGCGAGTACGCAAAATGATGAATTAACAGGTGCCATTCCAAGAGCAATTGTAGGAAATATAAAATCCGACCTTGCTGATGGCACAAAGGGGATCTCTACTGCAATACAAATTGGCGGTCACCGTTTCGGACAGGAAGGTTTTACCAATAATGTTTTTCAATTGGTAGATAATTTTTATTATAATACGGATAAAGTTAAATATACGTTTGGTGTTGACGTGATGTATACTAATGCAAAATCTCTTTATGGCAGTGAAGTTAATGGTCGTTTCGAGTATTCTACTTCTCAGATTCAAGATCCTGCTTTTCCAAATGACCCTACAAAAAAGATCGAAGTTCCGGCGATTACAAACTTTAATAACCTTGCTCCAAACAGATTTTATCGTGAAGTACCTTTAGTTGCAGACCCAACTGTTAAAGCAGACATTTGGAACGCCGCTATTTACGGCCAAATGCAGACTAAATTAGCAAAAGGTTTAGATTTTATAGGTGGTTTACGCATTGATTACAGTACTTATCCAAAATCACCACTTAATCAGCAACTATTTGACGCTATTGGTGTAAGAACAGACCATGAGTTAAAACAATTTTTAATTCAGCCAAGAATTCAATTTAATTGGGATATTAATGAAAACCGAACAGACTTTGTTCGTTTCGGAGCAGGTATTTTCGGCTCGGATATTAACAATTATGTAACCATTAATAACTTAACCTTTGACGGTAAACATTTAGCAACAGTTGACGTTTTTGGCACAGATGTACCAAAACCAGACTTTATAGGTTATAGAAATGGTACTGTTGCTACACCTTCATTAAGTGCTTTACAGGTACCAACTATCAATACTTATGCAGAAGATGCAAAAATCCCAGTGGTTTATAAAGCCAACTTATCATACAGTAAATTAATTACCGATAAATTTAAGGTTGGGATTACGGGTTACGCAACATTCGGACGTAACAACTACATGTATGTTGACAAAAATATGGCGGCAAATCCATTCTTTACCCTTCCTAATGAAGGTAACCGTGGTGTATTTGTACCAACTTCAAGTATCACAGCAAGTAATGGCGTTGCCGATTGGAAAGGTGGTCGTTTAACTAATCAGTTTGGCCGTGTGTTAGAATTAAATAGTAAAGGTAAGGTAAATCAATTCGCTATAGTTTTAGATGCGACCTGGAATTATTTTAAAGATGGAGAAATCTCTGCAAGTTATACTTATAACGACACAAAAGATAATACATCGTATAATGGCAACGTGGCAAACTCTGCTACTTTATCTCTACCTGTTAAAGATGATCCAAGAGATTTGAGCAAAATGTCTTACTCAGATAATCAATTCCGCAATAAGGTTGTTATTTACGGAACGTCCCCAAGTTTTTATGGCTTTAGATTAGGTGTTCGTTACTCTGGTATTGGTGGAACACGATATAGCTTATTAGCTGGCGGCAATATTAATGGAGATTTTGTGGCCACAAATGATTTAGCTTTTGTATTCGATAGAAACAATCAGAATATTCCTGCAAATATTCGGACAGGCTTACAGGCATTATTAGATAATCCAGCTGCAAGCCAAAGTTTAAAAGATTATATCAATAAATATTCTGGTCAGATAGCAGAGCGAAATGGCGGAGTAAATGACTTTTTTGGTATTGTTGATTTAAAATTAAGCTATCAACTACAATTGAATAAAAAGCATAGTATTGAATTCTCAGGCGATGTGTTTAATTTTGCAAACCTACTTAACAAAAAATGGGGTGTAAATGAAACTTTGGGCAACCAGGCTTTATATGCCGTTAGCGCATTCGATGCTACAAACAAAGCTTATACTTACCGCGTAAATAACACTGGTATTGTTACGCCATCGGGTAACCCTTGGCAGATACAAATTGGTTTACGTTACGGATTCTAAAATAAGATTTAGCTAAGTTTCTTAGCTTAAAGTCATAAAAAAAGGGAATGGATTTTTATCCGTTCCCTTTTTTTATGTTTGCATTAACAAACAACAAAACTTAATGGGATTATTACTTAACTACCTGAAAAACCACAAGTGGATTGTGGCCTTAGCGTTATTGCTGGCAGGCATAAATATTGGTTTTTCACTTTTAGATCCATACATCACTGGTCGGATTTTAGACCGTTTTATCAATAAAAAAGATACACTCACCTACGCCCAATACCTTTGGGGTTCGCTGGGTTTAATCGGGTTGGCTATTGGGGCAGCCATGGTTTCGCGTATCGCTAAAAACTTTCAGGATTATTTCACCAGTGTGATTGTTCAAAAAGTTGGTGCAAAAATGTATGCCGATGGTTTGCAACATTCTCTAAAACTGCCTTATCAGGTTTTCGAAGATCAACGTAGCGGAGAAACCCTGGGTATTTTACAAAAAGTACGTCTGGATTCGGAGAAATTTATTACTGCCTTTATCAGTATCCTTTTTGTGAGTTTAATTGGAATGATTTTCGTTATCGTGTATTCGGTTTCGGTAAGCTACAAAGTTACCTTAGTTTATTTTTCAGCTATCCCGATCATCAGTTTCGTAAGCTGGTTTTTAAGTCGCAAAATTAAAACCATCCAACGTTCTATCGTTGGCGAAACCACAGCTTTGGCAGGTTCTACCACCGAATCGTTAAGGAACATCGAACTGGTTAAGAGTTTAGGTTTGGCCGATCAGGAAATTGACCGGCTGAACAAAACCACATACAAAATTTTGGGCTTAGAACTTAAAAAAGTGAAATATGTGCGCAGTATGAGTTTCGTTCAGGGTACTACAGTTAACCTTGTGCGTAGCACGATGGTACTGGTTTTACTGCTCCTTATTTTCGACAATACAATTTCTGCCGGGCAGTATTTCTCATTCCTTTTTTACTCGTTCTTCCTTTTCGGACCGTTACAAGAGCTGGGCAATGTGATTTTAACCTGGCGTGAGGCAGAAGTTTCATTAGGTAACTTTAAAAAGATTTTAAGTACACCAATTGATAAAAAACCTGAGAATCCAACTTCTATAGCAAAAATTAAGGATTTAACCTTTAATAATGTGGGCTTCAAACACCTAACAGCCAATAGAAATGCATTGGAGAATATTTCCTTCAAAACCCATCACGGGCAAACCATTGCATTTGTTGGTCCATCGGGTTCTGGAAAAAGCACACTGGTAAAACTATTGGTGGGTTTATATCCGGCAAAAGACGGTGAGATTTTATACAATGGTATTCCAAGTAACGATATCGATCTTGATGCCTTACGGGAGAAAATCGGTTTCGTAACGCAAGACACACAATTGTTCTCTGGTACGATAAGAGAAAACCTGCTGTTTGTTAACCCCAATGCAACCGACGAAGAGTGTTATAAAGTGTTGAACCAGGCAGCCTGTCAAACTTTGCTGGCCCGCGCGGATAAAGGTTTGGATTCGTTAATTGGCGAGGGTGGCGTTAAAGTCTCGGGAGGAGAAAAACAACGTTTATCAATTGCGAGGGCATTACTTCGCCGTCCAGATATTTTGGTTTTTGATGAGGCTACCTCATCGCTAGATTCGATTACGGAAGAAGAAATAACCAAAACCATCCGTTCAGTATCAGATTTAACCGATCACATTACCATTTTGATTGCCCACCGTTTATCGACCATAAAACATGCCGATAAAATTTATGTTTTAGAGAAAGGCCATATCATTGAGCAGGGAAGACATGAAGAGCTAATTGCACAAAATGGTTTATATCAGGCCATGTGGCGCCAACAAATTGGCGAAAGAGTTGTTGAAGCTTAAAGGAACAACATCTTTATTATGTTACTAGCACAAGTAGAAAGCAACCAGATCGCAATTATCATTATTATTGCAGCCATATTATGGCTGGCCCTAATATTAACCGCATTGTACCATATATCGAGAAACAACAGCATTGGTTTCACAGTAAAAGTACTTTGGTTTATCATTATCCTGCTTGCCCCCTTTTTAGGTTCCATTATTTATCTAATCTGGGGTAAGAATAAGAAGTTTTAATTTTCGCCGTGGTTCGTGTCTTCACGAACCTTTTTTCACACCAAGACGCAAAGGCACAATAAATAGTTAATTTATCATTGAATTCAAGAGTTGTCAACTTTCTGGCAAACTGATTTTTAAAGTTGACAACTCCACATAGCGATTTTTTATTGCTATGGGTTTTGCATGAGGGATAGCAGTGGAAATCCTTTTTTGATTTTTCTTCAAAAAGATTGCAGCGAATAGCCCGACCCTTTCCCGATTCATCGGGATTAGGGGCATGTCCAAATATTCTAAAAAACGCGTTTGTTGGTCGTTAAATACCTTAATATCAAAGCCATTTTTACAGCATGATAGACGCTGAACTAAAATGATAGCTGTCAGATCAAGATGACGAAACGACTAAAGGGTTTTAGTGGTCTGCTCATTAATATCCTGTAAACTTAACTTAGTTAATGATCGTGTTTTAAGCCAGGTAATACCCGCAATGGCGATCGTCATACTCCCTCCAAATACAACCGCCGGAACCAGGTTCATCAGCTTAGCCGTTAAACCCGACTCGAATTCGCCAATCTCATTTGATGAACCAATGAACATGCTGTTTACTGCTGAAACTCGTCCGCGCATATCATCAGGGGTAAGTAATTGCATAATTGTTTGTCTGATGATTACACTTACACTATCAAATGATCCTTCCAGGAATAAAAAGAATAATGTTAAATAGAAATTTTTAGATAAACCGTAGCAAATTATGCTGAGGCCAAATCCAGTTACGGCTATTAACAGGTTGCGCCAGGGTTTTCCCATTGGCGAAAAGCGGGTCATGGCCAACATGGTAATGACGGCGCCCGAAGATGCTGCACCACGCATCATGCCTAGTCCAAAAGATCCTAAGTGAAAAATATCTTTAGCAAACATGGGCAACAAAGCTACAGCACCACCAAAAAAAACTGAAAACAGATCTAAACTCATGGCCCATACCATCATTTTGGTTTTAAAAACAAACTGGATTCCTTCTTTTAAACTATGGAATATATTTTGGGTTGGCACATAGGTGGCGGGGTGCTTTTTAAAGGTAAATATGCAGATTAAGGATATGGTAACGAGACCTACAATTACGCTGTATGCGGCCGTAATTCCCCATAACCAATTTACCAAGCCCCCAGCTAAGGGACCAATAATGGTGGCCAGTTGCCAGCTGCTACTGTTCCAGGTACTCGAGTTTGGATACAACTCTTTAGGTACGATTTTGGCCATTAAAGAAAATGTGGCCGGGCCAAAAAAACCTCTGGCTAAGCCAATGCAAAAAACCAAACCATACATGATAAGTACAACGAGGTCTTCTTTAAGGTGAAGATATCTACTGGTAATAATCAGCATTAAAACAGAGGCCAACCAAACACCTGAAAATATCTTAATTAACAACCCGCGTTTTTCGCTTTTATCGGCAATATAACCACCGTATAGTGCGATCCCAATAGCTGGAATAGCTTCACACAAACCAACCAAACCTAGTTTTAACGGATCGTGTGTTAAATCGTAAATATGATAGCCAATAACAACAGCCTGCATTTGGTAAGCAAGCGTAAAAAAGAACCGCATGCCTAAGAATGATCTAAATTCTTTATATCGCAGGGCTGCGAATGGATCTGGTTTTACAATAACGGTGTTGGGGTCTGAATCTGCCACAGAAAAAAGTTTATTTACAAAACTACACTTTGAAAATTAAATATGGGAATAGCTAAAGGCTTAAGCTTACCTGTTTTTCTATTGAAAAGTAAAAATTTGAGATCGGTGATCCTAAATATTATTGCATAAAAAACCCGATGAATAATATTATCCATCGGGTTTTTAGAAATGGTTAGCTTAGTAACCGGGGTTTTGTTCTAGTAAATTATTTTTGTTTACTTCATCGCGGCTAAATGGCCTGAAATAAAGTTTATCGTTCCAGCTCCTGTTCTCTTGGGCATTCTCCTCTACCGGACTATAAGTGTAATCGTAAATGGTATTATCGTAATGGTAAGGAGCAGACATCGTTTTGCCTGGTTTAAATTTACCGGTAACTTTAATATAAGTAACCTTTCTGCCCAGCGTTTCGCCAGCAATTAACCACCTGCGTGTATCGTGATAACGTTGTTCTTCATAGGCCATTTCTATACGGCGCTCATGACGGTATACCTCTCTAAGCCCAGCCTGATCTGTTGCGGTAACCGCAGGCATACCTGCCCTAAAACGGATTTTATTTAACCAGTTTGTAGCATTGCCCAGTTCGCCAAGCTCAATACTCGCTTCGATATAATTAAATACCGCTTCGGTATACCTAAAGAAAGGCCAAGGCACATTTTGCGACATGGAGGCATCTACAATAGCTGGATCTGGATCGATAAATTTATGATAGTAATAGCCTGTCCAGCTGCCGTTCCAGTTTTCAATAGAGCTTGCCCTTGTATCAAGGCCTTTAAAATCAAACTTATTGTTTTTGTCATCCAACAGATCATATACCCCCGTTTGAATCTGACTAGCTGGATCAACGTTACCTGAAACTTTATCGCGGGGTTTCCAACCGGCACCATCATATAAAATAGTCGCGTAAAAGCGTGGATCTCTATTTTGATAAGGTTCAGCTTTTTGTGCTGGGTTTGTCCAACTAAACTTAGAGCCATCTTTCATTTCATAATCATCAACCAATAAACCTATTGGCGTGTTACCGGCCCAGTTATGGTACCCGTTAGGGCCATTTTGCTGTGCATGCTTAATATTGTTCTGAACAATGAAATAACGTGCAAAAATTAATTCTGAAGCCGCAGTAGCATCAACACCAGGGGCTTTACTGGCACCACCCATTGCAATACTTTTATAGTTTAACCTTCCCTCTTCAGAAGTAGCCGGTGCAGAAAGATTTAATTTATAACCTGTAGCCAAATCAATAACTGCTTTTGCAGCAGTTTGAGCTAATCTGTATCGATCTGCCTGATTGCCACTCGCATAGCTCAGGAAGTCTAATTTTTGAGGAGTTATTCCGCTAATTTTAGCATTTAGTTTAGCCCTGTCATGCAAATCGCTAGCGGCATAAATTAACACCCTGGATTTTAATGCCAGTGCTGCTAATGCAGTTGTACGACCCTTCTCCATGTTTTTACCGGTTAATAATCTATTGGATTCATCGCAATCTTTTACGATAAAATTTACACACTCCTCATAGGTGTTGCGCTTTATGTTATAGTTATCATCGAGCACATAAATTTTTGTTACAATCGGAACGGCTCCATAGTAACGCAATAATTGCTGATAAAAATAAGCACGTAAAAAATATGCTTCGCCCAATAACTGATCTTTTAATGATTGGCTGGTAAGGTCATTATCGCCACTGGTTATTTTTTCAATAGTGATGTTACAGGCTCTGATGCGGTTATACATCTGTTTATAAGCCCAGGTATCATTTACCCAGCCCAAAGTGGAAGGATTAATGGTAGCATTGTTAACCAGATCTATCCCCCTGGTAGGATGCGTAAACAAAGCCTCATCAGAAACCGATGCGAGCATTTCCTCAGAAAACCCACCATTACCCAATCCGTTGTAAATATCGTTCACAAATGCCTGCGCCGTTGCGGGATCTTTCCATACCGACTCGGCAGGCACCTGGCTCGGCGAATCTACATTTAAAAAGTCTTTTTTACACCCAAATGCAAAAAAGGTGATAAAAACCAAAAGATATAGATTTTTATTTTGAATTATTGTTTTCATATTCTTCTTTGTAATTGATAAACAGCTATACATTGTTAAAAAGTGGCTTTAATACCCATATTAATTACCCTAGCTTGTGGATAGTATTGTCCACTTGTATTGGTAGATTCCGGGTCCCATATCTTGATTTTATCAAGCGTAGCCAAATTGAGGCCATTTGTATATACCCTTACACTATTTAACCCAACTTTTTCAACCCATGTGGTTGGTAATGTATAACCTAACTCTACATTCTTAAGCCTGATGTAGTTATTGCTTCTTAACCAATAGGTATTGTTTAATGCATTATTGCTATCGGTATAATAGGTAGCACCCCTGTTTGATAAGCGTGGGTTTACCGAACTTGGATTATCGATACTCCAGCGGTTCAGGTATGACCACTCCAGGAAGTTACCAATATCTCCCGATTCTGTTAAACCAACAATCTGCATCCCGCCGGTTGCTCCTTGAATAAGTACTGATAAGTCAAATCCTTTGTATTGAACATTAAAATTTACACCGCCCGTAAAGGTTGGTGTACCGTTTTTATCTAAGCGGATTTTATCATCTGCATTAATTTTACCGTCGCCGTTAATATCTTTAAATTTCATATCGCCCGGACGCAGGTTGTTGGTAAGCGCACTATAATTAAGTTTATTGGCACTAATTTCTGCCTGATCTTTAAAAACACCATCATAATCGTACACCAACCACGAGTTAGTTACCCTACCTGTAGAACGCTGCCATTCTGGAGCGCCAGGGGTTTCATCCCAGAAGATGATTTTATTCTTGGCATAGCCACCGTTTACACTCACACCAAAATTTAAATCGCCAACCTGGTCGTTATAACTTAATTTAAATTCGAAACCCTTGTTGTTTACTTTCCCTAAGTTAACTGGTGGTAAGCGATCGGTAATACCAGAACTTTCTGGCACTGAACTCCCTCTACTGATCAGAATATTTGTACGCTTATTATAGAAGTAATCGAACTCTAACGACAATTTATTATTTAAAAAGGATGCATCTAAACCAATATTGGTATTATTTGCTACTTCCCATCCAAAATCAAAATTAGGCACCTTACCTTCAGTTAAGGTTTTGGTTACCAGATCATTAAAGGTATAAGTACCAAAATTCATTAAACTAAGGTATTGATATTCTTGCAAAGCATCTCCGAAATAGGCTTCAGCTCCCATTTGCCCCCATGAAGCCCTTAGCTTCAAATTGTTGACGAATTTAACATTGTCTTTAAAAAACGGTTCTTCAGATAAGCGCCAACCTACTGATACCCCTGGGAAGAAACCGAAACGTCTATCTGTTGGAAAGATATAAGATCCATCTACCCTCCACAAAAATTCGGCAAGGTATTTTTCTTTATAATTATAGCCCGCCCTACCAAAATAGCTTAACCGTGCTCTTTTAAATAAATTATTCGGATCACCAGGATTATTGCCTAATGATTGCTCTCTTTCATCACCTGCAAGTAATTCTTGAACAGATGATGATATAAAGTACCTTCTAAACGCAGTAAAACCGTCATTGTTAACCGTTTCGCGCGTTACACCGGCCATTAAACCGATAGTATGATCGCTAATCTTTTTATCATAGTTAACCATTCCGGTTAAGTTTATGGCCAATTGTCCACCTGCAGTTTCCCTAAGCCTTGGATCGGTGTATTGAGAGCGCACCGTACCTGCAAGCACTGGTGTTACACCATCGGCTGCAAACGTTTTCTTGTCCCAATCGTAAAGTGTCCAGGGCAATTGCCAGTTTTTTTGCCTGCCGGAATATTTATCAATTGCAGCTGTACCGGTTACCTTTAATCCATCAACACCGGGAATTTTAATTTCTACTTTACCTGTAGTTTGAAAGTAATCCCTTACATCTTTATTAGTTCCCGTTAAGTCTGTAGTAGAAACCACCGGATTATAGCCATATTCAATATCCCTACCAGGCAACCCGTTAGGCCATATGGCTATCTCATTAGGCCTTCCCCGCATTAAGAATCTAAAGATATCACCTGCTGAAACCGTTGGGAAATTACGATCTTCCTCTCTCGCACTTACCCCCAATGTTGTAGTAATATACTTACTTAATTTTGCTTCCAGGTTAAAACGCATATCATACTGCTGATAACCTGTGGCAGAGTTTTTATAATAGCCATCCTGATCGAGATAGCCTAGTGAAAGCAAATATTTCACATTTTCGCTACCTCCATTAATCTGAACGTTATGTCTTTGCTGAGGAGACCAATTTTGGAAAGTAGTTTTAAACCAATCCGTATTGGGATACCTTAAAGGATCTGAGCCATCTCCGAATTTCCGGATTTCATCTGGCTTGTAAGCTGCATTAATCGTTTTACCGCCGGTAGATAAATAAGTCCCTGTTGTTTTGAAACTATTCCATGCTGCCGCCCATTCATTTGGATTAAGATCAGAGCCGAAAATATTCAGTTCATTTAAAATCTCAGCATATTGAGTGGAATTGGCCATTTTAGGTATGCGTGTAGGCTGTTGTAGGCCATAACTAAAATCGTAAGAAAATTGTGGTTTCCCCGATTTTCCTAATTTAGTAGTGATGAGGATTACTCCATTTGCAGCCTGTGAGCCATAAATAGCTGCAGATGCATCCTTTAGCACCGATACACTTTCTATATCGTTCGGATTTAGCCGCTCGATCCCGCCTGCCCGGTTAGGTATTCCATCGATTACAATTAAGGCATTATTATTACCAAGTGAATTTATACCGCGAATCCGGATCGTCGAGCCATCGTATCCCGGCTCCCCGCTTCCTTGCAGTGCCGTAACGCCGGGCAAACGACCAGCCAACGAATTGGTTAAGTTTACCGAAGATGATTTGGCCAGTTCTGTACCTTTAACCGATGCTACAGCACCAGACACAACTGCCTTTTTTTGGGTTCCATAGCCTACTACTACTACTTCAGATAAGTTTTGGTTGTTTTCTAATAAACGGACATTAATATTGGTTTGGTTCTTTACCTGGATCTCCTGATCTACATAACCTACATAGGTAAATACTAAAGTAGCATCTTCGGGTACTTTTATGCTAAATTTTCCGGAAGCATCTGTTACTGTAGTTGCAGCCCCTCCTTTTAATTTAACACTTACTCCAGGGATTGGTCCTTTAGCATCGGTAACCTGTCCCTTCACAATAATATCCTCAAGCGGAGGTCTGTAAAAATCAAAGGGTTCTTTTTCGTGCAATGATGCTTTAGCAGACATGCTGGTAAACGGGGAAAAAACGAGACAACCACCGCAAACAAGAAACATGCTACTTCTGGCAAAAGTCTTCCATAGATTTTTTTTCATAGTTTTCAATTTATTTTTGGTTAGATAATAATTGTATTATAATTTAATACTCATAAGTAATATCGAACTGTCATTACACAAATCAATTAAATATGACTTATCGACATAATTGCTTACACCACTTAACATCAAAAAAATTAAGGCTCCCTTCTAATTACGCTAATATATCATTGTTAACCATGTGAAATCGGCTTTAATTAGTTCAAAATTCATTTTTTGAATTGAAAACTATAAGGTACGGTGTACCTAATTTTGGACTTGCCGACGTTACGGTTCACATTTGGTTACACGCAAGATAGAAATATTAGGAGTTAAAAAAAAGGGGGTATAATAATAATTATAAGGGGCTGACTCGTAAAAAAACAATTACAAACGACACAAAGTAGCACTAATAATACAGCACTAAATATTATTGCGGAGTATGGGAAGAAGGAAGTTCAAATGATTAGAAACAAATTTAACTCCATACAAGATTAGCTTATCTTGTCGAAAGAAATGCCTCTTTCTAATTTTTGCAGGTAAGCTTTTAAGATTGCATTTTCGGGCTTTGCCAGCTGCGGATCGTCTTCAAAAAGTGCGATTACTGTATTACGTGCTTCAGACAAAATAATCTGGTCTTTGGCCAGGTCGGCAAGCTTCAGATCTAAAACACCGCTTTGCTGAGTTCCTGTAATATCGCCAGGGCCGCGTAACTGTAAATCTATTTCTGATATTTCAAAGCCGTTGTTGGTTCTTACCATTGTTTCCAAACGAATCTTACCTTCTTTACTCAGTTTATTCCCGCTCATTAATATACAGAAAGACTGTTCTGCACCACGACCTACTCTACCACGCAACTGATGGAGTTGTGAAAGTCCAAACCGTTCGGCATTTTCAATCACCATTACCGAGGCATTAGGTACGTTTACACCCACCTCTATTACGGTAGTGGCTACCATAATCTGGCTTTTACCATCAATAAACTGCTGCATTTCGAATTGTTTATCAACATTGGGCATTTGTCCATGTACAATACTCATTTGGTAATCGGGTCTTGGAAACTGATAACTCAGTTGCTCAATTCCAGCCTCAAGATGCAAAAGATCTAATTTCTCGCTTTCTTTAATTAAAGGATAAACAATATAAACCTGTCTGCCTTTAGCAATTTCCTGCTTCATAAAACCGAACATCCTAAGGCGTTGACCTTCAAAAAGGTGTTTGGTTTCTATAGGCTTTCTTCCGGCAGGTAATTCGTCAATGATCGAAACATCAAGATCGCCATATAAGGTCATGGCCAAAGTGCGCGGAATTGGTGTAGCGGTCATTACCAGGATATGTGGAGGAATGATATTTTTTCGCCAAAGCTTAGCCCGTTGTTCCACACCAAAGCGATGTTGCTCATCAATCACAACCAGTCCTAAATTTTTAAACTGAACCTTATCTTCAATCAGGGCATGTGTTCCGATCAGAATATCGATTTCTCCATTCTCCAATTGCTCATGCAAAACAGTACGCTCCTTTTTTTTGGTATTTCCTGTAAGGATAGCAACACGCACCAGGTCGTTGGTTACAAGTTCTGTAATAGAGGCATAGTGCTGACGGGCTAAAATTTCCGTTGGAGCCATCATACAAGCCTGGTAGCCGTTATCATTTGCCAAAAGCATACTCATCAATGCAACCGCAGTTTTACCGCTTCCTACGTCACCCTGAACAAGCCGGTTCATTTGCACACCACGTTGTGTATCTATCCTAATTTCTTTGATCACCCGCTTTTGTGCATTGGTTAATTCGAAAGGCAAAAACTCATTATAAAAGCGGTTTACTTTTTCGCCAACCTTTTCAAAAGTTACACCTTTAAATTTTAACTGGCGTAAGTGCTTATTGTGCAAAAGCTGTAACTGAATAAAGAATAATTCTTCAAATTTAAGGCGTCTTTCTGCAGCGTTTAAATCCTTCTGATTTTTAGGGAAATGAATATTCAGCAAAGCTAATCTTTTATCTGGCAGCTGATACTTGTCAATGATGTATTGTGGTAAATTCTCTGGAACCTGGGGAATAATCTGATCCAATAAGCCGGCAATTAAACGTTGTAAGCCTTTTGAATCGAAATTAAACTTTTTAAGTTTCTCTGTTGAGTTATAAACCGGCTGTAAGGTTAGATTCCCACGCCCCACTTGTTTGCGCTGATACAACTCCATTTCTGGGTGCGAGATGCTAAAGGTTCCGTTAAAGATGGTTGGTTTCCCAAAGGCCACGTAAGCAGTGCCAACAGTGATATTATCATCAACCCATTTTAGGCTCTGGAACCAAACCAATTCCATAATGCCTGTTTCATCTTTAAAAACAGCAACTATACGTTTTGCTCTTTTATCTCCAATTACTTTTTTGCTGATCACACGCCCGATAATCTGGATATACTGCGAATCAGTGTTGATCTGGTTAATCTTGAAGTATTTTGTACGGTCGATATACCTGAAGGGATAATGCGCCAGCATATCCTGATAAGTGAACAGGCCGAGATCCTTTTTTAAAACATCAGCACGGCTAGGCCCAACGCCTTTTAAAAACTCAACAGGTGTATCTAATACCGAATTAAACAAAATATTTTACTGTTTCTTGTAAACAACACTCTTTAGCAATTGTGCATTAAAAATAACGATCGATAGCAGCAAAAGCAAATAGGCGAAAAGTTGGTGCAGATCTATTTTCTCCTTAAAGTAAAAAAATGCAACGGTAAAAGCAACTATGGGGTTTAAATAGATCAAAATACCCAAGGCCGACGAAGGCATGCCCAACAGCGCATATGAATTTAGGAAGAGTGGAATAATGGTAAATACAATGGCAATCAAAAATATATGCGCCCAAAAGAAGGTTTCGGTGGGAAAAGGCGCAGCATTAAGAAAATACAACGGCAGCATCATTAATCCTGATAAAATTAACTGAACGCCCAAAAAGTTAAACTTATCTACATCTTTAATTACTTTTAGCACAATAACATATATGGCATAAAAAGATGCGATGATAACGGCCCAAAGTACTTCATGTAAAGAGCCCGTTGCCAATAGGATAATGCTTATAAATGCAATGATCAGGGCGATAATTTTAGCCTTGGTTAACTGCTCTTTTAAAATGATAAATCCACAGAGTGCAGTTAACAGTGGGCACACCATATAAGCAAATGCTGCTGCTTTTAAACTCACGCTATTTACGGCATAAATATAGGTAAACCAGTTTCCCGTAATCAGAAACGACGATACTAGGGTAAGCAGCAATAGTTTGGTTTTATTTCTGGCGCTTAATGATTTTAAGAAACTCAAATCATTTTTTAATGCTTTCCTTCTGAATAAAAGAATGGTTGCCCAAACTACGATATTGGAAATAAATATCCTGTAGTATAAAATTTCATGGGGCGGAAAACCTTTTATGTTACGCAAAGGGATAGACATTGTTCCCCAGATAATGTAAGGAACAATGCCTGCTATAAAATATTTGCTTTTACTATCTGTCAAAATTAGCCTACAATGGCAATTACAGAGATTTCTACGTTAACATTTTTAGGTAATACCGAAACCTGAACCGTTTCGCGAGCCGGGAAATCAGCAGTAAAGTATTGTCCGTAAACTTCGTTTACCTGAGCAAAGGTACCCATATCGCTTAAAAAGATGGTAGACTTTACTACGTTATCGAAAGTTAAACCTGCTTCAAGCAAAACAGCTTTAAGGTTGCGCATTACCTGGTGCGTCTCTTCTTCGATATTACCAATATTTAATTCTCCGCTTTCTGGATTAATGGCTACCTGGCCCGATACGAATAAAAAGTTTCCAGCTTGTACAGCTTGGCTATATGGTCCAATTGGAGCTGGAGCATTGGTTGTTTTAATAATTTGTTTCATACAATTGGGGTTATTTAGCAAGCCATTGGATTAGCTTGTAGATGATGCCTGCAAGAAAAATTAAGATGGCCAATGCATTTATAAAATGCATAATTCTCAGGTTGATGTTATTTGGCCTGTTCGGATCCTTTTTTCTAAAGAAGTACATAACACAAACTTAGCTAAAAAGCTTAACACAGAAAATTAAAAGGCATAAAAAAAGTCCTGACTTTCATCAGGACTTTTTTAAATCTTATATTGAAATACTAGTTTCTAGCAGTTTCAACACGACGGTTTTGGATACGACCTTCTTCAGTATCGTTAGAAGCAATTGGATTAGCTTCGCCATTACCTTTAGTAGCAACTTGACTAGCGTTAACGCCAGAGTTTACTAAGTAAGTTTTAACAGAGTTAGCTCTGTCTTTAGATAATTTCAAGTTATATGCAGCAGTACCTTCGCTTGAAGCGTAACCGTTTACAGTTACTTTACCACCGTTTTCACGTAACACTGAAGATAATTTATCTAAAGTAGGGTAAGACTCAGTTTTTAAAACTGAAGAGTTGAAATCGAAACCGATTTTTTCGAAACCAGTTACATTTGAAGGAATTGAATCAACTGGAGCTGGTTTTGGAAGAGGACAACCTGAACCATCAACAGCAGTACCTGCAGGAGTTCCTGGGCATTTATCGAATTGATCAGCAACACCGTCACCGTCAGTATCTTTTTTCAAATCTTCAACAGATTTCTCAACAGCAGAAACACGGTTTTTCAATGCTTCAACTTCTTGACGTAAAGTTGGATCTTTTAACTCATCGTACATAGTAGCTAATGGGTTAGTCCACTCTAAACTTGGTTTAGCAGAAGAACCTAAAGAGAATTCTAAACCAGCATAACCGTAAGAGAATTTATCTTTAGTTTGACCTTTTGCATAAACTCCATCTAAGTTATCAGCATCAACAAAGTTCATTGTGTAACCTAAGTTAAAGTTAACACGCTCAGAAACTTTGAATTTAACACCAGCACCAACTGGAATGTAGAAACCTTTTACGTAGTCTTTAGCATCATGTCTGTCATCTGCAGGACCAACAGCTTTACCTTTCCAATCAATAACACCATTTTGTGTTGTAATTTTTGGAGCATAAGCCATATAACCAGCACCAGCAGTTAAGAAGAAACCTACTGAGTTCTCACGACGTAAGAAATCGATAGAACCTACATTTACAACACCACGTAAATCTACAGCATATTGTAATTCAGTTTCGAAGTCTTTTACAGCTGGGTTAGAAATACCTTCGTTAGTACCTGAAAGTTTACCACGAGTTCCGTTTAATTCTAAACCGAATGAGTGACCTAATTGTTTACGGATGTTTAAACCGTAACCTAAGTTAGCATCCCATTTGTTAAAGTCATTTGAACCACCGATAGCAACAACTGGCATTAAAACACCACCATGTACACCGATAGACCAAGTTCTGTACTGACCTCTACCGCCAAATACCTTGACAGCAGAAGTTGTTGCAGGTGCATCTTGAGCGACAGCAAGAGAAGCAACTCCTGTTAATGCCACTAAAGAAAGCGCAACACTTTTCTTTAAAGTAGAATAATTCATAATCTTTTTCTTTTTTAAGGGTTAAACAATTTAATTGATTAATTTTTTAGTAATGCCAAAATTAAACAAAATTTTAAATTTTCAAACTTTTATACAAACTCCGTTCCAAACTTCACAGTAATTAATCATTTTATTACATTTGGCCATTGCCCATATAAAAATACCATTTTCATGAAATATCCTACTATTGATCAATCATTATTTATTTTAAACAGAAATAAATTCACTAAACACCTAAAAAACAATTCATTAGCTATATTCAATTCAAGTGATGAATTTCCTAGAAGTGGCGATCAGAACTTTATTTTTAAGCAAAATCCTGATTTATTTTATTTATCAGGAATTGATCAAGAACAAACAATATTGCTATTATTTCCTGATTGTCCTAATCCATTGTACAGAGAAGTCCTGTTTTTAAGACAGACTAACGATTACATTAAGGTTTGGGAAGGATACAAATACACTAAAGAGCAGGCTAAAGCTGCATCGGGTATTCAAGCAGTATATTGGCTAGAAGATTTTGATAACATATTGCATAGCATAATTAACTATGCTGAGCATATTTATTTAAATACAAATGAAAATGATAGGTATGCCCATGAAGTTCCTTATCGTGATATCCGTTTCATTGAGAAAATGCGGGCGAAATATCCATTACATCATTATGAACGTTCGGCACCAATTATGCGAAATTTACGTGCCGTTAAATCTGATGTTGAAATCGAACTGACCAAAAAGGCTTCAGCAATAACACGCGATGCCTTTATCAGGGTATTAAAATTTACCAAGCCCGGTGTTAAAGAATATGAAATTGAAGCGGAAATTATCCACGAATTTATCCGCCAGGGTGGAACAGGTCACGCCTACACCCCTATTATTGCTTCCGGTCACAACGCCAATATTCTTCATTACAATGATAATAACCAAGAATGTAAAGATGGGGACGTGATCCTTTTTGATTTTGGTGCCGAATATGCCAACTACAATGCAGATATGAGCCGCTCCATCCCTGTTAATGGTCGTTTTACGCAAAGACAAAAGGATGTATACAATGCAGTATTGCATGTAATGAAAGAGTCGATTAAATTAATTGGCGAAGGAACCATATGGAATACCTACCACGAACAGGTTGGCGAAATTATGACTGAGCAGCTGGTTAAGCTTGGACTTATTTCTACAACAGACGTGAAGAACCAAACAGCAGCGTGGCCGGCTTATAAAAAATACTTTATGCATGGCAATTCACACCATTTAGGTCTTGATGTACACGACTTTGCCGGAAGATACACGCCATTTGCAGTGGGCAATATTTTAACTGTTGAACCAGGAATCTATATTCCAGAAGAAGGCTTGGGTATCCGCTTAGAAAATAATATTCTGATCACTGCAAGCGGAAATGTAGATTTAATGGCCGATATCCCACTAGAAGCTGAAGAAATTGAGAACATTATGAACAGTTAATCAGATTTACAGTTGATTGTTTTCAGTTAACCGGCTTCAACAATTTAGAGGTTAACCATTACTGATAAATTCATCGGCAAAACGATAAATATTAAAATCATCTTGCTTTAAGGCTGCCTGAACTTTTTCTAGCAGCCTTTTTTTATCAATAATCTTCATTTTTTCATGCTGAATGAGTCTCCAGGCTTTCTCTGCAAACAGAAAAGCCCTCCGGTTACGATCAGCGGTAAGCGGCTTGATTATCCAAGCACAGAGTTCATCAATACCTGTATTTTTATCGGCGATTGTTTTTAATATTGGGATAGTCTTTGAGCCTTGATGAACAATTTTCTTTAAATTATTGGCAAAAACATCTGCACCTTCTCTATCAGCCTTGTTTATCACAAAGCAATCGGCAATCTCCATCAAACCAGATTTGATATTCTGCACCTCATCACCCGATTCGGGAACCAGCACCACGATGGTTTTATCTGCTAATCCGGCAATTTCTACCTCCGATTGCCCAACACCAACAGTTTCTACAATAATCAGATCAAAATCAGCAGCTTTTAAAACATCAACCATTTCGATAGTTTTCGCTGAAATACCCCCCAGAGCGCCCCGGGTAGCTAACGAACGGATAAAAACATTTGGATTGTTAAACTGACCAGCCATACGGATACGATCACCCAGCAAAGAACCAAAATTAAATGGAGACGTAGGATCTATCGCCAATATAGCAATGCGCATTCCTTTCGTAACAAGATGACCAACAATTGCATTTACCAGGGTGCTTTTACCGGCACCTGGAGGTCCGGTAATGCCTAAAACCGGCACATTAACCCGACTATCTAAATCTCTTAAAATCGAGTCAGCCGGTGTAATGTTATTTTCAACAAGAGTTAATGTTCTTGCCAAAACCTTGTAATTCCCGGCTTTTACTTCGCTTAAAATGGATAGATGCGTATTCATCAATAAAACTATCTTTGTACAAATAAACAAAAATTATCAGCTACAAAGCATCCCCATAATGAAAGTTACCGGTTTTACCTTTTTAAGAAATGCAATTGTAAACGATTATCCAGCAAAAGAAGCCATACTTTCAGTATTACCTTTGTGCGATGATTTTATAGTTGCACTGGGCAACTCATCTGATGAAACTTCTGAAATGGTTAAAAGTATCGATCCTAAAATCAGGACCATCGATACCGTTTGGGATGACAACATAAGGGAAGGCGGTCGTGTTTTTGCTGATGAAACCAACAAAGCTTTAGCAGAAATAGGCAAAGATACCGATTGGATGATCTATATTCAAGGTGATGAAGCCATACATGAAGATTATCTCCCCCTGATCAAAAAAGAAATGGAGCTAGAGCTTAACAACAGCAATGTAGAGGCCTTACTTTTAAAATACAAACATTTTTATGCTTCTTATGACTATCTGGCTGAATCCAGACGGTGGTATAGAAGAGAGGTTCGGATTATAAAAAATTTACCAGGGGTAAAATCTTACCGCGATGCGCAGGGCTTCAGAATTAACGACAGAAAGCTTAGGGTTAAGCTAATTGATGCTTACATTTATCATTATGGCTGGGTTAAACCACCAAAAGGATTACAAGGTAAAGTGCGGAACTTTAATCAGTTTTATCAAACAGAAGAATGGATTGAAGAGCATTATCCCGTGCAGGAAACCTATGATATGCACAATGCCGATCGTTTAGTTCATTTTAAAGGCAGCCATCCAAAAGTAATGCAGGCAAGAATTGCTGCTGCAAACTGGAAATTTGAAAAAGATTTAACTCAGGAAACTCCAAAAATGAATTTTCGCAGGAGAGTTTTGCAAAAAATTGAAGATTTAACAGGAATACGTTTGTTCGAATATCGGAATTATAAAATTGTAAAGTAGATGCAGAAAAGTGTTTCTATCATAATACCCAACTATAATGGCAAGCATCTGCTAGAAAAATACCTGCCTTCTGTTTTTATTGCTGCTCAAAACGCGGATACAGAATTTGAAATCATTGTCATTGATGACGGCTCAAAGGATGATAGTATTTCGTTTATCAAAGAAAACTATCAGCAGGTAAAATTATTGATTAATGATCAGAACCGTGGCTTTTCTTACACCTGCAATCATGGCATCCGCGAAGCCAAACATGAATTAATTTTACTCTTAAACTCTGATGTAAAGCTCACACCCGATTATTTTGAGCATCAGTGGAAATATTTCAGCAAACCAGATACGTTTGGTGTAATGGCTCGTATTATGAGTGTTGATGAAAGCCGGATTGAAGATGCTGCACGATTTTTATACTATGGTGGTTGCCGCATTAAAGCAAACAAATTCTATTATAGCGAAAATCCTGAGGATGAAAATGTTTATACTGCTTACCTTTCTGGCGCAAATGCTTTGGTTGACGCTCAAAAATTAAAGGAACTAGGTGGTTTTGACGAAATCTACTCCCCTTTTTCATCAGAAGATTTCGACTTAAGTTTACGTGCTTGGCAATTGGGCTGGAAATGTTATTACGAACACCGTTCATCTTGTTTTCACCATGTAAGTGGTAGTACTAAAACCCAGATTAAATCTAAATTTATTAAAAAGATTTATTATCGAAACCGCTACATCCTTCAGGGTGTCCATTTGCATGGATTAAGAAAGATTCTTTACCCACTTCAGCAGATTTTTACCGAACTTATTCCAAAATTGCTTACGGGTAAAACCTGGGTCCTTGAAAGCTACAAAGATTATTTAGCACATCAGCACCGTATTAGCACCAGTAGATCGCAGCTTGATATGCTGAAACAGAAATATCATTCAAACCTAAACGTCTCGAATGTAATGACCATTATTAATCAATCTGTTAGTACTAAGAAAATTAACCGATTGTAATTTTAAACCCATTGGGTTTTGAAAGCCGGCAAGGTTTATTTGAAAACCGTACATTTGCCAAGTTTTAATTAGATTTTTTTAGAGCTGTTTTAATACATTTCTCTATTTTACATATTCCATTTTACACAAAATGAAGACCTATTTTCGTTTATTATCGTTTGCCAAACCGATTGAGAAATTTGCAATACCTTACATTATTGCAACATTATTCGCCATAGTTTTTAACACCTTCTTATTTACACTATTAGGCCCTTTGTTAGAAACACTTTTTATAAAAGACGCTCCTACAACACTATCAAAAGTTAGCTCATCAATCGATTTTATGGGCAGATTTAGTCAATATATACAACACGCTATTGATACATACGGTAAAACCGAAACTTTAAAATTGGTATGTATTGTTATTGTGGTTACGGTGATATTAGCAAATCTTTTCCGTTACCTCTCGCAGAGATTCATGGAAGATTTAAGGGTGCACACTTTATTAAATCTTCGCAGAACGGTTTTCAATAACGTAATGAACCTACATGTTGGGTTCTTTAACAATGAACGTAAAGGAGATATCATTTCTAAAGTAGCATCGGATGTTCAGGTGGTACAATTTACCGTTACCAACACCTTACAAGTGGTTTTTAAAGAGCCACTTCAGTTGTTATTCTATGTAGGGGTGCTCATTTCGATATCGGTTAAACTTACACTATTCTCTCTCCTGGTTATCCCTATATCAGGTTTTATCATTAGTAAAATTGTAAAACGCCTAAAACACCAAGCGAAAGAATCTCATGAATCGTTCGCAAAAATGATAGGATTCTTGGACGAATCTTTAAGCGGAATTAAAATCATAAAAGCTTTTAATGCAACCCCAAGGATTAAAGACAAATTTGACCAGGAGAATAAATTCTATTCTTACCTGAATAGAAAGATGGCAAGAAGGCAACAGCTTGCTTCACCTGTTTCACAGACCTTAGGAGTATTTGTTGTCGTTTTTATTGTGCTTTATGGCGGAACGATGATCTTAACTGGTCAGGGAGATTTAACGCCCGCAAAATTCTTGGTTTATATCGCCACTTTCTCGCAGGTGATGCAGCCCGTAAAGGCACTTACCGATTCATTTAGTGGAATCCATTCGGGTATCGCGGCAGGTGAAAGGGTCTTAGACTTAATGGATACTAAACCATTATTGGTGAATGAACCAGATGCTAAAGTGCTAGAGGGTTTTAACAGCGCAATCAGTTTGCAGAATGTATCATTCAGTTATGGAGAAAAACAAATCCTTAACTCGATAACCTTCGACATTGAAAAAGGAAAAACTGTAGCCCTAGTTGGTCCATCAGGTGGTGGAAAAAGCACATTAATGGATTTACTTCCCCGTTTCCACGATCCAAAATCGGGAACTATTAAAATTGATGGTCATGATTACAGGGATCTTACTGTAGAAAGTATCAGGGCGCAAATGGGAACTGTTAATCAGGAGTCTTTTCTATTTAACGATACCATTTTTAATAACATTGCCTTTGCCAAGCCTAATGCTACAATGGAAGAGGTTGTTGCCGCTGCGAAAATTGCAAATGCACACGATTTTATAGAGAACACAGAGAACGGTTACCAATCTTTTGTTGGCGATCGGGGTAATAAGCTTTCGGGTGGGCAAAAACAGCGTGTTTGTATTGCAAGAGCTGTATTGGCCAATCCTCCAATTATGTTATTAGATGAGGCAACTTCAGCTTTAGATACCGAATCAGAAAAGTTAGTTCAGGATGCCTTAAACAACTTGATGAAAAACCGTACCTCAATTGTAATCGCTCACCGTTTGAGCACCATTCAACATGCTGATAAAATTGTAGTGATTGACAAAGGTAGCGTTGTAGAAACTGGTAGCCATAGCGAATTAATAGCCATTAACGGTTTATACAAACGTTTAATTGATATGCAGGCTTTTACAGATTAATTTTATGGATACAGCTTTAAATTTAGCCAAATCAATTTCTTCACCTGTGTACGAATATGAGTATTCGATATGTACACTCGTAACCAGAAAGGTAGAATATGAAGAAATGCTGGATTCGTTTCTTCTCAAAGGGTTTGACGAAAAAAGCTGTGAATATTTATTTATTGATAATTCGAGTTCCTGTAGTTTCGAAGCCTATAAAGGACTAAATCAATTTCTTCAACAGGCAAAAGGGAAATATATCATATTATGTCATCAAGATATTATCATACATGATCATGATCGAAACCATTTATCGGAAAGGATTTCGGAAATTGAAAAAAAAGACCCAAACTGGGCTATCCTGGCCAATGCTGGTGGTGTAAATTTTAAGTGGATTGCCACTAATTTAACGCAAGGATCGGGTAATATTATTAAAGAAAAAAGATTGCCATTAAGAACAAAAACCGTTGATGAAAACTTCATGATTGTTAAAAACAGTGCGAATTTGGCACTCTCACACAATCTGTCTGGATTTCATCTTTACGGACCTGATTTATGCCTAATTGCAGATGTATTAGGTTTCAATGCCTATGTAATCGACTTTAATATTATTCATAAAAGCAATGGTAATCCCGATGCATCTTTTTATAGATTAAGGAAAGAATTTATTAAAAAATATAATTATGCGTTTAGAAGTCGATTCATGACGACCACCATTACCCGCTATTATATTTCTGGCAATTGGTTTACAGCTTGGTTTTGCAACCTGCAGCCCATTAAGTTCTTGGTTAGGCAATACTACAAAGCTTTTAAGCCTAAAAAATTATATGTATTAGATATTAAACAAGATGCTTAAGATAAATAAAGATTCTATCATCTATATTTTATGTGCACCAAATTTCGCAACCGGTGGCCCAGAAGCATTACACCAATTGGCTCACCAGTTGATCAGCATGGGCATGGATGCCAAGATGTATTATTTTCCGATTAATGATAGCAGTGTTGACCCCATACATCCATTTTACAAAAGCTATCATGTTCCTTACGTAACTACACTGGAGAATTCAAAGTTGAACTTCTTAATTATACCGGAAACTTCTCCTGAAATTATATTTAAAAAGGAATTTAACAATATAAAGAAAATAATCTGGTGGTTAAGCGTAACCAATTATTACAAAATGCTAGCACCTGTTATCAGAAGAACGAAGCGCAAACCATCCTATTGGATAAGGAAATTATATAATCCCATTCAGTTTGCAACCTTAGAGAAAATCAAGCAAATGGATGTTGCAAATATTGGTCACTCTTATTTTTCGATGGACCATCTAACTAAAGCCGGGATAAAACCGATCGGGCAGATATCCGATTACATGAATCATCAATTTTTCAATCGGGTAAATAATCAGATCGAAAAAGAAAACATCATCATTTATAACCCGGTAAAAAACGGCGAATATTTACAAAAGATCATTGCAAAAACGCCATCACTAAACTGGGTAGCACTAAAAGGCTTAACACCCGAAGAGGTAGCCGACAGAATGAATAGGGCAAAGCTTTATGTAGATTTTGGCTATCACCCTGGTAAAGAAAGAATGCCCAGGGAAGCCTGTATTATGCGTTGTTGTATGATTATTGGTAAAGAGGGATCAGCTGCTTTTGATGAAGATATGCCTATTTTGGATAAATATCGTTTTGATAAAACCGATAATAATATCAATGCAATTGTAAAAATGATCAACACTTGTTTAGATCATTACGAGGATGAAATTAAAAATTTCATCCCTTACCGTGATGTGCTTTACCAGGAAGAGCAAAAATTTGAAGATGCGGTTAAAGCCGTTTTTGTGAATGCATAAATCTTTTTTCTACTGATGATGCAACCTCTAATTTCTATAGCCCTGTGCACATACAACGGAGCAAAGTATTTGCAGGAACAGTTAATGAGTATAGTTCACCAAACCTATAAAAATATTGAGGTGGTTATTGTTGACGACTGTTCTACTGATAATACAATAGAGATTGTTAAAAACCTTCAAAAAACATTTCCTCAGATCAAATTACATCAAAACGAAAAAAATTTGGGATTCAACAAGAATTTCGAAAAAGCTATCGGGCTTTGTACAGGAGATTACATCGCAATTAGCGATCAGGATGATATCTGGGAGCCTAGCAAGCTTGAACTTTTACTCAATCATATTAATGATAACTGGCTCATATTCTCCAATTCGATATTTGTTGATGAACAAAACAACGAATTAGGTAAAACCCTTCTTCAGCCATCATTTAAGCTTGGTGAAAGAGATTTCAGGAGTTTACTTTTTTATAATTTCGTCACAGGCCATACTACCCTATTTGCCCGCGCATTTATTCCTTATATTTTCCCTATTCCAAATTCAGGCTATTACGATTGGTGGATGGGATTTATTGCGCTTTACCACAAGAAAATCGCTTATTTAAACAAGAATTTAACCAGACACCGTATTCACGGTAGTTCTGTAATGAACAAGGAAGAACAAGCTACTTCAAGCAACCCAAAAGAGGCCCGGTTTTTAGAAAAAACAAAGAATTTAGAAATCTTAAAAGATTACCTTAACCTAGGTCCTGAAGATAAACAGCTTATCTCAGATTTATTTAAAAGTTACTCAAAAAAGAAAAAATACAATCTATTTCTGATCATACAAATGATCAAAAATTATCCCGACTTTTTCCCAGATTTAAAAAAACGGAATTTCATCAGCCGATTTAATTTTGCTTTAAAAATGGGGTACTAATATAAAAACAGTTTTATGCACAATTCGAACAGCAAAAACGAGCTTAAGGCTATTGCGCTTTATCTACCACAATTCCACCCTTTTAAAGAGAATGATGAATGGTGGGGCAAAGGATTTACAGAGTGGACAAACGTTACCAAATCAAGGCCAAAGTTTAAGGGGCACTATCAGCCACATTTACCGACAGATTTAGGTTTTTATGACCTTAGGTTGTTAGATACTATGGTTGAACAAGCTACTTTAGCCAAAGCATACGGCGTTCATGGTTTTTGCTTTTACCATTATTGGTTTAACGGGAAGCTTTTAATGGAAACACCTGTAGAACAGATGTTAAAGTCTAAAAAACCTGATTTCCCTTTTTGCCTCTGTTGGGCAAATGAAAACTGGACAAGGCGATGGGATGGACTAGAAACTGATGTTTTAATTAAGCAAGAGTATGACCTAAGTGACGATCTTGACCATATTCGATACCTCATGCCATTCTTTAAGGATGAAAGATATATAAAAATAGATGGGAAACCTGTTTATTTAATGTACAGATCTGAGCTTCATCCTAACATCAACGAGGCCGTAAAGATTTGGCGCGAAGAAGCAAAAAAAGCTGGGTTTGATGATCTTTATCTCATTAGGGTCGAAAATTTTAAAAGAGATTTTGATCCTAAACACCATAATTTTGATGCAAGCATGGAGTTTGCGCCAGATTTCTCTATCAACCTTCAAAAATATAGCAAAAAAAAACCGCTTAACCATTTCTTCAGAAAGTTACTACATAAGAGCACTGTAAAAGAAAGTGGATTACTAGCAAACAAAGTATTCGACTACGAAGAAATGGCCAACAAAATGGCCGAAAAGGAACCAAAAGGTTATAAATACTTCCGATCTGTTTTTCCAAGTTGGGACAACTCTGCAAGAAGAGCTAAAGATGCCACAGTATTCGTTAACTCAAGCCCTGAAAAATTTAAAGAATGGGTTGCAAAAACCGCTGAATACACCTATAAGAATTTCAGCGGCGAAGAGCGCTTAATGTTTGTAAACGCATGGAACGAATGGGCAGAGGGTTGCCATTTAGAACCAGATCAACAATATGGCCATCGCTATTTACAGGCACTAAAAGATGGGTTAGAATCTAAATGATCAAAACCCGAATGATGTAAAAGAGGAAGCGTTCGAATAATAAAGAGACTTAATTTATACTATCCAATATGTTTTCTAAAATCGAAACTTGCTTTTTTACCTCATAACGGGAGGCTTGCATTTTTATCTCATTAATATTAAATCTCTCGGGATTATTTTCAACTTCCATCATTGCTATTGCCAGATCTTTCGTCCTCCAAGAGTCTACAACTATTCCTGTATTCTCTTTCAAAAACTCACTGATCCCCCCAGAGTTAAATCCTACAATCGGTTTGCCCAATGCTGCGGCCTCTAACATTACCAGCGGAAATGAATCTTCCCTAGACAATAACAAGAAGGCATCTCCAGCGTTAAGACAATTATAATATTCTTTGCTTTGTGCTCCTAGAAACCTCACCCGTCCTGGGAATTTATTCTCCACTGTTTTCTTAGTATAGTAATATATACCCGTATCCTCTTCGCCACCAATCCAAATAATTTTAACATTTTCTGGAAGCTCTTTAAGCAACGAAACTAAAAAATCAATTCCTTTTATTAATGATGTTTTGCCAGAAATTGCCCAAACAAAATCGTGGTTATTAAAGCCGATATCCGCCTTTACTTCTGCAGCTGATTTTGTACAGGTTATTTTATTAATATCGATAAAGCCATATAACAAATTCACATCAGGCCGCCCCATATCGCTGATCTTATCACATACTGCTTCAGAACAACCAATCAGTGCTGAAGATGATGAAATAATTGTTTCTAAACCGGTATAAGAAACAAAGTTATATGCCAAAGGTAGCTCATGCGCATGAGTTATAACCTTCACTCCCAATTTCTTAGCAATGGGATAAACTTCTGGAATCACAATGGTATTTACATACCAAAAATCGACCTTGTTTTTTTTATGAATCTGGCTTAATTGATATTCCAATGAATCGATCTTAAAAATTTTTAAAATTGACCTTAAAAGTCTCAAAGATCTTTTTGGATTCTTTTTATAGGGTAAGAAATGTTTAATTTCACTTGGTAGATCATCAATTAGTACGCCCTTATCTTTCGTAAATAAAAGCGGCAAAAACTTCTCCTTGTTTAAGTTAGTTAAAGAATACCAAAGTAGCATTTCGGATCCTGTTCTACCTAAGTTGTGGGTTATAAACAATATTTTCTTCATCTAATCTTTGATATAAAAACAACGGTTATTTTCGGTTTAAATTGGCTGCAAAGTAAAGAATAAATAATGTATTAACTTTTATTTAATTGCATTTACAATCCGCATTTAGTTTGTTACTATATTTGCGATTAATCGCTTTTTAGCAGAAAGGTATATGCTTTGCAGGTATAACAATGCCGAAAAACTTCAAAAATAAAAAGACATAAAGTGCTAAAAATTTCAAAAACAAGCGAATCATAATGAGACAACCAAAAATAACTGTTTTTATGGCTGCTTACAATCAGGCAGATTTTATTGGGAAGTCCATAGATAGTATATTAACCCAAAGTTTTTCAGATTTTGAATTGGTTGTTGTAAATGACGGCTCTACAGATAATACTGCTACTATTGTTGAATCTTTTAATGACAATAGGATCAGATTAGTACACAATGATGGTAACAAGGGCCTGGTTTATACACGAAACCGCTTATTAACGCTTGCACAAGGCGAGTATATTGCTATATTGGACGCCGATGATATTGCTTATCCCGATCGCCTCAAACTTCAGCACAATTTTCTTTTGGCTAACCCAGAAATTGCACTATGCGGAGGCCATGCAGCAATTATTGATGAACACAATCATAAAACAGGAGGTAAGCTAATTGTACCAGTAGATAATGTTGACTTATTTATGTTATTTGGCAACCCATTTGTAAATTCAACAACCATGTTTAAAACCAGTGTTTTTATTGAACTCAATGGTTATCAAAACTACTCTATATCAGAAGATTTTGATCTTTTTATAAGGATGGCCGAAAAATATAAAGTAACCAACCTTAACGAAATCTTTGTCGATTATCGCGTTCACGGCAACAACACCTCTACGCTAAATCTTGATACAAGGCTGGCAAACGAAAGAAAAATCATAAGGCATCTGCAAGAGCGTATAGGCTTACCTTACAATGAAAGGTGGCTAAGTCTACATATCGAATTATTTAATTGGACCCTCGTTAAAAAACATCTAAACAATTATTTGCTTTTGTTCCACGAACTTAAATTGGCCAATAATATTTCCAAAAGATATAATCAAGAGACAGTTAACCGATTCTTCTTCAATAAGTGGATGGAGGTTTTAATATCTAATCAAATTAATGCACTTACCCTAAAATGGTATTTTAAACACGAACTATTCCAAAGTGCTTATTTCAACTTTAAAAAATTCAGAAAGGCGCTCAAAAATAGCATTAAACAATTGCTAAGCTAAATCTTATTGACCAACAGACCATTTCATCTTAGTTTTGATAATCAATGCCGATAGCAAATAGCTTATTGAATATGCTATTATAAACCTTACGATTAACAACGCGGTGTTTTCCCACACATTATAATGCTGAAAGTCCAATTTTAATGGCTGAAAAATAAGGGGTAAAAACCTTTCTATTACTATGCTGTGCAATAAATAAATCCCAAAAGTCGTTTCGCGGGGCTTAAGGCGATCGAGTATTTTAATACTTCCTATTTTTAGCAGAACACCAAATGCAATAAAAGAATAGATAATATTGGATACTCTTAGTGTATTATAAGCATCTTTACTTCCTAATTCAATCAGGTGTACCGATTCCCAAATTCCTAGTGCAAAGGTCAGAACCAAGAAAAAGATCCATGTTATCCATCGGGTATCTTTTACAAACTTCATTACCGCCGCATAATATTTGTTTAAATATACGCCAAGCCACAGGTAAAAAACAAAACCGAATAATGCAGAGGTATGTGTAGTTTCGAACCAGTTAAAATATAGATTTACACTATATACAAGTGAAATAAGTCCAAAAAATATGCCTAACCAATAATTATAGAGGTATTTTTTAAACACCAACAACAGCGTAATGCAGATCAAAAAATTAAGGATAAACCAGTAAGGACTAAAAAACAGTACCCGGTATACTAAATCAGAAATGTAAGCCCCAAAGTTGGTAAACATTAATCCTCCGTCACTCCCTTTGCTATGCGCTATCCATCTATCCAGCATGGTAACTGCAATGAAAATGAACATCCAAAAAAGCCAGGGCCTTACAGTATTCTTAAATCTGTTTTTTAGATATTGACCTGCGGAATATTCCTGAAATTTGTGATTTATCAAGAAACCACCTATCAAGAAAAATGCTACTGTAGAGAATTTAAAAAACTGTATTACCCCAGCTTCTGTTATGGTAGCTCCCATTGTATTATACATCGGTGCCTGTACAATGTGGCTGTGCTCAAATACAATACCCATCATCGAAATACACCGAATGGTGTTAACAAAATCAAAATTCTTCTTTACCGGTATTGTTTCTTTCTTTAATTCGATGTCCATTAATAGTTTTGGTAGTTGAACTGGTAAATATCTACAAAAAAAAGTGCCTCAATTAATTATTGAGGCGCTTTTAACATTTATGTATATAAAATATTACACGATCACCTTTTGGGGAATAAAACCAATATTTCTCTCAAGGATCCAACCATCTCTTCCGATCCAAATTCGCCGAAACTCGTAGAGTAAAGATGTGGCACCTTATTATATAAATCTAAAAATGAAAATGCGGCAAATTCCAATATGGAAATTACCGCATTTAAATGTTAGATAACCTTAATTATTGTGGGGGATAAGCATAAAAAACCACACCTTCATTTGTCCACTCATTCTGTGGATATGGCCGACCTGGATCTGCCCCTAAGAAATGTGATCTTCCTGATCTGTGATGATAATATCTATATATTGGCACAGTGCCTGGTTGTTGCGTCGCATACGCATAGAATTTTACCCCACCGAAGTGCCAATACGGATCACTTGATATGTTTCCACTCCGATCCCAAAGACAATCGTTTGTTGTAGGAGCCCAATACTCATAAACAGGAACTGTACCAGTGGCTTGCACCTTGAAAGCAGAAAAATAAGTTTGCTTATACTGCCAGCTTCCGTCACGGAGATATGGAATATTATCAATATTAAATTCATATCTCCAGACATTTAAGCCCTGACTGTAATAAACTCCAAGTGGAGATGGAATATATTTTTCAGGTACAAGAACCATCTGTCTATCAATAATATATTGTTCAACGGCAGCTTTTACCTGTTGTTTCTTAACCGGATCACTTACTAAATCTTCTAATGGTATTAACCCATCCCCGTCCGTACCAATATTAATCAAGGCGGCATTATCTTTAGTACACGAACTTTGCCAATTAGCAATATTTACTTTAATAGTACTATTGTCTAATGCTAACTCTCCAATCAAACCTTTAGTTCCATCCCCCCCAACAGAATTATAATATAATTTCTGATTATAATTTGAGCTCGCATCAACACTATTGGTTGTCCAATCTGCTGTTACGTTAAAATATTTGCCAACAGAAATACTTGCACCTGCTGTTGCTGCCGATTCTCTTTTACTAGTATTAGTTTGGGATTCATAATTCATATCCAATCTAGCTCCTAATTCAATATTAGTTAATACATGTGTTCCATAACGTTTAACCAAATCAACAGCCGATAATGATGCCAGATCAGTTTTAAATTGTTCACTTAAGTAATTATTGATAAGATTTTCTCTTGTAAAAAAAATCTTCATGCTCCTTTGCTTAATCATTTTTCTAATGGTGGCATAAATATATTTTGCTGAAACACTATCTTTCTTAGCAAAAGAGGCATTTAATTCCCCTCTGAATAATTTTGGTACTTTAAGCAGAGGTAAATCTAAAACCAGGTGATATTTCTCAGTCATTCTTCTAGAGTAGCTTTCAACATTGTCACCGTATGAATATTCAAAATATTCATTCACATCATCATTTGTTCTAAAGAGGCCGGGATTTTCAGTAACAAACTTTTCAATATTTAATACAGGTATTGTTGATGATTCTGCATTAGCCAATCTTCCAGTTACATCGTAACCATATCCCAAAACATGATAGATCGGATGTCCAGTAAAAGCAAAGTTGTGGTGATTATTAGCCAACCCTTTTTCTTTTGCAAGTTCATTTTTCTTGCAACTACTAAATGCAGCGGTAACCACGCACAGTAGGCAAATAATTTTTAATTTGTAATTGTTTTTCATCAGTATCTATCTGTTATTTTTTACAAAACTACCGACAATAAAAATTAATTATGATAAAGCAAGGTTATCAATATATAATTAATAATAGATATTAGTATAATTAAACTGATAAATTAACAAAATATAGAATACAAAAAATATGATTTTAAATGATTCGGAACTAATGCTTTAACCTCAACCTATTTTCGATCACTCCAATCGAATCATTATGGAGCACTAATGGCATCGTATTTAAATTTAGCTTTGAAATACTGGCACTTTTTTTTGGCTGCAATTGAATTTTACCATCAATTGCAGCAAGAGTAGCTTTTAAACATATTTCTTCAGGATCACCTAATATTGGATTAGTAGATCCAACAACATTCAATTCAGGTTCCATTCCATTAAAGTAATCAGACCATCCTTTTGCATTTTTAATGAGGAAACTACTTAAGTAAATACTATACTGATCGATATTAATTCCGAAGAAACCAACCGGTTTTCCATAAGTCTTTTCACCTATCAACTTCACATTGAAATAAGGTTTCAAACAGCTGATCAATAATTCGCTGGCAGATGCAGTTTCGCGAGATACTATCACATAGATATCTTTAATGCTTTCCAGTCCTCCTTTTTTATTAAATCTAAAAGTATTGCCATTTTCGGTATAATCAACATCGGCCAATGTAGCCAAACGTCCGTTATAAATTACAGTTTTTCCATTCTCGTCCAGATAGGGTTGATGACGCAAAATTGTCGCCTTACCATTTTGAAGCGTAGGGTTAAATTGTTCTGAATACATTACTTTACCATTTAATGTACTGGGAGCAATTAAATTAGCAACATATTCTGCAGTTTCTACATAGCCTCCACCATTAGTACGCAGATCTAAAACGAGATAGGTAGGCTTATCAGTCAGCATTTCATCAAAAACCTGATCGAGCTTTGATTGAGCATTACTTAAAGGAGGGAAAGCACCCAAAGCTATATAAGCAATAACTTTTTCGTCAGAATGGATAATGCGGTTAGCCAAAACGGCTGTACCGTTTATTATCCCAGCACGGGTACCACCTCCATTTCCTCCCACTTGTAGATACGAATATTTAGGTACACCATCGTAGTTCGAAATTTCGAATGGTTTGCCTGTCGCCTTGTTAATTTTAAGTTGGGAAATATCAAAAATTTCATTTCTTAATGTACTTATTTCAGACAAGCCATAGCTATATTTTTCCCTTGGTTTAAAAGTGCTATAGCTTGGTAAAACATCGTTCCATAAATATACCTGCCTGGCATATAAAAAAATAGAATCGATTGTAAACTCAGTCCTTGTACCTGTGGTAGGCGAAACAATTTCATCTTGGTGTATATCAGTTGATCGTTCTTTTTTGCAAGATGAATAAACTGATATCATTGATAGATAGATTACCAATTTTATTAATATCTTAAATAGAATAGTTTTATTGTTATAAGTTTTCAATTTTATAAGTTCAAGATTTAACTAAATAAAAACCATTACAAGGAATCATTATTTTTTTTCTATAAATTAAACACACAACAAATAAACATATTTAATTTGTTAACTTTGACAATCCTATATTATCACAATGTACGTATTAAAATACAATAAGTAAAACAAAGAAAATACATGGTTATTAACGCCTCTCAAAATGTTAGATATAGGTAATACTTTAAGAAAGTATAGAAATAAACATAATTATACACAGCAATATGCCGCTGATGTGATCGGAATAAGCAGGGTTGCTTACAGAAAGTGGGAAAATAATGAAGTAGATTTTTCACTTTCGCAGCTAGGTAAAATTGCTGAACTCTACGAAATTCCCATTCAGGATATTATTATTCAATCTCATTTTAGGCAGAGCAAGACAGTCTCTCTTCAATAAAAAGGCCACAAATATTTTGATACCCCATGTAATGTTTATCTTCTGGTCAGCGAGCTAGAACCTAATGGCTTCTATTGCTCCCTCTTTGGTGCTTACCTTACAGATACATTTCAAATCAAAATTAGGATAGGCTTCCAGAAATTTTTTATACTTGGTTGGCTTAAACTGAACATCATTATATTTCACCTCGTAAGCAATTCCTTTTTTCAAGTGTTTTTCTACAATAAAATCTACTTCATTACCATCGGCAGTACGCCAAAAGTGCAGATTATCTGTATCAAATAACTGCCTTAACCTACAATAGGTATAATTTTCTAACAATTCTCCTTTGTCTGCTCTATCATTCAGCCTAGAAAAGTTATTTAACAGTGCATTACGAAGGCCATTATCGCTAAAATAAATCTTTTGCATTTTGGTTAATTCTTTCCGAACATTGCCGTAAAAAGGAGAAAGCAATTGTACAATAAAGGTTTTCTGCATTAAATAAATGTAATTTTCTACCGTAGAACTGGCCATTTGCAGGGTATTTCCCAGCTCATGATTATTCACCAGATTGCCTGTTTGATCGGCCAATAACCTTGCCAGCTGAAAAAACTTTAATTCTTCTTTAATGCCCGCTTCTAAAGCATCCTTTTTCATGTAGCTATTTACAAGTTCTTTAAGCATTTCCTGCTTTTCCTGTTCAGTATCGGCCAAAACTACGGCAGGATAACCGCCATAAACTAAATATTCGTCAAAAAGTGAATTTATACGGTTACGTTGAAGCCCCTGGTACGCAGCCCTTTTCTTCATTTGCTCCCACTCTGAAATTAAATTATCCTCACCCTTAAAGTGCAGGAACTCATCGAAAGCCAAAGGGAAAAATTCAAATATCTTTTTTCTTCCCGCTAAACTATCCTTAAAGCTTTTATCAATATAAAATGCGCTACTCCCTGTTGCAATAATTTTTAACTTTGGGGCATACTTATCATACAAAAGCTTTAAAAAATTACTGGGATCTTTTGCATATTGAACTTCATCAATAATAATATATAAGCGCTTACCTTCCTCAACATTGGCAGGCAATATAGTATAGTTAAATATGTTTTCGGCATGATGATTTACAGCCTCTAAAATAGCAGGATCTTCAAAAGTCAGATAATAAACCAACTCATGAGCTTGATTTAACTCTTCAGCCAATTGTTTAACCAGTGTGGTTTTACCGATCTGTCTTGGCCCTATCACTATAGTATGCTGAGGCTTACTCAAATGGCCCTTTAAAGATTTTAGTGCTTCTGATCTTTCCATGACTACAAATATCAAATGCAAATATCGATATTTTTAAGATACAAACTTAATATTATCCGATATTTTTAAGATATGAACTAAATATTATCCGATATTTTTAAGATTAAAATATTTTTAGCATAAAAAAAGTGGCCTTATGAGCCACTTTAATTTTATGGGATACTGTAAGAATTACAATTTTCTGGCTACTTCTACCTGTTCGTAAGCTTCTACGATATCGCCAACTTCGATGTTATTAAAGTTCTGAATGTTTAAACCACACTCGTAACCTTTATTCACTTCTTTCACATCATCCTTAAAGCGTTTTAACGATGCCAGTTCACCTGTATATACTACAACACCATCCCTAACGATACGAATTTTGCTGTTACGGGTAATCTTACCATCCAATACCATACAACCTGCAATGGTACCCACTTTAGTGATTTTGAAAGTCTCACGAATCTCAACGTTAGCCACAATTTTCTCTTCAAATTCTGGATCCAACATACCTTCCATCGCCGATTTAATCTCATTGATTGCATCATAGATGATAGAATATAAACGGATATCGATCTGCTCAGCTTCTGCAAGTTTACGTGCTCCTGTTGATGGACGAACCTGGAAACCAATAATAATCGCATCAGAAGCCGAAGCTAACAATACATCAGACTCTGAAATCTGACCAACACCTTTACTGATGATATTGATCTGGATCTGCTCAGTTGATAGTTTCAATAATGAATCGGCTAATGCCTCGATTGAACCATCCACGTCACCTTTAACAATGATGTTAAGCTCTTTAAAGTTACCGATAGCCAAACGACGACCGATCTCATCCAATGTAATGTGTTTCTGTGTACGTAATCCCTGCTCACGTTGTAACTGCATACGTTTGTTTGCAATATCACGTGCCTCGGTTTCACTTTCTAAAGCATTAAACCTATCACCTGCTGTAGGTGCACCTTGCATACCCAAAACCTGTACCGGTTGCGATGGACCTGCTGATTCTACTTTAGCACCACGCTCGTTGGTTAATGCTTTTACACGTCCGCTATAACTACCCGCTAAGATTGGATCTCCCACTCTTAACGTACCGGCTTGAACCAATACTGTAGTTACGATACCACGTCCTTTATCTAATGCCGACTCAATTACAGTACCTGTAGCTCTCTTATTCGGATTTGCCTTCAGTTCTAATAATTCGGCTTCTAATAATACTTTATCTAAAAGTAAATCAACATTTAAGCCGCTTTTACTTGAAATTTCCTGTGACTGATATTTACCACCCCAATCTTCAACCAAGATATTCATTACTGATAATTGCTCACGTACCTTATCGGCATTTGCACCTGGTTTATCTACTTTAGTGAAAGCAAACACCAATGGTACGCCCGCAGCCTGTGCGTGGTTAATCGCCTCTTTTGTTTGAGGCATCACCGCATCATCAGCCGCGATAACAATAATGGCAATATCAGCAGCCTTAGCACCACGTGCACGCATTGCTGTAAAGGCTTCGTGACCTGGAGTATCTAAGAAGGTTACTTTTTTACCTGTTGGTGTAGTTACCATGTAAGCACCAATGTGCTGGGTAATACCACCTGCCTCGCCAGCTACCACGTTTGCTTTACGGATATAATCCAGTAATGAGGTTTTACCGTGATCGACGTGACCCATAATTGTAACAACCGGAGCTCTTTCGATTAAATCAGCCTCGTTATCTTCTTCCTCAATTACATTTTCTTCATCTTCATCTGGTTTAACGAATTGAATTTCGTAACCAAACTCATCAGCAACAATGGTTAAAGTTTCAGCATCTAAACGTTGGTTAATGGAAACGAACATACCAAGACTCATACAGGTACCAATAATTTTGGTAACCGGCACATCCATCATGCTCGCTAACTCATTAGCCGTAACAAATTCAGTTACTTTTAATATTTTCGATTGCGATTCAAGCTCATTTGCAGCCTCTTCTGCGTTCGATGCTACATCATCACGTTTTTGACGACGTAATTTAGCACGTTGTGCAAATTTACCTGATTTACCAGCACCACTTAAACGGGCAAGTGTTGCTTTGATCTGATCTTGAATTTCTTTCTCAGTAGGTTCTTCTTTAGGTCCGCTTGGTGTAGCATTTCTATTTTGGAAACCTGGTCTGTTGTTGTTATTTCTATTTCCTTGATATGGAGTTCCGCCTTGTCCCGCTGGTCTGTTACCTTGGTATGGAGTTCCACCGCCTGGTCTGTTACCCTGATAAGGTGTACGAGGTTGCCCTGGCGTACCACTTTGACCATGGCCCTGGCCTTGACCTGCAGGATTATTTTGTCCTTGCTGGCCTTGACCACCATGTTGACCTGGTTGACCCGGTGCTCCTGGAGTTTTTTTGCGTTTACGCTTACGTTTAGCGGCTTCACTATCGCTAGATGATGCCACTGGACCGTTTCTTCTATCCGGTGTTGTTGGTAAAACAATTTTACCAATAATATTCGGACCGGTTAATTTAACGGTACGTGCTTTAATTACTTCAGGCTCGTTGCTTACGGGCTTTGTTTCAGCTGGTTTTTCTTCCACTTTAGGCTGTTCAACTGGTTTTACTGGCTCAGGTGCTTTAACCACTGGCTGCTCTACAACAGGTGCTGGTGCAGCAGGTGTTTCTTCCTTTTTAACCTCAACCGGTTTTTCTTCAACTTTAGGTTGTTCAACTGGTTTTGCTGGCTCAGGTGCTTTAGCCGCTAGCTGTTCTACAACAGGTGCTGGTGCAGCAGATGTTTCGTCTTTTTTAGCCGGACGTGTTTTTGAGTTAAGATCGTTTAAATCGATCTTTCCTACAATTTTAACTCCTGGCAATCCAGTTTCTTCAACCTTATCTTCTGCCTTAGTTTCTTTTACTGGCTCTACTGCTGCCGCAGGTGCTGGTGTTGGCGTTTCTACCTTAGGTGTTTCTACAACCTTTGGTTTCTCTACCGGAGGGGTAAATGATTGAGCATTTTTAATTAAAATCTCTTCATTTTTCTCAAAATCGGTATTCTTCTTCGGCGCTTCTACTGGCTTTTCAGTCTCAGGCTCGTCACGACGTATTTTACCAATCACTATTTGTTTGGCTTCTTCTCTTACGATCTTATCTCCCTGATACTCTTTCAATAAGGCATTATACATGTCTCCCGTAAGTTTAAACATAGGGCTCTTCTCGGCAGAGAATCCCTTTTTGTTTAAAAACTCAACGGCCGTACCCATGCCTATATTAAGTTCTTTAATAGCTTTAATTAAAATGATTGGTTTGTCGTCTGACATTTAGCTCCTGTTATTGTTTTTTATTTAATACAAAAGTAGTGTTTATTTGGCAATTACACCACTTATTCAAATTCTGACTTCAAAATTTGAACCACTTCTTTAATGGTTTCCTCTTCAAGGTCGGTGCGTTTTACCAAATCTTCCACTGTAAGTGCTAACACACTCTTAGCAGTATCGCAACCGATGGCCTTTAATTCATCAATGATCCAGCTATCAATCTCATCTGAGAATTCTTCTAAATCAACATCCTCATCGCTTTCTTCTCCAGCTTCACGGTACACATCAATTTCGTAACCGGTTAATTTACCAGCTAGTTTAATATTGTGTCCGCCACGTCCAATTGCCAATGAAACCTGATCTGGTTTTAAGTAAACCGATGCATGTTTGGTTTCATCATCCAATTTAATAGAGGTGATTTTTGCCGGGCTTAAAGCACGGGTAATATATAATGAAATATTATTAGTGAAATTAATCACATCAATGTTTTCGTTTTTCAATTCGCGAACGATACCATGGATACGTGACCCTTTCATACCTACACATGCTCCAACCGGATCGATACGGTCATCATACGATTCAACAGCAACTTTAGCACGTTCTCCCGGCTCACGAACAATTTTCTTAACGGTAATTAAACCATCGAAAATTTCTGGAACTTCCTGTTCGAACAGGCGTTGCAAAAATTCTGGCGCTGTTCTCGAAATGATAATTTTAGGATTAGCGTTGATCATTTCTACTTTAGAGATTACTGCTCTTACCGAATCACCTTTTTTGAAATAATCAGCTGGGATCTGCTCTGTTTTAGGCATTAAAAGTTCGTTACCTTCATCATCTAAAACCAAAGTTTCTTTCTTCCAAACCTGATAAACCTCACCAGTTACGATTTCGCCTACTCTATCTTTATATTTCTTGAAGATCTCGTCTTTCTCTAATTCCAATACTTTAGATACCAAAGTCTGGCGGGCAGCTAAAATTGCCCTACGGCCAAAACTTTCTAAAGTAATCTGCTCGATATAATCATCGCCAACTTCTAAAGTACTGTCTAATTTAGAAACTTCGGCAAGCTCGATCTCTAAATCATCATCCTCAGAAAATCCATCTTCCATTACTTTTCTCGTTCTCCAGATCTCCAAATCTCCGTTATCCGGATTCACGATAACATCACAGTTTTCGTCTGTTCCGTATTTTTTACGCAACATGCTACGAAAAACTTCTTCCAGCACACTGATCACCGTTGGGCGATCTATATTTTTGAAATCTTTAAACTCTTGAAAAGAGTCGATCAAATTAATTGTTGTAGTACTCATTTTTACTTAAATGAAATTAACACACTTGTTTCTAATATATCATTAAACGGAATAGCTGTTTGAATTGCTACCGCCTTTTTCCCTTTTTCTTTAATCGATTCTTCAATCAGCAGGTTATTTTCTGTAACCGCCAGCAGTTTCCCTTCTTTTTTTAATCCTTCTTTCAGCTTAATGCTTACCGTACGGCCAATATTTTTATTGTACTGACGGATTAATTTTAAAGGCTCACCAACACCTGGCGAAGAAACTTCTAAATTATAAGCCTGTTCTATTGCATTTTCTTCTTCGAGATGAAAACCAACATGCCTGCTTATGGCCACACAATCCTGTATGCTAATACCTTCGTCGCCATCAACATGGATAATTAGTTTATTGTTTGGCAACATTTTTACTTCAACCAGAAAGAGTTCTGGCCGATCTGCTATTTTTTCCTCAACGAGGGCTGCAACTCTCTTTTCTACCTGCATATTTTAACCTGATTTCATAGAAAAAGGGGACACTGTCCCCTTCTCTTTTCTTCGATTACGATGCAAATGTAGTAATTTTTTAGAAAAAATCAAACACTTGCGCTAATTATTATGCTGATTATTACCGTTTAAGTGTTTGTCGCTGTGCTTTTAAATTCTGCTTACCCTTCCCCATAATCAGATCGCCCACCGTCGCAAATTTTATTCCGATGTAACTCTCAACCAGATATCCCTTACCCTTAAGAAATGGCTGATCGGGATTAAATACGAGTGAATCGCCAAGTATCTTAATCTTGCCGGGCACTTCAAGCTCATCCTGGATACTGTCCAGATCGCCCGGTTTTATTAAAACAGAAACCAAATTAAGTGTGTCTGCACTAGTCTGATAGGCATTTTTAACCTGTAAAAGACTCGCCTCATCAATATTTTTAATTATTATTGATGAACTATCCCCAGAAAACTTAATTATTGGCCTGTTGTTTGTATTCGAACATGAAAGTGCAAATATAGCAACAGCAATTACGGCCTGGTATTTAAAAAAGCATTTAAACATTTACAAAAATAAACAATTATGAGATTTATTATCGAAATCCTTTTGATGGGATTAGCCTTTTTTATTGGCGCAAGAATAGTACCTGGCGTACATGTTGATAGTTACGCAACATCTATTATTGCTGCAGTACTGGTAGCACTTGCAAACTCAACCATCGGGTTCATTTTAAGGCTATTAACATTCCCTGTTAATTTTTTAACGCTCGGACTGGTATCATTCATCATTACCGTTTTAATGATTTTATTGGTTGATAACATGATGACCTCTTTTAACACTTCAGGTTTTATCGCTGCTGCATTCCTGGCTATAGTTGTAGCCTTAATTAAAGCAATATTTAGCGCTGTAGTTGGGGAGAAGGAATAGTTCAGTTTTGAGTTGGCGGTTTTCAATTCGAACTGCCAACTCAAAACTGATAACTGGAAACTACCGAATAACTTCTCTCGATATCACCATTTTCTGAATCTCAGAAGTTCCTTCGTAAATCTGGGTAATTTTAGCATCGCGCATTAAACGTTCTACATGATATTCTTTTACGAAACCGTAACCGCCGTGCACCTGTACCGCTTCAATGGTTACATCCATGGCAACTTTCGAGGCAAACAACTTGGCCATAGAACCAGCCTGTGTGTAAGGCAATCCCTGATCTTTTAACCAGGCAGCTTTATAAACCAATAACCTGGCGGCTTCGATCTGAGTGGCCATATCGGCCAGTTTAAAGGCAATGGCCTGATGTTCAGAAATTGGTTTGCCAAATGATTTACGCTCCTTAGCATACTGTGTGGCCAGCTCGAAAGCACCCTGTGCAATACCTAAAGCCTGGGCCGCAATACCGATCCTCCCTCCTTCTAAAGTTTTCATGGCAAACTTAAAACCGAAGCCATCTTCACCAATCCTATTTTCTTTTGGCACCTTAACATCGTTAAACATCAAAGAATGTGTATCAGACCCACGAATGCCCAGTTTATTTTCTTTTGGTCCAACGGTAAAACCTTCCATTCCTTTCTCTACAATAAAAGCGTTGATGCCTTTATGCCTTAACTCAGGATGGGTTTGTGCAATAACCAGATAAGTTGATGCAGTACTTCCGTTGGTAATCCAGTTTTTTGTACCATTCAGCAGATAATAATCGCCTTTATCCTCGGCGGTGGTACGTTGCGAGGTGGCATCAGATCCGGCTTCGGGCTCCGATAAACAAAAAGCACCTATTTTTTCTCCAGCTGCAAGCGGCTTTAAATATTTTTCTTTTTGGGCTTCGCTGCCATAGGCCTCTAATCCATAACAAACTAATGAATTGTTTACCGAAACCACTACCGATGCAGAGGCATCTATTTTAGATAACTCTTCCATTACCAAAACGTAAGAAATGGCATCAAGGCCACTTCCGTTATATTTTTCGCTCACCATCATCCCCAAAAAACCAAGTTCACCAAGTTTTTTCACCTGCTCGGCCGGAAATTTCTGATGTTCGTCTCGTTCGATTACGCCAAGCTTTAATTCCTGCTGCGCGAAATCGCGGGCAGCCTGCTGAATCATTAATTGTTCTTCACTTAATTCAAAATGCATAACATTTATGTATAAAAGGTTAGTAAATCAAATGTAGCATTTCTGATCGAAATTACTATGGCTGCATAGTAATTTATTTTATCTCATGGTACTTTTATAATTTATTAAACAATCCTAAAAAATATTATCATATTTAGAATGAAAGTATTAGCTAGAGTACACTCTGTGTTAATGTAAGATTATTATTTTTGTTAAATGAACCTAGAGCAACAAATATTATTTTTCTTTAGTGCCCTGGGCGCATTTAATGGCTTTATCATTAGTGCGTATTTGTTATTCTTCAAAAAACCAAAATCCACATCTTCTTTTTTTCTTGGGCTTTTGCTTGTATCTCTTTGTTTAAAGATCAGCAAGTCGCTTCTTTTTTATTTCTATCCGGCCTTACCTGGCATTTATATTCAAATTGGCATTTTAGGAAGTTCATTGGTTGGTCCATCTCTCTTTTATTTTGTTCAATCGGCTTTGGGGCAAGATTCAAAGCATAAAACGACAATGACGGGAACATATCTCTTTTGGTTTTTTGCAATTGTAATTGCCAGTATCATTGCGCCGTATGACAGTAAGTCTGATGTATGGGAAAATTATATCGGAAGAATAATTTCAATACAATTTACCGTTTATATTGTATTATCTGCCTGGTTGCTCAGAAATGTTTTCGGCAAAATTTTCAAAGGGGGCAAGATTTCTACAACAGAGACACTATTGCAATCTGTACTTATTGGAAATATAATAGTTCCTGTGGCATTTAAGTTACCTATCTTCTCATTTTTTAATGGTCCTTGCATAAGCGGGGCTTTATTTTTCTCGGCCGTTCTTTACTTAAACACTTTCTTGTTTATTAGCAGAAGAAAAAACAAGAATCTTTTTTCGGGCAGCCAGAATTTGGTTCGTTATGCCAACAAGAAGATAACCGAAGAACAGGCTGTGACACTAACTGACAGACTACAGAAGATTATTTTGGAAGAAGAGCTGTATAAGAACTCTGATCTTAAGTTAAATGATTTAGCAAAAAAAATTAACATTTCGGGTCATCAGCTTTCGCAATTGCTCAACGACAATTTAGGCAAAAGCTTTGCTGCTTACATTAACGAATTTAGAATAAACGAAGCTTGCGAACTAATTGTTAACGATAGAGGCATTAAGCTCGAAGCCATTGGATACGAAGTGGGATTTAATTCCAAATCTACTTTTTACACCGCTTTTAAAAAACACAAACAAACAACCCCGATGCATTATAAGGAACAACTATTAGTTGTTTCATCAAACTAAATTTGGTCTCGTTTTATAATTCCGAACGCCTAAATCTGAGATTCAAAACCCCTTATCTACCCTTCTCTTCTAGTTTTGGAGCATTCCGCAAAATCCAAATACACGAAGATGAAACCGACATTGTTATTCTGCTTATTCTTATTTATACCTCTATTTCTAAATGCACAAACGATTAAAGGCAAACTGGTTGATCACAGAAGCAAACAAGCTATACCTTTAGCCAATTTGGCTTTGACCAATAAAGACCATCCAACAGTGATCAAACATACCAATAGCGATACCACCGGATTTTTCGAATTTAGAAACCTGCCAAATGGAAAATACATTTTATCGGTTACTTTAGTCGGTTACCAAAAAACACAAAAAGAGTTATTGATAAATGCGAACAGCCTGAAAACAATTGATGTGGGCGACATTTTAATAAAAGAAGACACTAACCTACTCCAAGAAGTAACCATAACAGGGGGAGTACCAAATTTTAGCACAAAAAATGGTCAGATTAAAATCGGTATTGCCAACAATGTATTTTTCAAGTCTGCCTCTAATTTGTTAGATGTATTTAAGAAACTACCTGGCTTGCAGGTTAACGAGGACGGAACAATCTTAATGGCAAGCAGGGCAACTCCAACCTTATTTGTTGATGGCAAGCCGGCAAACATGAACAATAATGAAATCATTTCCTACCTCAGCAGCTTGTCGCCAGATATGGTTGAATCGATTGAAATGATTAACCAGCCTTCATCAAAATATGATGGAGAATATCAGGGAATTATCGACGTAAAACTGAAGCGAAACCAGTCTTTAGGCTTGAGAGGCACCTATAATGCTCGTTTTCAACGAAACAATTACAGTTTATTGGACAATAATTTATCTCTGGTGCTTAAAACAACCCGGTTTGTATACGACTTAAGGCTAGGCCATACCGGCGGTAGCACGTTTTATAAGTATTATTCCCTGCAGTATTTAGCCAATACAAACGCCATGACTACCGATACCAGAACCATTACCTCCAACCAGAACTTTAATGTGCAGGCAAAAGTAACTTATGAGGTAAAAAAAGGGCAAAACCTAGAGGCTTTTTTACGCACTTACCAAATGGACAGAAATGCAGTCTCTGGCAATCAGTTGCTTACCCAAACCATTAATTTAGATCATACCATTGCACTCGTTAAAAGCGATAATAATGCCTTTCCTAAGCAACATAATTATTCAGCCGGGATCAATTATGATGCGCAATTTAAGAATAGCGAACTTCACGTAATTACCTCTTTGGCCCAAATTGACAATCGACAAACCGAAGATATCCGGAACCGTAACGTACTTAACAATCAATTGTTAAATTACTGGAAAACAGGCTCCAGAAATAATATAATGATTCATGCCGCACAAACTGACTACAGCCAAAAAATAGGTAAAGGAAAATTAGAATTCGGCGGAAAATTTGCATATACAACTACCGAGAACGACCTCCGTTATGATACATTAGCCAATGATGTTTTTAACTTAGATCCTAACCGGAGTAACCAGTTCCACTACCAAGAGTATATTGGCGCAGGCTACATTTCTTATATTGGTCAATGGAGTAAGTTTAGTTACAGTTTAAGTTTAAGAGCAGAACATACGCACACCATAGCCAATTCGATTACTACTGGCAGTATTACAGAAAAAAAGTATATAAAATGCCTCCCGAGCTTGAACATTACTTATGATATTAACGAAAGCGAACAGCTCGATTTCAGTTATACCAGACGATTAACAAGGCCAACCTTTGCCATGTTAAATCCTTTTCGTTTTTATTACAGTCCACGGCATTATTGGATCGGTAATCCCAACCTACAACCCTCTACAACTAGTCTTTTCGCTTTGTCTTATAGTAGAAAAAGCCTTAATATTTCGCTAAATGCGGGAAAGGAAACAGATCCAATGGGGCGTTATCCCGAATACAATCCAGTAACTAATGAGTTGATTTTTCTGGGTAGAAACCTACCCTACCGAAAATTTGCAAACCTGCAAATAAGTTCTCCTCTTACTGTAAACAAATGGTGGCGAATGAACAACAACATTGCCTTCTATTACAATAAAGAACTAACGCCTTACTTTGGAGCTACCTACGAAATACCCATATATAATTATATAATTAATGGCAGTCAGGTTTTTACCTTAAAAAATTGGATTTTAGATGTAAGTTATACCTATGAATCGAAAAGTGGTAATGGACTTTATATTATGGCTCCAGTTTATGGAATTGATTTTGGTGCGCAAAAAGCCTGGTTAAAAAACAGGATCAATACTAAACTTACGCTTTACGATGCATTTGATAACATTAAAAGAAGGCTTATTTTTAGAGAGAAAAGTATTATCAACAACGATTTCTACCACTATTTCGCTTCGCAAAGACTAGTTTTTAGTTTAACTTTTAATTTCGGAAATTCGACTTACAAGGCTAGGGAAAACAAAAAAAGTGATGAAGAGAATAGAGCCAATTAAAAGAAATCGACTATCCGCTGTGTTTCTTAAACAAAATTAGCATTAGGCTCAAACAGCCCAATATCAATATAAGCAAAACCTGTGAAGAATGAATAATGGTTGAGTATGCTAACCCATCTTTAAAAGAAATGGAATAAAGTACCAGTGACTGGGCAACCATCCAGTGGAAAACACCAATACCACCCTGAACAGGGGCTGCCATAGCAAACCCGGAGAAAACAATTGCGGTAAATGCAGCGTTAAAATGTAATTCTGAAGTAGCTTGAATCGAAGAAAAAGCGAAATACATGGAAAGTGAATAGAAAAGCCATATTCCTAGCGTATAAGTTAAAAATAATCCTTTTTGTTTTAACTTGCTATATGAGCCAAATCCCTGGCGCAGACTTACAAAAATGCGCAAGAATTTTTTACTGAATTTTTGACGGAGAAAATATATTGCAACAGCAATGAGCAACAAAATAATGATACCCAAACCAACCAACCACAAATAGTTAATCGCACTTAATTTTTTAACAAGATTGAGATATATGGTTTGATAAAGAAAATCGGCTACAATATCATACTGAAAAATTAGCATTGCCAAACTGGTGAGAAAAAGCATCAGCACATCAAATAGCCGTTCGGTAATTACGGTACCTATAGAAGCAAACATGGGTACCTTTTCGGCTTTGTGGATAACTGAACAACGGCCAATCTCTCCGAAGCGCGGTAAAGCAAGGTTAGCCAGATAGCCGATCATTACGGCATGGTAGGCATTCCAGAAACTTACTTTGTAATGGATAGACTGATAGAGCATCTGCCAGCGCAAAGCCCTTAACACATGGGCAATTAAAACAGTGATAGCAGAAACGACTACCCAAAAGTAATTTGCAGTTTTAATTTCCTGCCAAATCTTTTCTAAATCCTGGCCTCTAAAAGCTAAATATAAAACCCCCATCCCGATTAAAAACAGGATGATATATTTTAGCGCTGTTTTGAGGTCGAATATCACAAGGTTATTTTAGCAAGTGGTTGTTATCGTCAGGAAAAACCAATATTGGATTGTACTTTTTGGCTTCTTCTATTGGTAATGAGCCGTAAGACATAATGATGAGAATGTCGCCAAGTTGAGCCAAACGGGCTGTTGCGCCATTTAAACAGATGGTTCCGGTACCTCGTTCACCTTTAATTACATAAGTTTCGAAACGTGCGCCGTTATTATTATTTACAATCTGCACCTTTTCATTAGCGATAATGTTAGCTGCATCCATCAAATCTTCATCTATCGTAATACTGCCAACGTAGTTTAACTCGGCCTGTGTTACCCTAACACGGTGTATTTTCGATTTTAATATTGTGATAACCATTCGGCAAAGTTAGTAATCAGTTTGGAGTTTCACTAACGGAAGATGTAATATGGAAAATGGATGATGGTTGACAGGCCTACATCATCCATCTTACCTCATCCATTTCCCATCACTTAATAATCATATTATCAATCAGCCTGGTAGATCCTACTTTCGCAGCCACCAGGGCAACTAAGTTACTTTCATCTTTTGATTTGGCTGGCTCAAGGGTATTGCCGTTGGCAATTGTAAAATAATCGAGTTCTACACCATCTATATTCCGGTAGAATGATTTGGCCTTATCCACCAATTCTATTAGTGAATATTCATTAAAATGATCGATAACGAACTGCAGCGATTTACTCAACACGAGCGAATGCTTGCGATCATCGGAAGATAAATGGATATTCCGGCTGCTCATGGCTAAACCATCATCTTCGCGGATAATCGGACAGGTAATAATGGTAATAGGCAGCTTAAAATAAGCGAGCATATTCTTGATCATTAATACCTGCTGGAAATCTTTTTGCCCGAACATGGCGATGTCTGGTTCAACGGCATCAAACAGTTTTTTTACAATCTGCGTTACACCCTGATAATGGCCTTTTCTGAATTCACCTTCTAATAGAAATTCGGCATTACCCAAATCAATGTGCCAAGCCTCATCAGCTCCAGTCGGATACATTTCATCTACACTAGGCATAAATACTCCGTTGCAGCCAGCATCGGCCAGCATGGCTAAATCATGTTCTATAGGGCGCGGGTATTTCTCTAAATCTTTAGGATCTGTAAACTGCGTTGGATTTACAAATATGCTACAGATAATGATATCGGCATTTTGTTGGGCCAGCTTTATCAACGATATATGGCCATTGTGCAAGGCACCCATGGTAGGCACGAGGGCTATTTTTTTACCTGACGCTTTTAAGGGTTGTAAAAAAGCCTTAAGCGCTGCTTTGGTTTTAAATATTTCCAATTTGGACAAACTAAATTAAAGCCGTAAAGGTGTAAATTAATCTAAACGAAACCAAACAAATGCTTGCTATATTGATAAATAGTATTATTATGCTTACCTTTGCAGCTCATTATCTTTTATTTAACTTAATATTTTCTTAGAATATGGAGATGGCAAAAACGAAGCTGCTGATTGTTACACACGAGATGTCGCCTTTCCTCGAGCTTACTAAAATTTCTGAAATCACGCGCCAATTACCACAAGCAATGCAAGAAAAAGGATTCGAAATCCGCATCTTAATGCCTAAATTTGGTAACATCAACGAAAGAAGAAATCGTTTACACGAAGTAATCCGCTTATCAGGAATGAACATCATTATCGATGACAACGATAATCCTTTAATCATTAAAGTAGCCTCCATCCCAGCTGCACGCATGCAGGTTTATTTCTTAGACAACGAAGAATATTTCCAACGCAAACAAGTATTTAGAGATGCGAGCGGGAAATTCTTCGACGACAATGATGAACGCACAATTTTCTTTTGCAAAGGGGCATTGGAAACCGTTAAAAAATTAGGCTGGGCACCAGATATCGTTCACTGTCATGGATGGATGAGTGCATTAGTTCCTGCTTATATCAAAACAACTTATAAAAATGATCCTACTTTTAAAAATTCCAAAGTAGTATATTCTGTTTATGAGGATGGCTTTACAGAGAAATTAAATGCTAATTTCGCGAATAAAGCAGTGATGGCAAACATGACGGAAGATGACACTAAGGCATTCTTACCATCTGATTGCGATAGCATGCACATTGGTGCGATAACACACTCTGATGCAGTAGTTTTAGCAGATGAAAACCTAAATAAAGATGTGTTAAAATTTGTTAAAGATTCCAATAAGCCAACATTAGCTTTTAACTTAACCGAGAATTTCGAAAACTTCTATACTTTTTATGAGGAAATTTCGAATGACGAACTGGTTTCACTTGCTTAATTAAGGTATTATTATTTTAAATATGAAATTTACAAAACAAGACTTATTAACCCTGTTGATAGGTCTTTTTCTTTTTGCATCATGCAAAAACCCTGATGGTGTTGGTTTAGATGTTGATCCGAACGCTGCAATAACCGGAACGCTGGTGGTATCGCCGGTTAAGTCTCAACTTGTAGAAGAAGATCCTGCCAACACCTACGGATTAAACCGCTATCCATTGGGATACATGACAGACCCTACCTTTGGAAAAACCGAGGCAGCTTTAGCATTAACGGTTTACCCAGTAAGTACAAGTTATGATTTCGGTACTGCTCCAGTATTAGATTCGGCGGTTTTGGTATTAAAATTAGATACAACTTCTACATTGACCAAATTTTACGGCGACACCACTAATTCTAAATACAGCATTGATGTTTATCAGTTAGCCAATAAGGTTACGAATTATAAAAGTTCTGATGTACAAGCAATTAACAACACGCTTTTAGGCAATTTTACAGGCAAACTGGCACCGAATACTAAAAGAAAAATATCTGTTATTGTTCCAGGCAAAGCCGATACTTTAAAAACTGTACCTGCGCAGATCAGGATTCCTTTAAACAAGGCATTTATACAAAACGCCATATTAAACCTCGGTACAGCAGGAACATCCTCAAATGCAAAATTTATAGACGCATTTAAAGGTTTGTATGCCCAGGTAAATAAAGCATCATCAACAGGCGTTGGAGGCATTGCCTTCTTCAATTTCACAGGCACTGATTCATATTTACAACTGGTTTGGAAAAAAACCAATTCATCAAGCGGAATAGACACCACAAGTGTTAACTTTCCAATTGGAGCGCTGGTTCAAAATAGCAATGGAGGTAGTTCAATTTCCGGAATAGCTGCAAATATTAAGCACGATTATACAGGTACAGAAGTGCAAACACAAATTGGTGCTCCTAATCCTACTACTCCATACAGCGTTACTTACCTACAAGGCTTGGCCGGTGTAAAAACCAAGCTAACTTTCCCAGAATTGACAAGTTTTAAGAATACATACGGGAAAGCAATTATCAATAAGGCAGAACTAGTTGTAGAGATTGGAGAGAATGCACCAGCATACCCTTTTAATGCTGCTCAACGACTTTCTTTATATCGTTGGGATATTGCACAGCAACCGGCCGATATACCCGATTATACAACATTTTCTAGTAGCGCCTCTGGCGGTGCAGCACTTTTTGGTGGTTATTTCGATTCGTTAAAGAAACGCTACATCTTTATCGTAACTAGTTACGTTCAGGGCTTGATTGATAAAAATATCGAAGATGGGGGCACATTCCTAGCCCCTACCTCTTATACTGATTTCCAGAAAACATCTACTGCTACATCTGCAGAAAGATCTATTATAGGCGCTAGCAGCTCAACTACGAATAAGATAAAGTTAAATATTTACTATACTAAAATTAATTAACCATTTTAGTATTGTATAAGAACCTCCTGCTAGCAAAACTGGCAGGATTTTTTTTTGCATCATTATTTTAAAGCTACGAAATAAAAAGCACATAAAAAAAGCTACCTCTCATCAGATAGCTTTTTTATGTGTTTTAACCCTTAATTAAAACGGAAGATCTCCATTTTCATCTGATGGGCCAATTGTAAATTCATCTTCAATTTTAGTTTCAGAACTTTGATGCGTTGGTGCAGTTGGACTTTGCTCGAAATCGCTTTTTCTGCCTAACATGGTAAAGTTTTCGGCCACAATTTCTGTTACATATTTTTTAACCTTTTCTTTATCTTCAAAGGATCTTGTTCTTAATTTGCCTTCTATGTAAACCAGTTTGCCTTTCTGAAGGTATTTAGAAGCAACTTCTGCTAAGCCACGCCATAACACAATATTGTGCCATTCCGTTTGTTCTACTCTTTTACCGTCTTTGTTGTATGTTTCCGATGTAGCTAATGGAAAACTGGCTACTGTTACGCCACCGTCTAAATGTCGCACTTCAGGGTCTTTGCCTAAATGGCCTACTAAAATAACTTTGTTAATCCCAGACATAAATATTTTTGGTTAGTTGTTTCGTTTTATAAATGCGCAGCGGATAAGATGGTTAGTTACTCCATTTTGTCCTTATAAAAATATTCCAGGACAAAATCATGGATTACTTTTGGTTGCGGTAACTCATCTAATTTACTTAAAGAAACCCAATTAAGTTCCTTTTGTTTATTAAAGTTAAATATATAATTTTTTAATGCAAAAAATTGCACATGGATTATTTGGTGAGTTAATATGTGCTTTTTGGCTCTAACAAATGTAAAATCGGCCTTGCTTCCGAATACAGATTTTATCCGATCGATAAATAACGGATCACTCCACATGTATTCTTCTGTAGTTTCCACGCTAGGGAAATCATATAAATGCTGCCATATATCTCCCGCTTGCCTTTCCCTGATCAATACTTTTTCATCTTCAAAACAAACAAAATAATTAATATACCGATGTTTCTGTTCGGCTTTTCGGATTTTAACCGGCAGCAAACCTACCTGGCCATGATTAAAGGCATAACACTCCTGACTAAGCGGGCAAACGCTGCAATCGGGCGATTTTGGCTTACACTGCATGGCCCCAAACTCCATAATAGCCTGGTTATATAGGGCAGGGTCTTCTTTATAGAGCAAATCATTTGCTAACGCATAAAACTCTTTTTTGCCTCCTGGGCTATTTATCGGCGTAGCTAAACCATAGAACCTGGAGAGTACCCGAAATACGTTTCCATCTACCACAGCCCGTGCTTCTCCAGCCGAGAATGAGGAAATGGCAGCAGCTGTATATTCACCAATTCCTTTTAATTTTATGAGTTCATCATGTAGACTTGGGAAGATTCCATGGTAATCTTTCACCACAATTTGAGCAGTTGCATGCATATTCCTACCCCTCGAGTAATAACCCAGTCCTTGCCAAAGCTTTAAAACTTTGGCTTCGGTAGCATTGGCAAAATCGGCAACCGTAGGAAAATTCTCCAAAAATCTATTAAAGTACGGAAGCCCTTGTTCTACTCGTGTTTGTTGTAATATAACCTCTGATAACCAGATGGTATAGGCATCATTGGTATGCCTCCAGGGCAAATCTCTCTTGTTAATCAGGTACCAATTGATGAGTTCATTTTGAAATGTCATTACTGCAAATTACGCTCTATTTATCCGATTAAAAAAAAACTTGCAATTGCCTGATAAGTCTAGTGATAAAAAAATCATCTTTTATTTCCCTATCTCATTAAAAAGCAATACTTTTGCAACCCCAAAACAGTAGTAATATTAAAACATAATAATATAATAAATAATAAAATATGACTAAGGCAGATATTATTTCAGAAATATCAACAAAAACCGGAATTGAGAAGGTTGATGTACAGGAAACAGTTGAGGCATTTTTCAAGGTTATCAAAACCAGCATGATTGGCGGTGAAAATGTATACGTTAGAGGCTTCGGAAGCTTTGTTGTTAAAAAGAGAGCGCAAAAAACTGCGAGAAATATCTCAAAAAACACTGCAATAATTATCCCAGAACACTTCGTTCCTAGCTTTAAACCAGCAAAAGTATTTGTTGATAAAGTAAAAAGCAATTCAAAAAAAATTAACGTAGAAGCCTAAGTCTTATATATGAATAGCAACATCAGATCAAAACAAACCATTGTTATTGGAGCGATTGTATTGCTTGTTGCATTCTTATTTACAAGAGACATTAAGGGTTTGGTTAAGCCAACGGAAGAAAATGGAAAAATGCCTTCAAGTGGCCCAATGGCCGGAGCAGCTTCTCCATCAACTACATCGGTACTAAACCTCGAAACTTCGTCTACCGCTGCAAAGAATGTAATCAACAAGAATTTGGCTACAGATATTACAGCTTTAGAAAACAGCTACAAAGGTGCAAATGGCGCAGAGAAGATTGAACTTGCTAAACAACTGGCTCAGAAATGGGATGATGTTGAACAAATTACTCCATCTGCACTGTATTTAGAAGTTGTAGCCGAAGGCGAACCATCAACAAAATCGTGGCTAGCTGCAGGTAATCAATTTATAAAAGCTTTTGAAAGCACACAAGATAGCATAGCACAACCTGCTTTATTGCAGAAAGCCAATGTGTCTTACAAAAATGCATTAGAGAAAGACTCTACAAACATTGAAGCTAAAACAGGCTTAGGTGTAACGATAGTAAACGGTTTAGGTGCACCAATGCAAGGTATTGCAATGTTGTTAGAAGTTGTTGCTAAAGAACCTAAAAATGTAAAGGCGAATATGAATTTAGGATTGTTCTCCATAAAATCAGGCCAGTTTGATAAAGCAATTCCTCGTTTTAACACCGTAATTGCCACTGCTCCAACCCCTGAAGCCTATTTTTATTTAGGAACAGCTTTAGAAAATTTAGGTAGAAATAAAGAAGCAGTAAATGCTTACTTATCAAGCAAAAAATTAGCGGCTAATCCAACCTTATCTTCATTCATCGATAAGAAGGTGGCTGAACTAAAGAATAAAAATTAATTAACAGATTAATAAAAACATTTAAAACTTAAAACTATGCCAAGCGGTAAAAAAAGAAAGAGACATAAAATGGCTACCCACAAACGTAAAAAACGTTTAAGAAAAAACAGACATAAGAAAAAATAGTTTTCTTATTTGATAAAGCCAGTTAAACCTCATAGTAAACACTATGAGGTTTAAGCAATTTATATGATTTTTTTATTGTATATCTTTTTGGCTACATCATTGTTTTATTTACTATCCATTTGTTAATAGGCGAAAGCCTTAAATCTGTAGCTGTTGGTAAAAGAATTAATTATCAATTCGACTCCTGCCGGAGTTACCATAGCGTTGATTGAAGACAAACAACTTGTTGAGCTTCACAAAGAACAAATCAATATTAACTACGCTGTAGGCGATATTTATTTAGGCCGCATTAAAAAAATTATGCCTGGTCTGAATGCTGCTTTCGTGGATGTTGGTTATGAAAAAGATGCTTTTTTGCATTACTTTGATTTAGGCCCTCAGGTGCAATCTTTAATTAAGCTAACGAAGATCAAGCGTAATGGCTCGGTTACAGGCACATTATTAGATAATTTAAAGCTAGAAGCCGATATTAACAAGGCGGGCAAAATTTCTGATGTGCTCAGTAAAAACATGCTCCTACCTGTACAAATTGCCAAAGAGCCAATTTCTACAAAAGGACCACGTTTAAGTTCCGACATTTCGATTGCCGGCAGGTATGTGGTACTGGTGCCATTCTCCAATACCATATCTGTATCAAAAAAAATTAAAAGTAATACCGAACGTAATCGTTTAAAAAAGATTATTGAAAGTATTAAACCTCAAAATTTTGGGGTCATTATCAGAACCGTTTCTGAAGGCAGAGGAGTTGCCGAAATGCAAAAAGATCTTTTAGATTTAATTGCTAAATGGGAAAACTTCATTAAAAAAATACCCTCTACCGAACCTTCAAAAAGAGTTTGGGGAGAAATGGACAGATCATCAACGTTAATCCGCGATATTCTGAACCCTGATTTTACAAACGTTTATGTAAGTACACCAGAGCTGTACGATGATATCCGTTCTTATGTTCACGACATCTCTCCCGAAATGGAAAAGATCGTTAAACTATACAAACAGAAAGAACCTATTTTCGATCATTTCGGTGTAGAAAAGCAGATTAAAAACGCTTTCGGAAAAACAGTAAACTTACCAGGTGGTGCTTACCTTGTTGTAGAGCACACTGAAGCACTCCACGTTATAGACGTGAACAGTGGAAACCGTACTGCCAGTAAAGAAAATCAAGAAGAAAATGCTTTACAGGTAAACAAAGAGGCGGCCAAAGAAATTGCCCGTCAATTGCGTTTGCGCGATATGGGCGGTATTGTGGTAATCGATTTTATCGATATGCACAAACCAACAAACCGTAAAATGCTATTCGATTATTTGCGTGAGCTGATGTTATTGGATAGAGCCAAACACACTATTTTGCCTCCAAGCAAATTTGGTTTGGTACAGATTACCAGACAACGTGTTCGTCCGGAAATGAATATTGTTACGGTAGAAAAATGCCCGGCCTGCGATGGGACTGGAGAAATTAAAGCGAGTATCGTTTTAATGGATGATATTGAGAACAACCTTAATTATATTTTAAGAGAGCAGAATGAAAAGGGCGTAACTCTTTGCGTGCACCCATATATTGAAGCTTATATTACAAAAGGCATTTTCAACCTTCAACGCCGCTGGTTCTTTAAATACGGCCAATGGATTAAAGTTAAGGCACAATCATCGTATCATTTAACCGAGTTTCACTTCATCTCTGCAAAAGATGAAGAGATTAAATTATAACTCAAAACACTTAACAGAAAGCCCGGATTTAAAAAATCCGGGCTTTCTTATTTTGCGATTAAAACCTCACAGGTTTCAAAAACCTGTGAGGTTTATCAATCTGAAAGGTTAAATTCGTAATCTAAAATTTTAATCAATTGGCAAAATCAAAAAGTGCATTTTTCTGTCAGAGCTGTGGCTACGAATCGGCAAAATGGTTGGGTAAATGTCCGTCATGTAACCAATGGAATACCTTCGTAGAAGAAATTGTAGAAAAAAGCTCCGCTTCTGTTCCAACCTGGAAAAGCGATACGGCTAGCCGTAAATTAAGCAAACCAAGTAAGGTTGATGAAATACAATCATCAACTGAACGTAGAATATTAACCGGCGATAAAGAATTAGATCGTGTATTGGGTGGTGGATTGGTAGAAGGATCGCTCGTGCTCATTGGTGGTGAACCTGGTATCGGCAAATCGACCTTGATGTTGCAACTGGCTTTAAATTTAAAGGGCAAAAAACTGCTCTATATCTCTGGCGAAGAAAGCGAACAGCAGATTAAAATGCGGGCGGAAAGGATTCAGGAAAGCCCATCATCTAACTGTTACATTTTAACAGAAACTTCTACACAGAATATATTTAAACAGATCGAAATCCTGGAACCTGAAATTTTAGTTGTAGATTCTATTCAGACTTTGCACTCTGCCCATATCGATTCAACTCCAGGCAGCGTATCGCAGGTAAGGGAATGTACTGCCGAATTATTGCGTTTTGCAAAAGAAACCGGCGTACCAGTTTTCCTTATCGGGCACATCACCAAAGATGGCGCCATTGCAGGCCCTAAAATACTCGAACACATGGTTGATACGGTTTTGCAGTTTGAGGGCGACAGGCATCACGTTTATCGTATCCTAAGATCCATCAAAAACCGATTTGGTGCAGCAGCAGAACTCGGGATCTACGAAATGCAAGGCAGTGGTTTAAGAGAAGTTTCCAATCCTTCAGAGATTTTGTTATCACAGCGCGACGAAGAACTGAGCGGAATCGCTATAGCTGCAACCTTAGAAGGCGCCAGGCCGATGTTGATCGAAACACAGGCCTTAGTGAGTTCAGCAGCATACGGAACCCCTCAACGTTCTGCAACAGGCTTCGATACCAAAAGGATGAATATGCTCTTAGCTGTTTTAGAAAAACGCTGTGGCTTTAGGTTAAGTACACAAGATGTCTTCTTAAATATTGCCGGCGGAATTAGAGTAGAAGACCCTGCAATTGACCTGGCTGTATTAATTGCCATTATATCATCGCATCAGGATATTTCAGTTTCTTCAAAAAACTGTTTCGCCGCAGAAGTAGGTCTATCAGGAGAAATTAGGGCAGTAAACAGAATTGAGCAACGTATTGCCGAAGCAGATAAATTGGGTTTCGAAACGATTTACATCTCTAAATACAATTTGAAAGGAATTGCCATAGACAAATACAACCTCGAGATTAAAGCAGTAAGTAAAATAGAAGAAGTGTTCAGTCTTGTTTTTGGTTAGATAAAGATGGGGAAACCGCTCAACAAATTTCCACAGAAAGAAGATAATATTCTACATTTCTACAACATCATTAAATATTAATAAACCAGTAAAAAAAACAACAACTATCTGGATATAAACACATTAACTACAACCAAGACAAAAATTAAACTTTTGGATTCTAGTTTGCCTATAACAATTTAATGTACATCATAAAATGTGATTTGCAATTATAGGGATGATTTTCCCCGTTAATGGATGTTAACGGGGATTTTTTGTTTTCATTATTTAGAAAAATTTTAAATAACTTTGATCAGATCATTAACCGGATAATTATAAAATCATGAAAAAAATCATTCTAGGCTTAAGCTTTTGCCTGTTTACGGCATTTTCATTTGCTCAAACCACATATACTGGTCAAAAATTTGGAGAAGAAATTAAACCAGGCGATGTAAAACCAGCTGCAAAAATGGAAGCTGCTATGGGGGATAAAAAAATTGTTGATATGAAAATCGAAGGCAAGGTGGTAGATGTATGTAAGAAAAAGGGCTGCTGGATGACTTTAGAGATGCCTAACGGCGATCCAATGCGGGTAACTTTTAAAGATTATGCGTTCTTTATGCCAATGGATATTGTTGGCAAAAAAGTAGTTTTGGATGGATTAGCAAAGAAACAAACCATTTCGGTAGAAACTTTACGCCACTATGCAGAAGACGCTAAAAAATCTCCCGAAGAAGTAGCTAAAATTACCGACCCTAAAAAAGAATTGGCTTTCGAAGCTAAAGGTGTAGTGATTTTGGATAAATAATCCCAGAATCAAACATGGTCGTATTGGTCACCCTGATCCGATAGCTATCAGATTTATTTCAGGGTCTTAATAGCGGCAAAGAAAGATGCTGAATAAATTCAGCATGACGATATTATAAAATAATAAACCCCGATACATATGCTGTATCGGGGTTTATTATTTTATGGATGGTGATCTTAGATTACCCAGTTCCAACCAAATTCATCAGGTGCTAAACCGTAACGGATATCGTTTAATTTTTTAGCAATGCCATTAGAAATATGTCTTGTAGATGGGTCAGTCAATTTATAGATCTGCCCATTATAGCCCATTTCGCCTACATGCGTTACCGTAGCTGCAGTTCCCGCAGCAAAAGCCTCTGTTAAGCTTCCGTTTTCGATTCCTTCAATTACTTCTTTAACAGAAACCCTGCGTTCTTCAACTTCTACTCCGGCATCTTTAGCCAGTTTAATAATAGTATCTCGCGTTACACCATCCAAAACCGTACTACGTACTGATGGCGTAACCAATTTGCCATTAATAACAAAAAGTAAGTTAGCAGTTCCGGCTTCTTCAATAAATTCATGCGTTACCGAATCAGTCCAGATCAATTGATCGTAACCTTCTTTTTTAGCTTGCTCGAAAGGATATAATGAACGTGCGTAATTTCCAGCAGTTTTGGCAAAACCCACACCACCTTCATCTGCACGTGTAAATTCAGTTTCGATTTTAACTTTCAACGCACTACTGTAATAAGGACCAGTTGGTGTAGTTAACAAAGCAAATTTATAGGTATCAGATGCCTTAACACCCAAATAAGGATCCATTGCAAACATTACCGGACGAATGTATAAAGCATAATCTTCCTGATTAGGCACCCATTTCTCATCAACATTGATCAATGCAGCCAAACCTTGCATAAAAATTTCTTCAGGAATACCCGGCATCGACATTCTTGCCGCCGATTTGTTAAAGCGTTCGAAGTTTTTATCTGCACGGAAAACACTAATTTTACCATCTGGCTGGCGGTAAGCTTTTAACCCTTCGAAAATTGCCTGCCCATAATGTAGTGCGGAAATTGCCGGGCTCATCGGAATTGGGCCATAAGGAAGAATCTGTAAATTTTTCCATTCGCCATCTTCATAGTCGGCAGTAAACATGTGATCGGTAAAAACTTTACCGAACGGTAATTGCGAAAAATCAGTAACAGCTAAACGTGTTTGGTCTGCTTTGGTGATTTTTATATCTAATGTCTCGGTCATTGTATTTGAATTTTGAATGGGTGAAGGATCGAATGGTTGAGTATTTTACGCACTCATTCTCTAATTCAATAACTCACTCATTCTGTCATTAATTATTTCGCGCAAATTAAGAAAAAACAGGCTTTTTTAATAGCTTTTTGCAATATTAATCTTTGTTTTTGAGTGTTTTAAGTACACTAAGCACCCATCCTTTACCCCACTCTTCCATTTGCTCATTGGTCCATAAGAACGGATAAAAGATTCTCTTCTGAAAGCGCGGAGGCAGATACTTTTGCCAGTTGGTTCCGCCTGTTGCAGCAATATCAACCGGATCTTTCTCCAAATAACGTACAGCCGATTTGTAGTGCGATAAAGGCCATTCTACATTTACATATAAATCTAACTTACGCAACTCCTCTGCAAGGGCAGAAACATCGGCTCCATTCGTTTGCAATTGATGGTATAAAGCTGAAAAGTTGGTTAAAGTGCGATCTTTGGCCAGTTGCAGAAACTGAGCCGCATACTTTTTAATAAATTGCTTTAAAGTTAAAGTCTGTTTACCCGAAGCCAGTTCTGTTGCACCGAATTTCCAGTAAATATTTTCGAATTGTTCTTCTATTGTTGCGGTACTTAGTTCTTCTCGTTTGCTTTTATCCACCAATCGGATAAAATCTGTAGCACAGATCTCGATCATCCGGTACTGGCCCGATTGGAATCCACTGGCAGGTAATAACGACATGCGGAATTTTAGAAACTGCTCTTTCTCCATACCATCCACCATCACCTCGAAAGAAGTAGTTAAGGCATTGAAATAAGCGTTGATCCGTTTTACACGCGCAGTAAAAAATTCGACGGTTAAATTTTCATGCTCAGCAATCTGCCTGCATTCGTGCAGTGCCAGCTTAAAATAAAGTTCCGTGATTTGATGGTACATGATGAAAATCTCTTCATCAGGAATTGGTGTTTTAGGATTCTGTAAGCTCAGCAAAGTATCCAAATGAATGTAGTCCCAATAGGTTAAGAAATCGGCATATAAAAGCCCATCGAGGTACGATGCCATATCTTGCCCCATTGCTGTATACTTTTCCTGCAGTTGATGTAGTTTGTCTTTTATTTCGGGTGTGAAATCCATGATTTAAAGTTAGCTGCACAAAGGTGATAAAGATTTTGCAACAAATAACTAAATTTTATACATTTGAGACAATGGCGATGGAGTACCGCCAAAACCGCCCAAACAGGCTGATGACTCCTACGATTTTTATTTAAAATTGAATTCAAATGCCTGTTAAAAAACTAACAGAAGGATTTCTTCTGTCTATTAAACATTTTATTAAACTCGACTTCGGATTACTCTTCATTAGTACTTTAAAGTGGCTATTGATTTCTGCAGTATTAGGTGGGATAATTGGCTCTGCCTCTGCCCTGTTTTTAGAAACTTTAAACTGGGCAACCGATTACCGTGAACAACACCTATGGATTATCGGATTTTTACCCATCGCGGGTATAATTATTGGCCTGGCTTACCATTATTGGGGTGCAGCCGTTGTAAAGGGCAACAACCTCTTGATCGAGGAATTACAATCACCCAAAAATGTGATTCCGCTAATCATGGCGCCACTCATTTTTGCAGGCACTATTATTACTCATTTATTTGGTGGATCGGCTGGAAGAGAGGGTACGGCTGTTCAAATTGGAGGAGCCTTCGCCGACCAGTTTACCAAGCTGTTTAAACTTAAAGCCAGAGACAGAAAAGTGATCCTTATCTGCGGGATTAGTGCTGGATTTGCCTCTGTTTTCGGCACGCCATTAGCAGGCGCAGTATTCGGATTGGAAGTTTTCGTTATTGGAAGTTTAACTTATGGTTCCATTCTTCCTTCATTTATTACAGCAATTATTGCCGACTATGCCTGCAAGGTTTGGGGTGTTGGGCATACCCATTATTCCATTTCCCTGGTACCGGAAATGAATTCGATCAATTTATTGTTATCATTAGGTGCAGGAATATTATTTGGACTTGTGGCAAGATCTTTCTCGGCCTTAAACCATGGTTTATCAAACCTTTTCAGTAAAATCAAATACCCACCATTAAGGCCATTTATTGGTGGACTAGTTTTAATTGGCCTTATTTACTTAATCGGAAATACACGATATATCGGCTTGGGTATTCCGGTTATTTCAGAATCATTTGTTCAACAAGAAGCGTATTATACATTTGCGATCAAATTATTTTTAACTGCATTTACCTTGAGTGCAGGGTTTAAGGGCGGCGAGGTTACCCCACTTTTCTTTATTGGGGCCACTTTGGGCAGCTTTTTGAGTTTCTTTATTCCCTTACCTCTTGGACTGTTAGCAGGAATGGGCTTTGTGGCTGTTTTTGCAGGGGCAGCGAACACCCCTTTGGCTTGTATTTTTATGGGCGTAGAGTTATTTGGTGTATCATCGGGAATTTACATCGCATTAGCCTGTATTACTGCTTACTTATTTTCAGGCCATACGGGGATTTACCGGTCACAAACGATAGGCGCACCTAAGCATTTGTTGTTGAAGAGGCATCAGTTTTTGAGGTAGTTGTTAGGATAATAATCTTTTGAAGTACTTTATACACGCCCGTTTGGAAACGAGCCCGAGCCGTGGAAAGATCGTCATCTCGACTGAAGCACAGTCCCGAACTTTCGGAAGAGAGATCTTTTAATAAAGATTTCTCGACTGCGCTGCACTCCGCTCGAAATGACGATACTATTATTATTAATACAATACCCTAAACTTTATCGTTTGCTCGATCTTTTTAAGTGATTTAAACAATTGTTTATCATATTGTGCATTGATATCGGTAATGGCATAGCCAATCTCAGGATTGGTCATTAAAAACTGGCTCACGATGTTGATGTCGTGTTTGGCAAAAACGGTATTGATTTTCGCCATAATACCTGGAACGTTTTTGTGTATGTGAATTAAGCGGTGCGATTTCTCAATTTTTGGCAATTGTAAGTTAGGGAAATTGCTGCTCAGATAAGTTGCTCCTGTATTCATAAAATCGGCAACCCGTTTCGGGATAAAATCGATATTACGTGGATTATTTTTAGGGTCATCGAAAACAACAATACCTTGTTTGGTACATAAATCGAGGTCTATTTTATTTTTTGCATTACCTAAATAACCAATAGTTTTTAGCTTAGCTGCGTTTTTTAATTGTTCCGCATTTATTTTTTCACCATTACCTAAAAGGATAATCCCCACATCCTTCACATATTTTTCTTCAAAAGAAGTTTTATGTCTGATCGATAAACCATCATTTTTAAGGATAGAAATCGTTAAGGGATCAACTTCACCAATTACCAGGCAAAGGATTCTGTTTTTAGGATAAGAAATTGCACGCGGCAGATCATTTACGTACAAAAACTCGTCGAAGCTTGGTGTTACATGGTCAGCTTTCGAAACAATGCTTTCACGGGCTATATTCTCTGTAAATGCAAAAAACTTATTAATGATACCGCTTTCGCGCAGCTGGAAATCAGAATATCCATCGCCGATGCCAAATAGTTCTCCTTCGAGCTTTAAATGCTGAAGTAATTTTACTTTACCACCTTCTTCACTTAAAGGATTGGCATGATCGTAATCTATAATTTTACCATCACCCGTGGTTACAAAGGTATTGGCATAAATATTTTCCTTTTTAATGTGGTACTGGCTCACTACAGGGGTAATAAACTCTTTAAATCCACCAGATACAATTAGAACTTCATCGGCATGTTTCTTAAAAAACTCAGCATTACGCGAAAAGGAAGTAGATACTTTCTTTTTCAAATGTTTGATAAGTTGTTTTAAATGATCTTCGTTAGCCTCAAGAAGCTTAACACGTTGGGCTAAACTTTCGGAGAAGGAGAGTTTTCCTTCCATTGCCAAATTGGTATAATCTTCAATTTTTTGGAAAATTGCCTCTTTATCTGGGTGGTTCTTTAGCGAAATTCGGGCAAGTTCATCAAGTGCTTCTACCTGTGTAAAGGTACTATCAAAATCGATGATGTAATAGGCTTTTTGTTTGGGCATTATCTTAAATGTTGGGTAATTTCTTTTATGCTATTGGCAACTGGCTTAAAGGCGATGCCTGTTGCCGTTCTTATTTTATTGTTATTGTAATAACTTAAGGTTAAACTGCTCTTTGCTGCGTCTTTAGTGATAGAAGGCTGTTTACCAGTGAATATGGATGCAAATTTTAGCGCCCGCCAGGCTATTCCGAGCATCCATGGTTTTGCTTCTCTTTTTGGCGCTTTAACACCAAAACCCTGTGCAATTTCGCTGAACAGATCTTTATAATGATAATCATCGGCAGAAATGATATAACGTTCTCCTGAAACTTCCGCATCCATTAACAGGATCATCGCTTTGGCTACATCTTCAACATCAACAAAACCCGAAGCACCGTTGGTGTAAAAGGGGAAACCACCTTTTACCAATTTAAAAATTGCCCCACTTCCTTCAAAGCCCGCATTTTTACCGATAATTACCGATGGGTTGACAATAATAGCGTCTAAACCTTCAGTAATGCCCCGCCAAACTTCCATCTCACCCTCATATTTTGATAAACCATAGGCGTGTGCTCTGGCATCATATTCCCAAAAGTCTTTCTCAGTAATTTTATTGCCCTTTTTAGCATTTCCTAACGCAGCTACTGAGCTTACATGCAATAAACGGCAATTATTTTCGGCGCAAAGATTTACAATGTTCGAGGTTCCTTCTATGTTTACGTGAAAAAGTTGCTTTTTATCTTTGGGGTTAAAGGATACAAATGCCGCACAATGATAAACTTTGGTAATCCCGATAAAGGCATCTTCCAATGCAGAAGGTTCGTTAATATCGGCCTCAAACCATTCGATAAGTGGGATATTTCGAATTAGCAAAGGGATTTTAGATTTCTCCCGCCTCAAGGCCCGAACAGCTAAACCCCTATCGGTTAACTGCTTAATTAATTCAGATCCTAAAAATCCAGTTCCTCCGGTTACCAGTATCATTTTATTTTTTTCGAGCTATATGTGGAAATACGCATTCAAAAATAGATATTTGAGCCGAGAGTTTTAAATATATGTCATTAACGGATTTCTTTTCCCCTATAAACCCCGATAGTTTTACCCCCAAGCAAGGATTTTTTACAAGTCAGCTAGGGTTAAAAGCGCAGATTTACACCGAATCATTCCCCGATTTTGAGGAGCATACCTACGATTTGGCGATTTTTGGGGTACTTGATGGAAGAGGTGCCGTTAATAATGAAGGCTCTGCCCTGGCACCGGATTATTTTAGAGAGAAATTTTATAAACTCAACGAAGGTGCTTTTAATAGCCGGATTGTCGATTTAGGGAATATTAAACACGGCGCAACCATTGCCGATACTTATATTGCCATCAAAATGGTGGTTTCGGAACTGATTAAAAAAGACATTATTCCAATCATTATCGGTGGCGGACAAGATTTAACCTATGGCCAATACCTGGGTTACGAAGATTTAGAGCAAAAAGTAGATCTGGTGGTTATTGATAACCAATTTGACATTGGCGATGACGACCATGAAGGAATTGCTACCCGATCGGACTGTTACCTGAACAAAATTTTCCTGCATCAGCCCAATTACCTTTTCAATTTTAGCAATGTGGGGTATCAAACTTATTTTGTAAACCAGGAGAGCTTGAGCGTAATGGATAAATTGTATTTTGATGTACACCGTTTGGGCGAGTTTGCTCAGGATATTACCTTAACAGAGCCCATAATCCGCAATGCAAACATGATTAGTTTTGATATGGGCGCTATCCGTTCTGCAGATGCTGCAGCAAATGCGAATACCACGCCAAATGGTTTTGATGGCGAGGAAGCCTGTCGCATTGCCCGTTATGCTGGTATGAATGATAAGTTAACCTCAATTGGTTTTTACGAGTTTAATCCGGCCTATGACAATAACGGACAAACAGCTTTCTTACTTGCTCAGATGGTATGGTATTTTGTAGATGGATTTTATGCCCGCAAAAAGGATTTCCCACTTACACCGAAATCGCAGTTCATGATCTATAGAACCAGTTTAAAAGATGGCTCGGGAGAGATGATGTTTGTGAAAAGCAAAAAATCAGACCGCTGGTGGATGCAGGTTCCTTACCCATCGGGTCAATCTAAAAATGAACGCTACCATCTGGTGCCTTGCAGGTACGACGATTACCAAACAGCTGTTAATGGCGAAATGCCCGATTTATGGTGGAGAACCTACCAAAAACTGAACTAAAAACTCGTGTAATTTCAAATCAGAAGTTGTGTAATTTCAAAGTTGTATCCGTGTAATTTCAAAGTTGTGTTGCATACCCTTATATTTTTTTGGTATATTCGAGCCAAATAAATAACTATGCAAGAACTAGTTAAAAGAAATATCACAAAACATATCGAAGATCAAAAAAGTAAGTTTCCAATTATCGCGGTTACAGGCCCCAGGCAATCAGGAAAAACTACCTTACTAAAAACCATATTTTCGGATTACAGATACATTTCACTGGAAAACCCTGATGTCAGGGCATTTGCGACTGAAGATCCAAATGGCTTTTTAAACGAATATGATAATAAGGTAATTTTTGATGAGGTACAAAGGGCTCCACTGCTTTTTTCTTATCTGCAAAACATTGTTGATGAATCAAAGATTATGGGCCAGTTTATTCTATCCGGCTCACAGAATTTTCATTTAATGCAGGGTATCACACAGAGTCTTGCAGGAAGAGTAGCACTATTTAAACTTTTACCTTTCGATTTATCTGAGCTTAAAGCTAATGATCTACTTGAAGATTCATTTGCTGAAGCTTGCGTTAAGGGCTTTTATCCTGCCATTTACGACCGTGATATAGAACCTAATGTCTATTTTTCCAATTATATACAAACCTATGTGGAAAAAGATGTTACCGAACTTCTAAATATTAAAGATTTAAAGACATTCAGAACTTTTATTGGAATATGCGCTAACCAGGCAGGGCAATTACTTAACCTGAGCGCGCTGGCAAATGCCTGCAATGTATCACAGCCAACAGCAAAAAACTGGCTTTCAGTTTTAGAAAGCAGTTATATTATATATCTTTTGCAGCCATATTACGAAAATTTCAATAAACGTTTGGTAAAAACGCCGAAACTTTACTTTTACGACACAGGCCTCTTGTGCCATCTTTTAAAAATTAAAAATGGCAAGGCTTTAACAGGGAATAGACTGAAAGGAAATATCTTCGAGAACATGGTAATTGCAGAATTCCAAAAGCAAAACTACCATAACTATTTAAATAATGAATATTACTTTTGGCAAGATAGCCATGCCAATGAGGTGGATTTACTTAAACAAACGGATGAGGGTTTCGCAGTATTTGAAATCAAAGCTACTCAAACCATTACTTCCGATTTATTCAAAAATCTGGATAAATTTGAGTTGAATGCCAGCCCTCAAAAAGTGGAAAAAACATTAATTTATGGAGGCTTGGAGAACCAAAAACGCAGCCAGCATAAAATATTAAGCTGGAAATCTATAGTATAACAGACTAAAATTGTATAATAATCATGAAAGTAATATTCTGATACATAATCTATCATAATTTTACACAGGTATTTACGTTTTAGCGGTACAGATTTCTATATTTGGATGGAATTAAACTAACCTCATGAAACCATCATGATTTTCAAAATCACAAAGTAAAATCAATAAATCATGATAGCTTTATCACCAATGAAAACAATTTTATAAGATGAAAAAAATATTATTATCTGCAATGGCACTATTGCCTCTTGCAGCTTTGGCACAAAAGCCATTTACAGTTAGTGGCGACATAAAAGGATTGAAAACCGGAGACAAGGTTTATCTGATCTATCAAGGTGACGACAAAAATGTCACCGATTCTGCAACAGTAACAAATGGTGCCTTTACATTTAAAGGAACATTGTTAAATCCTGCACAGGGAAGTCTTTTCTTAAACAAAAACCCTTATGTAAACCGCCCGGCACAGGGTGAAAAATTAGATGCTTTATCGCTATATGTAGAGCCAGGAAATATAAAACTGGCTGCGGCAGATTCTTTAAAGAAAGCAACAATTACTGGCTCTCCAGTTAATGATGATGCAAAGAAATTAAAAGCATTAACTAAACCTGTAGCAGATAAACTTGCTGCAATTAATGCAGAATATGCAGCCTATACACCCGAGCAAAAACAAGATAAAGCTGTTATGGGCGCTTTAGGTGCCCGTTATGAAAAAGAAGCCGCTGGAATGGCTCCATTATTATTACAATATGCAAACGGCAATCCAAAATCATTTATCAGCTTAAGCGCAATTAGCCAATTGGCTGCAGATCCTGATCAGGCAACAGCAGCAGAAAAAGCTTTTGTTGCATTATCGCCAGAATTGAAGGCAACTACGACAGGTAAAAAAATTGCTCAAATATTCGATGCTGGAAGAAAGACCGCTGTAGGTGCTATGGCTATGGACTTTACTCAAGTTGATACTGCGGGTAAACCTGTTAAATTATCCGATTTTAAAGGTAAATATGTACTGGTAGATTTTTGGGCTTCATGGTGTGGCCCATGCCGTCAGGAAAACCCAAATGTGGTAACAGCTTACAACAAATTTAAAGATAAGGGCTTTACTGTTTTAGGCGTTTCTTTAGATGGAGGAAATACCAGAACAACTAAAGCGGCCTGGCAAAAAGCGATTGAGGCCGACAAGTTAACCTGGACACATGTATCAGACTTAAAAGGCTGGAGCAATGAAGTGGCTCAAATGTATGGCATCCAATCGATCCCGGCTAATTTCTTAATTGATCCAACAGGCAAAATTATTGCAAAAGGTTTAAGAGAACAAGCTTTACAAGATAAACTTCAAGAATTATTAGGAAGCAAATCGAAATAAAAAAGCATTCAAACAAAGAAAGCCCCAATCGATTTGGGGCTTTCTTTGTTTATACGAAAACGTATTATGCAGATTTTAAGAAATCCAATACGTTAATGAAATAATTTTCGAGTCCTTCGTAAGGATCTTCTCCTGGAATCCATGATGCAAACTTCCAGTATTCCCATTCTCCATTTTCAATTATAGGCGGAACTAAAAGAAAGTATTGCTCCTCTCCTAAGCCAGCAATAATAATGCTTCTGGCCAGCTTAATGGCTACTTCTAACAACTCATCATTTTCTGTCCAAATTTCGATCAGCTGTGGATCAACATCCTTTAGAAATGCGATATCGCTTGCTTTTGAAAACGATGGATCAACGTGTTCATTTGGAGTAGTAAATCCATTGGTAATCAACAGAAATTCTTTATAATCCGTTGGAAGCGTTACCCCCAGCCTTGTTTCAGCTTCTTGTATTTCGGCTGAGGTAGCAGGTTGATTACCTAGCCATTTTGTTTCAATCTGCTCGGTTGTAAAACTAAACTCTCCTTGTTTAATTGCGGTTTCGGAAATCTTTTTGAGTACTTTTTTCAACCTATATCTTTTAAATTAAGTCAAAACCGATGTCTTCCCTGAAATATTTTCCGTCGAAATAAATTCTGCCGGCATCAGCAGTTGCTGATTGTAAGGCCGTAAACAAATCTTTTTGCAAACTGGTAATTGCAATTACCCTTCCACCATTTGTTTTCACCACATCATTTTCTAACAATGTCCCAGCATGGAATGCATTAGAATGACGCAGGTTTTCAATTCCGGTAATGGCTTTACCCTTTAGGTAATCACCTGGGTAACCACCTGCCACAATCATTACAGTAGCAGCTGTTTGCTCAGAAATAACCAAACTCACCTGGTTTAATTGTTTGTTGGCGGTAGCTAAAAACAGTTCTACCAAGTCGTTTTCAACTCTAGGGATTACACTCTCTGTTTCAGGATCGCCCATACGCGCATTGTATTCGATTACAAATGGTTCTTCTCCTACTTTTATCAGTCCGAAGAATATGAAACCTGTATAATCGATATTATCTTTCTTTAAACCCTCAACCGTTGGCTTAATAATCCGCTCTTCTACTTTAGCCAAAAATTCTGGTGTGGCAAAAGGAACCGGCGAAACTGAACCCATACCACCAGTATTTAAACCTGTATCGCCCTGGCCAATCCGTTTATAATCTTTAGCAGAAGGCAACGTGATATAATTTTCGCCATCGGTTAAAATAAATACTGAAAGTTCTATCCCGCTTAAAAATTCTTCAATTACTACAGTGGCTCCGGCAGCACCAAATTTACCACCAAGCATCAGTTTTAATTCTTCCTGAGCTTCGATGGTTTCGGTACAGATTAATACACCTTTACCCGCTGCCAAACCATCGGCCTTTAAAACAACCGGCAAAGCATGGTTCTGAAGATAAGCCAAGCCATCTTCTAAAGTTTCGGGTGTGAAAGATTTTGAGGCCGCAGTAGGAATACCATGACGCTCCATAAATTGTTTAGAGAAATCTTTACTTCCTTCTAAAATAGCTCCTTCTTTTTTAGGTCCGATAACCGGAATGTGTGCGATGGCTTTGTCGGCAAGGAAAAAATCGTGAATACCGTTTACCAAAGGTTCTTCAGGACCTACTACAACGAGTTCGATGTTTTCGGTAAGCACTACTTTTTTAATGGCATCAAAATCATTTACATTGATATTGATGTTTGTACCATAAGCCCCTGTACCACCGTTACCTGGAGCAATAATTAGTTTATCGCAGTGCGAAGACTGGCTCATTTTCCAAGCGAATGCGCTTTCTCTGCCGCCTGAACCTAAAAGTAAGATATTCATATCGGCAAAGATAATATTTTAGTAACAAGTAGCGAGTATCAAGTAATAAGACTTGTCATCAAATACTAGCTTCCCTTAGCGCTTCTTGTCATTTGTTCGAGCATATCCCACATTTCGTTCGGGATTGCTTCCAGACCATTCATCTGGCCCGCACCCTGCAACCATTCACCACCATCAATGGTAATTACTTCGCCATTAATGTATCCTGAAAAATCGCTCACCAGAAATGCAGCTAAATTGGCGAGTTCCTGATGATCACCAACTCTTTTCAAAGGTACACGGTTTTTGAAATCGAATTTTTTGGCTAAATCGCCAGGTAGTAAACGCTCCCATGCGCCTTTAGTTGGGAATGGGCCAGGCGCAATCGCATTGGTACGAATACCATATTTACCCCATTCAACAGCTAAAGATCTTGTTAGCGCTAAAACGCCACCTTTTGCACAAGCTGAGGGAACAACATAGGCTGAGCCTGTAAAAGCGTAAGTGGTAATTATATTTAAAACTGTTGCTGCTTGTTTCTCCTTAATCCAATGTTTACCAAAGGTAAGCGTGCAGTTAACCGTCCCTTTTAAAACGATATCGATAATAGATGAAAATGCATTGGCCGATAACCGCTCTGTTGGAGAGATGAAATTACCTGCAGCATTGTTCAATAGTACATCAACCGAGCCAAATCTTTCTAAAGTTTTGGCCAATACGTTTTCTACCTGTGCTACTTCTCTAACATCACAGGCAACTGCCAATACTTTGCCACCTGTTTTTTCTTCCATTTCATCGGCAGTTTTTTGCAGTACATCCTGTTTTCTGCTCGTAATTACCAGGTTGGCTCCCAACTTCAAGAAATACACGCCCATCGCTTTCCCCAATCCTGTTCCACCGCCTGTAATTACAATGGTTTTTCCTTTTAAAGCGTCTTCTCTGAGCATTGGTGCATTATAACTGAACATAGTATATTGGTTAACTGGTTAATTATTGTAATTGGTTAACTATAGCGTTGGTTAATCCTTAACTGAAAACCAACAACTGCAAACTGATTACTTTCTCTGCAGGTTAGCTAAAATTGTTTTTAAAATATGGCGTGTTGTTGGTGACCACCACTGTGCTAGCATTTTTTCTAAAGTAGCCGATTGATCTGCAGTTACGGCAGCAATTAATTCCTCACGGATATTTAATTTGCTTTGCGACCAAGTATTGCTTTCGAGCTCCATGTATTTCTTAATCTTACGCTCGGCAGCTGTTAACAAACTTTCATTTTTCACCAGTTCATCAACCAAACCGACTTTTAAAGCTTCTTCGGGACTGTAAAGTTTACCTGAAAGCAAACTACGGCTTGCTTCGGCCTTACCTAGCCAAAATGCATACAATTGAAAAATGCTATTTGGCACAATAATACCTACCGGCACCTCATTAAGTCCAATAATGTATTGTCCTTCTGCCATTACCCGGTAATCGCAGGCTAATGCCATTACGCACCCACCGGCCGGGCTATGGCCACTAATTGCGGCTACCATCGGTTTTTTAAATGAAACCATATTGGCGGTAAACCCCAAAAACAACTGCCAGAAAGATTTAGCTTCTTCTTCGTTATAGTTATAAAGTTCTACCAAATCCAATCCGGCAGAAAAGAAAGGTGCTGTACCAGTTAAAATTACACCGCCAATGTTGTCATCGGCGGTAATATTTTTAAGCATATCGTCTAGCTCGGTAATCAACTCACGGTTTAAGGCATTCGATTTACCTCTATCTAATGTAATGGTTGCCAGGCGATCTTTAACACTTACTTTTATTGTATTCATATTTTAAATAGTATCAAGATTTAAGAATCTAGTATCAAGACAAATATACCGCAGCATAAACTATGCATGCATACTAATTCAAATTTATCTATTTTTCTCTATTTAACATCATAAGTGTAAACTTTTCTTGCCAAATGCCCTATAGCGTCTATTCCTTCTATTACTACACGGTAGGTTCCTGGCTCGTCTGCATTATAAAATTCGAATTGTGCTTTTCCATCCTTATCGGTAACAACCTGTGGATTCCAATAAATAGTTGTTCTTAAATCGGGCCTGCTACTTGAACTTGCGGCATCGTATTTTGGTGAATAAAACTCTCTTGAAATCGTAAATCCTTTTGGATTAAAGGTTACAATTCCCGGCGCATAACGAGCAGTACTTCTTCCCCCATCACCACGTTTAGTAGTGATAATAATTACACCCCCTCCGCCTCGCGAACCATAAATAGCTGTATTTCCTATACTTTTTAAAAGCTCGATAGATTCTACGTCGCTTGGAACAACATTATCCAGAAAATCAGCTTCCATCTGCATACCATCAACAATAATTTGTATAGGCGTATCCTGACTACGCATGAGGTAAGGTATATTGCCCCTAAATATTACTCCTGGTAACCGCCCTTGCAAACATTGCGAAAGGGTAACACAGGTAGAGAGCTGATCGGCTGTCATCACGAAATCGGCTCTTCCTGCACCATTCAGGTTTGATGAGTTCTTCGCTGGGTTTTTCTTTTCGGTAATGGTTACTTCTTCGAGTTTAATGGTCCGCTCTAGCAGGCCTAAACGGGTCATCTCATTAAAATAGTTATCGCTTTCTTTAATATACTTCATCAAAGTATTATTCACATTGATATCGATATCGGCTCCATTTTTATTCTTGGTTACAATCTGCCCTGGAACGATATCAAGATTAATATCTACAAACTTCCTTTCTGTTTTAGTTCTAGCCTGAACAACAAATTTTGTACTATCGCCAAAACTTAAATTATCGAAAACAAATTTTCCTTCGGCATTGGTTACCGTATCCAAAATATACACCGTTCCTTTTGTAGCCATTAGCATTACCTTGCCACCAGGCACAGGTTTATTGCCCTTCATTACCGTTCCGCTAATGGTAATAGACTGCTCGGGTTTATAGGTAATATTCGGACCAACATTATTGATGATGTTTTTCCAAAGAAATCTTCTCCAGCCCTGGGTAAGCATTAGGTTATCGAGTTCCTTTTGTGTTTGAAGATCATCCTTTAAAAAATAATGGTTGGGTTTCTCTACATAGCCGCTCAAATCAGAGGTAAGCAATAACGAGGTGAGGATGTTCGACTCATTATTTTCATCAGGTGTTACTTTTGCTGCGTTGGTTACAGCAACCGAAAAACTACCTAAAACGGGTTTATTATCATTAGTAGCACCGAAAGTAAAGGCTGCTTTTCCTCTTTTTGAACTAGAAACTCCTGATGCATTAATCGATACGTCAATTAATTCGGCCTTGTTATTAATAAAAACTAACCGCTCTGCCAAAGGTTGATTACTGCTTGAAAATAAAGTAAACTGTACAATACCAGTTGGCAGGTTCTTTTTCGGAATATTGGCTACTAGTACCTGTTTATCCATTTTAGCTTTCGAGCCATAATATACATTGCCACCATGCTGTGCCACAACTTTTAGTTCATCGCCATTCACAAGATCGGCACTGGCCATGATTTTAACCACCACTTTACCTGTATCTAAAGCATTTACAGAAAGTGCATAACCACTTTTAACGGCCACAGGTAATTTCAACGTTTTTTCCGATCCATCCTTAAATTTAACCTTTGCCGAATATGACTTACCAGCCTGATTGTTAAACACAAAGTTACCCATACCTAGATAATTGGTGGCAAAACTGGTTACTTCATTTCCCCCTTCATCTACTATACTTCCCTCTACATCTTCACCGCGACCATCGGCATTAACAGCTTTAATGGCAACTTTTTGCGGCAATTCTTCAACAAGCGTTCCCCCCTCCGGCATAAACTGTACATCGACATTGTTAGACGTGGAAGTGATCGGGATAGATTTGATTACTTTTTGTTTATTATCCAGCGTAATGGCAGCAATAATCTTTCCTGACTTATTTTGGAAAGATTGATTGTTTGTGAAGCTGATTACAGCATCGCCGGTTAAACTTGTTTTAACTTTACCTTTTGTAACGGTACGGTAATCTAACTGAACCTCGTAACTTACTTCATTTTCACTATAGGCGACACCATTTTTATCTTCAAAATGAACTGTTGCCGTTACTTTATCCGCATTGTTCTCTTTGGTAAAACTGTAAGAAGTTTTTGTAAAAACTTTGTTAGCCCAGCTATTTCCGATCTTAATTGTCTTATCGTAAAAAAACTCGGTGCCAAAATTCCGCATGTAATTGGTATAGGCCCTGATTCTGTAATTGCCCTCGCCGAGCGAATCTGTTAATTTAAAATCGCCCCATGTAATCCCTCCCATAATGGGTAGCTTAACCAGTTTTTTTAGCGAATCTTTTTCATTTATCAGCTCCACATACAGGATCTTACTAATGCCCGAAGGGGCCGAAGTCTTGGTATTTACAACATAGGCTTTGAACCAAATATCATCGCCAATGGCATAATAAGGCTTATCTAAGTGAAGGTGAACTTTTTCTTGTGGATATTTACTGGTGTAATCTTCGAGTTTTTGTAAGAGCTGACTAAATGGATCATCATCCATTTTAAATGCGGCAAAAACAATAAGTAGAGATAGAAAACTGATTGCGAGAGTAATTTTGAGTTTCATGTGGTTGGTTAACAAATAAATATGTGTCAAGGTACAAAACCTAAGGCATATTTTCATGAAGATACCATGAAATTTAGTTTGACTTCTAAGTTTTTAGTTGATACTTATAGAAACATATTAATTCATCAATACAGACCGCCAAAGTACTGCCCGCTCATTTCCATAAAAGAATATACTTCCATGCTAAGTGATTTGGAAATGAGGGGTTCGGAGCGTTTGGCAGCCACAGTCCCGCTTTCCGCTTTATCCCGATGAAAAATCGGGATGTTCACTTTAATCGGGTTTAGGAACAATGTTTAGTGCCAAGAGAACAAAACCGCCGATCATAACCCGTAAGCAGCCACAGCGTACTGACTTCCATTTCAAAAAAGAAAAAGATGTCAGCTTTCAATTGGCTGTTGGCTAATAACCAATTAAGCAACTAGTTAAAACTTATTCTTCCACATCATGCTTTCTACCGGCCTGGTGGTTTTGTTGTTGTACTTGGCATTACCTTTTGAATTGTACATCGTTTCGATCTTACCTTCAACCACAAAATAAATCAATTGACCAATAGGCATTCCGGCATAAATTTTTACAGGTTGTGCTACTGATATTTCTAATGTCCATGTATTACAAAAACCAACATCACCTTTACCTGCTGTTGCATGGATATCGATACCTAAACGGCCGGTACTGCTTTTACCCTCTAAAAAGGGCACATGCCCATGCGTTTCGGTATATTCTACCGTAACACCAAGATATAGTGTGCCTGGATAAAGAACATAACCATCTTTAGGAATTTCGAAATGTTCGATTTCATTGTGCGCCTTCGCATCAAGCACACGGCTTTTATAAGTAGCCAGGTATTTTCCCAAATGCACATCATACGAGTTGGTTCCTAAACATTCGCGTTTAAAAGGCTCAATGATGATTGTTCCCTTCTCAATTTCTTCTAATATCCTGCTATCAGATAATATCATTTTTATACGTATTTTTGGCCTAAATTATCATTTATTTAAGATAATTTTGCATGTAATCTCCAATTTAATCAATGCCAATAATTTACAATAAAAATATTGATCAGCATTCTGTTTTAGCAATTTGGAAAATTGAGGAAACGGAGGAAGAATTGTTGGCCGGATTGCAGCTTAAGCAGCATGAACATGATATTATTTCGTCGTTAAACAGTGGCAAGCGGCTGCTACACTGGTTAAGCACCAGATTGCTATTAAGAACGATGCTTAATACAACCGAGTATATCGACTGTCAGTTTGATGAACATGGCAAACCCTATCTGGTTAACTTCGACTATCATATTTCGTTAAGCCATTCTTATGATTATGCTGCCGTAATGATTAGCAAAGATCATGCTGTAGGTGTAGATATCGAACTGATTAAGCACAAAATAAAAAGCATTAAACACAAATTTTTAAGCGATGTAGAGCTTGCCCAGAAACAGATTGGCGATAATACGGATGGTTTGTATGTTGCGTGGTGTGCTAAAGAGGCCATTTACAAGTGGCATGGCAAAAAAGGTTTAGAGTTTAAACAGCATATCCATATAAAACCTTTTAAGCTAAAAAACGAAGGCTCACTAAATGCGCTGGTAGAACTGCCAACAGGAACAAGGGAGCTGACTGTTAATTACTTTAAAACCAAAGACAGTTACATGTTGGGCTATGTAGCCAGCAATTCTTAAAATAAATAGAGATGAACGAGACAGCGGAAAAAGCAATTGCAACAGATTTAAAGCCAACTATTTTTACAGACTGGGGCTTAACAGACTATCAGGAAGCCTGGGATAAACAGGAAGATTTGCTAAATAAAACGGTGGCCATTAAAACAGAAAACCGCGTAAACAATAGCAATAAGCCTACCCCAAACCATCTTGTATTTTGCGAGCACCCCCACGTTTACACCTTAGGTAAAAGCGGGCATCCCGAAAATTTATTGTTGGACGAGCAGGGATTAAAAGATAAGAAAGCAACCTATTATAAAATAAACCGAGGCGGCGATATTACCTATCATGGCCCTGGGCAGATAGTGGGCTACCCTATTCTTGACCTTGATAATTTCTTTACTGATATCCATCTATATTTACGCACGCTAGAAGAAGCCGTTATCCTCACCCTAAAAGATTATGGGATAGAAGCGGGCCGTTATCCTGGTTTTACAGGGGTTTGGTTAGATGCCGATAACGAAAAGGCCCGTAAAATATGCGCCATGGGCGTTCGTTGCAGCCGTTGGGTTACCATGCATGGTTTTGCCTTTAATGTAAATGTAGATCTGGATTACTTTAAAAATATTGTGCCATGCGGCATTGATGATAAGGCCGTAACTTCTTTAGCCAAAGAGCTGGGGTATCATCCTGATATGGAAGAGGTAAAAGGAAAATTAAAGAATCATATTGCCCAACTCTTTAAAATGAAGCTCGTTTAATGATCAGGCTTATCTTTATTTTAGCGCTAATTACCACTCGTATTTCTGCACAAAACCTGGATGGGATAATTAAATTTATAAAGGATAATCCTAAAAAAGCTTCGATTGTACTTATTGAGAATAGCAAGGAAGTACTCAATTTTAACGGCAATCAATCGATGCCATTGGCCAGTGCTGCCAAAACCATTATTGCCATCGAATTTTCCAATCAGGTTGTCGCCAAAAAAATTGACGCAAACCAAAGTATAGCAATAAGCGACCTAAGCAAATACTATATTCCTTTTACCGATGGCGGTGCACATTCAGCATGGCTTAAATCCTTACAAAAGAAAAAGACTGACAGTGTTTCTTTACTACAGATTGCTCAAGGCATGATTAGATTTAGCTCAAATGCCAATACTGAATATCTTGAAGATTTATTAGGCTTGGCAAACATTAACCGGAACATCAGAACACTAAAACTTCAGCAGCATAGTCCCTACTATTACTTCACTGCGGGAGCATTAACGACTTGCCTCAAACCTGATAACCTCGCTGAAAGTATATGGGCAAAACAATTGGAAGCAATGCCAATGAATGAATATATAAAACGATGCGAAACCAATCATATCAAATTAAAAACAGATTCTACATTTATCAAAACTTTCAGCACCATAAACTTGCCATTCGCAATACAAAAAATATGGTCTGATCGATTAGTCGCTTCAAATGCTACAGACTACGCAAGCATAATGCAGAAAATTAACAGTAGAAATTACTTTAAGCCTGAAATCCAAAAAATCATAGATCAGATTATGGAATGGCCTATGGAGTATCCAGGCAACCAAGCAGCTTTTAAACATTTAGGGCAAAAAGGTGGATCAACGGCTTTTATTTTAACAGACGCTTTTTATGCCACCGAAAAAAGCGGAACCAGTTTAGCCTGTGCGTTTTTCTTTAACAACCTTACTGAAAAAGAAAAGCTGATGATTCAAGGCAATTTCGCAAATTTTGAGGCAGGCATTATCACTGATGCCGCTTTTAGACAAAAACTCATTGCTGCCCTAAAACAAAACTAAACGGAACGCTAATTCGTAGATTAAGCTATGAAGATTTTATTAAGCGCCATTTTATTTTCTTTCTTAACTTCGGGCTGTACAAAACAAGCGCCCATGATTAACGAGCCAGCAATCAATCAAGCTACAAATCCATCAAACGGAAAAGGTAATTTCACTTATTTAGCCCTTGGCGATTCTTATACGATTGGTGAAGCCGTTAAACAAACAGAATCTTTTCCTTATCAGCTTCAAAGTTTATTAAAAACTCAAGGCATTAACGTAACAGATCCAAAAATTATTGCAGTTACCGGTTGGACTACAGATGAGCTGCTGGCCGCGATAAAAAAGGAGAATTTAACGGCAACATATAGTTTTGTTACGCTTTTGATTGGTGTAAATAACCAATACCGCGGTTATCCGATAAATACCTACAAAAAAGAGTTCTCAGAATTGTTACAAACGGCAATTACCCGCGCAGGTGGTAACAAAAGTAAAGTTTTTGTGGTTTCTATACCAGATTGGGGTGCGACTCCTTTTGGCAAAAACTCAGGAAGAGCCTCTCAAACTATTGCGAGTGAAATTGATAGTTTTAACACCGTAAACCAGGAAATAACGCTTGCAGCCGGAGTGAGCTACACAAATATTACCCCTGCATCGAGAAATGCAGCGACTGATCTATCTTTAGTAGCAAGCGATGGATTGCACCCGAGTGGTAAAATGTACGCCGAATGGGCAACCGCTTTATTAACAAAAGTTAGTACGGTGTTGAAATAATTAACCGTTTATTTATGCTGTTTTTAAATTAAAAAATATATTTTAGTTCAACTATTTAAATTAATCACCTTTAAAAACAGTAAATTATGAATGAGTATGAATCAAGCGGGGTAGCCGCAGGTATTGGTCTGGTAGGCGGAATTATTTACCTGGCGATAATTGTTTTGTTAATTGTCGGCATGTGGAAAGTATTCGAAAAAGCCGGCAAACCTGGTTGGGCCGCAATTATTCCTATCTACAATTTGATCATTTTATTAGAAATTGTTGGCAAGCCAATGATCTGGATTTTATGGCTAATCATCCCTTGTGTAAACATTGTATTTGCAATTTGGCTTTATAATTTAGTAAGTAAAAGTTTTGGCAAATCAGAAGGTTTTACTGTAGGTCTGGTTATCTTTCCATACATTTTTTGGCCGATCTTAGGTTTTGGAGATGCTAAATATTTAGGTCCATCGGCAGCAGAAGCACAAAATGGCGGTTTTGGAAACAATCCTTTCAACAATCCAAATAACCCGTTTAACAGCCCAAACAATCCTTTTAACAAACCATCTGGAAATCAAGATACTCCAAACGACACCCCTCCACCGGTAGTTTAATTCACGGATGTTTACCATATTTATATTTTGCAGCTTAATCAACCTGGTTGATTGGCTGCAAAATCATTTAATCACCTGTCCGTTTAAAGCTTTAACAGGCATAGATTGTCCAGGTTGTGGTTTTCAAAGATCTTTTATCGCCCTTATTCAAGGTGATTTATCGAAAAGCTGGTCGCTTTATCCACCAACCATCCCCTTGTTGTTTTTATTTGTCTCGGCTGGTCTATTGTATAAGTTCCAGGTCAAACAACGTTCCTTTATTTTTAGAGTAATGGTTATCGTAATCGGTAATTTTGTGATGATCACTTATTTACACAAAATGTTTTTTAGCTAAACACTTATATTAGCGGTAAGGTGATTATAATCTTTTAATACTGTCTCTAAAAACTGTAACTCGTTCATCCCACTCGGAACAGTTACAAAAATGTGCTCCTTGGTTTTGGCTGCCATGGCATAAATCAGATCGGCATTCCCAGTCTGGTAATAACCTGTTAGCACTTCATGAATAAGTTCTATATCCCTATCATTCAAGTGCAGAACTTCCTTAAACTGCGGTTCATATTCTTCAGGTAAATTAAAACTGAAGGCCACATTAGAAAATTCAGTTCTTGGTTTAGTTTTAATCAGCGTTGTTTTAGCCAGTATATCGCCCAATCGCTGGTGATTTTTTGTTACCGCTACTGTAACCAATGCAACAACGCCCCAGCCAAAGGGGAAGCCGAAATCGATCATCCGAAACAACCACCTAAAAATATACTGCCCAATAGTTGGCTGCGTGCCATCAATGCTAATTACTTTTATCTTTAACACCTTCTTTCCCAAAGTTTGGCCATCCATGGTAATTTCGAAAACCAGATCGTAGAAAGCAAAAATTGCCAAGAAAATAAAAAAAACAACCATTGCAGCACTTCCTGACATCGCCATTTGTGCTGCTCCCATTACCACCAAAGTAATTACAGCGAGAATTAGAAATCCAGCCAGATCGATACACCTTGCAGCTATACGCTCTCCAAGGCCAGCAATTTCATAATCAATATCAATATTTTGAGCAGTGCTAATTCTGATACTATCCATATTCAAACATAATTTTTTTTAAAGACAATAGCGCTAGGCCGGTCCTTTATTTTTTTAAACTAAAGTTTTCTTATATTTTCATCTTTAGATTGTTCAGCTATGTATATTTGTTCTGCTTGGTTAATTGATTTGAAAATAATGTTGGTTTCATTTCCATAAAAAATTAGCTATTTTAAGCCGAGATTTGATAAAGCCTTTAAATGAGAGAAGCATTATTTGTTAAACAGAATTCGAAGAAGTGGCAACATTATGATTCCATGCAACAGGCAAATCCTGATGAAGTGGCCAATCAGTTTATCGAAATTACTAACGATTTGGCTTATTCAAAAACGTTTTATCCAAATTCGAAAACAACAGCTTATCTCAATGGCTTAGCCTCTAAATTACATCAATCTGTTTACAAAAACAAAAAGGAAAAATCGAACCGGTTTATCCTTTTCTGGAAAACAGAACTCCCCTTAATATTCCTGCAGCACAGAAAACAGGTATTTTACGCATTGGCATTTTTCTTGGCTTCCTGTGCCATTGGTGCTTTATCGGCCAAATACGACGACACTTTTGTACGATTGATTATGGGCGATGGTTATGTAAACATGACAAATGAAAACATTGCCAAAGGTGATCCGTTTGGGGTTTATAAACAAAGTAATGAGTTTATGATGTTTATGCAAATTGGGGTTAATAATATTTATGTTGCACTATATACCTTTGTTTTGGGTATTATATTTTCATTTGGGTCTGTCGTTTCGCTATTTAGAAATGGAGTAATGCTGGGCTCCTTCCAGTATTTCTTTTTTAGCAAAGGATTAGGCTTTCAATCGGTTCTGGTTATCTGGATTCACGGAACATTAGAAATATCGGCAATTGTTTTGGCAGGTGCAGCAGGTTTGATTTTGGGCAACAGCCTTTTATTCCCTAAAACCTATACCCGAATGGCATCTGTATTAAAAGGTGCAAAGGACGGATTAAAGATTGTGATCGGCCTGATACCAATTTTTATAGTTGCAGCTTTTTTTGAAAGTTTTGTTACACGACATACTGAAATGCCTATGTGGTTAAGTATGTTTATATTATTATTTTCTGCAGCTTTCATTATTTGGTATGTATTTATATACCCCATAAAAATCTACAATAAACAAGCAACACTAAATTAACATGCTAGGGAAAATTGAATTTAAGAAAAGAAGAGATTTCGGACAGGTGATCAACGACACCTTTACCTTCATGCGTCAAAATTTTAAGCCCCTTATTAAAATATATTTCACGTTTTGCGGCTTATTTGTACTGGCCAGTATGTTAACCATGTTATTGCAACAATACAAAATGGTTAATATCATCAATACCATCGGTAATGGAAGAAATACCAAAGGTTTAGGTTTTTCTGCTTTATATGGATTAGAGTATTTCTTATCTATTTTATTCTCTTTAGCAACATATGCCAGTATGAGTGTCGCCATGCTTTCTTATATCGCCATATACGTGCAGAAAGGGAACCGAACGCCAACTACCGATGAGGTATGGGGATACTTTAAATATTATTTTTTCAGGATTTTTGGCAGTTCTATCCTATTAATTATCCTGTTATGTATTGCCTTTATGTTTTGCCTTGTACCTGGCTTCTGGCTATTCCCCTATGTTGCTATGATGTTCCCGATAATGGTAATCGAAAATGGTTCATTAGGTTATTCATTTAATAGAAGCTTCAAAATTATTAAAGATAATTTCTGGATTACTTTTGGTACGCTGATCGTAGTATGGATTATTGTTTATGCCTGTATGAGCATGATTGTTTTACCTACAAGTTTATTTAATATGATTGGTATGTTTACGCATAAAACCCCGCACATGTCTCTAACACTTACCATGATTACAACTGTTTTGCAGTCGTTATGCCAGGTATTTACCATTATCCCCATCATTACCATTTCATTGGCCTATTTCAGTTTGGTTGAACAAAAAGAAAGCACTGGTTTAATGGAAAGGATTTCTAATTTTGGCAATACCGAAAAACCTATAGATACCAGACCAGAAGAATATTAAAATGCAGCGTGCACTATTCCGATATCTTCTTGTTTCTGTTTTGTTTTTTATTCCGGTAATCAACAAAGCACAGACGGCTAAACCTAAGCCTGTTACTACTATAATTAAAACAGATAGCAGTAAGATTGTGGCCTCAAAATTTGATAAAGAGGCCATAAGCAATTATAAAGAACAAAAGGAGTTTCAATACGATGAAATAGGTCAACAGCAATTATCGTTATGGGACAAATTTTGGCTATGGTTTTGGGATGTAATCGGCGAGCTGTTTCAGGGAGCGGCATCCAACATTTTTTCCAGGTATATTTTTATCGGACTTGGCGTAGCGCTGATCATATTTATTGTGGTTAAAGTTATTGGTGCAGAAAAAATCTTCACTAAAAAATCGAAAGAAACAATCCTTCCATACGATGTAATTACCGAAAACATCCATGAGATAGATTATGAACAGGAATTACAAAGATTAGTTGCCGAAAGAAAATTCCGCTTGGCAGTTAGGCTTTTGTACCTGAGGGCGCTAAAAAAATTGAGCGATGCCGAAATTATCCAATGGCAGCCCGATAAAACCAATCATAATTATTTAATGGAAATCAGTAAGCCAGAGCTGAGAAACAATTTTAGCCAGCTTACCCTACAGTTCGATTACATCTGGTATGGCGATTTCCCTATCGATGAAGTGAAATTCGACCCTATTAAGCAATCGTTTAACCAGTTTAACAACCAGATTAAATGAAAGGCTACAAATTATATCTGATTATCGGTTCCATTCTAATTCTGGGTTATTTAATTGCGCAGTATAATAAGCCTACGCCAACAAACTGGGCGCCAACATATGCCACTAAAGATAAAATCCCTTACGGAACATATATTTTATACAATAGAATCAAAGATATTTTGCCATCGGCAAATATTCAACAGTCAAAAACTGCCGTTTATACAACGCTAAAATCTAAAAAATTCTATAAAACTGCTTACATAATTGTTGCGCAAAAGACAGACATTAGTAAAACTGATCTTGAACAGCTGATAAAATATATGCAAGCTGGGAATGATGTATTTATAGCCACTTATGATTTAGGAAAAATAAGGAAGGAACTTAAGGTGCAAACTGCTACCGCAATGTCTTCCGAACGAAGTACCTTAAATTTCACCAATCCAGAACTAAAAACTGATGCAAACTATGGTTTTGAAAGAGGCATCGGCAGCCAGTATTTTAGTAAGCTTGACACGGGTAAAACCACAATACTTGGAGTAAACGCCGATAACAAACCTAATTTTATCCGCTACAGCTACGGCAAAGGCAATCTTTACCTCATTGCCGAGCCAGGTTTTTACACTAATTTTAATCTGCTGAATAAATATGGCGCAGAGTATGCCGCCAAAACCCTGAGTTATTTACACGGAAATAAGCAGCTCATTTTTGATGAATATTTTTCGGCACAAAAGAACACCACCACCGACATGCTCAGGGTATTCTTTAAGCATCCTGAACTGGAGTTTGCATACTATCTGGCAATATTTAGTCTGATAATTTTTGTCTTGTACGACATTAAGCGCAGACAAAGAATTATCCCAATCGCAGATCCGCTTACTAATTCTTCATTGGCCTTTGTTAACGTGGTTGGCAGTGTTTATTACCACGAGCGGAACAACCTCGATATAGCCTTAAAAAAGATCAATTACTTTATGGAGTACTTAAGGGCAAGGTATTATATAAAGACCAACGATATCGACAGCAAATTTGCTCAGGTGCTAATAGAGAAAACAGGCATTAACGAAGCCCTGGCCAAAACCCTCACCAAACATTTTATCCAAACGCCAACAATGGGCGACTTAAGCGATACCCAATTGATCAATTTAAACGAAAGCATAGAACAGTTTTATAAAAATACGCAAAGCAATGGAACAAGAACAGTTTAACCCACGTACCGATTTAAGCGCCTTAAATGAAGCTGTAAATCAAATCAGAAATGTACTTGGAAATATCATTATCGGCCAAAAACAGGTTATTGATTTCTTAATTGTTGGTTTGCTTGCCGATGGGCATATCTTAATTGAGGGCGTACCGGGAGTAGCCAAAACACTTAGTGCAAAACTGTTGGCAAAATCGATAGATGCACAGTTTTCGCGCGTTCAGTTCACCCCCGATTTAATGCCATCTGATGTTTTAGGAACCCCGATATTTAACACTAAAACAGGAGATTTCGAATTTAGGAAAGGCCCTATCTTTGGTAATATTATTCTGGTTGATGAGATTAACCGTGCACCGGCAAAAACCCAATCGGCCTTGTTCGAGGTGATGGAAGAACGCCAGGTAACCATTGATGGCCACACCTATACCATGGACGAACCTTTTATGGTATTGGCCACACAGAACCCGATTGAGCAGGAAGGAACATATCGCCTGCCTGAAGCACAATTGGATAGGTTTTTATTCAAGATAGAGGTTAAATACCCTTCACTAGAGGAGGAAACTGCGATTTTAATGGCTCAGCATACCTTGGTTAATAAAACATTATTAAACGAAGTAAAACCAGTATTGTCTGTTAAACAGATACAAGAGGCTAGGACAATCATCCGCAATTTGTTTGTAGAACCAAAATTATTGGAGTTTATCGCTAAAATCGTAAATGAAACCCGTAACAATTCATCACTTTATCTGGGTGCTTCGCCAAGGGCATCTTTAGCAATTGCACACAGTGCAAAAGCTTTCGCTGCTATTCAAAACCGCGATTTTGTTACACCTGAAGATATTATTGCTGTTGCAGGCCCGGTATTAGCGCACAGGATATTGTTATCACCTGAAAAAGAAATGGAAGGATTAACCACAAGCGACATTGTTAACCAGATTATTAAAAAAATTGAAGTACCAAGGTAGGTCTGTTCTCAGTCGCCAATTTTCAGCTTACAGTTGGCTACTAACAGTTAACCAGTTTAAACACTTAACCGATTAAACAACATTGAAAAAATTCTTTCAGCAATATTATAACAATCTATTCCTAAGCGATCGCTTATTTGCAGCTTTAGGCCTCTGCATTGTGCTTTTTTTGTTGAAGTTCTTTTTTGCCTGGCTGGGCGATATCCCTGAAATTGCCACTGGAGGCGTATTTGTTTTATTTTTCATTGATATTTTTATTCTATACCGAAATACCCAAGGGATTGACGCCAAAAGAATTACCTCGAAACGTTTGAGCAATGGCGATGAAAATCCGATACAAATCGAAATCAGGAATAGTTATGGTTTTGGGATAAATGCCAGGGTGATTGATGAAGTACCTTTTCAGTTTCAACTTCGGGATAAAGATTTTAAACTTCATCTAAAATCTGCCGAAGTAAAATCGATCCACTACAACCTTCGACCAACGAAACGTGGTGAATATGATTTTGGTTTTATTAGGGCGTACATCAGTTCACCTCTTGGCTTAATCAACCGCCGTTATAATTTTGATGGCGCCAAGATCCTGCCTGTTTTTCCTTCTTTTATTAATCTTGGTCAATACGAATTGATGGCCGCTTCACGCTATCTAACAGAATTCGGGATTAAAAAGATCAGGAAAGTTGGACAAAGCAGCGAATTTGACCAGATTAAAAACTATGTTGGTGGCGACGATATCCGTACCATTAACTGGAAAGCTACCGCCAGAAAAGGTGGCTTAATGGTGAATACCTATACAGATGAAAAATCGCAGAATATTTATTGCGTTATTGATAAATCGCGTGTAATGCGCATGCCTTTTGAAGGATTAAGCCTGCTCGATTATGCTATAAATGCAACCGTTGCACTTTCGAAAGTGGCCATGCTTAAAGAAGATAAAGCAGGCTTAATTACGATATCTGAAAATATCGGCGCTGTTGTACCAGCAGATCGTAAAGCTTCTCAGCTTGGCAGTATCATGAATGTGCTTTACAAAGAAAAAACGAGATACCTGGAGAGTAACCTTGAGGCACTATATTCCGCGGTACGATCAGTAGTGAAACAAAGGGGCCTTTTGGTTTTCTTTACCAATTTCGAAAGTTTATCGGCGCTACAAAGACAGTTGCCTTACTTAAAAAGAATAGCAAAATATCACCTGCTGGTTGTCGTGTTTTTCGAAAATACAGAACTAAAAGAATTAAGTACAGCACCTGCAAAAGATGTAGAAGGCATTTATCATAAAACCATTGCCGAGAAATTTATCTACGAGAAAAAATTAATGGTTAAGGAACTTAACAAGCATGGTATTTTAGCCATCCTTACCCCACCCCAAAAACTCACAGTTAATGTCATTAACCAGTATTTGGCATTAAAGGCACAACAGCGAATTTAGTCATGAGTTCTTAGTCTGTAGTCTGTCCAAAAATATACTTCATTCAAAAGCATCTTTGAGTTGCGATCTTGTTTGAAAATATTATTGTCCATTATTAAAAATAGAAAATAAAATTTAGTTTCGGTCTGTGAGGACACAGACCAAGGAATTGGCACAACAAAGGATTTAGCCCTCAGTCTTGAGTCCGTAGTTTAAAATTGACTCATGACTGAAGACTCTGGGCTTAGGACTAACCCCTACTCCTCTTCCCTAAAATACACCTTGTAAAAGTTCATCGATTTATCATCGTCGTAACCTTTTTCGATCATGTCTTTATTGCCATGAATATAGATGTGGAAGTTCTTATCCAGCTTTAATACGCTTTTGTAGGCACGGGCCTGTTTTTTAACTGCAGATTCGGCGATTTCAAAGTTATCAGCAATCGGACTTTCAAACTCCTGCTCGTAATTCTTCTTATAGTTTTTGAATGATTCAATCCCTTCGGCATTACCAATTACTTCATTACCGAATTCCTCAATATCAAAGGTTTCTTTTTCTTTGAAATACTTCATCGAGCGGTTTAGGAGATCGATTTTGTCCGCTTTGCTGATTTCGTAATCATCATCAAGTTTCTGCGTAACGAAGTTTTTGTAAACCCCTAAAACATTATTGGTTTGGTTATAACTGTCGTTCCTGATTTTCAGCTTCAAAAATTCATCTTTCCAGTAAACAGCAGAATCGTTGCTACTTTTCGATTGATCCAACACCACAACTTTGTAACCTTCTTCTTTATCAACATTAAAGATCAGGCAGCCTTTATCCAATTTATTAATACTGATGGCTTCTTGCTCGTAACTTACATTAAAACCATCCTGCTCAGGGTAAACTTTTAGGTAAGTATCTTTTGTTTCGGATTTAAAAATGCCAACCACATCCAATTGCTCGCCTTCTATCTGCACCTTTTCAAAATAAGCGACATACAGCTCGCCAGATTTAATTTTTGGGTGGTTAGCTACATCGTACAAATGTTTGGCAAGCTGCTGCGAATCTTCGTGAAAAAGTTCGTTGTTTTCGAAAATTTCATGAACGAAATGGAATACTTCGTTCAATTCTAAATTATCGTTGGGGTGATAAAACCGGTAGACTTCATTTACCTTTTCGAAAGGTTTTAAGAAATACTGCATTAGCAGGTTTCCCAATACTTCATCATCAATTTTTAAAGGCGCATCAGATAATTTATAATACTCTTCAAGCAATTTATTGCCTGTATGGTGGATGGAAAGTTGCTTAAGTGAAGCCTCGAAAAATGAAATCATGGGGGCAAAAATAGTAAAATCATTGGTTAACCTTCTCGGTCATTCAATCATTTTCCCATTCCATCACCCAGTCATTCTATCCTTCACTCATTTCTTAATATAAGCCTCTGCTCTTTCTAAAAAGCTTTTTTCCTTTAACGATGCCTCTACCTCATTTATAGCTTTCATTAAGTTGTTTTGAGTGTTTGTAATTTCTGCTGTAGCTTTAATAATTACGTCCCAAACAGGCTCCATAGTAGAAAGAAGTGCTGTACCCTTTTCTGTGAGTTCGACCAAACGTTTACGGGTATCTACTTTATCTTTTTTAGAACGGATCAGTTTCTCCTTCTCCAACTCTTTTAACAAACTGATGGTAGAAGGATGTGCATAACCAATTTCATCTGACAGCGAAACCACATTCATGGTCGATTTTTTATATAAAGTATAAAGCACAGGGAACCATTTGGGTTGAAAATCAATTCCAAATGCCTTATAAATTAACAAGCCATCTTTACGGATCTGGTCGCTGAGCCTTTGCAAACGGGTAGAAATGGCTAATAAACCAGAAGCATCAATTACATTTTGTTCCATTAAACAGATTTTAAATCCAGGCCATAAAACACATTATCGACAGCCATGCGAGGAAAATGAGCTGGCAAATCTTTCATTGCTACTTGCTTAAATCCGTTACGTTCGTAGAAGCGACACGCGGCCTGCAATATGTCTTTGGTACCCAAATATACCTCATCCAGGTTATTATTTGCACAGTAGGCTAAAAGCGTTTTCAATAAAGCTTGCGCAACCCCCAAATCTTTCCCGCGGAATTCTTTTTTAACAAACATTTTTCTGATTGCCCCAGATTGATGCTCAGGTGCGGCAATTAAAGCAATAGTTCCTATCAATTCACCATTTAATTTTGCACCCCAGAATCCGCCACCAGAACCATCGTAATTTTTTTCTATATCCAACAAATCTGGCTGTGCTGCCAAATCGATATCTACATTAAATTCTATTTGTTGGATGGGCAGAATTAACCCAATAATCGCATCACAGAATTGATTATCTAACCGTTCAATTTCAAAGTCGTTTCGCATCGTTAAATATTATTCAACAAATATATGTAGTCAACTACATATATTGCAAATAAAAATATCATTTGAACCTCAAATTTTAGGATGATCAGGAATGTCTTGGTTATTGAAAGTTATTTGCGTTCTTTAATTTATTGAGAAAGTCTAGAATCTTTTTATCCGCATAATTGGCCACACCTTCATGCCTGAAAGACAATCTGCCCTGTTTATCAAAAATAACAGTTGTTGGTAAAGCGCCAGCAAATATCTGTTCTGGAATATTACGCTCTGCTTTATAAATAGGCATTGCATATTTACGGTCGGCCATAAACTTGCCTGATTTGGCAAAATCGCCATCGGCATCGGCAAAAATGAAAACGATATTTTTATCGTTTTTAAACTGACTGTATAATTTGTTGATCGAAGGCATTTCTGCTCTACATGGCGGACACCAGGTTGCCCAAAAATTAAGAAAAATAACTTTTCCTTTTAGATCGCCCAGATCAATCACATTTCCTTTTATATCCTTAAACTGGATTCCGTTAAGGCTCGTTGTGATCTCTTTTGGGTTTTCAACTTTTGGCGAATAAAAACCGATTTCCATTAAGCCTTTAATTAAAAATGCTTTTGCATCAGGGACCAAAACAATTATCAAAAGGATAATGATAAATAATGCGTTGAATATATTTTTCCTGATAAATTTCATTAGCTACCCGCTTTTCTTATGTAAATAATAACGAGAATAGATTCACAATTGATATTGCAATGATTTATTAGAAGGTTTATACCATTCTTATCTTAAACCATTGATTAAATCGCACGTCATAACAGTATAAATACAATGTTACTTTGTAAATATATATAATTGCTGAGGAATTACTACTTTTGGCCTGTTGAAAAAGCATAGACAAAACATTAAGAAATATTTATCAGCATTTATGCTGATCGTATTTGCTATTGCTTTAACTCCCTGGAGTGTACTTCACCACCATAACCCTCTTCCTATTATACAGAAAGAGGTCAACTGTAAACATGTTAGCCACGTGCAGGCCCATGGCGATACCTGTTTAATCTGTAATGCGAGTTTTGAAAAAAATTATGTGCAGACGCATCACATTTACAGAATCTTCTTATCAGCCAAAATTTTTAGCCAAACCGAACCGACCTTAAAGAATGCCTTTACCGAAATAAAGCGCACTTGCTTACGAGGTCCTCCTTTAGCATAATTTTTTCTTTTCAAGCGCATCCGTGCTTAATCAAATTATTTATATGAGAAACTAAAACTAGCTTCATTACGCTATTGCTTTGGTTTTTCTATCATTTTTATTTACTACAACACATGAAAAAATTACAGCTTATTGGCTTAGTAATTCTATATACATTATTAAGCAGCACCGTTTTTGCTGCCGCTTTAAAGAATATAACAGGTAAGGTTATTGATGCCAGCACCAAACAAACGCTGCCAGGTGCAACCATTTTTATCCCTGATTTAAAAGTTTCGGCAGTAACCAACAATGACGGAGAATTTACGTTGAATAACCTTCCTTCAAAAGGAAGTTACCTGGTTGAGGTACATTATGTAGGCTATAAAACCGCTACGCAAGTGGTAAACTTTGCCAGCGCAGCTGGATTAGCGTTTTCTTTACAACCTACTGCAATAGAAACAAAAGAGATTGTAATCACCGGAAGCTTGATCAGCAGTACCAGCAAAAGAAATAGTGCTTCTTCTGCAGTAATTGGCAAGGATCAGCTTTTGCAGCCTTCTACCAATTTAATTGATGCATTGACCAAAATACCAGGGGTATCGCAGATCACAACCGGACCATCTATCTCTAAACCGGTAATCAGAGGTTTAGGCTACAATAGAATTGTCACTTTAGATGATGGGATAAAACAGCAAGGCCAGCAATGGGGCGATGAGCACGGTATTGAAATCGATCAGTTTAAATCAGACCGCGTTGAAGTTTTACGTGGCGCAGCATCGTTAATGTACGGTTCTGATGCACTCGGCGGTGTAATTAACCTATTAGAGCCAAGTACTGTACCGGAAGGGCAGATTAAAGGTGAATTTATTACCAATTATTCTACAAACAATGGCCTTACCGCTAACTCGTTAATGTTAAATGGCAACGAAAACGGGTTTGTTTGGAGGGCCCGTGGAACGTATAAAAATGCTTATTCTTTTAAAACACCAACAGGTTACTTTCCTAATTCGGGCTTTAATGAAACCGATTTAAGTGGCATGGTAGGTTTAAATAAAAGCTGGGGTTATACCCACTTAAATGTTTCGAACTTTCATAACAATATTGGTTTTTATGAGCCGACTTTAGATGACAATGGAAATTTTGTAAAAGAAGATGGTAGTGCTTTTACCAAAGATGATTATAAAAACCGTACTTTAGAATACCCTCGCCAGGATATCCGACACTTTAAAATCGCCTTAAATAACAATTTCATTATCGGTAACGGTAATTTGAAAGCTGATTTTGGCTATCAACAAAACCAACGCCGTGAGTTAGATGGACCAGATCCTGCCCTATTTTTCGATCTTAAAACCTACAATGCAGACCTAAAATACTATATGCACGAAACCAATGGATGGCAGCCTGTTTTTGGTGTAAGTGTAGATGATGCACATAGCCAAAATAAAGGAACAGAATTTTTAATCCCAGCATATGATACTTTTGGTGTAGGCGCTTTTGCTTATGCGAAGAAAAACTGGGAAAATAGCACCTTTAGTATTGGTGCCCGTTACGATTTTAGAAAAAATAACGGCAAACAGTTGTTTGATGATGGAGAAGAGCTTTTTGCACCTTTCAAAAATAAGTTTTCCAATGTAAGCGGTGCATTGGGTTTTACCCATCAGTTTAATGATGAGCTGAATTTTAAAGCCAATGCAGGTTCCGCATTCCGTGCGCCAAACCCAGCAGAGCTAGGCTCGAACGGTGTACACGAAGGTACATTTAGATATGAAATCGGTAACTCCGGCTTAAGTCCTGAGCGCAGTTACCAGGTAGATGCGGCGTTGGAATATGAAGGAAAAATTGTAAGTGCAAGTGCAAGTGTTTATAACAACTACATCCACAATTATATTTATGCTTCCAACAATGGCGAACAAAGAGTAGCTGACGGTACACTTTATGATGTTTACCGTTACGGACAGGTAAACGCGAATCTTTACGGTGCTGAAGCAAGCTTAACCATCCACCCTGTTCCGTTTATCCACTTCGAGAATACCTTTGGATACGTTCATGCGCAGAATAACACTTTAAACAGGCCGCTTTCATTTATTCCTGCAGGAACTTTGAGAAACGAGCTGCGTTTCGAGCCTAAACTTAAAGGAACAAATGATGCCTACCTATCTGTGGGTATCAATTCTGCATTTAAACAAACGCGTGTAGATGATGTTTTCGAAACGCCAACCAGTGGTTATACACTATTAAACGCAGGTATTGGTGCTACATTTAATTTAGGCAAACAGCCAATCAAACTATCTGTTTCGGCCAACAACTTGTTAGATCAGAAATATTATGATGCTTTAAGTAGATTTAAACCAGGCCGTTTTGATCAGGAGAATCCTAATTTAGGTGTTTACAATACCGGTAGAAATATCACTTTCGGATTGTATGTTCCTTTTACGCTGGTAAAATAACAAACAAATCCGTCATTGCTCAAGCACGAAGCAGGCTAATAAAGGCATATGCTAAATAGATTTGCTTTGTGCTTTGCATTTAATACCATATTATTTGTTTGGAAAGCAATGACAGTAGCATTTAGGATGGCTCCGGTCCCGCTAATGTTCCTGCCCCGATAGAAAAAATCGGGGGCATCCACTTATATCGGGTTTAGGTGGATTGGATTGAGGTACTATGTGCCAGCCACATCATAATTAATTTAAAATGGAAAAAGCCGACAAATGCCGGCTTTTTCCATTTTTTGGAAACCTATGATCATTTTTTAAACGTTTCTCTTTTAGCCCTAACGTATTGGTTTGGCCATTCGGTATCGTCGCCAAGCACTTGTGCCGCATGTGTAGGGAAATAAGCATCACGTAACGATTCGCGTGCAATAAAAATCAAATCGGCTTTGCCCTGTTCTAAAATTTCTTCCGCCTGCTGCGCCTCTACAATCACGCCTACTGCACCTGTATAAATGCCAATTTCATTTCTGATCTTATCAGCAAAAGGAACCTGGTAATTTGGGCCTGCAGGGATAAATGCATCAGGAACATTACCACCTGATGAGGTATCGATTAAATCTACACCGCGATCTTTTAACACCGCAGCCAATTGTAGCGAGTCATTCTCATTCCAGCCACCTTCCGTCCAATCCGTTGCAGAAATGCGAACAAATAAAGGCAGGTTTTCTGGCCATACCGATTGTACGGCTTCAACCACATCGATCACTAAACGAATACGGTTTTCGAAACTTCCGCCGTAAACATCTGTACGTTTATTGCTCAATGGACTAAAAAACTGATGCAACAAATAACCATGTGCAGCATGTATTTCTACAACTTTATAGCCTGCAGCCAATGCACGTTTAGCAGCCGCCCTGAAAGCAAAAACAATATCCTGAATTTCTGAAATCGTTAATTCATGTGGTTCAACCTGTCCTGGCTTAAAAGAAATTGGAGATGGTGCAACTGGTTTCCAGCTATTTTCACCTGCTGCTAGCTGCTCACCGCCATTCCAAGGCACCTCACAACTGGCTTTTCTACCTGCATGTGCCAATTGGATGCCTGCAATTGCTCCATTATCATGGATAAACGAAACAATCTGTTTTAATTTAGCTACATGTTCATCTTTCCAGATGCCCAAATCGGCATAGGTAATTCTTCCATCTGCAGTTACTGCAGAAGCTTCCTGGATAATTAAACCCACACCACCAACAGCACGGCTTCCTAAATGCACCAAATGCCAATCGGTGGCAAAACCATCAATAGCCGAATACTGGCACATCGGGGAGATGACAATTCTATTTTTTAAGGTTACATCCTTTATGGTAAAAGGAGAAAATAATTTAGACATATCTTGTTTAATTTAACCGCAAAGGACGCAAAGCTTTTTCGCAACGAAATCGAAGACCTTAACCTCTTTGTTCTTTGCGTATTCCTTCTTTTCTTTGCAGTTGAAGTTTAAAAGCCAGCGTTCTTTAATGCTGTATTAATAAACTGAATTTCTTCAGCGTTTAATTTTACGTTTATAGCTTCTGCATTTTGTACAGCTTGCTTTTCATTCCTTGCGCCAGCCAAAGCAATGGTAATGCCTGGGCGTTCAACCGTCCAATGCAAAACCAATTGAGATAGGGTAGCATTTTTCTCGTCGGCCAATGGCTTTATTTCAGCCAAAAATGCATTTGTTTTTTCGATACTTTCCGGTGAGAAAAATTTATTCCCCTTACGGTGATCACCTTCCTCAAACTTATAATCGGCGGTCATTTTTCCGGTTAACAAACCGCGTTCCATCGGGCTATAAGCCAGAACCGATTTATTTTTTTCGATGCAATATGGCACAGTTTCCTCCTCAATACCGCGGTTTACCATGCTAAATGGAACCTGGTTAGAAATAATTTCTAGCGTTTGATCTGCCTCTTTTAATTGTGCTATATTATAATTGCATACGCCGGCATAACGCACTTTACCCTGTTCAATTAACCTGGTCACCGCTTCGAAAGTTTCGCTGATCGGCGTGGTTATATCTGGCCAGTGGATCTGGTAAAGGTCGATATAATCGGTACCGAGGCGTTTTAAGGATTGTTCACATTCATAAATCACACTTTCTTTTCCAGCATATTTATAAATATCAATCTCTTTTCCGTCGTTATTTTTACTCTTAAAGCCGAAATCGCCTTTGGCCAGATCCCAACGCATCCCGAATTTGGTTACGAGTTGTAACTTATCGCGAGAGATGCCTTTTATCGCATCGCCCACAATTTCTTCGCTATCGCCCTGACCGTAAATTGGAGCGGTATCGATTGATGTAACCCCTAAATCGTAACCTGCTTTTATTGCATCAATCGCATCGTTTCTATCTGTGCTTCCCCACATCCATCCGCCGGCTGCCCAGGCACCAAAAGTGATTACTGAAAGTTCTAAATCTGAATTTCCAATTTTTCTGTATTCCATAATTATTTTTTAATGATTTTATCAACCGCATAACTGTTATGTGGCAAGTAAGCGAGTAGTACCGATAAAAATGCCACATGGACGAGTTGAGAAGGCAGTGCCTCCCAATTCTCAATTACTGTTGTTCCGAAAATAAGCGCTAAAGAAATTACTCCCGCAAATAATAATCCTTGCCTTGTAAACAATCCCAATATAATCATTAGCCCTGCTATAAATTCGGCAAATGGCAAAATATAACTGAAGGGGATAACCAATGCATCCGGTAAAAACGATTTAGAAAATTGCCCTACCATCCAATGGCTAAAACCTGAAAGTTTTGGTAAGCGTACCAAACCATGTCCGAAAGAACTTAAACCAATTGCTAAGCGGCCAAGTAAATATGCCCATTTTGTATCCATACTATATCGATATACTACAAACATACAATCTCCACATTAAGGATGTTTTAATGCAACAATTATTAGACTGATATTTTACCTTTCCGTGGCGTAGACGAGGGCGGAATGCGCGGAGTGATGGGCGTGAAAACGCTAACCCCTATTCGCTTACCGCTAAACTTTTTTCAAAATAATTTGGAGATTATCAAACAACATCATACATTAGTGTATTATTTAACTAATACAGTAGATATGATCAACATTAACAATCTTAATTTTGGCTACAGCAAGCATAAGCCATTATTTAAAAATATGAGCATGCGGTTAAGCAATGGTCATATTTACGGTTTGCTTGGGAAAAATGGGGCCGGTAAATCGACCTTATTAAAAAATCTCGCCGGTTTGGTATATGCACAAAGCGGCACATTGGATGTAATGGGCTTTAACCCTGCCAAAAGACAGCCTGCACTATTAGAACAGATCTGTTTTATACCTGAAGAGTTTTATTTGCCTTCTGTAAAAATAGATGCCTATTTAAAAGCAAACGCTCCATTTTACAAAAATTTCGATCATGATTATTTTACAGATCTGATTAAGGAATTTGATATTCCTGTTGAACAGAAACTCATTAACATGAGTTATGGCCAGAAGAAAAAAGTAATTATCGCCTTTGGCCTGGCTACACAGGCGAAACTGGTGATTATGGATGAGCCTACTAACGGCTTAGACATTCCATCTAAAGCGCAGTTTAGAAAAATTATGGCTTCTGCGATGACGGATGAACGCTGCATCATCATCTCTACCCACCAGGTTAGAGATTTGGACAACCTGATCGACACTGTAATCATGCTTGACGAAAATGATGTTGCGCTTAAAGCTACGGTAGAAGAAATTACAGCAAAGTTAACCTTCAAGAAAGTTAAAGAAATCGATGATAGTATTATTTATGCGGAGCCTTCACTTTCAGGCTATAACGCCGTCATGCCGAACTACCATCAGGAAGAAAGCAAATTAGACATGGAACTTCTTTTTAACGCCATACTTGCAGAAAAAATCAAATTTAAACCTTTATTCAGTTAAGCGATGAACAACACATTTAATATTAATCGATTTGGCTTATTGCTTAAAAGACAATGGTTAGATTTTGGGAAAATTTACCTGATCAGTTTTGGCGTATTGATTGGAATTTTGGCTCTATTTTATAGCATCAGTTTAACAGATAATAGTTTAAAAAACCTATCATCTAACACACTAAATTTTAGATATCCCTTATTTCTAATTACGGGTTTTCTCTTTGCCAGTATTATCGCGAACAGTTATTTTATGCACTTAGGGCAAAACCCCAAAGCAGTTATCAACATTCTAATCCCGGCATCTAGTACTGAAAAATTCTTAAGTGCTATATTCTACACAGTCATTATTGCAATTCCAAGTTACTTGTTGTGCTTTTACGTTATTGATCTTGCCTTTGTTTCTTCAGTAAGGACGACACATACACTAATAACAAGCTACAATGATTACCAGGGCAAAAAAGTAGTTATAGATAATTTAGCTTATTTTTTTTCAACCGAAACCGTTAGAGATTTTTATCCATTTTATTATGTGCCCCTATTAATTAATGGTGTTTTCCTGTTGGGCTCTATATTTTTCAAGAGCTTTCATTATGTTAAAACAGCAATTTCGTTGATGGCATTTGGGGTACTTTGGGTTGCTTCTACAATTTTTGTAATGAAAGAACTGACCAACAATACCGTTTGGGTTGGAAACCACTACTGGCAAGACGAAAAAAATATTGTTTTCTTAATGAGTTTAATTGGCATATTATTAACACTGGCATTCTGGTTCATCTCATTCATACGTTTAAAAGAAAAGGAGGCCTAAATGGAATTTAATAACAACAAGGCAATTTACCTACAGATAGCTGAATATGTTTGCGAACAGATACTATTGGGTAAATGGAAAACAGAAGAAAAAATCCCGTCGGTAAGGGAAATGGCAGTAGAACTGGAAGTAAACCCAAACACGGTGATGCGCACTTATGAGTTGTTGCAAAACAAAAATATCCTTAACAACAAAAGGGGAATTGGCTTTTTCCTGGCTGATGATACCATCGATCAGGTAAAACAATACCGGAAAACAAGTTTCGTCGAAGATGAACTGCCAAACTTATTTAGAAACCTCTATCTATTGGAAATTGATTTCGATGAGCTAAAATCCCGCTACCAAACTTTTGTATCACAAAACTTTAACGCCTAAAAAATGAAAACAAGCAGTAAACTTTTAATAGGGTTAGCACTTACCCTTCTTATTGTTCCCTTAACAGTAATGATTTTGATTGCCAGAGCAAACCGCATCGACAATAAAACCTATGATAAAATGTTAATGGGAGCCGAGACAACAGATGGTGCAGCAGATCGGTATATCAAAAAATATCCTGTTCAGGCATTTCAAAATGTGGTAATTAATGGCTCAGAATCATCTTATCTAAATGTAAAAATAATTGCCAATGATAAGTTTTTGTTTAAAGCAACAAACGATATTGCTCCTTACATTGGTTATAAGGTAGATAAAGAAGGGAAACTTCATATATCCTTAAAAGCAGAACGTAATTACCAGCATGGAACACTGCTGATTTTTTCGCCAAACTTGAAAGGAATTACTTTTAACAATGTATCTATTGAAGCATTATCGGCTAATACTGATAGCTTAAATGTAGAGATCACAAGAGGTATAAACTTCAGGTTTGGTGAGGGTATGAAAGTCAAAAATTTGAGTTTGACCAAGAAAACTACATATGATCCACAATATGTTGTGATACCTGACATAACCATCGAAGACGCAAAAATTGAAAACCTTCGCGTCGACATCAATTCAGGGTTCTTAACCATAAATAACACGCCGCTCCGAAACGTTGATCTAAAATTGAAGTATGCCCAAGCTGAAATTAAAAATGAAGAAAATAAGAACATAGGCCCAATAGAAACACTCTCGCTAAATAGCGTTGGTAAGAATGATGTGAATTTTCAGCATATCAAAATTAATGCTGCGAAAGGAAATCTTTCCGATGAAACGACCATTCAGATCCCTACTGTTAACTTAAAGCAATTGATCAAATAGCATTTAATGCAGTCAAAACCACACATATAATTTCTCTAAATATTATAGATTTTGCAAAAAGGGCATGATTTTTAAGCTAACTAATTGGCAAAAGTTTAACTTGGGCCAATTAGCTTTTTAGTTTTTTACATCAATACCATCATGAAGAGATATTTTCTTTTATTTGCCCTCAGCCTGTTCGTTTTTAGCCATGTACATGCACAAAAAATAGACACCCTATCTATCACCCTTGATAACGTTAAATACCCATATCCGGTTAAATATTTTCCTATCAATACCGAAGGGCAGGATATTAAAATGGCCTATATGGATGTTGCACCAACTGCAGCTGCTAATGGAAAAACGGCCATCCTTTTCCATGGGAAAAATTTTGGAGGTTATTACTGGGGCAATGTAATTAAAGCCCTAACCAACATCGGTTACCGGGTTATTGTACCCGATCAAATTGGTTTTGGTAAATCATCTAAAGCATTTATCCATTACAGTTTCCACCAAATGGCTACCTGGAATAAAAGACTTCTGGATACACTGGGCATTCGAAAAACCATAGTTTTAGGCCATAGCATGGGCGGCATGCTGGCTACGCGTTTTGCTTTGATGTACCCCGAGACAACCGAAAAACTCCTGCTCGAAAATCCAATCGGACTCGAAGATTATAAAACTTTTATTCCTTACATCACCACGGCACAACAGTACCAAACGGAACTTAAAACCACAGCTGAGAGCGTACGAAAGTATTACCAGGGCTCTTACTTTACGTATTGGAAACCTGAATACGAATACCTGGTAAGCATTGCGGGAGGGGTAACCAATAGTTCCGACTACCCGCGCTGGGCTAAAGTAGCCGCACTAACTTATACCATGATTTATGAACAACCTGTGGTATATGAATTTCAGAACTTAAAGGTACCTACTGTTTTATTTATCGGTAAGGAAGACAAAACCATCGTGGGCAAAGGGCTGCTTACGCCAGATCAACAGGCTTTACATGGTCAATACAAACTTTTAGGAAAGCAAACTGCAGCCAAAATTATCGGCGCTAAAATTATCGAATTTGATGCCTGCGGACATATTCCACACATCGAAATTCCGACGGAATTTCTGGTGGCATTAACAGGTAGTTTGTAATGCGGAGAAGTCAAATCAAAAAAGATGTCATCCTGAGCTTGTCGAAGGAAATTTTTTTTTGATTTCTTTTAAGAATAAGGGTCTTCGACAGGCTCAGACTGACAGTAGGAATAGCGAACTTAATTTCTAATTAACCTCTTTTCCTACAATTTTATTAATGCCCTGCATTTCGAAATCGATATCTTGCCCCATCGATTTCATTTTACCATAGAGCTCAACGCGAAGGTGGCTGTTAAGTACAATTCCGGTTTTCATATCAACTGAGGTTTCTCCAGAGTTGGTTCCTTGTAAATCCGTTTCCATTTTGTTGCCCATCACTTCAAAATTCCCTTTAGATACGAGGGTACCTTTTACGCCCAGTATGGCAACACCATCTTTCACTTCCTTCAACGTGTATTGCGTAATCGTTTCAATGGGCATACTCATCTGCATTTTGGTATCAACCGTCCAGCTATCGCCTATTTTAACAGGTTTATCAGGGTAAATTTTAAATGACGATTCCATGGTTTGTTTCACCACCTCATTACTAAATTGTTTACTTAAAGCATTTTTAATCTGTTTAACCTGACTGGTATCCTTAGTCATTCTTGCCGCCATATTATCGAGCATTTTATCTATACCAGCAACTGTTTTAATCCCACCATTTGGGGTTACCGTCATATAAAAAGACGCCCCTTTTAAGCCGCTAAAAGGATTCTTTTTGGTACTATCCTGCTCATCTGAATTGAGCGTCATAGTATTACCCATCGCAACCGATTTCATAGAAATTCTGTTGTAAGTTACTTTCACATCTTTTTCGCCACTATGGCCTTCTGTAATATCAAAAGTATAATCTGTTCCAATGCTTTGGGTTAAATGTACATCGCGACCAGCAATTTTCTGGTTAATAATCTGTTCGGAAGTAAGCGTGAAATCGTACTTATAACCCGTTGGATAATTTTGTTTTAACACATAGGTTTTCTGTGCAAAGACACTTATAGAGACCAAACTCCAGATAATTGTCGCAAATGTTTTCATTCGAGGATTGATCATTTTAACCTGCAGGCTGTTGCGCAAAAATGCGGCTTAACTGAAAATATAATTCCGGATGTTTATCCCTTAGCTGTTCAGGCTTTTCAAAGAAATATTCAGAAACTACAGCAAAAAACTCTGCCTGATTGGTGATGGCATAAGGATTAATATCCGATTTATTGTCTTCAATTTTTTCCATTTCCTCATGCATCATCTTAATCCATGGCAAAGTATATTCATGTGCAATTAAATTCTCCGGAACACCGTCTGTTGCACCGTCAGATTTATCTAAAAGGTGTACAAATTCGTGTATAGCCGTATTTTCTTTCCCTGCACTTTTAGAAAAACCATGTCGCAAGGCCGATCGTGATAAAATCATCTGCCCATTCATATAACCCGTACCTACCATGCCCATAATATTCCTTTCACCGCCTTCAAACTGAAAATCTTTATTAAAGGTATCAGGATACAATAAAACGCTGGTCAAGTTTTTGTATTGCCAATCGTCGAAACCAAAAATGGGGATAACTGCGCTCGAGGCAATCAGCAGTTCGTCTAATGTTGTCATTTCTAAACCTACCCCTTCTATCTTAACCGTGCTGAAAAACGCGGCCACTTTCTGCTCAAACCTCAGCTTATCGGTCGAATCAAGGTTATGGTAATACCCTACATAATCATCCAGTATCTTTTTGTCTACATCCGTTAAAGGATCAATAGCCACCTTCTTTTTTTTAAGGATGAGGTAAAGAGCGATAAGAAAAATAGGAATTAAGTAGGCAAGTGGCAGCGAGTTCATAAATGGGATTACACAGATTAGGGAATTACACAGATTGGATGATGGTTTATATTAGCTTTCGATAATTTCTAATTGGATCAAAACATCTTCGCGCGTAACCGGATAAGGTTTATTGTTGTTTATTGCTTGATAAACGGCTTCGAAAAGCGGTAAATAACTTCCTACTTCTGATGGAATTGACTCCTCAGTTTTATGGCCTTCAGCATCAATGGTTGTTAATAAACCATCTTTACTTGCGGGCTCAACGCCGTAGCCTGGATCGGTTAATTTCATACCCGCCAGCAACTGTTCTTCCTGAATATCGGTTCTTTGTTTAATAAAACTTCCATTTACGCCATGTAAAACAAACCCTGCCTGTGGGTTTACCACCAACATGCTCGAGGTTACAAAAACATACAAACTATTAGGGTAACTCAGCTGAATCGAGAAATAATCATCCACCAATGTGCCTACCCTGTTTTTACCGAGAACTTTATGGAAACTTAACGGCTTGCCAAACAGGCAGATTACCTGATCTAACAAGTGCGGACCTAAATCGTATAAAAGTCCGCTGGCCTCTACTGGGTTTTCTTTAAATGCCTTCGGTCCAATTACATTTCGATAGCGATCGTAACGCAGGTGCATTTCGTTCAATTTACCTAATTTTCCGCTTTCAATCACCTTTTTAACCGAGGTAAAATCACTGTCCCAACGGCGGTTCTGGTAAAAAAAGATTTGTTTCCCTACACTGTCAGCAAGTTCAAAAAGTTCCTTTGCCTGTGCTGCTGTAGCCGTAAATGGTTTCTCAACCAAAATATGTTTATGCTTGGTTAATGCTGCTTTGGAATGTTCATAGTGAAGATTATTGGGTGTATTAATAACAACCAATTCTATTTCCGTATCATTTAAAAGCTCATCAACGCTATTATAACTTGTAATATTAGGGTAATCATTAACCGCATTTTTATGACTGCGTTCTACTATAGCCTTTAAATTGAATCCACTATGTGCCTGTAAAAAAGGAGCATGAAAAACCTTCCCCGACATGCCATAAGCTAATAAACCGGCATTAATTGTTTTATTGATATTCGTATCCATAGGTTATAAATGTAGCTAAAAATACAATTACGATTCAAGCTTTAATGTTAAAACTGCAAAGCTTTTACCTAGGCCTTACACCTTTTTACCTTATCTTTGCAATATGAAGCCGTCGGAGATTAATGCCAAGTGGAAAGTTTTACAGGAAAAGATTTCAAAGGAATTTGATTCTGATTTTCCTGATTTAAAAGTAATGCTTTTTTTAATCGGTGTTCAGGAATTGGGCAAAGGACCAAAGAAATACAGTAAACGCCAAAAAGAAGAGCTGATGCACATTGCCACCTGCCGTTTATTGAGCGAAATGGGCTTTTATGAGCTTGAAGGCCTAGATCAGGATGGCTGGCCACATTGGAAGTTAATAAAAGCCATTCCACCTTATACCATGCTCGAGCAGGAAATGCTAATGAAATCGCTCGTGGTGAGTTATTTCGAGGATATTTATTCTTAGAACCTATCGTGGTGTCGGATATTTCTATTCGGCATCAATCTACTCCATCAGATGGTAACATCTGACGGCACAATATCTTATCATGGTGTTGGATGTTGCCATCCGACACGATCATTTATAGGTTTTGGAAAGCAAGGCCATTCACATCTATTTAAGTTAGTCGGGCTTTTCGCTATATCTCCCAATCCGATGAAGAATCGGGATTGGGAGGATGCCGCTTCAATTCCGTTTAAATTCAGCGGTCGGTGCAACTATTTGGGGTTGCAGGTGCACTAGAAAAACTTACGAAGCTGGCCTCGACCGTAGCCTAAGTGAAACTTCGGAAGTTTGGCCCTGCCCAGCACCAAACCCAAGTTAACTAAACCTGATAGAAACGGAAAGCCCGTAACGAAGTGGAGGCTTGAAGTGATAGCAGGGCTTTCGGAACCGATGTGCACAGGAACCTGATTTTCAAAAAACAACAAAATAATTTTATCACCCTCGAGTTAATCTTTTACCGTTTGGTCAGCCACTAAACGCGGAACACAAAAACGCTCATTTCCTGTCAGATGGTAACATCTGACTCCACAAAAAAACCCCGGTGGATGTACACCGGGGCTGGATTTATAATGACCTCATAGGTAGAGGGAAATTGCAATTTTATCCTTGTTTTTGTGCTGTGGCTTTTAATGCATCGTTAGCAACGATTACAATCTCTACACGACGGTTAGCTGCACGGCCAGCATCAGTTTCGTTATCTGCAATTGGCTCAGCAAAACCTTTACCAATGGTAACTAACCTTGATGATGGAACACCTTGAGAAACGGCATAAGCTTTAACTGCTGCTGCTCTTCTTTCTGATAGGCCCATATTATATTGCTCGGTACCACGGCTATCGGTATGACCGATAATTTTGATATCTGTATCAGGATATTGATTTAATGAAGAAGCTAAACTCTGGATATTTGTTTTAGCCGCATCTTTCAAAGCTGTTTTATCGAAATCGAATAAAATACCACTGTCGAATTTTACAATAATTCCTTCACCTTCACGAATAACTTCTGCGTTAGGAATAGCTTTCTGGATTTCAGCTGCCTGTCTGTCCATTCTACGGCCGATAAAAGCTCCGGCTGTACCGCCAATAGCACCACCAATCAAGGCTCCAACTGCTGTATTACCGGCTTTTTTACCGATCAATGCACCAATAACACCCCCGGCTGCAGCGCCAATACCAGCTCCTTTTTGTGTTTTAGTTAAACTATCACAACTTTGGAATGCCATCGAACCTACTGCTAACCCTATACTTAATGTTGCTATTCTTACTTTTGAAATACTCATAATAATCTAGATTTATAATTTCTACTCCTTATATTCAAACACAATGCCAAAAAGCAACCGAACTGTATTTTCAGTCTATTTTGCCCAAATTTCCCTACAAATAAGAATTATATGCATAAAAAAAGAGTCCCTAATAATGGAGACTCTTAGATAATGTATCATTCTTAGTACAAAAACTAAGCAGAGAAATAACTCTCCAACTCTTTCAGTGTATTTTCATCCGTTTTAAAATCTTTAATTACCTGCCCTTTTTCAACCAAAATGATCCGGTTACAAACATCGGTAACGTGATTTAAATCGTGACTGGAGATAAAGGTAGTCATGTTGCCTGTTTGCTCTTTCAATAGTTTCTTCAATCTGATCTGCGTGGTTGGATCGAGGTTGGCAAAAGGCTCATCCAAAATCAAGATTTCTGGCTTCTGCATCAGGGCAGCCGCAATTCCTACTTTATTCTGATTCCCTTTACTAAAATCGCGGATGTATTTCCCACTGTTTAATATTTCTCCGTTAAAGAACTCACCGTACTGGCTCAGATAGGCAGAAACATCAGCCACACTTAAGTTATTCAAACTGCCAATAAAAATAAAATACTCCTCAGGGGTTAAGTAATCAATCAGAAAACCTTCATCCAAAAATGATGCAGTATAATTCTTCCAGTTATCGTTGTGCATTACATTTTCGCCTTTTGATAAAACCTCGCCATTAGTTGGACGGATTAAATCTAAAAGCATTCGGAAGAAAGTGGTTTTACCAGCGCCGTTATTTCCAACTAAGCCAACGGTTTCGCCAGCACCAATCTGCAAATCTTCGATGTTTACAACGGTTTTATCGCCATAAACTTTTTGTAAATTCTTAACTTCTAAAATCATAATTATTCTCTAAAGCCTTCGGCTATTTTATAACGTTGTAATTCTAATCTTTTTGCAATGTAATTAACCCAAAAACCCCTTAACAATAACATGGCCAGGCCAAAAACAGATACGGCTACCAACCCCCAGTAAGGTTTGTTGAGCATGCCAAACGGCACATAAATTAATATAGGTGTAAGTGCATATGGAAACATTAACAACCATTGGGTAGCGCCAGTACCCTGATAGTTGAAGCTTGCCGCTTTAGTAATATCCAGTCTTTTATAGTTTAATGTAGCAAGATAGAGCACCACTACCGTACCAAAACCAATGTTGTATAAATAGGCTGCCAGGTGCAAGAGTAATAGCTTTGGACTTAAAAAGCCATAAAAACTCGCCAATAGGGTAATAATAGTACAGCCGATGGTAAATAGTAGAAATTTAGCCTTGATGTAATCTTTAAAATTGATTTTATTGGCTAATATCCCGTCAAAATGGGCACTTTGCCATCCAAACATAAACTGGCCATAAATAATGATCGAAACACCAGTCATAAAAATAGCACCAAACATCATTTGCCCGAAAGCATCGCGATCTATTGCTTTTTCTTTATAAAAGATAAACCCGTAAAACAGGAAGAAGAAACCAAGGATAACCGAAGAACGCGGGCGCTTGTGGCGAAGGATTAATTTCAGCTCTAAAGCTGCCAGTTCGCCTACTTTGCCAAAGCGGTTAAGAAAAGCATAATCGGTGCTCCCTTTCTTCTCTTGCTTTGTACTTAATTCCTCTACGTATAAATTTTTACGCAGGAAATTAGAATTGAAGTAAAATATGGCAATCGCAGCAATTGTAAATGCAAAACCAAATAAAGGCTGCGCAGCGATGGCCCTGAATACCACGTCAGAGCCGGCCATGATTGAAATAACCTTATAATATTCTAAAGCAGCAAAGGCAGCAATAACCACTAGACCTAAAAAGGTATAAAGTGTATTGGTGATCGATTTCCGTTTGATGTACAACACCATGTAGTTGTTAAAAATCATGATCGAAAATATCGAAATGATGTACATGATGGTGGTAACTGCACCAAGGCTTGGGGCAATTTTGATGAAACAGAACGGAAGAAAAATAAAAAATGGCCAAAGGTTAAATGCAGAGAACAGTGCTTTAACATTTAAAAACTTAATGATCTTACTCTTCTGGATTTTGAGATGCAGGTAAGGAATGATACTTAATGTTGGCAACTCCTGAAACTGCATGCGCATGATAAAATCGAATGCAAAATAATAGAGGATAATTCCGTTGAAGCTTTTAATTACATCTTGATCTGGAAAAAAGTAGGCCAGTAAATGAGACATGCCTAAGCCGGCTCCAAGTGCCAATGTAAAAAAATACAGCATAAAAAAGCCCAAAACAATTTGGCCGGCAATGCTGCTGCCCCTGTTTCGCGAACGCCAGAAAGATTTTCTTTGATGGCTTAAAAAAGTACTCAGCATATTTAGTTTAGGTGTTTGATTTTAGTCAATATATCTATTAGTATGCATTCAGCAAAAAATGTTACACTAATACTTGTATTTGTCTTTCCAGTTCTGTTTAAGCTTTTCACGTAACTTCTCTTCTGCAGGGTTTTTCCCCGGATCGTAAAGTTTAGTACTGCTTAATTCTTCTGGAAAATATTCTTGTGGCGAAAAATTGCCTTCATATCCGTGCGAGTATTGGTAATCTTTTCCATAACCGATATTTTTCATCAATTTGGTTGGTGCATTACGGATATGCAAAGGCACGGGCAAATTTCCTGTTTGCTTAACCAAGGCCTGCGCTTTGTTAATGGCCTCATAAGATGCGTTACTTTTAGGCGAACTGGCCAGATAGGTTACACACTGCGATAAGATGATCCTCGCCTCCGGATAACCGATTACATTCACCGCAGTGAAACAGTTATTGGCCAAAAGCAGGGCATTAGGGTTGGCATTGCCAATATCTTCTGAAGACAAGATCAGTAACCTGCGGGCAATGAACAAGGGATCTTCACCTCCCTCTATCATTCGGGCCAGCCAATAAACGGCAGCATTCGGGTCGCTGCCACGGATAGATTTAATAAAGGCCGAAATGATATCGTAGTGTTGCTCTCCGGCTTTATCGTATAACGCAAGGTTCTGTTGCGCATGTGCCAGCACATTTTCGTTGGTGAGTACAATTTTATTTCCGCCGATGCCATTAATGGCAATTTCGAGCACGTTTAACAATTTTCGTGCATCACCGCCCGATAAACGAATTAAAGCTTCATGTTCTTTTATGGAAATGTTCTTCTCTGATAGAATGCTATCTTTTTTAATGGCTGTTTCCAATAAACCCGCTAACTCTGTTTCGGTTAACGATTTTAAAATGTAAACCTGGCAACGGGAAAGTAAAGCGGAGATCACCTCGAAAGATGGATTTTCGGTTGTTGCGCCAATTAAGGTAACCAAACCTCTTTCTACTGCGCCCAACAGACTATCTTGTTGCGATTTGCTAAAACGGTGAATCTCATCAATAAACAAAATGGGTAGGCCCAAAAAACTATCCTTCAGCTGTGCGGCCCGATCGATAACTTCCCTAATATCTTTCACACCGCTGTTAATGGCGCTTAAGTTAAAAAACGGACGATCTAGTGCCTGCGAAATGATATAGGCCAAAGTTGTTTTACCCACACCGGGTGGCCCCCAAAAAATCATGGAGGGGAGCTGACTGCTTTCGATCGCTTTGCGTAAAACTGCACCTTCTCCAACTAAATGCTGTTGACCAACATATTCATCGAGATTTTGAGGGCGCATACGTTCGGCTAAAGGAGGCAGGTTTTGCATAACGGTAAATATATAAAAATTGAGTATTTTGTTTGTCGATAATTTACTAACCAAATATTGAAAGCATAAATCCCTGGTTGTTAAAACAAAAGGACGGATGCTTTAGTTCTAATTTAATACGATGGACATTAAAAACTTAGATCACCTTGTACTAACGGTTGCCAATTTAGAAAGCACCTGCAGGTTTTACAGCCTTGCCCTGGGAATGGAAATTATTGAATTTGGCGAAAACAGAAAGGCTTTGAAATTTGGGAATCAGAAAATTAACCTGCACCAATATGGAAGTGAGTTTGAACCAAAGGCTTTCAAACCTATGCCCGGAACTGCCGATCTATGTTTTATTACCGATTTCCCCTTACGCGAAGTGATGCAGGAACTTAAACAAAAATGCATCGAAATTGAAGAAGGACCTGTAGAACGCACTGGCGCCAATGGGAAAATCATATCTATTTACCTCCGCGATCCGGATATGAATTTAGTTGAAGTGAGTAATTACCTATAATTTGACGTCACCCTGAATTCATTTCAGGGTCTTATCTTTCCATGGTAGAAGCTGATCCCGAAATTTCGGGACATCATGAAGGCAGTTCTTCACTCCCGCTCGCAAATTAATCCTCAATCTTCGAGTGGTGTTTCGTATCTTTCATGGTGGTGTACAAAATCAGGGAGATTAAAATGCATCCGGTTACATACCAGTAGAAATAATTTTCGTGACCGATATTTTTAAACCATAGCGCAAAATATTCTGCAGTTCCACCAAAAATGGCAACAGTTAAAGCATAAGGTAGGCCTACACCCAAAGCCCTGATTTCGGCGGGGAACAGTTCTGCCTTAACCACGGCATTAATGCTCGTGTAACCGCTCACAATAATCAAGGCACCAATCATCAGCAAGAATATGATAGTAGTATTGGTTTCTTCAGCCAAACCGGTTAAAATGGGATAAGTACATAAAGTACCTAACACACCAAAACCAATTAATAAAGGTTTACGGCCAATTTTATCAGATAACAGGCCAAACAGCGGCTGCATAATGGCAAAAACCAACAGCGAAACGAATGATAAAGTTGTGGAGGTTTCTTTACTCAGGTGAACCGTATTCACCAAAAATTTCTGCATATAGGTACTAAACGTATAAAAGGCAATCGTTCCCCCCAAAGTTAAGCCTACTACGGTAAAAACTTCCTTTGGATACTTCATCAGTATGACAATGCCACCTTTTTTGTCTACCGAGCTTTTGCGTTTAAAGGCCGAGGTTTCGTCGATATGTCTGCGTAGGTACAGCGCGATGAAAGAAAGTATGGCGCCGATAAAAAATGGAATCCGCCAGCCCCATTCATGCAGTTCGGGAGGTGTAAGCAACCAGTTTTGCAAGATTAATTGAATGCCCAAAGCCAATAACTGCCCACCGATCAGGGTTACATACTGAAAACTTGAATAAAATCCACGATGCTTTTTGGTTGCCATTTCGCTGAGATAAGTGGCAGAAGTTCCATATTCGCCGCCAGTACTCAGGCCCTGGATCAGCCTTGCAAAGATCAGTAATAAGGGAGCTGCTATGCCGATCTGTTTGTAACCTGGGGTTAAACCGATAATTAATGATCCTATGGCCATGATGAGTACAGAAAGTGTCATCGAACGTTTTCGTCCTAACTTATCTGCAATGCTGCCAAACAACCAGCCACCGATAGGCCGCATTAAAAAGCCTACTGCAAAAATCCCTGCGGTATCTAACAATTGTGCGGTTGGATTACTATTGGGGAAAAAGGCTGGAGAAAAATAAAGTGCAAAGGCAGAATAGGTATACCAATCGTACCATTCCACAAGATTACCAACCGAACCACCAAATATAGATTTTAAACGATATTCCACATCCTTAATTTCGTTCTGTTGTATTGTCTTTTCCATAGTAGAGAATGAGTGATGGAGTGGATTTTGAATGATTGAATGAAACTTAACTTTAACACCTTTGTTATTCAAAAATATAATAATTTTATAAAGAAAGCGCGGAGTTATTTTCATTCTGATAGCATTCGCTCCTTCTATCATTCAGCACTCATTAATAAAATGAAAGATAATTTTTCTACCCAATCTGCCGATTACGCTATTTATCGGCCAACTTATCCGCAGGAACTGTATGATTATCTGTTTAGCCTAATAAAAAACAAAGAAACCGCCTGGGATTGCGCCACGGGGAACGGTCAGGTTGCACGCGTATTGGCCCAACATTTTGATGCGGTTTATGCAACGGATATCAGCGAGAATCAATTAAAGAATGCTTTACAGCTGCCTAATATTACGTATAAGGTTGAATCTGCAGAAAAGACTTCCTTTGAGGATAAAAGTTTTGATTTAATTACGGTGGCACAGGCCATCCATTGGTTTAATTTCGAAGCATTTTACGCTGAGGTAAAAAGAACACTAAAAGCAAATGGTCTTTTTGCGGTGATTGGTTATGGCCTAATGTTTATCGATAAAAAAGTAGATAAAGCTGTACATAAACTCTACGAAGATATTTTGGGCAAATATTGGGATAGCGAACGTCGTTATATTGAAGAAGGTTATAAAACCATCCCCTTTCCTTTTGAAGAGATTATTGCTCCTCATTTTCAGATTAAAACCACATGGAATTTTAACCAACTGATCGGCTATTTAAATACCTGGTCTTCTTTGCAGCATTATAAAAAGGTGAATGAACGCAACCCATTAGAGTATATGTTTACCGAATTAAAAGAAGCCTGGGGGGATGATGCTGAGAAAGGTGTCCATTTCCCGATTTTACTGCGAATTGGCAGGCTGGCTTAACCGCAAAGGTAAAGAAGGCAAGCGCAAAGTGCACAGAGCAGAGGACCTAACAGATCCTCTGCGTTTCTTTGCGAAAACCTTTGTGTACTTTGCGGTGAAACCGATGTTATTTCAGTAATTCCAGAATACCTAAAACAGTCAGCTTTTTCTGCTCTCCGCTTTGCATATCTTTCAATGTAAGTTCTCCGCTTGCAATTTCATCACCACCTATTAAAATTACATAAGGGATGTTCTTCGCATCGGCATAGGCCATTTGTTTTTTTAGTTTCGCCGAAATTGGGTATAACTCTGCTGAAATCCCTGCATTTCTGAATTGCTGAACAATTGGCAAAGCATATTTTTCAGCGTCTGCATCAAAGTTGCTGATCAACACTTTTGTTCCGACTTCTGCTGAGGCAGGGAAAAGGTTCAGCTCTTCCAATACATCGTAAATACGATCTGCACCGAAAGAAACACCAACTCCGGTTAAATCTTTTAAACCGAACATGCCAGTTAAGTCATCGTAACGACCCCCGCCACCGATGCTCCCCATGGCCACTTCGTTGGTTTTAACTTCGAAAATACAGCCTGTATAATAGTTTAACCCACGGGCTAAAGTAATATCTAACTCTAATTTAGCCGTTAACGGTAAACCATAAGAAACCAGGCTTTCTACATATTCAAAAACCTGTTCTATTTCAGCAATGCCTTTTAACCCGGTTTCTGACTGCGCCAAAACTTCTTTCAAGCTAGCTAGTTTTTCTTCGTTAGTGCCTTCTAGCAAAATCACTGGGCGAAGTTTTTCTAAATCCGCTTCGGTAAAACCACGTTCTAACAATTCTTTACTTACACCATCTAAACCGATTTTATCTAATTTATCGATGGCTACGGTCATATCTATAATTAAATCTGGTTTACCAATAATTTTAGCAATACCCGATAAAATTTTTCTGTTGTTGATTTTTATGCTGAAATCTTTCAAACCCAGTTTGCTCAAAGCTTCATTGTAGATTAAAATAAATTCAGCTTCGTTCAATAAACTGTCAGATCCCACCACATCCACATCGCATTGATAAAACTCACGGTACCTGCCTTTTTGCGGACGGTCTGCACGCCAAACAGGCTGAACCTGAAAACGTTTGAAAGGCAAGGTGATTTCGTGCTGGTGCATTACTACATAACGTGCAAATGGCACTGTTAAATCGTAACGCAAGGCTTTTTCAGAGATTAACGGAATCAGTTTATTGCTATTATCTTCATCTGCAAAATTGAAAGATTTCTTTTTTGGATCTTTAAGAAACTCGCCACTGTTTAAAATTTTAAAAATCAGTTTATCGCCTTCATCACCATATTTCCCTGTCAAAGTAGAAAGGTTTTCGAAACTTGGGGTCTGGATTTCGGCGTAACCATATTTTCTGAAAACCGTTTTAATGGTATCGTAAATAAAGTTGCGTTTTACCATTTCAACCGGAGAAAAATCGCGGGTACCTTTTGCTAATGAGGGTTTAATAACTGACATAGCCGCAAAAGTACAAAAATGTAAGGTTTAAACCTCGCAGGTTTTTAATGGTCTGCTTAAAAATTCTGAGTTATTAAATCTACAAATGCTAATTGGCAGCTTAAAATTGCCAATTGGTTTGGGCGTTTCCCAAGCTGCGCAAGGGCCGGGCTTTCCAGGGCTGCGCTTCGCTCCGGTACCAATGAAGGATCGGTACTGAACCCTTACAATCCCTAACGCGAACTTGCCGCTTTGTTCATGAGGCCTACTTCCCCAGCACCTCTTTTACCATTTCTCTATTCGGTTTAGATACCGGGATTTTATCGCCATTGTTCATCAGCAACATACCACCATCTTCTTTAAGCCAGCTTTTTACAAATTTCGGGTTAACCAGATGGCTTTGGTGTGCCCGCACAAAACCGTGCGGTTTGAGCAGATCAGAATATTCTTTTAATGGTTTTGAAATCAGAATTTTATCGCCATTGCTTAAAAAGAAAAAAGTGTAAGTGTTATCGGCCACACAACGCATAATATCATCCACTGAAACATAACGGATTTCGTGCTGCTGTGGCAAGGCAATTTTTGGTGTACTTGGCTCATTCTTCTTGATCTGACTCAGTAAAAAATTGAGCTGCTCCCCATGTATTTTTTTTTTGATCCTGATTTCGGCTTTTTCAACAGCCACTTTTAATTCATCAGGATCTACAGGCTTTAGTAGATAATCCAGGGCCGCAAATTTTACAGCCTGGATTCCATAATTATCATGGGCCGTTACAAAAACCACTTCAAAAGTTTTCTCCGCAAGTTGGTTCAACAAATCAAAACCGGTTGTTTTAGCCATTTGGATGTCTAAAAAAAGTAGATCGGGATGGTGAAGATTAACCTGGGCAAAGGCATCGTTAATATTACTTGCAATAGCAACCACCTTAATGTTTGGGCAATGCTTATCCAGTAGAATCCTGAGATTTTCTAAATTGGCCGCTTCGTCATCTACTAAAATTGCACGCATCTTATAACCATTGACTTAATTTGATCTTAATTACTGCCCCATTTGCATCTGCTTTCATATCTAATAAAAACTGATTTTCCTTATAAATAGAATTGAGTAAAGATATCCTGTTTTTAGTCAAAGCCAAACCCAATCCTTCGTAATTTTGGGCTACATCAAAACCACTTCCATTATCTTTTATACTTAAAATCAGGTCCGTTAATTGTGCAGTAAAACCAATTTCGATCTTACCATCATTTCCTTTCTCGGCAATACCATGTTTTACGGCATTTTCTACAAACGGTTGCAAAAGCATTGCTGGTATTTCTATATTCTCTACATCTAAATCAGGGGAGGCGGTGATCTGGTATTGAAAACCAAATCGCAGTTGCTCCATCTGCAGGTAATCATCGAGCAAGGTTTTCTCAGAAGTTAAACTGATGAGTTCTTTATGATCTAAAACATTGCGTGTTAAGCGGGCAAACTTAATTAGGTAACGGTTGGCATTGTCTGTATCGTTTTTGTTCATTAGATTTTGAATGCCAGCAAGTGCATTGAACAAAAAATGTGGGTTTAATTGTGAGCGGACAGATTCTAAACGGAGTTTGGCGATTTCTTTTTCCTGAGATTTCTGAGCAAGTATCTTAGCAGCCTTTTTTTTTCGATTATTAAGGATCAAAACTAATATAAGACCACAAAGGCCACCTGTAATCCCCCCCTTACCAGGTCTTTAGATGTAAAAAAACTTTCTTTTGGTTTCTCTACTGTAAAATGAAAAGTTCTAGCCAACGAGTTATCTATCAAATAAGTAAATGTTTGAGTTTTTGGGTATACCGAAACTTTATACCTACCCGGCTTAACAAATGCACTAACATCGATATCTCCAACTACACTACCAGTCGCTTTAATCGATTTCCATTTAGGTTCTAACATGGCCACCGAACGAGCATCAACATTATCAACAACTACAGTGTAAAGAATATTAATATCTGTATTTTTCATGCCAACTCTTATACCTTTCACTTTTTCGTCAACAATTAAATTGGTTTTATTCTTGATATTCTGAATTGTGTTCTTACCTAATAACTGAAATGATAGCGACCGTGGCGCCAAAAGTGGCTTATTGTATATAATTACTGAGGTGACTTTTTTTTCACGATCAGTTCTGAATATTTGAACTTCTATTTTTTTATTTACCACATTAAACGCACCTAAATCTACAGCTACATAATTTGGGAGTACGCTCCCTCTGCCCCATTTATATTTTATTTTCTGTGGAATCGCATCCTTTTTAAGTATTACAGAGTCGTTCTCTATAATGGAATACCTGTAAAAACTTAAACTATCTTTTTGTATCCGGGTCTCAAGTTCGATTGATGTGGCCCCTTTCAATAAAACGATATTTCCAAAAGGAAAGTTATTTACATATTCGAATGGGGTGACTTGTTTTGTCCCGCTATCCACTAAAAGAAAAATGTTGGATTTTGAATATTTTCTTTCGACTGAGTAATGTTTAGTATTACCATACTCATCAACCAAATATTTATTTTTCTGTGCATTTGCACCGAAAGCAAAAAGCAGTAAGGAAATAGAAAGGAATATCTTTTTCATGCGTTTAATTTTTCATAAACATCTTGCGAAAAATCTGCTTAAGAAACATTAAAACAGGATATGAACTAGATAAACTAGTAAATAGAACTATTGCGATAGTATTTAGATTTAAGAGCAACTAATTTAATGATAATGGTGTAATACGTAAAAGCAATACAACAGTGATTTAGTCCTAGAATAATCGCATTGAATATTATCCCCCAGCTTTTTTCACTTTATAGCCATCTTTCTGAAGGATGCCCATTACTTTATCGCGCACATCGCCCTGGATCATGATTTCCCCATCTTTAACCGAGCCACCTACACCACATTTGGTTTTAAGCATCTTGCCCAATACTTCTAAATCTTCAGAGCGGCCTTTAAAGCCTGTAATTAAGGTTACCGCCTTACCACCACGGTTCTTTTTATCGAGCATTACCCTTAAATCCTGTTGATTGTTTGGCGAAGTAACGGCATCATCAACTTCTTCTTCGTATTCGAATTCTGGATTGGTAGAATACATAATTCCGCCAAGATCACTTAAACTATTTTTCTTTGGTTTCATGTTTTATAAAAGTTCATTGGTTCACCGGCCATTGGTTCTTTGGGGTTAACCGGTTAATTGCCTAAATCGGTTAATCGACGCCAAACCCCAAACGCTCAACTCCAAACTTAACTAGGGCACAATCACTTTTAACGAGAGTGGATTTACTACCGCCTCAATTTCTGTTCCCATTTGTAAGGGCTCGCCATCCACATGCACTGCGCTAGCTTTTTCTCTGGTAATTTTAATGTTTTTTCCTTTAATAATTTCGATCATATCTGATGTCTCGGCCTTCCCTCTTAACATTACATAACCCAATAATGGCAATTTTATTATCGGAAAAGGTTTAATAATGCAAACATCAAGCAAGCCATCTTTTACCGAAGCGTTAGGTGCGATATAAACATCGTTGCCATACTGCGATGAATTGGCTATGCTAATGGCAAAAGCTTTTCTGGTATATGCAGCGCCATCAATGTTTAGCAAATAAGTTTGTGCTTTATAGTTAAAAACTTCTTTAAAGCCCAGCTTTACATAGCCTGATAGGCCCCGCTTTTTATCTTTCGAAAAAACAGCACTCAAATGGGCATCGAACCCCATACCAGCCAAGTTGAAAAAACATTTGTTATTAAACTCGGCCGTATCAATTTCATCAACCTTAAAATTATTGATCAGGGAAAGTGCATACCTTAAATTTTTCGATATTCTTAAAAACCTGGCGAGGCCGTTTCCTGATCCAAGCGGTAAAATCCCTAAAATCTTTTTGTGTTTTAATACTTTACTGGCCACCTCATTAATGGTACCATCGCCACCTGCAGCAACAATGACGTCGAAATTTTTAGTCGCGGCTTCGTCTGCCAATTCGCCGGCATGACCAACATATTCGCTAAAAACAAAGTTTGGGCTAAATTTTTCCTTATCCAGATATTGATCAATAAAATCAGGGATGCGTAACTTCCCTCGCCCACCAGAGATAGGGTTTATAATAAAGAGGATATTGATCTTTGTGTGCAAAGTGTAAGAATGAATGCACAAAATAATCTATAATTTTTGAAATAAAGAAAATATGCTAATTTTGCACCAGTAAAAAAGTGGATTGATTTGCTATCCCGACACATCGGGACCGGATTGCAACCACTTAAAAAAATTGCTAATGCCTCCTTTCAATCATTTAAACACCTGTTTCCAAGGGGTTTGGCAAGTATTAATTTGTTTATTTACCATTAATTTATTTAATAAATGTCATATTTATTTACATCAGAATCTGTTTCTGAAGGCCACCCAGATAAAATCGCCGATCAAATTTCGGATGCATTAATTGATAACTTCTTAGCATTCGATCCAGAATCAAAGGTTGCTTGCGAAACTTTGGTAACTACGGGTCAGGTTATTTTGGCTGGTGAGGTAAAATCTAAAACATATTTAGATGTACAACAGATTGCCCGCGATGTAATCAAGAAAATTGGTTACACCAAAAGCGAATATATGTTTGAGGCCAACTCTTGCGGAATTTTATCGGCAATACACGAGCAATCTCAGGATATTAACCAAGGTGTAGATAGAAGCAATAAAGAAGAACAAGGTGCTGGCGATCAGGGTATGATGTTCGGTTACGCCACCAACGAAACTGAAGATTATATGCCTTTGGCATTAAACCTTTCTCATAAATTATTACAGGAACTTGCTGTTCTCCGCCGCGAAAATAACGAAATCACTTATTTACGTCCAGATGCTAAAAGCCAGGTTACTTTAGAGTACGACGATAACAATAAACCAGTGCGTATCGATGCGATTGTAATTTCTACACAGCACGATGATTTTGATGAAGAGGCAACAATGTTGGCTAAAATCAAAACTGATTTAGTGAATATCCTGATCCCAAGAATTATAAAAAGTAATCCTGCCTACGCACATTTATTTAATGATAAAATTGAATACCACATTAACCCAACCGGCAAATTTGTAATTGGTGGCCCGCATGGCGATACTGGTTTAACCGGAAGAAAAATTATTGTCGATACTTACGGCGGTAAAGGTGCACATGGTGGTGGTGCTTTCTCGGGCAAAGATCCAAGTAAAGTAGATAGAAGTGCGGCTTATGCCACACGCCATATTGCTAAAAACTTAGTGGCAGCTGGCGTGGCCGACGAAATTTTGGTTCAGGTATCATACGCTATCGGTGTTGCAAAACCAATGGGTATCTACATCAATACTTACGGCACAGGTAAGGTGGGTAAAACGGATGGCGAGATTGCTAAAATTGTAGAATCGATTTTCGATATGCGTCCTTACTTTATTGAGCAACGCTTGAAATTAAGAAACCCAATTTATAGCGAAACTGCTGCTTATGGGCACATGGGCCGCACCCCAGAAACGGTTACCAAAACTTTCAGAACACCAAACGGTGAAGAAAAAACAGTTACGGTAGATTTATTTACCTGGGAAAAATTAGATTACGTAGATCAGGTTAAAGCTGCTTTCGGTATTTAATACTTGGAATAAATTTATAGAAAAAGGCGTTGCAACATTGCAGAACGCCTTTTTTTTTGTCGTGCAGTCAGATATTGCCATCTGACTGGATAGATTTGTGTCAGGTGGTAACACCTGACACCACTAAAACAGCAGAAAAATATTGATCGCTTTTTGAAAAGCAGGGTTCTGAGTGCATCGGTTTCGAAAGCCCTGCCATCCGCTTTACCGCTCTGCGTTCGGTGCTCGCTCCTGTCAGGTTTAGTTAACCTGGGCTGGTGGTTCTTGGGGTGATAATCCGCCTAAGAAATAAATACACTGAAACTGTGCTATTTTCCAGTAATATTGGTAAAACCTTTTTTTTAAAGACCCTGAAATAAATTACCTGCGGTGAGCTCGCTTAAGGCTCGGTTTACTGCGTATCTTTCCGCTACGCTCCAGGTCAGGGTGACGCAAAGAGAGCTAAATCTGATTGACGCGGGTAGTTCCCTCGTCTAAAATCAGAATTTGTTGTCGTGCAGTCAGATGTTACCATCTGACTGGATAGATTTGTGTCAGGTGGTAACACCTTACACCACCAAAAAAATCATTGATAACTTTTTTGAAAAGCAGGGTTCTGCGCACATCGGTTCCGAGAGCCCCGCCATCCGCTTTACCGCTCTGCGTTCGGTGTCCGCTCCTGTCGGGTTTAGTTAACCTGGGCTGGTGGTTCTTCAGAAAGGTAATACTCTTAAAAATAAATATTTTGAAACTGTGCAGACTTCCGGTAATAGTAGCAAAGGCCTAACTACCCAAACCTGATTGACACGGGTAGCTCCCGATTTTTTTCTAATCGGGACTACAAGCAAAAAGCAGGACGGACATTAAAAAGACTTACTGCAATTGCTTTCCAAAAACCAATATTAAATATTTAGGCTTTCTCCCTCCGCTGAACTTACGAAGTTTGCACACACTCATCCCCTAATAAACTTCGTGAGTTTAGGCCAAATGGTATTTCAGTTCCTGGTGACTACCCTGCTCAACTACTAAACCTTTATCTAATACAATAATTTTATCAGCATTGTTAAGCGTACTCGATCGGTGTGTGATTACTATTATGGTTTTCTGTTCTGCTTTTAAAAGTTCGATCATGCGTTGTACGTGTTGCTCCGAAACCGAATCGAGCGATGAAGTAGCTTCATCTAAGATCAGAATTTCCGGATCGCGGTATAAAGCCCTTGCGATGGCAATCCGCTGCCTTTGACCGCCTGATAAAGATGTTCCGTTTTCACCAAGATATGTCTGAAAGCCTTTAGGTAAAGCCTCAATAAAGCCAATTAAGCCAAGTTTAGTGGCAATATCAATAATCCTTTGCATATCGGGTTCTTCTTCACCAATGGCAATATTGTCGATTACATTACCAGCAAATAAATCAATCTGCTGGGGCACAACTGATACCATTCTACGGAGCGAAGAATTGGTAATGTATTTCAGATCATATTTACCTATGCGCACATTGCCTCCCTGTATCGGATAAATATTCTGCAGAATAGACATCAAAGTCGATTTCCCTGACCCACTCTCGCCCACGATGGCCGTAAATTTCCCTTGTGGAATGGTTAAATTCAGGTTTTCGAAAACGGGCAGCCTTGCCCCATAGCGGAAAGAAACATTTTCGAAATGAATATCTCCAATTTTATCAGTACTCAGTTCAATCTGGTTCTCATCACTTTCGCGTTCCAGATCCATAATTTCGAATAACCTGTCGGCCGCAATTACCGCATCCTGTACGGTTTTATTCATTCCGATTAAAGATGACACTGGCCCTGTAAAATAACCGATCAAAGTATAAAACGACAATAATTCTCCAGGGGTGATTGAATTGCTTAATACATAACCCGCTCCCACCCAAAGTAATACAATGGTAATCATACGCGAAATAAACTCGGTAGAAGTTCCTGATACAACAGCATTTATATTCGATTTAAAGCCTGCCTGGAGCAACTTGATGAAACGGGTTTCGGTTTTATCGTTAGCATGATCTTCTAAGCCGAAACGTTTAATGGTACCTACTGCATTTAAGCTCTCTACCAATTGCGATTCGAGCTCGGCAGCATCTTCCATTAACCTACGCTGTGTACGTTTATTAAATTTATCGGTAATTGCATAGATTATTAGGTATAACGGGATAACAGTAAGCGTGATGAGTGCTAGTTTCCAGTAGTAGGTAAACATCATGATAAATGAGAAGAAAACAATAAAAATGTTGACTACAAAATTTACGCATACATCATTTAAAAATGTTCTGATTTTTACGGCATCATTAATCCTCGAAATAATTTCGCCCACCCGCATGGTATCAAAAAACTGCTGTGGTAAACGGAGCAGGTGTTTGTAATAGCCTAAAATAAGCTGCGAATCGATTAACTGGCCTGTTTTTAAGGTAAAAATTGTTTTGGCCGAGCCAATAAACAGCTGTACCAGAAGAATAACCATCATGGCTATACTCATAAGGTTTAGCAGATTATGGTTACCATCTACCAGCACAAAATCAACTAATTTCTGAACAAAAATAGAGGTGGATAAACCCAGTACAGTATAAACAATAGCACCAAATAAAACTTGCGTCAGAATGCCTTTGTGCGGTTTAATCAAACTCCAAAATCTCCCCTGGATTGATTTTTTTTCATTGCCGGCCTGAAAATCTTCTGACGGCAACAATAATACTAAAGCACCAGTCCATTCCTTTTTGAATTCATCATGCGTTTTACGGTGCACTTTCCCATCTATAGGGTCCATCACCTCTATAAACTTGCTGTTTACTTTGTAAATCACTACATAATGCTGAAGGATATCATTCACAATGATATGTGCTATAGCGGGCGTAGGTATTTTAAATAAACTATCAAAAGGTGCCTTAACACCTTTCGCTTCAAATCCTAGTTTTTGGGCCGCTTCTACAAGTCCTAAAACGGTTGTACCTTTTTTGTCAGTTCCGGCAAGCTGCCTGATGCGGGCAACGGCCAAATCTAATTTATAATGAGCAGCAATTGAAGCCAGACAAGCCGCACCACAATCTGTTATATCTCGTTGCTTAACTTTTGTACTCATTGCTTCTATGTTTTTTGGATTAAATTCGGATTAACCCAATCATCTACCTTATCGTAAAGTAATTGATATAAACTACGGTCGGTTACTTTAAAGCGAGCTGTAAAATTCATTCCTTTTTTGAGGTATCCTTTGTAACCGTTTTTTAGCATCAAAAAATTTTTATCCATTAAACACTTTACCTTAAAAGCAGGCTGGTTACCATTTAAGATCACAATATCGTCCGAAATATCGATCACTTTACCCACAGCCAAACCCCATTGGTTATAATTATAGGCATTGATCTGAAAGTGTACTTCCTGCCCTTTTCTAATCAGGCCAATATCTGAAGGATTGATATAACAGTAGGCAGCTAAACCCGCATCTGGAGAAACCTCTCCTACTTTTTGGTTGGCAAATACATATGCGCCATTCTGCAAGCCAATTAAGCTCTGTACAGAACCATCAATCGGCGCGCGTAATACATATTGTTTTTTCTGTTCGTTAAGTTCTGCCTGCTGCCCGGAAAGCTGGCGCAGTTCGTTGCGGTAACCATTGGCTTCGGTTTGCCATTGGGTTTTATATTTGGTACGCACCATTAAGTAAACCGATTCGGCCTGCTCAAGTTCGTATTTGTATTTTTCGTATTCAGATTGCGTTAGCACTTTATTTTGATAAAGTTTATTGTAACGCGCAAAGGTGCTGGTGGCCTGTCGTTTCGCAATACCTGCATTTTTTAATTCTTGCACATATTGCTGCCAGGATGCTACATATTGCCCGGTTTGCAGGCTTGATGAGCCGCCATTAAATGAAAGTAGCGTACGGATATCCTGCAAAAACTGGGTGATCTGGTTTTTACGCGTTTCTACCAAAGCATCTTGCTGTTTCGGTAAACCTGCATCAATAGCCAAAAGCGTATCACCTTGTTTAAGCCTTTTATTATCCGAAAGTCTATACTGGATTAACCGGCCATTTACCGGTACAATAAGTTCTGTTTTTTCGATGGTCGATTGTAAAATACCTGTACCATTTATACTAATTGGTATTTTAACGAAAGGAAGGGCAATCAAAACAATTAAAATGGCTGCCACGGCAACGATATAAATTAACTGGCTTGATTTACTAATTTGGGAACGGTAAACGAGAGCGGTATTTGAAATTCTTTCTGTAGAGTAGTTGGTTAACGCCATAGTGTCGAAATCGTAAAGCATCCGCTATTCTGAAAACCAGAACAGCGGATACAATAAATTGCTTATAGACTCCAAACAAGTTTCAAAACATTGGTTACTGTTTTGCTTAAAAATGCTGAAGTATCTGCACCAACTGCATTTAAAGTTCCTGCAAGAGAAGTTAAAAGTTCGTTTAATGTATTGTTAATAATACCACCACCTTCAACTTGTGACATTTCAGTTGTGTTCATTTCTTTAACACCAAGATTTTTTAATTCTAAACTTTTCATACTAGATTTTTTTTGAGTTTTAAGACCCCTACTCTTTTAAAGGCTTTTCGGGATGCGCCTGATGCTTGGCCAAACACTTCGACGAATGTAACATTATTAGCTATATGGATGTAGTATTAAGCATCTAACATAAACCTAACGATTCGTTAATAATCTCAAAAAAATGCTCTCCAACACACAAAAAACGCAATCACTACCAAAAAACTAGGGTATTAGTTTTCATATTCAATTTATTCATTAGTCTCAAGCCGTTTTATATTCTTTTTATTCGCTGTTTTTTTAAGTAGCCTGCTTTAAAAAAACAGCTTGATTAGATGCCGTTCATTTTCATAAATACAGTCTCCTTTTCTGCAATATGATCGTCGTCAATGGCATACGATTTAATATTGGCAATTTTCATTTCATCAATTACATCTACAAAATTCTGGAACTTAGCCGTTTTAGCTGGCTTGATAATGACGATCATGTATTTGGCTGGATTATGTTGATGGGTTTCAGCAACCAGTTTTTCATTTTTACTGATTTCTTTTTGAATGTTTGCCACAGGTATAACGTGCATATCTGCCTTTTCTATTGTTCCCATGTAGCAAACTGCCTTGTTGTTTTTGCCGAGCAGAATGGTCATGGTACGCGATTCCGGATAATTTTCTACAACATCGGTATCCGTTTTATCCGGCTTGGCAATATCTGCTGCATTTAAACTGCCCAATGAAGTGGTGAGCATAAAAAACGCAGTCAATAAAAACATCAGATCAACCATCGCGGTGAGATCTACTCTTGGTGCTGATTTTTTGGTTCTTCCTTTTACAGCCTTGCCGCTTTGAGAATCGTTTAGTGTTGCCATAATAATTTAGGTTTTTAATGATGATGACAAGCCTTATCAAATTGCATAAAAAAAGCGGTTAAAAATTTAACCGCTTAAGAAAAGTCGTCATTGCTAGGAGGAACGACGAAGCAATCTTACAACTGTGGGTTTATGACTACCGCATTAAGATTGCTTCGTCGGCTGAAAAGCCTTCTCGCAATGACGATCATATTAATATAATTACTTCACCACTTCAATTACACCGCAACCTACCCGTGGCCCTGAGTTACCAGTTGGCTGTGTAGTATAATCGTCGGTACCGCCATGCACAATAATTCCACGACCGATAATATTTTTAATATCGCCATCTTTAATGCTCCATCTATCGGTAGTAACCGAAAGCGTGGCATGACCTTTACTATCTAACATAATGTTGCCAATGTCACCGCTGTGATAAGCGGCAGATCCCCATTTGCCGTGAGCTTCTTTAGTTGGGTTCCAGTGGCCGTGTGTATTTTCACCCATATTGCCGCAATCGCCATGTTCGTGAAAGTGGACCGCAACATTACTGTCTGCACGCGCAGCAAAATTCATCTCAATGTCCATCTTAATTTTTCCATCGCTTAATTCGTAAAACTTTGCTGTTCCAATGGTTTTCGTATTATCAGCCGTTTCGGTCAAAGTGGCCTGGGCAATTTCTTTGTCGGTTTTGGCACAAGCACTGATAAGTGCAACGCCTGCAATAGCTAAGCTTAAAAGATATTTTTTCATTTTATAAAAATTTAGTTTACATAAGAAACAGATTGACAATCATTTAGTTTGATTTAAAAAGAAGGATAGCAAAACCATTTCGAATGCCACTTGTTTAAACAGTATAAAATCGTATAACTATGGAACAGCCAATTGCAATGAACACTTTAAGTCAAATTTTGGAGAAATTGAGGCTGAAAGGAAAAGATAACGAATTAAAAATGTCTGATCATGGTAAGATGCAAAGTAAATCGCTCGGAAAAATTTATAGTCCCGAAGATTTAACCATTGTTAAAACTTACCGCTTTGAAGGAGACTCAGACCCTGCAGATAACTCTGTACTTTACCTACTGGAAGATCAGGATAAAAATATTGGATATATATTAGATGCTTATGGCATTTATTCAGACAATGAAGGACCGGCATTTGATGATTTCCTAAAAAAAATCCCTACAGAAAATAGAGACGAACAGGAACTTTTTTGTTAATAACCTAAAAATTTTATTTAGGGGGAGAATTAGCGTAATCTGATTCTCCCTTTTTCTATTTTAAAATATTAGCAGGTTATAATTCCGTAATTTTGCGCCTCATTTACGAGCAACGAATGAAAAGCAAAATTAATATCCCACCCATACCAGCCGTTTTACTGTCTATTATCAGTGTGCAGTGTGGGGCGGCAATTGCAAAAGGGCTTTTCCCACAGATTGGCGCTGCTGCTACAGCATCGTTGCGGATCGGTTTATCAGCGGCCATCTTATTAATTGCTTTCAGGCCAAACCTGTTTAAACTAAATGCCAAACAATGGAAATATGTTACCCTATATGGTGTTTGTTTAGGGGTAATGAATATGGTATTTTATATGGCTATAGCAAGAATTCCGATCGGTTTAGGCGTAACTTTAGAATTTGTTGGCCCCTTAGGCCTGGCTATTTTTGGATCTAAAAAACCTGTAGATTTCCTTTGGGTAATACTGGCTGCAACTGGCATTGCACTAATTGCCCCATGGACCAGTACAGGGCTAAATGTTTTCGGTGTATTGCTGGCACTTTTAGCTGGTATTTTTTGGGCGGCCTATATTATATTGGGTGGTAGGATCTCAAAAATAATGAAGGGCGGTGATGCTGTTGCCATTGGAATGTTATTCGCTACCCTGGTCATTTTACCATTTGGTGTTTTTAGCGGTGGTTTAAGTGGCCTGAATCCGAAATTACTGGGTTTAGGATCAGCGCTTGCTCTACTATCAAGCGCTATTCCGTTTACCCTCGAAATGAGAGCCCTTAAGCAGCTCCCTGCACGGACTTTCAGTATTTTAATGAGCCTCGAACCCGCCATGGCTTCATTAGCTGCACTCGTTTTTTTGCAAGAATACCTCACTTTAAAAGAGTGTTTTGCCGTGGCTTTCGTTGTTATTGCTTCTGCGGGTTCTTCGTTAACAGCCCGGCGTGCAAAACTGTAATTAGGCGAGTTTTTTTGTTTTATAGATCGCAATATCATCCGTCAACGTATCCGCTTGCGCTACAAAGGCTAAAATATAAGGCTGCTGATCGTGGAGATCCAAACCTGCCTGGTCTTTCCACTCCTCCTGAAAAATAAAAGTATTATCAACGGCAGATTCATGCAGATCGTACTGGATGCACGCTTTTTCTTTACGGGAATTTACAACCATATCCAACAGCATCGTTCTTAATGCCACTGTGGTTTCTTTTTTACTTTTAACAATTGCTGTTAGATAAATGCTCATATATTTTTGTATTTAAAAAATTTTGGGTTAAATGTTCATGGTGCAATTTAAGCGCACTCCTAATATCTGCATTCTTTTCTACATCGTGAAAATGGATACCATCTATGCGTTCCATTCCGGTAAAAGCATTCATTCTATGAAAACCAAACAATACACCATCGTCTACGCTGGTTTCCATAAAAAATTCTTCAGGTAAGGTAAATGCTTCTTTTGGTGCATTCCACGATGATGTTACCATGTATTTGCGACCATGCAGCATCCCGCCGGTACCATAGTTTCTTGTCGGATTATCTGCTTTACGGCCATCACTTACATAGATTCCTTTTTTATGCCCTTCAGTAAACACAACATCGATATATTGTTTAAAGCCATGTGGTAACTGAAACCACCAGATGGGCGTATGATAGATTACAACATCTGCCCAAACATATTTTTCTACTTCCTCTTTCGGATCGTAATCATGATTGATGTTAGTTGTCTTTACTTCGAAATCTGCTAATGAGGAAAAGAAACCTGCTGTAGCATCAGCTATTGTTTCGTTAAATCTTCCGCCAGAGTGACCAAACTTTTGTCCTCCATTGATGATGAATATTTTTGTCATTTCGTTTTTTTATTTTGATAAGACAAAATTACAGCGCCGGAATCTATTATTAAAACAAGTTAATTCATAGCTTTGTATCAGAATTATAATACTATTATCATGGTTAATTTAGAGTGGTACAGAAGTTTTAAGGCAATTTATAAAACAGGAACCTTAACCGGTGCGGCAGAGAACCTGTTTATTTCACAACCTGGGGTAAGTTTACATTTAAGTTCTTTAGAAAGTTATGTTGGATATAAATTGTTCGAACGTACGGGCAGGAAAATGATCCCGACCGAAAAAGGGAAAGTGCTCTATAATTTCATTGTAGAGCCACTTACAAAACTTGAGGATGCCGAAAAACATTTTCAAAAAAGCACGGAGAAACATACACCAACCATTAGCGTAGGGATGTGTTTTGAAACTTTTCAGATTACGCTCGAACAGTATATTTCTACACTTCCTTTTAATGTAATTATCCGTTTTGGTGAATATCCGGAGATGTTAGATCAATTGGATAAAGGTATTTTAGACCTGATTATCACCCCACAAAAAGGCAATTCGGCCAATGTAGAACACGAGGCTTTTTCTTCCGAAACCATTGTTTTAGTAGGCGGAATAGAAACTGACGGGCAAACTTTTGATTCGTTGGTTAAAAAGAAAGATTTGGCCGGAATGGAAACCTGGTTAAAACAGCAAAAATGGTATGGAACAGCTGGCGATATGGAGCACCTTCTACGTTTCTGGCAGCTTAACTTTGGCAAGCATGCCGATTTTCGTCCTAACTACATTGTACCTAACCTCAATTCGATTGTGCGCTGTTTATCTGGAGGAAAAGGCTTGGCTATTATACCCGATTTTCTTTGTAAAAAAGAAGTTGAAGGGGGAAAGGTAAAAGTAATTTGGGAAGGTATATCAAAACTGACAAACACTTTATATTTTGGTTGTAGGAAAAACACACAGTATGCATCAGAAATTCACATCATTAAAAAACTTTTTAAAGAGGTTATGGTTAGTATATAGTTTATATCGAAAATGATCATGGTTATATCCCTGATTTAATTTTGTTTGGACAATAGATAAATAGTTATTTCAGATAATACTTTAAGCTTCCATAATGAGTTATCCTAATCACCTGTTAAGTAGCGATCAATTATTAGAAGTGTTTAACTTGACCCATACGGCCACAGCTGTTCATGTTGGCGAAACGGCCGTAATTCAAGCGGCTAATGATGCCATGCTCAGAATCTGGGGGAAAGACAGAAGCATAATCGGAAAATCACTGGAAGAAGCCTTACCGGAGTTAAAAGGACAGCCTTTTATTGAGATGTTTAGGAAAGTTTGGCTAGAAGGCTTAGTTATCTCAGGAAAAGATACCGCAGCGGATTTGATAGTCGACGGTAAACTGCAAACATTTTATTTTGATTTTGAATACCGGGCTGTAAAAAACGATGCGGGTAAAACCATTTGCATTTTACATACGGCAATTGATGTAAGCGAGCGGGTACTTAGACAGCAGGCTGTAGAACAGGCGCTTGAAAGAGAAGAGGCGCTACAACGAGAGCAAACTTTAAATGAAGAACTGGCGGCAACAGTAGAAGAACTTGCCACAACCAATGAAGAGCTTGTAGCCACAAATGAAGAACTACAGGAAACACAAGAAAGGTTGCACGTTTTAAACAACGAACTGGAATTAAGGGTTATTGAGCGCTTTAACCAGCTTTCGGAAAGCGAAAAGCGCTTCAGAACCATGGCAGAAGGAACCGATATTTTTATTGCTGTTGCTGATGAAAGTGGAAATGCCATTTATTTTAATAAATCATGGGTAAAACTCACGGGCCGATCGGTTAAGGACCTGCTCGATTTTGGCTGGGCAGATTTAATTCATCCGGAAGACCGGGATAGATACGTAGATATATACCTTGCGGCCCTTGCCGAAAAGAAACCTTTTACCGGCGAATTTAGAATACTCACCAAAAAAGGCGATTACAGATGGTTGCTGGCGAGTGGTCCGCCACGGTTTCATGCCGATGGCTCATTTGCCGGTTATATTAGCTCTTGCATCGACATTACAGAACGAAAGCTAATTGAAATAGAGCGACTTAACCTAAACAAACTTATAGAGGCCAGTTCAGAATTTATAGGTATTGCAGAATTAGATATGTCAATACAATACCTAAATCCTGCCGCATTACAAAAATTAGGTTGGTCTGGCATTTCGAAAAGAACAATATTAGATTGTGTTTTTCCTGAAGATCGATTAATGGCGGAGGAAATTCTACCAGGGATTTTAAAGAATAATACCTTCACGCAGGAGATTCGATTCTGGAATGAAAAAACAGGCATTCCTTTTTGGATTGAATGGAATGGCTTTGCCATTCGAAATGAAGAAACCGGTCAAATAATTGCCATCGCTACAGTAAGCCCTGATATTACAGAGCGAAAACTTTATCAAGAAGAACTGCAAGGTATAAATATGGAAATGGCAGCAGCAAACGAAGAGCTGGCCACTACAAATGAAGAACTTGCTAAAACGCATGATGACCTTATCAAGTACACCAATAAACTATCAGACAGTGAGGAAAAACTCAGACAGGCTATAGAAACGGGCAGAATGGGTACCTGGAGCATCAATCCGAAAACACTTGAAATTACCATGTCTAGCTTTGTTAAGGAATTGCTGGGATTGCCTTTGGATAAACCTGCAGAAATGGATATGATTATGAAGGCCGTAAATCCGGATTACCATAAAATGCTTTTTTCGGCGCTTGATAATGCCATGAAAAACCATTTACCCAGTGATACGGAATACCCGATTAACAATTTAATCAATGGACAGGAAAAATGGGTTAGGGCAACCGGGCGTGTATTTTTAGACCAACAAGGAAACCCAACAGAGTATTCTGGTCTTTTCATTGATATTACGGAACAAAAATTAGATGAGCTTCGAAAAAACGACTTCATCGGAATGGTCAGTCACGAGTTAAAAACACCGCTAACCGCAATTAATGGTTTTGTGCAGGTTTTGCAGCGCAAAGCGAAAAAAGATGAAGACAGTTATGCCATTATTGCTTTGGATAAAGCGCACAGCCAGATCAGAAAAATGACCACTATGATTAATGGCTTCTTAAATGTATCGCGCTTAGAATCGGGCAAGCTGCTAATCGAAAAAACAAACTTTAGCTTAAGTGAACTGTTGAAAGAAACCATAGAAGAAACTTATGTGTCACAATCTTCGCATCAAATTATATTAAACCCTACATGCGAGGTCAACATTAATGCCGATAGGAATAAAATCGGGAATGTGATTTCTAACCTGATCAGCAACGGCTTAAAATACTCAGATAATGGCACAAGCATTGAGATTACCTGCAAATTGTACGATACTGAGGTTGAAATTCAGATTAAAGATGAGGGAATAGGCATAAAGCCCGAAGATATTGATAAACTTTTTGAACGTTATTACCGCGTGCAGGGTAATCACACCATTTCTGGTTTTGGAATTGGGCTTTACTTAAGCGCAGAAATTATTGAAAGACATGGTGGCCGGATATGGGCAGAAAGCGAAGAAGGTAAGGGATCTGTTTTTCATTTTACTTTACCACTGAATTAGCACATTTTTTACCGCAAAGAACACAAAGGTTTTCGCAATTGCGCTAAGTTTTTCTGGAAATTCGTCATTTCCAAGCTCGAACGCCATTGTAATGCATCGTCATTCCCCCTGCGCGGGAATCTTAGCGCATTGCATTACGATTATCTCCGATGAGCAATCGTGGTTCCCAATCAAGTTGGGAATGACGAAAATTTCCTAGTGCTTCCCTGGCTAAACTATTCATCAAAAACGCTTCGACTCCGCTCAGCATGACAACCGCAGGGAATACGTTCCAAGCTTTGGGTATTTCTCACTTTCTCTCTGGTAAAAACTTAGCCTATCTTCAATCCATCCAACACCTCGTCATCAACCAAATTTGGCAGTGTAATTTTTAAGGTACCAGTCCGTTCCATTTCGCGTTCGATAGCAAAGCGGGCTTCTTTATTACGTGCCCAGCTTCTTCTGGCAATGCCATTGTTTACATCATAAAAAAGCATGTTTTGTAATTTTTCAGCAGCTTGTTCACTTCCATCCAATACCATTCCGAAACCGCCGTTTATTACTTCTCCCCAACCAACGCCACCACCATTGTGGACCGAAACCCACGTAGCGCCCCTAAAACTATCACCAATTACATTATGAATAGCCATGTCTGCGGTAAATCTGCTTCCATCGTAAATATTGCTCGTTTCCCTGAAAGGAGAATCTGTTCCGCTTACATCATGATGGTCTCTGCCCAGAATAACTGGCGCAGATAATTCGCCTGTTTTGATGGCCTGATTGAAACGTAAGGCAATCTTTGCCCTTCCTTCTGCATCAGCATATAAAATCCGGGCTTTTGAGCCGACCACCAATTTATTCTCTTTTGCCGCGCTGATCCAATTGATATTATCCTGCAATTGCTGCTGTATTTCTGCTGGGGCACTAGCTTTAATCTCTTCCATTACCTCTTTAGCAATGTGATCAGTTAAATCGAGATCCTTTTCGTTACCTGAGGCACAAACCCACCTAAATGGGCCAAAACCGTAATCGAAACACAATGGGCCTAAAATGTCTTCTACATAAGATGGGTATCTAAAATCTACCCCATTTGGCGACATTACATCGGCACCTGCCCTACTACATTCCAACAAAAAGGCATTTCCATAATCGAAAAAATAAGTTCCCTTTGCTGTATGTTTGTTAATGCTTGTTGCTTGCCTTTTTAGCGAATCCTGAACATAAACTTTAAACCGATCAGCTGCATTGGCCATCATTTCATTTGCTTCAACAAAACTTAAACCTACCGGATAATAGCCTCCAGAATATGGATTATGCAGTGAGGTTTGATCAGAACCAATGGCCACTTCAATATCTTCTTGATCAAACCGCTCCCAAACATCAACAATATTGCCAATGTACGCCAGAGATACCGTTTCTTTTCCTTTTTGGGCAACGATCACACGGTTAACCAATTCATCCAAATTATCGATCAGTTCATCTACCCAGCCTTGTTGATGCCTTTTGGTTGCAGCCTTAGAATTTACCTCAGCACACACCGTAATACAGCCTACAATATTGCCCGCCTTGGTTTGTGCGCCGCTCATACCACCTAATCCTGCAGTAAGAAAAACTTTACCTGCAGTATCCTTTCCATAAAAACCCTTTTTACGGAAAGCATTCATTAAGGTAATGGCCGTGCCATGAACAATACCCTGTGGCCCTATATACATGTACGAACCTGCCGTCATCTGCCCGTATTGGGTTACACCTAAAGCGTTAAACTTTTCCAGGTCTTCAGGCGAAGAATAATTCGGCACCATCATCCCATTGGTTACCACTACCCGAGGTGCAGCGGTACTTGATGGAAATAATCCCTGCGGATGCCCGCTATAAATATTCAGCGTTTGCTGATCGGTCATTGTAGCCAGGTATTGCATCGTTAAAAGATACTGTGCCCAGTTTTGGAATACGCTTCCGTTTCCACCATAAGTAATCAGCTCCTCAGGGTGCTGCGCAATGGCCGGATCTAAATTATTCTGGATCATAAGCATAATTGCCGCAGCATGAATGGTACAACACGGATATGCCTTTATATCTCTTGCATAAATGGCATAATCGGGCATAAAACGGTACATATAAATGTGTCCATAGTTTTCCAGTTCAGCTAAAAATTCTTGCGCTAGTGTTTGGTGCCATTCTTTTGGGAAATAACGCAAAGCATTTTTAATACTCAGTTTTTTTTCATCTGCATTTAAAACATCCTTTCTTACAGGCGCATGGCTTAGTGCTGTATTTCTGTTTTTGTGTGCAGGCAATGTTGCAGGAATACCTGCCAGTATCTGTACTTTAAAATCCATGTTTTGCAATTTTAAACGCTTAATCCAATGTTGATTCTGCCTCGTTTGCAACGGCGACAATTTGACCTTTTTGTACCATTTTAATGGCATTCTCCATCCTATCGTACATAATCTGATCTTCTTCAAAATGATCAATTCCAGTGCGCACAAAATCGTGTACCGCAGCCAATATTTTGCCTGGTTTTAATGGTTGATGATAATCAATGGCCTGTGCGGCACAAAACAGTTCAATCCCCAGGATTTTTTCTACGTTTTCGATCACCTGAAGGGCTTTACGTCCACTGATCGAACCCATACTCACATGATCTTCCTGACCTAAAGAAGTTGGAATACTATCCGCACTCGCTGGGAAACAAAGCCCCTTATTTTCGCTGGCCAAAGCCGCTGAGGTATATTGAACGATCATAAAACCCGAATTTAATCCAGTTTCTTTCATCAGGAGCTTAGGTACACCTGGCGTATTTCCTTCCAGAGAAAGGTAAATCCTACGATCGCTGATGTTCCCGATTTCCGAGGCAGCTAAACAGGCATAATCAAGCGGTAAGGCCAATGGTTGACCGTGAAAATTACCACCACTGATCGTTAAATCGTCATTAAATATTACAGGATTATCGGTTACCGAATTCAGTTCGATTTCTAAAGCTTCTTTTAAGTGTATCCACGCCGTTCTGGAAGCGCCGTGTACCTGCGGAATACACCTTAGCGAATACGGATCCTGTACTTTGGCACAATCGGCATGCGATTTCATAATTTCAGAACCCTGCAACAGTTTACGTATTTGCTCCGCCACCGCAATATTTGCCGGATAAGGCCTAAGCTGATGAAGCTGCGCATGAAAAGGTTTTTCAGAGCCTTGTAATCCTTCTATCATCATCGCCGAAATGATATTAGCCGAAGCCAGCACATTTTCTAATCGCTGTACTACTTTAACGGCATGCGCAGCAATAAACTGGGTACCGTTAATGAGGGCCAAACCTTCTTTTGGACCTAACTGCAGCGGACTCATCTGATATTCTTGTAAAAGCTGAGCTGTTGCAAGAATTTCGCCTTTGTAATGAACCTTTCCTAAGCCAATTAAAGGCAAAAAGAGGTGAGATAAAGGAGCAAGGTCGCCAGAAGCGCCAACAGAACCTTGTTTAGGTACTACCGGGGTTGCGCCGATTTCTAAAAACCAGATCATTCGATCGAGCGTTTCGATTTTAATACCTGAATATCCCTGAGCTAAGGCCTGTAGTTTTAAAACCAACATCAGTTTCGATATTTCACTATCAATCGGCTCGCCTACACCAACAGCATGGCTTTTCAGAATATTTTCTTGTAATTTACGGGTATCAACCGCCGAAATCATCGAAGTACACAGCGGTCCGAAACCGGTATTAATCCCATACACGGCTTTACCTGAAACCGCTATTCGTTCAACAACCTTACTACTTTCCAGCACTTTATCGCGGGTGCTCTGGCTTAATACACCTTTTATCTCGCCGTTGCTAATGGCCAGAGCCAATTTAGCGGTTAAATGATCCGTTCCGTAATTAAAAATCTGTTGCTCGCTCATGTTAAAAAGGTTTTAAGCAAAAATAAGCCCTATATTTGATACCTATAAATACCAATTACATCATCATGTAATAACCATGGGTTATCAGATAGAGCTTAGGCATTTAAAATATTTTCAGGTTTTGGCCGAGGAGTTGAAGTTTAGAAAGGCTGCAGACCGCCTGTTTATTTCTCAACCAGGACTAAGCCGGCAGATTAAACAGATGGAGGAAATTTTTAATGTCCCGTTGTTCGATCGTAATAAGAAAAAGGTAGAACTTACTGAAGCAGGCCTGTACCTAAAAGATGAGGTAGATTTTCTGTTCAGCCATATCGAAAACATTAAAAAACAGATCAGCAATATTAATGAGGGCAAACAGGGTGAACTCCGCATCGGTTTTTTAGGTTCAGCGGCACAAAAAATCGTACCAGAGGTTATTTTTAAACTGAACAAAGATTTTCCGGAAATCAGAACCAATCTGGATGAAATGCCCAATAAGTTACAAATCGAACTATTGGAAAAAGACATGCTCGACCTGGGCTTTGTGAGGATGCAACAGTTTAAACCCGGTATTTCTAAACACATGATCCATCAGGATACTTTTTCGCTGGTATTGCCTAAAAACCATCCTATGAAAAAGGCCTCATTTGAAGCGGTAAAAGAATTAGGGGATGAACCTTTTATCTTTTTCTCGAGCGATGACAGCCCCTTTTATTATGATGTGATGATGAGCATTTGCGAGGATCACGGCTTTAAACCCAAAACCTACCACAAATCAGTCAATGCGCTCACCATTTACAAACTGGTAGAAGAAGGTTTGGGCATTGCCATTGTACCAACTGCCCTGCAATATGGCTATCAGGAAAACGTAAAGTTTGTAAAGCTTACCCATATTCCGCAAAGAACAGAACTTTACATGATCTGGAAAGAATCTAACCGAAACCCGGCATTGAAAAATGTGATCAAGCTGTTGTTGCAGGATAAAGTTTAGGTTGCAGCCACTATGGCAATTTCTCACATCATTTCTATTTTTCCAAAATGCGTTTTTCCAGCTGTTGGGTTGTTTCATCCAATGGAATAGGGAGTTGCTGTGCTATAAACGGAAGAAAGTCTTTTAACAATGGATGTGTAATAAAATCAATTGGCAGGCCTTTTTGTGAACGCAATTGTAGTAGTGCTATAATTTCTATAGGGAAGTATTGCCATCTTTCGCGATTAAAAGGTAGAGTTAAATCGTCCTTACAATTCGTTATATGAAAGTCAGCTAATCCATCAATCCATTTGTTTACTACTTGTGGGTCTGTTGAGTACAGATTTTTGCCTGCAAGCTCATATACCTCATTAGTTGGCTTTAGATAATGGGTGATCTTTTCAGAAATAGCTGGGTGACCAGCGTTATTAAGTAAAACGGAGGTCAAATATAAGGTGCTTTTAAAACCAAAATCTAGGTTTTGAGGATAAATCTCCAATCTGGTTTTATTGGACTCTAAAAAATTCAACAAATGCTTAGCTAAAGACTCGACCTTATCCGGAAAATAACTCAATGAGAGGAGTGTACTTAATGCCAAATCGGTATGTAAAACACCATTAACAAATTGATTGGTTTTGTAAGCATAGGTTTGAAGCAACAGATCAGTAAAATACGCCCTTAATAAGGTTAAAAATGCATCGTCATTATTGTTCTCGATAAAATTTAACACTCCCTCTGGAATTTTAAATCGATATGAATAAGCAGAGAGTACATATAATAAATCATAATCTACTATTTCTTCTTCATCCCAAACAACCATTTTATTTTGAAAAGCTCTGGTGTTTTTATGAAGAAAATCTTCGATAAATTCTTTAATGAATGGTTCTTCATCCTGTGATGACTTGAGTACTTTCTGAAAAAAATTTTTGAATCCTTTTGTGCTATACATAAACTTTTTTTTATTAACGGCATGTGCCTCTAGCTTTTTGAGTGCGAGAAACTTCATCCCAGTCAGATACCAATGCACTTTTCACTTTGAATCTACCCTTCGCTCCTCGGCCAACAAATACATCAACAACTCTTTTATCTCCAATATTATTCATTATTCTATTAGCTTGTTGCCGAGACAATCCAAAATCAGCAATATTATCTTTCTCGAGTATGTCTTTTATAAAGTAGTCAGAATCTAACTGCCTGCTTGATAAATCACCTACATTTCCTGAGATATTGGTTTTTACTTCAAAAATATCAAATTTTCCATCATGGCGCATACCCACCACATCAATACCGTGACCAGAAGCATTTTGAACTTGAAATACACGGGAATACTTATTCGAATTTTGTAAAGCTTCCTTCACCCATTTTTCGCCATAATCACCCAATGCCTGTTGAAAGGTTTTTAAGCCGAATACATCTAATTCATAATTACTATCAAATACATACCCATAAACGGTAGGATTACCGCCAATCAATCCAATAGGGTCCTGACTTATATACCCCCCAACTTCCGGGTCATAATACCTAAACCTATTATAATAAAGCCCGCTTTCTACATCCTCATATTGGCCCTGATACCTAAACGGCACAAATCCCCTATCACCGCTAAGCTTACGTATTTTTCCATAAATATCAAGTTCGCAATCCCATACTTTTTTACCTGCTTCATTAAAAGCCTGAACAGGTGTACCCAAATAATCGCTAATAATGGAGTAGTATTGGCCATTAACAATTTTGGCACTTGGTGTAAATTTATTCTGATCGTATATCCAGGTAATTAAATCGTCGCCCAGCGGTTCTGTTTTATCATAACTAAGCAAGCCATCTTCGTTAACTACCAAATTTGGCCGTTCGCTTAAGGGGTAATTCCATTCGTGCAACAGTAAATTACCATCCCACAGATACCGGTAAACTGTATTTTTAACAATTTTGGCTTTCCTCCTGCCTAAGGCATCGTATTCAAAACTGATCATCTCACCATTTGGATTTTTAACGGCCTTCATCATGCCATTAGCAGCCCAGGCATAAGCCCAGTCGCCTTCCTTCCACTCTGGTAAATCGGGTTCGGCATCTGCCAAAATATCCATTATTTCAGCTTTGGGAATATCAGGATCAGCCATTCCCCAGCTTAATTTTTTACCAAATAAGCTATTGTCTTCTGGTTTAGCAACCTCCTCTTTTGCCAGACCGATAATATTACGTTTACTTTTTTGTACCAGGTTGCCTCTGGCATCGTAACGGTAATACCATTGGTCATCTTTAAGTAGTTTACCGCCTTTATCGTAACGCCTGTCGCTGCGATCGGCTGTTTTATATAAATTCCCGGTTTCATCTGGATTTTTATAGATCACTTTGCCATCATCAGTATAACTTGCCGAAGACAGGCTTCCAAAAGTATCATACCTATAATTGATGCTTGCACCTGTAATGCTATTTAAGCAGCTATTCAGTTTATCGTTCGGTCCCCAGGCATATTGCTTAAAAGCGGTGATGGAATGACTGGCTTCAACCTTCTGACTGATTGGATGACCTTCATGATCATAATCGAATGTTGCTCTAATCCCGCCGCTTAAACTGCGACTGGTTTCTTGCCCGTTTTTATTACGGCCAATGGTTGCAGTCCACTCTGCTGATGCGCCATTTTTTGCTGCAATACCACTCAGATAGCCTATTTCATCATAATCGTATTTAATATCGGCCCCTAATGAACTTTTTAAACTGGTCAGATTGCCAAAAACATCATATTGGTAATTGATCTGGTAGCCATCCTGTATTTCCTGGGTAACCATGCCCAAAGGATTCCGCTTAAAATTAACTGAAGAAAGTTCGTTTTCTGCAGTAACGAGCAAGCCGAGTTTGTTGTACTGGAACGCTTCATAAGTGCCATCCTCATAGCTGCTATATACCAACCGGCCACTTAAGTCGTAATTGTGATAAATGGCTTGGCCGTCGGCCTGTATGGTTTTGATAACCTGTCCATCCTGATTACGGATGTATTGTTGCTCTTGCCCATCAAAACCGATTTCTTTCACCACATTATCATTGGCATCCCTTAAAAAGATATACTCTTCTCCTTTTTCGTTGGTAATGGCTTTTAAATTCTCCCACCTATCATAAGCAAAATGAAGGGTCTGGCTATTTTGACCGGATGATTGACTGCTTCTTGTTTGTGTTTTAAGGCTACCCATGGGTGTATAGGTCATACGCCATTCTTCGCGGCCATCGGTGGCATACACCGGGAGATCGTAGGCATCATATTCGAAGCGTAAGGCCTCTTCCCCAAAATCTTTCACCGAGATTACACGCCCCATTTCATCACGTTCCCAAATGGTGGTTTGGTAATTATCTGGACTAAAACGAATCAAGCGACCATAGTCATCATACGTCCAGCGGCGGCTGTTGCCTTCACTAGAAACCGATTCGATCAGTTGGTTTAAACCGTTATAGGTCCAATGGATTTCGTGACCATCATTATCACGGCAAAACACAGGTAATTTTTGCCCTTCTTTATAATAAAAATCGACTATGCGATCGTCTTTTTGTACATGCTTAAGCAATTGGTTCTGCTCGTTATACAGCCAGGTTTCATTTGATCCCGCCGGATCGCTGCGCAATATCAGGTTATTATTTTCATCATACGCATATTGATACTGCTCGCCATCTGCGGTATGATATGTAATAATGTTTCCACGATCGTCGTATTCATATCCGATTACCTTACCCTCTGGGCTGGAAACCATTTTTTCTTCGTTGTAGCGATCGTGCTCAAACCAGGTTTCGCCCCCCATGCCATCAACCTTTTTGTAAACAAGATCATTTTCATCATAATAATAACGCTCTACTTTACCATCGCGATAGTATATTTCGTTATAACCTTCCTCTGGGAAATAACGTAACGATCCGCTCATAAAGCCATCTCTGCCTTCGGTATGGGTTACACGGCCTTCTTCGTCATATTGCCAAAAATAAGCCATTCCATTCCGGTTGATCCGTTTTATTACCCGGTTAAACTCATCATATTCAAAGCTAATGGCTTTACCTGTCTGATCGTATACTTTGATCATGTTGCCACGCTGGTCGTAATCGTAACTCACCAACAGATCGCTTGTGTTTTTATATTGATAGTAAACCGCTTTAATGGCATTACCTGCTTCGTTATGCTGCATTTCGAGCACCCGTCCAGAATTTTCTACAATACGAGATAAAAGCTGTTTTTGATAATAAAATGTAAGGCTGTTACCGTTTGTATATTCGATATGGCTTATGCGATAGATATCTCCATCAGCCCCACCACTAAAAAGGGTATAGGTATAAATATCCCGATCGATGGTTAGCACCCAGGTATTTTCGTCAGGTCTTTCCATCCAGATTTTCTGTGCACGATCGTATTGTTTTCCCGAATATGCCTCAATATATGGCAAAGGCATCACCATATTTTCGCTGGGATGGCTAAAACCTATAATTCCAGCTTCGGGATCTGGATAAATATATAAATCGTAATTATTGTAAACCTGATTGCCTAACATACCTGAATAGGGTTTATCGCTGCGCCATACATTATTCCAGGCAAGTGCCTTGCCCGCTGGCAGTTCGAAATCGGTCCATTCGAAAAACATAGCCCCGGTAACAAAATTTACAGGCTCCAAACCCCAATGGCAAAGTTTTTTTGATAGCGGGTTTGTTTTACCCAACATCCGCTGGAGGAGTTTATTCACCCCTTTTAACGCCCCCTTTGCTAAGGCTCCTCCTAACTTGGTGAGCCCCCTCATAATGCCAATGGCTGCAAAACGCATTAGATATTCTTTCAGTGTGTAATTATGAGGTGCAAATGTACCGCCAACCAATACAGGCTTACCAGTATTGATCTGTACATACATACTCAATAAATCGCTATAAAAAGCGAAATAAGCCAATGGATTTTTCTTAAGTTTTCCTGGCACAGTAGGCAGCGGTTTTAGGCCCATTGGCGGACACCAGCAGGTAAGCACCTGCCCTGGATTAGACCCGCTCATTTCGGAACCTTGCCCTTTTACTGTGGTAGAGCCCCAATACACTTCTCCTTCATGTGGCGAACCAGGTATATTTACTATAAAATATACGGGAATAGAACTGATGTGCCGAAACGGGAGCAAAACTCCCATCACCGTAGTGGTGGTAGTGGCTTTATGCCTGCCATGTACATAAATAGAGCCACCCATTGGGATACTGGCCGCACCAATCAAACCCTGCGCAAATTTAGGAATAGGGATACTAAAATGCAGGTAATCCATTGGATCGAACACCATGCCGATAAACGGATGCGGTAAAGGCAACGGAATAAAACCGAAAGACGGAGGAATGGGAATGGTTGTCCAGTGAAAATCGATAGCGAGTACCACATCAAAATGCTTGCTTACATGTTGTACTGCTGTATTGGCCATTGCAGGTTTTTTGGCTTTTAAAAGCTTTAACGTACTTTTTGCTCCAGGAGGGTTACTTCCTGGGGTAATGCCAGCGCCGCCACCAACAGCTTTAGGTTCGGCTTTGGTTAAGCTGGCAGATAGGCTGATTGACCTATCGGTTGACATGTTCGGTTTACTTGCTTTTACTTTTTTCATCCGTATATTTTTTATGATAATGGATTGGCGTGATTTTTTGGTACTTCGGCCATTGATTTCCAGTCTTCGCCATAATCCTGCTGCATATCCATATCTAATTTTTTACCTTCTGGACTTTCTTCTCCATATTTTTTTAACATGATCGATGCGGTATAAGCCATCGAACTTTGCCGTCGTTTTTCAATCGGCATTTTCCGGGCAATTTCTAAACACTTCAAATAATAACCCATGGCCTTTGCCGAACCTGTTATTTTACTTTCCGAAAGCTGCCCGAGCAATCGGGTACATTCCATTGCTATAAAATCGTTCTCTATAATTTCGGCGATTTTAATTGCCTTTTCGAAGTACTTTTTAGCTTCATCTTTACCCGAGTGTGCCAGTAAGAAACTGCCATAGCTCATGTGGATATGCGCACTCAATAGTGTGTTTTCTCCGGCACGGGCCAAAGCAAGTTCGTATTGTTGGCGTGCTTCGTTTTTTTTGTTTTTTACAGCTAAACTCTGTGCCAGCATAATCCTAGCGGCCACTACTGCCTCGTGCAGTCCTTGCTTTTGGGCGATAACAATTGCCCGTTCCAAAACTGCATTAGCCTGCTCGTGCTTACCTTTGCTCAAATAATTACTGGCAATCAGTATCTGTTGCTGGTAATCAGCTTCAGGATCGTTCTTCTCACGGTTGGTATGCGCCGCGGCATTTTGCATCAACTGGCTAACGTCGATATGGAGTTTAAACTCCATTCCCTGTTTTAATTTTTTTAAAGTGCGGTGTATGTGATGTTCGGTAAAAACCAGTTTAATATTGTGAATATCGAATGCTTTAACACCACTGCACCATTCGTTAATCCATTCGGATAGCCCAGCTACATCATGAATGGTAGTTGGTGCCAGCTGAACATATATCTTCTTTAATTTTAAATCGGGGTAAAGGTTGCACAACCGTACTAAAGCCCTAACTGGGAAATATGCATCGGTTTTATAATTTTTATCACCCTCACCTGTTTCAACGTCCCAAACAATACCTGCCCCTGTATCCTTCTGCCATAAATCAAAAATCTCTTTCCATTCTTTAACCAAACTTTTACCGTAATCATTTTTGTTCTGAAACTCCTGATAATGGAGCAGGAATATATCGTTGGTCCTGCTTTCTTCCGTTAATTGGTATTTAAAATACGATTCGAATAAATTCACCTCATGCCGCTCACCAAGGCAAAGGAACAGGGTTTCTGATGGATGTCGCCTTACTACTTGCTGCCATTGTTTATCTATTTTAAACAGTTCCAGTTGTATCGGATTCATTAACTTTAAAGTCGAAATTAGTTTAGATTAATCTTGCCACTGCTGATATTTGTTTCGCTTTCGCCACCCACATTAATCTTTTTCGAAGCCAGATTGGCCTCTGTTTCGCCGCTCATCGAAAGCGTTTTTGTACCAATATCTAAGGTTTGTGATTCTATACCAATACCAGAGGTTGGTGTGCCGTCTTCTGGTCCTACACCAATACCAATACTGGTTGTCGCAGAATTTCCAATGTTTTCTCCCAGCGTTAAGATATCCTTTCCCTTAATGATGATCTTTCCGGTTTTATCCATGAAAATGCTGCTCTCTCCACATTTAATCAGGATCGATTCTTTTGTTTCGAAAACGGCTTTTCCTGCTCCATCAAGCTCGATAAAATTGCTATCCTTATCCCGCATAATCATACCCGCGCCATCATCCATACTTAAAGTATGTCCACTTTTAGAAGTTAAACTTTTGCTGTTATTGCTGGCACTACCTCCGCTACCACTTTTGCCATGAAATACCGACCCCAATACAATTGGCCTTGCAATATTGCCTTCCTCGAATGTTAAAGCTACCTGGTCGCCAATTTCGGGGATAAAAACAAAGCCTCTGTTTTTACTCACTTTATCGCTGCTTCCTGCGTCTGGTGTAATTACCCGTAGCCACTCGGTTACGTCGTTGGTTTTACATTCCCATTTAAACTTTACTTTAATGCGTCCCTGTCCTTGTGGATCAGCATTATCAATTACATCTGCCAATTGCATATCAGGACTGGGCTTACCGTAATTTTTTACTGAAAGACGCTCGGTTGTTGACACTACTCCTTCGAAAGTGTTGTAATATTTACCTGTCCCATCGATATTGTGATTAATAGTGGTGACAAGGAATTTGCCAAGACTTTCTGTAGAAAAGGATAGTTCTTTTCTGATACTCATCGTAATTTCGGCAATACTCCCTATGCCCAGAGCAGCGTTATCGCCACTGGCATTTACCTTTAAGAGATCGCTGATGTGTGCTTTCTCCTCGTTCTGCACATGGTTTTTAATGTCGTTGCTATTATCTACGCGGATGAGTGATGGTTGATTAAAAGTTTTGCTGTACATGGCATTCGATACCTGTATGGCATGTGCTAAATCTGGTGATCCATCACTTTGCCCACTGCTTTCGCTCTGAAGCATCTCATCCTGTTTGGGATTATAGGCGAAACGTTTATTCTTGATCGGTGCAATTTCCATGGCGTACTGCAGGTTTTGCACGTCGCGTCCATAAATCAATGCAATTTCTTTTTGATTGTCTGGTTTGCCAAAATTTAGCTGTTTGCCATCATAATAAAACCATTCGTAGTACTCACCCGATAACCTGTTCAGAAAATCGAAATCACTTTCCCGGTATTGGATCAAATAGTCAATTGGTTCTTTTCTGGCTGCATTGGCCACAATTTTAATATCGTTTGAAGGAACATCCGATGTAGCAAGATTTACGATCGTATTTAAATCTTTGTCGAGATAAGAACCCAGATCGGGTCCGCGATCGATCAGAATGGTTGGACTGTAACCACTTACAATCAGTACACCGTGATATCCATGGCTTTGCGCGAGTTCTACCTTGGTTACCAAACCAGCAAAACCCTGTAAACTACCAGAATCATAGCCAAATGATGCTGTTAAGGTTTTACCCACAAAATCGCGACTGTCGTTTAGACTGATCATCCCCGGCGAACCCATCTGATCATGATTAAACCGCAGCTCGAAATAATGATGTGCATTAAAAGCTTGTTTTAAGCTAAATGAGGCAAAATGGGTAATTGCCTTATCTTCTATATTAATTTCGGTGATCAATTTCTTTTCCATGCGAGCTAAATAATAGGTTGATTATTACTTGAACATTCCATCCCGAAAGGTTAAAACATTTCTTTTTCCACTGAAAACAGATCCGTTTTTAGTCTCATTAACCTCTGGATAGCTGATGGTTTTATCCTGAGGGTTATAAATCATGGCCAATTGTGCCATAAGTTTCTCTTTATCCTGATCCTCTTTAAGGATGGCAGATGCAAACAATTGAGTTTTGCTCGCTTTCGCCAATTTAAATAAGGGTTTGTTAATGCTAAATTTTGAATGGTTAATGATTAGCGTATGGCATACACTATACGGCTCGGTGCCGCCCATTTGCCCATAACCCGTAAGCAGATATGTTTTCTGAGGTGATGTATTTAAGCTAAATATATGCTCAAAAAAAGGCGTAGGGCTACCTTCATCATTTTTATCTTCGTAAAGACTATTAAATAAAACCGCGGTTAAAGTGTTATCTTCACCCTGGTACTGAACAATATTCTGCACATGCCACATCGTACCAGAATAGGGAGAAAGCCAATAAAACAGCCTAAGTTTGTTATCATTGGCAGTTAATACATTAATCTCGTATTTCTTCAGGTTAGCAAAATCTGCCTCAAAAGCTTTTGGTTGTTTTAAGGCCTCGATAAATGCCTTTATAAATACTTCTTCGGCTTCAGTTTTTCCATCATTTAGATAACTTTCTCTGGAGGCTACCATTTTTGCAGCCAATTTCTCAAGAGAACTTGCCTGGGCAGAATCAGCATTTTTCTTCTTCTTTACAGCTATATCAGCATGATCTATTCCATTTGGTTGCTGATCACCATGCTTTGCACCGCAAGAAAACAGCAGGAATACCATAGAAAAAAATAAAATGCTCGTTGTTTTCATGCTATTGCCTGGGTATATTAATTAATCCTCTATTTTCCATAACTTTTAAGATTACAGCTGTTCCAATTTGTTTATTTACATAATCGAGACTAAAAAAATGATCCCGAGGAAAACCACCTTTAGTATAAAGATTAGAACCGCCCCACAGATAAGGCGAGTTGATATTATTGTTCTGATAGGCTTTTGCTATGCCATTGTATTGTTCTAAACGCAACAAAACTTTTGGCAGCGACCAAACCGTTTCTTTATCCAGGCCACGTAATTTTAAGGCATCAACCGCACTTTCTTCAAAAGTAAATGGTGGTCCGTGGTTAATTTTTGGCCTGTTAGCAGGATGCTGCCTGGTAAAGCCACTGAGCGGATCGCCATTATGCAGGTGTTTGGTAAAGTCAGCATTACTTTCTCTATAGTGTACACAGGCGATAAAGTACCAGGGAATACCCGTATTTTCAGAGAAAACACTATGATCTAAAAATGTTCTGCTAAAAAAACTATTGCCGATTTTTGGATTTCTTTTGAGGAAAAAATCATCGGGTTCGTTTACGAAACAGGCATTGCGGTAAGTATACTCGGTTAAATTGAGCAGTTTATTTCTTACTGCCTGATATCTTGATTTATTGCTTATTATTTTATCGTCAATAATCCGATTGATCTCAACCGATTTTATCGGAGAAACTGTGCAGGCATTAAATAGCTTAATGTATTCTAAATCAGTAGCCATAATTAGCTCTTTATATCACACCTCTAAAAGCACAAAAACCGTTACCAGCACCAGCCTTTTTAGCAGGTAACCCGTAACGGCTTTATTACGATTAAGCTTTAGGCCAATCGTTTTCGTGTTCTGCATTGCCCAGCTTTAGCTTACGGGCCGATACCACAAAACTTAAAGTCATTGGTGTATTGTCGTTTACCGCAATACCCTCGTTATACTGGATGATATAACCATCTTCGAAAGACAGTTCTTTCATTTTTGCATCTTCTTCGCCTTTTTTGAAAACCAATGTTCCTGAAAGTGGCTTATATTGGTTGTTTACCATCGATTCGATCACAGAAGTATCTTCGGTTGATTCGATTTCGATGTGGATGGTACCACCATAAACACCTGATGATGGACGGCCTTTTGCGTCGACATCTCTATTTAATGAAAAGCTGCACTGTAGTACATCAAATTCTTTTGATCCTAAGTTTAAACGGGTTTTGAATGCCATTGTAGTAAGTTTTAATGTTTTTGAAAAAATGAAATGAGTTTAGAGCAGAGCGCATGGCGCCAGGCGTTTAAATACCTTAAACCCTAAGCCTTACGCCTTAAACCTAACTAAGCTTTTGGCCAATCGTTAAGGTGCTCGGCGTTGCCTAATTTAAGCTTTCTGGCTGAAATCTGGAATTTGAGCGTCATCGGGTGATCACCCACAATGTTGATCCCTTCGGAATATTTAACAATGTAGCCGTCTTCGAAGTTAACTTCTTTCATTTTGGCATCTTCCTCCGATTTTTTGATCAGAAGCGTTCCCGTAATAGGTTTGTACTGGTTGTTTACCATCGCCTCGATTATTGAGGTGTCTTCTGTTGACTCGATCTCAATGTCGATGGTACCGCCGTAAACTCCGGAAGAGGGTCTTCCCTTTGCATCTACATCACGGTTTAACGCATAGGCACAATGAAGCACATCGTACTCCTTGCCTGAAAAATTTAATCTAGCTTTGAAAGCCATAGTTTTAAAATTTAAAGGTTAAAAATTTGATTTATTGTAGCCTCCGCTACATCATATATAAACCAAAAATTAAGCCAATTATTGTATATGTAGCTCATCTATAACGGCTAACACCCATGTCCATTTCGAAAATATTATCCTAGCGCAAGCAGAAGGCAGATTTTTGTCAAGAAAAAAAATGTATTTTTTTTGAAACTATTCTACGTCTTATTTTTAATACACGCAGTAGCTTGAAGTTTTGTAGCATTTTAGGGCAGGCTGTTACTTTTTGCGACAAAAAAATAATTTAGCTGTCTATTTTTTTGAATCCACTAACCTGATTACTTCAGCCTGCGACATGCGCAGGGATTTTAATTTTCCTATAATTTTTCTGCCAATAGTTGTCGTAATTATCGCCTCTTTATCTTTTCCGGTTATTTCAACATGTTCTGTTAATTTGAGCAGATTAAGTTTTAATGGATTATAGGTTGCTTTACGGGATATAATCTGTCGGTCTTCAGTATTGCGGTAAATGTTCATTTCAATGAGACCTGGATTAAGGTAACTCATTTTTTTACTAAAATGTGTTTCTTCTGCCGATGTACCCTTAACTAATCCCAGTTTACCTGAACGGTTGTACTGATACTTATAACTCCAGATATCCTTCAGATCAGATTGGCTTCTCTGTGTGGTAATTTTGGATTGCCGGATACCTTTTCCCCATCTTCCGTGGCTATCAGACAATAAAACCTGATAAATATCATTGATTGAATACTCTTCTAAATAATCTTCCAAAAGATCAAACAAGCCAATAACGGAATGCTGTTTACCTACCTGCTGTTTAACCTTGGTATAAAATTCGGGAAATAATTTATACTCATCCTGATTAACAAGTACGGTATGTTCTGCATCGGAAAAGGTAATCTTTAATGGCTCAATACTGTCCGCGCCATTTAATATAGATTTAGCCCGCAGGTAAAGGCCTTTATTATTGCCCGATAAAATATAGGCCGTGGCTTCAGAGAGTATGCCATCTGCTATTTTATATACGAACAGGCTATCTTTTAAACTATTCTGCACATATAAGATTTTACTCGTATCCTTTTCTTTACCCTCCTCAGATTTGACTTCTGTAAATCGGGTTAGTAAAATTCCAGAATAAACTTTTGCTGGTTTGGGAGGCTGTTGTGCTACTACACTAAAAAGAACCAACAAATTAAGAATAGAGGCAGATATCAGTTTGACCATATTTTATTTTGTTGTTGCTGCTGTTAAACGGTTCGGGGTTATTTTCCAGAAAATACTTTTGCCTGCGGTGATGGTAGCAGAAATACCATTGGTGGTTTTAACGTTTGTATCATAATAAAAATTGCCACTTATCCAATATTGCTGATCTTCAAAGTCAGCTGATGGAATGTCATATTTAATTCTGTCAGGTACTTCAACTTCCTTAAACTGTAGCTTACCATCAGCACCTTTTAACTGTTTGCCATCTGGTCCAAGTACCGGCTTTTTAACTTTCTTTTTAAGGTGTTCGTGCGTACCCTGATCTGCATTTTCATCATGGTTACCTTTATCCTTATACCTTGCTGATGTACCGTTCGCAGCTACAAAATCATCATAAATCGCTTTTGGAATTTCAACGAATTTATATTCATCGAATTTGTTCTGCCCCAGTTTATTGTAGGGATTTGTTTCAGAATTACCCCATGCCAGAAAATCGGTTCCATCCCAAAACTCAGCGCCATCAGTAATATCTTTTACTCCAAAGCAAACATCCAATACTGCGTATCTCGCCAATTTTGATTTGTTATCATTATTATCGGGAAGTTCTTTCTTATTTGGTACAGAGGAATAACCGGAGGCTAACAACGAACGCCAGGTTTTTTTGGTAGAAACAGCCCTGTTATGACTGGTAAAGGCCACGCATCTGAGCTCTTTTATATCAGCATTACCTGATTCGTGACTTATAATGTAAGCAATGTATCTGAAGTCTGCATGACTTAACGCTGTATTATCGTATTTAACCAAATTAGCTTCATCATTCAGAGCATCCCAATTTTTTGCAGCCACTGCCTGATCATACTTTTCCTTAGTAGTAATAAAAATTTTAGCACTACCTGCTACCCCCCCCAGGTATTCACCTTCACGTGTGTAATAAACATATTGTACCGTTTCTTTAGGCTCTTGCGATGGATTATAATCTCCAAACTTAACATTTGTCATAACTACTCAATTTACCTGTATGTGCACTCCTTTTTATCATTAATAAAAGGGTTGCCTGCTTCAACATTTATCCGTTTTTTGGGAGCATTAATTTTTGACGGCTAAAATTTAAAACAGCTCCAGTGTTTAGGTGCTGTTTAATTCGACTATTTTATTTTTGAGTTGCTGATACCTGATTGATAACAAATTAAACCTCGCCTATTATTGTATTTTCAGGTCAAATTACTTCAACATTATTTTGGATTTGTTCATCATATCGTTTATTAAAAGTTAACTGCGCAATATCTATAACCTCTTTTTACAGACAATAGTTAACATCAAGAGGAATAAAACGTATGACAATAATTTTATTTCCCTAACCTGCAGTTGGAGAAGTACAACTCAAAAAAGCAGGTACGAATAAAATGATTAATGTTCTTTTCATAACTAGATCACTTCAAAGTCAGACTCACCCTCTGGAATGTAAAAAGAAATATCGAGCATTAATTCTTCCTGTGTTTCTTCATTTTCCAGATATAATGCAGACTCTCCATTAAGCTTTTTCAAAACAGCAACTTTATTGTTTGCATAAAGGACCATTAAATTTTCTTTTGAAATAGGCCGAACTTTAAATCCCGAATTAAAGTCATGGATGAGTTCATTTATTCTTCCTTCCGATTCTTCTTTTGATAAATACATGGCGGTAGACATATTATTTTCTCTCTTAGAAATCAATTGTCTATACTTATTATATTCACCATCCTGAATTATTTTAATGATTTTATTATACGTTGATTCCAGTTTTTTTCTACAATCATCAATATCTTTAAGGTTTCTTCCTTTTTGCCAAACATCTAAGTTATATGGGACATCGGCCTGAAAGGAATTCATATATTTTATTATGGGTAATTTCTTTTCTCCAACAGGATCTGATTGATAATCTCCAAACTGTTGATTAAAAACAAAATCATTGGCAACATCAAATAATTTTATATTAAATTTTACTTCTGACTTATTATGCAATTCCAGATCGCCGATATTGGGTAAAATTGTTAGAGATATAGACTGTGTACCACTTTTCAATATTGCATAATTGATGGGAATATTACTGGCAACCTGACCTTCCACATTCATATGGATCACGGGATAGTCATTAATTCTGATTTCAAACAAACAGGCAGACGCACTGAAATCGATCATATAATACGGTTGTTTTATCATATTATTTAATTTTTAAAGCTTAACCAATCTATACATTTCAGTAATCCTATTAGCACTTACAATATTAATGTTATCAAATATTTATTATGGAGTATATGTTTTGATAATACGGGAAACAACCGTTTGTTGTACTTCAGGAGCTATCACCTTATTGTCTACCATATATAGAACAGAGGAGATATTTGGTTTATTATTTGTGTATTCGTAATATTGAATAAGTACTATTGTTTTATCTTTCAGATTCCAGGAATAGGCTGCATTTCCTAACACTTTTCCTTCATTATTTTTCTCTGGAACTCCAGAAATTACTTTCGGAGTTTTATACTGTGATTTTAAGTATGCTAAAAGTTCATTGCTAGCGGAAGTCTCTTCAACTTCTATTTTAATACCTTTAGTAAGACGTTCTTTAGTATTATTGATCAACAATCCTACTGTAGAACTCTTTATTGAATTTTCCTTACTATTTGCAAAAGAAATGTTCCCAAATCTGTATTGACTTACATTTTTGGTATAGGCTACGGGAAGCGTGGTAACGATCTCCCGAGCATCTGTCTGAAACTTCACATTTTTTAGAATCTGTTTATAACTCTCTGCAAAATCGACTTTTTCCAGATTGATTTTTTCTTGTGATTGACATGATAGACATGTTATAAAGTACAAACCTATTAAAACTATTTTTTTCATATGTTTAATTTCTAATTAACGGAATATCAGCACTAATCCCAAAGAGCTCTTCCAGGCTTTTAATCACATCAAATTTAGGGATTACTTCGTTATACTTGCCTTCTGCAATGATCCCTTCATCTTCGCTGCTGCCTTTTAGTTCTGCTGGTTTTTTATTTTCCCCTCTTGGTATTTTCTTTTTTGCTGACATTCCTACTTTTCCTTTGATGACATATTCAGCATTTAAACCATCGAATCCTAATTGCGGACGGTAATTCAAGCCTTTATCATCATATTTTAGAGCATGGCCAAATGTTACAGATGCATAACCCTTTCCGCTCATTTCAAAGTAACCTTCAACTTTTACGATAACAAGATTAGCTTCTCCTTTTACCCAGACTCCTGCTTTTAGTTCAACTTTAAGTGTATTTGTTAGTTCCAGCTTTTTCTGATCATCGCTTTTATCACTCTCTGTGTTGAAAGAAAAACCAATATTGGTTTTGATCACACTTGAAATAACAAGATCGATATAAACATCAGCACTTACTTTAGCTCCAAAATCATCATTACCAAATTCCATGCCCGTATTCATCTTATCTTTGATAAATCCATAAAGCCTTACGGCACCTGGAGCCGCAGTTCCCCCACTCACAGCCCCCGCAACCAGCCCAACAGCAGTACACAAAAGATCTATTGTTACCTCTAAACCTATTAACGGATCAGCATTAAAAGAGATGTCTACTTTCGTGCCTATTTTTTCTATTTCTATACCTTTTTGTTTTGCTCTTTCTAAATTCCATTCTCCTTTGAGGTTAAGATTAGGGGGCTTAACGGCAAATGTCATAGGCAACCCTTTAAATCCTATATTCCTAACTTGCCCTTTAGTCTTATTCGTTACCCCATCAGACATTGCTCCCACCGAAGCGAAAAGATCATAAAGTTTTTTGAATTTCGTTTCATATTCAGCCTTAAGCTCTTTACTCCTCTGATAACTACCGCTACTACTTTTATCCCATTCACCTTTAAGGCCGAAGCCAAAAGATGCATCTTTTTGCTTCCATCTTCTTTCAGCTCCTATCTTACCGGATTTACGCTGCAACTCTTTATGCTTTGCGGCAGGTTGGTTTTGCCATTTTACACTAAGGTCATTTGTAAGATTGATAAAAAAAGTCAAAGTCCATTTAATATCAGGATAAACTTGAACATTTACCGTAGGGTTATTTTCTACCGAAAAATATCTACAAGAATGAATATGAACCAGATATTCGTTAGCAGAGCTGTAAAAGGATGTTAAAGTAGCTTTATTCATGGGCCACAGATATTGTATAGGCATAAGATCGTCCTTACCTATAGCAGATACAGCAGGGATTGTAATCTTTCCTTCTTCCTGTGCTTTTTTCTCGTTAAGATTATATAAGGTAATTGTTTTCTTATGTTTTTTACGATCAAAACAGGCTTTGGTATCGAAATTGACTGGTTGTATTAAAATATTTTTTGGCGTACTACCCAATATTGTCTGATAAATTATTGTTTCTGCATTATGCCCGTAATATTCAAATGTGATATCTACCCGCCTATTACTCGTATATTCATATTCATTTTTATATTTAATATTATCTTGCCCCATTTTGTCATCCGTAGGATTCACTTCACCATGCCCGGCTACCTTAATTCGGTTGGGATCCAGTTTCCCTTTAATAAAAAATTCCCTAACCGTTTTTGCCCTGTTTTCTGATAATATATTATTGTGATTCTGTTTACCGATTACACAGGCAAAACCATCGAGTTGGATAGTGCTGTATCGATGTTCAAGCAAAAACTGCAAAATATTATTGAGCTGTTTAAGGCTTTCTGGCAGAAGCTCAGTACTGTCGAATTTAAAAACGATAGATATTAACGTTTTTTCCCGCTTATCCCGAATATTTTTAACACCCTTTCCGTTATCAAAAATAAGGACGGGTTTACCTCCTGTTTCGATTACATTAATCTGTTCGAACCTACACAACTCAAACCTTGCTGCATTTTTATCGGGCTGATAAATGGTAACCGGCGTTCTATTTTGTGGCACCTCAACCACCTGCGATTTCACCTTATCTTTTATCCTTAAAAAACGGGCATGGGCAGTATCGCCTTTTCCAAGATCATCTTCAATGTACTGGCCCGTTACAGGATGTACTACCCGAACGTAAAACTCCTCAACTTCCGATCTATCATTCATAGATTGGTACCAGGAATAGGTATTGGGAATCTTCAGGTTAATTTCTCCATTGATTACATTTACCCTATAAATTTTACGGGTTACCTCATCATCTTTTGGCCACAAGCCCAATGCGGCCCTGAGTTTTCTGAACACCCGCACTTCTACATTATTATAGCCGTTTAAACCCTCGGTAAAAAGTCTTAACCAAATTAATTCGCCGTAAGAGAACTGATAGGTTTTGCGTACATCGGCCCCACCTTCATTTTGAGTCCATCTACTTGCGATTATTTTTGCTGGTGATTCACCCCTGATCTTTAAGCCTGATTTACTATCAAAATTTCCACTCCATGTTGCTTCAATATACCATAAATAGGGGCCGCATAGTTTTTTGGGGATTCTGTAACCATATTTAAAACTACTGGGTATTGTTTTCTGAAGATCAATAATTCCTTTGTCATTAAAAACAGCCCATTTTACATCCTTCTTTTTATCTTGCTCTGTAGTGCCGGGTTGCCATTCCCCTATCTTAAACCAAACATACTGATCAGGAGCTACAACCACTAACTGACCAGGTATCGATCCTTTAGTAGCGTTGTACACCTTACCTTCGCCGCTCCATACAATTTTCTTTATTCCCTTTGCCATACTTTATGCTTTAACACTTACGTCAACACCTTCAAAATTGTTAGCAGATTCATCTAAAGATTCTGACATAGGGTTGAGTTGTGATTGTACATTTTTATTTGCGTTATCGAAATTTTGTTTCGAAGCCTCTGCTTTTTGTCCATGCTGAACAATTTCGATGCAATCAGTGCCACCTATCGGACAGGTAGCCTTGCTATCTTCAAGCAAAATCTTGCCTCCGTTGGTGAGAATCGTATCCTCATAAAAGCCCGACCATTTGGTTACCACCGCATTACAAGGTTTATTGTACATTTTTGAGCAGGAGCCAAACATGTTCTTTTCGAATGTTGTTCCAATATCTACAGTTGTTGCGATTAACTTCTTGCTTCCATCTTTATCATTAGCGTACTCTTTAGTATGCGTAAGCACCTTTAATTTATCGGGCGCCGATCCAAATTTGCACATGCATTGTGCCCCCTGAACTACAATATGTTTCTCTGCCATGTGTTACTTATTTAATAAACGGTCCCAAAATCCTTTTCTCGATGTCTGCCCGTCAATTACTACCATTTCTGTTACCGGCAAACCTTTAACATTGGTATCTAGCTGAAAATCCTGATCAAATTCTTCTCCGCTTTTGGGGATAACCGTAATTTTCACCTTAACTTTTGACATAAGCGGTGCGCCATAATTAAAATCAGAAACTACTGATATGATCCTTTTGTATTTAGGATGTAAAAGGTAATACCCTTCATAATCGCCTGTAGCTCTATTTGCGATATATAAATCATCTTCCAAAGGTTTAATGGTGCCATTGTGCAATAATTCTATAGCACCAAAACTATTGGTTTGTCCGCTTAATTTTTCTTCGGTTATATAACCTTCAACATTAAAATCCTTTGCTATCGGAAATTTATATACCGATTCGGCGGTACGGTGCTGCCCATACTCTTTATAGAGTGGTTTAAAAAAAGTGTGGATAAACCAATCGTTATTTAAAAATGCCAGGTTTATACTATCAGCATTGGCTAACTGTTTTTCCATCCGCTCTAAATAGTCTTCTACAAGGCTCCCTTCAAAATTATCCAGCACCTTATTTTTAACAGATTGCCATCTTTTTAATATCTCCTGGTGATTATAAATGCTTTGAAAACCACCATTTTGATCAACAGTAATTACCAAAGGATAAAACACTTTTCCGGCGGCATAGGCCAAACGATCGGCTACCAGATCGGGCAAGATTTCATTTACAAAAACATCACTGATCCGTTCGATTTGAAATAAAGGTTCCCCATCTTTACCTGGCTTTAACCTGGTAATACGCACTTCGTATTTCACTTCGTTGCTATTTTCTTCGCCCTCATTAAAAGTGATTAAAACACCATATTTTACAGATAGTTCGGCAGGCCATTCTAAACGAAGGGCGTTTATACCTGAATAGTGTACTGTTTTATTTGAAATATCCATTGGTTTGCCTCTGAAATCAAAATCAGCTAATTCCTATAACTACCTAACCCACTTTGCGTATTGGCGCAGCCCGTTTCTGGCGTTCCAATACCGCCCCGCTATCGCCATCAAGTATGCAAAAATGCTCGATACTATCGGCTGATGGCACATCTTCAATCCAACTTATGGTCCATACATTCTTTTTAAACCGACTGCTAAAACCCCGCTGTAAATCGCCGTCATCGTGGAAATCGACACCATTTTTTTTACCATATACGATCACATCGTTCAACGTAAATTTGTAATCCGAGTCTTTATTGATGGTTTTAGTCACGTTGCCCTGTTCATCATAATACTTCCAGATACCCACTTCGAGCTCAATCGAAAAAAATTCATTATATTCTTTAATATTTCCACTACTGTAATAAGTAATCAGTTCTTCAAACCCATCTTTACGGCGAATCTTTTCTACAAAAAACTGAGCAGCATTTCGGTTAAAGGGCTCTGTATCCGCATTGGGCTTTGGAATATAATATTCCTGTGCATATGATCCATCTTCAAGTGTTTTTCCATCATAAAGAGGATTTGCGATCATCTGCTTTTCGAAATTATCAATATCAAACTTCCTCATTTGTGCCGCTTTATCCTGTTGTACTGTTTTAATTATTTTATCTGATGCTGTGTTTTTTGCTATTACCTTTTCTGTCTTGGTTTGCTGGCACGAAAACAATAAAACCAAGAGGCCAAGCAGTGCATTTATTTTAACAAATTTTATAGTAGTGCCCATAATTGTTCCCATTGCCATTTGTATAACTGCTTGGATTTAATTGCTGTTTTTTTGCTGTAATAATCCATAATGTTATCCGTTTCATATTCTTTGAAAACATATTTGCTGCCATTAACAAAAGTGTGCTGAAGCCCCATGCTATGAAAAATTTCATGAGCAACAGTGGCCTCATCAGTGCTTGGTGAAGTTTTCAGTTTTTTATTTGTTTTAACTATATCAGCAATGATCACGCTTGGTCTTTCCAATCCCTTTTTGCTTGGAATATCTTGCGAACGGCCCAGTAGATAGCCCTTACTGCCACATGCATTACTTTCAATAATCATTGGGGTAAGGTATACCTTCCGATAGGTATTGTATTTGGATGCGAGATAGTTTTTTTGCCTTTGCTGGTAAAGGTTTTTCTCCAAAATGTAAAATACAGATTCTTTAGGATCGCTGCTATAGTTATCAAGTGCAGCACGGATTTCCTTTTCGCCCGAGAGTACAATGGTTTCACTTTTAATCTCCGCTTTGATGTACGCCTGCCTCAAATATTTCCTTAAAGCTGCTTTTTCATTCGCCAGGTTCATATTTGATTTGTTTTTGCCCATAATTACGTTTACAAAACAGATTTTAACAAAGTGATGGAATTTGGTATGGTTCCGTTTTACAATAAGCTGGCCTACCAGATATTGTTCACTGCCCTTCACAGCATAAACCTCAATAAATTCATCCCTTTCAAAATAAGCCTTACACTTTACGGTTATTGCACTGTCTATTTTAGAAATCCCCTTTGTTACCGGCAAACCCGTATCTACCGCAACTTCAAAATATTCTTCATTATACTTAAATTCGAATTTCTCTGGTTCCTCCTCCACTTCAACAATTAATTTTAGCTTGGCCGAATATTCGGGAAGCAATGTCATATAGGGAATAGGATAAATATATGGAGCATCTTTATTAGTTGTTTTCCAGGGAACAGAAAAACGCCTGTACTCTCCGAAAACCATATTATCATACTCCTTTGTACTTTGCACAAATTTAGGGTTGCAATAATCGTAGTCGCCATTTGCCAATTTTGGCGTATCATAATAGCCGGTAATGTTTTTATACCACACATCACCTTTACTCCCCGAATCGCCGAGCCTAACCCAATCGAAGCCAAACTCGCCATTGTAATTGCCGTGCGGACGAAAATGTACCAAACACTTGGGTTCGATTTCTAGTAATGTTGGCGTATAACTTTTGAATTGAACATTTGCCATAGCCTATTTATTTCCTTCGCCAACAACCTGTTTGTTACTTGCCAAAACCAAATTATTGTACATCGCTTCAACATTTAGCTTATCGGCCATTTTTACGGATTTTTGCCCCACAACCATACTATAATCAGAGCGAACCTTGATTTTCATATTGTTTGATTGTTTTGTAATTGCCATAACTAGAATAATTTTGATTTCTCTGCACTGTTAATTTCTACAGTTTTACCACTTTGCAGGCTCATATTTTCTTTTTGGCTAAACATCGAAATCTCACTTGCAAGTTCGTTAGATGTTTCTGATTGCCTTACAAAATCCTTAGTTACAAATTCCGACCTTTTATCTGAACTTTCCTGAATATCTCCGGTTGCGCTCAGTGAATAATTGTTTCCTGCTGTTGTATTTATATCCTTATTTACTGAAGTGGTTTGGTTATTACCAATAGAAGAAGATTGATCTTTGCCCACGCTCACATCCATATTTTCCTCCACATTAATCTGCATGTTCTTACAGTTTAACGTCATGTTCTCCAAAGCGGTAATGGTAATATTATTGCCTTTGGTATCGATATGGATAATATTATTATGGATATCGGTAATTTTTATGCCCTGTGTGCCTGCATCATCGTCAAATTCAACAAGGTGACCGCTTCTGGTAATGATACTTTTAAGGTGGTTTTTAATCAATGGGCTACTATCTACACTGGAGCTGTGGTAAACACTTCCCATTACTACAGGGCGAGCGATATTCCCCTCTTCAAACGCAATCATCACCTGATCATCGATTTCTGGTATGGCGAAATATCCACGGTTATTACCCCTATCACCAACACCGGCACTTGGCGTAACTACACGCAACCATTCTGTAACATCGTTGGTTAAACATTCCCACTTAAATTTAACCTTAATACGCCCCTGGCCTTGCGGATCGTTATTATCAATCACATCTGCCAGTTGCATATCTGGTTGTGGTTTTTCGAAGTTCTTTACCAGTAAACGTTCGGTTGTGGATACTTTTCCTTCAAAAGTATTGTGGTATTTGCCGTTTTCGTCGATATGATGTGTAATACTGGTAATAAGAAATTTACCCAGACTTTCAGATGTAAAAGCAAGCTCTTTACGGAGGCTCATCGTAATTTCGGCAATACTGCCTATGCTTAAACCTGCATTATCGCCCCTGGCTGTTACTTTTAAAAGTTCACTTGTATTAGCTTTCTCTTCATTTTCTACCAGGTTTTTAATGTCGTTGTTATTATCTACCCTGATTAATGAAGGCTGGTTGAAGGTTTTACTAAAAGTAAGGTTAGAAGCTTTTACAGCATGAGACAAGTCGGGTGTGCCATCTACTTTACCTGTACTCTCGCTCAGCAGCATTTCGTTCTGCTTGGGATTATAGGAGAACCGTTTATTTTTTATGGGTGCAATTTCCATTGCATACTGCATTTCCTGAACATCTCGGCCATAAAACAGCGATATGTCCTTTTGGGTATTGGGTTTTCCAAAATTAAGCTGTTTGCCATCGTAAAAAAGCCACTCGTGATATTCGGCCGAAAGGCGGTTCAAAAAAGCAAAATCACTTTCACGATATTGGATAATATAATCGATTGATGTATTTCTTGTGGCATTGGCCACCACTTTTAAATCATTGGCAGGCGTATCTTTAGTTGCCAATTTCACGATCTCATTCAGGTCTTTATCTAAATATGAGCCCAAATCAGGTCCACGATCAATTAAAATAGTTGGGCTATAACCGCTTACAATTAAAACACCATGGTAACCATGACTTTGTGATAGTTCAACTTTAGAAACCAGGCCTACAAAATTCTGCATACCTTCTGCCGAATGGCCAAAAGAGGCCGTTAAGGTTTTACCTACAAAATCGCGGCTATCATCTAAGCTGATCAGTCCTGGCGCCCCCATCTGGTCGTGGTTAAAGCGCAGTTCAAAATAGTGATGTTCGTTAAAAGCCTGTTGAAGGACGAAGGAAGCAAAATGTGTAATTTCTTTTCCTTCTATATTGATCTCTGCAATGAGTTTCTTTTCCATATTGATTTAATCTTGTTCACAAAATTACCTCGGGCCAGAGGCTTGGCAATATATGTGGACATCTTAAAAATGATTCCACTTTTTTCGTAAGCTGCCTGTTCAGATAAATATTGTGTAGATGCCGAATCAAACATTTTACCAGAATAGTAATCGTTTTTTACTGCAATATGTTTGAGGTGGTTAGACATAGATGAGCATAATTTATGGTATAGCTTGATGTGACGTATCACAATGCTAAAAAGATGTTAATTTAGGATGATAGATAGGTAGATGTAGGGTGATGAAAATATAACAGATTAAAAGCGCCCCAAAAAAAATGGGGTGCTTTTAATTACTATATGTTTAGTGATGACTAAGCTTTAGGCCAATCGTTTTCGTGTTCTGCGTTGCCCAGCTTTAGCTTACGGGCCGATACCACAAAACTTAAAGTCATTGGTGTATTGTCGTTTACCGCAATACCCTCGTTATACTGGATGATATAACCATCTTCGAAAGACAGTTCTTTCATTTTTGCATCTTCTTCGCCTTTTTTGAAAACCAATGTTCCTGAAAGTGGCTTGTACTGGTTGTTTACCATCGATTCGATCACAGAAGTATCTTCGGTTGATTCGATTTCGATGTGGATGGTACCACCATAAACACCTGATGATGGACGGCCTTTTGCGTCAACATCTCTATTTAATGAAAAGCTGCACTGTAGTACATCAAATTCTTTTGATCCTAAGTTTAAACGGGTTTTGAATGCCATTGTAGTAAGTTTTAATGTTTTTGAAAAAATGAAATGAGTTTAGAGCAGAGCGCATGGCGCCAGGCGTTTAAATACCTTAAAGCCTTACGCCTTCAACCTCCGCTTAGGCTTTTGGCCAATCGTTAAGGTGCTCAGCGTTGCCTAATTTAAGCTTTCTGGCTGAAATCTGGAATTTGAGCGTCATCGGGTGATCACCCACAATGTTGATCCCTTCGGAATATTTAACAATGTAGCCGTCTTCGAAGTTAACTTCTTTCATTTTGGCATCTTCCTCTGTTTTCTTGATCAGAAGCGTTCCTGTAATAGGTTTGTACTGGTTGTTTACCATCGCCTCGATTATTGAGGTGTCTTCTGTTGACTCGATCTCAATGTCGATGGTACCGCCGTAAACTCCGGAAGAGGGTCTTCCCTTTGCATCTACATCACGGTTTAACGCATAGGCACAATGAAGTACATCGTACTCCTTGCCTGAAAAATTTAATCTAGCTTTGAAAGCCATAGTTTTAAAATTTAAAGGTTAAAAATTTGATTTATTGTAGCCTCCGCTACTGTGCCAACATAACCAAATATCAGGCCAAATATGATCTATATAGCTTACTGATAAGTGATAAACCCCATTCAAAAAAATGGCAAATTGTATTTATCGCCTAAAAACACAGTTATATAACGTCTTTTTGTGGAAAAAATGTGGAAAAAAGCGAATCTATCTTTAGTGTTACAAATACATTACAGCAAGTGATTGTGTTACAAAACCGTAGCGATTGTACACAAAGTGTCGTGTTTTAGGGCAAAGTGTGCTAAAAGTGAATACATGGGCTGTTAAGACACACCACGGGAAAGAAAATATTAACCAGAGATATACAGATAAAAAAACCTGTGTATTTCTCTGGTTAAAAAGAAGTTATGGCTCAGACAGGAAGATAAACCGGTTTATGATGATTGTAAAAAAATAAATCTGAGGATCTGTGTGACAGACCATTGAACATAAATAATGAAATTTTAGATCAGCTGTGAGCCGAATTTTTCCATTTTGGCCAGCCATTTTTGGCTATAATGGTTCTCGAGCGAATGCAGTTCGCCAATGGTATTGGTTAATACGGGGCTCATCCTGCATTTTTCGAACACTACTTTTTTAATGGATAAATAAGTGGTTTTCTTATTAGCTTTCCACTCTTTAAAGGTTGCCTCATCCAAAATTGATACAATCCTGGCCGACCTACCGCTAAAATTGTTGTTTACATTCTGCTGCTGGGTCGTAAAAATCTGATCGGGCATAAAAAGACGATCGAAAAAACCTTTAATTTTTGCCGGGATATGATCTACATATACTGGACAAAAAAGCACCACATGGTTACTCTGCCTAATGGCAGTTAAAGCTTTTTGCAGGTCGGGCTCCAAATCGGCAATCTGTCTGTTATTAAACAGCTTATTCGAATTGAATATCAGATCGATAATGGCCAATTCCCTAACGGAGGCGCCAACACTTTCTGCCCCTTGTTTATAGGCATTAATCAGGAAATTTGTAGATGCGTTTTTTTCAATATCCCCATTGAGGAGAAGTACTTGCTTCATTTTTTTTGATTAATCTGATCTGGCCGATGCATTACAAAATTATAAAGAATTTGTTAAGTGTTATGCATAACCCATAAAAAAACCCAACGCTGGGGTTGGGTTTTTATTTTCAGCTATCAAAAACTATTGCTGATTATATTCTGAACTCCATGTGGTATTTTCATCTTCACCTTTATGTCCATCCAGTTTTACCACAAAACTTTTAGCCGGGAAATATGGAGTGATGTGGATATCCAGGTGGATTCTGTCTTTCTGTTGCTCATCTCTTTCGAAACGCATAATTTTAAATCTCTCGATTAAACGGTCGGCTCCCTGGATACCATCCAAGAACTTAACAATCTGGCCACGAAGGTCTTGTTCCGTTTTAGAAGTCCAGTTTTCGAAAGCCCTTCTGTTCAGGAAATCGAATAATACTTTGGTAATATAATCGAATACACGTACCACCGAATAAGTTTGTAAACCAATGTTATCGCCGTTAAATAAGGTTTTGGCAGAGAAAGCCATTACTTTACCATATTCGTTAACCATTGGCACCAAGCCTACTCTTTCTAAATGGGAGATTTCACTTTTCTTTAAATCGAATTTTACACCATCTACCTCGTTTATGGCACCATGTTTTTTACCTGCGGTAACCTGCGACATTAGGGTGTAATACATTTTACCTGCAAGCGCTGCTGATCCGGGTACGGTTAAATCGTCTTCCTCACCCACTTCTGCTACTTTGCCACGGCCAACCAACCAGTTACAGGTCATGATTACGTTCGATCTGAATGCATCACCTCCGGTAAAGTTTGCTGCAGTAAATAAATCAAGTACGTCATCCGGCTGATCAAGATCGGCAAAATCGGTTACCAGCATGGCTTTATTGTTATGCGCAATTTTACCCCATCTCTCTAACACTTTATTAGAGCCCATATAGCCAGGCACAACCATTAATGAGTAGTTATTACGGAGATCCAAACGATCGTAATTCTGTTTTAGCTCATCATCTACGTATTCGATAAAACGTGGATTATCAAGATCTTTGATCTGATCCATTGATGCATTTAACAGCACCACATTTTTAAGTTTGTCAGATTCGGTATTTTTATAGAATAAATGTACCGAACGGTATGCCTGCTCCAGTTCTCTTGTACTTTCTAATGCAGTACCGATGTTTTTATTCAGGTTTTCTTCGGCAGCATTCAGTTTTTCGGTACTTTTTTCTACCATATCGGCAACTGAAGTAGAAGATTCGAGCACATCGATCCAAAGCTGTATTTTCTTTTTCAGCTCTTCGCGTTCTTTCTTTTTCTCATCACCGGTTAAAAAGATCTGTTTACGGGCTTTACGTTCAGGGTTTAAATTCTGCAGGCCATCAACAGTGGCTTCCAACAGATCGAAACCGCCAACACGGGCCAGTTTTTCGAGGTTATCTTTAAGTGATGTTTTTTCTGAGGTTTTGGCTTCAGCTGGTTTAAAACCTGCCTGGCCTGTATTTTCGTCGGTTTTTAATTCTTGAGGGTTTGACATGTTTTCTTGGCGTTAAGATTATTTATTTTGCTCCAATTCGTCAACAAAGTTCTTCAAAGCGTTAATGAAGGCCGACTTTGTCTCTTCGTCATCAAGTGTAGCTTTTAAGGTTTTGTTCGATTTTAACTGTTTGATTACGTTAAGCGACATTTCTCTTTCAATGTTCACATTAGTAAGGTAGTTACTTTGGTTGATGATGTTTTTCACACTAAAATCGCCCAGATCGTTAAAGTTTATCGTTTCGCCAACGGTAGATCCATCCTGCTTTTCGAAAGCTACCTTCACATTTGGTTTATAATGTTCGAATACATCTTTCACCGTTTTTAATCCCTCTACTTTTTCTGGTTTTATCGGATCGTTATCGGTAAGTTTCTGTACAAAAAGTGTTTTGTTGTGGGCAATTTCTGCGAAGGCTTCTGAGGTGTCAATTTTTCGCTCGTTACCACCAATTTCATAATTAAACATAGTATGTTGATTTAGGTTTACGATTATTTTTTTCTAATAATATAATAGTTAACGTTTTAACTCAATTTTTGTTCCAATGTTACAGTTTCTGGTTGAATAATACTCCATTCGAGTTTATCTTCAGCTGCATGTTTGCTTACCACAACCTTCGATCCTTTTTTTAGTTCACCAGAAATGATATATTTCGAGATAGGCCTGCGTAAAAGATTTCTGATAACTGCCGATAGCTGCCTTGCGCCATATTTAGGTGTAAAACCATCTAAAGCGATCATTTTTTTGGCATCTTCCGCAATTTCAAAGTCGATACCCATTTTATTGAGCGATTGTACCAAACTGCTTAACTGGATTTCGAAGATACGCACCACATTACTTTCGTTTATCGGCGCAAAAGGAACAATTTCGGAGATCCTGGCTAAAAATTCGGGGCGGAAATGCCCTGCCATTACCTCCATTAACTGATTTGAAGCAGGGATTACACCTTTACCAATCTGTTCGGCAATCCATTCGCTACCGATATTCGAGGTAAAAAGAATCAGTGAGTTGCTAAAATCGCCCTCTTTTCCTAAACGGTCGTGCATGTGGCCTTCGTCCAGGATCTGTAAAAAAGTATCGAAAACGGAAGGGTGTGCTTTTTCAATTTCATCAAAAAGCAGTACAGAATAAGGCTGTTGTCTGATTTTATTCACCAATAAGCCGCCTTCTTCGTAACCTACGTATCCGGGAGGCGCGCCATAAAGTAAGGCAGCACTATGCTCTTCCTTAAATTCTGACATATCGAAGCGGATCATCGCTTTTTCGTCGTTAAACAAAAATTCGGCGATTGATTTGGCCAGCTCGGTTTTACCGGTTCCGGTTGGCCCCAGTAAAAAGAAGGATCCTATTGGCTGTCCTTTTTTGTTCAATCCGCTGCGCGATTCGAGTATGGCATCAGAAACAGCTTTTAAAGCCTGATCCTGTCCTACCACACGTTTTTTAAGGTACTGCTCCATATTGAGCAATTTTTCCTTTTCGCCTGCCTGTAGTTTCCCCATTGGGATACCTGTTTTGTAGGCCACTATAGAAGCAATATCCTGTTTGCTGATGCGATCACTTTTTTCAGCAGCATATTTTTTTAATTCCTGTAAGCTTTTGGTAATATAACCCTGATATTCATCAGCGGTTTCGAAAGCATCGGTCTGTGTTTCATCGGTTAAGCGGCCCAGTAAAACCGGACTTAATTTATTCTGAAGCAAAGAGAAAAGCCATTTATAATCGGCAAATTTCTCTGCTTCCGATTCTTCGGCATTGGCATTTAAAACTTCCAGATCGGTTTCCAGACTTTCAATTACCTGATCAGAGGTATCGTTCATCATTTTCATGGCGGCCATTGTGCGGTCGAGCAGATCGAATGCAGAATCAGGGAGCCTCCTATCCTTCATGTAACGTTTGGCCAGGCGCACACATTCGCCCAAAGCATCGGGTTCGATGGTTAAGGTATGGTGCTCTTCGTATTTTACGGCCAGTTTCTGCAGCATTTTAATCGTGCTTTCTTCGTTTGGCTCATTTACCTGCAATACTTCAAAACGCCTGCTGAAAGCCTGCTCAGGCTCTATAATTTTGCGGTACTCATCAATGGTTGTGGCACCGATAACCGTAATTTCGCCACGGGCCAGTTCTGGTTTCAGCAAATTACCTATTCCCGCACCCAACGGCCCCTTACTATCCAATAAAGTGTGGATTTCATCAATAAAGAGCACAGCCTTTTCAAACTGCTTGATTTCTTTGATGATGTTTTTTAAGCGGTCTTCTATTTCTCCTTTATAAGAGGCGCCTGCAATTAACGAGCCTAAATCGAGCTCAAAAAGCTGTACCGGTTTTAAACTCTCGGGTACATTCTGGTTTACGATGTCAATAGCGAAACCATCAACCAAAGCCGTTTTACCTACACCGGCATCACCGGTTAGGATTACATTTGGTTTGGTACGGCGGCAAAGGATTTCCATCATCTGCCTGGTTTCTTTATCACGGCCGATTATAGGGTCGGTTTTACCATCGCGCACCATCTGTAACCTATCTATACAGTATTTATACAAGGCATTGCCTGTGCTTTTGCTTTCGGTACCAGCACTTGTTTTATCAGGCGAAACCACCCTCGAAATTTCCTCATCTTTTACATACAGATCCAAAATCTCACGTTCTTTAATCGGGAACGATTTTAACTGATCGGCCTGAAAACCGATACCGGGTTTTGCCAATGCGGTTAATACACATACCGGGGTAATTAAATCCAATCCCAGTTTAATGCGCACATTATCGGCTTCTTCAAAAATTACTGCAATTTCTGGCGCACCGCTTACGGTATCGGTAAAACTCGCCGATTTTGCCTGTTCATCAATCCGCACTTCAGCCCACTCACTGATGTATTCTTCATCTTTACCAATAGAGGTAATGAACGAGCGCAGGCCAACATCTTTATGCATCAATCCTTTGAGCAGGTGAGCCGCAGTAAACACCTCATTTCTGTACTCTTTAGCTAAAGACTGTGCAATGTGCAAGGCTGTTTTAACCGATTCGCTTAAATTTGTAACTGCCATATCCCTTAGTTGGTTGTAGGCAATACTGCCGGGTTAAAATTATTTTCGGTGATGTAGTAATATATTTTGCCGTTCGAAATAAACTGCTGTTCAATCTGGGTAACCCTTTTAATCTGCTGAACCGATTGATTTAATAATTTAATATAGGTTTCGAACTCTTCTAATGGCATTTTAGAAGTGTTCTTTAAATCGCCAACGGTATATTTCTCTAAAAAGCTATTGTTCAAAGGCAAACCGGTTACCAATTTAATGTAGTTGGCCAAGGTTAAACGCTTTATGTTGCCCGATGACTCTTTAAGACCCAGCATCTGTTTTGGCATTTTCACATAATTTTTAACGAGTTTGCTCCTGAAAGAAGACTGATCGGCCTGCAAATTCTGCCCAAGCATAATCGAAAACACATCTACAATCTGCTTATACTCCATATTGTTTAAAACGATGGCATATTGTAATGTCGAACGGTTGTTTTTCACCGCATCAACCGACAGATTTGCTGTGCTATAATATTTAAACGCATTGTGCGGCATACGGTCTGCAACTTCCGGACCAACAGGTTCTGGCAATAAACCTTCTACATCGGCAGTCAGGTTTTTACGCGATATGCCTGTTAAACGGAAAGCACTGTCCAACGAACTGATCTGGTTATAGATATCGGAGTTTGTTTCTTTTACGAAACGGCGTAAAGCAATCGTCATGCTCTGGTTGGAATTTACCGAACCTTTGGTCGGGAAAACTACTCCGCCCTGGATTAAACTGTTTTTAGGATAATCTAAATAGTACGAAATAGAATCCTGTAAACTGGTATTATAAGGCTGGAAGCTTTTTAACCCCTCTCCTTTTACCATGGTGTTTTTTCGGTATTCGGCAGAGCGGATAGCCGATTCGGAAACGAGTTTACGCGACTGGATTACAAAATCGTTAAATGACTGATTGAAATCACTATACACCTGTAAGGCTAAAATACGGGCATCTGCCTGCGCAACCTGCTCACTCAATTCGTTAATCAGGTAATTGTTGGTTCCTCCGGTGTTTCCAGTGCTGCCAACTAAAATAATTAAATTGGTTTCGTTCTTTTTTGCTTTAAACAAGCCTAATCCGGCTTTTATCGCCTGAAAAACAGGCTCTTCGCTTACTTCTCCATTACACCTAACGGTATTTTTAGCCTGATTTGAAAGGAAAGTCATCAACTGCCTGTAATCATTCTGGATCGGGCTTACAAAAATACCTTTTAAAGCGCAACCACTTTCGCCACGGTATACTACGCCACCAAAGTTTACTTTTGTTCCTTTACCAAAATCGCCCATAATATTTTCGAAAGAAGCAATGGTATTGGTCATTCCAGAAAAATACTTGGTCATTGGGCTACCACCATCTACTACAAAAACAACATTTACCTTGTTTTTATTTTTACGTAGGTTCAGGTAGTCTTGATAAGAAAGCGCAGAACCGTTAATAGTTAATATTTTATTGTCTTTTTTATTGTAAACATCTGCAGCGATACCTACCGTGTTGCCTCCTTCATCATTTGAAACAACAGGCACACTACGCAGGATCAGGTTTTCCCTTGGCAATAAGGGATCTACCGCAAAAGTTGTTCCTTTATCGATCCCGTTTTTGATGGCTACCGAAGTAGAATCATCCCTGTCGTAATCGCCCGGTTTAACCGAGGTAATGTACAAACGATCTCCCCAGCTGTGTACAGCTTCGGCAGAAACCCAACCGTAAATACTCTTTAAAGCGGTATCTGCAACCAGCTGGTCATCAGAACCGATCAGGTATTTCTTACCATCTTCTGATTTTTTGTAGATATAGGCAATTTCGTGTAACCTTACTTTTGTACGCCGGTCTTTAAGTTCGGGTGTATTGTAAACCAGGATAGAATCTGTGGTATCGAAATAGAACTTTGGTTCGGTTAAGGCATTTTTCCCGTTTACGATACCGATGGCTTTTTCGGCATAACCTGTTTTTTGGTTAGAGAATGCGCGTTGCCATAAAAGCAGTTTAGATTTTGAGATCCAACCATAACTGATGGCACTTTTTTTATCGTTTATTTTTCTGCCCCTGATCATTCCGGCTTTGTATTTAATCAGTTTCAGGTAACCATTTTCTTCTTTTGAAACGTAGAAAGGTTCCATAAAGCCTATTTTTTTCATAATCAGGCTTCCACCCGGTGCAGTAGTAGTATAATTATCTTCACGGTCTGAAAAAACAATCCATGGCAAACTGCTGCTACTGGTATTGTCCATTACGTTTATATTTTCTGAAGGCCTTTCGTAAGATTTAGGCATGTATTTTACTTTTTTGCCAAAGGATGCCGGCGATTGTGCGTAGGCAAACGATATTCCTATAAAAAGGAGGGTTAAGGCATAGTATTTTTTCATAATCTGTAGATGAGCTTTAAAATTAGGTGAGCTGTTAATTTATCTTGTTTTGGCCGGTGCATCAGCAGTTGTTGCCGCAGGCTGGGCCGTTCCCGAATGTTGTTTAATGTTTACCAAACTGGCACAGGTAGAATTTGGCTTGATGGTTAGCTGCGCTTCATCAACGGCTATTTCTCCCCCAAAGGTGAGTCCCATACAGTACGAGTAAATATCGGTCTGTTTTTTCTTACCGTTCATTTCAACATTTACCGTTACTTTTTCGTTACCGCACATGTACTTGTTAACGAGATAGTAATAGTTGGAATTAAAATCGGCACCATTGGCAATGGCCTGTAAACGGGCCCTGATATCATCGATGGTTTTACGTTCGCCATCACCAGGGGCAACAATATCTTCAACGATTTCGGCATTTGGATCAGTGATCAAAATGTTTAAGAAAGCAGGTTTGCGGCTTTTATCCGAGCGCAGGCGTACCACATATTTACCCGGAGCACGGTAGGTGTATAAAGCGGTTTTTCCTTTAACATCTACACGTCCGGTTTCGCCGAACGACCATTCGAAATCTTTTCCTTCCCCGTCTCCTTCGAGCCTGATTTCTTCGTTAACCAAACCTGCGGTTGGGCCGCTAATGGTTAGTACGCTATCTACAACCGGTGTATGAACGGTATCGCGTACGGTAACCGGAAATTCCTGACGGAGTTCGCCATCAACGGTTAAGCGCACAATGTATGTGTCGGGCTTTGTGTAGTGGTAAGAACCGGTTTTTGTGGTGGCTTTTTCGCCGTTTCCGAATTCCCATAACCACTTTGTAGCTTTTGGGGTATTATCGGTAAAAACCAGACTTTCGTTTAAATAAATTTCATCTTTTAAGATCCGCGCATCAATTGCCCTTTTTTCGAACAATGAACTTTTAAATAGGAAAATAAGACCTGTTAAGAGCAATACAGCTAATAGGATGTAGAGAATAACATAGCCTTGCGAATTTGAATTAACTTGCTTGGTGTTTGTGTCAGACATAGGTAGCGTTTTTTATAGGTTGTTTTTGGTATATTTATCTAGCAGATATGGTTTGCTGCAATTGTCGCCTGTTGAGAATACAATCGTCCAATTGTCGTTTATGCAATTCGATATCTGAAATGTTTCTGTTCTGTTCCTGCCTATCGTAAAATAACCGGTCGTACAGCTGTGCCGTTTGAACAAATATTTTATAGCGCTGGTCTGATGCTTTACGATCAAACGCAGCCCTGATAGAGCCTAATGAATTCTGTATATCGTTTTTCAGGAAAACCGCCTGTACATTTGGGTTGTAGCGGGTAATCTGTTTGTAAGTGGTATCAATAGTTGGCGAAGTTTCTTTTACCATATTTTCGAATGTTTCGTTCTCGCTGATTTTTACCTCAAGTTCTTCTTTGGAGATTTCGTAGCGCGATTTATCACTATAAAAAATACCAAAACTTAAAAGCCCTACGGTAAAAACAAACAGCGCTATAAAAAACAAGAATTGTTCGCGTCTTTCTTTTATACTTAATTTTATCATAATCGTTTAATTATCGGCCGAACCGCCCGTTTCTGATCTTGGTTGCCGTAGCCTGGTTTGCGCGGTGGCAATCGTTTATCTGTTCCTTGTACCTTTGGATATCGCCCCTTGATTTAATAAGCGAATCCTGCAGATCGGCCATTGCACCGACATTGTTGTTTATTTTGGCGTAGAGATCAAAACTCGGACTCGTTTGCGTTTTTTTGGAAATAAGGTCTTTAATCCTGTTGTTTGCGCTTTGGATATCGCCCAAAAGGATACTCTGTTTGCTCATTTCGTTGGCATTGTAATCGCGGTATTGGGCAAGCTCTTTAAAACGGACAAGGATAAGGTCGAAATTGGTATTGATATCTTTTCTGAGGTAAGATAGTTTTTCGGTTTCCTTAACCTTTTTATCGAGCAGGGTGTACTCATAATCGGATGCAGCAAAAAAGAGGTAAATACAGAGAATAGAGAAAAGCGTTAGGAATACAAAGTTTAAGATAAACCTCGTGTAAGCGGTCCTGATTTCGATAGCATTAATGGGTTTCATAGAGCATTAAGAGTTTCACATAGTATTAATTATCATATTAATCCGACATCTCCCTCACGTAAAATCACTCAAACTTTTTCAAATTAACATTGTACTATAACAATTTTTAATATTTGTTGTTTGGTTATTAAAACGATATTATTTCTTTTACTTTTAACAAACTTTAAGCCAAACCGTGTATGTCTGAAAATTTTTACAACAAACCCTTCAGATTTAGGTCGGTTTTCTCAGGCGGTGGCCTTCAGCCAACCGACCTCGGAAAATCGATTTCAAACCACATAGAACTGATTATTTTTACCCGTTTTGGGGAGCATCGGTTCCATAACGATTTTGGATGTGAGATATGGGATCTCGACTTTGAGTTAATTGTGAGCGAGAGCATTTGGGAGGAAAAATTCCGCAAATCGTTGCTAAAATCCATTACCGACTATGAATTTAGAATATATAATACCGCGGTAGAAGTACGCATTACTGAGGTAGAAAATGTATACCCCCTGCGTAAGATAACCGAGATTAAAAAAAAGGTAGATATTAGTGTCAGAGCACTAATAAAAACCACAGGAGAAAAATATTTTTTTAACACCGCTTTATTTCTTAGCCCATTATCAACTTAATCTAAAACGCCCCAAATATTCTACACATGAAACCAGTTTTTTATTCATCAAAAGATGAGATCCGGAACAGAATTTTAAAAAATGCCGAAGATTTCTGGAATATTAAAGACAGCAATGACTTCGATCCACTTGTCAGGTTGATTATTGAGGCATTAAGCAATGAGCTTTTTAATGTATCCAATGATGTTAAAAATTTAGAGAACAGGATTTTTGATAAGATCAGCCGTATTTTGGCCCCCGATCATTTAACTTCATCATTACCGGCCCATGCCATTATGCACGCCAGGCCGATTGAGCAACAGGACTACCTTTCGATCTATTCGCAGTTTGCATTTAAAAAGAATATCCCGCAGGAAAATGATAAGGCCAAGAAAACCGATATTTTTTTTAGCCCCCTGCATACCGTAAAATTAAATAATGCATCGATAAAATACCTCGTTACCGGAAATACCCTTTTTAATGTAGAACAACTGGGCAAACAACCAATACACAATACCCTTTTGGGCACTTCGGTAGAGAAAAATACCATATATATCGGTTTTAACGGCATTAAAGACTGGATGGATTTTAATAAACTGAATTTATTTTTCGACTGGAAAAATTATTCAGTACCCGAAAACACTTACGATCTGCTCTCGCTGGGGAAATGGTTCTATAAAAACAACGAGCTCGCCGCCTATACAGAACGTTTTATGGATGAGCCTTTAACAGGTAAGGTACAGGCGCCATTTCAGCACAAACAATTGCTTAATCTGATCAAAGCAGATGTTTTACAGTTTTACAGCAACAGGTTTATTACCCTGGGCGATCTCAACGATTTTAATATAGACGAAAGCAGGGAACTACCTCCTGAGTTTGCCAGCCTATTCCAGCCAGCTGTTTTAAACCAGATCGATAATTCGGTAAAATGGCTTAAAGTAATTTTTCCGGCTGCTATAAACCAAGAAATGCTGAACGAGCTTCATATTTATATCAATGCGTTCCCAGTGGTAAATAAACGGTTAAGCCAGATCAAACACCGGCTTAAAACGATGAACAATATTATCCCGATTAAAACGGAATCATTCGATCAGATGCTTGCAGTAGAAAACCTTAAGGATAATAAAGGGAAAAGTTACAACGAGATTCCTTACACCAATGAGAACGAAAAAGGAGACGGATCTTTCTCGATCCGGTACGGGGGCACGGAGCGTTTTGACACGAGAAATGCCAAAGAGTTGGTAGATTACCTTTTTGAACTGTTACGCGATGAGAAAGCCGCTTTTACTGCTTACGGGCCTGATTTTTTAAGCACGATCCTTAAAAATCTGGAACAAAACATTGCACTTATTGAACAAAAAAGCCGCTCAGCGCTTAAAGACATTAAAGAACTGCCCAGCTATATTGTATTGAAACCGATTGGCGATGCAGACATTTTATTCCTCGATATCTGGGTAACGCAAGCGGAAGAGGCCAACCACATTAATGCCGGAAGTCGTTTAGTGGTATACGATAACAATAAGGTAAATGCAGAGAGTATCTTTTTATTGAGCCAAACAAAGGGCGGCCGGTCGAGATTGAATGCAACCAACCGGGTGCAGGCTTATAAATATGGTTTAACCACGGCCGACCGGATTATTACGAAGGCTGATGTGATCAATTTTTGCCGTTACGAACTGGGCAACAAATTAAAAGGCATTACCCTGGCCAAAGGTCTGATAATGGATAATAAACCAAATGCAGGCTTTATTAAAACCACTGATATTTTGATCGAACCTGCAGATCAGCTTAATCTTAGCACGCAGGATTGGGAAGAACTGTTGAGTTTAACTTTGGCGAAACTAAACTTAAGGAGTACAATGAATGTGCATTACCGCATGTTGTTAAAACCGGTGCTGTATAAGGCGGTTTAATTAAAATAACTTTTTTATCTATTCAGCCCTCTAAAGCAGTTCGTCACCCTGAACCGAGCATTAGCGAGCTCACCGAAGGTAATTTACTTCAGGGTCTATCTACCTTGAAAGATGCTGAAACAAGTTCAGCATGACGATCGAGTCAAGAAAAGAGTAAAAAACATCTTCATATCCGGAGCATCACAGATTGGAAATCCTTCGACTCCGTTCAGGATGACAGTTTAACAAACCAGGCCGTCATCTCGATCCGATAGCTATCGGATGAAACGCAGTGGAATGTTCCAAAGGAACTCCTTCGGAGGAGAGATCTATCTGGACAGATTTAGCTTTGCAGAGTCTTTGGGTTCTCGGCTGCATTGCACTACGCTCGAATGACGACCATTCTATTAATAGCCTAGAATAATTCTCACGAATAAATGCTAAAGATATACTGTATACCCTAAATAAGCACTTTCACCATCCTCGCTCAATATCGTTTCCTGATAATCGGGTGCGGTAAGGAGCTCTACGTTAACCTCTGCATCAACAGGCATTAAATAGCTGATGGCCATATCCAAAATGGCCCTGTTTTTTTGTCCGGGAATAAACTTAACCAGTTCCTGTGGCGAAGTTGGGCCGATATTAACATTATATGCTTCGTGTTCGGGGCTAAAGCTATCACCAATAATGGTATCAATCCCCAATGCGCTTCCACCCAGCTGCATCTGCATTTCTTCGGCAATTTTTACCGGTGCAATATTGGCTGTGGCATCTACAATGGTAAGTGGCAGGTTAAACAGTGCAGTAAGTACTTTTGATACAAAACCGATATCGTTTCTCTTTTGCTGGATTTCGGGCAGCAGGTGCATCCAGATGATGCTTTGTTCTTTGTTGAGCAAATTAAATTCATCCCATCCAAATTCAAAAATCTGACTTAAATCGGAATAGGTTGTTTTTTTATCGAGCATATTTTCATATAGCTCGGTCATGATCCTCACATAATTAATTTCCGCATCAAAGGGTGTAAAAAATAACCTGGCTTCCTTTTCTTCCTCTCTTCTATCCCTGATATCTTTAATCATAGATTCCTCGTCCATACCGGCACTACCGGTTGGCGGACGGTGGAAAAGCCCTTCAGGCAGCATATCATACAATCCTTCGCGGTTGGTGCTGATGCGGATGCGTTCGTGCCTTCTTTTTTCAGAATAATAAGCCGTGGTATCTTCAATATCTTTTGAAAAAGCACGTTTATCAGGCCCCAATGGGATAATTTCAATCCTATCGGCATCAATTACCTTACGTTCGATCAGGTCGGCAGCATGGGCAACTGCCTTGTAATCTGTAAATAGTTCGTTATTAATCAAAGTTTCTTTTTTCATTAAACTTTAAGGCTTCATTTTTGTTATAGGTTAAATTTTTATTACCAAAAAATAACGATTATAATCAAATACTAAAGATACTATATTTGCAGTACATCACATCTATAAAAATTTAATGGACGTTCAATCATTTTTTATTCGCTTTCTCTTGTTCCCGCTGATCTTCATGGTATCAACAGCGGTGCTTTCTATCATCAACAAAAAGAACCAGTTTCTCAATAACAAAAGACTTATCGTAAGTGTTCTGCTGATCGGCATTATTTTAGCCCTTCCGGGATTTTTAGGGTTCCTAAACTTTAATTTTATGCCCTGGGGCTACATCATCTGCTGTATTTTTTATCTGTTGATGGGCACGGTTTTCGTTTATCTGTTAACCAAATACTACCCTAAAGATGTGCTGGAGCGCAAGGTTTTTATCTTTTTTGCCACTTTAATTTCGGCTATTTTAGCTGTTTATTTATTTCAGCTCGCCTTTAACTGGTTAAGCTCAGTAAATTTTGGGTGGTTTGGTGCTGGCAGTATCACCTGCTTTTTTGTTCCACTTATTTTTTGGTGGGCTTATGTTTCACTGCTTGGTATCCCTTCAGAAATATACAAGATCTGGAAATATCCTGACACTCCGCTTGACATCAACATGGACCATGTAGATTTTAACCGTTTATTGGTACTGGAGCTGGAGCTTTACAAAAAAAGCAGCGATCCCGAACCTTTAAAGGTAAAGGTAAAAGCTGTAGAGAACATGAACTTTGGTCTCTGGTTCCACAAGTTTATTGATGATTACAATTTAAAATTCGCCAAAAGCCCTGTAGAATTCAGGAGCGAAGATATGGAGAATTATAAATGGATTTTCTTTATCAAAACTTCCTTTTTTAAACGCAATATTTTCATCGATCCGGATCTCGACATTATCGAAAACGGCATTACCGAAAAAATGACGATTTACGCTAAACGGGTATCCGAAAACGTAAACAAACCCAATGAAGTTGGAGAAAGTGCTATCTTTATCTAATCTATAATTAAAAACATCTACCATGATAAAGCCGCTAAAATATAAATCCATTAACTGGATTAATGGCATGAAGCTTTCCAGTGATCATTTTACATTAAGTGATCTCTATTTGCAGGATTTTGTACGCGATGCCGCCTCTTTACACCTAAACAATAGCAATTACGGATTTTTACCACCTTTTGCAGGTTATAAAAGTTCGCACGATATCGAAATTATAGAAAAAGCAACCAACCATATCGAGGTAAGGGTAAGATACTGCAATGCCATTACGCCCGAAGGCTGCCACATCGATATTGTACAATCGGATAATATGGATACGCTGGTACACAACCACTATTTTGGCCAATCGGAACCGCGTAACTATGTGATTTTATTAGTTGTGAGTCCGTTTAACCGTGTACCAACAGGCACACCAAACCCTGAAGAAAACCCGATCCGTTACCCCGAACTTACCAAAAGTTATTCTATTGCGGTTTTACCGGAGAGCGAGGTGGGTTCACAAACAGCAGATAGTTATTTCTTAACCATCGGGCAGGTTTACTACGAAAACGGCAGGTTATCGATCAACAACAGTTATATACCGCCCAGCTCAACTATAACAAGTCATCCAGCCCTGATTAGATATTATGAATCTTTTAGTGTTTTACTAAATGATTTACAGCTGGCGGCTTTTAAAATTATCGATAAAACTGGAGGAAGGGACAACATTACACCGTTAGGCAAGAACATCCGTTTAATCTCAGAGAAAATTGTAGACTACATTGCGGGTTTATTTTATGAGTACAGAAACATTGCACACCGCGAATCGCCAGCAGTTTTAGTAGGTTATTTCTCCAGCTTGGCACACATTTTTTTTACGGCCATTAAACTGATTGATCCCCGCGAAAGAGAAGAACTATTAAAGTATTTTTACGAGTGGAAAGATGTAACCCCTGGAAACTTTGAAGAGCTTTTAGCCAAAACCATCGAACTGGTTTACGATCATAAACAAATTAACAACAGCATGCTAATGGCCAACGAATTTATGAGTGTATTGGTAGCGCTTTGGAATAAGTTGAGTGGATTAGAATATATTGGCCAGCGCAAAGAAAATATTGTGGTTGCCGAACAGCAAGTTGTACAGCAGGTACAGGCCAGAAAAACCTGGACATTGCTGGATTAAAATTATTTCTCGGAGTAAATTAATAATGAAGCTGTACCCATAACCGGATACAGCTTTTTTTATTCTTATCAGTTAAAAATTAACCAGCGCTTGCCCATCATAATAACTAGGCACAGTGATTCCTAAAAAGGTTAATATTGTTGGTGGTACACTATACAAATATGGTGCACCATGGTAATCGGTTGTTTTACGTTTAAATATTGGTGTGGTTAAGGCACTCCAGGTAACCGTTGCACTGCTTTTAGTCAGGATACTAATCTGAGGCGTAACCAAACTTCCATTATAGGTGGTTCCGGTGCCTTCGTTTCCTTTGGTGTATAAAACCAGGTCGGCATTTTGCGGATGTGATGAAGTTAAAGCAGTAAAGCTGTATGCGCTAATGCTCGTTGCAGGTAATGCAGATTTAAACAACCTGATTTCCGATATATTACCCGTAAAGTATGGGCTGTAATTTCCGGTTCCATCCTGTCCGATTTTAAATGCAGTGCCACTTTGCAAATCGCCAACTGCCGAAATATTACCTTCAGCCACCTGAACCCCACCATCGTACATAGTTGCTTTTTGCGTGCTACGGTTAACCACTATCGCCACCTGGTGCCACAACTGATCGGTTAAATCAACACCATCAATATCCAATCTATTTGTACCATCGCCAAAGTTTGCTCTTATTACCCCATTTCTATTGGCAATAATAATACCTTTATTGTAACCACTCGCCCAGTTTTTGTTCCCGATAATTACCGGATCGCTGGTGGCGGTTGTTGCCCTTGCCCTAAACTCGATGGTAAAGCTACCTGTTGCACTAAGGTTGAGACTACTAAGCGTTGGCAGCTGACCGTAAACATTGCTTTTAAAATTAACAGTAGAAATACTGTGTGGTGTCGATTCTGTTGCAGTGGTTGGTAAAGCATTAACCAATTGAGGAGAAATGGCACTATTGTTTAAAATGATAAATGCATTTTGTTCTAGGTAGCTCGAACCGCCGTGGCTTAAATCTCCACCATGATCTGTGGCTACAACAATTAACCAATCTTCGTTGTTATAAGTTGGCCTTGCTTTTAAAGCGGTTAATATCCTTCCCACACGTGCATCGGCAGCTTTTACCGAATCCATGTACATTTGGGTTGTGGTTCTATAATTACTGGCATGCCCGGCATGGTCAACATTATCGAAATGGCAAAACGCAACATCGGTATTACTAGTGGTAATTTCCTGAATAATCCTGGTTTCTGTAGCGTTATCGTTTGCACTATTCTGTTTCACCGTTACATCCTGTGTAGCGACTATAAAACTATTGATCGAAGACCAGGTAACAATTGATGCGGTACGCAAAGTAGGTAAACTGGTTTTGATCTGCCTAAAAAAAGAAGGATAGTTTACAAAATCAGATCCCGAAAAACTATTATCGGATGCTTTGTGTTTAGCTACACCCACACCGGTAAACAATGCCGACCAGCCATTTGATGACCAGGTAGGCACTTGGGCCAATGCATTTGTACTGGTGTAAGATTGGTCCATTAACGTTTTAAGATTGGGCGCGTTTGTGGCGGTAATGGCTTTCCATACACAGCCATCAATTCCTATAAACAACACTTTTTTAGGTTTCGCAACTAATGCATTCTCTGCTAAAGATTGCGCATCTGAAATTTGTTTATCTTCTGGAGTGGCTGTACCGGCCTTCTTGCAGGACATGATAGACAAAACCATCAGAAGGATTAAGGATGGTAAAAGTTTCAAAGTTTTCATAGTTAAATTAAGGTTAAGATATTGTTTACATAAAACACATTATTGTTTAGCTAAACTAAACAATACTTTTCATAAAAATCAAATATTTACCTTAAAATATTTACACAGTTCAATGATTAACAAAGCTTTAATGCAATGAGCAAGATTTAAGAGAAATGTTTTAAATCTTGTTTTAAAAATATTCGGTTTCTTTTAAGCAGTAAAAGCACAGATTGAGCGCGGCTTTATTCAAAAAAAAAGCCTCAACTAAGGTTAAGGCTATAGGTTTTGAATATACATAACAGGTTTAATCGAAAACAAGCTGTTGCGGGCCTGAAATTTTATTGATGTGACAAGCGCATTTACCCCCACTTACTTTAATCACAACAGATTTGGTTTGCTTGGTTTCTACAGAGGTACCCGTAATTTTCAGATCATCTCCTTGTTCTGACAGACCAAGTTTATTATTATCATCAACGATAATAAATACGCCTTTTATGGTACTTGTATAAACACTCGAATTAGCCGTTACCCGCTCGCCTGTTCTTTGGTTGATTACATTGAAATCTTTTACTTCAGCGCCAACGCCTTTATTGTCTACAAATTTTAACACTACCGAGGCAAATTCTTCAGTACAGATCTTGTCCCCACAATCAGAAGTAGTTTTATTTTTTTTACAGGTTATCAGGGCAATACCCAACAATAATACAAGCGCTATTTTTTTCATCGTCTATTTTGTTTTTAATGAAAAACGACAAAGCACATTAAAACGCTACAAGGCACCAGCTTTGAAAATAGGTTTGCCGAATAATAAATTGAAAGTCTGCCCGAATTGAATATTCGTGACAGATACATTAAACAATTTAGCTTCCACTAATTAGCCTTTATCACGTTAACCAACATCCTCATACCCGTGTCTCTCACTGCAAATACCCTGAACAAAAACATCAGCCAGATAAAAACTATAAAAAACAAAATAAAGGGATCCTGAAAAAGATAAATCAGCAAAGTAATAGCTGTTATTAGGATTTCAAAGGTTAAAGAGATATAAAAAGTAAAAATGAGGCTTCCACCCTCAGGGTTGATTTCGAATGTTCCTCCGTCTACGCGATGAAAAGTTTCAGTCCGGGAGCCGAATCGCCATATATTATACTTAAATTCTATACGCTTTCGATCCTCTCTAACTACATCATATCCTAACTTATCAAGTTCGAACATTATATTTTTGACTAATTCAGTATTTGACAAATCAGTTGAGAACATCCGTTTTTTGTATGGTATTTTAATCATTTGAAAATCTATGATAATATTTAAAGTTCAGGTAAATGATTTGCCGGATGGCCCAACGGCCACATATACATAATAATCATTGAGCGTATTTTTGTTTAATCAAATACTTAGGATAAAAACAGAATGAACAAATAAAGGAACTATTGGATGAACTAACAAATCTCTTTGATGAACGATGCTTTTTACCACCAACGTGTGTTTTGAGGTGACGAAATTTTCGTAGATAATTATTTCAGGGCAGCGCACAAAGAACAAAAGCCCAAACTTTTCAAGTTAAGGCCTTTGTTGTGGAATAAACAAAAATACAACCGAACATTCATCAATTATTTACTTGATTTTTATTACCACTTTTCCTTTGGCACGACCACTTTCTACATAAGCGATTGCTTCATTGGCTGATTGGAGCGGAAAAATTTTATCGATCACAGGTTTAATAGCCCCGGCATTTATAAGCGTCGTAATTTCATTCAACTGAGATCCGCTAGCCCTCATAAACAGAAAGGAAAAATGCACATTTAGCCTTTTTGCTTTCTTCCTTACCTTTGAGCTCAATAGGCGCATAATCAGTTTCACGAACCAGGAAGCACCGATTTGTTCCGCAAAATCCGGATCGGGAGGGCCAGAGATTGAGATGAGCTTTCCGCCCGGTTTTAATACATTTAGCGACTTTTCAAGTGTCAATCCGTCCTGGCTATTTAAAACCAGATCATAATCATTCAGAACCTGCTCAAAGTCATCCTTTTTATAGTCTATAACAACATCTGCACCAAGACTTTTTACCAACTCGATGTTGGCTGTACCTGTCGTTGTAGCCACTGTAGCCCCCAGATATTTAGCCAACTGAATGGCAAATGTGCCCACACCACCTGAGCCAGCCTGAATGAAAACCCGCTCTCCTTTTTGCAGCTGCCCTTTTTCGATAAATGCCTGCCAGGCAGTGAGGCCCACGAGTGGTATAGACGCTGCTTCTTCCATGGTAAGCGCCGCAGGTTTTATTGCTAAATCTGCCTCATTAACGGCAATGAATTCTGCAAAAGTTCCAATATGATGATCTGCGGGCCGAGCATAAACATGGTCTCCAACCTGAAACTTTTGTACCTTCTCACCAACCTTTGTTATTATACCTGCCAGGTCATGGCCCAAAATAAATGGTGTTTTATAAGGCAAAAAAAGTTTAAATTCCCCTTTCCTTATTTTGGAATCGAGAACGTTTATGCCGGCAGCGTATACTTCTACCAATACTTCATCTGCTTTCAATACAGGAATGGGTACGTTTTCAATCTTACCACCTTCCTTGCTTTTATATTTATCTATTATAAATGCTTTCATATTATTTATGTTTATTTCTTGTTTTATCATTTATTGTCAGTTACAACATGCTGTTATTTATGGTGGCGCTTGCCAACGGCAAATGATTTATATTTTTCCCAAAACTCCTTTGCTTAAATCTGGATTTGCTCATTAATAAATTTGAGTTCATGTTCCCACAACATTTAAAATTATCGCTGTTATTTGAGGCACTACTGTTATAGAGATATTAATTTATAGCTTTTCTTAGGATTAACCAGATTAAAAGTCATTTTTGGAAAAAGCCGGTTAAGCAAATACACTATTTTGGTATCGCCTATACGAATCGTGAGCTTATCTTTCTGAAGGCCAGCAATAAACGCTTTCACCATATCTGCCACACTCATTTTTTTCCCGTTCATCTCGGTGGTCATTTCGGTTGCCACAAGTGGAGGCAAAAGCTCAAAAACCTTTACGCTGCTGTTCAAAATCTGAAGGTGTTTTCTAAGCGATTTGGTGTAAAACTGCAGCGCTACTTTAGAGGCTGAATAAGTTGCTTCCAGTAATGATGGAACATAACTAAGTAAAGAGGTTGTGTTGATGATTGCGCTTTCTTCCCTCGATTTGAGCATGTCTATGAAAAGGTCGTTAAGCCGGATAACCCCAAGGTAATTGACGTTTATTTCGTAGGCTGCATCTTTGAAATGCTTTTGGTTTGCCAATCCGAGATTGACCGGATCAGTTAAAACACCTGCATTGTTGTATAATATATCAATACCGCCCAGTTGCTGCACCTGGTTAAAAAGCTTTTGTGCATCATCGGCTTCTGAGACATCACTTTTAATGGTTATAATTGCCGGGTAGAGCTTCTTGGCATCATCTAATTTTCCTTGGTTTCTGCCGGTAATGATTACACTGGCGCCATTAGCCAAAAATTGTTTTGCTGCTTCCAGCCCGATACCTGATGCTCCACCTGTGATCAGTACCGTTTTTCCTTTTATTTGCATGATTGTAATTTCTAATGATAATTCTATTTTGAAGCATTTACAGATTTCAGAATGGATTTTTTGAAGCTATTGGCAACAAGCAGCCCGATGCCTGATGAAGCGCCTGTGGCTAAAAGCGTTTTTTGTTTTGATTCCATACAATCGTAATTATAGACTTTTTAGTATATTTATATACGCAGCTTTGCATTTAAGTTAAATTTCCAGATGGCTTTATATTTTTTTAATAGCCAAAAACAAAAAAAGACTTTTTAGTACATTTTCAATAAAAAAAATTAGATTGCGTAACTTTCTAATTCTGCTTTCAGGCTTTTGAGCAAACTCGCCATCGGTTTTGCCGTGTTCATAGCGCGACACATAACCACAGCCCCTTCAACAGCAGCTACGGCTTTAAATGCATAAACAACCGGATCAAGTTTATCAGAAAGTTCCCCGTCCTTAATGCCCTGGTTTAAAACACCAACAAATATTTCCTGTCCGCGCCGGATAACACCTGCTATTTTTTCCTTGATGGCCGGGAAATTATCATCAGATTCAACCGCGACATTAAAAATCGGGCATCCGCCTTTTAAGTAGGTATTTAAAGGATCCTTGTAAAAGTCGAGAAAGGCAAATACTTTAGCCTTCGCTGTTTTTCCCTTGCTGATAGTTGATAACATTTTTTCACCATTGCTTTTCAGCATAAAATCAACAACCTGTAAAGCAAGATCTTCTTTACCTTCAAAATGGCCATAAAGGCATCCTTTAGTTAATTTTGTGGCAGCAAGCACATCGTCTATATTAGCGCCGGATATTCCTTTCTGATTAAAGATAGGGGCTGCTGTTTCCAGGATGAATTGCTTTGTTCTTTCGGCTTTAGTAAGCATGTTAACAAATTTTACAGCACAAAAATATACTAAAAAGTTTAATTAAAAATACTTTTTAGTATATTTTAATCTTTGTGACATGCAAATGGCAATCACCGAGATCCCCAAAAGAAGTGGAGCAGGTTATATACCCAAAGTTGGGTTTAGGAATGATTTCAGGTTAATGATCCACCAGCGTGTATTGAAAGAAGATCTGGTTATTAAGCGTAATCCAGCGGGAAAAGTTAATGACATACGTACCATTTCCTTTTGATGCGACAAGGATGATCGTGAAATTAAATACAACAGGCGCCGTATGAACATTTGTATAACAAATTTGCTGATTATTAGCCACATCCCAGATCTAAATGCGCTTATTTTGCTTCCCTAACCAATATATATATCTTATATGAAAAAACAAAAATCACTGACAAGTGTAACCAGGAAGGTTACTTTTGTTATGGCTGCAACCTTGGTGTTTGCAAGCGCCGCATGTTTAACAGGCTGTAAAAAAGACGAAAAGATAGCGCCTGGGGAAGTTACTGCTCCGCCTCCTCCTGCCAAAACTGTCGCCACGGTAGAATCCTACCAATCGGGTACACATAACGGCTTCTTTTGGTCGCTTTGGAAGAGTGACGGCGCAACTGGTACAGTCAATTATGCGAATGGTACCGGCGGAAATTACAGCGTTAACTGGAACGGGTTTAATGGTAATTTTACTTGTGGTAAAGGTTATTCAGCAGGCTCAACAACCTATAAGATAGGTTATAATCTGGGCGCTTATTCAAACTCCGGAGGTGGTACTTTTGGTTGGTATGGATGGAGCAGAAGCCCTTATTATGAGTATTACGTGAATGAAACCTGGGGTGCGGTTTCACCTCATACCGGTACTTACCTGGGAACATTCGAAACCGATGGTGCAGGTTATAACGTATGGACCCGATGGATGACAGGTAAAAATATCGACGGTGGTGACGGCTTCAGACAGATTTATAGCTCCAGGGTTACAAAAACTTCTACCGGGCAAAATCATGTCATTACTTTTGCCAACCACTACAACAAATGGCAAAGTTATGGATATACGCTTGGTCAGTTAAATATTCCTGCAATTATGGTTTCAGAAACATGGGGTTCCAATACAAATGGCAATATTAACTGTAGCATTTGGGCACAGTAAATATTTTTTTAACCGATCACAACCACATTACTGCCTGGCAATAAGCCGGGCAGTATGTACTGCAGGCACTTTTTGATCGCTTAGCTGGATTAAAAATGTTTTTAATATTATTTAACAATTAGTTATCATGAGATCCACACTTTATTTACTTGTTTGTTTCATTTTTATCCTTCCCGCCTGCAATCCGCCAAAACTTAAAAATGTAGATGGGAATAAAAAATCACTGATCGGAAAATGGCATCGGTTTTCCACAGCAAATGGATATAGCGAATTTGATATTGATTCGCAATATGTAGTTTTCTATAATCAGAAAGTTGGCCGGTTTAAGCTTCCTTACAAAATAGAAAATGATTCCTTAAAATACCTTACCAAAGATTATGTAGCTAAGATTACGAACTACGGTGACTCCGTTCTTTTGGAAGGCAACGACAGTACTCAAGCCGTGTTGCACAGGTTTAAAGAACCGCATGTTCCTTTTGCAACCATTCCTGAACAAAAAGATTCCTTATCATTTGCATCATACATCGCCGATTTCGATAAAAGATTAATCAGCGAGTTTGAGAAAGCCGGAATAAAGATTTCTGATGGTACGGAAAAACGTGAGGGACTTGCATACGAGGAACTGTTAAAAAAAAAATCAGCAAATAGGTAAACGCGAAGTAAATGCTCCTGTAAGCTGGTTTACATGGAGCATTTAATATTCAGTTGAATAGCCGTTTTCTCATTAGCAAGCCAGGCCAATCATTACCCGCTCCTTTCTTAATGGTCCCAGCAAAGTACCTGATGGCTTTCAGGGGCTGCAGTTCGGTACCGGGTTTGCTGCTCTTTTTGGCAGCCCCTTCAGGGTATTCTCTGCTGCGCCGGTTGCTGCCGATTACTCTGCCTACTTTGCCCGGGAATGCGCCATTTGCGCCTATTGAATACGTTGCCATAATTTTTGTTTTTTAGTAAAAAAATGTTTGTTCAAAAAAAGGATTGCTGTTTATACCGCTATGTTTAAATCCACGCTCAAACCTAGCGGCTTTGTAGCATTGACGCTTCATTTTGAGCTAAATTGAGCCAATTAACATGAATAATGAGCTAAAATGGGCCATTACAGCTGGCCCGCGCCGCCACAGCCGGGCCACTTGTTGCAGCCTGCTTAAGGGCAACATAACCATAAGCGGTGTGGCCGATCGGCTAAAGCAGGCATTGGCTTTACCTTTTAGGTAACCAAAAGGTAAAGAATAGGTAAGCCTGGGGTAACCCTGGGGTTAACTTGGTAGCAAGAAAGGGTAAACAACAGGTAAAGAAGGGGTAATCAGAAACAGTCCTTTGCTGGCCTTTCCAGGTTGTCCAATACTGAAGTTTACAATTTTGCAAAGTCCATCGCCAGATCCTTGTCAGATTGAAAAAATTGCTTTCCGAGCACTTTAACCATGTTGATTTGGCAACAAAGCTTATGGTTTGGGATTAAACCGGCAATCTTCCTTTTTACTACAACCTCGCGACTTTTGGATACATCTCATCGTTTCCATTGGCTGAACTTTGCATCAACAATAATGAGAAAAACATGGATTTAAAGAACAGCACCATCCTGATCACCGGGGGAACCAGCGGTATAGGGCTGGAACTTGTTAAACAACTTACCCGGCAGGGGTCAACCATCATCGTTACAGGCCGTAAACAGGAAGCCTTAAATGATACCAAATGGCGCTTCCCCAAAATACACATCTTTCAGAGCGATGTGAGTGATCCGCACGATATCGAGCGCCTCTATGAAGAGGTAACACAGCAATTCCCAGATCTGAATATGATTATCAACAATGCAGGTGAAATGCGGTTGCTTGACGTTCAGGACGCTGACAAGGACCTGAAAAACATCACCCGTGAAATTGATATTAACCTCACTGGAACGATCCGGATGGTCCATCAGTTTTTGCCGCACCTGATCAAAAAGCGTTCGGCGGCCATTGTGAATGTTTCCTCTGCCATTGCTTTTATGCCCTACTCCACCGCTCCGGTTTATAGTGCTTCAAAAGCGGGCGTTCATGCCTATACCCTGTCCCTGCGCCTGCAATTGAATAAAACCAATGTAAAGGTGTTCGAATTGGTCCCTCCGGGCGTAAATACCAATCTCCAGAATGATTGGGTTTTGCCACCTAATCCGAGCCAAATGATGGATGTGGATAAACTGGTTGGTGTGGCCATTAAAGGGCTGCTGAATGACAAGCCTGAGATCAGACCGTTCCTGGTAGGTGTGATCAAATTTTTAAGCAGGCTGATGCCTAATCAATTGATGAAGTTAGGGCACAAAGAATTCGAGAAATTTAAAAAATTGAATAATCAACAATAAACAATCAGACATGAAAAAAACAATTTTAGCAGTGTTTACGCTGCTGTTATCACTAGCATCCTTCGCTCAGAAACTACCTGCAGATCAGATTATAGGCACCTGGAAATGTGATGATTACAAGATCGAGGTATTCAAAACAGGCAACAAGTACTCCGCCAAACTCTTGTGGTCGAAAGAGATGTTCGAAGCAGATGGCAAAACGGCTAAGAAGGATGTTAAAAATCCCAATGAAAAATTACGGGCCAGGTCTGTGCAAGGCCTTACCCATATCACCGATCTTGCCTATAAAGATGGAGAATACGTGGATGGTACACTGTATAGTATACAGGATGGGAATACGTATAGTATTAAAGGTAAACTGAAAGGTGCCAATGATCTTGAAACCCGGGGTTACAAGGGTATACCGTTAGTGGGCAAATCATTTAAATGGAAAAGAGTTAAGTAGTATTAATCATAAAATCAATTCTCATGAAAGATAATAAAGATCAACTGTCGCGGTTTTGGTTCGTCGTGTCCAATGCCCTTCCCCCCGTAGGATTCTTCCTTTATTTCAGGCATAGGAACGCATATCCGAATAAGGCCAACAGGGCTTTAAAAAGCGCAATCATCGGCGTACCGATCGCTATACTCGGAGCTTGCATCATGAACACTTTTGTCCTTAACTAAACCATGATAAAAAACATTGTTTCCGCAGCGCTGCTGCTCATTTCGGTAACACTTAGCTTTAAACATGCCTGGGATTCCGTATATTACCACAACAATCCGGAGTCGGTAAAGATGATGGAAAGTTTAGGGATTAGCGAAACGTTCACTCCATATCTGGCTGCTGTAGCCATAGTGATCGGCGTACTTTTACTCATCCCCAATACCTTTTTCCTGGGCAATATGCTAAATGCGTTCCTGATCGTTATGATCATGGGGCTGGCGCTGCGGGCAGGAAATTACCGCATTGCGTTGATTGAGATCCCGTTTTTGGTAATGCCACTAGTGATGATATGGCTCAAGTACCCGTTTAAAATTAAATAAATGCAACATGGCTAACAGTAAACTTTACCGGATTAGTTCCATAACAGAAATACACCGTTTGATGGGCCTTCCTAAACCCCATCACCCGCTGATCAGCATCGTTGACCTGAAAGGCCTGAGAAATGACACGGGTATAGATGCGGTCGTTTTCGACCTGTATGTGATATCCATGAAAAGAGGCTGCGATGGCTTACATTACGGGCAACAGAAATACGATTTTGATGAAGGGCTGATGGCTTTTATGTCTCCCGGCCAGATCCTTCGTGGCGAAGAGAATGGTGTGCCCCCCAACCTGGATGGCTGGATGCTTTTCGTACATCCCGACTTTCTCTGGAATACATCGCTTGCTAGCAAGATCAGGCGATATGAATACTTCAGCTATGCAACCAGTGAGGCGCTATTTCTCTCAGATAAGGAAGAGGTGGTGATCAATGACCTGGTCAAGAATATTAAAACTGAATATTATGCCAATATGGATAAGTTCAGCCAGGACATTATTATCTCACACTTGGAAACCTTGCTGAATTACGCCGAACGTTTTTACCAGCGTCAGTTCATCACCCGAAAGGTCACCAACCATCAGGTATTAAACCAAGTGGAAGAGCGCTTAACCATGTATTTGAACAATGAAGCGCTACTTTCTGAAGGGCTGCCCACCGTACAGTACTTTGCCGATGCCCTGAACATCTCCACTAAGTATTTAAGTAGTTTACTAAAACAACTAACCGGCCAGACGATGCAACAGATCATTCACGAGAAACTAATCGGGAAGGCCAAAGAAAAATTATCTACGACGCGGTTGTCTGTAAGCGAGATTGCCTATCAACTTGGGTTTGAGCACCCTCAGTCGTTCAATAAACTATTTAAGAGCAAGACGAAACAGAGCCCGTTGGATTTCCGGCAGTCCTTCAGCTAGATGCGCAGTGCAACCTTCAAAATACGTACGCAAACGAAGATCGGGATTCGGGCAATACACGGCAATTGAGGTTAAAATATCATTAACATGGACCGCTCAATAAAATAAGTTGGACTTTTCAGAAAACCTGCCCTTAATTTTTACCCGGAGCTTTGTCGTATATTTTAATCAGCCGCCAGCGTTATTTCAGAACGGGGGATGGTCGCCAGATCATTCCCCGTTTGATTTTTTAAAGTTGCTGGTATATTGTTATCTTCATTGTAAAATTGACTTGCAAAATGTAACATTATCCGGTAATTTCCAATGACCATATTAATTCGTCAGCTATTTCTAAATGATAACTCAACACAATAGGGCTTCCGTCAAATTTTCCTGAAGCTTCAGCTTTCAAAACGCTTTCCGTTTCTTTTTCTTCAAAGCTTATGGGCTGCATTGTAGCCTGGTATCGCTCATTGGCATCCGCAATCCAACATTCTATCTCTTTTCGTCCTTTGTGCGTTTTGCCTTCATCATAAACTACGGCTGTTTCGGAAAAACATTTTGCATAAGCAACGCTGTCAAAGTTGTTTTGTGCTGTTACTAACTCAGCTATTACTTTTGGTAAATTCATTATTATTTATTTTTGAGGTTATTAAATTGTCGGTACAGTTCCGCCGTCAATAACAAAATTTGTTCCTGTCAAGTAGTTGGCTCTTGGTGAAACAAGAAAACCTACGAACTCAGCTACTTCTTCCGGTTCGGCGGGCCTGCCGTAAGGTATTCCACCCAATGCATCCATAACCCCTTGCTGAGCTTCTTCTACAGTACTATTTGCATTTCTTGCGATCTCGCCCAACCAGGCTATCGATGCTGATGTATTTATCCATCCCGGCGAAACAGTAAGTACACGAACACCTTTTGGCGTAACTTCATTTGATAAACTTTTACTGTAATTGATCAATCCTGCTTTTGCAGCAGCATACGGCAAAGTAGAATCATACAGCGGCAATTTGCCTTGTATTGAAGCGATGTGAATAATTACACCACTTTTTCGACCTATCATTTGTGGTAAAAATCCCCTGTCAAGCCTTACAGGAGCAAGCAAATTAGCTTGCAGGGTTGATTCCCAATCTTCATCAGTTAATGCTGCAAAGCCACCAGCGGGTGTGGATGAAGAACCCAGGTTGTTTACAAGAATGTCAAGCCTCCCATATGACGATAACACTTCGCTGACTACTTTTTGCGCGCCTTCTGCTTTACTTAAATCAGAGGGAATGAAATGCAACTTGCTGTTTTCTTCTTCAGGTGCGTTTCTTGCAGTGATAATAACAGTTGCACCAGCTTGTAAAAGCCTATCTGCAATTGCTCTACCGGCTCCTTTTGTACCACCCGTTACTAAGGCTATCTTGCCTGACAGTTCATTGTTGAAATTAAATTGTTCCATTTTTACGATTGTTTATAACACAAAATTGAGGTGTAAAAACAGTTTACACAAGTACGGCATTACGATTCGTATAGGGATAAATTATTCCCCTATTGCATGATCTGGAACATAGATGTAACTTTATAAAATGTACGAAAGAAAGATTCAGCCGAACTTGAATTGTGGACTTGATCTGATTGGAGAAGTTCTTTATGGCAAATGGAAAATCCGTTTGCTGTGGTTCATCAATGACGGTCATCAGCGCCCAAGCGAACTGCAACGCAAAATTCCCGATGCTTCACGCAGGGCTTTGAATATTCAGTTGAATGAATTGGAAAAACACGACCTGGTTTCGAGAAAAATTTATCCAATTGTACCGCCAAAGGTAGAATACAGCCTTACTGAATTTGGTAAGACGTTAATCCCCGTGATCGCTACATTAGGGCAATGGGCTAATGAACATGAAGACCATTTAAGGGATGTAATCTTGAAACAAGCTGTAGGTTCTGATTTGTACCACACCCTAATTAGTTAATTGGTAACTTTGCTTCATGATAATCGTTAGCAGTTATGCGCAGACATACTTTTCCTGAAAATCTAAGTCAAAACAAAGGGCTCTCTATACGTATCGTTTCTCCGGAGTTCGGGCATGTATCGCCGGAGTCTGCGGCACACTACGGTTCTGCCCAACGGTTGCCCTATTATTTTCTTCTTTTCGTACTACATGGGAATAGTCAGGAGGTTATCGACGGGGAAACTATCGAAGTTGGCAAACATGAACTTTTTTTTGCTTTGCCCCACCAGCTTAGGCAACTGGCTACAATCCGCCATAGCGCAAACTACTATAAACTGGGGTTCGACGACGAGTGCCTTTCCCGATTGCCGGGAAAGTTCCCATTCCTGCTCAATCCCCTGAACCAGCAGAAAATCAGTTTCCCACCCGATGCTGCACTTAGGCTTTGGAGTACATTCAAGATTTTAGATGAGTTGTTGCGCACTGCCGATAATGATCCGGAACTGATTCTGGCTTACCTGAACAGCTTGCTTACAGAAATAAACGCTGCTTATTTTGTAATGCATAAAAAGCATACGGCAGGAAATCTTGATAAGTTTTTAGGGTTTAAACTATTTGTAGAAGATCATCTTACTAATCAACCTGCCATAACCGAAATCGCAGAAAAGCTGGCCTTAAGCACAGATGGTTTGTATAGGATTGTAAAACAGCACTCAGGCGTTTCACCTAAGGCGTTTATCACAGACCGTTTAATCATGGAAGCCAGACGACGTATGTATAATCACCAAAATACATCGGTAAAAGAACTGGCATTTGAGCTCGGCTTTAACGACCCAGGGTATTTTTCACGTTTGTTTAAAAAAGTAACCGGTAAAACGATAGCCAGCTTTTACCGGGATTTGTCCTTGTAAAAGCGGTTTTTGTCCGTACCCGGGTAATACATTAGCCCCACCTTTGTCTAAAATAATTTAATTATGGACAGACAATTTGGTAAAATATTGGTAACCGGTGCAACAGGCTTAGTAGGCTCAAGGCTCTTGCCCCGCCTTGTTGAAGCAGGATATGATTGTTTCGCACTGGTACGTGGCAAAGCGGGTGCTGCCGGAGTAACGGCTATAGATGGGGATTTGTTTGCTCCTGCAACGCTGGAAAAAGCGGTAAAAGGAGCAAAAGCCATCATTCACCTGGCGGCGGTGTTCCGCTCACCGGACACGGACCTGATCTGGAAAAGTAACCTGGAGGGTACACAAAACCTGATTGATGCCGTAAAACGCAACTCCCCTGATGCCCGCTTCATTTTTGCAAGTACCAGCCACGTTTACAACATGAACAACCCGCACCCCGGTCGGGAGAACGATGCGCTTAATCCGCAGCATGCCTATCCGGCCAGCAAAGTAGCTGCAGAAAAGGAGTTACGTGAAAGCGGATTGAATTGGTCTGTTCTTCGCTTTCCATTTGTTTATGGGGATGGTGACGGCCACCTGGAAGATTTGCCTAAACATGTAGTTGCTGCTAAATTTCATCCGGCTATGCGGATGAGTACGATCCACCATCGCGATATATTCACGGCAATCATGATGGCTTTGCAAGGGATCATGGACGGACGGGTGGTTAATATCGCAGATGAGGCACCAACAACATTATACGAATTATTGCAGCTCGTTGGCGAAACGATGGCTTCATCTGCAGAACCACTGATCAATCCCTGGTATCTGCACGCCGATGCCTCGCAGGCACGCAGTTTAGGCTTTCAGGCGTCTGTGAGAACTGTTTACCAGGCGTTGCAGGAAAACCTGCTCTGACAACTTACTCGATTTGTCCGGCTCGCCTCATTTTTTACCATATGGTAAATGTCCGCTTTACGATGTATACTATCTTTACGTGATGGAAGCGATGATAAATCTTATCCTGCAATTTGGTGACCTGAACAAACAGCAGATCGAGTTTTTGCTGAGCAAGGTTGAAATCCTGGAATTCAAAAAAGACGACTACCTGTCGGAAGCCGGGAAGGTGCCCCGGTATGTAGCGTTCGTGCTGGAAGGTGTGTTCCGCTTTTGCTATTATAATAACAAGGGCGAAGAGATCACCAATTACTTTGTAGACGAAGGTAACTTTGTAGTTGATAACCAAAAATTTGAAGCGCAGATGGTGGCCTCCGAATATGTTCAGGCCGTTACCGACTGCAAGGTACTGGTATTTAACAAAAAAGACTGGGACGAAATATCTAACACCATTGTGGGCTGGGAAATGATGAAGGCCAACATGGTAAAAAAGTGCCTTACCCTGGCCATGGAGCGGCGCAGTCCGCTGGTTTCAGAAGATGCCACCACGCGTTACCTGTCATTTATTGAAGCGTTCCCCAAGCTGATCAACCGCATCCCGCTATCATATGTGGCCTCGTACTTGGGCATCACCCAGCAATCGCTTAGCCGGATACGCCGTAATATCCGTTAGCGGTGCTTTTTACCAAATGGTAAATGTTTTTCTGTAGCGATTTTCAACATTTGCTTATTCATTTAAAAATAAAAAAGATGAGCAAAAAAATTGTATTGATAACCGGAACAAATAGTGGTTTTGGTTGGCTGGCCGCCCACAGCGTGGCTGCCTTAGGACATCAGGTGTACGCCACCATGCGCGATACACAGGGCCGTAATGCCGATAAAGCCCAAGCACTCGCAGCTGTAGATAATGTCACTGTTTTAGAGGTTACCCTGACAGACGATGAGAGCGTGAAACAGGCCGTTGAAACTGTTTTGGCCAAAGAAGGCATTATTGATGTGCTGGTGAACAATGCCGGTTACGCCATGACCGGGGTGGCCGAGAGCTTTACCATGGCCGATGTGCACACTACATTCGACATCAACGTTTATGCACCCTGGCGACTGATCAAAAAGGTACTGCCCACTATGCGCAAGCAGGCCGACGGGCTGATCATCAACGTGACCAGCGGCTTCGGGCGGGTATCGTTCCCGTTCGCTACCATTTATTCGGCCTCCAAATTTGCGCTGGAAGGAATAAGCGAGGGCCTGCATTACGAGGTAAAACGTTTAGGCATTGATGTGGCTATTGTGGAGCCGGGCGCCTTCCCTACCGAAATGCAGCAAAAGAACAACCCTGCATCCGATCAGAGCGTATTTGAGGGGTATGGTGCAATTGCCAGTATGCCTAACAAAATGGTAGCCGCATTGGGCGGGGAGATGCAAACCAAGAACCCTAACCCGCAGGATGTTGCCGATGCCATTGTAAAATTAATCGGTGCCCCGAAAGGCACCCGGCCATTACGAACTGTAGTTGACCCCATAACGGGCCAGTATATTGAAGCCGCTAACCAGGCCGTAGCCGAACAATTTGCCAAGGGATTGACGGTATTTGGGATGGGTGAGTTATTGTAAGCGGAACAGAATTAATGGAAATGGCAGTGGCGCGGGCTACTGCCGTTTACGTTTAGCTTTAGATTCATGCTTGTTATCATGAAAAATGATTAAAATGAAACAAAATTGTTAATGCTGTCACTTACAGCAAAGACGTTTAATGATTTAATAATCTTATAAACAACCGTTTAAGATGCTCACCTTTTTCTTGCGAAAAAATAAATAATTTGGTATCTGCAGAAAACGAAAAAATCCTGCAAACATTTGATTTACAGAATTTTAGTTAAATTTAAAATTATTTTCGCTGGCTGAACGGGGCTACAACCAAACCCTTAATCCGCCTTTTGGTATATTACCTGGAAAACTGTCCTATTTTGTCAAAGTCCACAAACTCATATTCAGGTGAACTTTCTATCAGATCTCTGAGAATTGATCCATGCCCATTCCCATAAATTACTAAAATCCTATCTGTTGTCCCTTCTGTTATTTCTTGGAGTTTCCTAAATATGCGCAAATTTCTGCTATACCAACCAACAGCAAGCATATCGGCGCCTCTTTTATTTTCCAGCTTAAAATCTCCCACAAGATAGGCGCCATGAGCTAACCTATGGTAAACTTTCGAATTGGTGTACTTAAAGTATTCTAACAAATTCAAGGTTAAACGTAAGCTATCGTCGTTTTTATACCATTTTTTATAAATTTTACTATAGTGGTCATCACTTTTATAGTCGTAATCTTTAGACAATTGGTTAAAGTAAGAAGAGTCCAATTTTACCAGATCGGATAGCATTGGGTCATCATCAATCGAATAAATCGTATCCGCTTTTAATTCGTTAGCGATCCGCATAGCAAGTTGGTACCGCTCATCACGTTCGGCTCTATGGGCGCCTTGCTTGTATTCCCTTAGCTTTTTCGTTGCATTCCATTCGGGAGAAGCTTCGATTGCAATTTTAGTAGGTTTAAACTCTTTAATATAGTTTACCAGTTCAGTAAGCTCTTTTTGCTTGGCTTCCGTAAGCACGTCAACCTTCTCCCTGTTGGCCGTAACATGTGAATCTAAACCCGGATAATGAAAGTGAAAAGATCCGACAAATAAAACCTTAGCCCGGTCCTTCGGAAAAGACGACAATGGTGATGCTATTTTAGGTTTCTTTTGCCCCACAGCTATAGAAGTGTTCATTAAAAACAGGAAGAGGTACAGGAGCGATAAATTAAGATTATTTTTTTTCATACGAGTTCCATGTCATGTTCAAAAGACGCAGTCAAAATTGGAACGTTGCATGTAAAGCGTAACCCAAATCAAATTATAGCCATCGCCAGTAGCTTTAGGGATTACCATCAACCCCAACTCAAATGGTAATGCGAAAGTAGATTCTTAATATTCGATAATGAACAGGTTAGCATCTGAGAATTACTTTTGTCTACATTTTTTCGGTGTGAACATTATTAGGCAATTGGTGAGGCGAAAATAAGCGCGATACCTTATCAGGTTAGCGCGCTTTCATTGAACCGTTTTTATGATAAATAGAGGGCTTCCAACTCTTTTAGACGTCCTTTTCTAATTGCTCTTTTAGCTAGATAATTAAAAAGCGGAGCAGCCATTTTTTGCAAGCCAACCATTTTCGAGTTGTTTAAATACACAAATAGCGCCAGGTCGGCCAATTTTTTGGGTGTCCCGGCTTCGTTCGCCAGGCCGTCCTTTGCAAGGCCTTTTGATATGAGTAATGCATTTTCAAAATTTTTATTGCCCGGGTTGACTATTACTCTTATCAAGCATTCATCAGCCGAAACATTATTAAAATAATGTTTTTCATGGGGCTTGATGGCGGCGATGTCACCTACCTGTAACTGATATACCTTGTTGTTTACCCCAACCTCTAATGTACCTTTCAAAACTTCAAAGGTCTCTGAGAAAAGGGTGTGATAATGCCAGGGTGTTTTCTCTTTCGGTAAGATATTAAACGCTATAATACTTTCTTTATGGTTATCGGCCGAACTGATCAGACTGATGTGTACCTGCGGTTTCATATTGATTTCTTTAAGGTTGTGTTTATTAATAAAATAGTGCCGATAAGGGAGCATACCAGAATTGCAGTAATATGTGGAATGGCCTGCACTACGCCATTATAATCTTTACATAAAACAATGAGCATATCTGTAGCTGGTATTATTGCCCCTATCAATAGCGTTATACCCAAGGCCTTAATTTGCCTGCTTAATATCAAGATGCAAATCAGTAAACCGGTAAATAAGTCGCGGATGCCTTTTATATAATGGAAAGAAAAGTCGCCATGGGCGTTAAAATGGATGCCGTAACCCGCTTCGGCTGCTTGGGGCGCAAGCAGGAATCTGGCGCCAATAAAGATCATTCCTAACCCCGTGAGAAATGCAATGGTGATTAAAATTTTCTGTGTCATAAATCATATTTTTTAAATGATGACACAAATTTCAGCAACTCAAACCCAGCGTTCATGCACCTGGGTTAATAAATCATTTCGGATTGTATATTCTTCTACGGATGCGGCTTAGTGATTGCGGCTTTACGCCTACATATGATGCTATATGATATTGTGAAACACGTTGCAACAAATCAGGGTGATCGGTAAAGAGCTTTTGATATCGATATTCTGGCGTATCGGTATATAGCGAACTTAGCGCTCGTAATAATTGTACAAATACATATTCAATAACCATCCGGCCAAAACGTTCGCCCTGACTAATGGATTGATAGAATATTTGAAGGTCAGTGAAGGAGATTTGGAGTATTACAGAATCTTCTAACGCCTGAATGATTTTTGTAGATGGTGTTTGAGTCAAAAAGCTTTCATAATTACATACAAAATTGTTTTCCTTTCCAAATTCGTAGGTTTTCTCTTCACCATCATGATTAATAAAATAACGGATCAATCCTTTCTCAATAAAACCAGCATGCTTGCATACTTGTCCATCGACTAAAAAGAAATCACCTTTCTTGATCTCCTTCCTTTTGAAAAGCCTGTTGATGCACTCTATTTCTTCCTCATTTAGGTCAATAAGAGATCGTATTTTGCTGATTAGTTTTTCTGCCATGCTTAGTATTAATTTCAGACTTAAATATAAACCGATTTACAACAGCTTAATAAAAATTTAGTCGCCTATTTAGATTAATAAAGCAGGTCATCAACTGTCTTTCGGAAAGTAAGGTTGATTCGGGCTTTCATTGGGATAATGAACACTGCAACCCATCTTTATACATAACATTAACTTTCTGCACCATATTTACGCAGCGGTACCTGTAATAGTCAATAAAAAAATGCAAGGCAAAAAGAAAATATTACATACAGCATGGAGAAGCACTAGCCTCGGATGCAGAAAAGGAATTTGTCAATTTGATCGCTCGTTTAATAATGGATATTACGCTAGAACAGGTAAAGGATAGGAATAAAAAGACTTGAGAAACATTGTGTAAGCAGTATTGCATGGAACTCGAAACCTAACTTAAAAGCAAGCATCTAATTTACAGACACATAACAACGTCGGCTTAATTTAAGGTAAAAAGGACAAAGAGAGCCCAAAAAAGACACTACCATCTAAATATCAAGTATTTAGATGGCTATTTTGTGTTTCTGCGGAATGGACGGGACTCGAACCCGCGACCTCCTGCGTGACAGGCAGGCATTCTAACCAGCTGAACTACCACTCCTTTTGTTCTCTTTAAAGTTCGAACCTCTTTCCCCTTTCGGGAATGCAAATATAGACACTATATCCAGTTTATCACTATAATAATCGACTTTTTAACCAATAATTACGTAACACACTGAACCTCATTCTAAATATTTTAATCAAAACGATTATTAAACAAAAAAACCTCAACTCTTTCAAGTTAAGGCTTTTGTTGCGAATGGACGGGACTTATATCCATACCATCAATCCCTGTAAATTAATATGATAAAGAGCAACAATAAAACCTGCTCACCGGATGCTCACTGTTTTTTCATCATTATTTGACTGCAAATGAATAGTTTAAAAATAACTGGTAATTTATATTCTTGTAACCAAAAGATCTGATTTTATTTTCAAGAGGAAAAGATGATCGGGTAATATCTAGTTCTTACGTCGTTTTTAATACCGGAAGATAAACTAATTTCATTGCCTCATAGATCTTAAATTAAACGTCGGATTATCAAACAAAAGAGTCAACCCACTGCTTTGTCCATTTTGATTGATTCCAATAAATCCTATTCTTACAAAGAAAGTTCAAAATAGCTTGAATACCTTGAATAACCCTACCTATACAACGAAAACGACTGGTATTAAATTACCTATTTATTTATTAAAAGGTAAGTTTAGGAAAATAACCATAATAGCTATTTTCCATAACTGTTTTAGAAGCCATTCACCTAACTTACATTCATCCAAAATTTAAGGCAGAACACTAGATAATTAGCACAGTTATAATAAATTCGCCATAATAAATAAGAGCAATAGTCATTGCCCTTATTTTCAAATCTTCTACAAAACAACCCTATCTACTAACATGAGGTAGCTCTATTTCTTCGCTTTTCCTTTCTTCAAAAAAACTTTTATAATGAACAGAAACCTCACTTGAATTTTAGCCGTGAAACGAATCTTTTGACCATTTTCTGCACCGGCAAAAACATAGATATAGGTAGAGGTACTAAACTTACCCATTTCCGGTACAAGGCTTAGGCCTATATCTCTATCATTAAAATCACCACTATCAAATAAACCAGTGAATTGGGTTTCTTTAATTTTTAACACCTGTAATGTTAAATAAGGAGCAATAAACCTCCTTACTGCTACCGCAACAATCCTTCTATAAATGAGATAATTTATTAAAAAGCCAACTATTACGACTGAAGTTATGATAAATGCTATTATGTTGTTCATATTTTAATTGCAATCCCTTTTAAATGAAATACACCTTGCTAACACGAGAGTCTGATTCAGAAGCAAAATTAATTCTTAAAACTACACGTTATTTTAAAGACCCTTCCTACAAATTCTTCATATCGGTTTATTCCTCCACTGGTATCTATTATCATTTTTGAGCCTCTTATATCGGAAATAAAACACAGTATGATCATTAAACCACAACTTCCAACTCAATATGGCGAGAAAAATCATTACAGACAAATACTTTTGAAAAATTGATCTGTTCCTGCTGATAGCTGTTTAACGAGAATATAAAGCCGTTGACCTGCACAGCATCACAGATTTAGGATTGGCAGGTATACCACTGAACCTATAAACAAAGTAAATAAGACTTCTAAACAAAGTTTGATGAAAAATTGCTTCCTACTTTTGTTCGACAATATTTTAAATAAAATGGAACAAAATAATTATAATGGAGTATTACAAAAGCCGATAGGTTCAGGCTTCAACGCAACATCAACAACTGCAGATGCAATCAAGGGAATTGACCTTACTGGCAAAACCGCAATCGTAACGGGTGGCGACGGTGGCCTTGGTCTCGAAATTACGAAAACACTGACTTCTGCGGGGGCAACGGTTATCGTTCCCGCCAGAGAAATGGGAAAAGCAAAGGAAAACCTGCAAGGAATTGCCAACGTAGAAGTAGAAACATTGAACTTGACAGACCCTGCATCCATTAATGCTTTCGCTGAAAATTTTTTGGCTTCAGGCAGATCACTGCATATGCTTATAAACAATGCAGGCATTATGTGGACACCCTTGCAACGTGATGAGCGTGGGTATGAAGGGCAATTTTCAACCAATCATTTAGGGCATTTTCAACTGACGGCAAAACTTTGGAAGGCTTTGACGAAAGCAAATGGAGCAAGAGTGGTAAACGTTTCGTCTTCAGGACATCACTTTTCACCTGTTATTTTTGAAGATATAAATTACAATGTAAGAGAATACAACAAATTTGAGGCTTATGCCCAATCCAAAACAGCAAACGTACTTTTCACTGTAGAACTTGATAAAAGGGCACAGCAGTTTGGAGTCCGGGCATATGCCTTGCATCCTGGTCTAATTCTGGAGACTAATTTGGGCAGACATTTAACGTTTGAAGATTTGGTTGGAATGGGCGTATTAAACTCAGACGGAACACCAAACATTCAAGCCGAAGCCGCAATGAAAAAAATACAGAAAACCAAAGCGCAGGGAGCTGCTACGGCCGTCTGGGCTGTAACGAATCCACAGCTTCAGAACATTGGAGGCGTTTATTTGGAAGATGTTGAAATTGCAGACTACAATCCTAATTTCTACGACAGTGATGCTGGCAAAAAAAGTCCAGCTGGAATACCTGGCGTTGCACCGTTTGCATTGGAGGCAGAGGCTGCTCAAAAACTCTGGACTATGAGCGAAGAATTGACACTCACCAAGTTCGACATTTAATATAACCGAGGGAAGTGAGGCTCATACAATTGAGCCTCATTTTTTTACCTTTACAGTATGGCAACAAAACAAATAAATGATCACGCTGAAATTGTTTTCACCTGTATCGAAGCAGTTCATCACAAAACCGAACTAATTGCAGAGGAGCATTCTATTGTACGGGTTTTGTCGGGCGAGCTAAGAGTAGTCCAAGCTAATAACACCTATATCTTTGGATCAGGTGAAACACATCTGTTTCCGAGAAATAGGCTGGCTACGTTAATAAAATCCGAAAAAGACGACCTACCCTACAAAGCCATTGTTGTAAAACTGACCCATGATGTGCTGAGAGCATTTTATGAGCATAAAAATACCGAAACTTTTCTGGTATCTAAATCCGACAGCATTATTCCCTTAGCCAAAAGCCCTTTGTTGGACAGCTTTTTCGCTTCCATGCTTCCCTATTTCGATATAGAGTACAAATTGCCACAAGACCTGTCGAAATTGAAAATTCAAGAAGCCATTACCATTTTACGTTCCATAAACAAAGACATTGACAATGTATTGTCCGACTTTTCAGAACCGCACAAAATCAATTTATCAGCGTTTATGGAAAGGAATTTTATGTTCAATATGCCAATAGAAAAATTTGGTTACTTAACTGGACGTAGTTTGACAACTTTTAAACGTGATTTTAAAAAGGCATTCAATACGACACCACAAAAGTGGCTGACAGAGAAGCGGTTGGAGCTTGCCTATTACCAACTGACTGAAAAACACAGAAAGCCTATTGATGTTTTCTATGAAGTTGGCTTTGAAAACTTATCGCACTTCTCCTACGCTTTTAAAAAACAATTCGGCCATTCGCCTGCAGAACTTGCTAAACGAAAAATAAATATCAGCCGCTAGCAACATTTTGGTAAACGAGAGGTTCTGTGCAAATTCAATGACGTCTACTTGATGGAATCTTTTTGCAAAACTGGATCTTTGTACCTCGATTCAGCTATCAGATATAGAGGCTGTGGTGACTGCTGCCTAATACACAATATGAAGACCATGAGGAACGGGGTTTTGAGAATACAATCAAGCTATATTGGTTGATTACAATGTATCTGAGAAAGCCCTACCCGTTGAGTTTCCTGAAAGTAATTAACATATATCTCAAATATGTGATAAAATTATTATAATTGATTTCGAAGTATACACATATGAAGAGAAAACTATAATTATTAAATCGGGTCGTATCTGGCAAAAAAACAGGTAAGAATGAAGCGCTCTTGTACATTACGGCCTCCATTTATGATAGATGGCGCATTTATTCTGAAAATGTATCGGAAGGTGCTGCTTTTGTTAAAACCTCTTTTTCGTTTAACCTTCAAAGAATACAGCATCATAGTACAGAATATAGACGAAATTCTTTACTAATAAGAAACCAGGATTTTATAAATTTAACAGTGGTGGTAACGAATAATATAGTTAAAATTTTAATGCTTGGAATTTGCATAAGCCTGCAATCCTGTGCACAAAGTAAAAAAGAGAAGGAAACAGCGACCGAAAATAAAAAAATGGATCATTTGGAACATCAAAAGGAAGGAATGCTTTTTAAATTAAAATACGAACATGCAGATTGTTCTTATGAAATTTTAATTAACGACATGCCCGTTGCCAGTCATTTCGGATTGGGAGAACGCTCAGGATTGACGGTAAATCTCAATCAGTACATTCTTCAGCCTGGCAAACAAGAGGTTACCATTCGCCTTTATCCTTCTAAAAAGGATGAAACCGCGTTCGCTCCTTCCCTTTCTTCGAATTCATTTGTTAAGGTCGAGATTTCGAAAAATAAAGAACCGATGTCAATGTTGGATCAGATGGATGCCAAAGATAAAGGGCAGCAATATCAATGGCAGATTCTTAGTTATCAGACTCCAAAATTAGATGATAAGCCACAAAATTTTGTTGAATACAAAACATCTTTTATCATTGATAACAAAGACATTAACTGGAAAATAGCTGACTGGAACAAAAGCCAGAATCTTCAAAATTCTGCCAACACCCGAAAAGAAGTGGATGCGTTTTATTCAGATTTCAAGAAAACACTTGAAGAAGGTAATCAGCAAAAATATTTATCAATGCTGAAGCAAAGCATTCGCGACGAAGCGGCTTCTACTCCCTGGAATAAAGATGCAGAAAAAGATCTTACCAAATCGATGGCAGAATATGCGGTTGAAAAGAGAAATTTTATCTATCCCTGCACTGATGCAGAACTGAAATTTTATGGCGGAGGAAAGGTCGTTACTTTAGTCTGTAAAGATCCTCAAACCTACGGTTATTCTCCTCTTATTTCTAAAACAGCAAAAAATATGTTGCCCAAAGTCCATACTTTTTATCTGCATAAACCTGGAGGCTCAGACAAGCTGGAAATCCTCCGATGAATAAAGATATTAAAATTCACATTATGCTTAAAATCACTTACAGAATGGGCATTTCGGCAAAAATGGCCGTCTGTTCCGCATTTAAAATGCGTATCATCCGATAATCAAATTGGTGGCCCGGTTTGGTCCGGAACAGAGGGGTTACTTCCAAAGAGAAACACACATGTGCTACATGTTGATTTACAAAACTTTATATTAAATTTCGCAGCGCTTTTTTTGAAAAGTAAAAGTGTCACGATTCAGCCACGAAGATTACAGGCATTTATTCGATTCCCCAAACTTTTCCGCCTGATCCCTTGATCTATAATTTGATGTTTCCAGAAAACGAAAAAGCCTGTAAACATTTAATTTACAGGCTTTTAGTTAAATTTAAAACTCTTTTCGCGGAATGGACGGGACTCGAACCCGCGACCTCCTGCGTGACAGGCAGGCATTCTAACCAGCTGAACTACCACTCCTTTTGTTCTTCTTTAAAGTTCGAACCTCTTTCCTCTTTCGAGGTTGCAAATATAGAGACTATATCTTAATTCGCAAACTTTTTTTTAAAAAATATACAACTCCCTATCCTACAGCACCTTCCTGCATCTTCTCTGCATTTTCTGCAAACTGAAGTGCATCAATAATCTCCTGAATATCGCCATCCATAATGGCTGGCAGGTTATACATCGTTAATCCGATACGGTGTTCGGTAACACGGCCCTGTGGATAATTGTAGGTTCTGATCTTCGCTGAACGATCGCCGGTTGATACCATTGTTTTACGTTTAGCAGCAATATCTCCATTCTTTTTCTGCAATTCGATATCGTAAAGTTTACTACGCAACATCTCCATTGCAATAACACGGTTACCCAATTGCGAACGCTCCTGCTGGCAAACCACTACAATACCCGATGGTTTGTGCGTTAATTGCACCTTGGTTTCTACCTTATTTACGTTCTGGCCACCGGCACCACCTGAGCGCGAAGTTTGCAGTTCGATATCTGCGGGGTTAATGTAAAGATCAATTTCTTCTGCTTCCGGCAAAACCGCTACAGATGCAGCTGAGGTATGCACACGGCCCTGTGTTTCGGTATCTGGCACACGCTGTACACGGTGTACGCCGCTTTCGTATTTTAACTGACCATAAACATCATCTCCGCTTACTTTTAAGATCACCTCTTTATAACCACCTGCAGTACCTTCTGTTACATCAACAGTTTCTACTTTCCAGCCCTTGGTTTCGAAATAACGGGTATACATGCGGTATAAATCGCCGGCAAATAAAGCTGCCTCATCGCCACCAGTACCGCCACGGATCTCGAATACCGCGTTTTTGGCATCTTCTGGATCTTTAGGAATCAACATCAAGCGGATATTACTTTCCATTTCTTCCTGTTGCTTTAACAAAAGATCGAGCTCTTCTTTTGCCATCTCACGCATTTCAGCATCTTTCTCAGTAGCTAAAATTTCTTTGCTGGCATCAATATTACTCATCACATTTTTGTAGATTTTATATTCATCCACAATTTTGCCCAAGTCTTTATATTCTTTATTTAAAGCCGCAAAACGTTTCATATCCTGTATTACATCCGGATTACTCAACGATTCTTCCACATCTTCCCAACGCAGCTTTATAGCTTCTAATTTATCTAACATATTTATTCTTGTTGAAATTTCCTGACGGTCGGTATAGGCCCAAAAATTCAGGAAATGCAAAAATAAGGAAAAAAGCTGAATTAGTTTGTTTGGGAAGGATGGTTAATTGGCTAATCGCTTAGACATAAATTGAAATCGTTACAGTTCAATTTGAAAACGAACGGTTCTGAGCCAGTGGAGGCCGATAGCCCCGCTATCACTTCAAGTCCTCACTCGTTCCTCGCTCCAGGCTTTCCGTTCTATCAGGTTTAGGAATAAAGAACAGTGCATTTTAGGCACCATACGACCTCAAATAGCAGCAGAAACTGATGTACCTAAACGGGATCCGATAGCTACTGGATGAAGTGGCAGCTCCCGATTCTTCATCGGGGACTAGAACGAAAAGCCCGACGAACATTTAAAAAAGCTACAGACGCTGCTTTCCAAAAACAAAATATTACGGTTTTGGGTTATAGTATTCCAGTTTCAAATCCACGCCATCAAAAACCCCGTACGAATTATAGTTGAGCCATTCGCCAATATTCACATACCGGCTTCCCTTGCCCAAATCGATATCGAGCGGCAGGTGCCTATGTCCGAAAATAAAATAATCGAAATGTGCTTTCTGCAACTGTTCCTTGGCATAAATGGCCAACCATTCCTTGTCTTCACCTAAAAAAACTTCTTTTTCGGTTTGTGCTGCCCTGCTCCCCTGGCTCCAACCATTTGCAATACCGATACCTAGATTCGGATGCAAACGGGCAAATAGCCATTGGCAAAACTTGCTTCTAAAAATCTTTCTTAAGAATTTATATTTGTTATCCCCTGGGCCTAAGCCGTCGCCGTGGTGCAGGTAGAATTTCTTGCCGCCTCTTTCCATGATCAGTTCATCGCTGATGATTTCCATGCCAATTTCCTGCGTGAAATAATCGCGCACCCACATATCATGGTTACCTTTAAAAAAATAGATTTTTATCCCGGCATCGGCCATGGCAGCCAATTTTCCCTGTAAACGTATAAATCCCTTCGGGACCACTTTAGCATACTCGAACCAGAAATCGAAAATATCGCCCATCAAAAACAGTTCGCCACAATTTGGTTCTATAAAATTTAACCAACTTACAATGCGCGCTTCACGGGCACGGCTTTTGGCATAATTTGGAGTGCCTAAATGAAAATCGGAAGCGAAGTAAATATTTTTTGCCATGGATTTTCAAAGGTAAGGCAAAAAGCTTAAAGACTATAATCTGTGAAATCCTAAAATCTGTGTAATCATCCCGAAGGTAAAATCTTAAAGACTAAAGCAGAAAGGCCAAACACAAAGACTAAAGCTTAAAGACTAAAGTAAGAACACTAAAACTAAAATCGCCTTAACAAATCGGTGTAATCCCTAAATCGGTGTAATCAACCCAAAGGAAAAAACCAAAGACTAAATATGGAGCCAAAATCTGTGTTTCCGTGACAAAAACTTAATGCCCTTAATTTCTCAATGGTGAAAACCCCGAAAGCAAAAAGCTTAAAGACTAAAGCAGAAAGATCAGAGGAAAAAAATCACAATCTGTGAAATCTCAAAATCAGTACAATCATCCCGAAGGTAAAAACATATATTAGTATAAATCTTTTGAATACGAACCATCTTCATAAAAAAAGACAATTAAACCATGAAAAAGCAAATTGTATTGAGCTTATTTGCATTAAGTCTGTTTGCCTGCAACCAAGGCAAAAAACCTGCAGAAAAAATAACGTTGATGAAATACCCTGAAACAAAAAAAGACAGCACAAAAGATAATTATTTCGGAACCATAATTGCCGATCCTTACCGATGGCTAGAAAATGATACCTCGGCTGAAACAAAAGCCTGGGTTGTAGCCGAAAATAAGGTTACCCAAAACTACCTGGAGCAGATCCCTTACCGTACCGACATTAAAAAGCGCTTAACAGCATTATGGAACTACCCTAAAGAAAGTGCGCCGTTTAAGGTTGGCGAATATTATTTTTTCACTAAAAATGATGGCCTTCAAAACCAAAGTATCTGGTTTATTAAAAAAGGATTAGAAGGTAAGGAAGAGCTTTTTCTCGATCCAAATACACTCACAAAAGATGGAACAGCAGCTGTTTCGCTTTTGGGCTTCTCGCACGACAAAAAATACCTGGCCTATTCGGTTGCACAGGCAGGATCAGACTGGAGCAATATTTACGTAATAGAAATAGCTAGCAAAACCAAATTAGCCGATGAGCTGAAATGGACCAAATTCTCTGGAGCAGCCTGGAAAGGCGATGGTTTTTATTACAGTAAATTTGACGAACCCGCTAAAGGAACCGGTCTTTCTGCAGCCAACAAATACCAAAAAGTGTATTTCCATAAATTGGGCGATCAGCAGCAAAATGATCAGTTAATTTTTGAAGATAAAACCAATCCAAATTTATATTTCGGTGCCAATGTTACCGAAGACGAACGCTTTCTAATAGTTTACGCCAGCGCCGGCACCTCAGGCAATGCATTATTCTATCAAGATTTAAAAGCACAGGGAAGCAAAATCGAACCTTTGATTAAGGGTTATGAAAACAACCATAGCATTGTTGATAATATAGGCGATAAACTATTGATAAGTACCGATCTGGGTGCTGAAAACAAACAGGTGGTTTTGGTTGATCCAAAAAATGCAGATACTAAGAACTGGCAAAAAATTATTCCTGAATCTAAACTGGCTTTGGAAGGCATTGGAACCGGTGGAGGTTTTCTTTGGGCATCGTACCTAAAAGATGCAAGTACCAATATTATCCAGTTTGATTTGACAGGAAAGAAAATCGGCGAAGTAAAACTACCTGCAATTGGTACCGTCGACGGCTTTGGCGGCTACAAAGAAGATAAAGAATTCTTTTACACTTTTTCCAATTTCACTACTCCAGGCACCATCTACCGCTACGATGTAAACAAAGCAGAATCAATACTGTATAAAAAATCAGGACTCCAATTCAATACCGATAACTACGAAACCAGGCAGGTGTTTTACCCATCAAAAGATGGCACAAAAGTACCGATGTTTATTGTACACAAAAAAGGGATCAAGCTTGACGGTAACAACCCGGTTTATCTTTATGCATATGGCGGCTTCCAGATCAGTTTAACACCTGGATTCAGTCTTTCACGGATGCTATTTTTAGAGCGTGGCGGCATTTACGTACAGCCGAGTTTACGTGGTGGAAGCGAGTATGGCGAAGCCTGGCACAAAGCCGGAATGTTATCGAAAAAACAGAACGTTTTCGACGATTTTATGGCCGCAGCCGAATACCTGGTAAAAGAGAAGTATACTAATCCATCTAAGATCGCAATTTCGGGCGGTTCCAACGGCGGACTATTGGTAGGTGCCTGTATGACCCAAAGACCTGATCTGTTTAAAGTGGCTTTACCAGCTGTTGGTGTTTTAGACATGTTGCGCTACCATAAATTTACCGTTGGCTGGGGTTGGGCAGTTGAATACGGAAGTAGCGACAAAAAGGAAGATTTCGATTACCTGATTAAATATTCACCGCTCCATAACCTAAAAAGCGGCGTTAACTATCCAGCAACATTGATCACAACAGCAGATCACGATGACCGCGTGGTACCAGCACATTCATTTAAATTTGCAGCAACCTTACAGGAGAAATACAAAGGTGAAAACCCTGTTTTAATCAGAATAGAAACCAAAGCTGGCCATGGCGCAGGCAAGCCCACTACAAAGTTGATTGAAGAAGCCAGCGATGTGTGGAGCTTTGTGTTTCAGAATTTAGGGATGAGTTGGTAGCGCGTTTTTGTCATTCTGAACCCCCTAAAAATTCGTCATCTCGACTGGAGCGTAGCGAAATGGAGAGATCTATCGAGGTAGATTTAGCTTCGCTGAGCCTTCGGGTTCTCGACTGCGTTTTACTCCGCTCGAAATGACGAAATCTCGTGATACATTGTTACATAAACTACTTTTACAAAGCCCTCCATCTATTTTCCCACTAAATCCATAGACCAATTATAATTTGCTTTAAACCACTAAAAACCCTTAACTTTTGCTTTACACTAATGCAAAGCATATAAAATATTGAATACAACAGGATTACAAAATTATCTAGAATATTTCTAAATAGCAGGATTGATAATACTTTATTTCGTAACTTTGCGTCAAATTTTTTTTAATGATCACTACTGATATAGCCGTAATAGGCGCTGGTCCGGTTGGTTTATTCGCCATTTTTGAAGCCGGTTTATTAAAAATGCGTTGCCATTTAATTGACTACTTACCTCAGGTTGGTGGTCAGCTGTCTGAAATTTACCCTAAAAAACCGATATACGATATCCCTGGTTATCCTTCTGTGTTGGCCCAGGAACTTATCGATAACTTAATGGAGCAGGCAAAACCTTTCCATCCAACGTTTACTTTAGGCGAGCGTATTGAAGGTTTAGAAAAGCGTGGCGAAGCCGATTTCGTTTTAACCACTAATATGGGTACCGTTATCGAAGCCAAAGTTGTGGTAATTGCTGGTGGTTTAGGTTGTTTTGAGCCGCGTAAACCTGCTGTAGAAAATTTAGAGAAATTTGAGAACGGTAAGGGCGTAAACTACATGATCCTCGACCCGGAGAAATATCGCGATCAAAAAATGGTGATTGCCGGCGGTGGCGACTCTGCTTTAGACTGGACCATTTACTTAGCAGAAGTTTGTTCTGAATTAACTTTGGTGCACAGAAGCGAGAGTTTCCGTGGTGCCCCGGATTCGGTGGCTAAAGTAATGGCATTGGCAGAAAGCGGTAAAATCAATCTGATTTTAAACAGCAACCTTCAGGCTGTACAGGGAACTGACAAATTAGAACAAGTTGAAATTATTCAGAACCGTACCATGGAAAAAACTGTGGTAGAGGCCGATCACTTAATTCCTTTGTTTGGTTTAAGCCCTAAATTAGGCCCGATCGAAGATTGGAACTTAAACATCAATAAAAGTGCAATTGAGGTTAATGTTGATGATTACTCGACAAATATCCCTGGAATTTATGCTATTGGCGACATCAACACTTACACCAACAAACTAAAATTGATTCTTTGTGGTTTCCACGAGGCTGCATTAATGAGCCACAGTGCTTATTCTTACATGAACCCGGGTGTGAAATATACCATGAAATATACCACGGTAAACGGAGTTTCAGAATTTTAAGCTTTCTCCTATATTTGTCGCTACAAATCATAAGAGAACTAAAAAATGGAAAACAACATTAACATATATATGCAAGAGCCGGATGGCTCGGTTACTGAACACGTTGCACCAACCGACATGGGCTTAAGCCTGATGGAGTTTTTAAAAGCATCAGAGTACGATATTCTAGCTACTTGTGGCGGAATGGCCTTATGTGCTACCTGCTGCGTTGATGTGTTAGAAGGCGAAGAAAAACTTAACGAAATGACAGACGATGAGTATGCCATGTTAGATACTTTGCCTGATCTGTTACCAAATTCGCGTTTAGCCTGCCAGTTGCAGTTAAATAATAATATGGACGGATTAAAAGTAAAATTACACGGCGTAAGCTAGATTGTAAAACATATTAAAGCAAAAGGCGATACGTAAAGTGTCGCCTTTTTTTGTTTTTAATAGCCCTGAATTTCTTGTTAGTCGAGATTTGCAATCTCGACTCTCCGTGCCTTGGATTTTTAATCCACTAACACGGATCCATCGTGATCTGGAGCAGCGGCCCTTGTTAATAAACCTGATAAAGCGTAAAGCCCGGAGCGCAGCGAGGACTTGCAGCGATAGCAGGACTGCTGTCCGCCATTGAAAAAGAACCCATCATTTCCAAAAAAAATCTATCAATAAAAATTATATTTATAGACCTATCAGGTTTCGAAATGGCGCAGCCTTCAATGAGGTCATTAAAAACAATATAAGTTACGAATTAAACCTGATAGGTCTTGTACTATTGAATATTTACTTTCTGCTTTTCTACATTCCAGCCGTACACCTCTACAGCCAGATTACTTTGTTTACCTTTATATTCTACCGTTACCGTTTTACTTTCACCAGGTAAAATACTTACATAGTTATCATCATAAAAAGCAGGAAGTACACGTTCGCCAGTATTACCATTTATTAAGGCTACACGGTTAAAAAATGCTACGGGATTTCCATTTGCATTGCTTAAAGTAACCGTCACCTTGCCGCTTTTCTGATCAATAGCTGAAACTTTTAACGGTGCTTTTTTCATGCTTTTTAAGCCTGAATATTCACCATCCTTTCCAGGAAGCCAATAAATATTCTCACTCAATATATTTTGCTTTTGGTCTAAAATCCTTAAAGAAACAAATACACCTTCTTTTTTATCCAGTTTGGTTAAGAACTCGTTCATAGGAAAAAGCCTTCTCACCGAAGATGGACCAACCGAGTTGAAGGCCTGAGAGTAGAAATAATCTTTTCCGTCCATATCATACGCTTTAGCCTGTACCATCAGGTTATTTTTGGTAGTAAAACCATTGTTTACGATAGTAACCATACTATCCAAAGGATTCATCATCACATGCAAAGGCTCACTTCCTTTCCTTAAACCATATAAACAGGCGTTAGGATCAAGGTAATAATCGTACATCTGTCCACGCATGGCTGTCCAGGGGTTTTGGGTTTTCCAGATGATAGAACCAGTATACCAATCCCACATTTTGTTGGAGAAACCCTCCATTAGTGCCCTGTATTGATCATAATTGGCCAATTGGGCCTTCATTGCAAAGTCTTCTGCACTTTTTGGTTTACCATATGGATTAAGATATTGCTCGTAAGAAATGTATTTATGATAATCCCATACCGAATCGGGCTTGGCTTTGTATTGCGGTGCAATCAGGTTTTCTTTTGGGATAAAACGGAGCAAGGAAGCGTAGTCGCCCACCCCTACCGAACCTACTTCCGAATTGTAAGGAAATGTTCTGGTCCCCCAAAAAGTTTTAATATCCTGTATGCCATAAGGACCATCACCGTTTCCACCAATGGAATTGAAAGACATTTCGTCGCTATTGGAGAAATCAAAAAGTTTTCTCGTTCCATCTAAGCGAGGCAGAATATCGTTCTTTAAAGGTTCTAAAATATCTTCTGGTGGTGTAATCTCATTCCCTCCGCACCAAAAAGCAAGTGAAGCATGGTTTCTGATCATCTTGATCTGATCTTCAATAGCTGTTAAGGTTAAATGATGATCATCAGGATAATTTCTTCTCGTCCACTGGTCTTCCTTCTTCATAGGATCTACCCAACGACCGTTGCAATCGCCACTGAACCAAAAATCCTGAAAAACCAGCAAACCATATTTATCACAGGCGTTATAAAATTCAGGTCTTTCTAAAATTGCTCCTCCCCAGATCCTGATCAGGTTGAGGTTCATATCTTTATGGTAACGAACTTCAGCATCGTAACGGGCATCACTAAAACGGAGCATTGCATCACTGATAATCCAGTTACCACCTTTAATAAAAATCTTCTGTCCGTTAACAAAAGCACCCATGCTCCTGGTGTGCTCGTTCCAGATATTATCTATCTGGCGAACACCTACTTTAAGCTGTTCCTGATCCAAAACCTGATTGGCTGCTATAAATTCGATCTTCACATCATACAGGTTCTGCGGCCCATATCCGCTTGGCCACCATAATTTAGGATTTTCGAGCTGTAAATCAGGAAGTTTGACTGTAGTTGTTTTATTGGCTGCAATAGTAGTTGGCTGTTTAACCAATTTTCCGGCAATTTGATATTGCAAAGTACCCGAAACCGCCTGACCTGTTGGGTTTTCTACTTCAACCGAAACTTTAACGGTAGCCGGATTTTGTTTCCCTTCTGGTAAGCGCTTGCCTGGAACCAGGGTAATTACCTGTGGATTCAGGATATTGATGTTTTTTGTTTTTTCGATGGTCACTTTATCCCAAATGCCTGTATTGCGATCGCGGGTGGGCTGAATCCAATCCCAGCCCGCTGTATATTGTGTGGTTAAACCTTTGGCAATGGTGCCGTCTCCACCCTGTCCACCATTCGGGTTACCAGGAAAATCTGGTGGATAAACGACAACGGCAAGTCTGTTTTTCCCATTCGGAGATAAAAGTTTAGTGATGTTGTACTGTGCCCTAAGGTGCATGCCCACCTGGGTTTTCGGATTAACCTTTTTTCCGTTCAAATAAATTTCGGCTTTGTAATTTATTCCCCTAAACTGCAACCAAACCTGTTCGTTACCCACGGCACGCTCTTCAAAATCTTTTACAAACCAATAGGTGTAATAATCGTTACCGGTTTTATACACATCAGGAATTTTCTCGTTGTTCATTCCATAAAATGGATCGGGTACTTTTTTGTTGTTCAGCAAAGTGGTTAATACTGTTCCCGGAACGGTCGCCTGCATCCAGTTGCCGACAGGAAAACCAGCTTTCGAGATTTCTAAGCCTGAAGCATTGGCATCTTTGATATTGGTACATACCCAACCAGAATTTAATTCGTAACGCTGTTGTGCATTTACAATTAAAGCTGAACAGATTAAAAAAAGTAGAAATATTTTCTTCATTTATTTAAGATATTTTATTTGATACTTGTTATGGTTAATTTTCATGAGGATGTATTATAAATATAGCATTGTCATCCTGTCCAAAGGACTCCTGTGGAGAGCTTGTCGAAGGACCTTCCATAACACCATGATGGGCATTTCGACAAGCTCAAAGTGACAAAATCTAGATAAACCAGGCTTACAATATAACCTCCTTTTCATCTGGAATTATTTTCCGGATGTTGGTCTATCCCCAGGTTTTACGCCCCAGCTTGCTGATGGTTTATTGCCCATATAAATTTCCATATTTCCGCCAGCTGTTATGGTTTTATGCAGGATATATGATTTAGTGTAAGCTTTGCCATTCAGCACAATTTTCTGAATATATTTATTCTCCGCACTATTACCAACAACCTTTATATTGAATTTCTTATTCCCTGGCAGCGAAATACTCGCATCAGTAACCAATGGCGTTCCGAAAATATAAGCCCCGTTTGCCGGATTTACAGGGTAGAAACCCATTGCTGAGAAAATATACCAGGCGCTCATTTGGCCCACATCTTCGTTACCACACAAGCCATCGGGTTTTGAAGAATAAAAATCTTTGTCGATTTTACGGATCAGATCGGCAGTTTTCCATGGCTGGCCTGCATAAGTATATAAATAAGGAATGTGGTGGTTGGGTTCATTTCCCTGCGCATAATTACCGATCAATCCGCTAATATCAGGCGAACCGTTGGTTCCCAAATCCAAGGGTAAGGTAAATAGCGAGTCGAGTTTATTGATAAAAGCTTTATCCCCTCCAAAAAGATTAATCAGTCCTTCTACATCTTGCGGCACCAACCAGGTATATTGCCAGGCATTTCCTTCTACATAGTCATCTTCACGGTGTTTGGATGAAAAGGGATCGAATGGGCTTCTCCAGTTTCCATTGGCAAGTTTACCGCGCATAAACTGAACGCTCGGATCGAAATATAAACTATACAGTTTCGATCTTTTGCTAAAGTAAGTGTAATCTGTTGTTTTATTCAGCGCCTTAGCCATTTGTGCAATGCAATAATCGTCAATGGCATACTCCAAAGCCTTACCCACTGATTCATTTATTTTATCCGCTGGAATGTATTTAAGCTCCTGAATGTATTCGATGCCATCTGTTTTCTGCATAGCTGATTGTTTTATCGCTTCATATGCCAGGTTAACATCAAAGCCACGGTACCCTTTTAAATAAGCATCAACAATAACCGGAACGGCATGGTAGCCCACCATGGTATTGGTTTCACTGCCCATTAAATGCCAAACAGGTAGTTTACCCTGTTGTTTATAGATGGCTAGCATGGTATTTACCACATCGTTTACCTTATCCTGGTGCAGGATGGTGTACAATGGATTTGCCGCACGGTATGTATCCCATAGTGAAAAAGTAGTTAAATTATTAAAACTGGCCTTTTTGTACACCTTTTTATCTGTACCGAGGTAATCTTTGTTTACATCGTTAAAAAGTGATGGGGCCACCATTGTGTGGTACAAAGCGGTATAAAATATCTTTTTGGTCGTATTTGAAGCCTCAATTTTCACCTTAGCCAGTTCTTTTTCCCACTTCGCATCGCTGTTTTTAGCCGTAGCGGCAAAGTCCCAGCCTGGCAATTCTGTTTTTAGGTTTAAAATGGCATTTTCAATGCTTACCGGAGATAAAGCAACTTTAATCTGTAGTTTATCATGATTAATGGCATTAAAGTTTACCGCGGCTTTTAGTTTTTTGCCAGATAATGCCATACCACTTTTAACCGCTGTGCTATCATATAAGGCAATACTTTTAATCGGTTGTGAAAGTTTAATTACAAAATATAAACGTTGGTCGTTTGCCCAACCTTTCGAATTACGATGCCCCACAATAGTGGTAGCATCGAGCTGTTTAAATGATGCCGATACAGGTGCATCCCAGCCTATACCTTCTATCAAATCGATAATAATATGTGGATTTTCTACATCTTTTTTAAAAGTATATTGGTGAAAACCTACCCTTTCGGTTGCCGTTAATTCGGCTTTAATCTGGTATTTATCAAGTAGTACACTATAATAACCAGCTTTGGCAATTTCATTTTGATGCGAAAATTTAGACAGGTAGCCGTTCTGGTCTTCGGCTGTTTTACCTTTCTCGAGCAATAATTTACCAGTTGCGGGCATGATCGAAATATCGCCCAGGTCGCCGATTCCGGTACCACTTAAATGAGTATGTGCAAAACCGGTAATCGTATTACTAGCATAGTTATACCCACTGCACCAGTCCCAGCCTTCAAAAATGTTGTTCGGTCCGAGTTGTACTGCCCCAAAAGGAACATTTGCACCTACAAAAACGTGTCCATGCTTCGCCGATCCTATTAATGGATCTACATACTGGGTAAGCTTGGTGTTCTGCTGCGCAGCTGCATTAAGGGAGAATAGAGAGGCCGTTAGAAATAGAATAGACGAGGTTTTCTTGAACTGCATGTGTGCTTATAATTTCTTATATTAGAATTTAAAGCCTAAAAGTAAAACGTTTTACGTTTATTTTCTCATAAAGGGGGAAGAATTGTGCTAAAATCAAGAAAAAGATAGAAATAACCATGTTCAGGTATATAACGACTGCATTGCATATTTCAAGGCCACCCACCTACCGCTGAAATCGTTTTACAAGTAGAGTTAGTATTTTCATTTGTCTTGTAGCTACTTCGTGGTCAGCATCTTTATGCCTGGAAAGATCCTGAAATAAATTACCAATGACAGATTGTAAAATCAGTCGTCATTTCGACTGAAACGCAGTGAAATGTTCCAAAGGAACTCCTTCGGAGGAGAAATCTGTTTAGATAGATTTCTCGACTGCGTTGCTCTCCGCTCGAAATGACGACCATTCGTGCAAGCCCTGTTACCCAATCTCCAAAACGATTACCTGATCGGGTTCTGCACTATTTAACGTTGTAGTAATGCTTAATTTTGATTTTTTAAAGGTATAGTTTACCGGACTTTTATCTTTCAGTAAATATGCCTTTTTGATTTTCTTTACGGGAACATTTTCCAGATCAAGCGTTGCCGTTTTTCCGTCAATAAGATGGATATAAATTTTGTTATCACTTTGTGTAATGCTGCCCCAGGTTTGTGGTTTAATAAATCCTCCTTTTGTACCGTAAATGCTTTCACCGTAAATTTTAAGCCAGTCGCCCAGGCCTGTTAAACGGTCTTGAAACTCTGGCTGGATTTTACCGTTTGGCATCGGACCGATGTTCAGTAAAAGATTGGAACCTAAACTTGCTGCTTTAACCAACATGTGAACCAATTCTTTATTTGATTTGTAATAGGTATCGCTCAAATTATATCCCCACGAATTTGAAATGGTTTCGCAGGTTTCGAGCGGTAGTTTATCTGATGCCTTTTGAAAACTCAAGCCTGATTTATTCTCGCCAGGGAGATCGCGTTCGAACATCTGAAAATCTTCTCCGGCAAAGGGCGTAAGATGATGGTTGTTACCGATCATACACTGCGGTTGAAGTTTGTGGATTAAGCCATAAATTTCGTTGTATTTCCAATCAATCCGCGATGTCCGGTCTTTTGATCCTTCTGGTTCAGTCTGATCCCAATGCCCGTCGAACCAGATCCCACCTATTTCACCATAATTGGTCAACAGTTCTGTTAACTGATTTTTCATGAACTGTAAATAGCTTGCATAATCACCTTTGCCTGTTCTACCGGAGTTCTGCCCAGTACGGCCGGTTTCGTGCGGATAGTCTTCTCTCCGCCAGTCTAACAGTGAATAATATAGATACAGTTTTATGCCTTGTTTGTGGCACTCATCGGCCATCATTTTTACAATATCTTTTTTGTAGGGAGTATTCATGATATTGAAATCAGAATATTTTGTATCCCACATGCTAAAACCATCATGATGCCTGGTAATCAGCGTAATGTATTTCATCCCGGCATTCTTTGCCATACTCACCCATTGTTCGGCATTAAACTCAATGGGGTTAAAAAAATCTTTAAGGTTGGTATAATTATGAACATTCAGCTTCCGTTCATTCATTACCCATTCGCCACTTCCTGGTATACTAAAAGGACCCCAATGGATAAATAAGCCAAAACAGGCATCGTTAAACCATGCTCTTTGTTTTAAATTTGAGGCAGTAGGGATATAATCTTGTGCTTTTAACTGCAAAGCGATCAACAGCACAAGGCATATTAGGGTTAATTTCTTCATAAGGATAGCGGTATCGTTTGGGCTAGGTTTTAGTCTATTGATGCTGTGGCTTTGGTTGGCTTTCCAATCACCTTATAATTTCCATCACCTTTTAAAATGGCCAGGATCTGCGATTGGTTGGTAAAAAGATTTTTTGCCGCAGCCAACTCTTTATCGTACTGGAAGCTCTGCTCAATTCTTCCTTTTTCATAAAAATAACGGCTTACAATCTGTGTTTCTAAAACTCTTTTTATTTCTGCTTTATGGCTAATCAGATCGGTTTTTTTAGACGAAGTAAGTTTATATTTAAGATTCTCCAGATCGGTTTTTACTTCAGCAGATTTATTTTCCTTTTCGGCCTCTAACCTTAAATCGGAAAGCAACCTTTCGGTACGGCTTAGGTAGGTTAAATCTTTATCGGCCAAACTGCCAGAAAATGCAGTATAATCTGCATCAGATAACTGGAAAGTTTTGGCCGATGCCAAACTTGGTTTTTCTTTCCTGTATTGATTTGCGTAGTTAAAGAAAAGGTTTTTATTAAGCATTGAAATGGTAATCGGGCTGAGTTTCATGGCATCTACCACGATATCGGGATAAACACCATTACCACTGTACACGTTCCTTCCTGCTTTGGTTTGGTACATTACCATGGTCGAATCGGCAAAACGTTCGGCAACACCATCTGCATTTTTGTGTGCGTAATCTAATTTTTGGATGCACCTGCCTGATGGGGTATAATATTTAGCCACAGTTACTTTAACCAGGCTGTTATAGGGCAGGTTGAAGGTTTGCTGAACCAAGCCTTTGCCATAGCTACGTTGCCCAATTACAATGGCACGATCTAAATCCTGTAAAGAACCCGCAACAATCTCTGAGGCTGAGGCCGAATTTCCATTTACAAGCACTACTAGCGGAACCGAAGTAGAAACCGGGGTTAAAAGTGTTTTATAGGCAATGGTTTTCTCTACATTTTTTCCTTTTTGAGTTACAATAAGCTGATCTTTATTCACAAAGAGGTTCACAATTTTAACCGCTTCCTGCAAAATACCTCCGCCATTGTTTCTCAAATCTAAAACCACACCTTTTGGATTTTCTTTTTGGATGGACAAAAGTGCATCTTTAACTTCTTGTCCAGAATTTTCAAGGAATTTATCGAGTTTTATATAACCGATGCCATCGCCAACCATTCCAGAGTAAGAAACATTAGGTTGTTTTATTTCCTCGCGCATAAGTTTTTTAGTGATTTCTTTTCCATCTCTAATCACCAACAAATCTACCGGCGTTCCTTTCGGGCCGCGTAATAACTGACTAATTTCTTGACGGTCTTTACCTTTTACGGCAATCCCATTGATACTCACCACCTGATCGCCGGCTTTAATATCACTTTTATTTGCAGGATAACCTTCGCTTACTTCATTGATAAACAGCTTGCCATCAATAAAAACAGTACCTGCACCAATACCACCATATTGAGTGCTCACATATTTCAGTTTGTAATCTTCAATCTCCGATTCCGGAACATATTCGGTATAGGGATCTAAACTATCTAACATGGCATCAATCCCTGTTTTCATCAACTGAGGAGCATTGGTGTCATCAACATAATTGATATTGATTTCTTTATAGAGTGAAGCAAAAATATCCAGGTTTTTAGATACCAGGAATAAATCTTCTTTAAATGAAAAAGATAAAACAGCTACACCAAACCCGGCTGCTAAAAGACCATATTTCAGTTTCTTCATTTCTTATATATTTTAATTCCGATTGGAGCAAGTTAAATGAAATACCTGTCTGTTTGGAAAATTATTTAATAGTTGAGTACAAACGTAAATGTACAAAAACCAATAAATATTAAAAATAGCTGATTTGGACTAAGCGTAAATTAAGCGTTACGCTAAAAAGAAGAGCATGAAAACAATGGAAAGATGACTAAAGCCTGTTGCCCTTGGTATCGGCGAGTGCTTTTTGAATGGTAAATTCGATGTAGGTACGGTCGCGTTTTACCAAACGCATTAAATCTTCAATCAATTGATCTTCTTTGCCTGGAGTAAAATCTAAAGGCTCGCTCGCCAGATCGCGATATTTCCTTAAGAACTTGGTTTTTACTTTAAATGCAGTTTCTGAAGTAAGTTGAAAATTAGCCATGGCATATTTATTTGATGCAAAAGTAAAAAATATTTGCTCAGGTTAATACCTTTTTATGTGATGTGACAAAAAAAGTGGAGATTCGCCGATTCTTTTTGCACGATAATTGTGTTAAAAGCGCGTTATAAAACCTAATCGGGCATAAACCCCCCTTAACACAAATTTTAAAAATGAAACCATGGCATGTATCCACTCATCGTTTATGGTTTTATAACCTTTAAAAAACAAATTAAACAACATGAAAAAAATCATCTTCTCTATTGTTTTCCTAACCTTAGGTTGGGCAACATCAAAGGCACAAACGTTTAACCTTGGGGTTAAGGCAGGTGTAAACTTAGCTAAGTTAAATGCAGATTTCGCAAGCGAAGAAAACCGTTTAGGTTATCAGATCGGTGCCTGGGCACGCATTGGCGGCGCCAGTTTTTATGTGCAACCTGAGGCTTACATTGGAAGTAAGGGCAACAAATTTATCAGCATTACGCAAGATAATGGGAATGAAGTTGCAGCTGAAGGAAAAGTAAAATTCACCACTTTAGATGTTCCTGTTTTATTGGGAACAAAATTTGGTGCTAAGAATTTAAACTTCCGATTAATGGCTGGTCCGGTTATTTCGTTTATACTGGATGAAAATTCATCTTTTAGCTCAGCTTATCAACAAGCTACCGATTTCGACAATTACAAAAACCAGGCGCTGGGCCTACAAGCAGGTGCTGGTGTAGATGTGGGTAACATTTCGGTTGATTTACGCTACGAAGCTGGTTTATCCAACATCAGTAAAAGTGAGAAATACAGCCAAAAACCTAACTTGTTTCAATTGAGTTTAGGATTTAAAATTTTGTAAGAAATAGAATGCGCCAGATTATTTTTTCTCTGGCGCTCCTTTTAAATTCAGGTCTTTTAATCTATTTCTGATCCGCTTCATAAAGGAAACTCCAGGATCTGTTTTCTCCGTAAGATAATTCGGGTCGCTTTCTTTCCATAAACCTGTTCCAATAAACTGCCTGTACTCGTAGTGCCCAATTACATATTCGATAGGATATTTGGTTTTCAGGTACCTCACCAGGCTTTCATTAGCCAGCAGTTGTTTCTTTGTTAAGGGTGCGCTTTCGCTTCCCACATTTTCCACTCCTATTGCACAATAGTTTAAGCCGATCACGTGCCTGGCAAATATAGAATCGGGCATTAACTGAAATATGGTTCCATCACGATCGATAAGATACTGACTTGATACATTTAGCGTACCGGCTGTAGATATCGCCTTTCTGGCTTCTGGTAAAGTTGGGTTATTAAAAGCATCAAATGTTTTCTCCAAACTTGGTATGGCTGTCCAATGCAATACCACCATAACCGGCTTAATAACTGCATTATCCTGTTTAATGCCGTGCCGAACCTGCAGGTAATCGATACTGAGCTGTTTACGCTGATCGTCGAATATGATGGGTTTATAGAATGTCCGGAAGGTTGGTTTGGCACAACCAACAATTAAAGCCATCGCAAAGGATAAAACAAGTAGTTCTTTAATTTTCATCGAAAAAAGAAAATCCCCAAAAAGGAGATTTTCAAGTGTATTATTATTAATTAGTGTCCCACCAAAGCGGTGTTAGCAAGCGGTACTTCTCCGTATTATCGCCCACAGCTTCTGGATTACGGGTTTGTTCGTTCGTTTCATAAACCATTCCCCTAATCCATTGGTTTGCATTATTGGCATCAAAAACAACCGTATTCAGGTTCAACGGGCGAATTAAAGATGGCCCATAAATTGCCTGACTAAAATCAGATCTGCGCATATCAACCCAGGTTTCAGGATTTAAGCATAGTGTAATATACTTTTGACGCATAATGTGGCTTAAACCTTGGGTAAGGTTTGTAAAATGTGCCACAAGCCCATCTGCCAACTGTGCAGTCCAATAAGTATTAATTTCCGCTGCGGTAACTCCTAGTTTACGCATATTGGCTTTAACACCTTCTTCGTAAGCGGCGAGTGCGCCAGCAACATCATTTGATCGCAGCCTGGCTTCGGCTTCAATCAGTTTAATTTCAGAATAAGTAATGAAAGGGATAGGCGAGGTTTGTTTGGTATAAAATCCACTATTACTAAAACGACCGTAATCATTTCCATTTGTTTTAGTGGCATCACCTGCCTGTCCGTTGGCCAACAGCCCTTGACCGCCTGCCAGCCCTGCACCGGCTTTTAACCCACGGTACTGCCCGTCTGAAGCCGCAGGTTGCATAATCCGGCTTATTCTTGGATCTTGAAAAGTGTTGTTGGTAACCGGAAACGATGATAACATATTAACAAAAAATTGGCTCCAGGCAAAATAACGTGGATCGTAAAGTGCATTATTCGGATCTGTTGTGGTAAGCACAAAACCACCCCAACTGTACCATGGGTTTTCATCTGTTTGGATACCTCCTGCTAAATAAGCAAACTGTGCATCCATTCCATCTGCATTAAAGGCATTGCTACAGGCCTCAATAATTTTTGCAGGATTATACAATGCGCCTTTTTTAGATAAATGGTTCAGATATCTGGCTTTTAATGCCCAGGCAAATCTTTTCCATTTGCTTACATCTCCCTGGAACATAATGTCACCACCATTGGCATTAAGTCCGGTAGCATTTGTTGTACTGTTAAAAGCAACAATTGCTTCATCCAGCAATTTATCAATGCGTTGGTAAACCTCTTGCTGTTGTTGCATTTTAGGCAGCAGATTTAGCTGGGTTTTGCCATCGTAATAATCATCAACCACAATCGAACCGTATTGGTCGGTAAGCAGGCCAAAATTCATGGCCAGCAGCGTTTTACCTGCGCCAACAAAGTAAGGACTTCCTTCCTCTTCACCCAAATTGATTACATCGACACAATTGGGCATGGTATATACGTAAGCGTTTTGCCAAAGAAAATAACTGGCTGTAAAACGCCATTGTTCTGCGTTGCGGTTGGTACCAGTAAGCAATTTAGTTGTTCCGTACTGCACAAGCCCTGATACTTCTCTTGTGCCCCTCCACAATGCAGCACCGTTTGAAGTGGTGATGGCGCCAACCAGACGGCTTGCAGCCGAAATTTTTGTAGGATTATTTGGATCTTTATTTACATCAAGGTACTTCTTACATGAGGTATTTAAAAACATACCACTGATTAATGATGCTATTATTATTTTATTTTTCATGACGATGCAATTAAAAAGTTAATCTTAAACCCATATCTACTCCACGTGTAGCAGGAATACCGAGGTTATCGAACCCGAAAGAACCCGATCCACCAACGCCTGCACCACTGCCCGAAACCTCAGGGTCTACTCCCGAATATTTGGTAATCAAGATCAGGTTTCTACCTGTTACCGTAAATGCCAGACCTTTAAGTTTGGTTTTAGCTAAAAAACTGCTTGGCATGTTGTATGTTAAAGTTGCATACCGTAATCTGTACCAGCTACCATCTTCAACAAAATCATATCCTTGACTAGCGTAAATGTTTTGATAATAATTTTGATTTAGTGGGACTGACAAAGTACTTGGCAATCCGGTAGATTCTATAATACCATCAAAAACTTTAGAACCACGATCTAAAGTTTTTGTGCTTAGGCCCGAACGGACCAATGAATTTTCAGTCGCGTTGAATACATCTCCGCCTACCCGGATATCAACCATAAAGGATAAAGCAAAGTTTTTATAGTTGAAGGTATTGGTTATCCCTGAAGTAAAATCAGGATTGCGGTCTCCAATATTAGCATAGGCAACCTGCACTTGTGGGTAACCATTATTACCGAGTAATAACTGCCCCTGAGCATTGCGCTTCCAAACGTTACCATTAATACCAAATAAGCTTCCATTTAAGAATCCAGCTCCCTGAGCTACATTGGCAGCCACCCACGCATCAGATAGCTCTACCCGATCTAAAGCTCCCGGAAGCTCTTTCACAATGGACTTGTTATGGGCAAAGTTGATGTCTATTGTCCACCTGAAATCTTTTTTAACAATGGCCTGTGCATTCAGCACCACCTCAATTCCTTTATTCTGGATGGACCCACCATTTAAATAGGTAAGAAAAGCTCCTGCCGATGGTGGAACCCTTGTTGCCAATATCTGGTTATCGGATTTACTTCTGTAATAAGTAAAATCGATACCGAAGCGGTTTTTGACGAACCTTAAATCTGCCCCAACCTCAAATGCCCTGGTAAACTCAGGCACCAGCGTGGGGTTACCAAATGGATTATTTGCATTCGTGATAAAACCACGTGGATTAATAGTAAAAGTATTGGTAACCGCTGCAAGTGAGGTGGTGGTTACATGAGGTGGCGCATCTTTACCTACATTGGAGTAGGCAGCTCTGATCTTTCCGTAAGAAAAAATCTGATCATCCGTTTTCAGATTGAGTTCTTTCAATAAATCGGTCAGCACTACAGAGGTACTTATAGCCGGATAAAAGAAAGCATTATCGCCCACCGGAATGGTAGAAGTCCAGTCGTTCCGTGCCCTTAGGTTTACATAAACAATATTTTTCCAGTCGAAATTAAAATCGCCAAATACACCTACAATTCTTCTGCGGTTTAGGGTTTCAGAAACAGACCGATCGGTAGCAACAGTATTGTTAATACTTGGAAAAGTCGGATCTATAAAATTGATGGCATTAGCCGTTAAGGTTTGCACCCTTGTATTTTCGATATTATTACCAATAGCCAGACTGAAGTTATAATCGTCCCAGAAAGTTTTCTTTGCTGTAGCTATAAAAGTTGAGGTGGTGATCTGATTGGTGTTGGTGTTTTGACCAATAGCCCCTTTAAGTGCATCAGCTTCTAAAGTACCCGGCATGCGTACCGCCTTAAAATTCTCGGTGTATAAGTCAGTGCCCAGGCGATAGGTTAAATTTAAAAAACTAAAAGGATTATAGTTGATATTGGCTATTCCTATAAAACGGTTAATGCCACTGGTAATCGGCTTGTTTTGGATGGTCCAGTAAGGGTTGTCATTACCTCCGGGGAAGACCCTTTGCGAGCCATTTGGATTCAAATAATTGGCCATATCATCATTACGTGGCCAATATAACGCACCCATAGTGCCATTTGCACTCCCTTGCGGCACCGAAGTACGATCGGTACGAACATAGTTGGCCGAACCACCTACTGTAAGTTTTTCGCCAATTTTAGTGTCCGCATTAATCCTGAATGATTTTCGTCTAAAATCAGAATTATCTACAATTGATCCCTGATCTAAAAGTGATGCAGAGGTATAAAAAGTACTCTTTTCAGAGCTTCCACTTACCGAAAGATCGTGACTTTGGGAGAAAGCAGTTTTAAAGAAATTTTTCAGGTTATCGTAAACCGTTTCATTGGCTGCAAATTCGGGGCCCCAGGAGTTTGGTGCAGTTGCACTAAAATTACCAGCCTCACCCTGTTTATATTTACCTTGCAGTTCTGGTAACTGATTTACATTATCTAACGAAAAAGTGTTCTGATAAGTAATCTTTGCCGCACCGCCCGAACCTTTTTTAGTGGTAATTACTATGGCACCCGAAGCGGCCCTGATTCCATAAAGTGCTGCAGCTGCAGGTCCTTTTAGTACTGTTAACGATTCAATATCTTCAGGATTAATATCGATGGCCCGGTTTGATGCCGGAGCGGTACTGGCTACAAGCCCTGCCTGACTTACCGGTGTGGTATTGTCAACAGGAATACCATCAACCACAAAAAGTGGCTGGTTGTTTCCACTTAACGAACTTCCTCCCCTGATCATAATATTTGCAGAAGAACCAGGTGCACCACTCGAATTGGTAATCTGAACACCAGCTACCTTTCCCTGCATCGCGTTAACCAGGTTTGGCTGTTGCGAATCGACAATTTCTTTGGCTTTAACATTCTGGGTAGAGAAACCTAAGCTTCTTACTTCCTGCTTAACCCCGAATGCTGTTACGGCTACCTCATTTAGCGTTTTGGCATCTTGTTTTAGCTGAACATTGATTATCCTGTTATCTCCAATAGGACGTTCTTCGGTTATCGAACCGATATATACAAAAACCAAAACCTGATCGCTGGTGGCTTTAATCGTGTAACGCCCGTCAGAATCAGTGCTGATTCCGGCTGTTGATCCTTTAACCTTTACAGAAACACCGGGCAACGGCGTACCGTCATCTGCTGATGTTACTTTACCGGAAATGGTGATTTGCTGGGCGAATACCTGCCCAACTGAACAACACACTCCCAGAAACAAGAATAGTAGTTTTTTCTTCATAAAATTGATTAATTAGGGATTAGAAAATGATGAATTAATACAAAAAAGACAGATTAACACTCAGTTATCTTAAATATCAAGAATATTTTCTTATCAAAAGAAACCATCTCAGCCTTTTTACATAAAGCTTGGTGATTGCTCAAAATGTAAACATGTAATATTGGTATTACAGCTCCATTTAGCCCCTAAAAATACCGATTTTTAGAGTAAACAATTTAACGAAAAACAAATGAAACAATCCATTCTTTTACTGTTTGCTGTCCTGTTCTCGCTCTCTGTAAAAGCCCAAAATTTTAAATATGCTTTTGTAACTGATACCCACGTGGGGTCATCAACAGGCGAAGAAGATCTTAACAGAACTGTTGCTGATTTAAATACGCTGAATGACATCGATTTTGTGATCATTACAGGCGATATCACCGAAATGGGCACCAATAATGAGCTTAAATTAGCTAAAGATATCCTATCAAAATTAAATAAACCATATCACATTATCCCTGGAAACCACGATACCGGATGGTCAGAATCAGGGGGTGTAAATTTTATCAAAGCGTTTGGCGGTGATAAATTTATTTTCGATCATAACGGCTACCGTTTTATAGCATGTGCATCTGGTCCTTACGTAAGGATGAGCGATGGGCACATTCCAAGAGATGCTACTGTTTGGCTTGACAGTGTGCTTAAAGCAACGCCTAAAAGTATGCCCATTATTTTTGCCAACCACTACCCGTTGGATAACAGTTTGGATAACTGGTACGAAGCAACAGATAAGTTAAAGAAATACAATATCCAGTATGCCATTTGCGGCCATGGGCACAATAATCATCCTTATAATTTTGAAGGTATTGAAGCTACCATGGGCCGCTCTAACCTAAGGGCAAAGGATAGTATTGGAGGATACAACATTGTAACCATGACCAGGGATAGTGCTTTTTTCCAGGTTAAAAAACCAACCCAGGATATTCTTCCGGTATGGCGAAAAATTGCACTAAAAACTTTCCAGGCCGATTCAAAAAAATATAATCGTCCCGATTTTGCCATCAACAGTAAATATTCAGGCACAAAAGAAGTTTGGACTTATCACTCTAATGCCAACGTGGTAAACACACCAACCTATGCCTCAAACAATGTTATTTTTGGCAATAGCTTAGGTTTAATTGAGGCCTTAAACAAGAATACCGGAAAGAAAGTATGGACATTTAAAACCAAAGGCGCAATCTATTCATCACCAGTTGCTGTTAACAATATGGTTATCTTCGGTTCAGGTGATGGCGCGATTTACGCATTAAACGCAAAAACAGGAAAGGAAATCTGGCACAAAGAAACAACTAATTCGGTGTTAGGTTCTCCGGTAGTTAGCGGGCAAAAGGTGTACATAGGCGGCAGCGATAATACCTTTAGGGCATTGGATGTTAAAACAGGAAATGAAATATGGGCATTTAAAGAGGTAGAAGGGACAGTTGTGGGCAAGCCACTTATTTATCAGGGCAAGATTATTTTTGGCTCATGGGGCAGGCATCTATACGCACTTGATATTAACAGCGGAAACTTGTTGTGGAAATGGAACAATGGCCAGGGCAACAGAATGTTTTCGCCAGCTATGGTAACGCCTGTAGCTTATAACGGGATAATTTATATTGCAGCTCCAGACCGTTATTTAACTGCGATTGATGCAAAAAACGGCAGTACACTTTGGCGAAACAAAGAAGCTACAGTTCGCGAATCGATCGGACAATCTGCAGACAGCACCATCATTTATGGCAAAACCATGCAGGACGAAATCGTAGCTTATAAAGCACAGGCACAAGATCCGGGTATACTTTGGCGATATAATGCAGGCTTTGGATATGAACATGTACCATCCATGTTGATAGAGAAAGACGGGAAGGTATTTTTTGGCACAAAAAACGGTGTTATCTATGCCATAGATCCCAAACAACAAAGCACGGTTTGGGCGCACAAAATAGACAACTCTATGATCAATACCGTAAATGTGATCGACAGTAAAAATATACTGGCAAGTACAATGGATGGTAAAGTGGTGTGGCTCAGCACGAAATAATAAGCATAAAAAAACCTCCTCAACTAAAAATTGAGGAGGTCATAGTAAATTCAAAAAATACCTAAAGCACTACCAGCCTGCAGTTTGCGTAAGCTTATAGCCCTTTTCCTGATATTGAATAATCTGCGCCTGCCCTACTGGGGCTAAATAAGCCCTATCTGTAAATGCATTTCTATTTGTCGCATTGGTAACCATCCAATAACCTACCATAGCCGCAGCATTTGTGCCATCATAGGTAACAATGGTACCATCCGCCTTTTTAACCTTGACATTTCGGGCTGTTGCATTAGCAGGAGTTAAATAACTTGCGGCCTCGGTTTGTACATTAACCCATGGCCCCAAGAAATAGTCTGGATTGGTACTGAAATCCATATTGTTTAATTTTTTCCAGCGTTTTAAATCCAGCAAACGGGTATGCTCGAACACAAACTCCATGCGACGCTCCCTGCGGATTTCCCAGATCAAGTCTGGAACATCGGCATCTTTAGCCGGATCAACAGGAAGTGCCCCCAACGTTAATGGAGCTGTTTTTAATACCCCTTTTGCAGTTGCCGCAGCATCTAAGGGCCGGTTTCTGATTGCATTTACTGATTTGTTTAAATCAGCCTGCGTTACTGCCGTACCACCAAAATACTGAGCCAATACTGCTTTGGCTTCTATCCAGTTTAACACGACTTCTGCCAAACGCATTACAGGCGCATCACTTGTATTGGTGTTACTGCCCCAAGCGGCAGGATAAGTTTTTCCGATATAAGTTAAAGCCTCTCTTGAAGCAAATTTAAACCCATAAAGTAAAGTTGCAGAAGGAACCAGGGCTTTATCATAAAACGATGCTTCAAAACGTGGATCTCTCGTTTTTACCAGATCGGCAATTGTAAATGAACTGGCTCCGGTAACAGCAGAGTTTTGCCATACTTTGCCATCATTTAGCAGGAAAGATTTGATCAAAACTAAATTTGCATCAACTCCTACAACCTCTGTTCCATTCTGGTAAGAACCAATACTGTGTGTAACCGTTAAAGCAGCATCGTAAGTTCTATAAAGCAATACTTCCGGATGCCCTGCCAGGTTATCGCTCGAGAACAGTGATTTAAAATCGCGGGTGAAATTATATTTGTTGCTATTGATTACATAATCGCCTGCCTCAACAGCAAATTCTAAATATTTTTTTGCTCTTGCCGCATCTAAACCATGGTAATGCTCATAAGTTCCTTCAAATAACATAAATCTTGAAATAAAAGCAGCAGCAATGTATTTATTTAAAAACTGAGCCCCGTCATTTTCGCGCATGTTAGCCATTACGAACTTAAAATCATCGTATACTTTATCCATAACCACTCCCCTGGCATCTCTATCTTTATATAAAGCAGCCAGATCGGTATCCGAAAGCTCTTTATCAAAATAAGGCACATCGCCAAAAACACTGACTAAACGGCTGTATTCAAAACCCCTAAAAAAACGGGCAACTGCTGTCCAGTGGTTATAAGCTTCAGTAGTAATTTTAGGCTTCGCTACGTCGTTTAAACGGGCAAGCATTACATTCGATTTTCTGATCCAGGCAAAATCCCAAGTTGGACCAGCATAGGTACCCAACCAATCAGCTGCTTCAGAAACAGAACCTCTTGTAGTAGGCACACTATTTTCGAAGTTAATCTGAACATTTTTACCTGTTAAATCATCAGAGAAAGTATAACCCCTAACCGGTGTATAATCAACTCCAAAGCCAGTACTATAACCGTTAAAATAGTTCGGATAGTAGCTGTTGGCGTACATGCGGATATCATCTTCTCCACGCCAATATTGCCCATCAACATAAGATGTTAAGGGCGGACGGTCTAAAACATCCTTATTACAAGACACCAGAAGTAGGCAGGCCATAACCGGCAAACCATATATGTATTTAAAATATTTCATCTTCTTAATTTTTAAAAATTCAACTGAACACCAAAAGAAATACTCTTAAAGGCTGGGATTCCGGTTCCTGTACGACCGCTGTTATAATTTGACTGATCCCAGATCGAATAGCCACTAACACTCTCCGGATCGATAGGCAAATCGCCCAAATGATCCCAGGTAAAGAAATTCTCTAACGCCGTATATACCCTAAGTGAGCTAATACCTACTTTTTTGGTCAACATTTGCGGAAAAGTATAACCAACTGTTAAATTTTTCAATCTTAAATAAGCCATATTTAACAGATAGCGATCTTGAACCTGCATGTTATTGGTAGTTCCACTTGCTGCATTGTTATAAGCAGCAGGGTAAAAAGCATCTGGCGTTTGTGGCGTCCAATAGTTGCCCGCAATAGCTTCGGGCATTGCACCATCGGAAGAGTTAAAGCCTGGGATAGCTAAAAATCCAGCACCCCAAATTTTACGGCTACCTACACCCTGAAAAAATGCGCTGATATCAACGCCTTTAAAGTCGGCGCCCAATCTAAAACCATACTCGTAGCTCGGATTAGAATTTCCGATTACTTCTAAATCGCCGTGGTTGGCCAATGTGCCATCTCCATTACTGATTTCGCCATCGCCATTAATATCTTTAAACTTAACATCACCAGGACCAAAACGGAAGTTAGCCGAATTTTGTAAAAATGGTTGGTAAACTGGTTTTTCGCCATTTGGTCCAGCTTTTAGTTTATAAGTTTGTTTACCTGCGTTTAACTTACTTTCAGCAGATGTCAGAGTAATCAAGATTGGTTTACCCGAGCCATCCAACTCGAAATCGCTTGTTTGATATAACCTATCGGTACGGTAGCCCCAAATTTCACCAATATCTTTTCCGTTATAATTATTAAGCACTTGTGTTCCGGAACCATACTCGGTTAGCCTTGTTTTGGCATCAGAAATATTTCCTTTGAAATTAATCCCTAAACCATTTTTAAACCTGTGGTTAAAATCTAAGGTCAACTCCCATCCTCTCGTTTGTAGGGCACCAAAATTTCCCTGTGGCGCCCCGGCACCAAAAGTAAAAGGAATGCCTTCCTGCGGCACAATCATATTATTGGTATTTCTTTGAAAAACATCAAAAGAAAGATTTACCTTATTATTTAAAAGGGTTGCGTCTAGCCCCAGATTGGTAGTTACAATATCCTGCCATTGAATTGCTTCTTTAATTGCATCAGGTGTACCTACATAATTTACTTTGGCACCGTTTGCACCAATCCAGCTCGATTGTCCGCTTGGCATAGTGGCTATATATAAATTGTTTGGTACGGTCTGATCGCCTATTGAACCCCAAGATCCCCTGAATTTTAATTGGTTCAGGAGTGGTTTAGTCCAGGCCATAAAACTTTCTTCACTGGCTACCCAACCTGCCGAAAATGACGGAAACCATCTCCACTGCAAATCGGTTGGGAATTTAGAAGAACCATCGTAACGCAGATTACCTTCAATAAGGTATTTGTTTTTAAAAGCATAGTTTACACGACCAAAATATCCCAATTGTGCTTCCCATCTTTTATCTGATCCCGGAATGTTAATCCCACCTGGGATAATGCCCATTACTGCGCTAGATGGAAGTACGGTTTGAACTCCGGTACCGAATCTAAACTGTGGGTTAATGATATCACTTAAATTGGTGATTTGACCAAACTGGGATTCAGCAGTAGAAGTAACCCGGTTTAAACCCAAAATAAATTTAAAATCGTGGTTTTCCTTAAGGTTTAAGCTATAAGTAGTAAAAGCATTAATGGTATGGCTAAAATAGCTTGTGGCAGATCTGGCAAAATGATCGGGGCTTGACCCAGGTGTGGTATACATATCCATAGATAGATCATAAGCTGCAATTGCGCCAGCCGTGGTACTCGATACCACTTGGCCCTGATCGTTTACATAAACAGGTGCGCCACTTGCATCTAAACGCGCTTTAGGCGCTACCCAAGAGTTTCTTGCGGTAAATCTTGTGCCTGGTCTTTTCCAATCCTCATTCTGGTTGGTAAAAGTATAATCAAAATCTACTTTCCAGTTTTTTAAGATATTAACTGTAGATCCCAAATTTACATTGGCATAATTTAACAATATATTAGCGGTATTTGCCGAAGCAACCTCACTCTCAGGACTGCGGATGGCATCGCCATTTTCATCTTTTCCCAATGGATACAATGAACTCCATCTATACAAATATAACCACGGATCGGCTGTTGTGGAGCTTGTGGTATAGGCATACTGTTTATTTCTCCGTGAATATAATGCGCCGCCGCGTATGGTAAGGTATTTGTTGATTTCACTTGAAATTTTAAATGAAGCATTGTAGCGTGTAAAACGATCTTCTTTTGCCGGCTTTAACATGCCACTCTGATCAAGCAATGCAAGTCCGATATTATAAGATGTTTTCCCGGTAGTACCGCCAACTGATAGGTTGTGTTGTTGGGTTGGTGCCCATTCTTTGATCATGTAATCATAAGGGTTGTAGGTTCTAACCCCCATTTTCAGACCAGCTCCCTGAACATACCAATCTCTACCAAACACGGTCGGGTCGTCAGGGCCAATTGTGCTCCCATACTTCTCTTTCCATGCAACCGCTTTTTCGTAACTTGCCCTATCTACATAATAAAATGCGCCAACCGGAGTAGTTACACCAATCCTTTCAGAGGCATCAACAGTATACTTTAAACCGTTTACATCGGCCATTTTTAAATCTTTCCAAACATTTTGGAAAGAAAAATTATTTGAGTAATTGATCGATGGCTTATCAGATCCCGAGCCTTGTTTAGTAGTGATCAATACCACGCCAAAAGCAGCCTTAGCACCATAAATAGAAGCTGCAGCTGCATCTTTCAAAATGGTAATAGAGGCGATATCATTTGGATTAACCAATTGGATGCTTGGAATCTCAACGTTATCCAATAAAATCAAAGGAGAACTTCCACCTGCAAATGACGCCAATTGCCCTCTGATTTTGATTACTGGGTCAGAGCCAATTTCTCCACTTGGAACGGTTACGCTTAAACCAGATGCGGCACCTTGTAGCGCTCTGCCCACATCGGCAATTGGCCTGCCCTCCAGCGTCTTTTTCACATCAATGGTAGAGACTGCTCCGGTTAAGTTGCCTTTGCGCTGAGTTCCATAACCCACCACAACTACATCATCTAACCCTTGAGCGTCTGTTTTCAGACTAACATTGATTGTTTTACCTGCGCCAACGGTTCTTTCTGCAGTTACATAACCGATGTAAGAAAACACCAATATATCGCCATTGGCGGCTTTGATAGAATAAGTTCCATCGGCGGAAGATTGCGCAACAACAGTGCTTCCTTTTACCCGGATAGAAACGCCGGGTATAGGGCCATCCTCTGATGTAACCTTACCCGTAATGGTAATTTGTTGCGCAATGGCATGGGCCAGCAACAAAAACGTACCAAGAAAAATTAATAGTAATTTTTTTTTCATAAACGTAAGTTTAGAATTGTTTTGTAGTTTAGTCTTAATACCGCATAAAACAGCAATATTTAAGTAAATATCACTATTTATTTGATTAAAAAAAACAAATTTAGTTTTGCAACATCTATATTACCGCACAAACACGCAAAAAAGCGCATTACCTGATTATTAAGCAGTTATTGCTTATCCACTATTCCTTCTATACCGCTAAAATATCCGGGAAATGAAAAAGCCAACCACTATTGGTTGGCTTTTTCATTTGTAGTTATAATCTATCTGATTAAAAAGAACGATACGTAAGGTCTACGTGGTGCCGTTGTGATACCACTATAGCCACTAGCGAAAATGGTATAAACCCTTTTGTTTAAAAAAGTACTTGCACTGGTATAATTCGCCAGAACCGTTGCAGACGTTATCGCTGCTCCCGCCGGCCTTATTTTCCAGGTTTTTGATTGCGCAGACCTTAATGTAATTTCGTTAGTAATGTTTAAATAATTTACGTTGCCTGCAATGAGCGAGTCTTTTGCATTATCGGTTGCACTGGTTCCGTAATATAGATCTACAGATGGTACATTTGGCATTAAGTTTATAAACCGGTATTTACAATAGGCTGTATCCGGCCTGATAAAACTTTCCTGAGTTAAAACATTCTTGGTATTCGCAGCGGTATCGGTAATATGCGCAACATAATTTTTGCCTGCTTCTATCTGGAAGGTTGTACTGTATAACACAACCGAATCAGTTCCATCATCCTTCTTTTTGGGAAGAATAATAGATAGTTTTAGATTACCGGGACTTACAGCAAGAAAATCTGCCGTAGAACTGCCTCCCGTGTTATACCCACCGCCGGGAAAAGGAGTACGTGCGGTAATTACACTGCTAACCCTTTTATCGTTAATTTTAATTGCTATTGCCCTATTGTTATAATAGTAAGAGGCATAGTTCACCTTTAATAAAGCCTGGTCGCCGGTTAATTTTTCGGTTTCACCATAATCGAGTACATTTTTGGTGCAGCCAGCTAAAGCCATTGCAATAAACAGGCTGGCAAATAAGTTAGAAAATATTTTCATCTTGATATTTTTTAAATTAAAAATTATGGCTGGCTAAACCAGGTTTCTTTAGTCATGTAGTCAACGTCTAGTCCACCCCACTTGCGTAACTCCTCACTATTCCAAACATATTCAGAATTGTAACGTGGCCTGAAACGATAAGCATATTTCCCACCTAAAAGAAGGTCGGCCTTAGGAATTTGATAAAACTGTCTGAATACCGTTGCACTGTAATGGTACTTCCTGATATCAGACCATTGTTCTAAACCGGCCCAGCCCCATTGCGCAATATATTTCTGCCCCATAATGTCGGCAAGGGATAATGAATCAGGGATTTGCGCCACTTCCTTTGAGCTTAAATAACTGTTAATTTCGGTATCAGTTATCAAAGGATCGGGAGCTTTAGAAGCCCTGCCATAGGTATTGCAAAAAATCATGTGCCCTGATATTCCAGCTCTGTATGCTACTAAAGATTCCGCAGTTTTTCCTTGTAAAAACAACGCTTCTGCTTTAGTAAACTGTAATTGCGAATAGGTCATGATGGGATATCTTGCTGCATCGGCAAAAATATATTTCCCATTGTAGGTAGTAGCTCCAGCAGGAATGCTTCCAAAAACAATAGGAAGACCAGATGTACTGCTTCCCTGAGTTGGAAGACCGGCAATATACCTGCCCAAAGTAGCTGTAGCTGTACTTGCCGGCAACATCCTGCTCAACCTTGGATCGAGTGAACTTGTTGGATTTGTGGTAGGCACTCCCCTCACTCCACCTGCAAGATAGTTTAAGATCGTGGTCGAAATCCGTCCATAATAGGCGGATGTTGGTCCTGAAGGATTGATATAACCCAAAGTGGGTCCGAATGGATTGGTATCATCGGTACTTGCTGCAGAGAAATAAACCGTTGCCGATTCTGTTTCGTTGGCAAAAGATAAATTGGTGTATTTAACAACACTATCGGCATACATGGTTTTAAACTCTGGTTTATTGACCAGATGGCTGTACTGCAAAGCATAAATTGCATACACAAATTTTCTCCATTTGGCCATATCGCCTTTGTAAATCCCATCGCCTGTAACGCCCGCCAATTGTGTAGCATAATTAAGCGGACTTTTCATTGTAGAATACTTGAGTGATTGCTCGCAATAATAACGCACTTTTGCATATACCTCTGGCTGATCATGGTAAGGAAACCTTAACATTCCTGGTGTAAAAGCCTCATCCAGAATAATTGGGCCATAAAGGTCAGTTGTTTGTTGATAAGCCCAGGCCTTAATTGCATAACCAATTGCAGCATACTCATATTTTTGATTGGCAACTGCATCATTGATTAAATTTTCAAGGTTCAAACCCAAATCAACATAGGTCATTCTCCAGATTACGCCTCCATTATCGCTTGAACGCACGAAAGTGTGTTTTTCAAAAGCAATAGATGCATCATCAGTTGATGCACCAATAAGATTTTGCGTAATTTTCCAGATAAAACGATAATCCTGTGAGGTTCCGTTTGTCATCTGAAATAGAATTGGAGGAAGCAACAGTTCTGCTTTAGTGGTTTGAGGCACGGCAGGATTTGTATTGATATCGAGGTATTTTTTACACCCTCCGGCCATTAATAATACTGCCGCAGCAATATATAGTTTATATAATCTTTTCATGTTATTCACTATAATTTAACCCTAAATCCTACATTAAAACCTATCGGTTTACCAACATTACCATAGTCGATACCGTAACCACCGATACCCCCAACACCTGGCGAATTTGCATTACTCTCCGGATCGCCACCTGAATAATTGGTAATCAATATCGAATCGGTTAAGGTAAAAAATGCACCAAAGCTCTGGATAAATCCGATGCGTTTAACCAGTGATGGCGGAAAATCATATGCCAGCGTAACATCCCTTAAACGCAGCGTTTTGATGTTCCGCTCTACGAACATCTCTGGCGAAACGTTCAGGGAATAGTAGTTAGAGGCATAAAAGGGTGTTACTGCAATCGTATTAACCGTAGGATTGTCCGTATTTTGCAATCCATCGGCTAAAACTCCCTTAATTACACGAGGCACTTCTCTGTCTAGAGTTTTCAAACTAATTCCTTTAGTGTAAGATGCGTATTCGGTACCGTTAACAACATCGCCACCATATCTTAAATCCCATAAGAAGGAGAGATTAAAGCCTTTGTAACTAAATCTGTTCACAAAACCTAGTGTAAATTTTGGATTCCTGTCTCCAATGGGATAATATTGTGTATCAGAGCTTGTTGGCAAGCCAGAAGACGTATTAATCAAGATATCTCCTCTATTATTTCTATCAAACCTGGTTCCGCTAATCGCCCCCGTACTGTAGCCTGGATGAACTGCGCTTCTGATTTCACCAATTACCCAGGTATCAGATTCGTAAAGTTCCGGGAGCTCATTTGCCAGCGATAGTACCACGCCACGATTGCGGGTAAAGTTAAAAGTAGTATTCCAGTTAAAATCTTTTCCTTTTATCGGATTACCTGTTAACTGTACTTCGATGCCACGGTTACGCACCGTACCCCCATTCATCATCTCTAAAACGAAACCTGTACCATAGCTTAAGCGCGGGTTAATGATCTGATCTCTACTTAAAAGATTGTAATAGTTAAAATCAAGTCCGATCCGGTTTTTCAGGAATTGCATTTCAGTACCGATTTCGAAATTTTCGGATACTTCGGGCTTTAAATCCGGATTACCGCCATAGTATGAGTAGGCATAACCACCACCTGTAAATCTTTTCGCTTCGTAGTTTGTACCTGTAGAATATTCTCTCCAGGGCTCCTTACCTGTTAATGCATATGAGGCTCTAAACTTACCGTTATCCAGCCATGGTAAAGCTGTTTTAACACTGGCAAGATCGGTAAAGTTAAAGGCCAAACTTGCTGATGGATAGGCAAAATATGGATTGTTAGGCATCAACCGCGAAGCACCATCAACCCTACCCGATAAGGTTAAATACAATAAGGTTTTGTAGCCCATAATGGCCTGCGCAAAAGCACCGACTGTACGGTAGCGGTTTACATAGGTTAATGTACGCTGTGTTGTTGGCAGTGTATTATTTATACTGTAAAAATTTGGATCGTACATGTTCGTACCACGCTGAGAATCGGTAGTAGAATTATAATCATTAAAAGTAGCGCCAATAACATAGGTATTGTTAAAATCACCAAATTTATGCTTGGCACTCGCCGTCAACGATCCATTAAATACCTTGGTAAGTTGATTATAGGTCATTACCGTTCCGCCTGTCGGGGCTGCGGCAGAACCCGAGCCACGGTAAGATTGAGCATGATATACCGACAATCCCTTGGTATTGGCAATATCAGCTCCAATTATTCCATTAATCCTTAACCATTTTGTAGGCTTTAGCTCCACATTCGTATTTGCAATTAACCTGTTAACTTTATCGTTATTCACATTTTTAACAACATCCCAAAGTGGGTTATCGAATTCCGAATAGATACTTGCCAGATGTAAAATCCTATTTCCGCTGATATCTTGATAATTCTGAACATCAAATGCAGAACTAAACCGCATCAACTGAAGCAAAGATCCGTTAGTACCTTTATTTGCCTTATCGTTATTAGAATTGATGTAGTTGAAAGTGCTTGTTAATTTCAGTATAGGTGAGATGGTGCCAACAGCAGTTACTCTTGATGATATCCGCCTATAACTGGTTGTAGGGATTGTTCCTTTACTATCGGTGTATTCGTTAGACCAGCGATAAGAGAACTGTTCAGTTCCTCCCTCAAAAGACAAGTTGTGTTTTTGTGTAAACCCTGTTTCAAAAAAATTATGGATATTATCATAAAGTGGTGTACTTGGTAAAAATGCTGGTCCAAAAAAGTTAGAACTTCCACCATCGTAAACTCCATTAGAAAGCCCGGAATTATATTTAGTCTGTATTTCTGGAAACTTATTCAACTGCTCTACCCTAAACGAATTATTGTAATTAATACTTCCGCGGCCGGCCTTACCTTTTTTTGTGGTAATCAAAATTGCACCACTCGCACCTGCACTTCCATATAACGCTGTGGCTTCGGGCCCTTTCATAATTACATAACTTTCGATATCATTTGGGTTGATATCCATCCCCCTGTTAGAATAATCCTGGTCTCTGTTAGCGGCTCCCGAAACCAGCTCTCTTGTTTGATTTAATGTGCTGTTGTTGATCGGTACACCATCTACAACAATCAATGCATTATTATCGCCACTTATGGATACAAATCCACGCAAAACAATCTGTGCAGAGGCTCCTGGGTTTCCATTGGTACTATTAATCGATAAACCCGGAACACGGCCTTGCAAACCTCCAAAGAAATCGTTCCTCTGGGTTTCTGCGACTTCGGAGCCAGAAACTTTTGGGGTAGAATAGCCTAACGATTTAGCATCTCGATCAATCCCGTAAGCAGTAACTACAACCTCATTAAGATTGCTGGCATCGGCAGAAAGGATCACATTAATCTTGCTATTTGCACCAACAGCTCTTTCAACACTTTTGTATCCAACATAAGAAAATGTTAATACATCGGTTTTTAAGGCCTTTATCGAATAATTTCCATCACCATTGGATTGTGATACCACGGTACTTCCCTTCACCCGGATGGAAACGCCGGGAATGGGGCCATCAGCGGAGCTGACCTTACCGGTAATCGTTATCTGTTGCGCGAAAACCTGCACATACAGCATAATCATACCGATAAAACTAAAGAATAGTTTTTTCTTCATAATTTGTTAGTAAGAAAGTGGTTATTAGAAGTTGTTGTTTGTATTCCGGTTTATCAAACGCGCAAATTACCGCAGTTTTGATGTTAGTTAAGTAAATATGATGAATGTTTTTGATAAAAAAAACATTCAGAAAAGATTTATTGTGCTAACAGACAAAATTTTATCGCACAAAAACGCATAAACACGCAAACAATATAATTTTTAAAATCTTTTTATACATTCGTAGAAAATCAAATGATTTATGCTGAAAAAAGAACGCCACGACTTCATCATGCGACAGATTAACTTACACAACCGTGTATTAACCTCTGATCTGGTTCAACTGCTTAATGTTTCGGAAGATACCATCAGACGGGATTTACAAGAGCTTGTTGATGAAAACCTACTTTACAAGGTTCATGGAGGTGCTTTATCGAAATCTTATCACAGCTCTTTTGACGATAGTACGGTTTATGCCAGAGATAGCAAGATTGCGATTGGCAAAAAAGCCGTTCAGTTGATAAAAGATGGCATGGTAGTTTTAACCGGAGGGGGAACAACGATTTTAGAATTTGTGAAACGACTTCCACAGGGCCTGTCTGCTACATTTTTCACTATTAGTCCGTTGGTGGCAGTAGAACTGGCCAAATACAACAATATCGAAGTAATTTTGATTGGAGGCTTGTTTTCAAAAAATTCGCAGGTTACCTACGGCGGGCAAGTAATTACACAGTTATCGGAAATTAAGGCCGATTTATGCCTGATGGGAACCAGCGCCATCCACCCGGACGAAGGCTTAACAGATACTTACTGGGAAATTAACCAGCTTAAAAAGGCCATGTTGGCCTGTGCAAAAAAAACAGCCGTACTTTGCATCTCCGAGAAATTGGATATTGCTTTAAGGTTGAGGGTTTGCCCAATAGAAAGCATTAGCTATTTGGTAACGGAGTTAGATTTAGATCATGAATCACTTTCACGTTACCGCGAAAAAGAATTGAATATTTTATAAAAAAGTCCCGACGAAAATCGGGACTTTTTCATCTGCTAGAATGCTGGATCAGGAGGGGTATTGGTATTATTATCTCTTTCTGCGAAAGGATAAGGAAAAAAATTACGCTTGCGATCAGCTAAAGGCTGATTAAATCTTCTCATATCCTCAAGTTTTAACCCGGACATAAAAAGCTCAATACAACGGTGTTTGTAAATCAGATCTAAAAGCTGTTGTTGTGTGTAAGGTCCAGTTAGTGCTGGCAATGCCGCCCCAACTCCAAAAGGATCAGTTGCTGCAGTTTTGGTTACGATCTTGTTTAGCTCAGTAAGCGACGAAGCCAGATCAGGAGTAGCTTGACGGGCATAAGCCTCTGCTTTAATTAAGGTCATTTCGCCAGGCAGATAAATGGGAAACTGGGTAAAAGTGCCTGCACCGAAACCATTAATACGTACCGTTGTATTAACTACAGTGTAAAACGGAATTCTGGCATCGCCTGCATCTGGAATATTAGCGCCAGTCTGTCCTAAATTTAAATTCTTAGGTTGAATTACATTATTGGTAGAGGTAGCGATCTCAAAAATGGGATTCAAATTTAATGCATCGTATGTAAATGTTGATTTTTTGGTTAAATCAACTGCATTTGCGGCAGTTAATGCTAACGCATAGTTTCCGGCAAATAATGCATAGCGAGCTTTGAGTGCATTTAAAGTAGTTGGAATATCTACTCCTGATGGAATGTTCCCCAAAAACGATGTACTTATCGAGTTTGCTGCAACTACCGCCAATGCATTATCAATGGTCGCAATTGCTTTATTATAACCATCAACACGACTAATAAAGGTAACATTTTGACCTGTCCCAGCCGGAACCTTTTCCCAATACTCTGATAAATTACCCACAGCCAAGGCTTTAAAAATACTTGCGTAGGCAATTAAACCCGCTGCGTAGTTTTTATCCGGAAGATTAGCAGCATTATTAATTACATTATCTGCATCATAAATAATTTTATTTGCACCAGCCCAAACATTTAGCAATACTGAATTGGTACCATCTACCTGTACACCTCCAGCTGCCAATCTTTCTTCATTGGTATTACCGGTATTAATGGATATTAACTCATTTGTGGTTAAGCCACTTAAAGTAATAGTTGCATACAGAATTCCAGCCCGAGTTGTGGAATAATTTTTCTGTAAACCTACTGTAACGCCGGTTAAACCTTTTGCCGAGGTTAATACATCATTGGCCGTAGCGGCGTTAGGATTTAAGTACTCCTTTTTACAAGCGCTTGAAAAAGCCACTATAGTAAACAGAAATGTATAACCTATATATCTTGATTTTAAATTTTTCATAACAACAGTTTTAAATTAGAATCTTGCTTGTAAACCCAATGAGAAAGTACGTGGAATTGGTACTGAACCGAAATCAATATTTCTCAGGATCGTAGATTGACCACCAGAGTTCAACTCAGGATCATAGCCTTTGTAATTATCCCACGAAATGAGATTCCTTCCGCTAAGATTAATGGCTAAGCTTTTAATAAATTTAACCTGACCAATATTATAGCTCAACGAAATCTCTCTTAATTTCACAAAAGACCCATCATCAATACGCCATTCTTCTACATTGTATGCACCAGCTACATAGCCTCTAGGCAATTGACCCATCTGCTCTGCTTCGGCAACTTTTCCATTACCCACACCCTGCCGTGTTCGCCAATCTGCATTCCAAACATCTCCTCCCTGAACAGCATCCAGTTGAATGTGTAAGCTTAATTTTTTGTAGGTAAAATCGTTAACAAAAGACCCTGTATAATCCGGGTTTGGATCGCCGATTACTTTGCGCAAAACATTATTGGCGGCTTGACCGGCAGTTAAAGGAATACCAGCAGCGTTTGTTGCAATGTTTCCATCTGTTGTCCGCTCAAAATATGTTCCATAAAAAACGCCTACCGGATAACCGTCAGTAATAGAAACAGGTGCGCCAGCATTGGTTGCAATTAATCTCTGTGCACCCGAACCCACTATTTTATTTCTATTTCTGTTGTAAATTAGTGTAGATGTCCATATAAAGTCATCGGTTTTAACCGGCACCCCTGTAAGCATTAATTCGATACCTTTATTTTTTAAAGTACCACTAATATTATCTAGCAAGCTAGAAAAACCAGTTGTTGGAGCAATCACAACAGGCAATAATAAATCAGTTACATTTTTATTATAATAACTAAAAGTTAAACCTAAACGATTATTAAAAAAGGACATATCTGTACCGATTTCGAGCTCTTTTTGACGCTCTGGTTTTACACCCGTATTCGCCAGCGTCGTTAACGATGTTAATGATGTTTTGCTGTTTAGGGCATTTGGCGAATAAACGTTGAAACGATCGTATGCGCCAATCCCTGTTAAATTTCCAGACTGGCCATAAGCTGCTCGTAATTTGAAAGCATTCCACCATGATGATACGCCAAAATCTTTCCAATAATCGGCAGATGACAATACATAACTCACGTTAGCTTTAGGATAAAACTGCGTTCTATTGTCTTCCCCAAATACAGTAGATTGATCTACTCTTATGGCACCGGTTACAAACAAATGGTCCTTATATTTAAAATTTTGTTGTAAATAAGCGCCGCTAATTGAGAATTCTGAACGACTATCAACATTAGGCAAAGCAGTACTTGCTCCGTTTACCACCTGAACAAAGGGGGCTAAACCTCGTCCGTTTAGCAAGCTATACAGGTCTTTTTGATATTGATAAGACCCGCCAAGCTGAGTTGTTGAACTAAATAATTCAGAAATCTTAGCATCATAAGTGAAGTTTAACTCATTATTAAATAGTGTGGTTGTTGCGTTTGCCGCACTTGCATAACCGTTTAAAGACGGATCTAAAGTTGGCCCACCACCATAAAAACCTGTACTTACATTATACGCATATGGCGGAATAAATGTTGTTCCATTTTGGATTGAATTATCAACCCCCATGGTATAATCAATAGTTAAGTTTTTAACAGGAGTGAGTTTTAATCCCGCATTTGCAATAATACGATTGGTAAACTGGCGCTGCTTGATATCTTCAATAACAGAAACCGGATTAACACGTCCGCGTTCTCCGATGGCTTTTAAATTGCCTAATGCATCTCTGGTAAACAAATCATGAAAATTGCCGATAATGGTTACCGAATTCATTGGTGAGAAAAAAGAGTTTCCATCTGGCTTTTCGTTGGCGTCGCTATGAACATAATTGAATCCTGCAGTCATTTTTGCCCATTTATTAATGGTTTGATCAAGATTTGCCCTGAAGTTCATTCTGGTGAAATCAGTGTTTTTAATGATCCCCTGGTTTGAGAAATAACCAGCAGAGGTATAAAATTTAGTGTTGTCATTACCTCCAGAGACTGAAACTGAATTATCTGTCCCAATGCCTGTCCTGAAAATATAATCCTGGTAATTATACCTGGTTACCGGAGTAGTTGTGATTAAGGCAGGAGATAATACATCCTGAGTTTGTGCAGTCGGCCCATCTGTTGGTCCTCCAAATTTTGTTGGTGATTGATTGACATCAATTTGCTTGCGCAGCTCACTAATGGTTAAACTGGTGCTGAAACTCACTTGTGGCGCACCAGTTTTACCCCTCTTGGTAAAAATCTGGATTACCCCTGCATTTGCTCTCGATCCGTAAATTGCCGCAGCAGCTGCACCATTTAAAACCTCGATATGATCAATATCAGATGGGCTAATATCCACCATTCGGTTTTGTCCAATGCTACCCACAAAGTTTCCACCATCGTAATTTCCTGAGGTATTGGTTACTCTGGTTGTAGAATTATTTACAATTACCCCATCGATTATGTATAGTGGTTCTGATGATGAGTTAACCGAACTTACACCTCTTAAACGGACAGAAATTCCGCCCGCCGGATCTCCAGAATTCTGGCTGATCTGTGCACCAGGTGTTTTCCCTTGAAGTGAGGCGAGTGCATTTCCACTCGGTGCTTTATTTAAATCATCACCTTTTACCGTACTCACATAACTACCGAGCTGTTTACGGGTAGTTCCCTGAGAGGTACCCGTAACAATTACTTCATCTAGCCCCACTGCATCACCACTCAAAGCACTATTCGCCTGAACCGTGGTATTGTCGCCAAGGCTTACAGATTCGATATTTGATTTAAAGCCTATAAAAGAAATTTGGATCTGATATTTACCGGGTGCCAAATCAACCGAAAAGCTATATGTTCCGCCCGAACTTGTGCTTGTAACCAGATTTGTATTGATAATTTTTACAACAGCGCCGGGAACAGGGCTGTTATTTGCCGCATCGGTAACCTTACCGCTTATGGTATACCGTTTGTTTTGGGCCTGCGCCATCTCTGTAAATAAGAGCAGCAGAAATGGGATCAACAAAATTGCGAAGAATCCTGGTGACCATTTTAGGTAACTTTTTTCCATAAAATTTGGTTTTGTTAGAAGATTAGTGTTAAAACAAATTTAACAAAATACCGCACAAACCAAATTTTTAACAGGTACAAACTGGTTTACAATCCACAAAACAATTGCGTTTTATTACGCTGGTAAACTGATTTTACCCATGCAAACCGAAGGTACGCCTTGCCTATCGCCAAAGTCTATCGGTTTGCCACAGAGTGTTTCGTTAGCCAAAACAGCAAACAAAACAGCTTCTTTTGCATCGGGATCAATATTTAAATCTTCAGTGGTTAGGAATTTGCAAAGAGGTAGCTTGCTTTTTAGAAGCTGTACAAGTAAGGGGTTATGCATCCCGCCACCACTCATAAAAATCTGTGCTCTAGCATCTTTGCCAAAGCAACGCACAATCGCATTAGTAATAGTTTCTGCAGAAAATTGACATAAGGTGGCCATTACATCGGCTGCACTTAGACCGGTTGTTGAAGACTGTTCTTGTGCGCTGATTAAATACGCCAGATTAAACAATTCCGGCCCTGTGGTTTTAGGAAAATCCAGGTCAAAAAAGCTGCAGTTTAACAACGCAGACAATAGACCGGGATTAGATTCGCCTGCCGAGGCAACAGCTGCATTTTTATCATAAAATTGACTAAAATGTTTCTGCATATACTGGTCCATTAAAGTATTTCCAGGGCCAACATCTGTCGAAAAAATTTCACTGGCATCGGTACTCCCTGGCAAATAGGTGAAATTTGCTATGCCACCTATATTTAACATTACCCGATCTTCGCCAGCTTTCGAAAATATTAAATAATCACCATAAACCGCTAAGGGTGCGCCTTCGCCACCAGCGGCCAAGTGTTTTTGTCTAAAGTCAGAAAGTGTGATAATCCCAGTCTTTAGTGCAATATGATCCCCATCACCTATCTGTAATGTGCCATTGGGATAATCGGCCAGTTGATGCAGAGATTTTGGCGCATGAAAAATAGTTTGGCCGTGGCTTGCAATAAAATCGATAGCCTCATTTTGATAGCCCCACTCTTTTAGTGCTTCGTTTATTAGCCCTGCATGAGTATTTGCAATATGCTCGTTCATCAGACACACCAACTGTAAGTCGACCTCTTTTTTTGAAAAAACTGCTTTTATTTTAGCCCTAAAATCATCGGTATAATCGCCAGTTTTGAATTTTAAAATCCGGATATCCGTCTCAGCACCGCTCCCCTTTACCAAACAAAGTGCAATATCCAGTCCATCCATTGATGTACCACTCATCAACCCTATAATTAAACGTTCCGATTTCCTTGCTTTCGAATACAACTTTTCAATTTGTGTGTTCATATTGGTTTTTTATCTTAAAAAGATCAAACGTTTGTCTGCCCCTTTAATCGAATTTTATATAAATACTTGCAATAAATGTAAATAACCTTTGTTAGAAATTGGGCATAACTCTCTATATTTACTGCTCCGTACATTAAAATCCATATAAAAAAAATGGCTAGATTAAATCTACTGGAGGAGACACGTTTCGAGAAATTACCGGTAAGCGTGTTCGAAAATCCAAAAATTGCTTCAATTAATGTTGCACATCGCATTGCCGAGCTCATTAAATCTAAACAAGCAAGCAACACACCTGCAGTACTGGGCTTAGCAACAGGTGTTACCCCAATTGCAGTTTATGCCGAATTGGTTAGACTGCACAAAGAAGAGGGCTTGAGTTTTAAAAACGTAATTACTTTCAACCTGGATGAATATTATCCAATGGCGCCAACTGCGGCACAAAGTTATGTTACGTTTATGAATGAAAACCTTTTCAATCATATCGACATCGATAAGAAGAATGTTCACATCCCTGATGGTACGCTTGCACTGGAAGACATTCCTGCATTCTGCTTAGAATATGAAAAGAAAATAGGTGATCTTGGCGGACTTGATATCCAGATTTTAGGTATCGGCCGTACAGGCCACATCGGATTTAATGAGCCAGGATCTGCACCAAATTCCGGTACCCGTTTAGTAACTTTAGATGACCTTACCCGCCGTGATGCCGCACGCGATTTCGGTGGAAAAACCTTCGTACCAACTAAGGCCATTACCATGGGTATTGGTACAATTTTCAAAGCAAGGGAAATTATATTAATGGCCTGGAGCCGTAAAAAGGCTTCGATTATCAAAAAAGCTGTTGAAGGCGAAATTTCGGGCGATGTTCCGGCAACCTACCTACAGCTTTCTGATCATGTAGAATTCATTCTTGATGCTCCTGCAGCTTCAGAACTGACCCGTTTTGACACGCCATGGTTGGTTAAAGACTGTGTTTGGACTGATGCTCTGATTCGCAAAGCGGTGATCTGGCTGGCCAACACCTTGAAAAAACCGATCTTAAAGTTAACAGAAGACGATTACAACAATAATGGTATGGCACAACTGGCTACTGAAAAAGGACCAGTATACAATATAAACATCCATATCTTTAATAAATTACAGCACACCATTACAGGTTGGCCAGGCGGTAAACCGAATGCTGATGATTCTCAGCGTCCGGAAAGAGCAGAGCCCGCTAAAAAGAGAATCATTATTTTCTCACCGCACCCTGATGATGATGTGATCTCGATGGGTGGTACTTTTCTACGGCTGGTTGACCAAGGGCATGATGTACACGTAGCTTACCAAACCTCAGGTAATACCGCCGTTTGGGATGATGATGCACTTCGTTTCGTTGAGTTCAATGTAGATTTTACAGAGAAAATGGGTATGGACAATACACATTTGAAGGATCTGTACAACAAAATGAGAAGCTTTATTGAGCAGAAACAACCAAACCAGATAGATACGCCAGAGATCCAAACAGTTAAAGGATTGATCAGAAAAGGAGAAGCTATTGCCGGCGCAAGATATTGCGGCCTTGAAGATGACCATATCCATTTTCAGGCGCTTCCTTTCTACGAAAGCGGTAAGGTTCAGAAAAACCCTGTAACGGATGCCGATATCGAACTTACAATAGCGCTATTGCAAGAAGTTAAGCCTCAGCAGGTATATGCAGCAGGCGATTTTGAAGATCCGCATGGAACGCATATTGTTTGTTTTAATATTATTTTAGAAGCATTAAAACGTTTACGCAAAACCGAAGCCTGGGCACAAGATTGCTGGTTGTGGATGTACCGCGGTGCTTGGCACGAATTTGAAACGTATGAAATCGAAATGGCTGTTCCTATTTCTCCGCAGGAGCTTGAACGTAAAAAATATGCCATTTTCAAACACCAGAGCCAAAAAGACAGGGCAGTTTTCCCTGGCGACGATTCAAGAGAGTTTTGGCAGCGTGCCGAAGACCGTAACCGTGATACGGCAAAAGCCTACGACGAACTTGGACTTGCAGAATATGAAGCAATGGAAGCTTTTGTACGCTGGAAATTTGTGGATTAACTATGTTAAAATAAATATTGATCCTGCCTTGTTAACTCAAGGCAGGATTTTTTTACCTGCTTCCGAAGTTTACTTGGCCAAAAGCGCTGCAGAACTTCGGAAGTTTTGCTATACATTTCCATAGACTTACGAAGTTAGCCTGTCACTGCTGGCCACCTAAACTTCGAAAGTAATTTCTCATTCTAAAAACAATACTCTAAATTAGTTTGCTGAACCCAAACAAGCTAATGATGACCGAACCTAAACCACGATTGTTATCTCTCGATTTTTTCAGGGGATTAACCGTAGCTGCAATGATCTTAGTGAACAATCCGGGCAGCTGGGGGCATATTTACGCGCCATTAGAGCATGCGGAATGGAATGGATGTACACCCACCGATTTAATTTTCCCATTCTTCTTATGGATTGTTGGTGTATCCATTGCATTTGCCATGAGCAGTAGCAAAACAGATCCTACTACACATCAAAAAACCATCATAAAAGCCATTAAACGTGGTATTATACTTTATTTACTCGGTTTCTTTTTGGCCATTTTTGGGAAAATTATCAGTGCCATAATAGACGGCAGATCGATCTGGGAGGCCTTTCAAACGGTTCGTCTTTTAGGCGTTTTGCAAAGAATAGGCATTGTTTTTATCATTAGTAGTATCATTTTCATCAAAGTATCGAATAAAACCATATTCAAAATCTTTATTGTAATCCTTGCCCTTTATTGGGCCTTAATGACATTTATTCCTGTACCGGGAGTAGGTTACCCCAACCTGGAAAAAGAAACCAATTTAGCCGCCTGGGTCGACCGCGGGATTTTAACCGAAGCACATACCTGGGCCTCATCCAAAACCTGGGATCCGGAAGGGGTTTTGAGCACATTACCAGCAGTAGGAACCTGCTTATTTGGTATTCTGGTTGGCGTTTGGATGCGCAGAAAAAACGTAGACAATCCAACTAAGGTGGCCTGGTTATTTACTGCCGGTATAACCGCTGTTATTTTAGGTTTACTTTGGGATTTACAATTCCCGATCAACAAAGCGCTTTGGACAAGCTCTTATGTGCTTTACGCAGGTGGATTGGCATCAATAGGATTGGCGCTTTGTTACTGGATCATCGATGTTCAGGGCTACAAAAAATTCACCCTTCCTTTTGTTGTTTATGGTGTAAATGCCATAACAGTCTTTTTCTTAGCAGGCTTAATGCCGCGGGTATTAAACCTGATCCAGATTACCAAACCCGATGGCACAAAAACAGGATTATTGGTACACTTTTATGAAACTTGTTACAGTCCGTTTTTTAGCCCCATAAATGCTTCCTTAGTTTGGGCCATAACCTATGTGCTCGGTTTTTATGTGTTATTATATTTTATGTATAAAAAGAACATTATTATTAAGGTTTAGTAAATTTACGCTATAATTGAATGTCCCCCTCTGCAATTGAAAAAGAAAACCACCATATACGATATAGCCAAGGAGCTTGATATTACCGTATCAACAGTTTCCAGGGCGCTTAGTGGCTTTCCGGCAATAAGTGATGCCACCAGAAAGGCAGTTGTTGAAATGGCTAAAAAATTAAACTATAGCCCGAATAAACTCGCCTCTGCATTAAAATCCGGCAAAACCCATATTATTGGTGTAATTGTACCAAGTGTACAGGCACATTTCTTCGCATCTATTATCCATTGCATAGAAGACGGGCTGAAAGACAGCGGCTACCGCGTTATTATCTACCAATCCAACGAATCTGTAGAGAACGAAATAAACGGCGTAAGAACTTTACTAGAGGCGCAGGTAGATGGCATTATGGCCTCAATGTCTTTAGAAACAAAAGATGTTTCGCATTTTGCCGAAATTATTAAGCAAAATAAACCACTTATCTTATTCGACCGTGTAGATCTGGAACTAAAAGTCCCTACCATTACACTTGATGATTTCAAGGCAGGTTATATCGCTACAAAACATTTAATCGATCAGGGTTATAAAAAAATTGCATTTGTAACCACTGTTCATCAGATTAAAATATTTAACGATCGCTTAGAAGGATACAAATCAGCCTTAGCAGACCATAACCTTCCGGTAATGGAAGAACATATTATTTTTGGCGGCTTATCTATTAAAGACGGTCGGTTTGGTGCAGGTAAGTTAATGCGCAGCAAAAACAAACCCGATGCTATTATTGCGGGCGATGATTTTACCGCCTTAGGTGTAATTAAAAAGCTTAAAGAGATTGACGAAACACCCCCTGAAGTTGGTGTGATTGGTTTCGCCAATGAAGCATTCTCCGCTTACATTACACCTAACCTGTCTACAATTGATCAGCATGCGTCACAAATGGGAAAAGAATGTGCTAAAATGTTTCTGAAAATGATCAATCAGGAGAACCCATACGTGAACATGGAGCATATCGTGCTCGATCCAGCTGTTGTAGAAAGAGAATCGACCAATAAAAAAGATAAATAGCACTTATTATTCCTTCGCTAAAGGCACTTCGATACCAACAGGCCCACTGGGATCACTTTCATTTTTTAGTCGATCAAGTGCAGTTACAAGGTAGCTGTACCGCTTCCCACTTTCTACACTGGTATCGATATATGAAAGATAATCTTCAAAGCTTATTTTAACGATGTTCTTAGGATCGAGTACCGAAATTTTTTCTCCTTCATTAAACCGGTAAACTACAAATCCCGAGGCCGTTTCTCCATCTTTTGCTTTTAACGGAAGTTGCCATTTTAAATGCACACCATCTTTTAGTGCATCAGCCGTTAATGCTTGAGGTTCGTTTGGCGGCACTTCATCCAGCCATGGCATTTGAGGTGGCAAAGCAGGGTATTTATAAAAATCGTTCTTTAAGGAGTCGCCTACAGCTTTAGCAACTGTACTTAATGATTTAGAACTGAAAAAAACGCTCCCCTGAATTCGGTTGTTATCTCTTATGTATCTAATCTGATTGGGTATTTCACTTAGATTTTTCCATGCTGCTTCTGCCCTCGAATTTACCAGATAAGCACCCTGTCCGATATAAACATGTCTGCCAAAAGTATTATTACTCCACCAGTCGACCAAAATACCATAGGGAGCTACTCTTCTGGTAAACGTAAAATAAATTTGAGGATTAATGTAATCTACCCAACCTTCTCTAACCCACTTGCGGCTATCGGCAAAAAGTTCTGCATAATTGGATAGGCCACTGGTAGCGGAACCTTCAGGATCCTCATTTTTATTTTTCCAGATCCCAAAGGGACTAATGCCAAATTTTACCCATTTTTTATAGTGGTGGATACTATCGTCCAGCTGCTTGATGAGCAGATCAACGTTGTTGCGCCTCCAGTCTTTTATATCTGAAAAATTATTGGGGTATTTGTAAAAAGTATTACCATCGTTAATCGTTTGCCCTTCTACTTTATAAGGATAAAAATAATCGTCGAAGTGAATTCCATCAATATCGTATCCTTTTACCACATCTAAAATTACCTGAACAATATATTCCCTTACATCTGGAATACCCGGATCAAACTGTTTTTTGCCACCATAGGTAAAAAACCAATCGGGGTGTTTACGATAAGCATGGTTTTCGCTTAAAACAGCTGTGCTGCTCATACTAGCCCTGTAAGGATTAAACCAGGCATGAAGTTCCATTCCCCTGAAATGAGCTTCTTTAATGGCAAAGGCCAAAGGGTCGTAACCGGGTGCAGGTGCTAAACCTTGTTTACCCATTAACCACTGGCTCCAGGGTTCTCTAGATTTTGCGTAAAACGCATCGGCTGCTGGTCTAACCTGCAAAATAATTGCATTCATCCCCTGGCTTTTATGTCTTTCTAAAATACCAATAAGCTCCTGCTTTTGTTGATCAATATTTAAACCTGGCTTCGAGGGCCAGTCTATATTGGTAACAGTAGCCACCCAAACACCCCTAAACTCCCTTTTTGGTGCAATTTTTGATAAAGGTTGTGCATTTAATATATAAGGTACTACGGTTAAAGATAAAAGTGCGTATAGGAAGTTTTTAAGCATTATTTCTGTCTTATTTTTTTATTCAGGCTGTGTGTTTGTGTTGATTTGAATACAAATGAACATTAGCAAGTAAACGATTTTTTTTAAAAACTCTTATAAGTTTTTAAAAAAATTAATTTGCGCCCTGCTAAAATTAATTGTGTACCCCCATTTACCTATGGAGAACAAAAGTATATTAATTTACAGAAGATACAGCGTTATTAAAAATGGAACCACAAAAGATTAATAAGGGTGATAGAAACAAAATTTACTTCCTGGTCATCGTTATTGCTGCTTTAATTGGCACAAATGCTTACTTGTTTTTTAAAGACCGACAGCAAAGTGAAAGATTTGTTACAGTTAGTACAGAGAAGGATAAACTGCGGCTCGAGGTAGAAAAGATTGAGGTTGAGCTGGATAAGGTTAATGCATTAAACCTGGATTTAAACGAGAAACTTGTTGAAGAACAGAAGCTTGCCCGGGTAAAAATCGAAGAGCTTAAAGCAGCTTTAGAAAAAAACCAGATTACCCAAGGCGAACTCGACAAAGCCAATACGCAGATTAATGAACTGAAAACCTTTGTTAAAAACTACAACGATCAGATTATTCAGCTGCAGAAAGATAATATTTTCCTAAAAAACAGTCGCGACAGTTTACAGAATACCCTAAGAAACATCAGCAGTAAGGCATCGAACTTAGAGAACGAAAATGCTAATCTAAATGCGAAAGTTAAAACTGCCGCGGCATTAAAGCTTCAATCTGCCGAAATTATTGCCTTCAGAACAAAATCAAGTGGCAAAAAAGTCGAAGTAACCAAATCATCTACTGCCGAGAAGTTAAGCGTGCGCTTTAATGTTGTGCCTAACCAATTAGCAGAAAAAGGACATCATAACATTTATCTTCGGGTATTCGATCCTGCTGGGAATCTGCTTGCAGACGAGGGAAATCATTTTGAGGCTGATGGGCAGGATATGCAGTTCAGTCATTCTATTTTTATTAACTACAATAACGATGACAGCACCTATGTTATCGACTGGGCGAACCCTAAACCGTTTATAAAGGGCATATATACCGTAATTTTATATGCTGATGGCAATACCATGGGCAAGGCTCAAGTGGAGCTGAGATAAAACCCACCTTCTTATTAATCAATCTACCTGTTTTTAATTTAAGCTAAAGGAAAGTTCAGATAGAACGTGGTTCCTAAACCGCTTATTGAGGTAAACTTAACTGAACCGCCCGCATTTTCTACAGCCTGCTTAACAAAAGCTAAACCTAAACCTGTACCTGATGTTTTTGTAGTGAAGTTCGGTACAAATATTTTATCGTGCAACGTCGGTGGGATGCCTTTTCCATTATCTTTTATTTCGATATATGCATTTTTTGCATCTACATATATAATGATGGTGATGCAGCATAAAGTTTCCTCATCAATAGCTTCTATTGCGTTTTTAAGCAGGTTGTTAAACGTTCTTAAAAGCTGATCGTGATCGGCCATGATTTCAATGTCCTTATCGCTTTTGTTGAGCACATCAATGGTTACATTTTCTGTACTTTTAAATACTTCTCTCGCCTGGTCAATAATCGGAAGTAGGGAAAGGCGTTCCAGATTGGTATCAGGCATTTTGGCAAAATTAGAAAACTCAGAAGCAATTTTCGAAAGACTATCAATCTGTTCTATAAACGATTTGCTAAATTTATTAAACTTCAGTTCGAAGTTTGGATCTTTTTCTTTCCACGATTTCTCTAACAACTGAACACCTAATTTTAAAGGCGTTAACGGATTCTTGATTTCGTGGGCGACCTGTTTCGCCATTTCGCGCCAGGCACTCTCCCGTTCCGATCTGGCGAGCTTAATCGCACTATCTTCTAAGGCTGCAATCATGTGGTTATACTCCTTAATTAAAGAGCCGATCTCATCATGCCTGCGCCACACGATGGGCTCATTCTTTTGCCCGATTTTCGTTTTACTAATACTGTCCTGAATAAAAGTTAATGGACTGGTAATCTGATTGGCCAAAAACACAGCCAATACTCCAATAGCCACAAATACCAGGGCATAAAGATTAATCAGGTTACTTACAAAAAGCGCCAGTTTATCTGTATATTCTTCTTCGGTAGAGTAATTTGGCAGGCCGATATAGGCAATTGTTTTATTTTGTGCATTCCTGATGGGAGCATATGCCGCAGCGTAGGTTAAGTTGCCTATCTTTTCTTCAGTATTGATAAATTCTGATCGATGCAAGCCTCCTAAAGAAGCAAAGGCAGATGGGCCCATCTTTTTACCGATAATTTTATAATTATAGAGTTTTGGATAGGTGGTCATGATCAGGTTACCATTCAGATCGTATAGGTTGAGATCCGCATTATTGATATCAGCAAAATTGTTAAAATCTGCCGCTGCATTCTCGTCGTTTGCAATTATGCCATTGCTAAAAATCTGCTTCTCAAAATTCTGCTGCACCTTCCTTATCTTATCTTTTAATATCGTATCCTGTTGCCCACGGTACTCATTGTTCATGTAATAATAAGTTCCCCAACCTACAATAACAAGCGTTGCAACAACGGCCAGCACAATAGATACCTGGATCCTGGTTTTATATAAGATTTTATTGGCATTGATCATTAAAGACCTGTTGATACTAAACCAGCCCACCTTATCATCATCAAGGTTTTTGATTAACCATATTAAACCATAAAGTAACAAGGAGAAGATGATAAATATCAGAAAGAAAAACGATAGCGCTGCCAAACGTTCTACATAATCTACCTTCTCTTTGCTGATAACAACCATTTTGCTATCAGTGGGTTTATAAATTAAATGGCTGTAACGAAGTTCATCGTCATTACTGGTTATAAAATCATCTTTTTTACCTTTAAATATGCTACCATCTAGAGGATATGTATAATTTCCAGATTGATTAAGCAATTTATTATTGTTATATAAGGCAATAGAGTAACCCTTAAAATCTTCGTCTTTGATCAATTTTTGATCCCCTAAGAGATCGGGTAGCCGATTGTTGTAATTATACGGCTTCGAGCGGAGTTCGATAACGAGTGTACCTAATAAACTGCCGTTATCTACAACCGAAATTATACCAAAGTAATCCTGGTAACCAAATGTATTGTTAACCTGATAAAAAAAGTTAGACCCATCAATTTTAACGGAGCCGGCCTCAACCAGGTTTTTATATTTATCAATCGGTGGTGTGTCAGAATTTTCTATCGCAGCACCCAATCTGTTATATGGATAGATCTGATAATCGTAGCGGTTTAAATAGCCATCCAAATAATCCTTAATATGATTTTTAAGCACCGGGTAACTACCTTTTCGGTTCTGACTAAAATAGCTTGTCAGAAAATTATCTTTAACAATTTCATTGCCCAAAGTACCTAAAGCAATAATGGCATTCGGATCTTCTGACGATTGCACTTTTCTGGCCAAAGGTTCGCGTAAACTTCTTTCCTTAATATCTTTATACTTGGTGTATTTAATAGAAGTATTAAAAGCCAGACAGAAAAACACAATCGCAAACATGCCGATTGAGAAGTTCTTTTCTTTTAAATAAACGGCCCGTGCCACGATAAATAATACAAGGGCAAAAACAATAAAAAATGCATTAAAATCTACTACGAGCTTGTAGATAAAAACACCTGCAAAGCCAATTAAAAAAATAATCACCCGCTCTTTATTGCTTACATTTAATTGGCTGCTTACTGTTGCCGAAACAGCCGTTATCAGGTAAATCTGAAACCAGGCCAGACACAAAATTACAATACCCACCCAGCTGGTTCCACTGAGTTTAAGAATATTAACGATATCGAAATTAATTTTTGAATTAAAAATCAATCCGAAGAAAATGTCATCGGTATCCCAAACTATCCGACCAATCAACACCATTAATCCAACCTGAATAACAACTCCAATTATTTTGCTCCGCTTAACCCATCCCGGAAACTTATATTGTTCCTTATGGTTATACATAAACAAGAGTAGCCAGGTTAGTGCAATTACATTTAACAAAAAGTCGCCCAACGAAGGCATCAGGAAATTATCGGCATATATTTTTGGATCAAATAGATCTAAGGTAAACCTGTGGTTAAACCAACCGTAATATAAATCTGTTAACCTAAAGGCCAAGAAGAAAAACAATAACAAAAAAGTACCCCATGCAATGTGTCCACGTCTGGCAATGAACGAACTTAAAGAATTAAAAAACATGCAGATGCACAACATACCGGCAACAAATAACCATAATTGCGTGCCTGAATAATGGGTTTCTGCATATCCCGGTTTAACTTTAAGTCCGAATAAAAACTTATTATCCAAACTTTTTATTACATACACATCCTTATCGGTAAAAGATGCAAAAGTTAGTATTTTGGTATTTGATAAAATTGGATCGATATCATTTTTAAAATACTTTGTTTCTTTAAAAGGATATTGAGATTGAATGCCGATCAAGAAAATAAAGCTAAAATTACCCTGGGTACTTTTAATCACCTCGTACCAGCCGTTATAAAAAAATAAAACCGAACTACCCTCTTTTATTGTAGTTGGATCTATTTCTGCAACTTTATAGGTGCTCCAAAACTTAAGTTGGTTATTTTGATAGGTGAGCAGGTTTATACCATTGTTTTTGCGATATGTATTAATAAAATTTATCGCATTTTGCGGGTTGAGATGAAACTGTTTGGCCTTAATAACCTGATTTTTATCGGCCAAAAAGCTTTTTACCGCTTTTTCTTTAATCAAAAGGTTCTGTTGAATCTCTTGTGCGTCGTGCTCCAGGAGCTCGCTTTTGGTTGTAAACCGACTTAACGAAATAGAAGTTGCAATGAGACAACAGCCCAAAACAAGCAATAGAAATCTTATTTTTACACCAAAGCTCATTTTCATCTACGGATAAAGATATTAAATATTGATAAAAAACAACGCCATAAACAGCTGAGTTTATGGCGTTGGCACTAATATTCTATTTTGAATAAATTAAGCTATGGCAGCACTACTTGTTTGCACTTCGCGGCTTACCTTTTTAACCAATCCTTGTAACACATTACCTGGGCCAACTTCTACAAATTCAGTTGCGCCATCAGCTAACATATTCCCTACTGTTTGTGTCCAACGTACAGCACCCGTTAATTGTTTAATTAAATTGCCTTTAATTTCGGCCGGATCGGTATATGGCTTTGCATCAACATTTTGGTAAACCGGACAAATTGGTGCAGAAATATCAGTGGCCTCTATAGCTTCCTGTAATTCAATTTTTGCAGGCTCCATTAAAGGAGAGTGGAATGCACCGCCTACATTTAATTTTAAAGCTCTTTTAGCACCGGCTTCTGTTAGTTTAGCACAAGCCAGATCAATTCCTTCTATGCTGCCCGAAATTACCAATTGTCCTGGGCAGTTATAATTTGCTGGCACTACAACAGCATCAATTTCAGCACAGATTTTTTCAACTACATCATCGGCTAAACCTAAAATAGCTGCCATGGTTGATGGTTGTGCTTCACAAGCTTTTTGCATCGCATTTGCACGGGCAATAACCAGTTTTAATCCATCTTCAAAGCTTAATGCATTTGCGGCCACTAATGCCGAAAATTCGCCTAACGAATGGCCTGCAACCATGTCTGGTTTAAAATCATCGCCCAACACTTTGGCCAAAATAACCGAATGCAAAAAGATTGCCGGTTGGGTTACATTGGTTTCCTTAAGCTCTTCATCTGTTCCGCTAAACATAATATCGCTAATCCGGAAACCGATAATTTCATTGGCCTGTTCAAATAATGCTGCAGCTTTTGGGTTCTCATAAAGATCTTTACCCATACCTACAAACTGTGCTCCCTGTCCGGGAAAAATATATGCTTTCATACCCCTTAATCCCCTAAAGGGGAAATTAAATATTTAGTTAAATTTATTTATTGTTAAATCCACACCCCCTTAAGGGGGCAGGGGGCTAGTCTAAACTTGCGGTAATTAACCTTAAAAACTCGGCTCTTGTTTTATCATTACTTAAAAAAGTTCCTGTAAAGGCTGATGTTGTGGTTACCGAATTTTGCTTTTGCACGCCACGCATAGACATGCATAAGTGCCTGCACTCTATCACCACTGCAACGCCCATTGGGCTAAGGGTATTTTGAATACAATCTCTAATTTCATTCGTTAAACGTTCCTGTACCTGTAAACGACGGGCAAAAGCATCAACTACGCGTGGGATTTTACTTAAACCAACAATGTGCCCGTTAGGAATATAAGCTATATGTGCTTTACCGAAAAATGGCAGCATATGGTGTTCGCACATCGAATATACTTCAATATCCTTTACCACAACCATTTGGCTATAATCTTCTTCAAACATTGCGCCCTTCAGAATCTCATCAGGCTTTAAATCGTACCCATGTGTTAAATATTGCAGCGCCTTAGCCACGCGCTCAGGTGTTTTTAGCAAACCTTCGCGTTCCGGATTTTCGCCTAACTGGCCGAGAATATCTTTATAATGTGTAGCTACAGCTTCAATTTTATCTTCGTTGTAACGGTCTATTTTTACGTAGCCGTCTCTCGATTCGCCTTTCAATACGTCTTTATCGCTCATTAATTCGGGTTTTTAACCAAAGTATTCAACAAAATTATTTTCGGTTTCGTAGATTTTTACGCAATGTAAAACTGCGCCGCTCTCTGCAATCGGCGCCCATAATTGTTTCCAGATTTCTATGGCCAGATTTTCGGTCGAAGCCAGTTTACCTTTCATAAAATCTACATCAAGATTCAAGTTTTTATGGTCAACCTTATCTACCACATAGTCATTCATTACGTCTTTCAGCCACTTCAAATCAACAAGAAAACCTGTTTCCGGATTCACTTCGCCTTTAACTGTAACATATAACCAATAGTTATGGCCATGCCAATTGGGGTTGGCGCATTTACCATAAACTTCATTGTTTTTATCATCATCCCAATCGGTACGGGCTAATTTGTGCGCCGCATTAAAGGATGCTTTTCTCGTTATGTAAATCATTACTATAAAATAAAATGCAAATATACGGATAAAGGTTCAAGCTTAAAGACTAAAGACTAAAGCTTATATAAAACTTAAATGAAAACAATCTGCTAACTTTACGTGATGAAAACTTTAATTGTTGCCGCTACAAAAGCCGAGCTCACTTTCTTTTATCAACATTTTAACTTGCCCGAGGGAGATTTTGTAGAAAGTAAAAATTTCGATTTGCTGATCACTGGCGTTGGAATGGTGGCAACAGCCTTTGCCCTGGGCAAGTATCTTTCATCTAAATATAGTCTTGTGGTAAATTTCGGCATTGCCGGAAGCTTCGATAGGAATACAGCTTTAGGTACCGTATTAAATATTACCGAAGATACTTTTGCCGAACTGGGCGCCGAAAATGGAGACGAATTTTTAACCATAAGCGATTTAGGTTTTGGAGAGAACCATTACACCTCGAAAACAAACAAAAGCGTTAATCTACCCATAGCAAAAGGCATAACCGTGAACCGTGTAACAGGCAGCGAAAAAAGCATTAAAAATCTAATTAAGAGGTTAAATCCAACTACCGAAAGTATGGAAGGTGCCGCTGTTTTTTATGCCGGTAAACAGTTAAATATAGATTGTTTACAGATAAGAAGTATATCTAATTATGTAGAACCAAGAAATAAAGACAATTGGAAAATTGGCTTGGCCATTAAAAATTTAAACGATTGGGCTATTGCTTTTGTTGGAGAAATGAACTGATTATGACTGATTAGTTTTTCGCAGTACTTAATTTTGATTTATGAACCCAACACAATTAAAATAATTATTTTAATTGTGTTGGGTTCCATCTAACAACTGAAAACAAAAAAAATAAATAGATGAAACTTACACTTGGATTTTCTCCCTGCCCTAACGATACATTTATTTTCGATGCACTAATTCACCATAAAATTGATACGGAAGGATTAGAGTTTGAGGTTTCTTATGATGATGTAGAAACGTTAAACCAAAAGGCACTTAGAGGCGAATTAGACATTACTAAGTTAAGTTTTCATGCTTTTGCCTATGTTGCCAACCAGTATGCGTTACTCGATGCTGGGAGTGCCCTTGGTTTTGGTGTTGGACCATTATTAATCAGTAAGAATCATTTCGATGGAGAAAATGATGCTGCACTCCAAACGCCAGGTTCTAAACTAAGGGTTGGAATACCAGGAAAATACACTACTGCTAATTTTTTGCTGGGAATTGCTTATCCTCATTTACAAAACAAACAGGAGCTTGTTTTTTCGGAAATCGAATCTGCTTTACTTGGCGAGCAGATTGATTTAGGACTGATTATTCACGAAAACAGGTTTACCTATCAGGATAAAGGTTTAACCAAGATTGTTGATTTAGGCGATTACTGGGAAAAACTAACGGGTTGTGCCATTCCACTGGGTGGCATCGTAATCAACCGTAATTTAGATCGCGAGGTACAGTTAAAAGTGAACCGTTTAATCCGACAGTCGGTAGAGTTTGCCTTTGCGCATCCAAAATCGGGGATCGATTTTATCCGCCAGCATGCCCAGGCCATGGAAGAAAGCGTGATGTACAAACACATCGAATTATATGTGAATAAATACAGCATAAACCTTGGTGAGGAAGGCCGTAAAGCGGTTGATACTTTATTTAAACTTGCCCGGGAAAGAAATATTATTCCTGCTATTCAGGAGAATTTATATATATAACCACATTTTTTTACTACCATACGTCGTGGCTGTATCATAAGTTGTAATTCAGTCGAATTTGTCACGTTGAGCTTGTCGAAACGTCTTTCTAGAAATTTAAACAGGTCCTTCGACAGGCTCAGGAAGACAATTCTATATTTATGATACAACCTCCTTTCCTTTAATGCGTTACATCGGACACTGAAACAAGTTCAGGATGACGAACCGATCTATTAACTCACCAATAACTTATAGCCCTTTCCGTGCACGTTAATAATTTCTACTGTCGGATCTGCCCTAAGATACTTACGCAACTTACTCAAAAACACATCCATACTCCGTCCGTTAAAGTAATTATCATCATGCCAGATACTCAACAATGCCTCTTCGCGGGTTAAAACAGTATTCTTTTTCAAGCACAATAAACGCAACAGTTCGGCTTCTTTGGTAGAAAGTTTTTGCTGATGATTGTTATCTGTAATAATCTGGGTAGTATAATCGAAATGATATTGACCGATAGAAAACTGCGTTTCGGCAGCCTCATCGTTGTTATCTGTTTTATTGGCCACGCGCTTAAACATCGCATTAATACGTAGTAAAAGCTCTTCTATGCGGAAAGGTTTGGTAATATAATCATCACCACCTAAATCATAAGCAGCAGATTTATCTTCCAGCATGGTTTTAGCCGTTGCAAAAATAATGGGTACCTGTGTATTTACCTTCCTAATGTCTTTACCCAAGGTAAAGCCATCTTTTTTAGGCATCATCACATCCAAAATACATAAATCGAAGTTCTGTTTATTAAACGTTCTCAATCCATCCTCACCATCGGTGCATAATACTACATCAAACTTGCCTTTAAGCTGCAAATAGTCTTGTAACAATAAACCTAAATTTGGGTCGTCTTCTACCAGAAGTATTTTTTTCATTTTCTTGTTTTTATTCACATATGTAGCACTAGCCACACTGAAAGTTTGATTCTGAATATACCTAACGGTTTAATTTAGGTTGTAGATTAAATTAATACTCCACTATATTAGCTAAATTAAACCTGTTTTATTTTAATGTATCGATAAAGCAAGCTTTGGTACCGATGTTTAACTGTTTATAAAGGTAAAGATATTTCGAACGTGGTTCCTTTATCTTTTTCGCTACTTACCTTAACCGTTCCATTCAATTTTTTAATTATATCCTGAACATAGTTTAAACCTAATCCAAAGCCTTTAACATCGTGTAAATTACCTGTTGGCACCCTATAAAACTGGTCGAAAATCCGTTTAGACTGCTCCTTGGTCATTCCAATGCCTTTATCTGCTATTTCGATAATTAAATTTTTACCTGTATTGCGGGTGGTAATGGTAATTTCTGGTGTATTGCTGCTGTATTTATTTGCATTATCAATAAGGTTATAAATTACATTAGACAGATGCAGCTCATCGCCATATACAACGGCATTCTCTGCATCGGTATGTACGTTGATAATGGCGTTCCTTTTCTGTAGCTGCAATTCCATGCTATCCAATACAATCACAATCAGATCGTTCACATCTACTTCGGTGTTTTCCATTTTAAGCTCACCTTTTTCTAAACGGGCAATGCTTAAAACACGTTCGATATGACTACCCAGGCGAACATTTTCATCATATATAATCCCTGCCAGGCGTTTTAACCTGGCCTTATCTTCTGTCACCTCAGGATCTTTCAAAGCCTCGCTGGCAATCATAATAGTAGCCACTGGGGTTTTAAACTCATGCGTCATGTTATTGATGAAATCTGTTTTCATCTCCGACAGTTTTTTCTGCTTTAAAATGGCATACAGGGTATAGGAGAAAATAAAAACAAGTACCAGTAACAGGCCGATGGATGAGGCGAGCGTTGCACTTAGGTTGGAAATAATTGCCGAATTTTTATCGGGAAAACTAACGAAAAGCATTCCGGGATCGCGAAAGATATCGTTTCCAAACAAAGGCGTTTTATAGGTGTTTTCGGGTAAAAATTCTCCTTTAACGTTAGATGCCGTCATATAAATGGTCGAATCTTTTCTGGCTAACGAAATCCTGTAAGCCGGCTCCAGTGAAATATTATTGGCCAGGAGTTCTTGCTTTAATAAACGGCCTAAGGAGCTAAAATTAATGCGTTTATAAATTGGCACATTGGTTTCCTGAAGTTCTTTAGATACATCCTCAACCACACTCGATCGGGTATATGAAAAAGTATCTTTGCCCAATGCAGCAATTTTCAGTTCTAACTTTTTCCTTTCAATCTCATCCTCGCGCTTAAATTTTTTCTGTAAATCGTTTGGGATCTTTGGAACATTTGCGAAACCAGGAGTGCCATCTCTGGGATCAAAAACCAAATACCTTAACGTATCGGGCAAACTTTGCAGGCTTTTAAATTCAAATGCTTTTGGTGGTGCTGTAAAAGGTTTAGTGCGCATGCTATAGCCTTTAATAATAAGGCTCTTAATATCAATAAACGCATCCATTTGCAAATCCAGTTTATCACCGTTTTTCGAACTCAACGAGTTATATTCCCGTTCAGAAATCACATTGGGCGCTCGGTAAGATACACGGATAATACTATCTTGCTGGTTCAGGTAACTCTCAATCTGATTTTCCCTTTCGGCTTGCCGCAGCTCTGCCTCTTGTACATATTGTTGCCGTAAATCCTTGATGTCTAACGCCCGTTGCCTGGAGTCTTGTAGTTGTTTCAGTTTATTTTCTGCGTCTTTCCGATTTAAGTGATCGGCAACATTTCTGCGCTGTAGTTTATTTACTACCGATGTTAGCGTTTGATTTACCTGCTCATCAAAAAGCTGAGATTTTAGTTTATACGATTCCCTGATGTAATACAGCTGCATTACAAAAACACCAAGCAAAGCTACTGTCATTAAAACAGTAATTAACCAAAAACTCTTTTTCTTCATGAACTAGATTGGTTTTAAGATTAAAAAAACCAGAGCATAATCTTCTTAAATCTAAACAGATATCAAAAATACTGATTAGCTAAACGAAGTGTTTGTTTTTAACATATTTTAACAGCGCTGAGAAGACTTCTGAAGTTTTTCTGTGGCACGGGCCTGGTAAACTTCAGAAGTCTAAGCGATGGAAGAATTTCGGATGTCTGGCAAAAGGGGCAAAAAAAATGCCGAGACTAAAGCCTCGGCATGGTTCAAAATTGTTTGCTTAAAAAAGATTCTTTATTTAGAAAGGCAAATCATCATCTTCACCTGGTGCATTGCTTACATCAACCGGAGCTGCATAAGCTGGTGTAGCTGCTGGAGCACCTGCTGCAACTGCATTTATGCGCCAAATAACCAAACTGTTAAAATATGATGTTTTACCTGCTTTATCTGTCCAAGGGCGACCACGTAAATTAAAGAAAACCTCAACCTCATCGCCTGCTTTAAATGTATCTAATAATGCAGTTTTATCTTGTAAAGCCTCAAAACGGATATATTCTGGGTATGTTGGATTTTCTGCGTATTCTACTATTAAATCACGTTTTTTAAACGTTTCACTTACTTGTTGTGTGGCACCTACTTCGTGTACTTTTCCTTTAATTTCCATATCTAATACTACTTAATGTACTATAAACATCAAATCTCTATAATTTTATTGATAACTTCGCATATATTATGATGCAAGTTTTCCACAATAAAAGCAAGGTTATTATCACCTGCAACAAGCGCCTTTCGCCTTATTTACAAGAAGAAGTTAAGGCTTTAGGTTATACCATCGAGCGGTCCTTTGCTACTGGTGTTGAGCTCAATATCACCCTTACAGAGTGCATTAAGCTCAATTTGAACTTGCGCTGTGCCAGTCAGATTCTATATGCCATAAAAAGTTTCAAGGCCATTACGCCCGATGATTTATACAATGAAATTGCAGCCATTGAGTGGGAAGAACTGATTGATTTTTCGGGTTATTTCTCGGTAACCTCAAATGTTGATAACCCAAATATTACCACGCCACTTTTCGCAAATTTAAAAGTAAAGGATGCAATAGTAGACCGCATGAAAGAGAAAAAAGGCATCCGCCCTAACTCTGGATCTGATGCAAACAAAACAGTAGTGCATTTATACTGGAAAGATGCAGACGCCGATGTTTTTATGGATACTTCTGGCGAAACCCTTGCCAAACACGGTTACCGTAAAATCCCCGGAAAAGCACCTATGTTAGAGGCTTTGGCTGCTGGGGTTATTTTAGCCACCAACTGGGATAAGAAATCGCCATTTATTAACCCAATGTGCGGTTCAGGAACTTTAGCTATCGAAGCAGCGCTGATTGCAACCAACCGTGCACCTGGATTATACCGCATGAATTATGGTTTTATGCATATATTAGGTTATAACGAAGAAGATTTTTTCGCTGAGCGTAGGATTTTAAAAGATCAGGTAATTAAAAATGTCGACCTTAAAATCATAGCTTCCGATCTTTCGGAAGATGCAGTTGAAGTAACCCGTAGAAATGCTAAAACTGCTGGTGTTGACACTTTAATCGAATTCGAAGTTTGCGATTTTGAGTTAACACCGGTTCCTGAAGATGGCAAAGGTGTTGTTGTTTTTAACCCTGAGTATGGTGAGCGTTTAGGAGTGCATAGCAAGTTAGAATTGACTTATAAACGTATGGGCGATTTTATGAAAACAAAATGCAAAGGCTATTCTGGATATATTTTCACCGGAAATCCTGATCTTGCAAAGAAAATTGGATTAAAAGCTGCTAAAAAAGTTGAATTTTATAATGGTAAATTAGATTGTCGTTTACTAGAGTATGAATTATATGATGGTTCTCGCCGGGCGCCATTAATTGAGGCCTAGTCTTTTTCATTGAAAATTAATATATTACGCTCTCTTACGTACCATAACGTAAAAAATTTTGAAGAATATGGAATTTGATGACATGGACCATATGCCCGAATGGGAACATTTTAGCCGATTTGGCCGGGATGATGAGGATGAAGAAAATCTATCAAGTGTTGATGCAGAGAAGGTCAGACTAAAAGTGACCAGGGCTAAAAGCCTTTACAACCAGGCAAGAGCCGTATATAAATATGCTGCCCTGTTCTGCGAAACACTGGAAGGAGAGATGGCCGAAATGACCGCTAACTTAATTATGCAGAATGCCCTCATGTTATGCCCTAAAATTGTTGGGGCAGAAGGTGCAGATATGTATATTCTAAGAATGGAAAATGCCTCTATTATCCGAACCAATTGCCGTGAATTAGAAACCCAGGTGAGAGCAGCAGATATGTTCGAAATCTGCACTCCAGAATATAAAGACATTGTTTTAGACGAAATTGAAAAATTTCGTCTACTCTTTATCGAATGGGTTAAATATTTCGAAAAAGACGAATTTGAAGATGACTGGGGCCTATATTAACCATAGTAATTAATTTGTCTGCATTTTCTTACTCCCTCCTTTTCTCTTATTGATTTCACTGCATGTTTTAAACATGCCATATCATTCCCCTCTCCTCTATTTAAGCACAACAAAACACTGATTATAAGACAAAAACAGAACACTTAAACATTTAGGTTATTTTTTTGTTGTAACATTTAGTTCATTAATCGTTTCTCGTAATTCCCAATAGTGCTAGAATTAATACTTTTAAAAACTGTTGCGGTTAAAGTTTCGTACATAATGAAAAAACATTAAAAAAATTTATCCCTTTTTTATGGAAGATGTATTGGCTTTAAAGACAAAGAATGTTGCCGGGAATATCAGAAAAATTAGAGAATACAGAGACTATACTCAAGATTATCTGGCGGCGAAATTAAAAATATCTCAAAATGCTTACAGCAAAATTGAACTCGGTTATAGTAAATTAACGATCGATCGTTTGTTTCAAATTGCAGCAATTTTGGAGGTTGAAGTATCTCATTTATTAACCCTTAACCACAATGATTTAATTAAAATTATTGCTGATGATGAGAATAGGACAGCAGCTGCGAGTTAATACCAGGTGCTGTTGATATCATTTCTTTTACCCTGCAAATAATTCCAATATCTTTGGAACAAATTTAGAACTATGCAGGCTGCCATTCAAAAAACCATCGATTTTGTTCAGAAAACATTGGCTAATGCCGAGGCAGGGCACGATTGGTTCCATATCGAACGTGTTTTTAAAACCGCTCAAAACATTAATCAACAAGAAAATGGCGATGAGCTTGTAGTAGCCTTTGCCGCATTGTTGCACGATATTGCTGATCCTAAATTTAATAATGGCGATGAAGAACTGGGCCCGAACATGGCTGCTTCATTTTTAGCATCGATAGCTGTTGATAATGAGGCTATTGCCCATGTTAAACTGATTATCCAGAACATGTCGTTCAAAAATAGTTTTGATGGCACTGGTTTCACCTCAAAAGAAATGCAAATTGTACAGGATGCAGATCGTTTAGACGCCATCGGGGCCATTGGTATTGCAAGAGCATTTACCTATGGTGGATTTAAAAACAGGGTACTTTACGATCCGGCTATTTTACCCAAAGAACACCTTACCAAAGAAAGTTATAAAAATACCACCGCGCCTACTATTAACCATTTTTACGAAAAACTGCTGCTCTTGAAAGACATGATGAATACTGAAGCAGGGAAAGCAATAGCCGTTGAAAGACACAATTTTATGCTGCTTTACCTGGAGCAATTTTATAAAGAGTGGGATGGCAAATAATCAGCAATAAGCCACAAAAATACCTAATAGTAAGTATTCCGAAACCGTGCATCAGGACTTAACTTTACAAAAATTAATCCTCATGCATCCTTATAAACTAAAATACCATAAAAATAGTGTTTTGTTAATCGCGATGGTTGGCATTCCTGTGTTCTTCATTTCCTTAATGTTGTATTGTCTTTTTAGTTTGCCTTCATCGCTTTCCGAAACGTCCACTTTGATATTTGTTTCGCTATCAATTATTTTAATGGCACTACTTCTATTATGGATTACCAAAACGCAGATTTTTGTACACAGTAAGATTTTAATCAGTGAAAAAGGCATAAGCTTTAAATTAAAAAGCACTTCTTTCTTATACCGGAGAAATGAGTTTTTTTCTGGATGGGAAAACGTAACGAGTGTAACCGAAATGTTCGATAATCACAATGGAGGTTACTTTTATCAAATTGAATTTAAAGACCCGGATTTCGTGGCAAACTTTAGTCCACTTAAAAACCATGAAACAGAGGCCGACCGTTTCTTTTCTGAACTGCAATACTATCAGGAAAGTTATAATATTGCACATCAACTGCCAATAAGTAGAAAGCTTAATCCTTCGAACGGTTTTTAGTTAACATTATTATTCCAAAATAGAATAGGTTAAATAAATCTATTTGCTAATATTTTTAGTTATTAGACTATCTTTGTTAGTAAATATATCCCTATGTTCGATCGAATCCGTGAAAAATTAAATATTCTTGCTGACGCCGCTAAATATGATGTTTCTTGTTCATCAAGCGGCGGCACGAGAAAAAACATCAATAAAGGCCTTGGCGATAGCCATACATCGGGCATTTGCCATACCTACACGGAAGATGGCCGGTGTGTTTCGCTTTTAAAAATCCTCCTAACCAATCACTGTATCTACGATTGTTTGTTCTGCGTTTCACGGAAAAGCAACGATGTAAAACGTGCGGCCTTTACCGTAGATGAAGTGGTAGAATTGACCATGAATTTTTATCGCCGTAACTATATTGAAGGCTTGTTCTTAAGTTCAGGAATTTTCAAGAATGCCGATTTTACCATGGAACGGCTGTTGTTAGTCGTTAAAAAACTCCGTTTGGAACAGAACTACAACGGTTATATCCATTTAAAAACCATTCCAGGCGCCAGTGATGAACTGATTAAGGAAGCTGGCTTATATGCCGACCGGATGAGTATTAATTTAGAAATGCCAACTGAAGCCGGCCTGAAGCTCTTGGCTCCAGAAAAAAATCATGATGATGTTATTAAACCTTTGGCATTTGTACAACAACAGATTACAGCATTTTCGGCAGATAAAAAGTTAATAAAACATGTACCCAAATTTGTACCCGCCGGACAAAGCACTCAGATGGTTATTGGCGCCACACCAGAGAGCGATAAAGATATCATGTACACTGCAAATGCCTTTTACAAAAACTTTTCGCTAAAAAGAGTTTATTATTCTGGTTATGTACCCATTAGCAACGACACGAGGATGCCTATACTTGGTACACAACCACCACTGCTTAGAGAAAACAGGTTGTACCAAACCGATTGGCTGATGCGGTTTTATGGCTTTAAAGTACAGGAAATTTTAAACGATGCCAACCCAAACCTTGATATTGATATCGATCCAAAATTGAGCTGGGCGATTAGAAATATGCAACATTTCCCCGTGGATATTAATACGGCTGATTATAAAATGATCCTCCGGATACCGGGTATCGGTGTAATGTCGGCTCAAAAAATTGTGCAGGCCAGAAAGTTCGGAAAACTCAGGATTGACCAGTTGAAAAAAATCGGCGTAGCTTATAACCGGGCCAAACACTTTATTGTTTGCCTGGATAGCCCTTATCAGCTGAAAGATTATCAGGGCACACAGATTAAGGCTTTTATTTTGGCCGAAAGCCAGAGTAAATATTTAAAAACAGATAGCAACCAGATGATTTTATTCTAAAAACCCCCAAGACCGTCATTTCGAGCGGAGTGCAACGAAGTCGAGAAATCTGTCTCAATAGATCTCTCTCCCGAAGGTTAGGGACTACACTTCAATCGATATGACGACCAACTTAAAAATCATATGACCTACATTTTCGATGGCACTTTTCAAGGTTTATTAACCGCTGTTTTTGAGTGGTTTGAACGTAAGCCGGGAAAAGTTGTGCTAAAATCCACTTCAATTTTTCAGCCTGAAGCTTTTGTGGAAAGTTTTACAGTTAATACCAATGCAGAAAAAGCAGATCGGGTTTGGGTGGGGCTGCAAAAGAAACTCAAAAAGGATTGGCAGCGCAAATATTATTGCACCTATTTATCAGAAATACCCGAGGCTTACAACCACCTCTTCCAGTTTACTGTGTACATTTTCCAAAATCAGTTGGGTGCAGAAAGTAATTATGGCAATCCGCATGTAATTGCACTGGCTAAATATGCCAAAAGTGTAGAAAGAGAAAAACACAGAATGGAAGCATTTATCCGTTTTCAAAAAACTGGTGACGGGATATTTTATGCCAATATAGACCCTGATTTTAATGTACTGCCTTTAATATCCAGTCATTTTAAAAACCGTTATGCCGATCAGCCCTGGGTAATTTACGATTTAAAGCGCAAATATGGTTTGCATTATAATTTAACAAGCGTTGAAGAAATTACGATCAGCTTTAGCAACGGTGCAGATAAGCAAAATCTTGCGCCAGTTTTAATGGACGAAAGTGAGGCATTGTACACTACCCTTTGGAAAGATTATTTTAAAAGCGCCAACATTGTCGCGCGGAAAAATACCAAACTGCATCTGCAGCATGTACCTAAAAGATATTGGAAATATTTAACAGAGAAAGTTCCAATTTAGCTAACAAGGTTGGCAAACTAATAGCATAAAAGTTAGTAAGTTGTCAACGCTGAATATCCATACAATAAATCTGGCTAAAAAAAATCAAAACTTACTGCCATGCTGACACCCGTATTCTCAATTAGCGTGAAAAGTTTGACAGTTTGGTGAAAATTTGTCCCGCTAAACCGCTTGGCATAAAAAGTGTTAATTGTAAGCTTAGTTAAAAAACTCAAATCAAAATAAAAAAATAATAAAAGTTATGGCGTTAAACCTTAAACCAATTGCTGGCAGTTCGAACAGAGTAATAGTTGAACCGGCTGCGGCAGAAGAGAAAACTGCATCAGGTTTGTATATCCCTGATACTGCAAAAGAAAAACCATCTAAAGGAACTGTAGTTTCTGTTTCTGAAGAAGATGCTGAAGGTAAAAAAGCGAGTGTAAAAGTTGGCGATGTTGTAATTTATGGTAAATACGGTGGTACCGAATTCCCTTACGAAGGTAAAGATTACTTAATTATGCGCGAAACTGATATTTACGCTGTTGTTGGGTAATAATTAATGATTGAATGGCTCAGTGTTTCAGTGAGTGAATTCAGCATAAATCAAAAAACAAAAGAATAGGAGAGAATATTCAATCATTCTCTTGTACAATCATTCAAAATTTAAAAAATAATGTCAAAACAAGTAAAATATAACGTAGAAGCTCGTGACGCCCTGAAAAGAGGTGTTGATATTCTTGCAAATGCAGTAAAAGTAACTTTAGGTCCAAAAGGCCGTAACGTAATTATCGATAAAAAATTCGGTTCACCAGCAATCACTAAAGATGGTGTTACAGTTGCAAAGGAAATCGAATTGAAAGATGCGGTTGAGAACATGGGTGCTCAAATGGTTAAAGAAGTAGCATCAAAAACAGCTGATATTGCTGGTGATGGTACTACTACTGCAACTGTACTGGCTCAGGCAATTATTACTACAGGTATTAAAAACGTTGCTGCTGGTGCAAACCCAATGGATTTAAAACGCGGTATTGACAAAGCGGTTGCTGCTGTTGTAGAAAACTTAAAATCTCAATCGCAAGCGGTTGGTGATGATAATAATAAAATTAAACAAGTTGCCTCTATCTCGGCTAACAACGATGAAGTTATCGGTTCGTTAATTGCTGAGGCAATGAGCAAAGTTGGTAAAGATGGTGTAATTACTGTTGAAGAAGCAAAAGGTACTGAAACTGAAGTTAAAACAGTTGAAGGTATGCAATTTGACAGAGGTTATTTATCTCCATACTTTGTTACCAATGCAGATAAAATGGAAGCTGAATTAGAAAATCCTTACATTTTAATCTACGACAAAAAAATCAGTAACATGAAAGAATTGTTACCGGTTTTAGAAAAAACTGTTCAAACTGGCAAACCATTGGTAATCATTTCTGAAGATTTAGATGGCGAAGCTTTAGCAACATTGGTCGTTAACAAAATCCGTGGTTCGTTAAAAGTTGTTGCTGTTAAAGCTCCAGGTTTTGGTGATAGAAGAAAAGCAATGTTAGAAGACATCGCGATCTTAACCGGCGGTATTGTGGTATCAGAAGAAAGAGGTTACAAATTAGAAAATGCTGATTTAACTTATTTAGGTTCTGCTGAGAAAGTTGTTGTTGATAAAGACAATACAACTGTAATTAACGGCGCAGGTAACTCAGATGATATTAAATCACGTGTTAGCCAAATTAAATCTCAGATCGAAACAACTACATCTGATTACGATAAAGAAAAATTACAAGAGCGTTTGGCTAAATTAGCAGGCGGTGTTGCTGTTCTTTACGTAGGTGCAGCTAGTGAAGTTGAAATGAAAGAGAAAAAAGACCGTGTTGATGATGCTTTACATGCAACCCGTGCGGCTGTAGAAGAAGGTATTGTTGCTGGTGGCGGTGTTGCTTTTATCCGTGCGGTTGAAGCTTTAGCTAACCTAAAAGGCGCTAACGAAGATGAAAACACTGGTATCCAGATCATCCGTCGTGCTATTGAAGAGCCATTACGTCAAATCTGCGAAAACGCAGGTATTGAAGGTTCTATTGTAGTTCAAAAAGTTAAAGAAGGTAAAGCCGATTTCGGTTACAATGCACGTACTGATGTTTATGAAAACTTAATTGGTGCTGGTGTTATCGATCCAACTAAAGTAAGCCGTGTAGCATTAGAAAATGCAGCGTCTATTGCAGCAATGTTATTAACTACTGAAGTTGTTTTAGCAGACGAACCTGAAGAAGGTGGTGCTCCAATGCCTCCAATGGGCGGCGGTGGCATGGGTGGTATGATGTAATACCATTCTGCAACGAAACGATTTCGTGTAAAAATACACCCTCAAGGCCTTATGCCTTGAGGGTTTTTTTATGCCTTATTGTAGCAAAAACGAAGCTTTATCGATTCTATAACCCATTCATTTAGTTGATGTTGGTGTAAAGTTTTATAAGCGTAGTACTAAAATCACGTTCTTTGCAAACGAATATTTATTGACGCGTCTTAGGTCTAATACTCATCTCTGAGATTTGATTAAAGCAAGGTTCACTAACAAAGCTTCCAGAACGCAATAAAATCATTCCCTAGTGTTAGAGATTTATGAAGATTCGTTGTAAAAGGAAATGGCTTTCTTTTGTCCTGCTTTTTGGGGCATTTTTGTTCACGTCGAATGTTTTCGCGCAGGTAACCATTGGCACAGTAGACCCAGGACCATATACACCGGGCAGTACCATTGCCGTTCCTTTTAAAGTACCAACCAGTTGCATATCACAGGGAAATCAATTTCAACTCTATTTATCAGATCAAAACGGCGATTTCACTACAGAAACGCTTATCGGTAATTATGTTGGTTTTTATAGCACCTATATAAACGGATTACTCCCTACAGGCCTTACACCCGGTACAGGCTATCGCGTTCGGGTAAAAACTACCTCTCCGGCCACAGCAAGCAACCCTTCTACCCCTTTTGAGGTTAAGACAGGAGCTGCTGTTGAAGCAAAATTAACATCAACATTATTAAATGCAACAAACGACGAAACTTTTGGCACCTGCACCAGTAAACCCAATAATTCGTTCTTTCTAAAAAACGAGTCTACAGCGAACAGTTCAGTTACTGCGGCAATAACCGATGAAGTAAACGGAGGTGCACCATCCCAAATCACCTTTCCTACAGCAATACAACCTTTCACCGCTCAACAGGCACATTATACCCTTTATACCAAAGCCGTGATGCCAGATGGTTCGGTTGCAACAAAAGCATATCTGCTAATAAACAATAAAGCGATAACGGCCTTTGGCAACACCGGAAATGCGGCATTATGTTTACCTACAGCCAATTTTACCTTTAATGTAGATGTTTCTTCAAGTTCGGGAATTCAAAACAATTTCCCTGGAGATATTTATACCATTACATGGGGTGATCAGACTACCACTATCCACACCCTTTGCGAAATTATTGCCAACGGTGGAAAGGTAACACATCTTTATAGCAGATCGTCTTGTGGAAGTGTTTCCACGTCAAGTGCAGGAACAATTTACAATGCCTTTGATGTATCCATCAGGGTATCGAATGCTTTCTGTACTACCATGGGTACACCCGTTTCTTCCTCCGCTAAAGTTGTGGTAAAACCGATAAATTCATTTGTTTTTAATACGCCAAGCTGTACCAATACAGATGTTACGTTTGTTAACACTTCTGTTTTAGGCGAAAATCCAACCACCAATACACCTGGATGTACACCCAATAACATCACCTATAACTGGTATGTTGATGGTGTGATCATAGAGTCTGACAAGCCAAAATCATATAATTTTGTATACAAGTTTCTTACGCATGGAGAACATACCATTACACTGGCAGCCAAGAATATTTCGACCGATTGCGATCCAGATCCTGTAGATATGAAAATATGTATTCAAGATCCGCCGAAGCCAGCATTTAGTTTACCATCTACCACCATCTGCTCAGGAACAATATTAAAAGCTTCCGATCTTTCAGTTTTAGATAATATTTGCGATGCAGCCAACAGTTACTTTTGGTCGGTTTCGCCTGCGGTTGGTTTTACAGGAGGCACAAGTGAAACAAGTAAAGAACCTGAGTTCAATTTCACCAGTCCAGGTACCTACACCATCACCTTAAATATTACTACGCCATCTTGCGGCGTAGTTGCAAGTCCGCCACAAACTGTTGTGGTAAATGAAAGTCCGGTAGCTACACTATCACCTGATATCACATTGTGTAATCTCGCTACTTACGATTTTAACAATACCACAACCGGGCCAACCCAAACATTAATAACTGGCACTACAAAAGATTTACCCGATAGTTATACCTGGACAGTTTCACCATCAGGATCGGGCATCTATAGCTTTACTAGCGGCACAACCGCCAATTCTAAATATCCATCGATAAAATTCGATAGTTACGATACTTATACCGTAACTGTTGTACACAAAAACAATTGTGGTACTGCCAGCGATACCCAAATCCTAACCTTCAGTACGGCCCCCGTAATTAGTGCGGGTCCAGATCAAAATATCTGTTTTAACGACCCTAGTTTTACACTTAACGGAACCATAACCGGCGCGACCACTACGCAAACCTGGATAGGAGGTTTAGGAACATTTACACCTGGCAGAAATGATTTAAACGCAACCTACATACCAACAGCAGCCGAAAAAACAGCGGGTACGGTTACTTTACGGTTAAGGGTTACTACTGCACTGGCCGCCCCCTGCAACCAGATTGATGATGATATCATTCTTAAAATAAAACCCAATATCAGTTTAACGAGCGTAGCAGCTAAAACCATCTGTACAGGTAATAGCGTTGCATATACCCCAACTTCTGCAGTAGCGGGCGTAACCTACACCTGGACAGCTACCGGAACCACGACTGCAACTGGCTATACAACCAGCGGAAGCGGGCCCATTAACGATATCCTCACCAATACCGATCTTAATGCCGATGCAAGCGTAACTTATATCATCACTCCCCATTTTGATGGCTGCGATGGAACGCCATTTAATTTAGTGGTTACCATTAAACCTAACCCTAGTGTAACACCAACAGTAGCCAATTCGACCATCTGTAATGCCACTTCTTCGGCCATAACCTTAACAACAAACCTAACAGACGTAAACTATACTTATACCAGCGCGATAACCGGAGCAATAACCGGAAATAGCAATAGAGCGGTAGCATCGGCAGGAGCACAGATCAACGATCTTTTAACCAATTCAGGCACCACCACAGGTACAGTAACTTATACCATTACACCTGTATCTACAAACGGCTGTCCCGGTCCACCTGCCAGCATTACCATTACGGTTTTGCCAAGCGCAACCCTGCCAAATGCCGGTCCGGATGAAGCGATCTGCAACACCAGCGCTTACACCTTAAAAGGAAATACACCAACAGTTGGCACAGGCAAGTGGACAATCGTTACCGCGCCAACAGCTGTAACTTTTGCTGATGACACACAGGGCAATACAACAATCAATGGTTTACTGGCAGGAAATAGCTATACCCTTAGATGGACAATAAGCGATACCAATTGTTCCACATCCAGCGATGATGTTCAGATTACGGTTAACCCGCTCAGTGTTGGTGGCACAACCACTGGCGACGTAAATGTATGTGCGGGTGCAAATGGCGGAAACATCAATTTAACGGGGCAGGTTGGAAATATTATCCGCTGGGAAAGATCTATCGATAACGGAGTTAACTGGTCTACAATTACCTCAACAGCAAATCCATATGTATTTTCTAACCTCACTATAAGCACGCAGTACCGCGCAGTAGTACAAAGTGGTAGTTGTGCAGAAGCCGTATCAACCGTAAGCACAATCACTGTAAATCCGGGTACTGTTGCAGCAAACGCAGGCGTAGATCAAAACTTGTGCAGTGGAAATGGCATTACTTTAAATGGCAATAATCCCACACCTAATAGCGGTATGTGGACTTTAACATCAGCACAAGCAGGCATTACCATAACGAACCCTGCACTGTACAACACTACCGTTACTGGTTTGGTACCAGGGCAAACTTATACCTTCAGGTGGACTATTTCTGGTTTCAATGGCTGCCCTCCATCTGTAGATGATGTAACGGTTACCTATTACTCACCTGTTACCAATAATATTGGGCCATCATCAGTACCAGTTTGTGCCGGACAAAGTATCACCATTACGGGCGATACCCCAACAGGCGGAACAGGAACATTCGCTTACCAATGGCAAAGCAGTGCTGATGGAAATACCTGGAGCAATGTTCCTTCGGCCATTAATAAAGATTTAAGTCTAATTGTAAGCACCTCAACCTATTTCAGAAGATTGGTGAACAGCACCATCTGTACTTCAATTAGTAATTCGTTACAAATTACAGTTTTGCCAGGTCTAACCAACAATACCATTTCTGCCGATCAAAACATCTGTATCGGCGCAGCTGCTGCAGCTTTAACTGGTGCGGTACCGAGTGGTGGCAGCGGAACTTATGTGTACCAATGGCAATCGAGCTTAAATGGAACAGCCTGGAGCGATGTATTGGGTGCGAACAGTGTAAACTTTACACCACCAACACCAACTATAAGCATTTATTACCGTCGATCGGTAGCCAGCGGCCCTTGCAGTAACAACTTAAGTAACCAGATTAAGATAACGGTTAATCCACATGCCCAGGCAGAAATTACCTATAATAAAAATGTTGGCTGTGCCCCTTTTATTCTAGATGCAAACAATATTGCTGCAACATTATATCCCGATAGAAACAGTGTTTATACCTGGTTTGCCAACAATGTACAAATCGGCATAGGATCAACATTTCCGGGTTACACCATCATGAATGGTAACGAAAGCGTAACCATAAAACTCGTTGTTACCAGTAGTTTGGGCTGTAATACGGATGAAAAAAGTGAGGTATTTAGCACGCTTCCAGTAATTACGCCTTCTTTTACTCCAAGTATATCTGAAGGCTGCGGCCCGCTTAATAATGTTACTTTTACCAATACCACGACTCCACTTACCGGCGCAACATTTAAATGGATTTTCGGCAATGGACAAACATCAACTTTAGCCCAACCACCAGCTCAAACTTTTTTGGCAGACCCAACCGGAAAAGACATTGTTTATGAAGTTACCCTAGAAACCACCACACCATGTGGTCCTCCAATTATCAAAACCGCAAAAGTTATCGTGCATGCAAAACCTGTTGCTATATTTTCTCCTGATAAGACCACTGGATGTTCTGAATTACTGGTAAACTTTATAAATACTGGACCCGAAAGTGCTGGCACAACCTATACCTACAATTTTGGGGATGGTACCACTTCAGATCCTCTTACTGATAGGAGCACAATAAGCCATACTTTCAAGACACTCGTAGTAAAGGACTTTATTGTGAATATGACAGCTAAGAATAGCTGTGGCGAGGCAAATGCAATTCCAGTTGTAATCAGGGTTTCGCCAAATAATATCATGCCCGCCCTAGTGGTAAATGGTAATGAGAAAAAAGGTTGCGCCCCTTGGACTGTAAATTTTTTAAATAACACCAGTGGGGCAAGTCGCTTCATTTATACCATTACTAATGAAGATTCTGGAGAAGCCCCTGTCCTGATCTCGACCACCAGTACAGGTGTTTTTCCTTACACTTTCTTTAAACCAGGACGATATACCATCAGACTAGATGCGGAAAATGATTGTTCCAAAAATTTTGCCACAGAAACCGTAACGGTTTTGGAATCGCCAACAGCCGATTTTACAGCAGATAAGACAGTAGGCTGTACCAATCTTATTGTTAAATTTAAAAACAACAGTAAAGGTGCAATAGCCTACACTTGGGATTTTGGCGATGGTTCTCCAAAATCAAATGAATTTGAACCACAGCATACCTTTTCCAGTTCAGGAATAAATTATACCGTTACCCTAACGACTTCTGGTACTGAATGCAGCACTCCTGTAAGTAAAACCGATTTTATCCACATTGTTGCGCCACCAGTGGCCACATTCACCGTTAGTCCCGGGAACGAAGTATCTATTCCCAACTATTCATTTGCTTTTAAAGATATCAGTACCGATGCCGTAAGCTGGGAATGGACTTTTGGTGATGGATCTGGATCAACCTTACAAAACCCAAACCATACTTATGCCAACGAAGGCACTTATACTGTAACCCTGAAAGTGCTGAACAAAGAAGGTTGTTCCTCTAGCACTTTCCAATCAGTTCGGATTATTGGTGTGCCGGGTTACTTAAATATCCCCAATTCATTTATGCCCGCAAGCGCAAAAAATGAGATTAAAATCTTTAAAGCAAAAGGTCGCGGCATAAAAGAATGGAACATGTCTGTTTTTAATAAATGGGGACAATTACTTTGGGAAACTACTAAACTGGATGATGGTGCACCGCTGGAGGGCTGGGACGGCACTTATAAAGGACAGGAACAGCCGCAAGGTGTTTATTACTGGAAAGTAGATATAAAATTTATTAATGGCAGCGATTGGAAAGGAATGACTTACGATTCATCCCCTCCAAAGAAAACGGGTGTAATATATTTAATAAGATGATGATGAGAGGGATAATATTATTTTGGTTTGCGTTAGTGTTGCCGTTAATGATTTCGGCGCAAGACCACATTTATTCGCAGTTTTACAATGCTCCTGTTTATTTAAATCCAGCTTTAACAGGTCAGTTTGAGGGCGACATTAGGTTTAATGCTTTATACCGCAACCAATGGACGGGTTTAGCAAGTGATTTTTCATACATGAGTGCTTCTGGCGACCTTAATCTACGGAGACTAAACAGTGGCATTGGAATAATTTTTAACCGTAGCAGCGAGGGCACAGCCTATCTGGTAAAGAATAATATTGCTGTAAGTTATGCTTACATTATCGGGGGAGACAACTTTGCCCTTTCATTTGGATTACAGGGTGGCATCACTAACCAAAAGCTAAACTGGGATAAACTTGTTTTTGGCGATCAGATCGACATCAACACGGGCTATATTCCTGGTAGTATTTCTGGCGCCGAAAGGCCAAGTGTGGATAGCCGGTATTATTTCGATTCAAATGCAGGGGCCAACCTGGTGGTGGGAAAATTTATGATGGGATTAGCGGTACATCACCTTAACCGTCCGGATGAATCCTTATCGGGTTTTCAGGCCAAGTTGCCGATGCGTATCTCAGGCAATTTAAGCTACAAGTTAACCCTGGTGCCAGATGAGTACGATCGCGATGGGAATTACCTCATTCCATCCATTGTTGCCTACAAGCAGGGCAACGTAAAATCGTTCAGTGCAGGTATGCAATATAAATATGCGGGCATAAACGCAGGTATATGGTACCGCAATGATGGCAATTCGAATGGAAATGATGCGATTGTGTTTTCTGTAATCTTCGATATTTTTAACCGTAGAACAAACGGCGAAAAATTCAGGCTAGGCATCAGTCACGATGCTACAACCTCTAAAATCAACTATACCAATACTGGCGGAACATCCGAAATTGGTGTGGGTTATGAAAAATATTTTCCAAATAGTTCGAATGGTGGCAGGGCAAATGGCCTAAGATGTTACGATTTTTATTAATTTGCCTTTGATAATTCAAAGCGATGAACGAGATCATAGACCAAAGCCATTTCATTACACAAAGTGAAATCAATAAATTTCTATTGGCTACCCTGCTTTGTGGCATAATCGGCGCAGAACGAGAATACAGAAGTAAATCTGCCGGACTCAAGACCATGATGATGATTGGTTTGGGTGCCACCCTATTTACCATCCTGTCCATTAAAATCGGGCCAACCAGTCAAGACCGCATTGCCTCGAACATTGTTACTGGAATCGGTTTCTTAGGCGCAGGGGTAATTTTCAAAGAAGAAAACCGTGTTAAAGGGCTCACCACCGCCTGTATCATCTGGATTGTTGCTGCAATTGGAATGGCTGTAGGCTCAGGTTATTACGAACAAGCTATAGGGGTTACCATTGTGGTTTTATTGGCGCTGATTATTTTCCCCTTTTTAGAAGAAATTGGCGACCGTCGTTTTACCAAAAGGCTTTACCGCATTGTTAAAAGACAGCATTCACATGGCGACGTAGAAAGCTATGAAGACGTTTTCCGCGATAGCAAACTTAAACCGCAACGAGGGAAACACCAATTGGTAGACAATATTATCACTGGAAACTGGACGGCAACGGGAACGCCCAAAAACCATCAGAAATTTGTAGACCGTATGCTTAAAGATGATGACATTATAGAGTTTGATTTTTAACCGGGTCGAACAAACCTACCCTTTGGGTTTGTAAGGCCAGTTTTTTCTCGTCAACCACCATCGTGTCCGACCAGCGGTCGTGCCAGGGATCACAGGGATTACTGAGGCCGCTAATTGCATTAAAAGGGATCACGCGGATCATATTTCGCGTAAATGCTTTTTGAAAATCGATCTCGCTACCATTTAAATTTACTGCCTTTGTTCCTGTAATGAGTTTCCCGATTGATTTCCCATGTGAAACAGCTTCTATTAAACTCATAATAAAGCCATAACAAACCATAGCGATCAATCGGTCTAAAAGATCATTAATTCCATCTAAAATTCCAGGAAGTAAAATTCCTATACAGATGTAAATGCCAAAAAGAATGATGTAAAAGACAATTAAGTCAATGATATAATTGGCGAGTCTTTTGCCAGAGCTGGCGCGACAGTATTCTAAATCAATTTCTTGATAGTTGTTGTTGAAGTCCATTTTAGAGCCTTTAAATTAGATCTTTCTAAGGTAAAATATTTTCACCACGGGCCAAAATTAATTTATTCAAAATCATAAAACAATCATAGCTTTGTGTAACTATATTCATAATGATCAAGGAACAAATTTCAGTTTTCGATATTTTTAAAATAGGCATAGGCCCATCCAGCTCACATACCTTAGGTCCGTGGCGGGCCGCACAACAGTTTACAGCTTCGCTTACCCAAAACAACTTGATTGATGAAATTGAGGGTATAAAAATATTGCTTTATGGTTCGCTTGCCAAAACAGGTAAAGGCCACGGAACCGATGTAGCTATCCTACTCGGTTTAACAGGAGCCGATCCTGTAACTTTTGATGTTGACGCCGTTACCCCTACTTTCGAAAGCATCCAAAGAGACAAGAAATTAAACCTTGCTGATCATTTAATAATCGATTTTGATTATAACGACGACCTGCTTTTCCTTTTTGCCGAAAGTTTACCCTTTCACCCAAATGCAGTTACTTTTCAGGCATTTTTAAAAGATGGAAAAGCATTTTCAGAAACCTATTACTCTATTGGTGGTGGTTTTGTTGTAAAAGAAGGAGAAGACAATAGTAAAAAACCACAGGTAGACCTTCCCTTTCCTGTAGAAAAAGCAAAAGACCTTTTACATTGGTGTTTATCTACAGGTTTAAAGGTGAGTGAAATCGTAATGGAGAACGAACTGGCCTGGCGCACTGAAGCAGAGACAAAAAAAGGCATCCTGCAGCATTTTGCGGTTATGCGCGATTGTATTTATCGCGGATGCCATACCACAGGGTTTTTACCGGGCGGTTTAAACGTGGCGCGAAGGGCATTTCCGCTAAATAAACGATTAATTGGTAAAAGTGAGTATTCAGATTATAATAGCTGGGTAGAAGCCATTAGAAAAGGTGGAAACGGCTTTAATTATACTTTAGACTGGGTAAGCTGTTTCGCGCTGGCTGTTAATGAAGAAAACGCATCTTTTGGTCGTGTGGTAACTGCCCCTACCAATGGTGCCGCAGGGGTAATTCCAGCCGTATTGCAATATTTCATTACCTTTTGCGATGGTTACAGCGAAGAAAAAATCATCCAGTTTATTGCCTGTGCTTCAGAAATAGGCAGTATTTTCAAAAAAGGAGCAACAATATCAGCTGCTATGGGCGGATGTCAGGCCGAAATTGGCGTTTCCTCAGCCATGGCTGCTGCAGCGCTAACGGAGTGTTTAGGCGGTTCACAAAGGCAGGTTTTAATGGCTGCAGAAATTGCCATGGAACATCACTTAGGCTTAACCTGCGATCCGATTGGTGGTTTGGTACAGATCCCTTGTATCGAAAGAAACACCATGGGCGCCATTAAAGCCATCACAGCCAGTCAGCTAGCCCTGCAAAGCAATCCTGATAAGGCAAAAGTAAGTTTAGATGCAGTAGTAAATACCATGTGGGAAACCGCTCTGGATATGAATGCCAAATATAAAGAAACATCAGATGGGGGATTGGCAACCAATATTCCGATCAGTTTGCCAGAATGTTAATTCAACATTGTTGCAATAAAATGACCGGTGTTATTGATTTATTACAAATTTTCCGGCGCCAAATCAACAAGTATTTTTACATTCGCTGAATTATTAATTATTCATAAAAAATGATCAACTACACAAAAATCAGTGTGATTGGCTTGGCTTTGTCGTTATCTATATCGGCGACTTATGCTCAAGACAATCTCGTTAATTCTTTAAAAAACAACCAAAGCGAAAACAGTGCTGCTTCTTTTAAGTTCACTGAAGTGATTAACCTGGCCAATACGCCAGTTCAGAATCAAGGATCTTCAGGTACTTGCTGGAGCTATTCTACCAATTCATTTTTAGAATCAGAAATGATTAAAGCGGGTAAACAGCCCGTAACATTATCTCAGCTTTTTTCGGCCCGTAACGCTTACGTAGAAAAAGGTAAAAATTACGTGCGTATGCATGGTGCGGTTTCATTAGGCGATGGCGGTGCTTTGCACGATGTAATCAACATGTACAGAAAATATGGTGCGGTTCCGCAAGAGGTATATACCGGATTAAATTATGGTACTAAAATCAATAAAACTGCAGAACTTGGCGATATCGAAAAAGGTGTACTAGAAGCGGTTGTAAAGAATGCAAATGGTGAGTTAACCCCAAACTGGTTAAAAGCCTATACTGGTGTAATTGATGCTTATTTAGGTGCTGTACCAGAAAACTTTACCTATAATGGCAAAAAATACACGCCAAAAACTTTCGCTCAGGAAGTAGTGGGTTTAAATGCCGATAACTATGTTGAACTTTCATCATTCAATGATCATCCATTCTATAGCAAATTTACTTTATTAGTGCCTGATAACTGGTCTTTCGATCAGGTTTATAACGTTAAAGTGAACGAGTTAACAGACATCATCGATAACGCTTTAAAAGGTGGTTATACTGTTGCATGGGCTACAGATGTAAGCGAAAAAAACTTCAGCTGGAAAAACGGTGTGGCTTTTGTTCCGCAAACACCTTTCTCAGATATGACCATGAAACAGAAAGCAGATATGTTTAACGGCCCGCAGCCAGAAATGGAAATTACGCAGGAGAACCGCCAACTTGCTTTCGACAACTATCAAACAACCGATGATCATGGTATGCACATTGTTGGTTTAGCCAAAGATCAAACAGGTAAAGAATATTATATCGTTAAAAACTCTTGGGGAGCGACTAACGATTATAAAGGATACTTATATGTAACCAAAAACTACGTAAAATATAAAACAACAGCAATTTTATTAAACAAAGCAGGTATTCCATCTGCAATTTCTAAAAAATTAGCTTTGTAATTAAACCTAAATCATTCAAGGAGCCGCAGAAGAAATTTTGCGGCTTTTTTTGTGGTATTAACCGCAAAGGGCACGAAGGTTTTCGCAAAACCTAATGGTCGTCACCCTGAATTTATTTCAGGGTCTATCCTAGCAAGAAAGATGCTGAAACGAGTTCAGCATGACGATCGTAGTAAGAAATTGTGTTAAAATTGGTCACGGCGGGTAAATGTTAATCAAACTTAAGCGCATAAGACTTCCTCCGCGCTCGCATATTTTGCGGTTAAAAACCGAGATAATTTTAAACCAGCCCTGAATAAGTTAATACCAACCACCATAAACCCGTGGTGATAAAACACAATAAAATTCCGATTCCAACCACCAGATTAGAAAGCTTAGGATTAAGGTTATACTGATCGGCTACCACACCGGCGGTTACCAGTGTTGGCATAGCCATTTCGAAAATCGTTATTTTGGTAATCATTCCATTCATGCCTAAAACAAGTGCCATAACCAAAACTATCAATGGCGCTAAAATCAGTTTATACAATAAAGCAAAGCTGATGTGCTTCAGTTCTTTAAACCAACCGCCAAATTTTAGCTGTAAACCTATTGAAAACAATGCCAACGGGCCAACCGTACCAGCCAGTTTTTCGAATAATGGATCTAATGAAGAAAGGTCAATAAAACGCGGGAGGGTCAACGCTAAAACACAACCAATAAGCGGTGGAAAGGTCATTACTTTTTTCAACACCAATTTCGGGCTTAACTTTTGATTCTGCGAGGAGCGGATGGCTACAATAACACCAATGGTAGATAAAAGCATAAAGGTAACCTGGTCGCAGATAATGGCGACAGCCAGTTCTTTTTCGCTAAAATAAGCCACAATTAAAGGAAACCCTACAAATGAAGTATTACTTAAAGAACTGGTTAGTTTTAAGCCACCAGCAGTGGCTTTGCTAATATTCTGGATGCGACTATACAGGGCAATAAATAACCAACCAAATAGCCAGACACAAATTGGTGCCAGCATAGGAAAGAATAGATCCTTAGTCCAGGTAATGTGGGGTAGATATTTAAAAGAAACTGCCGGTAGTGCGATATAGATAATCCAGGCATTAATGCCTTTGTGCGCATCATTGGGTAGCGATTTGCTTTTTCTGAAAAGAATCCCGGCTAAAATGCATAAACCTATAATAATGAAGTTTGCCATTGTTAGCGTAAAGATAATTTATAAAAGAAAAACGCCAATAAGAAATGTACTTATGGCGTTTTAAATATTTTATACCGAAGGTTTTGGTTTTTTCTTTTTGTTCCAAACCTTTTTCTTGCCCTTATGTTGAGGTCTCTTTTCTTCCACATGGGTAATTTCCATTGCAGCTATACTTTCTGGTAGTGGCATGCGGGGAACTTCCTTCTCGATTAATTTTTCGATGTTATCGAATTTACGCTTATCTCTTCCATTAACCAATGTAATGGCCGTCCCTTTGGTTGCAGCTCTTGCCGTACGGCCAATACGATGTACGTAATCAGCCGGATCGCCAGGAACATCATAATTGATTACCAAGTCGATTCCCTCTACGTCGATTCCGCGGGATAATACATCTGTTCCGATTAAAATTGGCAATCTCCTGTTTTTAAAAGCCAGTAAAATATCTTCGCGTTCTTTCTGCCCTAAGTCGGAGTGAAAAGCTTCGGCTTTAATGCCCAATCCTTTAAAGGTTTTATACAGCGCTTTTACTTTTTCCTTGGTCGAAACGAAAATGATACTGCTTTTGTATTGCCCGCTTTTAAAAATATCGGTTAATAAGGCCTGTTTCTGTTGGTCGTGGATGTTATAGGCTTGTTGATCGATCCCCTCAGCAGGTTTAGCTATTGAAATGGTAATCTGCTTCGGTTCGTGCAAAATCTTACCCGCCATGGTTCTTATTTTCGGTGCCATTGTAGCCGAAAACAAAAGTGTTTGCCTTTTCTTCGGCAGGTAGCTAATAATGCGGATAATATCATCGTAAAAGCCCATATCCAACATTCTATCTGCTTCATCTAAAATTAAATGCTGCAAATGCTCCAATTTTAACACGCCTGAGGATAAATGTGCCATTAGTCTGCCTGGAGTGGCAATAATAATATCTACGCCATCCCGCATAGAACGTTTTTGCTGTTCATAAGCGATACCATCGCCCCCACCGTAAACTGCTAAAGAACTGATATTGGTAAAATAAGCTAAGGCTTCAACCTGTAAATCGATCTGTTGCGCAAGCTCGCGTGTTGGAGCCAGGATTAAAGTATTGTTGTGCCTATCGGCAGCTTTGCTAATTTTATCCATTACGGGTAAAAGGTAGCTGGCCGTTTTTCCTGTACCGGTTTGAGCGCAGGCAATCAGATCATGATTATCTAAAATTACCGGGATGGCTTGTTCTTGTATTGGAGTAGCGCTTTTATACCCCATAGCCATTAAGCCTTCGTATAAATCGGGGTTAAAATTAAAATCGTTAAAATTCAATCTATTGTGTTTATGTCTTTTAGCAAAAGTACCTTAAAATACCGCTAATAGCAAACCGCATTTTAATATCGATATGTTAAATGATTTTGAAAGCCATATGGGCAACGTTTTAGGTGGGATAAAAACAAAAAAGCCCCGATTGTTTATAACAATCGAAGCTTGGAAATTATAATAGACGAAACTTAGTCTACCAGAATATCTTTCTCTGGTGTATTCGTTTCAGGGTTTTTAGGTAGAGTAACCTTCAAAATTCCATCAGCATAACTGGCTGAAATATTTTCTACTAAAACTTTTCCATTTAGGCCAAAAGCTCTTTCAAATGTGCCGTTGCTATATTCTCTGCGACTATACTTTTTAGCTGAATCGCCTTCTTCTTTAGCTTGGTAAGAAATGGTTAATACGTCATCTTTAGTAACCACCTTTAAATTTTCTTTAACCAAAGCTGGTGCAAAAAGCTCAATAATAAAGCTGGTTTCTGTTTCTTCTATATTAGCAGGGACTTTTCTGAAGCCCTGGTTAAACATCGCATGTTTGTGGTGACCGAAAGGACCACCAAAGTGCCTTCCAAATCTTCCTTCTGCACCAAAGCGACTATGCATCTTGCCCGAATGGCATTTATGTTCGTTGTACATTCTGTTTAATTTTAATTGTTATTTATTCTGTTAATTTATCGGCTTAAGCCAATATTAGTTGTAAGCCGCCTGCTCCGTTTTAGGGACACCCAATAGCTGTGTAATAATATTTGCGTAGGGATACGATGGCGAGAAAACAGCGTAATCAAATTTTAAACCCCTTATCTGAACCAAAATATCATCGATAAATTTCATCGGCTCAAGCAATGCGCTGATTAACCCTGATTTAGGTTTCGCTTCTTCATCAATTGCCTTTTTCTCTTGAAAAATATTCAGTTCCTGATTGTAGGCTTTAAAGTCAGCACCGATTTGTTCTATAGGAACTTTAAATTCATCCGAGCTAAAGAAAGTTACCTTCTCTCCCCGGGTAATCAGTTCGTTTGCCATATCTAAAATCGGACTAACATCGGCCTGAGATGGATCGCTTAAAAAAAGTACCTGTGACATAACGTTATCTATTTACTTGGTTTATACTGTCAACAGGACTAATCACGGTATCATCCATTTTTCTGCTGTGGTGACTGTAACTATGGTTTCTATGATGTTCTTGCCGGCAATCATCACGATAATGCCTGTTTTTAAAATCTAACCGGTCGCGGTATCCATTCTGAACGGCCAGTACATTTAAGCTGTAAAAAGTTCCTGCGGCAACAGCCAATGCCAGTAATATTCTAAATGCTCTCATGGCGGTTAATAATTTACGTTAATGTTGTTAACTGTTCCATTGCCTTGTACGGTTGGCCTGTACCATTGGTTATCGATCGGCACAATTGGGTTGTAATGATTCTCGAAACCATTAAAGCGGTTATGGAAATAATGGTGGCGCCTACCGATAAAAATTCTGAACATGAAACCGATCAGCGCGATGGCCAATATAAATTTGAACACAAATGGTATGAAGAAAGCGACTGCGCCAAGTACAATCCCGAATCCTATGGTTTTTAATATTTTTTTCATCTCCTTATAATTTTAAAGCACGGTAATCAATTCACCGTAAATGAGTTGAGTTACCAACACTGTTGTTTTTGTTATTTATATAAGAAGACGGCGCACTTTTATTTTTACTTTAAAATATTTTGATTTTTTTTATTTACTAAGAAATTTCATGCGCTGATGTCATCCTGAGCAGAGTCGAAGGATTTTTCAACGTATTGGTCGGTGAGACACCAACCGATAGAATTAATGACAATAAAAACAAAAAGCCCCGAATTTAATCGAGGCTTCCAAATTATTCCTTATTGCGATGGTGACCCCATCCGCCACACCTCCGTTTATATTCTTCCTTAAATTTTGCCCGCTCCTCTTCATTCATCGAATCCCATTTAGCACGCATTCCCCGGGCGCGTTCACGGAAACCATTATGCCCCCCATGGCCACCTTTATTAAAGTTCCCAAAAAGCAACCGGCACAGCACAAGTAAACCGAGCGCTTGCCAATAATTAAGTTTGCCTGCATGTGCCACCTCAGGTAAAATCCAATTCCATAAAAACATAACCACATAACCCAATACCGCTGCAATAAGCACCGCCACAGGTAAAAAGAAAATAAATTTCTTGCGCCGATTAAAATTTCTATTCATCATGTCTGCAAATTTAATAGTTAATAAATTCCTGATATAAATTTTGTAAACGGTTACGCAGGTGTTTTACCGCATAACCCTTTCTTGATATTAATGTTTTGATATTCTCTCCGCTTTCATCCGCCAGTTCCTGAAAAGTGCGTTCTTCCAATTCGTTCTGAACAAACACATAACGCTGATTCTCCGGTAGTTCTTCCAAGGCCAAAAACAGTTGATCCCAGAATAGCTTTTTTAAACTTTCTTCTTCTGGCGAGTAAGCCTCGGCAAGTAAAATTTCTTTAAAATTGATTTCGCCATCTTCACCCTCGAAAGTGAAATCTTCTAGCGATTCTTCTTTTTGTTTACGGTATTTATCTGTGATCTTATTTCTGGCCACCCGGTATAACCAGCCACTAATCTGCTCGATGGCGCCAGCCTCGGGTTGATTGCTGAGCTGAAACCAAACATCCTGTAAAATATCTTCCGCATCCTCATCTGTATTCACCCTTCCACGGATGAAACTGAATAAGCGCTTACCATAATTGGCAACCGTTGAAATGATATTTTGAGGTTCGTTTGTTGGCACTAAATTTTGCTTAATAACCCAGTAAACGGATGAGACTCAATATTACTTTAAATTTTCCTTACTTTTTTCAGAAAATCGATTTTTTAAATCAAAACAGACTGATTTTTAAAGACTTATAGCGATCCTTTTTTAAGTAATTCTTCGTACAGTTTTTGATAAGTCGGTGCAGCAATACCAAGTTTTTCGGCTTCGCGTACAATGTAGCCTGTTAACGACTCAACTTCTGTCTGCGGTTTTTGATTAAGATAATCGCGGTGCATGGATGAGGTAACCTCGTAGGGCATCGATTTCATTGTATTTAATGTTTTACCCGAAATGTCATCACTAATTGTTACGCCTTTAGCCAGGGCAAGGTTTTTTACTTCTTCAATTAACTTCAGAACAGTTTCAAGGTTCTCTTCCAGTACCTTTCCGATAGGGCAATCGAAATAGGATGTGGAAGTAGCCGTAGGGGAAATAAATATAAATTTTTCCCAGATGGCGGTAGAGATTTTATCCGAAACCGTTACATCGATTCCTGCGTCAAGCATTAAATCTTTCAGATGTAAAACCGCTTCGCTTATTGGTCCATCCATACCAAAAGATAGCTTTTGAATGTTCCCAGAGTTTTCGATTATACCCGGCGATTTAATTTTGGAAACGATAAATGCACAACCTTTTATAACATTTGCTTGGGGCAGGATTTCTAAAATTTCATCACTTGCACTAACGCCATTTAAAAGTGGCAATAATATCGTTCTGTGGTTGATTAAGGGCTTTAACTTTTCGATGGTTTGTTTTAAATCGTAGCTTTTCGTGCAGATTATGATATAATCGGCCACGCCAATTTTATTATAATCATCGGTAGCCAGATATGGCTTAGTTACAAAATTTTCGCTCCCTTTTATTACAGTTAAACCCTGGTTTTGTATCGCCTTTAAATGTTCGCCACGGGCAACAAAAACAACTTCTACATCATTTTCACTGGTGTATTTCTTCGACAGTAAGCCGCCGAAATATCCACCTACGCCACCAATTCCTATAATAACAATTCTTGTTTTATTTAGCATGTTAATCTTAATATGATAAATAGGTTATTTCAATGCACCCGTTGGGTTATTTCCTTTATCCACTACCGTTTTAATATTCCCGTCTAAATCAGAAACATATATTTTGCTATGCGTAAACGGTTTTTCAGCTCCGCTATAAAAAATCCGATCATCGGCAGTAAGAAAAACATAAGGAACGTTTATACCTTTTGGAGAAATACGCGTCACTTTTTTACTGGCCAGATCTAAAACATAAACTGCTTCGCTCGGTCCAGTTAATCCATCCAAAACATCGGCATTCCCTGCATTAAAGATTAGTTTCGTTCCGTTTTTTGTATAAAAGAAACGGTTGCTACTTGCTATGGAAAATTCTTTCCCGATCAAATCGGCTATCAATTTGGTATCGATTAACTTTCCACTACGATTAAAGGTGTAAAGCTTGGTAAGATCCTGTCCGACAATTTCCCTTTCATTTTTCCAGGTTGGGGCATAAACATTTATTTTAGATGCACTATCGAGCATCACATATCCCGAGTTATCGGTTTTTATAACGCCTATCTTCCATAGGTTTTTACTGTTAAAAATATTGAAAGCGATCGCACCTCCGTCAGGCGACCACATGGCCTGATAATAATTATGGCTATTTACCTGCAATTTTCCCTGGCTCTTGTTTTCCATATCGGCAACCCAAATAGATCTGTTCCCGGCAGAATCGCTCAGGGTATATGCCAGTTTATTTCCATCAGGAGAAATTGCCGGATCGGTAGCACCGCCGAACGAAATCTGTTTCATGGTATCGATACTCGTGGCTACAATTTTATCTCCATCTTGATAGGCCAGCGCGAAATTTTTACTGCTTAAAGAAACAGTATCTAAAACAGCTTTAGCATTTTCTGCCTCGGATTTATTGCTATTGCAGGCGGTTATTGTAATTGAAATTACAATACAAGCAAAGGCAAATGGTTTGTTGAACTTCATCATGTGCAATTTTACAAATAGTTTTCGTTTCTGTTATTCAGGACACCTTGCAGAAGCTATATTTTACTTAATACAAACTTTGTGCAGGTCGATTTTATCCTTCGCTATGGTTCCTGTTCCCCACGAAGCCACAATCAATACCTACACTTAAATCTAATTCGATCTGTGAGATACAGACCAAGGAAGAAGGACACAAACCGTGGCAATTGATTTCTTTCCGCCGTGGTTCGTGTTCTCATGAACCAAAATTAAACAGATTAAATCTTTTTCTTGTCTGCGTAACCAAATACTTTTTGCAATAATGTGGTGCTTCTTGAGCTGAAGTTGCTCCTGATCTTGAGTTCTTCCTTTGCCACTTCAATAAATAAACCATCTATTGCTTTTTGGGTAACGTATTCGGTTAAGTTGGTATTTACGGGTTTAACCAAAGGCAAACGGTTATATTGTGTTGTTAAATCACTGTAATACCTGGTGGCATTTACTTTATTTAAACTTGTGGTTACAATGGGGCTAAATTTTTGCATCAGCTGGGAAGTAGTTACCCTTTTAAAATATTCTGTTGCTGCGTCTTTATTACCTAACAGGATATTAGTCGCATCGGTTAAAGTCATCTGTTTAATGGCTGATATAAAAATGGGCTTTGCTTCGGTAGCAGCATCTTCTGCGGCACGGTTTAAGCTTACAATCACATTATCGCAAAGTTTGTTCAAACCTATGCCGCGTAATGTTCTTTCAACCTTTTGTGCTTCAGGAGGCATCAAAATTTTAACGGCCAGATTGCCTAAAAAGCCATCTTTAAGCGAAAGCCTGTCAGCACCTGCAGAAACACCAATTTGCAGTGCTTCCTTAATCCCCTGTCCTATTTCAAAAGTAGATGGCGTTCCGGTAGCAGCTGTGGTAGTGCCCTGTTTTTCGGTTACTTTTTTAAATATATCGCTCAGTTTAATCTGTGCGCTAACATTTAGGCTTGCAAATACCAGTATAGCTAGTGATGCCGATAAAATATTGATCTTTTTCATTTTTGTGTGTTTAATCATGTTTAGCAAAACAACTGCCATACTTTCTTATTTGCCTTCAAAGATAAGCCTTTGCACTTGGCAACAATGTTAAACCACTTAAAAAGATAGTGAACAACGTAAAATATTTAAGACCTTCTCTTCCTAAAAAATTAGTTTATGTCTCATCACTCAGAAATATTTTTTATACTTGAAAGATAATTCGAAATAGCTACCATTTTTTTGAGGTTTATAAAAAATACAGCTGGGAACGCCCAGCAAGACGACGCCAAACTGATTGCCGAGTATAGAAATACGGGCGATTTAGACGCGTTGGGTACGCTTTACAATAAATATATGCATTTGGTATTCGGGGTTTGCTTAAACTACTTCAAAGATGAAGAGCAAAGCAAGGATGCGGTAATGCAGATTTTTGAAGAACTGGTAACGAAGCTGAAAATACATGAGGTACAGAACTTTAAAAGCTGGCTTCATGTTTTAACGCGGAACCATTGTTTAATGGCGCTACGGAAATCGGCGAAGCAAAATAATGTCTCATTAGACGATACTTTTGTGGAAAATAGCGAATTTGTGCATCTTGATATAGACAACACAAAAGAAACGCAGCTTACCATTATGGAAAAGTGTATGGAAACTTTGCCCGAAGAACAGCGAAAAAGCGTAGATTTATTTTATTTACAAGAAAAATGCTATAAAGAGGTGGCCGATATTACAGGCTACGACATGCTTAAAGTTAAGAGTTACATCCAAAATGGTAAGCGGAATCTGAAGATTTGTATAGAGAAAAACAGTAGTGAATAACGATTGGTTAGATATTGATGTTCTGGAAGATTACCTGGATGGTAAGCTTGATGCTAAGGCTATGCACTTTATAGAAAGACAGGCTTTGGAAGACCCTTTTGTTGCCGAAGCATTGGAAGGACTAAAACAATCGCCCAAACGCAAGCAAACACTTTCTATTTTACAAAAACAACTGTACGACCGTGTTTCGGAGAAACCTATAAAACGCAAGCTTTGGGGCATTACTACCCAAAGGTTAAGTATTGCAGCAACCGCAACCGTAGCATTTATTGCGGTAAGCATTTTATTCTTTATGCGCGAAACTAACCGCAGGAATGCAGAACTTGCTGCCCATAAACAGGGCGGCGTGATGGTTCAGTTAGATAGTACTACAGCAATTGCTTCAAGTCAAGCTAAACCTAAAGAAGATACGGTTACGCAAAACTCTACAAAGGCAGCTTTGATAGATAAGGCAATTACAGCCGCAAAAACAGGGGATTTAGCGAAAAACACTAAAGCAAAACTTGTATTAGAACGGACAAAGCAACAAATGGCCGAGGTAAAAGAGGCGAAAATTGTAACCGAGAGCAATCATGCTAAAGCGAAAAGCGCGGTAGGCTTTGGCAATTACAGACCAAGCCCGGTTACGATAAGTGAGACTGTAGCGGCGCCAGCGCCAGCAATAGGCTCAAGTAAAATTGCGTTTAGTGGGAACGTTGTAGACCAAAGCAATGGCCAACCTGTTCAGGGTGCTGTGGTAAAGTTAGCTGGCTCTAAAAATGTAACCGCAACAGATGCTAAAGGTTATTTCTATTTACCTGCTGATAGCAATGCAAAAGATAAAGACTTATTGATTAATGCCATTGGCTTTAAAGAATTACCCGTAGCTGGCCTGCAAGACCCTAACGCGATAAAAAGTGCCTTAAGTGGGAATAAATCGCTAAATGAAATTGCATTAATTACAGGTTCGAACGGTCATAAAAAAGAAAATATTGCTGCACCAAAAATCACATTGCGGGCAGAACAAAACCTGGATGGGAAATCAGCTGATAGCATTACGAAACCTGTTCCCGTGTCTACCATCAACTATAACCAATACTTAGAGAATAACAATAAGCTTTATAACCCTAAAGGCCCGGAGCAATTTGTGATTTTAAGTTTCAAAGTTAAAAAGAACGGGCGGCCAACAAACATTGCTGTTATAAAATCCCTTAACAAAAAAGCTGATGCGGAGGCAAAACGACTGATTCAAGAAGGCCCGGATTGGGTATTGCCTAAAAACGGAACTGATTTAGTAGAAATAAGCGTTAAGTTTTAATTTTCAGCCATTTATTACGGGCTCAGCAAAAGGTTTCACGCACCCAATATTTCCTAATAACTTTCTATTTTTTTTAAAATTCACTCGCATGTCAGTCTGGGCGTACTTGAAGAAAACCACAGAGGACATAGAGAAAAAGCACAGAGGACATGAAGTTAGGCCCAAAAGCTCGGTGTTACTCCGTGTAAAAACTCCGTGGCCTCTGTGGTAAACACCATAAACCTAAATGCTCTCTGTGGTAAAAAACTAACACCAACAAAAAAGACCAAGGCAATTAGCCTTGGTCTTTTAGGTATATTAAAGGATTTTGTTTTTATTTTAAGTAATAGATCACCGCATAAATAATGGCCGCTAATGTGGCCGAAACCGGGATAGTTAAAATCCAGGCCCAGATTAAGTTGATGGTTACACCCCAACGTACTGCAGAAACGCTTTTTACTACACCAACCCCCACAATCGAACCCGTAATGGTATGCGTTGTAGAAACCGGAATACCGAAATGCTCTGTAATACCTAAAGTTACTGCTCCAGCACCTTCAGCAGCAACACCTTCCAGTGCGGTTACTTTGGTGATTTTGGAACCCATTGTTTTAACAATTTTCCATCCCCCGCTCATTGTACCTAACGATATTGCCGAATAACAGGCAATTGGTACCCATGCAGGCATGGCTTCGAAATTAGGAATTACTTTTGAAGCGATTAAAGCTGTTGCAATGATTCCCATTACCTTTTGTGCATCATTACCCCCGTGAAAGAAACTTAATGCAGCAGACGACAGCAATTGTAGGCGTTTAAACCATTTCTCGGCAGTTGCTGGCTTAGCATAACGACAGATATTGATAATGATCAGTGTTAATACAACTGATATAACCATACCGATTATCGGTGCCAGTACAATGAAAGAAACAATTTTTATTACATAACCCATGTTTACAGCATCAAGCGGGCTAGCGCCTATAAGTAAAGCATGTGTCATACCTGCACCAGCAAAACCGCCAATTAAGGTATGTGACGAACTTGAAGGGATACCATACCACCAGGTTAAAAGGTTCCAGATAATTGCAGCAACTAAACCTGCAAGAATAACTTCTAAAGTGATATAATTTTCGATTACCGTTTTAGCAACTGTATTGGCTACTTTGTGGTCGGTAAAATAAAAGTAAGCAGCGAAATTGAACAACGCAGCCCACAAAACCGCCTGAAAAGGCGTAAGAACTTTTGTAGAAACAACTGTTGCAATCGAGTTAGCGGCATCGTGAAAGCCGTTAATGTAATCGAAAGCAATAGCCAGAATTACAACAACAACCAATAAGGTAGTTACCATGTTTGTTTTTTATTAAGCGTTTTTAACCAAGATAGTTTCAAGCACATTCGCCACATCCTCACACTTATCTGTCGCTTTTTCTATCGTTTGTAAAACCTCTTTTTGTTTAATTAATTCAATCGCATTGGTTTCGTATTCGAATAAACGGGCTACCGCTAATGTAAATACATAATCAGCCTGGTTTTCGCCACTGTTAATACGGATACAAGCATCGGCAATTACACGGATATTTTTGAAACTGCGTAATTCTTTAATTGCTTTATCAATATCAGTACACATTTCTACCAAAAGCTCGGCAATTTTAACAATCGGCTCGTTAATGGTATTCATGTTATACATCTGCATACGGTTTGCAGTACCATAAATATAATCGGCAACATCATCAACGGCAGTGGCCAATGCATGGATGTCTTCTCTATCAAATGGCGTAATAAAGTTCCTGCTCAGTTCAAGAAAAATTGAATGGGTAATATCATCACCTACATGCTCCAAGCGCTCAATTTCTTTAAAAATTGTTTTTCTGCTTTCAGCATCACCCGTGCTAACCATTTCTAAAAGGGTTTCTGCAATTTTTAATGCATTGCTACCTGCTTGTTCGAAAAGCGGATGAAACTTTTTGTCTTGAGGTGTAAAGAACTTAAAAATATTGTTCATGTTAATTTTTAATATGTTGCAAAGCTACAAGCCCAATGTTAAGTTAATGTTAATTTCTTAATTATATTAACTAATTATTAGCTTATTTAGCCAGGCGTAGCTTATTTCTATACTTTTAGGTAACTGACAATGAAATAATTAAAGAAGTTCATTGGGCCATTAGTGTATTAGTTTGCCCTGCTTCTGTGTAATTAGTGCCTTCGTAACAAAAGAATTAAGGCTTGTGTACTGCTAAAAAGATGCAAATTATCCGCCTTTTTGTAGTGTAAAAGCAAAGGTAGTACCTATGCCCGGTGTACTTCTTACCGAAATGGTTTGTTGGTGTGCCTCTAAAATGTGTTTTACAATGGCTAGGCCTAAACCCGTACCTCCAACTTCTCTCGCCCGGTGGGTATCGATGCGATAAAAGCGTTCAAATAAGCGCAACAAATGTTTTTCTTCTATACCGATGCCATTATCGGTAACTTCGATCAAAACCTGGTCGTGCAGTTCAAAAATTTTAATGGCTGTTTCGCCACCATCAATACCATACTTAATACTGTTTACCAGCAAGTTAATTAACACTTGCCTAATCTTTTCACGATCAGCCGAAACCAGTGTAATGGCAGTATATTTATCTTTAAAAAAGAGTTTAATGTTTTTTGCTTCAGCACGATCTTCGAGGTTTTCCATTACCTCTTTCGCCAATTGTACAAAATCGAATTTCTGGTAGTTAATTGGCGATTCGCCTGTTTCTAATTTTGAAATAACGTCTAAATCATTGATTAAATAACTCAGTCGCTCTACATTGTTTTCTGCTTTTTTTAGGAATAAAACAGCCTGATCCGGATCATCTACCAAACAGTCCTGTAAAGTTTCGATATAGCCCTGGATGGCAAAAAGCGGGGTTTTAAATTCATGCGAAACATTTGAAAGGAATTCTCTTCTAAACTGTTCCTGTTTTTTTAATAAATCTATTTCTTTTTTCTTTGCGCCTGCCCACTCCTTTACTTCCTGCTCAACATCATTAATCGGATCGGAGCTCACGTACTCACCAAGCGCATCTTTTAAATCTTTGCCTAATTTAAGGTTATGGATGAGTTTGTAGATGAGTTTGATTTTGGTATAAATATATTTTTCCAACAGATAATAAAAAACCAAAAAACTGCACAGAAACGATACGCCAAAAGAAATAGCCATGTAATACAGGCTATGCTGAAAATAAAAATTAACCATCCCGATGGAAAGACCAACGGCAAGAGCAGTAAATAAAACCAGCACACTCAATTTCATGCTGCAATTTAAAGCTTTTTATGTTAAATGTGTGTTAAGAGACAAAGGCTATTGATTCATTTTTTACGGAGTATTAAAAAAACAAAAGAGGTTGTATCATAAGTTGTGATTCCATTTAAACTTGTCACGTAGAGCTTCCCGATGAATCGGGACAGGTAGTCGAAACGCTTTGCGAGGAATCTAAACAGGTCCTTCAACAGGCTCAGGATGACAATTCTATATTTATGATACCGCTTCGTTAAAAAACAAAAAAGCTTTCCCTTTTGAGGAAAGCTTTATAAAATACGGATAAGTATTACTTATTTCTTTGTCGAATCTGTTTTAGCCGGAGTCGAAGCAGCAGGTTTAGTGCCGTTTAAATTTCCGCCAAGTGGAGATGGTGATGGCGTTTTATCTAAACGCTCTTGTATAGCTGAGTTTCCAACTGCAGCAGTACCACCGCTGGTTTTAGCAATTGTAGTAACAGCAAGGGTTAACACTACTATAACGGTTAACAATACCCACGATCCTTTTTCTAAAACATCGCCAGTACGCTGTACACCAAACATGTTACTGGTGCCACCGCCTGTAGCTAAACCTCCACCTTTAGGGTTTTGTACTAAAACAAATAAGCCTAAGGCCACACACGCAATAATTAATAAAATGATTAAAAAGGTTACCATGGTAATATTATATTTTAAAATTTCTTTTCTATAGATTGGATAAGGTCGGCAAAGTAACGGCTTTTTTCCGGATATTTCAAACTTAATTTTTTATAAGTATCTATGGCTTTGTGATAAAGCATTTGCTCGATATAAATTTTAGCTAAAGTCTCCGAAACAAGGTCGTAATTATCTTCTGCGCTTTTCTTTGCCTTATTTTCATTGTCTATCTGTTCTGGCTTTGGAGGCTTGATTGTTGGATCTTCTTTTAAGAACCGCTCGATAATTTCAGCTCCCTTTGCATCTTTAATTTCGGCAGAAGGATATTCTGCTAAATGATCGGCTACCTCGAAAGGAGTTTGAATGTGAAAGATATGCTCCACATATTGCTGTTGAAACTCAGCTCTTTCTTGCAATTGGTTGTTTTGTGGCTGTGGTTTTACCTTACCAGCGTTAGGGTGAGCATAAGGCTGAAAAATCTGCTCGTGCTCTTTACGGGTTTTAGCCAACCACCATAAAAACGTGTACGGAAGCTTATCGTCGTTATATTGCGAAACAAAATTCCTTTCAGGCTCATCAGGAACAACCGTTTCAATTTCTGGTGCGGCCGTAACCACATCCGTACTTAGTTTTTGTTCAAAGGCAAAAAAATCGGTAGCAGCAACACTTTCAATAAAAGAATCATCATCTGCAGGTAAGTCCATGAAATGACTATCAATACCTGGCAGGTGATTTGGCATTTCTATAGGAATTACTGGGTTTTCTGAGTGAAGATCTGGAGCTATTTCTTCAAAAACGACCTGTTTATCCTGAGTATTTTCAGCAGCTGCCTCGTTAATTTCTTCTTCTGTTGTTTCGCGGACTGAAACCATATTTAATATATGGAACAGTACATGTCCCTGGCTATAGAGCGCGGCTTTGGGCACTGCTGATGCATTAGCCTTGGCTAACAGTAAATGAATAGGTTGAGCATATGGAAATTGCGTCACCATTTCCTGCAACATGGATACATGCTCTGATCCAACCTTTCCAGGTTGCGCAAGTAAATCTGCCAGTAGCTTTTTGTTATCCATTATCGAGGTTTGCCGCTAAGTTAAAAAAATGTAGACGGGTTTTGAAAATTTTGTCTTTTAGAATCCTGCTTTATTTACCACTGCGCAAATGCACGGTTAAAAATATCTTCCGATAATTGTTTGTTAATATTTTCGATAGCTCCAGGCAATAAGGTTTGAATTGGTGCCCCACTGATTGGAAAATCGAAATATTTGGTAAAGCTTTCTTCAAAACTTTCTTTTTCGTGTTCTTTTATATTGTTTTTATACTTTACAGAAACGGTTATGGTTAATCTGTTTGCACCCGAAGTAGGTGTAGCACTATTTTGAAGCGCAACCGGCTTAATATCATAACCCGTTATTCTGCCTTCAAATGATGCATCGCCTTCACCAGTAGGAGAAATAATCAATTTGGTCTGATTACGGATCCGGGTTTTTAACGATTCGGTAATCTGATTGCTTAGCGTTGGTACCACCAATGGTGCATTATTTTCAAATACGCGGACAACCACTGTTTTTAATCCTGTTGTTGATGCTCCACTGAATTTATAAGAACAAGCGCTCAGTATTGTAGCAACAAGGATTAAAGCAAATATTTTTATTTTCATCAGTTGTATAATTATTAATCTATTGCTCATTGTTTTTAAAGGCGATGAACTTATAAATTTAATTCTTTAATTTTTCTATACAGGGTACGCTCTGAAATGCCCAATTCTTGCGCAGCAAACTTACGTTTACCCTTGTGTTTTTTTAATGCTTTTTTAATCAGATCTGATTCCTTATCCACTAACGATAAAGATTCTTCTACCTCTTCGGCCTCGTGCGCAAAATAATCAGCATTGTTATTGTTGTTGATGTTATTATTGCTTGGTGTAGGTTGCTGAATGGTAAAAGCATGCTCTTGCCCTGCAGGCAGTTCTACATCGCGGTACAGCTGATTGATATACTGTGGATTATCTGCCAAAACGGTAGCGGTATTTCCACCGTGCTGAATAATTTCGGCAACTAGTTTTTTAAGCTCAACCATATCCTTCTTCATATCGAAAAGTACCTTATACAAAATATCTCTTTCTGTAAAATCTTCTTTCGACTGCGCATTAATCGTCATCGGTAGGTTACTTCCGGCCTCGTTCGGGATATAGTTTAAAATGGCTTGTCCGGTTACATTTCGGTCTTTTTCCAATACGCAGATCTGCTCGGCAATATTTTTTAATTGACGAACATTACCCGGCCAGCTATAATTGGTTAAGATCTGAATGGCATCTGGCTCCAAATGTAATGCAGGACTACGATATTTATCGCTAAAATCGGCAGCGAATTTTCTGAATAATAAATAAATATCTTCTTTACGCTCTTGCAAAGCCGGTATGCGCAATGGAACGGTATTTAACCTGTAATATAAATCTTCGCGGAATTTTCCGTTTTTAACACGGTTATATACATCAACATTGGTTGCGGCAATAATGCGAACGTCTGTTTTCTGAACTTTAGATGAACCTACGCGTAAGTATTCGCCGCTTTCTAAAATACGCAGTAAACGTGCCTGTGTACCTAAAGGAAGTTCAGCAACCTCATCTAAAAAAATGGTTCCGCCGTTTGCTACTTCAAAATAACCTTTACGTGCCTCGTGGGCACCTGTAAAAGATCCTTTCTCGTGACCAAACAATTCAGAATCAATGGTTCCTTCGGGAATGGCGCCACAGTTTACAGCAATAAAAGCACCGTGTTTACGGGCGCTCATTTGATGGATAATCTGCGAGAACACCTCTTTACCACTACCACTTTCTCCTGTTATTAACACCGACATATCAGTTGGTGCTACCTGGCTTGCAATATCGATGGCACGGTTAAGCAGTGGCGAATTGCCAATAATACCGAACCGTTGTTTAATATTTTGTGTATCCATTTATTCTTTCTAAAGTTACGTCACTCTGAACTTGTTTCAGAGTCTTTCAATTAAGATGCTGAAACAGGTTCAGCATGACGGGATTTTATGATACTATTTTACCAATTAGCGTAGCTGATGTACATTTTTCGATAAATACATTTGCATATTCGCCCGGCTTAACGCCTTCAATTGCAGGAAAAATCGCCATTGCTCCGCTATCTCCTCTTCCGCAATAATCCAGATCAGACTTTTTAGAAGTGCCTTCAATTAAAACACGAACGGTTTTACCTACCCACTCTTGTAAGCGCATCAACGAATGTGCCTGTTGTTTAGCTAAAATCTCAGCTAAACGGCGTTTTTTTACTTCTTCAGGAATATCATCTTCCAATTTACGGGCAGCTAAAGTTCCTGGTCTTTCAGAATAAGTGAAGTTATAAGCAAAATCATACTGCACGTAATCCATCATACTCAGGGTTTCCTGATGCTCTTCTTCTGTTTCTGTACAGAAACCAGCGATGATATCGGTAGAAATTGCACAACCGGGAATAATGTTACGGATAGCATCTATACGATTAATATACCACTCGCGGGTATAAGTCCTGTTCATTAACTCCAATATGCGGGTATTGCCTGATTGAACTGGCAAGTGAATATAATTACAGATGTTATCGTATTTAGCAATAGTATGTAAAACCTCATCGGTAATATCTTTAGGATGTGAAGTAGAAAAACGTACCCTTAAATCAGGACTAACCAAAGCTGTTTGCTCCAAAAGCTGCGCAAAATTTACGGTTTCTGTTCCATCTTCTGATGTCCAGGTATACGAATCTACGTTTTGGCCTAAAAGTGTAACCTCACGGTAACCGGCTTCAAATAAACCTTTTGCTTCTTCTACAATCGAATGTGCATCGCGGCTGCGTTCGCGGCCACGGGTAAAAGGAACCACACAGAAAGAACACATATTATTACAGCCTCGGGTAATGGAAATGAAGGCGGTAATTCCGTTGCTGTTTAAACGCACCGGACTAATGTCTGCATAAGTTTCTTCACGGGATAAAAGTACGTTAACCGCTTTATGTCCGCTTTCTACCTGCTCAATTAAGTTAGGCAGATCGCGGTAAGCATCAGGGCCTACTACTACATCAACCAAACGTTCTTCTTCTAAAAATTTAGATTTTAAACGTTCTGCCATGCAGCCCAAAACGCCAACAATTAATTTCGGGTTACGGCGTTTTTCGACACCAAATTGTGATAAGCGGTTCCTAACCCTGGTTTCAGCATTTTCGCGGATAGAACAGGTATTGATGAAGATTACATCGGCCTGGTGATAATCCCCTGTTGTTTCAAACCCTGTTTCAGAAAGAATAGAAGCAACAATTTCGCTATCAGCAAAATTCATTGCACAACCATAACTTTCGATATATAATTTACGGGCATCGGCTTTAATTGGTGTATCTAAAATTAAAGCTTCACCTTGCCTTGTTTCATCGTGCGTCTTATCCTGTACTTGTAAATCAATCATTATTTAAAAACATTTTGGGGATTGCAAAAATACATAAATAAAATTAAAAGTGACAAATTGACATATTTTGTTTAAATGTTTACAGTACGATTATGATCCTTCGACCTTTCACGTCATTTAGAGACACAAAGCAATCGTAAACCATAGTGTTAAAACAACAGCGTTAAGATTAGTCCGTATATGATTTATTTATAATGAGAGATCAAAAGTTTTTGGAAATGTAGGGTTCTGTGTCAATGGCAGGCTGCAGTCCCGCCCCCGCTTCTCCCCAATTGAAAAAATTGTGGCATCCCGCTACGGTCCCTTAGGTTTGAGAAAGATTATCAAAGAATTAAATTTGACAAAGGAAACCTTAAAAGCAGAGGTGAACTATGCTGCGATCCAGACTTACGATCTAGAACCTGTAACAGACCTCTGCTTTTTAGTTGAACAAGAACCATATAGAATTTTAGTCTAGCGGACTATTAAGGGATTCAGTTTTATTCAACTTTAGGATTTCCATTTCACTTAACCGTAAAGTTATGAATTATGAACTATTTGTTGGAATAGATATTTCCAAATCAACCATCGATGTTGCTGTTGTTACACAGGCCTGTTTCGAGAAGCCCCTCCACCATGTTTTTAAGAACAGCTATGATGGCTTTGGCCTAATGCTGGAATGGCTTTCCATACATGGTATCGCGCTTAAGAAGGTTCTTTTCTGTTGCGAGCATACAGGTATTTATATCTGCCCCATAACCAACTTTATGCATGCAAATGATTTATCTATATGGGTTGAAAACGGGCTGCACATTAAGCGTTCCATTGGACTTAAACGGGGGAAATCTGATAAGGCTGACGCACAGGCAATCGCAAGCTATGCTTTTTCAAATCAGCACAAAGCCCGTCCTTACCTCCTTCCTTCGGCAACAAGCTCAAAACTCAAACACCTGCTGGCACACCGCGAACAGTTGGTAAGACACCAGACCTCTTTTAAATGCACCTGCTCAGCGCTTAAAGGATTTGATAGGGAGAACGCTGGCTATTGCATAGCCGATAGCCAGGAAATGCTTGCCCTTTACGCCGAACGGATAAAAAAGGTAGATATCGAGTTGGCAGCCTTAATAACAGAGGACCAGGAACTAAACGAACAGTTCAGCCTTGTGCAGAGCGTGCATGGGATCGGAAAGCAGACGGCTATGTTTATCCTGATCCATACTGAAGCCTTCGCTGCATTTTCAGACTACAGAAAGTTTGCGAGCTATTGTGGAATAGTCCCATTTCCACATAGCTCGGGGACGAGTATACGAGGGAGAAACCGGGTAAGCAACCTCGCCAATAAAAAACTAAAGGCGTTACTGACCATGTGTGCGCTAAACACGATAAAAAAAGATAACGAATTCAAACGATACTATGATCGAAAAAAAGCTGAGGGAAAAAACGCTATGTGTGTACTGAATGTGATAAAAAATAAGCTACTGAGCAGAGCTTTTGCTGCTGTTAAAAGAGGTACGCCATACCTCCTGGAGCCTGCTGCATAAATCTAAAGTAATGCTTCTCAGAAAAAAAACTTTTTATTTGCATAAACCATAGAATACAGGTTTAGATTACATCTGTCCTTGCTACTATGAGGGGTTTCCATACCACTGTCCTAACCCACCTAGCCCTTGGCGAAGTGGTACCCTGCAGGCAGGAGGCACGACGGCCAAAGCGTACAAGCGAAGCAAAGGAACAAACGGTGTTACTTGTCCTGCCCTTGCGCTCCAAATAAACTTAAAAGACAACATCACCTTATGTAGCGAGAAATTAACTTGCGTTACTCAGCATCTTCTTTACTAAGATTGCTCCGTCGTTCCTCCTCGCAATGACGATAAACGGAGAAAACCTTTCGCTCTTCAATCTGTTACCTATTGATAAGCCATAACAAATGACAGCTCAGCATAGAAATAAAGTTTGGATCTGGATAGGAAGCATATTCGGCATATTGATTTTAATTGTTGCATTTGGCGCCATGTTTTTAAGTGCCCGATGGAAACCTATATTAACCGAAAAAATTAAGTCTGGGGTTTATAACGGCTCCCATCACCTGTACCGGATAAATTTTAAAAGCATTAATTTAAACATAATTACAGGTAGCCTGGCACTGCGCGATGTTACACTAATACCTGATACGGCCGTTTTTGACAGCTTAAGGAAAATACAATTAGCGCCTGCCCATACTTTCGAGCTTAAATTGAAGAAACTGCAGATCAGCCGTGTTGGAATATTAACGGCCTACTTTAAAAAGCGGATAGATGTAAATGAAATCCTTTTACAAAAGCCATCTATCAATATGATTTTTAACAAAGTAACCAAGAAAACCGATAGCATAAAAGATGAAAAATCGCTTTACGAACAGATTTCGAAAACTTTTAAATCGGTACATGTTAAAAGCATTAAAATTATAGATGCGGATTTCGACTATATCAACAAAACCGCAGCAAAGAAAACCAAAAACTCGATCAAACACCTCGATATTAACATTAATGATTTCTTGTTGGATTCACTGTCGGGAAATGATACAACAAGATTTTATTATACCAAAGATGCATCTTTTCAGCTTGCGGGTTATAAATCGATAACGAAAGATAAAATGTACTCCATGAGGGTTGACACCATTAAAGGTTCTACTGCATCAAAAAAAATAACGGTTAAAGGATTTAAACTTACACCATTGTACGATGAGCTTGCTTTTGCAAGAAAATACAAGATCCAAAAAGACCGGTATAACCTCAGTTTTGATAAAATAGAATTTAACGGTGTCGATTTTATTGGTTTAAATACCGACCAGAAACTTCATGCAAAATCGTTGAGGATTGGCCCTGCAAATGTAGAAGTTTTTATGAGCCGCGAATCGCCACCTCCGCCAGGATTTGATAAAGGCCAAAACTACCCGCATATGGCCCTAAAAAGATTAAACATGCCTACCCTGATCGATACGGTAAAGCTGAGAAACATTAATGTGAAATATTCGGAATTTAATCCTGCAAGCAAAAAAACCGGATCAGTTGATTTTAAGGCCCTAACCGGAAACATTTTAAATGTAACCAACGATAGTTTGCAATTGCGCAAAAAGAACCATGCTCTGGCAGATTTAAACGCTCTTTTAATGGGTACCGGAAAGCTGAATGTAAAAATCGATTTTAACCTTACCGATAATAATGGTGCATTTACCTACAGCGGGAATCTGGGTAAATTTGATATGAAAAATTTAAACCCACTATCGAAATCGTTGGGCCTAGTTGAAATAGAGAGCGGAAATATACAACATGTTGATTTTAAGGCGAACGGAAATTTAAGATCTGCATCGGGATCGATGAATATGTTGTACACCGATTTAAAGGTGAAGTTATTATCAGACAATATTGATGGAGAGGGGACCAAGGAAAAAGGTTTTTTATCTTTTTTGGCCAATGCCATTTTAGTTAAAAATGAAAATCCACAAAAAGGTGAAGCACCAAGAACAGCAAGCATGGCCAATACCAGAATTAATTCGGCTTCCTTTTTTAACCTGATGTGGAAAACCGTTTTTGTAGGCATAAAGGATATTGTAGGTGTTGGTGTGGTACCTGAAAAGAATCCGGTAAAACAACAAAAAGTAATCGCAAAGAAAATAAGGGAACAAAAACGGGCAGACAGAAAAGCAGCGCGGAAGGCCCGGAGAGAAAAAAACTGATCTTACATTTTTCAAATATATGTTTATAACCGTATATTGCTAATAAAACCACAGCCTCTCATTTTTTAATGCCTGATACCAGAAAATACCGCTATAAAGTTTTTAAATGGATTGCGTGTACATTACTCAGTGTTTTTATTGTACTTGCAGGTATAGCCTGGTTGTTAAATGTAAAATCCCGCCCTATTTTAACCGATAGGATTAAAACACTGCTATATAAATCAACCGATAGTTTATATACCATTAGTTTTACAAAGGTTTCTACCAATGTTTTTACGGGCAATGCCACTTTACAGAACGTAAAAATAATACCTGATACCAATCGGTTTAAGCAACTCATCGCCTTAAAAAGAGCCCCAAATAATTTATATACGGTTTCTTTAAAAAAGCTGGTAGTGAGGCGCTTCCACCCATTAACCTTGTACCGAGAAAAAAAACTTCAGTTGGAAGAAATCATATTTGATAAACCTGAGGTAACAATGGTTAACCAGCAATTTGCTTTTAACGAGGGCCGTGCGCCCAGGCCCATTAAATCACCTTACGATATTATCTCTAAAAACCTGAAAGAGTTTAGCATTAAAAGCATCAGGTTTAAGGATGTAAGTTTTAAATACATCAATAAAAATGTACCCAATTCAGTACCTTTCTCTATTGACGACCTCAATATTACCTTAACCGACCTGCTGGTAGATTCTACCTCTGCTGAAGATCCTTCACGTTTTTACTTGATTAAAGATATTGTGATCAATCTGAATAACTATGTATACCATACGCCAGACAAGATGTACAATATCCAATTAGATAAACTGGATTTCAGGGCAACAACAGGTAAGTTAAGAATTAACAGTTTTGCTTTGGTACCACTGCACGATGAAATGAACTTTGGCAAGGTTGCCGGGTTTGCGAAGGAACGTTTCAACATCAAGATGAGCGACATTATGCTTAATGGGATTGATTTGCCTTTATACATTAGTAAACAAGAACTTTGGGCAAAGGAAATGGCCATTACCAATGGTTTCGTTTCGGTATTTAACCATAATGGCCTCCCCCAAAAACACCAGAAAAGTAAAATCGGAAAATTTCCCCATCAGCTTTTGCAGCTTGTTAATGCGCCTATTCTGGTCCAGAAAATCCAACTGAAGGATATAAATGTGAATTACGCGGTTTACAACAATGAGAGTAACCAAAAGGGGCAGATTGCTTTTGAGCACACCTCTGGCATTATAAAAAATGCCACCAACCTCGATAAAATTAAAGCCATAAACCCAATTATGGAGGTTAACCTAAATACTTACCTATTTGGGCAGGGAAAGCTTGATGTAAACTTTATATTTGATCTTACCGCTAAAGATGGTGCCTTTTCTTACAATGGCGTTTTACACAATTTTAATGCGCGGGTCTTAAATCAGATTACCAAACCCTTAGGCTTGGTCCGCATTAACCGCGGGAGTGTAGATAAATTGAAGTTCAATTTTAAAGCGAACGATTTAGGTGCAAAAGGGACGGTAGCGTTCTCCTACTACGACCTTTCTGTAGCGCTGATGAAAAACGATCCTGAAAAAGATCACCTGGTTACCCGTGGTTTTCTTTCTTTCTTAGCAAATGCTTTAATTATCACATCAGAAAACCCCGGTCCGGACGGGAAGTTAGTACCTGTAACCGTAAATTACAGCAGGCCGGCAAATACATCTTTCTTTAATATGATCTGGAAGAGCCTTTTTACAGGCATAAAATACAGCATCGGTATTACTGAAGAAAAGCAGAATGAAGTACGTAAGCATATTGCAAAATTTAAAGCCATGCGGGCCAATCATATGCAAAGGAAACAGAAGCGCTTAGAGCGCCGGATAAAGCGTGAACGGGAACAAAATGAAAAGCGATAACATTTTGTAACCTTTTCTTATCTTTATTCTCTAAACCTTAAACTAAAATTATGATTATTGCCCTCATTATTATCGGATTTATATTCCTTATCGGGATTTTCTTTTACAACTCGCTTATCGGGAAGAAAAACCAGGTAACCAATGCCTTCTCAGCCATTGATGTAATGCTTAAAAAGCGGTTCGATCTTATTCCAAATCTTGTTGAAGTGGTAAAACAGTATACTACTTACGAGCAGGGAACCTTGACCAAAATAGTTGAACTAAGATCTAAAGCCGGCTCACCTAACATCAGCAATGCAGAAAAAGCAGATTTAGATACACAATTGAGCAGCAGTGTGAGAGGTTTAATGGTTAACATCGAAAATTACCCTGATTTAAAAGCCAATACCAACTTTATTAACCTGCAAACCACCTGGACCGAAAGCGAAGAACAGATTGCCGCTGCCAGAAGAACCTATAATGCTTCGGTAACCGACTACAATAATTCGATTATGATGTTTCCGGGGAGTTTATTTGCCGGAATGTTAAATTTCCAAGCCATTGCCGTTTTAGAAACCGCTGCCGAGGAACGCAAAAACATTAGCGCAAAAGAGCTTTTCAATAATTAATGTCGTTCGATGTTGCAAATAATGTAGCCTTACAGCAAGTTTTGGCTACAATGGAGGTAGAGCGCAAAAGAATTGCCAGCACCCAAACCAAAGGCTATATTTTTATTGCCGCGGGCATTCTGCTCTGTGTTATAGGCTTTTTCGTAGGTTTTCCTATTCCTGGTGTAATTGGCGGCTTAATACCTCTTATTTACGGCGGTGTTTTGTTATTTAAGATCAACGATTCTTTAACAGCTTACCAAAATGCCTACAAAACCAATGTAATTGGTGCTGCCCTTAAATTTTTAGACGAAAGCTTATCGATTAATCCCTACCAGGGAATTGAAGCTTCGGAGTTTATGTACACACAGTTGTTTACCAATGAGCCTGATCGTTATAAAACAGAGGATCTGGTAACAGGACGTGCTGATAAAACCCAGTTTTACTTTGCCGAGGTACATGCTGAATATAAAACCGTAACCCAAACAAAAGATGGAACGCGAACAGAGTGGCACGACATTTTTAAAGGAATCATTTTTGCCGCTGATTTTAACAAAAAGTTTAATGGTGTAACCATTGTGAGGCCAAAAGATTTCGGGGCAGCTTTTGGCGCATGGTTTTCAAAAAATCTGTTTTCTTTTGGCAGTAATGATGTTATCCAATTGGAAAATCTAGACTTTGATAAGACTTTTGTGACTTATGGCTCCGATCAGGTCGAATCCAGATACATCCTTACACCTGCCATGATGGAGCGGATATTAAACCTCAACCATCAAACAAAATATAACATCAGTTTATCCTTTATCGAATCGAGGATGTATATCGCTTTCCCTTTGAACCGGAACTATTTCGAAGCACCTGTTTTTAAATCGTTGCTAAGTCCGGAAACGGTGAATGAAGATGTCTCCACCATAAAGTTTATGTATGATATTGTTAAGGAACTGGATCTGAATACAAGAATTTGGGGTAAGGAATAAATCCGAAGTTAAGCAAGGCAGGGGGCTAGACCTACGAAGTCTTTCCAGCACACCGGCCATCTGAAACTTCGTGAGTCTTCGGCGCTAGCTCAAATGCTTTTTCACAATTTCTTCGAGTGCAGCAATATCAAATGGTTTCGATAGGTAACTATCGGCACCAGCTTCATCGGCTAATGAAGATATATCATTATTGGCCGAAAAATAAATTACCGGAATGTGCTTTAAATCAGGGTGATTTTTTAATGCCTTAGTGGCCTGTATCCCTCCCAGATCGGGCAACCAATTATCCATAAAAATTAAATCAGGCATATACGCTGCAACCTGTTCTTCTATATTATTGGCATTTTCAGATGTTTTTATCTCATACCCGGCATCTTCCAAAATAAATGTACAGAGATCAAGGATATCCCTATTATCATCAAAAACAAATACTTTTTTTGCAACTATCATATTAACCTCCGAAAAGCAATTAATCATTTAACTTATTTATATAATCAGCCATATCGTGGCTATCCAATATCGCATGCGGCTTAACATTCTGCACAGCCTGTTGCGGCATATACGGCATTATGGCCGTATTTGGATTCTGTATAACCACCCTACCTCCAAAATTGTTTACACTTTTTAACCCTTCTACTCCATCGGCATTAGACCCTGAAAGTAAAATACAGACCAGTTTTTCTCCAAAAACCTCAGCTGCTGACTGAAAGGTAACATCAATTGATGGTCGGGAATAATTTACTTTTTCCGAATAATCTAAAGATATACTTTGGTCGTCCTCTATCAGCATATGATAATCTGCAGGCGCAATAAAAACTTTGCCCGGGCTTAAAAACTCTTTTTCTTCTGCTTCACTAACCTCCAGTGTAGTTCGCGATTTTAGCAAATCGGTTAAAAGAGATTCGTTACTTGCCTTACGGTGGATCACTAATACAATAGGAAAACCAATATCGTTCCTTAGCGCAGGAAAAATTTCGAGCAATACATCTAAACTACCCGCAGAGCCACCAATAATTAATGCACCACAAGAGGTAGAATCTACAGTTTCCGCCATATTTTCTCCATTTTAACCCTTTTGTATTCTTTGGCTTTTGGCCAAAATTCCAAACTTTCTTTACTTCCTAAGGCAAGGTACCCTAATTTCTCGATGCTACCATCAAATAGGTTAAATACTTTATGCTGTAAGTCTTTATCAAAATAAATTAATACGTTTCTACATAAAATTAGCTGAAACTCATTAAAAGAATGATCGGAAACCAAATTATGCGTAGAAAAGATCATCTTACTATTTAAGCTTTCATCAAATTTTGCCAAAGAGTAGTTCGCCGTATAATAAGTAGAAAAATCTTTTAAGCCACCCGATTGCAGGTAATTCTCGGAATACTGCTTTAAATAATTTAAGGGAAACATCCCTTTTTTTGCCTTATCTAAAACCGATGGATTAATATCGGTGGCATAAATAAGCGATTTATTAAGCAAATTAAGTTCCTTTAAAACAATGGCAAGCGAATAAGCCTCTTCTCCGGTAGAACAACCTGCCACCCAAATACGGATAAACGGATAGGTACCCAACACAGGGAGAACATCGTTGCGCAGGGATTTATAAAAAGAAGGATCGCGAAACATTTCGGTAACGTTAACCGTAATTTCCTCTAAAAAACGCTTAAAATATTGCTTATCTGTTTTAACCGCGTAACGAAATTCGGCGAAACTTACAAAATTATCCAGTCCGTAAAGGCGTATAATTCTCCTTTTTATTGATGCATGAGAATATTCCAGAAAATCATATCCATGGCTTTCCAAAACATCATTCAACAGGATTTCTACCTGTTCATTATCTATCGCATCACTTATCACCTGTTATTTTGTAAAATTTTCGATTTGCATTAATAACTCGTCAACATTTATCGGTTTTGAAACATACCCCGATGCGCCTGCGCTTAAGCAACGTTCCTTATCGCCAACCATGGCCTGGGCAGTTACCGCTAACACAGGTATATTCTGCATTTTAGCTGATTTTTTCATGGCTGCAATAGCCTGATAGCCGTCCATATCCGGCATCATCATATCCATTAAAACGATGGCAACATTGTCGTGTTTCTCCATGATAGAAAAACCCTCCTGGGCACTTATAGCAGATAAACAATCGAAACCTTTGGCCTTTAAAACAGCTTTTAAAGCAAAAATGTTTCGGTTATCATCATCAATTATGAGAATTAATTTTTGAGGCATAAAAATAAAAATGGTTTATGATTTATGATGATTTTCGTATAACCAAACTCTTAATAACGATATCAGCTGATCCATATCTACCGGTTTGCTGATATAATCAGATGCGCCTGCAGCAATACACTTTTCGCGATCGCCCATCATGGCTTTTGCCGTAACGGCCAAAATAGGCAGGTTCCGGTATTTAATATCCTGCCTGATGGCTGTTGTAGTCTCGTAGCCATCTAGTTCCGGCATCATCATATCCATTAAAACAACATCAATTTCAGGGTTTTCATTTAATAGCTTGAGGGCTTCCTTACCATCGGTAGCGGCTACCACCTTCATCTGGTGCTGCTCTAACATCTTGGTTAAAGAGAAGATATTACGCACATCATCATCCGCCACCAGAACCGTTTTACCAACTAATACATCCTGTAATTCGGAAAACTTTTTAGGTGTTTTGCTTTTCTCCTTGCTTTTTTCTTCTACCAGATGAAGGAACAAACCTGCTTCATCCAAAATACGTTGATAAGAATGCGCCGTTTTTACAACGATGGAATCAGCATATTGCTTGATGCGGTTTTCTTCTCCCTTTGAAAGGTTTTTACCTGTGAAAATGATGATTGGTAAATTCTCTAAACCTGGTGTTTTCTTTACCACTTCAAGGGTTTCGTAAGCATGTTTATCAGGAATACCCATATCCAAAATCACGCAGTTAACCTCCGGCTTATGCAGCGCAGAAACACTTTCGTTTACCTGGTTAACAATTTCTGTCTGGATATTAAAATTGCTTAAAAAATAACTTAATGCCTTGGCATGTTGTTCGTTTTCTTCTACAATAAGTACCTTTTTAGGGTGACGGCTTAACGCATGCTCTAATTTTGAAAATATTTCCTGCATGTGCTCAAAGGCAAAAGGTTTATTTATAAAATCTACCGCGCCTTTTAACAAACTTTCTTTCTTAACCTGTAAAGAAGACATGATGTGCACTGGAATCGGACGTGTTGAAGGATCCGATTTCAGCTCTTCCATTACCTGCCAACCATCTTTAACGGGCAGTTGGATATCGAGTAAAATGGCAAGTGGTTTAAAGGTTTTCGCCATTTCAATCCCTGCATCGCCACGAACGGCAACCAAACCTTTATAATTTCTTTTTCGGGTAAAATCCAATAGTGTTTTGGCAAAAGGGGTATCGTCTTCGACAATTAAAATTACCTTATCATCAGGCTGAATATTATCCCGGTCATCTTCAACCTCTTGCGGAATATTTTCGACCGTTAAGTGGCTCACTTTTTTTACCGGAGCCTCTAAGGCGATTACAGGTTTCTCTACCTGAGGTACAGCGCCATCAAAACCTTTATTTTTATCAATGGGCAAGGTAAGTGTAAAAATACTTCCTTCACCCTCTGTGCTTTTTAAATCAATATATCCGCCCAATAGTTTGGCCAGCTCCCTACTAATTGAAAGTCCAAGGCCTGTGCCACCAAATTTGCGACGTGTAGAGCCGTCGGCCTGTTGAAAGGCTTCGAATACCATACCTTGCTTTTCGGGTGCAATGCCTACGCCCGTATCGGTAACTTTAAATACCAGCGCACCTAACTTTTCATTCTTATTAATATTTAGGGTTACCGCACCTACGCTAGTAAATTTAATAGCATTTGATAACAGGTTTTTAATAATCTGCTCTAAGCGCATTTTATCGGTATGAAAAAACTCAGGTACTTCTGCCGATTTTTCGATAACAAAGTTCAGGTTCTTATCTTTAGCCAAAGGATTAAACAGCGAACGCATGTTAAAAATGATCTCATCAACCTTAATATTTGTCCGATCGAGTTCCATTTTGCCTGCTTCAATTTTAGAAAGATCTAAAATTTCGTCTATTAAACTTAAAAGGCCCTGACCTGAACTTTGGATAACCTCTGCATATTCCTGATGCTCGCGGTCCATAGCCTCATTTTCGGCCATTAATCTCGATAATAACAATATCGAATTAAGTGGTGTTCTTAACTCGTGCGACATATTGGCCAAAAACTCTGACTTGTACCTCGTACTCAGTTCTAAGGCTTCTGCTTTTTGCTGAATTTCTATATTGCGTTCTTCAATCAGTTCATTTTTTTCTTCCAGTAAGCTGCTTCTTTCTTCAAGCTCCTGGTTGCTTTGCAACAATTCTTCCTGCTGCACGCGTAATTCTTCTTCACTGGCCTGGAGTTTCTGTGCCTGTGCTTCTAGTTCTGCGTTTAAGCCTTCTAATTCATTATGCTGAACTTGCAACTCTTCTGATTGTGCCTGTGTTTCTTCTAATAATTGCTGAAGCTTTTGTCTGTTCTGTGCGCCCAACAACGCGGTACCCACATCAGATAAAACCAAGTTTAAAAAGTGTAACTGCAGGTCGCTGTATTTACCGACAGTGCCTAATTCTAATCCACCTATTGAAATTTCATTTCTAATAATTGGAAGTACAATTAACTGTGCTGGTTTAATGTTTCCGGTAGCGTGTGTAATGGTTAATTCGTTCTGTGGAACATCATCCAGTAATATAGGCCTACCTGTTTTAACCGCCTGGCCGATTAAGCCTTGGCCAAGTTCTAAGGTTTGGGTTAGATTTTGTCCTTGCAAAGCGTATTGCCCTTTTAAATGCAGGTATCCGTCGTCTTTAAATAAATAAAGGGCACCGATCTGGCTTTTGGTATAATTGGCCAAAAACTCAATAATATCTTCTGCTAAATGGAAAACATCTTTTTCGCCAACCATTTTTACATTTAAGTTAGCTACACCAGTTTGCAACCATTCGTTCTCTTCTAATGTATCGAAAGATTTTTTCAATGATGATGACATTGTATTTAACGAATCAGCAAGTTCGCCAATATCATCCTGGGTTTGGCTATCGAGTTTTACGCCATAATTACCGCTGGAAATTTGAGAGGCAATTTCCTTAATGGCTACAATACGTTTCTCCATCTCGTATTTTTTATCCTCAATCTCTTTTTGAAGTTTAACGCGCTCATCAAAATCGACAGATACCTTTCTATAAAAAAACAATGTGATGAGTATTGCAAGAACGGCAGCAATTAAAATCAGGATAGGGGTATAAGCCGTAAGTTTATTTAGCTCAACGGTGCGGCTTTCGAGCAACCTTTTTTCTTCTTTAATCATTCTGGTTACCACTGCACGTGCCTGATCCATATAGGTTTTACCCTCTAAGAGTACCGTTGGATCGATCTGGCCACCTAACGATTTAATTTCTATTGTTGAGGTAATGATATTGAGCCTACGGGCCAGAATATTTCTTAATTCGGCAACATTTTTTTGTTGAACAACATTATCCTTCGTTTGGGCTTCTATCCTGTTTAAGGCAGCCATCGCTGTATCAGTAGACCCGTAGTACGGCTGAAGAAATATTTTGTTTCCAGTTAAAAGATAACCTCGTTGCCCCGTTTCGGCATCTTTTAAGGTAGAAATTACAGCTTCGGTGGTTAAGATAACTTCGTCACTATGTTTAACCAGTTCGGTACTTTTAATCAGGTTATTGATACTTACATAAGAGGCAAGTGAACTTATAAATAGAATAATTAGCGACAGGCCAAGGCCCAAACGTAAATTATTTTTAAGAGTTGTTTTCATTATATGGATTAAGGATAATTAGATCTGGTTTTTAAGGATTTCTTCTTCTGTGGTAGGGATGATAAAATAAAATTCAGAACCCTCGTCCGGCACACTGTTTACCCCAATTGTACCTCCATGGCGGTTAATAATTTCCGAACAGATATACAAGCCTATTCCAAGGCCATTAAACCGGTTGCTGTTATCTTCTACCCGATAAAATTTATCAAAAATCTTATCTTGCTGCTCTTTTGAAATACCAATACCAAAATCTTTTACAGCAAGATAAAGTTTTTCATCTTTAATATTCGTGGTTACATTAACCTGATTGGTACCTGGGGCATATTTAATAGCATTCGTAATAAAATTGATCACCACTTGTTCCAAGCGCATTTCATCACCAAATATCATTTCGTCTGTTTTGCCCAGTTTGCTGATTTTAAAATCGGGATTAGATTGCTGCAACATCTCGATGGCATTGTTTACCATATTATCAGCACAAAAACTTTTCATGTTAAACTTCATCTTTCCACTTTCAATTTTTGAAATATCGAGCAGATCGACAATTAATTCGTTTAGTTTTTCGAGCTGGGTACTCGCTTTTTCGAGATGATTCTGGGCCATGGTTTTATCATCTCTGTTGAGGCTGCGCTGCAACAACTGAATATAGCCCTTTACACTGGTTAAAGGTGTTTTTAACTCATGACTGGCAATGCTGATAAATTCGTCTTTTTTATGTTCGGCCTGCTTTCGGAATTCGATTTCTTCAAGCAATTTTTCCTGCACCTCGTTAAGCTTTCTATTCTGCTCGTAAATTCGATAAAACGTTTTTATTTTAAGGAGCAGCACATTAATATCAACAGGTTTGGTAATGTAATCCAGTCCACCGCTAAGGTATCCTTTAGTAATAAATTTTAACTCTGTATTTACAGCCGAAAGAAATATAATGGCGGTATCTTTTGCCTTGCTAAACCCGGAAATGGTTTCGGCTACTTCGAAACCATCCATATCTGGCATCTGTACATCGAGAATAATCAGGACATAATTGTTTTTTAAAACTTTTTTCAGCGCTTCTTCGCCAGATGATGCGGTATCAACCTCAAAACTGTGTGCCTGTAATACTTTCTGTAACGAGATCAGGTTTTCGGGCCTGTCATCAACTATAAGGATCATCTTTATTAAAACAAATAAGAAGCCGGGATAATTATGTTTGGTTTTGAGATAAAAACCTCATTAACTGTAAACAAACAATGCGCTTTTAAAAAAGTTTTGATTTTTTATAAATTATTTGAATTAAAAGTATCGCCCTGTCTAATATCTCCCGTTTCAAAGCCTTTTTTAAACCAATACATACGCTGTGCAGAGGTGCCGTGGGTAAAAGAATCGGGCTGAACATCGCCTGTAGCCTGTTTTTGCAATTTATCATCGCCTATGGCATTCGCAGCAGTTAATGCTTCTTCAATATCTCCTTCATCCAATTTAAAATCTTTAAGGTTTTGGGCATTATGCGCCCAAAGTCCAGCAAAAAAATCGGCTTGCAACTCTAATTTCACTGACAAGCGGTTGTATTCTTTTTCGCTCACCTGACCACGTGCCCGATCTAATTTTTCAGAAATTCCCAGTAAATTTTGAACGTGATGGCCAACCTCATGTGCAATTACATAAGCCTGTGCAAAATCTCCGGCAGCACCGAAACGATTCTTTAAATCATCATAAAATGATAAGTCGATATAAACTTTATGGTCGCCAGGGCAGTAAAACGGCCCTACATTAGCGCTTGCGTTCCCACAGGCCGTTTGTACAGCTTCTCTAAATAACCTGAGTTTAGGATACTCATATTGTTTGCCCATTGCCTGAAATTCCTTATCCCATACCTGCTCGGTTGATTCTAATACACCCGCTACAAACTGTGCCTGTGGATCGTTAGCTGGTACACCCTGTTTAACTTCTTCCGTACCTGTAGTAGCAGGAAGTTGACTAACCAAGCCAGTTAAATCTTTGCCGAAAATTAGGCCGAGCACTACGATTATTATACCGACACCGCCACCAAGGATGGTTTTCCCACCGCCACCGCTTCTTCCGTCTTCTACATTATTACTGCCTTTACCAAACCATTGCATAATTTACTTTTTTAGTTTAATGAATAACCTTAATTATGGGACAATTGTTATACTAAAGTATAAATTATTTTTATTGATTTATTCTTTTGGATTATTGCAAAAAAAGAAGCCGGGTTTTATACCTGGCTTCTCTGTATGATCTTCCTGCATTCGCAGAATGAATGCTAGCTATTAAAAACAGCAATTGCTTTTGTTATCCTTGTTTTAGTTTCTGCTGTGCCCAACAACACAGCAATATTAAAAACACCAGGCCCAAATTTACCGCCCACCAGCATAATGCGGAAAGGCAACATCAATTCTCCTGGTTTAAAGCCCTTTTCTTCGGCCAGGGCTTTAAAAGTTGCTTCGGCAGTACCCGCATCAGTTAATAGTAAACGATCAGCAAAAGCATTAAAAAAATCGGCTTTTTCTACTGTCCATTTTGGTTTTACCGAGTTTACATCATATTCTGCCGGCGAAGTAAAGAAGTAACTGCTCTGTACCACAAAATCGGGCAATAGTGTACAGCGGTCTTTAATTAAATCAATAACAGTATTTAAAAAAGTATTATCATTTACTTCAACTCCTGCTTTTTCCAACTCCGCCTTTACGCCTGCCGCTAAGCGCGCAGCGCCCTGCGATTTAATCCACTCATGGTTATACCATTTGGCTTTTTCGAAATCGAATTTAGCCCCTGCCTTACTAATTCTTTCTATAGAGAATTTTTCTTCCAGCTCTTTTAACGAGAATAACTCCTGGTCGGTACCATCATTCCAGCCTAAAAGTGCCAGCATATTGATAAAAGCTTCGGGCATAAAACCCATTTCTTTAAATCCTTTGGTTACATCGCCGGTTTTAGGATCGGTCCAGTTCATTGCATAAACCGGAAAACCTAATCGGTCGCCATCGCGTTTGCTTAATTTTCCATGTCCATCTGGCTTTAAGATTAAAGGCAGGTGTGCCCATGCAGGCATCTCCGCTTCCCATCCTAAATACTTCCAAAGTAAAATATGAACCGGTGCCGAAGGCAACCATTCTTCACCCCTAAAAGCATGGCTGATTTCCATCGCTTTATCATCAACCACAACGGCTAAATGATAGGTTGGCATTCCATCAGCTTTTAATAATACTTTATCATCAACCAACGAAGTTTCGAAACTTACATCGCCACGAATTAAATCATTAAAATGTACAATTTCATCGGCTGGTACTTTAATGCGGATAACATGTGGCGTTTTTGCCGCTAACAACTCTTCAACCTCACTAATGGTAAGGGTTAAAGAATTACGCATCTGCATGCGTGTAGCCTGTCCGTATTGAAAATTTGGGATTTCCTTACGTTTGGCGTCTAAATCTTCTGGAGTATCGAAAGCATAATAAGCATAACCATCGCTAATCAGCTGTTCGGCAAATTTCCGGTAACTCGGCTTTCGCTCGCTTTGGCGGTATGGGCCATAAGCGCCTGGATTGCTTGGACTTTCATCAGGTGTAATTCCGCACCAATCTAAACAGTTAACGATATATTCTTCAGCGCCTTCTACAAAACGGTTTTGATCGGTATCTTCTACTCGAAGTACAAAAGTTCCGTTATTTTTTTTGGCGAACAAATAATTGAACAAAGCGGTGCGTACACCACCTAAATGCAAACCTCCGGTTGGGCTTGGGGCAAATCTTACTCTAACTTTCTTATCCATAATTGGTTTGTTGAGCGATTGGCGTTAGGCGTTGGGCGCTCTAGCGCTTACCGCTCTGCGCAAAACGCAAGACGTTGCAAAGATATGTTTTTCATCCATTTTATAGTGTTTCATATATGATGAAGCTATTATGTATTCGAAATGATTGCTCAAGGTTTTTTAAAAAGCATAATGGTTTTATGTTTTTTCCGTTTTGTTATTGTAATTTGCCTAGCTAAAGCATGAATCCTTATCAAAAGAAACGCCGCTGGAAGTTTTTCCTTCTTATTTTTGCCATATTAATTGGCATTGCTTCAGTATTTTACACCGATTCTTTTGTAAAAAAAATGGAACGCGAAGAGGCAGACCAGTTTCATCTGTGGGTGAAAATTCAGGAACGGGCCATGTTTCTTTACGATAATGACGATTATCGTGTAATTGTAGAAACGGTACGTGCAAACACCAAAACACCTGTAATCTTGATCGATTCTGCTGGAACGATTACTTCTTTTTTTGGTTTAGACAGTACTAAAACCAATTACCCCGTTGCAGATGCTAAACTCACTTACGATAGTTTATATTTTGTACGGCAGTTAAGGCAGATGAAAGCAGAGCATCCGCCAGACGAAATGAATTTTTTGGGCAAAAAATTTAAGGCTTACTATCGCGACTCCTTCATTCTGACACAGCTGAGGTACTTCCCATACATCCAAATGGGGGTTATCTTCCTTTTCCTTTTAACAGCTTATGCAGCATTTAGTTCTGCGCGGAAAGATGAACAGGACCATGTTTGGGTAGGTTTAGCTAAAGAAACGGCACACCAGCTGGGTACACCAATATCATCACTCATGGCCTGGACAGAATTGATGAAATCGAAATTTGATGCAGAAGATGATCCGCTTATTGCCGAAATGGAGAACGATATTAAGCGTCTGGAAATCATTACCGACCGTTTCTCTAAAATCGGCTCTAAACCTATACTCGAAGATCATACGGTTTACATTGTAATCAGCGATTTTATCCGCTATTTTAAAGTACGTACCTCAGATAAGGTTAAATTCAGCATTACCGGCGATGAGCAGGTAAGGGCGATGTTAAACGTTCCATTATTTGATTGGGTGATTGAAAACCTTTTAAAAAATGCAGCAAACGCCATCGAAAACGAAGGGTCGATCTCCATTAACATTATAGAAAATTTAGCCAAAGAACAGGTTTTTATTGATGTGAGCGATACCGGAAAAGGCATTCCGAGGTCTAAGTTCGATGCGGTTTTTCAACCAGGCTATACTACACGTAAACGCGGTTGGGGTTTAGGTTTATCGCTTACCAAGCGTATTGTAGAAAATTACCACAGCGGAGAAATTTTTGTAAAAGACTCTGAACTGGGTAAAGGCACAACTTTTAGAATAATATTAAAAAGCAGTTTAAGATATGAACCGACCACAGCCTAACGAATATCCAACTTGGGGCGAAACTTATATCAGTAAAGTAGATCGAGATATTTTCGAAATTTTAAACGATCAGATACTAAGTATTCCGGCTTTGTTTAGGGCAAACGCCGATAAAGCTGATTACGCCTATGCCGAAGGTAAATGGACACTAAAAGAAATGCTAGGCCATATTATTGATGCTGAACGTGTTTTTGCCTTTCGCATTACTTGTTTTGCCCGAAAAGAACAGCAGCCTTTACCAGGTTTCGAGGAAGATGACTATGTAACCAATGCCCGTTTTGCCGAGCGTGATCTGGATGATCTTATTGAAGAGTTTATTGCACTACGTAAAGCCAACTTATACCTTTTTAAATCTTTAAATGAAGAAGAACTAAACAGAAAGGGAATTGCTTCGGGCAGGGAAATTAATGTAAAATCTATTTTATTTATTGTGGGTGGCCATATTATCCATCATGTTTACATTTTAAAAGAACGTTACCATGTGGTTTAAAAACTTTACGGTTGATGAGCTAAACGACCGTCCTAAAAATCATTTAGGTGCGTTGCTCGATATCCGCTTTACCGAAATTGGTGAAGATTTTATTATTGGAACTATGCCTGTTGATGAACGTACACATCAACCTGCAGGGATTTTGCACGGCGGCGCCTCGGTGGTTTTGGCAGAAACCTTGGGCAGTATTGCTTCTTATATGTGTATAGATCCTGAAAAGTATGTTGCTGTTGGTTTAGAAGTAAACGCCAATCATTTAAGGCCAGTAAAAAGTGGTTTGGTAAAAGGCATTTGCAAACCTTTACATATTGGGGCCAAAACCCAGGTTTGGGAAATCAAAATTTACGATGAGCGTGGAAAGATGAACTGTATTAGCCGTTTAACTGTTGCCATTATTAATAAGCCGCAGTAAATGTGCTGTCAGATGTTACCATCTGACAGTTATATTAATGCTTGGTCTTTTTTGTCAGATAGAAATATCTGACAACACAATATCCCACAGCACTAAAAAAATAAGAGAAATCAAGTTTTGAACAACTCTTGTTCTAAAACCTGACTCCTCTCCGATCCCCATCAGATGAAAGCATCTGACGGCAGGACTTATTTAATAATTAAAACTTGTTATTATCCAGCCATTTCTTCTCTACAAGGTAAGAAACGATTAAACCCAGTCCGCCGAAAATTCCGATGAAACCAAAGTAAATGGCTACCGATTGTCCTTGTTCACTGCGCGTCATGTCGCTGCCGAATACCCCTCTAACGGTGAAGAGCGCTACTAATAAACCTATTCCCAGGCCAACCAAAAGTAAACCGAACTTTAAACTTAAAAACGGTTTTGGTGTAGCCTTATGCACACCCGGATCGATTCCCCTTTCGATCATTGCCATTTTCTCTTTGTTTGATAGGTAACGGATTCCGAATACCATTGCGAATGCACCTAAAAAAAGTGAGATTGGGACTAATATACCTTCCATGATTATAATTTTTTAATTTATTAATATTCTATTGTTTAAATTGAACCGTGTTCTGTGTATTATGACTACACACTTTTTAATCAGGTTACACCCTTGCTGAAAAAAAATCGATAGCTTTATCAAACATTAAAAATTCCCTTGTACAGTCAGTTAAAAAATATAGAAATCTTTAAACTGCTCAGCATTGAGGCTTTAGAAAGGTTAGCGGCTGTATCTAAGCGGGTAGAACATCAGAAAGGAACGATTTTAATCTATGCAGATAAAACAGAGCCTTATTTCTATATCCTCGAAAGTGGTATTGCCAGAGCCTATTCCGACGGCCAAAACCAGCAGATAACCTTCTGGTTTGGACAAAGTGGTGCAGTTCTTTTTTCTTTTAACAGCTATATTAATAACAGCCCCGGATACGAAAACATTGAGCTATTGGAAAACTGCAGTTTAATTCAGATCAGGCTAGCCGATCTTTTTTCGCTTTACGATCAACATTTAGAAATTGCCAATTGGGGCAGAAAAATTGCAGAACAGGAATTAATTGCTACTGAAAGAAGATTAATCGACAGGGCTTTTAAAGGGGCAGCAGAACGTTATCAGGATTTTCTAGATCAATCTCCCCAGCTGATCAAAAGAGTAGCTTTAAAACATATTGCCTCATACCTGGGTGTAACACAGGTTACCCTGAGCAGAATAAGAGCAGCCCATAAATAAAATCATTTTTTAACATTTGTAAAATGCTGCCCGATAAATGTGCCTTAAATTTGCAGAAACACATTTATCATGAACTGGATTATCTTAATTATTGCCGGCCTTTTTGAAGTTGGCTTTACCACCTGCCTTAAATTATCGAACAATTTTTCGAATATAAAATGGAGTACAGCTTTTTTTGTTTGTATTATTTTGAGTTTCTTATTGCTAAATAAAGCAACCCAAACTCTACCTATGGGAACTGCTTATGCTGTTTGGACGGGTATCGGTGCCGTGGGCACGGTAATTATCGGCATTTTTTATTTCAATGAACCAGCAACCTTTTGGCGGATATTTTTTATCTGTACGCTCATCGGTTCTATTGCCGGTTTAAAGTTTTTCGCTTCGAATTAACACACAAATTCCGAAGTTTACCAGGCTTAAAGCGTAGGCAAAACTTCGGAAGTTTCCCCGGAACCTAAAAGATTCATTTTTGAGGCTGCTTGTGCACCTACGCTGTTTGTAAACCTGATGGCAGCGGCAGCTCCCGACTTCACGTCGGGACTACAGCGGACAGCAGGACTGCAATCTCCAATGAAAAACCATCCTTTCATTTCCAGTCAATAAAAAATCATATCGCCTATTTATCAACTAATTTTCTTTTCGGAGCGCAGTGCCTGTACAAGAAATCAAGTTGGTTCCCGTGTTCCGCTTGTACGCTTCGGCCTCGTTCCTCAGCCTGCAGGGTACCGCTTCACCCGGGGCTAAATGGCCAAAACAGCATTTCATATTCAGGGTTTTCAGGGCGCCACAACTTTGTGCGTAAACCTGATGGCAGCGGCAGCTCCCGACTTCACGTCGGGACTACAGCGGACAGCAGGACTGCAATCTCCAATGAAAAACCATCCTTTCATTTCCAGTCAATAAAAAATCATATCGCCTATTTATCAACTAATTTTCTTTTCGGAGCGCAGTGCCTGTACAAGAAATCAAGTTGGTTCCCGTGTTCCGCTTGTACGCTTCGGCCTCGTTCCTCAGCCTGCAGGGTACCGCTTCACCCGGGGCTAAATGGCCAAAACAGCATTTCATATTCAGGGTTTTCAGGGCGCCACAACTTTGTGCGTAAACCTGATGGCAGCGGCAGCTCCCGACTTCACGTCGGGACTACAGCGGACAGCAGGACTGCAATCTCCAATGAAAAACCATCCTTTCATTTCCAGTCAATAAAAAATCATATCGCCTATTTATCAACTAATTTTCTTTTCGGAGCGCAGTGCCTGTGCAAGAAATCAAGTTGGTTCCCGTGTTCCGCTTGTACGCTTTGGCCTCGTTCCTCAGCCTGCAGGGTACCGCTTTACCCGGGGCTAAATGGCCAATACAGCATTTCATTTTTAGGTTTTTTCAAGGCGCCACAACTTTGTGCGTAAACCTGTATTCTATGGTTTATGCAAATAAAAAGTTTTTTTTCTGAGAAGCATTACTTTAGATTTATGCGGCAGGCTCCAGGAGGTATGGCGTACCTCTTTTAACAGCAGCAAAAGCTCTGCTCAGTAGCTTATTTTTTATCACATTCAGTACACACATAGCGTTTTTTCCCTCAGCTTTTTTTCGATCATAGTATCGTTTGAATTCGTTATCTTTTTTTATCGTGTTTAGCGCACACATGGTCAGTAACGCCTTTAGTTTTTTATTGGCGAGGTTGCTTACCCGGTTTCTCCCTCGTATACTCGTCCCCGAGCTATGTGGAAATGGGACTATTCCACAATAGCTCGCAAACTTTCTGTAGTCTGAAAATGCAGCGAAGGCTTCAGTATGGATCAGGATAAACATAGCCGTCTGCTTTCCGATCCCATGCACGCTCTGCACAAGGCTGAACTGTTCGTTTAGTTCCTGGTCCTCTGTTATTAAGGCTGCCAACTCGATATCTACCTTTTTTATCCGTTCGGCGTAAAGGGCAAGCATTTCCTGGCTATCGGCTATGCAATAGCCAGCGTTCTCCCTATCAAATCCTTTAAGCGCTGAGCAGGTGCATTTAAAAGAGGTCTGGTGTCTTACCAACTGTTCGCGGTGTGCCAGCAGGTGTTTGAGTTTTGAGCTTGTTGCCGAAGGAAGGAGGTAAGGACGGGCTTTGTGCTGATTTGAAAAAGCATAGCTTGCGATTGCCTGTGCGTCAGCCTTATCAGATTTCCCCCGTTTAAGTCCAATGGAACGCTTAATGTGCAGCCCGTTTTCAACCCATATAGATAAATCATTTGCATGCATAAAGTTGGTTATGGGGCAGATATAAATACCTGTATGCTCGCAACAGAAAAGAACCTTCTTAAGCGCGATACCATGTATGGAAAGCCATTCCAGCATTAGGCCAAAGCCATCATAGCTGTTCTTAAAAACATGGTGGAGGGGCTTCTCGAAACAGGCCTGTGTAACAACAGCAACATCGATGGTTGATTTGGAAATATCTATTCCAACAAATAGTTCATAATTCATAACTTTACGGTTAAGTGAAATGGAAATCCTAAAGTTGAATAAAACTGAATCCCTTAATAGTCCGCTAGACTAAAATTCTATATGGTTCTTGTTCAACTAAAAAGCAGAGGTCTGTTACAGGTTCTAGATCGTAAGTCTGGATCGCAGCATAGTTCACCTCTGCTTTTAAGGTTTCCTTTGTCAAATTTAATTCTTTGATAATCTTTCTCAAACCTAAGGGATGGTAGCGACAGCTCCCGACTTCACGTCGGGACTACAACGAACAGCAGGACTACAGGCCACCATGGAAAACTGTCCTTTCGTTTCCAAAAAACTAAACTATTAGCATAATTCGTATCGTTATTGATAAATAATAAATTCCTTTAATCATGTTTCAGGTGTAACCTACTTATCTTTACTGTAGTCTTATTGCTAAACATGGAGCAAAAACCTACAGATTTAGAGCTGATCCAAAAGGTATTGAACGGCGAAACCGATCAGTATGCTTTGTTGGTAAAGCGCCATCAGCGATTTGTATTTACGCTTGCTTTAAGGTTTTCGAAAAACAGGGAAGATGCCGAAGAAATTGCCCAGGATTGCTTTGTAAAAGCATATAAAGCATTGGGCACCTTTAAACAAACAGCTAAATTTAGCACCTGGCTGTACACGATAACCTATACTACGGCGATGACTTTTTTAAGGAAAAACCGTTTAGATACTACGTCGATACATGATGAAAGCACCATTTTACAGCTGGAAAACCAGACCTCCAGTTTTAACGCAAATGGCTATGAGCGGCAGGATAGCCATGCTTTTTTAAATATTGCCATTGCCCAGCTTTTACCAGACGATGCTGCTATTATTACCCTATTTTATAAAGGTGAACAGAGTTTAGAAGAAATTGGCGAAGCACTGCACATGGAACCCAACACAATAAAAGTGAAGTTGCACAGGGCCAGGCAAAGACTTAAAGAAAAATTACAATATTTGTTAAAAGATGAAGTAAAGGAGTTACTATGAACACAATAGAACAACAGCTTTGGGATTATATTGACGGGAATTTGGATGATGCTTCAAAAAAAGCCATTGAAGAAAAAATTGAATCGGATGCTGAGATTAAATCCCAGTACGAGGATCTGCTAAAGCTTAATTTAGTTTTTGATGGGCTCGATCTTGATGAACCTTCTATGTCTTTCAACAGGAATGTGATGGAAAGTATTGCCTTAGTTCCCGCCCCTATGGCGATGAAAACAAAGGTCGACAAAAAGATCATTTACGGCATTGGAGGCTTTTTCGTGGTCTCGCTACTAGCCATATTAAGTTATGTATTTTATAATGCTAACCTCGAAATGCCTCAATTCGATTTGAAAGTGAATTTCGATTTCAACTTAGAGAAATACATTACGTCTACGGCTATTTATGCCTTTCTTTTTGCAGATCTGGTAATCGGATTAATCTTTCTCGATCAGTTTTTAAGAAAAAAAGTGGCTCAGAAGTAAGATATAGCTTAATGGTTCCCGCAGCTCAAATTGATTTACGCAGATTTATGTTCATCTGCGCCTTTCGCGGAATCTGCAGGAACTCAGCAATATAAATTTTAGCCCAGAGTTCTTAAAATTTCCAATCCCTTTGGCCATTCACCAAAACCGGCATCGGCATTAATATGGCCAGCATTACCGATATTAATAAATTCACTTCCCCAATTTTCAGCAAAAAATTCAGCCCTTCCTATTGTTACCCATTCATCATTTGAACTGGCTACAACAATGGTTTTAAAGTTTATTTTATCTAAAGGCACGTGATCAAAACCAACCGTTGAGAAAGTATATCGGGGTGCTTCTAAATCACTTGGTGCAACGAGTAAAGCTCCTTTAATTTTCTTTTGATATTGTTTTGCCCAATTGGCAATTGCGGTACAGCCCAAACTATGGCCGATTAAAATCACATCATCCAAATTATAATCAGCAATGGCCTGATCTATTGTTTCAATCCAATCTTTGCTGGCAGGTGTATCCCATTCTCGTTGATTAATCCGGATAAAATGATCTCCAGAATTTTCAAAATGCGTTTGCCAATGATCTGGACCAGAATTACCCAAACCAGGAACAATAAAATAGTAGGTCATAATAAGTGAGAATAGATCCTGAATGGAATTCAGGCAGCGAAAAATAAAACAAAAAAAGGCCGCCATCGCAAGAAAGCAGCCTTCTCTGTAAATATGATAAATAAATTAAATTACTTTCACATTAACGGCATTTAAGCCTTTTTTACCGTTAGCAACTTCGTACTGTACTTTGTCGTTTTCACGGATTTCGTCGATAAGACCTGTTGAATGAACAAAAATTTCGCTATCTCCATTTGCAGGTACGATAAAGCCAAAACCTTTAGTTACATTGAAGAATTTTACTGTGCCTTCTTGCATTGTATTAAATATTAAAATTAAGTATGCAAGGTAAGTTTTAATTTTTAAAATCAAAATAAATTTTAACATTTTTTTAACGTTAAAATTTTGTAAATAGCAGATTACTAAGGCTTTTTAATTGCCTTCCCAATCATAGTTAAAGTAATTTCACTGTTATGTGGAATCCCGAGTGTTGTTCCGGGAGCCACATCAAAAAGGTTTCTAACATAGATATCTGCTATCCCCTGAGCCACCTTTTTTTTAGCTTCAGCATTCTCGGGAAGTACATTATAAATCGTTTTTACGTGTATGCTTCCCTGAAAATCTACCACCGCCGCAACCTGGTAAGCAAAGTCTTTGTAAGCCCGATCTATCCGGATAATATATTGCGGAAACATATAATCATACGCTTCGGTCCTGTTATTCGCCCGATCAACCGTGCTGATTTTTTCTACTCTTACAATTTTACTTTTTGGTATAAACTGAACCGGATCTGTTGCAGCAAAAGCACTATCGCTATTCAAGTTAACTTTGGCAGCACGCTTCTCTATAAAAACAGTATCAGCCTTGCTTGGTTTTTGCAGATCGGCAGCCTTGGCCTTCAATTTGTTTTTAATATAATCCTGCGCATAAAAAGTCATATTTACATCCGAGCGAACATCTGAGGCAATTACTTTTCCATCAACCTGAATCCGCTGAAAAACCAAACTATCCTTACTGATGTGTTTTACTTTAAAAAATTCCGCAGCAAAATTATATACATTTCCATGATCGTACTGCATATAGAATTTTTGCATTCTTTGCTTCTGTGGACTCCATGCCGACATGGTATCTTCCTTAACCACTTCAATGATCCAGGATGGTTTTTGCATAAAACCTTCGGCATTAAAAGAAAGTCCGGTTTTAAAACGGCGTTTTACCTCTTGATAACGGATGCCTTTTACAGGCTCGAAAGTAAAATCTCTTAAAGTTGGGTCGCTGGTTTTAGAGCCAAACTTACATGCAGAAAGCATCAGCACAAAAAAGAAAAAGTATATCGTATTTTTAATCATTTCAACAAAAATCTTTGGCTAAAATAAGTTTTTTTAACCAGAGCTAAACATGCTGTTATAGATGCAGGTTATCTCCGTGTTTGTTTTTTCACCAAAATGACGTTAGCTACTTTGCGCTGCCCTTCGTGGTCCCATTTTTTATTATCTGTTGGATAGTTGACAACACCATTATCAGGCATTCCGTTTACCCACAAAGTTGTAGAACCCCCACCATCAAAATTTAGGGCACTGGTACAGCCTAACCAGCGCATTAACTTGGTTAGCTCGAACAAACTCAGGCCTGCGGAGTTTTCATTTCTTCCATCAACAGTTAACAAAATCACCCTGCCATTAGGCTTTACCCCTAAGCAGGTACGCGGATGGCGCAAACGGCTAAATCCGGTCGTATCTAGCTTTTCATCAACATAGTTTAAAGTTAATAAGGGGCCATTTAACAAAACATCCTGAGCGGCCAGTTTTGTTTCCCAATCGCTTGTTCCATCCCATTTTTTGATCGAAATTTTTCCGTTCTCAATTACAACTGCTGCTTCCTGATGCCTTGCCCGATTTCCATTTTTATCCAGGCGGTTAGTATTGATGGTTTTTCCATTAACGCGAACAAAATCTACCGAACCTCCATTTTTTACATCGAAAAAATTGCCGTTTACTGCGGCAATTGCTGTATCACGTAATCCAAAGTTACTGGTGTTAATCAGTTCCTTTTCTTCTGCTCCAATTGCAAAAACCGCCTTCCGGCCAGTATTTTTTATTTCTAAAAAAGAAATGTTTTCGTTTGCAGCGAAAAGATTTTTCTGATCGAAGTGATGCCGGAACAAAACCACCTGTTTGGCAATTCTGTTCTTATGCCATTTGGTTTTAACAATGGTAATTGAATCGGCATTTTGGCCAAATGCTGAGAAAGAAGCTGTAAATAAAACAACCGCAAAGAATAGTTTTTTAAACATAATCCTGTTTTGCGATAAAATTAAAAAACTGCTGTGTGTTTAGCTTAAAGCATCAAAAATTATACAAAGGGATTAAATAGATTCATCGTTTCGAGCGAAGTACAACCAAGCCGAGAACCACGAAGTGCTCAGCGAAGCTAAATCTGCTGCAATAGATCTCTCCCGAAAGTTCGGGATTGCACTGCAGTCGAGATAACGAACCTTTGGCTGAAAACCTTATAGGTTTGGCCCAAAAAAAAGCGGAGCGATCAATTTAATGATCTGCTCCGCTTTTTTAATGATTGAGTTTTGAATGAGAGAATAATTGAATTTGGATGCTGTATCACATACTATTCTCTAATTCAATACATCTATCATTTATTTCTTAGGATCTAAAATATCTTTAATTCTGATATTCAAATCTTCGTAATGTGCTTTAGTAATGGCATCACCGGCTGCTGCCCTGGCTTTTGTAGTTGCCAACAAGGTTTTTAACTCTGCTCTAACCAATGGTCTGATATCAGATAAACCAACATTGATTGGTGTTAAACCGTAACTTGCTGCATAATCTACCGGGAATCCAACCGGAAGTTCTGCTTCCTTAGTCATTAAATCCTGTAAACGGTCTACATAAGCACGTTGTAAATTACGTTTAAATGCATCTGCTCTTCCTGCAACAAAAACCGACGACCTTAAGTCCGTAAATAATTCAGGTAAGGTATACGCTTTTGCTGCACCGTTTTTAGTTTCGTTATCCAACAAACGAGCAATACGTGAAGCGGATAATAAATTGCCTAAAGTATTCGCTTGAACACTTTTAATGCGATTTAGCAATACACCATTATCAAATTTACTGAGTTGATCATTACTGATTAACCAAAGCGGGGTAGTAAATAACTGTTGATTGAAGAAAGCAACAGCTTCTTTTTGTTTTGCTTTAGGCAAATAAGCATAAACAGGCCCTTTTTGCTCGTAGGTTTTAAAGTTTTCACTTAATCCACCAACATTTGTTGCCACATGTCCCATATAACGGTTAAACTGGCCAACAATTTCAGTGTAGATTTCTTTTAAATCGCTATAGTCTTTACCTTTTTGATAGGTCCATTTTTCTACGTTAGGCAAAATGCGTTTTAAGTTGGCAATACCATAAGTACTTGCTTTCATTGCGTTGTCGCCCAAATCTTCGCTCTGCAAGCGAGGATCTAATGAAGTTCCCTGACGGCCATAGAAATACAAAGGATTACCTGCATTTTTCAATGTCCACTGATCTAAAATTTCTTTTTCCTGTTCTGCGGTTTTGTTTCCAGGAATCCAAGAATATCCCCATTTCACTACCCATTTATCGTATTCTCCAATTTGAGGGTGAAGTTTGGTTACACCATCGCCAGGTTGAGCGATGTAGTTAAAACGCGCATAATCCATAATAGATGGTGCAGTACCATGTTTATCTGTAAATGCTTTTGAACGTAACGAATCAACCGGGTAAGCATAACTCGAGCCAAAGTTATGTGGCAAACCTAAAGTATGGCCAATTTCGTGTGAAGAAACAAAACGGATTAATTCGCCCATTTGCGCATCCGTAAATTTAGCTTTACGAACTTCAGGGTTAATGGCTGCCGTTTGTACAAAATACCAGTTACGCAATAGGTTCATTACATTATGGTACCAACCGATATGCGTTTCTAAAATCTGTCCGGTACGGGGATCGCTAATGTGCGGACCATAAGCATTTGCAATATCTGAGGCAAAATAACGAACAACAGAATATCTCGAATCTTCTACGCTAAATTGAGGATCTTGTTGAGGCGTTGGTGCTTCTCTACCTATAATGGCATTTTTGAAACCTGCAGCCTCAAAAGCTACCTGCCAATCATTAATTCCCTGAATTAAAAACGGCACCCATTTTTTAGGCGTCGCAGGATCGATGTAAATTACAATTGGTTTTACTGGTTCTACCAATTCACCACGTTTATAGGCGTTAGTATCTTTCGGGACTAAATTCCAGCGGTGAATGTAAGCGGTACGCTCTGCCTTTTGTGCGTTGCTCCCGTAATCAATCTGCGATTGACCAAAGAAACCAACTCTGCTATCCATTATCCTTGCTTTTACAGGAGTTTTTGGCAATAATAACATCGATGTATTGAATTCGAAAGTGACTGCTCCATTACTATTGTCTGTTGGAGATTCTGCTGCGCGGTAAGTTTTAGCTGTTTTTACCTCAACGTTAATAGGGAAAGTTTTTACCGTATCGATGTAAGAGCGTGTTGCATCGTACATGGTAACTTTATAAGCTTTACGGATCTGATCGGTAGCACCAATGGCCATTACATCACCGTTATAAAAGTCGGTCACATCAATTACCACACCAGTAGTATCTTTGTTATAAGCTTTAATTTCAAAGCTGGCTAAGATTTGTGCAAGATTAGAATTTTGCACCGATTCGTACATATCGCTATTGGGATCGGCCTTTGTTGAATAACTTGGTACACGGATGTAAACCTGTTTACCTCTACGCTCCCATTTCCATACCTGTTCATTTAATTGTTCACCACCATATTGCTGGTTGCCAACTTTTACTCCTGCCGGTACTTTTGCCAATCGGGTAACCACAAGCATTTCGCGGTTGATCATTGAATCCGGTATCTCAAAATACCATTTATCGTCTACCTTGTGTGTTTTAAATAAACCGTTTGTTGTTCTGGCTTTTGAGGTAATTACTTCAGAAAATGGTTTAATTCCTTCTTTTTTGGGTGCCGCTGCCGGGGCTGCAGTTGGAGCCGCAGGAGTAGCCCCTTTTGTCGTTTTAGATTTTTTCTGGGCATATACCGAACCTGATCCGGCTACACCAAGTACTACGATACCTGCGAGAGCAAGTACCTTAAAGTTTTTCTTCATGTGTATATAAAAGTTAGTTTGCTTGGCAATAAGAGGTTAAAGTTAGAACCTTGTTACACGACAATTCTTTTGTAACTGGAAAATTACGCTTTTCAGATCCTCTTTTCTAGCCGGACTACTTTAAAATAGACTTGATTATCCCTAAAAATTTCAAAAATTACACTTCGATCTGCTTTTGATTTAAACATTTCAGTAAGTTCATTTAAAGAATAGGCATCTATACTTTTGAAATTTACCGCAATAATTTCATCATCAGGGCATAGTCCTGCTTTTTCTGCCGGACTATTTTCGTCTATTTCTCCAATCAGAACTCTTTTATACTCTTTCTGATCGAGATAAAGCACCATACCTACCATATCGTGTTCGAAAGGAGTTTTGCTTAAACCATTTGGCTTAACATAAATAAAACCTCCCTGGTAATTAAACTGGATATTAAATTTCCGCAACAAATCAGCCCCAACGTTCCCGTTCCGTTTTGATAAATCGATCTTATCCGCAATACTCTTAAAATCAGGGAATCCTGCAACAACGTCTTTAAAAACATAGCCGCCTAAATTAAACTTGTCTACACGGCCAACATATCCCTTAATCTGGCCGCTAAGGCTCATCCCTAAATTTGCTTTAATTTTTTTTTCAGGTAGCGGGAATTCGGTCCCATGGAGCATTTCGAGCGATAAAGCATGGCTGGCTCCTGTGTCCATTAAAAATCTGGCCTCAACTGTTTTACTGCCTGGAACATCAACAGTGCCTAAAATATAGGGCTTCTGATTCTCGATCTCGATGGGTATTTTTTTGCCGCGGTATTTAATTTTGGCATCGTAATCATAAATAATCAGCCTGTTTTCACTATATCTTATATCAACAATAAAGCTATTAAAAAAACTGAAGCCCAGCAAGCCGTAAATTTTCAGGCCCAAATGCCCCGAAAGGTTAAAGAGATCTTCTTTTAAGATTGCTGTTGGTATATTCTTAATGCTTGTACTGCCTACCTTAACATCCAGACTTTGAGAAACATAGGCTTCAACTGTTTCAATGCCCAAGCCAGATACTTTAATTTTACGGAGTTTACTAAAATTCAACGAATCGATAATCGATGGATCGGTAATAATCATAGGTCCAACTCCGGTATCAAGAACAAAATCATAAGGCCCCTTACCATTTACATACACTGGGATAACCATTAGGTTTTTGATGCACTTAAAAGTAATTGACTGTTTTTGCCGGTTTCTTTTAAAAAGGAATTCCTGGCCAAACCCAGAAAAAAAAAGAAATACCAACCCCACACAAATTGTTAGTTTGCGTAAACAGATTATTACACCGGGGTTATATTTGGCTAACATTAAACTAAATTTAATAAATTAGTTGATAATTATGCCCCCTAAATTTAGAACATGTTTCCTTTAAAAAATCATAATTTTATTTTTCTCGCATTTGCACTATCTATTTGTTTGTTAACAAGTTGCTCAACCAATAAAATCATTTCAAAAAAAGTAGCTAAAGAATTTAAAAATTCACAGGTAATCAAACAATATCAGGTTGGCTTCGCCCTTTACAATCCTGTAGATAAAAAAATGGTTTTCCAGAAAGATGCCGATAAGTATTTCACCCCGGCATCTAACACCAAACTTTATACTTTTTTTGCCAGCTTAAAAATGCTGCCAGATTTGATGCCGGCTTTAAAATATATTGAACGGAATGATTCATTGATTTTTTGGGGTACAGGCGATCCGGCTTTTTTACAGTTTGCTGTAAAAGACAAATCGGCTTACAATTTTCTTTTGGCTTCGAACAAAAAACTATTCTTTTCTCCCGGACGATATTCTGGTAGTTTCTTTGGCGATGGCTGGTCGTGGGATGATTACGATTATTATTATCAGCCAGAAATTACCGAAATGCCAATTATGGATAACATGGTTACTTCTACTTATGCCAGTCCAAATAAAATCAATATCGAACCAAGGGTTTTTGCCTCCTGTTTCGAAATAGATTCTACAAAAAAGACGGGCAGCTTTCAGGTAAGCAGAGATTTTTTAAGCAACCGTTTTCATTATCCTGCCGTTTCAGTGCAACCAGGCTACAATCAGCAAAACCCATATAAAACCAGTATGCAGGTTACCGTCGAAATATTATCAGATACCCTGCACAAACCTGTCGGCATTATAAACTTAAAAATACCATCGTATGCTAAAACTTTATCGGGTGCGAAGCGTGATTCTGTTTTAAAACACATGATGCTACCCAGCGATAATTTTATCGCCGAACATTTGTTATTGGTTTGCTCCAACCAGATTGGCGATACACTGAGTACAACGAAAGCGATCGATTACATTACGAAAAACTACCTTTCTTTTTTGCCTGATAAAGTAAAATGGGTTGACGGATCTGGTTTGTCCCGTCAGAATTTATTTACGCCGCGTGATAATGTATACCTCCTTGATTCCATTTACAGGTTGGTAAACAATCCGGAAAAGCTGTTTAGTCTGTTACCTGCAGGTGGTAAAAGCGGCACATTAAAAAGTGCTTACCCAAAAACCGACAAACCTTTTGTTTTCGGGAAAACAGGTTCGCTCGGGGGTGTTCATAATCAAAGCGGGTATGTACTCACAAAAAAAGGCAAAATGTACATTTATTCTTTCATGAACAACAGCTTTGTAAAACCAACTGCCGAGGTACGTGCAGAAATGGTGAGGATAATCACTTATATACACAATACTTTTTAAGCATATGTAGTCTCAAAAAACACCGAACCTATGAAAAAATTCTACTTATTGATTGGCATTTCTACCCTGCTTATCATATCATCTTGTAAGAAAAATGATCCCATAACCGATCTTACAGAACCTCCTATCCCTACTACACCATATATTCCCGACAATAGCTTTAAAATTGTAAGCTATTTTCCAAGTTACCGAGATCCAGCCAGTGTTGCCGATTCGAAGTTCAAAATGATTACGCACCTCTTTTATGCTTTTCTAAATCCCAATACCGATGGAAGTTTAGCAGCGTTAGCACAACCGGGCCGATTTACAACCGTAATGCAAAAAGCAAGGGCAAATGGCGTAAAAACCGGCATTTCGATATCGGGCACGAAAAGTATTTTTGTAACCATGGCGGCATCTGCAACGGCTAGAAACCTGTTTGTAAAAAATGTGCTCACTTTTGCCAAAACAAATAATCTGGATGGTATGGATATGGATTGGGAATATCCAAGCACCAGCGATGGCTCGGCAGATAATTATGTATTATTAATGAAAGAGCTTTCAGATTCGCTACACAAATACCATAAATTTTTAAGTGCAGCCATAACCCCTGGTGTATACGCCGGCAGTATTCGGGATGGATTAAAATCGGAAGTTTTCCCTGTTGTAGATTTCTTTAATATTATGGTGTATGATGGCATTGGCTGGGATAAAAATGAGCCTATACAACATGCATCCTATAATATGGCCGTTGCCAGTTTAAATTATTGGTTAAGTACCCGCGGCATGCCAAAAGAGAAAGCTGTTCTGGGTATCCCGGCTTATGGTAAAAATGCCAACAATTCAGCTAAGGCCTATCGCGATTTTGTAACAGCGGGGGCTGATGTAAGTTTAGATAATGCATCAATTGATGGCGTTCAATTTTACTTTAATGGAACCATAACCACCAAGAAAAAAGCTAAACTCGCCAAAGATATTGCAAATGGAATCATGTTCTGGGAATTCTACCATGATGACAATGGCGATAAATCTATTATCCGTGCTGCCAATGATGAGCTTGGAAGAAACTACAATTAATATGAAACCTAACTTTAAATCGATTGATCAGCCTTTTTCTAATCACATAAATATTGAGGGGAACACCTATTTATATTTTGGAGGGACGGCCTATTTGGGCATTCCCAAAAATCAGGACTTTATTCATCTGTATATTAAAGGGATTAAAAAATTCGGTTTAAACAACGGAACAAGCCGCACCAACAACATTCAGCTTGGCATTTATGATGATGCCGAAAAAGTAGCTGCAGCACGCTACGGAGCAGAAGCCGCACTGATTACTTCGAGCGGGTATTTAGCTGCACAGCTTACCGTTAAGGATTTATCCAGATTGGGGGAAGTAATTTATGGCCCTGCAGCACACCCTGCACTTTGGTTGGTAGAAAATCAAACCAAAAACGTAAAATTATTTCGAGATTGGGAACAGGAAACGATTGAAAGAATAAATTCATCTGAAGAAAAAACCTGGATTTTGATCAGTAATTCGATGAACAATCTTATGCCAGAAATTTATGACTTCGATTTTGTAAAAGAGATCCGTAAGGATAAAAATATAATCCTTGTTGTTGATGATTCGCATGGAATAGGCATAAACAACAATGGCATGGGGGCCATCGTAAATCTTCCGAAACAAGAAAATATCGAAAATGTAGTGGTTGCCTCCATGGCAAAAGCACTAGGGATAGATGCAGGTATTGTTTTGGCCCCTAATAAAATCATCGATAAACTTAAAAGTACAAATACCTTTATTGGTGCTTCTCCATCTGGTCCGGCAGGGCTTTATGCATTTATCCATGCTGAAGAAATATACAAGACAGCATTAAATAAACTGAAAAGCAACATGCTGATGTTTGAATCGACATTAAATCTTACCTGGAAACACGAATATGGTTTTCCTGTATATTTGCTGGGCGATGTTAATTTCTCAGAACGCCTTCTGCAAGAGCAAATCTTAATTTCATCTTTTCCATATCCAAATCCTAACGACACACCTTTAGATCGTATAGTACTTTCCTCCTGGCATGAGAAAGAGGATATTGAAAGGCTGATAACAGCTATAAATTTTTAACCTTTCCTTATCCAATTAATTTTTGAATATTTATAACATGAAAAAACTGCTTGTATTACTGTCGTTAACGCTCCTCTTTGCCAACATAATTTCAGCCCAAACGACCACAGTTTGGATTGTTAGGCACGCAGAGAAAGACAAGTCTAACCCACAGGATACCAACCCTAATCTCTCTGATGAAGGAAGAATAAGAGCAGGAGATTTAGCAACTTACTTAAAGAAAGTAAAGTTTGATGTTGCTTTTGCCACACCGACAAAAAGAACGCACCAAACATTAGATTCATTGGTGATTCCGAAGGTAATCGATTATAAAGACGTTAAATCGCTTGTAGACAGCATTAAAACCAATTACGTTGGCAAAACCATTATTGTAGCAGGCCATTCTAATACCGTACTCGAGATTATTGAAGCCCTTGGCGGCAAAAAACCTAAAGAGGAATTAACAGATGATGATTACGATTACATTTTTGAACTGGCTGTAAAAGAGGATAAAGCGAAGGTAAAAATGGAGCAATACGGGAGGCCACATCATTTGTAATTTGTGATGTCAGGTGTTACCACCTGACAATTATAGCGCTAAATTTAGTGTAAGATGGTAACATCTTATACCACTGAAAATATCAATCCGAAAGATCCTGAAACAAGTTCAGGATGACGATCACGATTGATTAATAACCATTAATAAGTCAAGGAAATTAAGATTTACACGGAGGCACTGTGATTGCTTCGGTCGGCTCTTATCCAGCCTCGCAATTACGAATTATGCCAGGGTATACTCCCAGCCCAATGAACTAATGACTATTGAACAAATGAACTAGTGGTTAATGAACCTCTAAAGCTTCTCGAAGGGAATATCCATCAAATCGTACTTTTTCCACCCCGAGAAATCGTAGTGCCACCATTCGTTCTCTAGTACATTCATCTGATATTTACCCATTATAGCAATTAGAAAATCACGGTTTTTCTTAGCCTCAGGCGATACCTTTTCATATTTCGCCGCAGCAGCAGCCAAGAAACTATCGTAAGGGGTCGGCATGGTTACTTCTTTGCCAGTTTTCAGATCAATCAGCGTTAAATCTACCGCACAGCCCCTATTATGTTTAGATCCTTTCGCCGGGTTAGCCACAAAATTTTTATCACTGGCCTTTTTATAAAACTCAACGGTAATAGCATAAGGCCGGTAACCATCGAATATTTTCAAGCCATAGCCTTTTTTATTTAATTCTTTTTGGATTTTTTTTAACGATTCTACTACTGGTTTTCGGGCAAAAGCCCTTGCCTGTTTATACATGACCTGCTGCATAAAATTATTCTTAGTGGCGTAGCGGATATCTAATTTAATATTGGGAATGGCCTTTTTGATTTCAACCAATTCGTTATTCGGATCTGTTTTTATAGCTGCCAGGTATTGATTATAGGAACTCACCACCACCAGCTTTTTTACGGCAATGGGTTTATTTTGGGCGCTAACAACGACTGAGAGGAAGAAAAATAACGTAAAGAGATTGATTTTCATATAAATTGGTATTTGGCATAGGGCATTACCACTGTTAAGTTAAAACAGTTGTCAGTCTGAGCCTGTCTAAGACTTTTACATTTGAATAACCAACAAAATGTTTTTCGATAAGGACATTTCGTGATTTATCCGCTAAATCGATAGTCTCGTTGCTGCAAAGTTTTATTGATTCGAAACCACCAATAATTCAAGATCCTTAAATGGCAGATTGAACATATCAGCCAGATCTTTATTGGTACAATTTCCTTGATAAATATAAAGTGCTTCACGAATACCCGGGTTATTCCACACCATGTTCATTAAACCTCCAAACTCACCAATATCTAATAAAATAGGCGCAAAAATGTTCGTCAAAGCGTACGATGCCGTTCTTGGCACACGCGAAGCAATATTTGGCACACAATAGTGAATTACATCGTATTTTCTAAACACTGGATTGGTGTGATTTGTCACTTCAGATGTTTCAAAACAGCCCCCTTGATCAATACTTACATCAATTACCACCGAATGTGGTTTCATCCGGGCAACCGTTTCTTCCATTACGATGCATGGACTACGCCCGTGAGTAGCCCTAATGGCACCGATTACTACATCGCAGGTTACAATAGCCTTATTCAAAACAATAGGTTGCATTACCGAAGTAAACACCCTGCTTCCTAAATTATTCTGCAGGCGGCGTAAGCGGTAAATGGAGCTATCGAAAACTTTAACCTCGGCCCCCAATGCCAATGCTGTTCTGGCGGCATATTCGCCCACCGTTCCAGCACCCAAAATAACAATTTCCGTTGGAGGAACTCCAGTAAAGCCACCGAGCATTAAACCTTTTCCGCCCGTTACATTGCTCAAATATTCTGCAGCAATTAAAATAGAGGTCGACCCCACTATTTCGCTCATCGCGCGTACCACGCTGAGTACATTACCTTCATCGCGAAGGTTCTCAAAGCATAATGCATTAATTTTTTTATGCATCAATGCTTTCAGATAATCCTGCTTTAGCGTTCCGGTTTGCAATGAAGAAATAAGCGTTTGCCCTTTATGCATCATCTCAATCTCTTCCAACATGGGCGGTGCAATTTTCACCAGGATATCAGCATCGAAAACTTCTTTTTTATTGTAGGCAATTTTAGCGCCCTGCTCTGCATATTCGGTATCAGAAAAATTAGCCCCAGTACCAGCTCCACTTTCCAAAACAACACGGTGCCCATTGTTTATCAATAATGCAACAGACAAAGGCGTTAATGCAATTCTATTTTCCTGGAAAGAAATTTCCTTGGGTATTCCTATATATAGACTGTTTTTTTTATTTCTGGTTTCTAGCTTTGCCTCTTGCGTTTGTAGTAAACCCTGACGAGCTATATCGGCCATTCCTTCGCGTAATCCTGTAGCCATGTTGAATTTAAAATTTTGATAGTTTTAGGTTGTTCAAGGTAAGGAAAATCTGTTAATTTATTGATAACTAATTGTTATACCTTCGAAAATCTGAATAATCTGCGGTTTTCATCCAGCACATTTATCTCAATTTTAATATGTTTTTCGGGTAGCAACTCTTCCACTCGCTCAGGCCATTCTATTAAACAAACGCCACCACCATAAAAATATTCTTCATAGCCCAGATCATAAGCTTCATGAATATCTTTTATTCTATAAAAATCGAAATGGAAAACCGAACCCTTAGGACTTTCATATTCATTGACGATAGAATAGGTAGGGCTCGAAACCACATCGTCAACACCTAAATGTTTACAGAAATTTTTAATGAAGGTTGTTTTCCCGGCACCCATATCACCCTCAAAAATGAAGACTTTTTGGCCACTGGCAAAATCTGAAAGCTGTTGTGCAACAGCAGGTAAATCGGCTAAACTGTTAACTTCGATATCCATTTTAAGAAAATAAAGGCAAAAGTAATACATAATTGCATTGCTTTTGCCTTTTATAGGTCGTCATTTCGACCGTAGTGTTCCAAAGGAACTCCTTCGGAGGAGAAATCTTTCCCGAATCATCTCGTCAAAGATTTCTCTCCCGAAATTTCGGGACTGTGCTCCAGTCGAAATGACGAATTTATTTATGTTTTACCTCGGCGAATACGTCACCACCGGAATAATCATTTCTTCGAGTGAAATACCTCCATGCTGAAAGGTTTCATTATAATAATTCACAAACTGATTATAATTATTCGGATAAACGAAATAGCTGTCTTCTCTTGCAAAAATATAACTGCTGCTGATGTTGATTTTAGGCAACAAGGCATCATGAGGGTTTTTAATCAAAAACACTTCTTTTGCATTGAAATTAAGGTTTCTACCTTGCTTGTATCTTAAATTGGTGTTTGTGCTCCTATCGCCTATTACTTTAACCGGTTTTTTAACACGGATGGTTCCGTGATCGGTTGTAATGATCACTTTTACCTTTTTCTGTGAGATTTTTTTCAATAAGTCCCAAAGTGGCGAATGCTCAAACCAAGATAAAGTTAACGAACGATAAGCGGCATCATCATTAGCCAACTCGCGGATCATCTGCATATCCGTGCGGGCATGACTTAACATATCAACAAAGTTGAATACAATGGCATTGAAATCATTCTGCAACAAGTTATTGGTCTGATCAACAAGATCTTTGCCCTGCTCAAATGTGAGGATTTTATTATAACTGAATTTACAATCTTTTCTTAAACTACGTTTAATGTTATCGGCTAAAAAGGCTTCTTCGTGCATGTTTTTTCCGCCCTCATCATCATCGTTCTGCCACAGCTGTGGGAAACGTTTCTCCATATCCAAAGGCATCATTCCTGAAAAGATAGCGTTACGGGCATATTGTGTTGCTGTAGGCAAAATGCTTGTATACATATCTTCTTCATCGATCCTGAAATATTCAGAAATTAGCGGATTAATGATTTTCCACTGATCGTAACGTAAATTATCAATCAGAATAAAAAAGACAGGTGTGGTATCGTTAATATGTGGGAAAGCTTTTTTCTTTAACAGCTCATTAGAAAGCAACGGGGCTTTATCTTTTTCTTTAATCCAACCTAAATAATGTTCTTCGATAAATTTAGTAAACTGTGTATTGGCCTCCTGTTTCTGCATGGTTAAAATTTCATGCATTTGCGGATCATCGAGTTTTTCAAGTTCCAGCTCCCAAAAAACTATTTTTTTATACACATCCACCCACTCTTCATAATTCAGCCTATCGCCCAACGTCATGCCTAATCGACGGAAATCCTGCTGATAAGCCATAGAAGTTTTCTCACTTACCAGGCGTTTGTTATCAATCAGTTTTTTAATGGTTAACAAAACCTGCTTAGGGTTTACTGGCTTGATCAGATAATCATCAATCTTACTCCCAATCGCATCCTCCATTAAATTTTCTTCTTCACTTTTGGTAATCAGCACAACAGGAACATCCGGATTCAGGTTTTTAATGGCCGATAAGGTTTCAATTCCACTCATCCCCGGCATATTTTCATCCAAAAAAACCAGGTCAAAATGAGCTTTCCCAAATGCCTCCAACGCATCGTTCCCATTGGTAAATGTAGTTACATGATAACCTTTATCATTGAGCAATAATATATGAGGTTTTAATAAGTCGATTTCATCATCGGCCCATAATATTTTAGTTTCTTGCATGTTATTGTAAAAATAGGTAAGTATTGCCTTTTAATTTTGGCAGGTAAATCAAACTATAAATAAAAATAGCAATTTTTGTACCGTATCTATCTATTTAACTATTTTTAACGATTGAACAAGAAGAAAATAATAAATGACCCCGTATACGGTTTCATCAGCATTCCGTCCGAATTAGTTTACGATGTGATCTCACATCATTATTTCCAACGTTTGCGTTACATCAAACAGCTTGGAATGACTCATTTGGTTTATCCAGGTGCATTACATACGCGTTTCCACCATGCATTAGGCGCCATGCATTTAATGAGTTTGGCCATAAATCTTTTAAGAAGTAAAGGACATACCATAACCGATGGCGAAGAAGAAGCCGCCATTTTGGCCATTTTACTGCACGATATCGGCCATGGCCCTTTTTCGCACGCATTAGAACATTCTTTAGTAACTGGAATTAGGCACGAAGATATTTCGGCAAAACTGATGCACGATCTAAATGTGCATTTTGACGGGCGGTTAGCCCATGCCATCGAAATTTTTAATGGCACCTATCCTAAAAAGTTTCTTCATCAACTGATTTCCGGCCAGTTAGATCTCGATAGAATGGATTATTTAAACCGCGACAGCTTTTTTACAGGTGTTAGCGAAGGCGTAATCAGTTTCGATCGGATTATCAAAATGTTTAACATTTATGATGATGACCTGGTGATTGAGGAGAAAGGCATTTATTCTATCGAGAAATTTTTAATTGCCCGCAGGCTGATGTATTGGCAGGTTTATCTGCACAAAACCGTTATTGCTGGTGAGATGATTTTGGTAAAGCTATTAGAGCGTGCAAAAGAATTATCAGCCGCTGGAGCCGATTTATTTGCTTCACCATCATTAAATTATTTCTTAAAAAACGATATCAACGAGGCCAATTTCTTTGCGCAGCACGAAAATCTGGAGCATTTTACCAACCTGGATGATCAGGATATTTATGCAGCAGTTAAGGTTTGGGCCAAACATCCCGATAAAATTTTGTCTACGCTGTGTAAAATGCTCACCTCAAGAAACCTATATAAGGTAGAAATGGGTAACGAAAAAGCAAGTGATGACCGCGTAAACTTTTTGCAGGATGCAGCCATTAATTTATTAGAAATCAAGCCAGAAGAAGCAAGGTATTTTGTTTTTACCGATTCTATTCAAAACCGTGCATATAACGCAAGGGTCGGAAATATCAAGATTCTGATGAAAAATAACGATATTGTTGATATAGCAAAGGCATCTGATTTGTCTAATCTGGAGTCGCTACAGAAAACGGTAGAAAAATATATCCTCTGTTACCCCAGAGGGATTTAAGGTTATTTAACAAAATATTTAGGTTTTAGTGCCGTTTTAAGTCTTATTATTGTGTAAAATATACACAGTTTAACCCGAGCAGGTTTTTTTGTTCATATCAATTTAACATATACCTTTGTACGATGCAATTTACTGCCACGCAGATAAGTCAGTTTCTAAACGGTTCCATTGATGGTAACCCCGATGTAGCCGTTACCGAACTTTCTAAAATAGAAGACGGAAAGGAAGGCTCTTTGTCTTTTCTTTCGAACCCTAAGTACGAAAACTTTTTGTATTCTACTCAGGCGTCAGTTGTGATCGTATCGAAGGATTTCGCCCCTACACAACCATATACCAGTACATTAATACGTGTAGAAAATCCATATAGCGCCTTTACAATCTTGTTGGATAAATATAATGAAGCCGTTAATGCCCAGACCGCACAATCTGGAACGGATAAACTGGCTTTTGTTCACCCAACTGCGAAAATTGGCAAGAACGTGTTTATAGATGCTTTTGCCTATGTTGCCGAGAATGTAGAAATTGCCGATGGCTGTAGAATAAATGCGCAAACCTTTATCGGTGCGAATTCTAAAATCGGCGAAAACAGCACTTTTTTCCCTGGCGTAAAAATTTATCACAATTCGATAATCGGCAGCAGGGTCGTTATTCATTCCAATACCGTTATCGGAAGTGATGGCTTTGGTTTTGCTCCGCAAAAAGACGGTACTTACAATAAAATCCCGCAGATTGGAAACGTTATAATCGAAGATGACGTAGAAATTGGCGCAAATACAACTGTAGATCGTGCAACAATGGGATCAACAATTGTAAAGAAAGGTGCAAAAATCGATAACCTGATCCAGATTGCGCACAATGTAGAGATTGGCGAGAACACCGTTTTAGCCGCACAGTCGGGCATATCCGGAAGTACAAAAATTGGCCCCAATAGTGTTGTTGGCGGGCAAGTTGGAATAGCCGGACACTTAACATTAGCCAAGGGCACTCAGATTGGTGCACAGGCTGGTATCAATTTTAATATTACAGAAGAAAATAAACAATGGCACGGTAGTCCGGCGCAACCATTGCGCAACTGGATGCGTGCCTCCGTAATTTTCAAACATCTTCCAGATGTAGAAAAAAGAATAAACGCGCTCGAAGAGGAATTGAAAAAGCTTACAGCTGAACTGGAAAAGAATACAATACACAATGAACGTTAGACAAAAAACGATTAAACAAGAAATATCGGCATCTGGTGTTGGTTTACACACAGGTGCTAATGTTACTTTAACATTTTGCCCGGCCCCGGAAAATCATGGCTTTAAATTTCAGCGTATTGATTTAGATGGCCACCCGATTATCGAAGCCGATGCAGACAACGTTACCGATACCTCACGAGGCACTACGCTTACCCAAAATGGTGCTAGCGTAAGTACTGTAGAACACGTAATGGCATCGCTGGTTGGTATGGACCTCGATAACATACTCATTAAATTAGACGGACCAGAAACGCCAATTATGGACGGTAGTTCTATCCAGTTTGTTGATTTACTGGAGGAAGTAGGTACAGTTGAGCAAAATGCAGATCGTGAGTATTTCACCATTCCGCATAACATTACCTATACCGAAGAAGATAGAAAAGTAGAAATTGTAGCCATGCCGTTAGACGACTATCGTTTTACGTGTATGATCGATTACAATTCCCCTGTTTTGGGCAGCCAGCACGCCGGCATTAATACCATTGCAGAGTTCAAGAAAGAAATTGCTTCTTGCCGTACTTTCTGTTTCCTTCACGAGTTGGAATATCAGTTATCGCACAATTTAATTAAAGGCGGCGATTTAAATAATGCCATTGTAATTGTAGATAAAGAAGTTACGAAGGACGAATTAAGCCATCTGGCGAAATTGTTTAACCGTAAAGACATTGATGTTGCTCCTCAAGGGATTTTGAACAACATGGAGCTGCGTTATCAAAACGAACCTGCCCGTCATAAATTATTAGATATGATTGGCGATTTAGCTTTAGTCGGAATGCATTTAAAAGGGCATATTATGGCTGCCCGCCCTGGCCACGCCGCGAACGTTGCCTTTGCAAAAAAGATTAAAGCAGCGATTAAAAAAGAAAAAAACAAAAAAATACAAAAGGTATACGATCCAAACGCAAAACCATTATTTGATGTAGTTAAAATAATGGAGATTTTGCCGCACCGTCAACCGTTTTTATTCGTTGATAAAATCCTGGAACTTTCTAAAAATCACGTGGTAGGTGTTAAAAACGTAACCATGAACGAAGAATTTTTTAGAGGTCACTTTCCGGGAGCTCCGGTATTTCCGGGTGTATTGCAGATTGAGGCGATGGCCCAGGTAGGCGGAATTCTTGTACTGTGTACCGTTCCGGATCCTGAAAATTACCTTACTTATTTTTTAAAAATAGATAACGTACGTTTTAGAGCTCAGGTTCTTCCTGGCGATACTATTGTTTTCCGTTGCGATTTACTCGAACCAATCAGAAGGGGCATTGCCCAGATGAAAGGCGTAGGTATGGTTGGCGAAAAAATCGTTGTCGAAGCCGAAATGATGGCTCAAATTTCAAAAGTTAAACAAGCAGAACCCGCCCAATAATGATACAACCTTTAGCATATATACATCCTCAGGCAAAGATTGCCGAAAACGTGGTAATTGAACCTTTTGTAGTGATACATAAAGACGTTGTGATTGGAGAGGGAACATGGATCGGATCGAACGTTACCATTATGGATGGTGCACGTATTGGTAAAAACTGCCGCATATTTCCTGGCGCTGTTATTTCTGGCGAACCACAGGATTTAAAATTTGCCGGCGAAATTACTACTGCAGAGATTGGCGACAATACCACGATACGCGAGTGCGTTACCATTAACCGGGGTACCAAAGATAAATGGAAAACCACGATCGGCAGTAATTGTTTAATTCAGGCTTATTCGCACATTGCGCACGATTGTGAGGTTGGCAATAACTGTATTTTCTCAAACAGCACCACTTTAGCCGGTCACATTACCATTGGAAACAATGTAGTTTTGGCAGGTTTGGTTGCAATACATCAATTTGTTAAAGTGGGTTCTTATGCTTTCGTAACCGGTGGTTCATTGGTACGTAAAGATGTTCCGCCCTATGTAAAAGCGGCCCGCGAACCACTTTCATACGCGGGGATTAATTCTGTTGGTCTGCGCAGAAGAGGTTTTACCAATGAGCAGATTGACGAAATCCAAGAGATTTATCGTGTACTTTTCGTAAAACACAATAACGTAACGAAAGCTTTAGACATGATCGAAGCCGAATTTAAACCAACAGAAATCCGTGATGAAATTGTAGATTTTATCCGTAATTCTAACCGTGGTGTAATGAAGGGCTTTGGAATGGGAAGCTAATTAAGATAGAAGGCTGAAGGGTTTGAGGTAGAGGGTAAAATCCATTGCCTTAACCAAATTCAAACAAATATTCATGAGTGATTTAACGCTAATCAGAACCGATTCAGACAATGCCGATTTTAGGACATTGGTTGCTTTATTGGATCAGGATTTAGCCATTAGAGATGGTGATGATCATACCTTTTATGCGCAGTTTAACAAGGTTGATGCTATTAAAGAAGTGATTATTGCCTATCAAGATGGAACTGTTGTTGGCTGCGGTGCCATAAAACCTTTTTCAGCAACAGAAGCCGAAGTTAAAAGAATGTTTGTACATCCAGATTATAGGAAGCAAGGCATAGCTGCTAAAGTTTTAAATGAATTAGAAAACTGGGCTACTGAACTCGGTTTTGCTGCATGTATTTTAGAAACCGGCAAAAAACAACCCGAGGCCATTGCACTTTACCAAAAAGTGGGCTACCACATTATACCCAACTACGGACAATATATTGGCGTTGATAACAGCGTTTGTATGACTAAACCGCTTATCGCTAAGCCCTAAATGCCCTGCTGCAAATGAATATCTCTTTAAATAATGTTGGCAGAAGGTTTAATAAAGAGTGGATTTTCAGGAATTTAAGTACTGAATTTTCTTCTGGTAATAGTTATGCAATACTGGGACCTAATGGCTCTGGAAAATCAACGTTATTGAGTGTTCTAACGGGTAGTTTATCTCCTTCTGAAGGAGAAATCTCGTTCTCAGATACCAAGGAAATTCCTGTAGAAAATATCTACAAATACATCAGCCTAGCTGCGCCGTATCTCGAACTGGTTGAAACATTTACCTTAAAAGAGAGCATTGATTTCCATTTTAAATTCAAAAATTTTGCTCCGGGGCTCGATTCAAAAAAGCTGATCACTATACTGGGACTAGAAAAAGCAGCGAACAAACAAATCAAGTACTTTTCATCGGGAATGAAGCAAAGAACCAAACTAGCTTTGGCATGTTGTACCGATACACCAATTTTATTTTTAGACGAGCCAACGAGCAATTTAGACGTTCAGGGAATAAATTGGTACCGCGAATTGATCGAAAATTTTGGAAAGGACCGCCTAACAATAATTGGCTCCAACCAAATACAAGAATACGATTTCTGCACAAACCAGATACAAATATCAGATTACAAGTAAGTTATCGTAAAAATCCAACTTCTACAAAACGTCTGTTTTGTCATACATTTGTATTATAAATAAATTTTTCAGAAAATATTTTCTACTTCACAAATTATACTTACCTTTGCACCACCAAAAAGAGAAACAATTATTTAATTTATCTCTTCAAGTAAAAGATCATATTTTCCGTATTTCGGAATCAAAATATATAGCCCGTAAAAGGCAAAGAGTTTTTCATAGTTTAGTTTGAGGTTTAGGTTGATTATGCCTTTGGAGTGGTTCCCAAAGGCATTTCTTTTATACGCGGATTTTTAAGGTTAATGTTCCCTAAAAACAATCATCCGCATATGTTTTTCAGACCAATTAACTAATGACTATTGAACCAGGGAACCACAGATTTTCCTTTCCAAATCATCATTCATTTTTTTAACTTTGGTGCTCAAAAATTAACAAAACTATATTTCATTATAAAATGGCAAAGGCATCAGAAGTAAAAAGCGGAAATGTGCTTCGTTTTAACGGAGAGTTGGTAAGTGTAGAAGAGTACATTCACCGTACTCCAGGAAATTTAAGGGCTTTTTATCAGGCCCGCATGCGCAATGTAAAAACCGGCAAAATTGTAGAGTACCGTTTCCGTACCGATGAAGAGGTGACCATTTGCCGTGTAGAAACCAACGACTATCAATATCTTTATGAAGATGGCGATTATTTGGTGGTGATGGACAACAACACTTTCGAGCAATACAATATCCCTAAGTTGCTTTTCGGAAATTCCATTAAGTTTTTAAAAGAGGGCATGAATATAACCATCGCTTTTGAAAGCGATGAACCAATTGTTGCCCAGCTCCCTAATAGCGTAGAGCTAGAAATTACCTACTCTGAACCCGCTGTAAAAGGCGATACCTCTACCAGTGCACAAAAATATGCCACTGTAGAAACAGGTGCCGAAATCAGAGTCCCTTTGTTTATCAACCAGGGAGATAAGGTTAAGGTTGATACCAAAACGGGCGAATACATGGAGCGGGTAAAATAGTATAACTGGAGGTCTAAATTTCCTTAAACCCTATGCCTTATACCTTAAACCTTTATAGGTTTTTATCAAAATAATTTTACCTTTGCCGTCACGAAAAACTGAAATATAAATCCAATTTAGGATAACACAATATGGCAAAAGCATCAGAAATTAAAACAGGTAACATTCTTCGTATAAACAACGAACTGGTTACTGTTGACGAATGGAATCACCGTACACCAGGAAAAGGCGGGGCGTTTTACACTGGTAAATTCCGTAACATTAAATCAGGCAGAATTGTTGAAGCACGTATGAATACCGACGAAGCGGTAGAAATATGCCGTGTAGAAACCAACGATTACCAATATTTATACGAAGAAGGTGACTATCTGGTAGTAATGGACAATAACAGCTACGAGCAGTTTAATGTAGAGAAAGCTTTATTTGGTTCGGCTATTAAATTCTTAAAAGAAGGTATGAACATTATTGTTTCGATGGAAAGCGAAGAAGCGATTATGGCTCAATTACCAAACTTTGCTGAATTCGAAATCACCTATTCGGAACCAGCTGTTAAAGGCGATACTTCTACAAACGCACTAAAAGCTGCAACATTAGAAAATGGTGTTGAGGTAAAAGTTCCAATGTTTGTAAACCAAGGAGACAAAATTAAAATCGATACCCGTACCGGCGAATACGTTGAGCGTGTAAAATAACTTGATTAGAATATATGAAAGCCTCTGAAGTGAATGCTTCAGGGGCTTTTTGGTTTATACATTTAGACCTGTAAGGTTTTAAAAACCTTACAGGTCTGTAAAAACAACCCGCTTCGCTCTCTTGTTATAAAAAACATAAATTTGAATACGATGTTAAAAGCCGAAATCAGAAAGAAAGCGTTAAAAGACAGATTATTGCTCAACGATGCAGAATACGAAAACCTAAGCGAAGCTCTCTTAGACAGGTTTAAAACGCTCGATTTTAGCCAAATTAAAACCCTGCATATCTTTTTGCCCATCACCGAAAAAAAAGAGCCCAATACTTTTTTACTGATCGAATGGCTTAATAAAACCCACCCGGAAATTAAAATCATTGTACCTAAAGCCGATTTTGAAACCGCTTTAATGACCAATCACGAATATTTAGGCCTAGGCGATTTAAAGAAAAACCTGTATAATATCCTCGAACCGCAAAAGGGAAACCTGCACGAGGGCGAGGTAGATCTTGTTGTTATTCCACTTTTAGCTTTCGATAAACAAGGCTACCGGGTAGGTTATGGTAAGGGCTTTTACGATCGTTTTTTACAGGATATAAATGCTCAAAAAATAGGCTTATCTTTGTACCCTGCTATTGAAAAAATCGATGATGTAAATGAACACGACATCAGGTTGGATTTTTGCATTACGCCAACAGAAATTATAAAATTTTAAGCTTAACAGCATGCCACAGGAAATCGTTATCAAAACCGAAAAACAATACGAAGACAATATGATTGCGGTATTCGAATTACAGGAAAAAGAAGAATTAACGGCCGAAGACCTGAAACAGATCGAACTGATGTTGAAGGCGGGAGAAAAATACGAAGCGGAGCATCTGTAAGATTCTACCCGCGAATCGTCACCCTGAACTTGTTTCAGGGTCTGTTTGCAAAATATCAATCTCACAATTAATCAAAAAAGGAAAGATGCTGACCACGTAGTAGCTACAAGGCAATTGAAAATACTATTTCTACTTGTAAAATAAATTCAGCATGACGATCTCTCGTTAGAAACGCTGTGCTTTAACAAAATCACTCACCAAATAAGCAACCAGTTTCGACGTTAGCCTGCTCACCCTACCATCTAACATCCGTGTAGCTCCCTCACTAATGTGCAAATAAGAAAATTGCTTTGCGCTAGTCAAAATTAACTTTCTGATATCGTTAACTGCAAAACCAGATGGTGTTTCGGCGCTGGAAAGCACATTCTGAACACAGTCCAGATCGATTTCCAGGCCCGCAACTGAACCTATTTCATTCACTATGTCAGTAAAGTTAGCGCCAGTTAAAATATCGTCAAAAAAAATAGCCTTAAGCTTTGGGTTTGTATCTATTTGATTTAAAATAGCTTCATTATTATAGTTTTGATGCAAGCCATACATGAAATAATTATTCAAGTAGTTTTCTTTTAATGCATAAGAAAACCCGTTCCCGCTGTGTCTGCCTTCCAACTCTCTTAAATCAGCATGAGCATCTACATTTAAAACAGCTATTGGGCTTTTATGTGCTAAAGAAGTACCCTTAATTATTGGATAAGCATTATTATGACCACCACCAATCACAATAGGTATTTTGCCTGCAGCTACAATTTTTTCAATTACGGGATAAACCAGCTCATCAATCTGTGCTACTTTGTTTCTTAAACCCATTATGGAAGAATCTTCGGGCTCATCGATTTCGAAATGACCTAAAACCAAAACTTCTTTGCCGTTTAAAAAGCGGTTGCTTTGGGCATTTAAAAAAGCCACCAAACTTGGCCGCCACATAGAGGCTGCACCAGCAATGCCTATGTTTGCACGTACGCCAATGTCTTCTGGAATACCTAACAGTACAAATTTAGAACTACTGGCTCTTAATCCTTCTACTGAAATTCTGTCACTTGATGAAGCTCCCTCATCGTGTTGGTACACACTAACCCTTTCGCCCAGTTTGGTTTCACCATCGCGGGCAATGATTAAATGATCGATGTCGCGCTGCGAATATATTTTAAGGTTATCCATTATAAATTTCACCGTTTAAAATAACAGTTTCTATTTGCGTTTCGCCAAAGCTATATGGCAAATAGGCAATCGAAGGCATCGGTTTGGTTATAAACAGGTTCGCTTTTTTACCGACAGTAATGCTTCCATAATCTTCACTCATCTCCATTGCTGCCGCACCGTTTAATGTTGCTGCATTTATCGCCTGTTCTGGGAACATCTTCATTTTAATACATGCAAGTGACACCACAAAATTCATATTTCCTGAAGGTGTTGAACCAGGATTGTAATCGGTAGCCAAAGCAACTGGCAAATCGGCTTTAATAAAGCTTTTGGCATCAGCAAAAGGAATACCTAGGTAAAACGAACAAGAAGGGAGTAATGTTACAACGGTCTCGGCATTTCTTAACGTTCGGATCGTTTCTTCATCGCTTTCCTCAAGGTGATCAACTGAAATGGCGCTATTTTGCACAGAAACCTCTACTGCCCCCGAAACGGAAAGCTGATTGGCATGCACTTTTGGTTTTAGCCCATATTTTGCACCCGCCTTTAATACCTGATCGGTTTCTTCAACAGAGAAAAATCCTTTTTCGCAAAAAACATCAATATAGTCAGCCAGCTTTTCTGCTGCTATCTGAGGCAGCATTTCATTAATAATTAAATCGATGTATCCCTGATGGTTGTTTTTAAATTCAGCTGGATAAGCATGGGCAGCTAAGAAAGTTGCTTTTATCGGAATCGGAAATTGATTTTTTAGCCTGCGGATTACCCTGAGCATTTTGATTTCACTCTCTGTGGTTAATCCATATCCGCTTTTAATTTCAACGGCACCCGTTCCCTGAAGAATCATCTGCTCTAATCTCACAGATGCACTTTCAAACAACTCATCTTCAGAAGCTTTTTGGAGTTTATTAGCAGAATTTAGAATCCCTCCTCCTGCAGCCGCAATTTCTTCGTAGCTTTTGCCCTGGATTTTCATTGCAAATTCTTCCTCGCGCGAAGCAGCAAAAACAATGTGTGTATGGCTATCGCACCATGAAGGGAAAATATATCTGCCTTCTGCTGAGATGTGAGAGGAGAGATTCGAGATATGAGATGGGATTGAATCCATCTTACCAAAATCCTTAATCAGACCATCTTCAATTAAAAGCCAGGCATTTTCGAGGACAGGTAACGAATCTAATTCACCGCCACGCAACACTAATTTATCTTTGGAATGTAAGCCTGCCAGGCCTTTTATATTTGTGATTAACATCTGGTTAGATTGAAGGTTAATTGTTTAAACTGTTTAATCGGGTTTTGGTTACAGTTAACCGATTTAAACAATTAATCAGTTAACCAAATACTTAATCGATCTCTAAAAGAACCGGGCAATGATCGGAATGGATTGCATCGGGTAAAATTCTAACATTTTTCAAACGGTTTTCCATAGGCTTCGTAGCCAAATGGTAATCAATCCGCCAACCCAGGTTCTTCCCTCTCGAGCCCGCTCGATAACTCCACCAGGTATAGTGATGTGGGTCTTTATTAAAATGACGGAAAGTATCGATGAAACCATTATCCAAAAATAACTGCATCCACTCGCGTTCCTCTGGCAAAAAGCCCGATGAATTGGCGTTTGATTTTGGGTTATGAATATCGATGGCTGTATGGCAGATATTGTAATCGCCACTTACAATTAGATTTGGGATCTCTTTGCGCAATTCTCCAATATACGCATCAAAAAACCGCATAAATTCGTACTTTTTAACCTGACGTTCATCTCCGCTCGAGCCAGACGGCATATAAAGGCTCATTAAAGAAAAACCATTAAAATCAGCCCTTAAAATCCTGCCCTCTTTATCTATCCATTCTTCACCACAGCCAAATTCGATATGATTTGGTTTAATTTTAGTCAGAATTGCCACACCACTATATCCTTTTTTTTCGGCAGGGAACCAATAATGATGGTAGCCAAGTTGCTCAATCAGGGCAATAATTTCTGGAATCTGCACCGGCAGGGCCTTTACTTCTTGCAGGCATACCATATCAGCATCTGTAGCCTGAAGCCAGCCAAAAAAGTTTTTGGTACTTGCCGCCCTAATCCCATTAACGTTATAGGAAATAATCTTCATTCAATAAATTTCAATTGTTGTGGGCGGTAAATTTAGAAATTAATTGAATAAATGCTTAGTAATTCAGATTTGCTTTCGTTAAATTTGTTTATGAGCATTGAAGAGCTAAAAATAGAGATCGCAAAAAAAGTATTCGAAACAGATGACGAAAATCTTTTGTCAGAGTTAGACATGCTTTTAAACTACAGCGAAAAGGTTGTTTTAGAGGAACTACCGAAACATGTTCAAGAGGGTATTAAAAGAGGGTTAAAGCAAGCTGAAGAAGGGAGATTAATCCCTTATGATGAAATTAAAAGAAGACTCTCTGAGAAATGGCATTAACAGTTTCTTTTTCAGAAGAAGCATACGAAACACTACTCGGCATTGGAATGTTCATCGAGGAAATCTGGGGATATGATTACGCTGAAAAATTTATCCACAGTGTTTATAAAAAAATTGATTTAATTGCCATTCAGCCATTCATTTACGAACCCATTTTATTAAACAGTCAAGTTAGAAAAGGCGTAGTTTCGAAATATACTTCTTTCTACTATAGGGTTTATCAAGAAGAAATTAGAATTCTGTTCTTCTTTGATAACAGACAAGATCCATTAATTACATAACCGTTTTATCTTTCAAAGAACCCTGCAGTAACTGCTTCTCTAACTTTTTCGCGGCTCTTCTTTTTAAAACGGTAACTTCCATTTTCACATCCTGCTTTGGACGGTTGTTTTTATCAGTTGCCAGAACGGCTATTTTATCTACCATATCCAAACCAATCACTATTTCACCATAAACGGTATAGTTCCGATCCAAATGAGGCGTACCACCTATCGTTTTATATACCTCACGCTGCCATTCAGGGATCTTAAATTTTAAACGTTTCTCTTCAACACTATTTAACTGCTGATCGGTAAAAATTTTTCCCTGAACCAGGTAAAACTGACTACCACTCGATGCTTTGGCCGGATTAACATCATCACCTTCCCTGGCAGCAGCCAAAACCCCTTTTTTGTGAAACAAGCTATCATTAAATTCCGCAGGGATCGTATATTTTGGTCCGCCATTGCCCAACAACGAATCTGGCTTGGCATTTTTAGAATCGGGATCACCACCCTGGATCATAAAATCTTTAATCACCCGGTGAAATAAAACACCATTGTAATATCCCGATTTGGTTAATTTCAAAAAGTTATCGCGGTGTAAGGGGGTTTGATTATATAGCCTAACGATGCATTCTCCAAATTCGGTTTTAATGCGTACATATTGATTTTTAGGCTTTGCAGCAAATGCTGAAAGTATCGAAAAGGCGCAGAGAAATAATAATATTTTCTTCATTTAATTGGTGTTTAAGGCTAAAGTAAGCTAAAAAATGAAATTCAATAAATAATTACTGGTATTATTCGATATTTTTTCCCTTACCTTTGTATTAATGAAGTTAAAACAAAAAATAGCACTTTCTTTGGCTGTATTCTATGCAGTTAGTGTTATGGGTTTGGCTTTAAGTCTCCATTTCTGTGGGGGCAAACTAGAAAATGTTAAACTTTTTAGCAATGAGGTTTCATGCAAATTCTGCAAAGACATTCCCGCCGAAAAGAAAGATGATGGTTGCTGCAAAAATACCCAGGTAACTGTAAAAGTTAAAGATAGTCACCAAACAGCGGCACAGGTACAAATGCCAAAGTTGTTTTCAATCCAACTTTTTCTTCATCCTCCGGTTTTAGAATTTCTGACGAACATTACTCCGAAATTTTTCAGTAAAATTTCCAATAAAGCCCCGCCACTTTCCTCGCGGATTGCCCTGCATATTTTCAATTGTATTTTTAGGAATTAGGATTTTAAATATCGGCTCGTCAATGCATCATTTTGCATTTCGACAGGCTCAATGTGATATTTTCTTAAATTCTAATTCAAAAAAATCATGAAAGCAATAAAAATATTCAGCATCATTATGCTATTCTTCGCCGTTAATGTTTCGGCACAACAAATATCTACAGCCGATTTACAGGTAACTGGTTTAACCTGCTCAATGTGCTCAAATGCAACACAAAAATCGTTAGAAACGCTAAACTTTATCAGCAGCGTAAAACCCGATTTAAACAAAAACACCTTTATTCTAACCTTTAAAAAAGATGCCAATATCAATCTTGATTTGGTTCGCAAAAAGGTTCAGGATGCTGGTTTTTCGGTTGGTGGTTTAACCGCAAGTTTCAATTTTAACCAGGTAAAAATAGACGATAAAGGTCAGGCAGTTGTTGATGGCAATGTATATCGTTTTGTAAATGCTAAAAGCAAAACACTTAATGGGACTGTAAAAGCCAGTATAGTAGACAAAAACTTCATCTCAGGTTCAGCATTTAAGAAGCAAGCCACAACTGCTAATTCTGATGCTTATGCAAGTGGTACTGGCATAGTTAACGGTAAAAAAACACGTATTTTTCACTTAGTTCTTTCTTAGGATGAGGCGGATATTCGTATTGGCGCTGATGATTATCGGTGCCTATACAAATGGTTTTGCACAAGAACTATATGTATTTACCGAACCTGCCAGTAACATGCCAACCAAATCGATTGGTGTAAGAATTACGAACGAAGGCATGTTCAATAATCCCGGTTTTGTAAGCAGAACTATTCCAGAGGTAATGATCGGCTTTAATAAAAACCTGATGATGCACACACAGGCTTTTCTATCTGATATGGATGGAAAATACCGCTTAGAAGGCGGGAGTCTTTACGCAAAGTACAGATTTTTATCTCTAGACGAAGCACATAGCCACTTTAGGGCATCAGCCTTTGGAAGGGTAAGTACCAGCAAGAGGCCAACTTATACCAGAGACATTAACCTCGAAGGTGACAACAGTGGTATACAGGGTGGATTAATTTTTACGCAGCTTTTGCACAAACTGGCACTATCAACAACATTGGGTTATACGCATGCTTTCGAAAACAGCGATAGGCAAATTGCCGGAATGCCACAGCCAAAAAATATGTTATCGTATAGTTTATCATCGGGTTATCTGGTTTTGCCTGTGGTTTACAAGGATTACAAGCAGCCGAACTTTAACGTATATTTAGAGTTATTGGGCAAAACAGATCCAAGTAGCGGTCAATCTTACCTGGATATAGCCCCAGCAATACAGATGATTTTGAATAGTACAACACGTATCGATTTGGGTTACCGTTTTCAGGCGACTGGAAATATGGCTAACCGGTATACCAAAAATATGTATCTGATTCGGGCAGAATTTAATTTCTTTAACGTTTTAAAATAATATATAAACAAATGAAACCATCATGGTTTTCATATTAAACTGAACATAAACCATGATCGCTTCATCACCATTAAAAACAATATAAAAAAGATGAGAAAAATATTAGGAATAGTTGCCATCATAACAATCGCAACAACAGCTTTAACTTACGCGCAAAGCAAAACAGATGTAGCTTTAAACCAGGCATTAACGGCTTATTACGATGTAAAAAATGCGTTAGCAACAGATAAAAAAGACTTGGCTATCGAAAAGGTAAAGGTTTTATCGGCAAAAGTAAATGCGGTTAACCATAAAGATTTACCCGCCGGTCAGCATAAAATATTTATGGACCAAGCGGCCATCATTAAAAGTAAAGCTGCTCAACTTGCTGGCTCGAATGACATCAAAACACAAAGAAAAGCCTTTGAAGGGATTTCTTATGCGATGATCAAAACCCTAAAAGGCCTGAAATTTAACAGTCAAACCGTTTATGTTCAACATTGCCCAATGGCGAAGGCAAGCTGGTTAAATGAAAAAGAAAATATCGAAAATCCATATTATGGAAGCATGATGTTCGATTGTGGTGACGTTGCAGAAACCATAAAAACCAACTAATGAAGCTGCATATCAAAAACATGGTATGCAACCGTTGTAAAATGGTGGTTAAAGCTGAGCTGGAAAAGCTCGGCTTTAAACCATTATTGGTTGAACTTGGCGAGGTTACCTTGGCTGAAAACATTTCTCCGGAGGATAAAATCAAGATATCGGATCATTTGACTCATTTTGGGTTCGAATTACTCGAGGATAAGAAAACCCAAATCGCAGAGCAGATTAAGACCACCATTATTAGTCTGGTACACTACACTCAAGAGCCATTAAAAATCAATCTTTCTACCTATCTCAGCGAGCAGTTAAAACTGGAATACACGAGCTTAAGCAGTATTTTTTCGGAGGTGGAAAACCAAACCATCGAGAAGTATTTCATTGCTCAAAAAATAGAAAAAGCAAAAGAGATGCTTACTTACGGCGAACTCACGCTTAGCGAAATTGCCTATCAACTAAATTATAGCAGTGTTGCACACTTGTCGGCACAGTTTAAAAAAGTAACCGGCATTACACCCTCGGCTTATAAAACAGTATCAACAGACAGCAGAAAAATGCTTGACGAGATATAATGAGTATAAAATAGAAATAGTTGATGGTTAGAAAGATCATAGTTGATAGCCATTGACCATAAGACCATCAGCTATTAACAACACGAAATTTCTTACCATAAATCAAGACTAATCACCTGATTCTGTGCTAGCTTTGTAGCTAAATAAATTTACTAGGTATGAAAAAATTATTCTTATTTCTGATCGCTACCTCAATCAGTGTAGCATCATTTGCACAAACAAGCTGGAAAATAGACCCAATGCACTCGTTTGTTAACTTTTCGGTTAAACACATGGGCATTTCGTTCGTTGATGGTTCTTTTAAAAAATTCGACGGAACAGTTACGGCTTCTAAACCAGATTTAACAGACGCTAAAATCAGCTTTACCGTTGATGTAAATAGCATTACTACTGGTGTTGATATGAGAGATGGCCACTTAAAAACTGACGATTTTTTTAATGCGGCAACCTACCCAACCATGAAATTCGAAAGCACTTCTTTCAAAAAATTAAGTAGCAACAACTACGAATTAAGTGGCAAATTGACTATCCGTGATGTAACCAAAGATGTAAAATTTGCTGTTGTTTATGGCGGCACGGCTAAAGATCAACAAGGCAATACTAAAGCTGGCTTTGGTGCTACAACAACCATTAACCGTTTAGATTATAATATTAAATATGACCCAACTGGCGCTGGCGTTGCAAAAGATGTAGCCATTAAATTAAACCTGGAGTTTGTTCAGGGGAAATAAAAAATAAGATCGTCATTCCGGGCTAGTCCCGGAATCTTTCATTTAAATAGATCCTGAAACAAGTTCAGGATGACGGTTAGTATAACTTCAAAAATATCATGTCTGCACTATCACAATTCAGGAACTTTACTCAACGTTTACCTCAAACGGATTTAATGCCAACGCTTTTTATCGGTCATGGCTCGCCAATGAACGGCATCGAAAACAATGAGTTTAGCCAGAGTTGGGCAGAATTGGCAAAAAATATTCCAGTGCCAAAAGCAGTATTAGTAGTGTCGGCGCACTGGTACACACATGGAACTTTTGTTACGGCGATGGATTTCCCTAGCACCATTCACGATTTTGGTGGCTTTCCACAGGCACTTTTTGATGTACAGTATCCTGCCCCGGGCGATCCCGAACTGGCCGCAGAAATTCCGGATTTAATCCACTCCACTCCCGTTGGTTTAGACCATGATTGGGGTTTAGATCATGGTACCTGGACCGTGGTAAAACATATGTACCCAAATGCAGATATTCCAGTTTTGCAATTAAGTATCGATTATACCAAATCACCTGAACAGCATTACGAAATCGCCAAAGAAATTTATGCACTCCGCAAAAAAGGGATATTGGTTATAGGCAGCGGAAATATGGTGCACAACCTCCGTATGTTAAGCTGGGAAATGATTAATGGCGGTGGTTATGATTGGGCAATTGAAATGAACGATAAGTTCAAAAATTTAATTGCAAACGGCGATCATCAACCTTTAATTAATTACCGCAACCTCGGTACCGATGCCATGTTGGCTATCCCTACCCCAGAGCATTATTTACCACTAATTTATACCCTTGGTATGAAAAACGATAAAGAAGAAGTTTCTTTCTTTAATGACAAGGCTGTTGGCGGTTCGTTAACCATGACCTCGGTTTTGGTGGGATAAGCAGGGGTTTAGGGTTTAGGGTTTAGGGTTTAGGGTTTAGGGAAGAACAGACCGTTAAAGAACTTGTTTTTTATCTGAAACCTTAATTTTCTTAACTCCTTAATGATGAAAAACAAAATAACGCTCTTACCATTGAGAAATTAACCGATTGGGCTCGAAACGACAATTATCAACAGCATGTCGATACGCTAAAATTCTATAAAACTTTATGATTATTCTGTAACGCTTATGGCCCTATGAAGCGGTAAATTTGTTTAAAGATTTTAATCATGACACACACCTATCAACTTACCGGCATGACTTGTGGCGGTTGCGAAAATAAAGTAAAAAGTAACCTGCTCGTTTTACCAGATGTAACCTCGGTCGAGGTTTCGAAAGACACCAATTCTGCCACCATTAGCATGGATAAACATATCGGCTTAGATACACTCCAACAAGCTTTGGGCGGCACAGATAGCAAATATCAAATTTCTGCAGCCCATCACAGCGAAACATTGGAAGAAGCAAAATCGTGGGCCGAAACTTATAAACCCATTTTATTGATATTCGGATATGTTACTGCAATATCACTTGTAGTCTCGTGGCAATCTACCGGAATTAATTTCATGGTGTTTATGCGCATTTTTATGTCGGGCTTCTTCCTCACCTTCTCTTTCTTTAAAATGCTTAACCTGAAACCTTTTGCCGAAAGTTATGCCATGTATGATATTGTAGCCAAAAAATTTAGCGCATGGGGATATATTTATGCTTTTATCGAACTCGGATTAGGATTATCTTTTGCTTTAAACTTATCACCTGTAGTTGTAAACTGGGTTACACTGGTTGTAATGACGATAAGTATCCTCGGTGTTTTGGAAAGTGTTTTAAATAAGAAAAAGATTCAATGTGCCTGTTTGGGTGCAGTTTTTAACCTACCCATGAGTACCGTAACCATTGTTGAAGATGCCATTATGATTGCCATGAGTGCAGCAATGCTGATTTTGATGTAAACTATTGCCGTTTATACCTAAACTCTGATTTTCGGCTTTTACCATTAAGCTCACCTTCTATCCAGGCGAGCAAATCATTTTTGCCCTGGTTTTGGTAAACTATTCTCTGTGGAAAATCATGTGTTTTATCTTCGAAAACATAGGTCTCATCTTTAGTAGTAATAAGTTTGAAACAAGTCTCTTTCCCTTCGTTCTGCCCCGTTACAGTCGAACAGTAAAAAGTATCTTTTCCGATCTTTTTGATTTTAAGGGTTTCGGTAAGCAAACTATCACCTTTGGCATTTATTCGATAGCTTTTGCCACTGAGTGTTTTATCTGGATTTTGCTTCCACTGTTCTACAATTTTACCCTTGGCGGTTTGCATTTCCCATGAGCCTAAAATAAAAGCAAAAGCTTTTGATGGGGCTTTTTGTGCATTCACATTGGTGCAAAAGCCGATAAGAATTAAGGCCAATAAATTTAAACGATTTATTTTCATTTTGCTATTGTATTGGTAATGTGTGCCAAATGATGTTTTCCATGCCAGGCGTACATACCTAACATGTTTGCTAATGTAAGTTCTTTTCCCTGAGCTGGATGAATGTATTTTCGTTGATAATCTTCCGGTTTCAATGTTTTTAAAAAAGCAACCCAGCGTTGGTGTAAAGCATCCAATAAATCAACAGATAATTTGACATCACCATTTTTAGCCTCTCCCGTTTCTGCCCAGCGCTCTTCATAATAAGGCCTGATTACGGGAACAACTTCAGTAATGGCTTGTTTGAAACGGATATAAGCATTGATGTGGCTATCGGGAATATGGTGAATAACTTGCCTCAACGTCCATCCTCCAGGGCGATAAGTTTGCTCTAATTCTTTTTCGGTCAAATTTTCAGCAGCCTTCCTAAGCTGATTAGGCAAAGCTTCTATTTCGGATATCCATATATCGATTTGCTTTTGATCGAAAACGCCTGGCATTGAAAATTGGCCAATCGGGTATTTAAGCTGCTCTAAATCCATGAAACCAAAATAGGCTTTTTGCATGAATTATTTTGCCACGGAAACACGGAATTCGCAGAATATTTTTACATCAATTTCTTCAGCCACCTCAACAAACCCATTTTTGCTGCATATGGCGGATAAATCATTTTGGTTAAGCCTAATTTTGATTGAAAAACCACGGCCCTTTCGTGCGAAAAAGTTTTGAAGCCGAAAATACCATGACAACTGCCTATACCGCTATTGTTCACCCCGCCGAAAGGTAAATTAGGATTACCGATATGAACCAATACGTCATTTACACAGGTTCCACCTGCACTTGTTTCAGTGAGAATTTTATTTTGTTTCGGTTTATTGCCTGAGAAAATATAAAGTGCCAAAGGCTTTTCTTTCCTGTTCACAAAATCAATTGCCTCCTGTATATTGTTGTAAGTAATTACAGGCAAAATTGGTCCAAAAATTTCTTCCTGCATAATCGTGCTGCTTTCAGCTACCGAAGTCAAAAGTGTTGGTGTAATAGTTAAATCCTGCTCATCCGATTTTCCCCCGAAGGCCAATACAGCTCCATCACGAAGGGCTTCTTCAATCAATTTATTTAACCTATGAAACTGTTTTGCATTGATGATTTTAGCATAATCTTTTTTATTAATTGTCGATCCCTCAAAAAACATTTTCTGAACAGCAGTTTTGTAATGTATCACAAAATCATTCAGCTTATTTTCTTTAATCAGCACATAATCCGGGGCAATACAGGTTTGTCCGGCATTAACCAATTTACCCCAGACAATTTTTTCTGCAGCTTTTTGTAGGTCACAGGTTTCATCTACAATAGCAGGCGATTTACCACCAAGCTCTAAGGTAACCGAGCTCAGGTTTTTTGCCGCAGCCTCCATCACCACCTTACCAATTGCGGTGCTTCCGGTAAAAAAGATATGATCGAATGGGAGCTTCAACAATTCGGAGGAAACATCCGCATTGCCTTCAAAACAAGCAATCTCTTGTGGATCAAAAGTATCTGAAATCAATTTACTGATCATGCCAGCTGTTGCTCCGCTCAGTTCAGACGGTTTCAGGATTACACAATTCCCAGCTGCTATTGCCGAAACCAATGGACTCATGATTAACTGCAATGGATAATTCCAGGGCGCAATAACCAGGCAAACACCTTTTGGTTCATAATAAATTTTATTGCTGGCAAAAAGATTGCTCATGGCTCTGCTTGCCGATTTTGGCTTCATCCAGCTACGCAGCTTTTTTATGGCATGGTCTATTTCTGCATAAGTAAAAAACAGTTCCGTTACAGTGGTTTCGAAGCTGTTTTTGCGCAAGTCCCGCTCTAATGCTACAAATATTTCTTCCTCGGCATTTTCTAGTGCCTGTTTAAGCTGCCTTAGTTTTCCAATGCGTGTTTTAGCATCCGTTTTTCTCAACTCGGATTTGTGTTTTTGCTGTAAATCGAAAACTGATTTTATTTGTTCTTTCATAATTAACAAAGGCTCACAATTTTTACTATATCAGCAATTTAAGAAAATATAAGGTCGGTGTGGTTATATGAAAATTAAACGGTTAATCGAGCTAGCTAAAATTGAGCGTTAAATTTAGTTAAAATGCATCCGTTTCATTAAAAATTCATTCATTTAAAGCATATTGCAGCAAATTTTAATATTCACAGATGAAAAGATTGTTTTTTGTTTTCGCATTCATAATTCCCATTGTTATACATGCCCAAACCCTAAAAACAGATGTATTGGTTATTGGCAGTGGCGATGCAGCCTATGCCGCATCTTTTCAATCGTTTAAATCTGGTGTTAAAACCATTCTACTCACACAAAAGGAACAGCTCGACCTTAAGAAAGTTTCTCAGGGCAGACCTAAAACTATGGAGGCCTTCTATCAGCGTTTCTTAAAAAGAGAAATCGAAAATGCAAAAAGCCTGGAGGCCCCTAAACCAAAGCCTGATAAAAAGAAACCCGTAAAAGTGACGGTTGATAGCACGCAGCTACTAAATGTGATCAATAACGCGCCTTACATCGAAATTAAACGCTCAGGCAGTGGTTGGGAAGTGAAACTCACAAAAGACAAAAGCATTAAAGCCAAGATTCTTGTACTGGCCGATAAACCAGATCAATTATTGACTGCATTAAAAATTACCAGCCTAAATCCTGCAACTTCAAATCAATTAAATTACAGTGAGAACTTATATAGAACAACAGTAGCAAGTGTTCCGTCCAAAGGAGCCAGTTTTTTATCATTATACAGCTTACTCATCCCGAACCAAGAAAACCTTTTATATATTTCTGCCGATCAGTTCGAAATTGGCCCTGCTGCTGGTGCAATCGCAGCCTATGCTGCATTTTTCGACACAAAAACCAGTCTGTCAAATTTAAAAAGGATACAGGGTGAGTTATTAGCCTATAAACATACTTTAATGCCTTTCGAGGATGTAAAAGCGATAGACTCTAATTGGCTAGCAATTCAAAAAGTTGGTGCTACGGGTATTCTTAAGGGAGAAATAAGGCAAGATAAAGCTTATTTCAATCCCGAAAAGGAGGTTACCTACGATGAAATTAAACAGCCGATCAAAGATTATTATTATAAGGCCCAGATCTGGTTTGATGATCATCAGAATATCCCCATCAATTTAGAAAACACCATTGCTATGATTTGTTATGTTGGCAATAAATCTGTTGAGGCAACCAAGACCGAACTGCAAAAAAAATGGAACAAAAACTATAAATTCGCTTCTAAATACGACCTTAAAAAAGTGTTAACCAGACGAGAGTTTGCGGTAATCATCAACGAGTACCTAAAGCCTTTCGATGATGTGAATGTAGATAAAACCGGAAGGGTAATTCGCTAGTTTTAACCACAGATGGGCACAGATAAGCACAGATCTGATATCTAATTTTAAAATTTCATCTGTGTTCATTCTTTTTTATCTGTAGTTAATGAAAAACGACACTTGTAACATTTCCATTTCCTTTTAAAATTGGATAGCGCTTTGCCTAAATTGCAGCCAAACCTAAAATTCATGAAGAAATATTTACTTTTCCTTTTGCTTTGCACAGGCGAATATGCTTTTGCACAACAATTAGCGCCTTTAACCGTCGAAAAGATAATGCGCGATCCAAAGTGGATGGGCGTTGCACCAACTAATTTCCGTTGGACTGCAGATAGCAAAACCCTGTACTTCAACTGGAACCCTGAAAATAAAGCCAAAGAAGAATTATTTAAAGTTTCGGCAACAGCTACCAAGCCCATTAAAGCAGCAGAAAAGGAAGATGAAAAACTATTAAATTTAAACTATACCTACAATACTGACCGCTCACTTGGCTTAATCGAAAAAAGTGGCGATATCTATTTGCAGAATTTCAAAAGCAATAAAGAAACGCGGTTAACCAGTACGCAAGAGCGAGAAAACAGTCCTGTTTTTTTAACCAATGGAAATATTGTTTATCAATTGGGCGATAATCTTTTCGAGGTAGACCTAAAATCAGCCGAAACCAAACAGCTTACTAATTTCGTTAAAGGTAAAAAAGCAGGCCGACCAGAAACCAAGCCGCTTACCGAACAGGATAAATGGTTAAAAGCACAGCAAACCGAACTCTTTGATATCATTAAAAAAAGAAATGCAGAAACCAGAAGTGGCGTGCGTGGTGGAAGAGGCCGTTCTGGATCAACATCTACAGATTCAAAACCATTAAAAGAGCTTTATACCGAAGATAAATTTTTAAATGGTGTAACCATTAATCCCGATGGGCGTTTTATTACTTATAAGCTAACCACTCCAGCCCAGAATAACCATAGTACTATTGTTCCGAATTATATCACATCATCAGGTTATACCGAGGATATTCCTGGCAGAACAAAGGTTGGGGAAAATGAAAATATTTCGCAGGGCTTTATCTACGATACCCAAAAAGATTCTGTTTATGCCATTCAGACTGCTACCATACCGGGCATTAAAGATCTTCCTGATTTTCTGAAAGATTATCCAAAAGAATTGGATACCCTAAAAAAGAAAAACGCAGATAGACCTGTAAATTTCTTTGGCCCCATTTGGAACGATAACGGAAGTACCGCAATTGTAGTTGCAACATCTACAGATAACAAAGACCGTTGGATCTTAAAACTAGATGCATTAACCGGGAAGTTTTCTTTAATAGACCGTCAGCGCGATGAAGCCTGGATCGGTGGCCCGGGCATTAGTGGTTTTTACCAGGGCAGCACCGGATGGATAGATAACAACCGCTTTTATTACCAAAGCGAAGCTACTGGATATTCACACCTTTATGTGGCTAATGTTGCCACAGGTGATAAAAAACAACTTACTTCGGGCAAATGGGAAGTGCAATCTGTTCAGCTCTCAAAGGATAGAAGTACATTTTATCTTAAAACAAATAAGGAGCATCCAGGGATTACAAACTTTTATAAAATCAGTGTAAATGGTGGTGAACTTGTTCAGATTACTACCATGAAAGGCTTAAACGATATCACCCTCTCGCCTGACGAAAAATACATCGCCATTAATTATTCCTTTATGGACAAACCCGGAGAGTTATATCTTCAGCCAAATAAGGTTGGTGCCAAAGCCGAAAAAATTACCCAATCTACCTCTGCCGAATTTAATTCTTACAGGTGGCGTCAACCGGATATGGTAAGCTTTAAAAACCGCTACGGTGCAGATGTGTATGCGAGGGTCTATAAATCCGACAATCCACACCCCAATCATCCTGCAGTAGTTTTTGTTCACGGCGCAGGTTATCTTCAAAACGTTCACTTTGGCTGGAGCACCTATTTCCGCGAGTTTATGTTCAATAATTTACTGGCCGATAACGGTTACACAGTAATCGATATCGATTATACAGGGAGTTCTGGTTATGGCCGCGATCACCGTACAGGTATTTACCGCCATATGGGAGGAAAAGATTTAACCGACCAGGTGGATGGCGTTAAATTTTTGGTAGAGAAATATGGTGTTAACCCGCAGCATGTTGGCTTGTACGGTGGCTCGTACGGTGGCTTTATCACCTTGATGGCCATGTTTAATGAAGCAGATGTTTTTGCCAGTGGTGCCGCTTTACGTTCGGTAACCGATTGGGCACATTATAACCATGGTTATACTTCGAATATTTTAAACGAACCGTTTAACGATCCGATTGCTTACAAAAGAAGCTCACCGATCTACTTCGCCGATAAGCTAAAAGGCAACCTTTTAATGGCGCACGGAATGGTTGATGTGAATGTTCACTTTCAGGATATTGTGCGCATTACACAACGATTTATCGAACTGGGAAAGAACAATTGGGAACTTGCCGTTTATCCGGTAGAAGACCACGGTTTTATTGAACCTAGCAGCTGGACTGATGAGTATAAAAGAATATTTAAGCTGTATGAGAATACGTTAAAAAAGTAGTTTTCCCTTAAGCTGGTCGTCATTTTGAGCGAAGTGCAACGCAGTCGAAAAATCTATCTCCATAGATCTCTCTCCCGAACATTCGGGACTACGCTTCAATCGAGATGACGGCCATTATGTGTATAATTTCTCAAAGATGCTTCGTGCCTCTGCATGCAGCAAAACAAAAAATAGAACCCTCCTATATCTCCGTAAAACAATATAGCTTTCATCTATATCGTTATCAATAAATACAATTAACAATTAGTGAAACGGGGTTGCTTCACATCTGTTTTAGCCTTACCTTTGTGGCATAAAATTAAAGACAAAAAATTATGGCAATAGTAGGCAAAAAATTCCCGAGTGTTAGTATTGATGCAATGTCAGACATGGGTGATGACTTGAAAATCAATGTATTTGAAGAGGCTGTAAACAAAAATAGCAAAGTATTATTATTCTGGTATCCAAAAGACTTTACTTTCGTTTGCCCTACAGAATTACACGCTTTCCAAGCTGCTTTACCTGAGTTTGAAAAAAGAAATACAATTGTAATCGGTGCATCTTGCGATACCAACGAAGTTCACTTCGCATGGTTAAATACGCCAAAAGATAACGGCGGTATTGAAGGTGTTACTTATCCAATCTTAGCAGATACTCACAGACAATTATCAGGCATCTTAGATATTTTAGATCAGGAAGTTAACTACGATGAAGAAGGAAATGAATCTTTCTCAGGTTCTAACGTAACTTTCAGAGCTACCTATTTAATCGACGAAACTGGTAAAGTTTTCCACGAAAGTGTTAACGATATGCCACTAGGTAGAAACGTTAAAGAATATTTACGTTTAATCGATGCTTACGCTCATGTTCAAAAACATGGTGAAGTTTGTCCTGCAAACTGGGAAGAAGGAAAAGAAGCAATGAACGCGAACAGAACTGGCGTAGCTGAATATTTAGCCGCTAACTAATTAAACAAAACGTTATGTTTTTAGAATTAACAGAAGATAATCTTCAACAATATTTGGCCGATAATTCAAAAGTAATGGTTCAGTATGCTGCATCTTGGTGCGGAAACTGCCGGATCATGAAACCGAAGTTCAAAAAACTGGCTTCAGAAAATGAAGATGTAGCTTTCTTGATTGTTGATGCCGAAAAACTTCCAAACTCACGCAAATTTGCAAACGTTGATAATTTACCAACTTTCGCAGCTTTTGAAGGCGGTAGCTTGGTAGATCAGGTGCAAACCAATAAAGCAGAAGGTTTAATTGAACTATTTAATAAGATAAAGTAATGAAGATTCCGGTTATAAGACAATTATTTCAAAACACCACTCCAGCACAACTGGAAACTACTTTGGAGGTTTTAGAGGCTTTTTGCGAATTTAGAGGTGTTAGCGAACACGAAGTTGATGTTGCAGGCGAAATGATTACCAATATTTGCGGTGCCTTAGAAGTACACCAGATGGTAAGCGAAGGTGCTGCCGAAAAGGACGCATTAAATGCTTTCGGCCAAAAGGTAATGGGTTCGATTGATCGATAATCGCTTTAAAGCTTAATCTGGCTTTTATAATATAAAATCCCTCGTTGATGAAAATCAGCGAGGGATTTTTGTTTGGCATTTTTTGTCTTTGCGAGGAGGCTTTTTCAGCCAACGAAGCAATCTTTCCTGCTATCAAAAACAAGTATCTATTAATAATCTCAATCATTGTTTTAGGTTATTTCGTTCGTATCGTCATGCTGAATTTATTTCAGCATCTTTCCTGCTATTAAGACCCTAAACTGAATTTACTGCGTAGCTTTCCGCTGCGCTATAGGTCAGGGTGACGCCCGAATATTTCTAACAAAAAAAGGTCTGTGAGGACACAGACCTTGGAGAGTATATTTTACCTTATATTTTAACCTGTAAGGTTTAATATAGGTTTGTAGATTGGGCTAAGCTAAATTCCTACCCGCATTTACAATACCAAACACCGTTCTTACCGCTAGCTTTTCTAAGGCGTGCTGGTCTTTTTCGTTTTGGTCGTGCTGTAGTTTTTCTAAAGCAAAATGCTGGATGAGTACCAGTGGTAAAATAATTTTCTCGCGGGTGGCAATTGACTTTTTATCTACAGGATAATTAGCCATTAATGTTGGCTGTCCGGACAGTTTTAAAAGCATCTCCTTAGCTAACTCGAATTCGTCGTGTAGTTGAGTCCAAAAAGCGCCAAATTCTTTATCTGCGCCCAAATGCGCTGTAATGGTAAAGTCTGATTTGCTCATGCTCATCATACAGTTATCAACAATCGTTTTCAAATAATCAGAATCTTGGTAAACTTTAACTACTTTATCCCAGTTACCAGCCTTTTCCTGGTTTTTTAAGGCTGTTCCCATTCCATAGAAACCAGGAACATTCTGTTTCAGCATACTCCAGGCGGTAACAAAACTGATGGCCCTTAAATCTTCGAGCTTCATTTCGCCTCCACCGTTTCTTTTAACCGGGCGACTGCTAATGTTAGCTTGCGACAATAGTTTTAAAGGAGATAATTTCTCTAAATAGCTCACAAATAATGGGTGCTCGCGCAAGTCGACAAAAGCTTTATAACTTTCTTCGGCCATTTCATCAAGCAGCGTTTTATTTTCAGGGTCTAACAGAATATTGTGTTTCTCTTTTAATCCGGAAGTAAGACCTGCATTGATTAATTGTTCGATATTAAATTCAGCACTTTCTACCGAACCATATTGAGAACTGATGGTTTGCCCCTGAACGGTTAACTGCATGTTCTTATTTGCAATTTCCTTACCCATAGAAGCATAAAAACGGTGTGTTTTACCTCCACCCCGTGCAGGCGGACCACCGCGGCCATCAAAAAACGCCAGCTGAATATTGTGCTTAGCAGAAACCGCAGATAATGATGTTTTTCCGTTAAAAATAGACCAGTTGGCCATTAAGTAACCACCGTCTTTGGTGCTGTCAGAATAACCCAGCATAATATCCTGTTTATTTCCACGGCTGGCTAAATGTGCTTTATAGAATGGATTACTATAAAGCGTATCCATAATTGTAGCTGCTCCCTTTAAATCGTTAACGGTTTCAAAAAGCGGCACGAAATCAATAGTCAACGATTCTTTACTCCAGCCATTCCAAAGGAAAAGCTCAATTAATTGCAAAATATCGCTGGCTTGCTGGCAATTACTGATAATAAAACGGTGACAAGCTTTTTCACCATTGCGCCTTTGGATGCCTTTAATTTCTTTAATTACTTCAATCGTATCTTTTGTCAGTGCATCGGGCTCGCTGGCGTAAACAACCGTTGCCTCTTTAAAAGAAATTAAAGCTAATTTCTCCGCTTCAGACAGTTTATCATAATCGGCAGGATACAGCGAAGAAATCGGCTTATTTGCGCGGCAATATGCATGTACATTCCTCAGCACACGGCTGTCCTGACGAATATCCAGCGACGCAAAGTAGTTACCATATAAATCTATCTTACGGATCAGATCGTTAACTAGGTCAACAAACAAACCTTCATGTTCGGCTAACAACGTTTCTTTAATTTTATTCAGGTTATCTCTTAGTTCATCAGAAATATCATGGAGCTCACAGGTCTGGTCGAAAGCATTTAGATACAATACGTCGTGCAGTTTTGCGATATTTTCTTCAACACCTCTAAAGGTGATGCGGCGTTTAATTACCCTGAAATCGCGGTAATAACAGCGGAAAAGGATCTGGCGCAACATTTTAGAAACTTCCAAAGTGGTCTCTGAATGAATGTTCGGATTTCCGTCCCTATCTCCTCCAGGCCAGAAACCCAGCTCTAAAATTTTCTTGGTCTCCAGGTTGTATTCATCAAGGTTCTGGTCTATCTCTTCCTGAATATTTGCTGCAGCAAAATAAAATGTATTTTCTAAAAACCAGGCCAGGTTTAAGGCCTCATCAACTGGCGTTGGTGATTTTTTATTAAAAAATGGCGTTTTACCCAATTGCTGTAATAAGGAGTTCATCGAAGTAAGGTCGTTATCACGGATGGCCTTAGTTAAATCGGTAATAATGGCCAATACACTTCCAGGGTAAAACTGGGTAGGGTGTGCGGTTAAAACCAAACGAAGCGAAAGTTCGTCAATCAACTTCTCAATTTTTGATAACATTGGTTTGTTATCAGCATTCTTTTTTAAAATAAATGCCAACGTGCTCTGTTCATCGGTGGTATTTAACTTGGTAAAAGAAGCATCTTCCACGGCATCAAAAAGTACCACCTGGCGTTCAATATACTGGATAAAACGAAAAAGAAGATCAACAATATCCTTGCGCTCGGTATAACTGGTATACTTGGCAAAAAATTCTTCGATAATCTGTGCAGGTTTTTCTCCGTTTGCGATGCCTTCTTCACAGCTCTTAAAAAACAGTGGAAGCAGTGTTCCGGTATCTTTAATTTTGTAAAAAGGCAAGGTGAGAAATAAACTGTTAAATAGTTCGAATTTTGAGATTACCTCATTATTAAAAATAGATTCTCGTTGCGTAGTTAAACGAAGTTTAGGCATAGCTTATGCAATAGTTTTGTATACCGTAATACTACAAAAAATGCATAAGGTATTAAAATTCTAAGGCTTACAATTTGGAAAATTGTAGAATAAATTTTAATTTTAGAATCTTATTTGGCCACCATGTGGTTAAGTAAGAACATTTGCAATGTTTAAGGGCATTGCATTGATTGTTAATTTTTTGGGTTAAAACAGCCGATGTAATAAAATACACCGGCTGTTTTTGTTTTTTACCATTTTTTACGGCATTTCTTTGCAAATATTAGTGCACATCGGCAGGAATGTTTGCATTTTTCTTAAACTTCTGAAGATACAGTAGTGGAATTGAGAACAACATAATCAATCCTGCAACCCAATATGCGTCATCATAAGTAAGTAACATGGTTTGTCTGGTTACAATTCCTTCCATCGCTTTTGCCGCCATAATTTTGGCATCGAACAGCGTTTGTCCTTTTGCCATAAAGCCTTTGATTAAGCCGTTAAAACGATCCACAAATGGTTGGTTATAATCGTTCACATTTGACAATAAAACACTTCTGTGGAAACCCGAACGTACGTGAATTAACGTAGTTAAAGCTGCGATACCGAATGAGCCTCCCAATTGACGCATCATATTGTTCAAACCTGATCCCTGGCCAATTTCTGGTCCTTTCAGATCCTGAATGGCAAGTGTAGTTAAAGGCACAAACAATAAGGCCATACCCACACCCCTGATTACCAGTGGCCAGAAGAAATCGCCGGTTCCTGATTGTAAAGTCGAATTACTCAACATCCAACAGAAAATGAAGAATGCCAACATCCCAAAGGTGGCCATAATCTGTGCTGGAACTCCTTTTTTAAGCATAATACCAATAAAAGGCATCATTATAATGGTACACAAACCACCTGGGAATAAGATTTCTCCTGTTTGCAAAGGTGAAAACCCTAGTAAATTCTGACAGAATACCGGAAATACGAACACCGAACCGTATAACCCGAAACCTAAAATGAATGAGGTAAACATACCCACAGAGAAACTTCTGTGCCTCATAATTTTAAAGTTCACAATCGGATGATCGGTGGTCATTTCTCTCCAAATGAAGAGCAACAGACCAAATACCGAAGTAACGGCCAATGCTGTAATGTATGGGGTAGCGAACCAATCTTCACTCTCCCCTTTTTCTAACAATGTTTGTAAACTACCTACTGCAATAGCCAATAATGCAATACCCCACCAATCGACAGGTTGCCCCTGCCCTGATTTCGGGGTTGCCCGAACAAAGGTGTACGTACAGTAGGCCGCGAGTATTCCGACGGGAATATTCACATAAAAGATCCATGGCCATGAACTGATTTCCAGAATATATCCACCAATGGTTGGCCCAACAGTTGGCCCAACTACAGCACCTAAACCAAATAAGGCAGTTGCAATACCTACATCTTCACGGGGCCAGGTTTCTATTAAAATAGCTTGCGCTGTTGATATTAAACCTCCTCCGGCCAAACCCTGAATAATCCTAAATAAAATAAGCTCATTCAATGAAGTGGCGTTTCCACATAAAAAGGAAACGAGTGTAAAAACGATAATGGAGGTAAGAAAGTAATTTTTCCTGCCGAATCTGTTACCCAACCAGCCCGACATTGGCAACACGATAACATTCGCTACCGCATAGCCGGTAGAAAGCCAGGCCACATCCTCTAGGGTAGCGCCCAGGTTTCCCTGTATTTGTGGAATTGCCACGTTTACGATAGTCGTATCAATCAGCTCCAATAATGAAGCTGTAATTACCGTAAATGTAATAATCCACTTTTTTAAACCTACTTCGGCCATTTTACATATTATTTAGTAGATACTGATGCTTTAACGCTCATTCCTGGGCGCAACTTAGCCAACAGTTCTTTTGATGGATGGATTTTGATTTTAACTGGTACACGTTGAACAACTTTAACGAAGTTACCGGTAGCGTTATCAGGAGGCAATAAAGATCCTTTTGCTCCAGTAATCGGAGAGAAATTATATACTTCACCGTGAATTTTTTCATCAGGATAAGCATCAACTTCGATCTCTACTTTTGAACCTTCTTTAATTTTCTCCAATTGAGTTTCTTTAAAGTTTGCCGTTACATAAATGCTTCCGTCGTTCACGATAGAGAATAAAGACTGACCAGCCTGAACCAATTGTCCTTTTTGAACATTCTTTTTAGAAACGATACCGGTTGCAGGAGCTTTAATATCAGTATATGATAATTGAAGTTTAGCAAAATCGATATCACTTTGACGCTGGCTGATTACATTGCTGCTCACCGCTAACTGTGATTGTGTAGTACCAACTTGTTTAACCGCAGCATTATATTGATCTTGTGCTGCACGATATGCTGCCAGAGCAGATTGTCTTGCTGCTTCTGCAGACTCCTTACTCGCCTTAGCCTGATCGAAAGCTTGTTGTGTAATTGAACCGTCTTTAACCAGGTTCTCATAACGATTATAATCTTTCTGCGCTAAATTTAATTTAACATTTGCAGCTTCAACATTTGATTTTGCTGCATCAACGTTTGCTTTTGCAGTACCGGTATTGGCCTGGGTAGCCACAATTTGCGATTGCGCCACACCAACACCTGCACTTGCTCCTTTTTGACCAGATTGTGCCTGCTCTAATTTAACTTTATAATCATTGTCATCAAGTTTCACTAAAATCTGTCCTTCAGTTACGTGTGTATTTTCTTCAAAATTGATATCCTTTACATAACCGCCAACACGGGCAACAACAGGACTGATATCGCCATCAATCTGGGCATCATCCGTATCTACGTGTTTGCTATAATAATTCCACTCGGTAATCCCGAAGATTACACCTATTACTAGTAAAACACCTAAAATGATGGGCACTACTATGTTCTTTTTTTTCTTTTCAGTTGTCATTGCTGTATTTATTGCGTTATTTTTCCTGTTGATTTTAATAGGGTATAGTAAGCCAAACCTGCGTCTGCCTTAGCTATCTCTAAGTTTATTTTTGCCTGGTACAATAAGGTTTCAGCATCGATCCGGTCGGTAACCGAAGCCACATTGTTTTTATATTTAGATGCCAATAACTTATCGTTCTCAGTTGCTTGTGCAATTGATGTTTCCAAAACCTGGATTTTGTTCATCGCCACCTGGTAACCCTGGAAGTTTTTGTTGATATCTGTTTTTACCTGATCAGACAAGATGTCTTTCTGAATGGTAATTGCACTCTGCTGAATTTTCGCCTCGCTTACCTTGTTTTTGTTTGTCCAAAGGTTGCCGAAATTCCATGAAACCGTAGCGCCCAGCGTAATTGGCATTAAATACTGGTTTGTTGGCGGAATAAAGTTACCGCTTGGATTAATGTAATATAGGTTTGCGCCAATACCAACGGTAGGCAAAGTATTCGCTTTAATGGTTTTGATGTTAAAATCAGCAACTTTGTGCTGCACATCAAGTTGTTTTAGCTCCTGGCGGTTAGCCATTGCCAGCCCGATGTATTCATTTAACGATCCTGGGGTTTTTAAGCCAGCTGTTGGATCAACAATTTTCACTTCAGTATCTTCAGGTAAACCTAATAAGATATCCAGGTTATAATTAATCACTTTACGGTTACTCTCGATATCCATTTGCGTTAGTGTAACATTTGCCTGTTGCAATTGGAAACGCAACACGTCGTTTTTGGTTACAATGCCTTGTTCGAAGAAACGTTGTGCCTGTTTAATCTGTGCGGCAATTGATTCTAAATTCTGATCAACCACTTTTCGGCTTTGCAGAACCTTATATAAAGAATAATAAGTATTAATTACCGCATAAGTGATTTCTTCTTTACTTTTATCAGCATCTAAACGTGCCACATCTGCCAGTAATTTGGTTGATTCTTTTGCATATCTTAATTTACCTCCACCGTACACTAATTCTTGTACCGCTGCAGTTCCAACAAATGCATCGGCTCTTTTAGGCAAATGGAAAGACGATTCGCTGCCTGGTAATGCAAAAGTAGTGGTTGGTATTTCAGCGTGGTTATACATAAAACTTGCATTTGCGGTAGGCAAAACATTGTCTTTTACAACCTCCAGCTGTGCAACAGCCTGATCGATTTTGTTTTGAGAAAGTTTTAAGTTTTTACTATTGGCTAAGCCAAGTTCTATTGCCTGGTTAATATTTAATTCTTTCGAGCTCTGTGCAAATAAAGCTGCCGGAATTAATGACGCCGCAAGCATTAATCTTATTGATCTGGGTATCATTTTTTTGTTGTTAAATAAACTGTTGTTAGATCTTGTAAGTGAGCAATTGTCCGCTCCTTAATAATTTTTTTATCTTTCGGGTCATTCAAGTTGAAGTTGGAGCATGATATAACCTTATGTGGAGAGATAACAATGTTGGTTATGGTGCCCATAATAGTGGCGATTACCATCCGAACATCCACCTTGTTAAAGGTCCCGTCTTCAATCCCGTCTGTAATAATGCGATCGATAAGCTGCATGTTGTGACTCATGGCGTCTTTTATCTTATCGTACATTTCTGGCCTTTGGGTTAAAGAAAGTTCTCTGTGCATCATTTTATGAAACGCCGTGTTATTCAGGATCCTATTTACATAGCCCTCTATAACTTTGTGTAATTTTTCTAATGCCGAAATCTTATCTTCATTGATGATTTTTAACTGAGAAGCAAAACCAGCAATACGCTCGTTCATAATCTCCACAAAAACCCCCTCTTTAGAGCCGAAATAATAATTTATCATCGCCATGTTCGCTCCAGATTCCTTAGCAATCTGGCGGGTGGAAGTACCTTCGTACCCGGTCTCGCAGAACAGCTTTTCAGCTGCATCGAGAATGGCTTGTCTTTTATCTACTTTTTCTGTTTTCATTTCTTTTGACGACACAAAATTAATCAAACGATTGATTAATTTCCAAATGTTTACCTACTTCTTTTACATTATCTTGATAAAACCCTATTTTTAAATGAAATAATCATCCGTCGTAATGAAAAATAAGTTCATTTTAGCCTTAACTTTCTCATTTGCCATATCGTTCTTATGCTCATTCATTGGTAGCAAAAGAAAAATCCAACAGAGCTGGATCAGGATTAATTTGCTTGGTTACCCTACCGAAAGTATTAAAGTTGCGGTATGGGCAAGCAAAACAGGTGAGATTCCTGCTCAATTTGAAATTATAGCAAAAGAAACCAACCAAATTGTATATACCTCAACCAATATTAAAAGCTTTGGCAGTTATGGCCCTTTTAGCCAAACCGCTCGATTAAATTTTAGTGATTTTAAACGCGCAGGCAGTTTCTACCTCAGGGCAAATGGAATTGTTTCTCCCCTGTTATTGATCAATAACAACGTGTATGAAAGTACAGCCGATTTCTGCCTACAATATATGCGCCAGCAACGGAGCGGTTTTAACCCCTATCTTAAAGACAGTTGCCATACCCATGATGGCTTTGTTTTATATGGCGCCAAAGCTGGCATTAAAGACAGTACACATTTTGATGCTTCTGGCGGCTGGCACGATGCCAGCGATTACCTCCAATATTCAACTACTTCGGCAAATGCGGCCTATCACTTACTCATGGCTTATCGCGATTTCCCCCAAGTATTTAGCGACAGGCAACAGGCAAATGGTTTGGATGGAAAAAATGGCCTGGCCGATGTTCTGGATGAAGCTAAATGGGGATTGGATTGGCTGTTGAAAATGCATCCACAAAAAAACATCATGTTTAACCAACTGGCCGATGACCGTGATCACATCAGTATGCGCATTCCAAAAGAAGACAGTCAATACGGAAAAGGTTTTGAACGCCCGCTCTATTTTATTACAGGCGAAACTCAGCAACGGGGCAAATTCATGAACAACACCACCGGAACCAGCTCTACAGCCGCTAAATTTACAAGTGCTTTTAATTTAGGATCGGTTTTATTTAAAGGGCATGATCGAGCCTATGCCCAAACACTTGCTGGAAAAGCCAAAACCGCTTATAAATTTGCGTTACAAAAACCTGGGGTAACGCAAACTGCATCTGTAAAATCGCCTTATATTTATGCTGAAGACAATTGGGTTGATGACATGGAGCTGGCCGAAACATCATTCAATTTCGGGAGAGAAAAGACCGATCGAAAGAAAATAAAACTGGCCTTAAACTATGCCCGGCAAGAACGCATCACGCCTTGGCTACAAAAAGACACCGCAGCGCATTATCAATATTATCCTTTCATTAACCTTGGTCATTACGAAGTTGCCAAACAAGATTCAAAAGATAAAACAGCCATTAACTATTACCAACAAGGAATTAAGCAAGTTTGGAACCGGGCGAAAAACAATGCCTTTTACCGTGGTGTTCCGTTTATTTGGTGCAGCAATAACTTAACCGTTGCCTTTGCCATACAGTGTAACTGGTACTCGGCATTAAGTGGCGATAAAACTTATGCCGAGCTGGAGCAGGCTAATTTCGACTGGCTTTTTGGTTGTAACCCCTGGGGAACGAGTATGGTTTATGGCCTGCCACAATGGGGAGATACACCAACCGATCCGCACTCGGCCTTTACCCATTTAAAGAATTACCCCATAAACGGCGGATTGGTTGACGGGCCTGTTTACACCAATATTTATAAAGGATTAATCGGGATCAAACTCAATGACGCTGATGAATATGCTGACTTTCAGAGCGACCTGGCCGTTTACCATGATGATTATGGCGATTATAGTACCAACGAACCTACAATGGACGGAACAGCCTCTCTTATTTATTTATTAGCGGCCAAAGAAACACAGGCTAAACCCCTACCCGACCACAAAACTTATAGCCTGGGCGCGAACATTCGGGGCGATTCTACCCAAAAGAAAATCTACCTGGTTTTTACGGGCGATGAATATGCTGATGGCGGTGAAAAAATAAGCAAGGTACTGGCACAGGAAAAAGTTAAAGCATCCTTTTTTCTTACCGGAAAGTTTTATCGGAACGCTAATTTCCAATCATTGATCAAAAAACTAAAAAATGAGGGGCATTACCTCGGCCCACATTCTGACAGGCATTTATTGTACTGCGATTGGGATAAACGCGACAGTCTCCTGGTTACAAAAACAGATTTCGAAACCGATTTAAACAACAATTACCAGGCAATGGCCGGTTTTGGGATTAGCAAAGAAGCGGCAGGCTATTTTTTACCACCTTACGAGTGGTACAACCAAACCATAGCCAATTGGACCAAAGCACAGGGTTTACAATTAATTAATTTCACTCCGGGAACACGTGCCAATGCTGATTATACCTACCCCGAAATGGGAAAAAGTTATCGGTCGAGCGATGAAATATATCGATCGATTACAACTTTTAACGAAACAAAACCCAATGGTTTAAATGGTTTTATATTGTTGCTGCACATCGGTACCGATGCCAGAAGAACTGATAAATTTTATAACAGACTCGAAGAATTGATTACTTATCTGAAGAAGGCTGATTATAAATTGGCTAGAATTGATAATTAATTAGAATATTGGGTATAATGACAAATTAAAATTTAAAATAAATATTAACTTTGCCTCCAAATAACAAAAAACATGAGTGTACAAGAGAACAGCAGCAATAATTTCAACTGGTTATATTATGCTTTAGGTTTATTCTTCGGAGTTTTAACCGGAGCAATCATTACGCAAAACTATATTTTCGCTTTGTTAGGTGGTGTTTTAGGTTTGTTAACAGCGGGCTTATTTTTAAACGCTATCGTAAAAGGAAGGAAATACTAGTTTTTTAGTCCTTTTATACAATTAGATCCTTTTAAGGATTAAAATTTAATTCCACAGCGAACGAGACCGTTATGATTTTACCAATAGCCGTAAAATCATGATTGCTCATCGCTACTGAAAACAAAAACCTACAAATGAAAAATATCTTCATTGTTGTTTTCGCTCTTTTTTGTTTTAGCGCAAAGGCCCAACAGGCCCCTACCGCTGAAGTAAAATTTCCTGTTGCAGACCCAAGCCCTGCAGATATTGTTTATTTTCCGCTTAATGCCCCAAAGGCAAAGGCGGGAGATCCAACAAAACCAGTTATAAAAATTGTTTATTCGCGCCCACAGAAAAAAGGACGTGATATTTTTGGCGTTTTAGAGCAGTATGGAAACGTTTGGCGTTTTGGTGCCAACGAAAGTACAGAGATTCGTTTCTTTAAAAAAGTAAACATTGGCGGTAAAAAAATTAAAGCTGGTACCTATAGCTTATTCGCCATTCCAAACAAAGATACCTGGACGATTATTGTAAATAGCGAAACCGATAAATGGGGCGCTTTTACTTATAATCAGGCTAAAGATATTGTTCGTGTGAATGTTCCCGTTAAAAGCCTGGCCAAACCGATCGAATATTTCTCCTTAACCTTTACAGAGATTACCGGAGGTGCTAATCTGGTTATTGGCTGGGACAGAACGCAGGTAGAATTACCAATCAACTTTTAAGTCCAAAAGAAAGAAAATATAAAGTCCCGGTTATTTGCCGGGACTTTTTGTTTTAATCGCTTTTTTATCTTCTTGCACCGATCAGTCTAAATGATGATTTATCATCATGACTCCTTTGTTTTTGCAAAAACTGACCGCTCCAATTGAGACATTGTTTGATAAACCTTTGCTCTTAATCGAAACTGGCCTAACGCGAAAAAGGACTTTAACATTAATTTGAAACGAGTTTCTTAGCATCGCTTTCGCTGCCGATAAAGACTTTGTACACCTGGGTAATTTTCCACTCGCCTTCCTTATCTTTCTCGATGATCACAAAGTTTTGTTGTGCACCATCAAATAATTCATAATTAATATCTACACGTGCAATTACAAGGGCATCGGTTTCAGAAACGATTGAGGAGCTGATGTTACAATCTCTTTGAATTACGCCCTCATTTTTCTTCATTTGGTTTAATACATCACTTGCTTTATGTTTAATTACCCTTACATCTCTATTCGACGTAAAAACAGCATCCTCGCTTAAAACAGCTTTTAACTTTTTATAGTCAGAATTCATGTAGCTGTCCATATAATAATTGATAACCGATTTATGGCTTGCAGTTGGTTTTTCAGCTGCAAAAACATTATTTGTGATTGTAATACCTAGTAATAAAATCACTAAAGCTTTTAGTCTCATAACTATCTGTGTTTTTTTATTAAAGGTCGGCCTGAACTGATAAAAATAATATGCCGATAACACCATAATGATGAGGTAACTAAAATGTGATAAAATGAAAAGGTTATGTTATCATTTGCTTAACTAAACGATAACATAACCTTTCTTCGGACTTTAAATTATTATGGATTTTGCTGTCCGGCTAAACCAGAATTAGCTTCCATTTCTGCCCTTGGTATTAGAAACTGCCATTTAACGTCTCCCGCAGGTATAGCTAATGTGCCCGCAACTGAAGTAGGAACGTAGTTAGGAACAACCGTTCTATCCAGCGGTAGGTTTAAGCGTTTTAAATCTAACCACCTATGGCCTTCTCCCCAAAGTTCAATTCTTCTGTTAAAAAGAATCTCATCAATTAAGGCCTGCCCTGTATTTACCGAAATCACCGCGCTTGGGTCTCTCTGTTTAACCAGGTTAAATAAAACCGTTCTGGCAGCTGCTTCACTTCCCGGAGTTTTTGCATAAGCCTCCGCTAAAATCAGGTACATTTCCGAGGTACGCATTAAAGGAACATCACCTAAAGATGGGCCACCTACTTCTTTAACTGAAAATTTACGGCTCATATAAGGCTGGCGGGCAAAATTTGCAGCAGGCAATGGGAAATTTACTGTAGTTGGTGCTGGTTCCCACATTTTTTTCCTAACATCCGTAGCTGATATCTGATTATATAATGCAGAATTAATCCTTTTTGGATTCCCGCGCATAAAGCTTGTATTTGCGTTGTAAGCAATCTGTGCAAAATACGATCCGAATGTGTCGCCTTGATCCAAGGTTGGCATAGAAGACCATATAAACTCTCCTAATGTAGCATTATTAAAGCCTGCCTGATAATCTGTAACAGACAATAGCGGATACTGGTTGGCATCTACAATATCTTTTGCATATTTAATGGCATTTGGATAATCCTGCATAACCAAGGCAACCCTTGCCCTGATGCCTTTAGCTACTGCTGCACCTGCGTGGCTCTTATTTGAGGCTGTTGCATTAAGCGAAATAGCGGTTTCTAAATCGCTAACAATTGCAGCATAAACACTTTCTACAGTTGCGCGTGGTTTATTGGTATCGGTTGAAGCCAATAAAAGTGGCACGCCAAGCTGATTGTTCGGTTTAGCTGCCCCATCGTAACGTTTACCAAAAAGTTGTACCAAACCAAAATAAGCATAGCCTCTTAAAGTTAGCGCTTCTGCTTTCACTGTATTTTTATCGGCAGCTGCACCCGAAGCCTGATCAATGTTATCGATAATGTAATTCACATTTCCGATAATCCGGTAATAGGTACGGTACATATACGTTAACAAGGTGCTGTTATCAGTACGATGACTAATCCATGATCCCCCATCAGAAGTATACCAATTTGACGAAGATATACCAACATCTTCGCCCATAAAGTCCATGTAAAGCATAATACCGCCTACACCGGGTTTGTTTTGCTGCGCATTATCGGGTACGGTGGTAGAACGTTCAAACATATAGCGGTAAACACCATTTAAGGCATTTTTTGCATTTGCAGCAGAAGTAAATAAAGCCGAATTATCAACCTGGTCTGTTGGTTTTGTATCGAGATAATCTTTTTTACAGGCCGTGATGCTTAATAAGCTGAAACCCGCAAAAAGTAAATATTTTTTATATTTCATGATCGTATCTTTTAAAGTGAAACATTGATTCCGAAACTAATCATGCGCGAAGGCACGTAATTAGTTGTGTTTAAACCCGTGAACGATTCGGTCGGATCCATTCCTTTGCGTTTGGATATTAAACCCAGGTTTTCGCCTGCCGCAAACACCCTAACATTGCTTAAAGTGGCGCCTTTAATCCAGCTTTGTGGTAAAGTATAAGATAGGTTTACATTACGGAAAGCAATATAAGAGGCATCAACTAACCAGCGGCTTGAGGTGCCGTTAAACTGGCTGGAACGCCCAATATCCAATCGTGGAATATCGGTAACCTGGCCAGGTGTCATCCATGAGTTTAATGCATCAACATGCAGCGCCGAACCATAGGTGCTAGCCATTAGCCCCTGGTAATTCTGATCGTAGAATTTACCTCCTATCTGGTAGGTTATCAGGAATGATAGCCCAAAGTTTTTATAATTAAAAGTGTTCGTAACCGATCCATATAAATCTGGAATGGCCGAACCAGAATAATCAGAACGGGCATTGTTAATGTCCGTAGTTAAAACACGTCCGTTAACCGTACGAAGATTGGTTGTTACGCCCGCATTAGGCTCAAATAAAGCCGAACCATCCGCTGGGTCTACTCCGGCCCATTGACGTAGATAATAGGCGTAAATGTCGCGCCCAACTTCAAGTCTTTTCGTTCCGCTGGTTACGGTTGGCGTTTCTGCCGGCATTTTGGTGATTTTGTTTTTTAACCAAGACCAATTACTTAATAAATTCCAGTTGAAGTTTTCAGATTTTAAAATATCGCCGCTTAATTGCAGATCGATACCTGTATTGTACATAGAGCCAATATTGCGACGGATAGAGGTGATCGGATCAGATAATGGCTGTGGAACTGCAAACAATAAATTCGATGAGCCACGTTTAAAATACTCGATCTCACCCCTCAAACGGTTTTTAAACAAACCAAAAGCAATCCCTGTATTAAAAGTATTTACCGATTCCCATTTTAACTCGGGTGTTGCAGCTGTAGCCAATAACAAACCTGGCTCGCTACCATTGTTCCAGCCCAACTCGTAAAAAGCCTGGTAATTGTAGTAAAGGCTATTGTGTTCAAAAAGGTTTGCATCAATTAAGTTATCATTTCCTACCTCACCATAAGAAGCCTTCAAGCGTAAATCACTGATCCAATTCATGTTTTTCATGAAATCTTCCTTGTTAACCGCCCATGATGCTCCCGCCGAGAAAAATGTTCCCCATCTCGATTTTGATGATAAACGAGAAGTACCATCGCGACGGATAGAGGCGTCTACAAAGTATTTCTCTAAATAATTGTAACCTACTTTACCGAAATAAGATTCTACACGATAAGTGTCTTTATATCCTCCTGCATCACTAGGGGTTACAAAATTCGGGAATTCTGTATTTCCATCTAAAATCTGGCTTTGTTTGGTTGCGCTTAACCTGCGCCAATCATAATCGTAGTTTTCATGACCAGCCAAAGCATTTACACTATGATTGCCAAATGTTTTACTGTACGATAATACCTGATTGAATGTATAACTCTGTGTTGGCGTGCTCCGTTTGGTAGATGAACCACCAACGGTACTCCCATCACCCACAACCGGGTTTCGGTACTCGCTGCTGTACGCATTGATAAAATCGATGCTGAAGGTTGGTTTAAAAGTAAAATCTTTTAAAAACTTAATCTCGGCATATGCTCTGCCATTTAAGGCAAGTCTACGGCTCAATACCTCGTTTAACAAAGTTTCATAAATTACATTTCGACCAGCTAAAGCGCCCTGTGGCCTATTAACAGAACCGGGATTTCCTCCGTAATCATACCATTGCTCGCCAGTAGTGGTTAAAACCGGATTGCCATTGGCATCATAAGCATGTATTGGATAAATAGGACCAATAGTTCTGGCAAAATTGAAAACATTCACAAAAGCCGTGGCACTACCTGTTGAGGCATCTTGTGCTAAATTTCCGTTCGATAAACTTCCTGAAAGGTTTACACCTGTTTTTAACCACGGCCTTAATTGTGTATTGGCATTAACGCGGGCATTAAAACGCTCAAAATCTGTTTTAATTAAATAACCATTATCCTTCAGGTAATTCATAGAGAAGTAATAGTCGGTTTTTTCATTTTTTGCACTCGAGTTAACATTAAACTCGGTCCGTTTTCCAACGCGCGAGGCCTGCTTAAACCAATCGAAGTCATCGTAACGCAATTGTGCATTAGGGTTTAATTTGCCATCTACACCTACAATCTGGTTATTTGGCACATTAAAAGGATTATATACCAATTGACCTTGAATGGTATTGGAAGCTTGTGTAGCCGCCGCTGGCTCGCTTATGCCCGTTCCTGTGGCGGGATAAACCAGGCTGTTTTTTAAAGCCTGCCACATTAAAGGATAATAATCTAATGCGCCAACCCGATCGTATTCTGGTATACCTCTTTTAGAAAAACCCTGACTGTAGCTGGCATTTAATGTAGGCGTACCCGATTTACCCTTTTTCGTGGTAATGATTACCACGCCATTTGCTGCTCTGGAACCATAAAGCGCGGATGAGGACGCATCCTTCAGTAAAGAAATACTTTCTATGTCGTTGGCATTAATATCGCCAAGCTCGCCATCATAAACCGAACCGTCTAATACAAAAAGAGGGCTATTCGATGCCGATATAGAACCAAACCCACGGATACGGATGGCCGAACTACTGCCCGGCTGGCCGTTGCCAGAGGTAGTTACCACACCTGGCGCAACACCCGATAAAACGTTGGTCACATTTGTAATGATCCGATTATCTAATTGCTTAGCACTCAAAGTAGCCACAGAGCCTGTAATTGCTTCTTTTTTGCTTGTTCCATAGGCTACAACAATTACATCCTGCAGGTTTTTAGAAGATGAAACCATGCGGATATTCAAGATTTCGCCAGTTATTCTTACTTCCTGCTCGGTATAACCAACATAGCTTAGCACTAAACTTTGTGCATTTGCTGGTACCGAAATCGAAAAGGTTCCTTGCCCGGTGGTTTGGGTTAATTGTGCGGTACCTTTTATTTTTATAGATACGCCCGGCAATGGTAAGCCATCATCCGCATCAACCACTTTACCGGTAATTGTTCTATTTTGCGCTAAGGCATTAAAATAAGACAAAACCGTCACCATTAAAATCAATAGTAATTTTTGTTTCATGTTTGGGAATAAATAGTTAGTAATTAATTAGTTCAGTAGGTTCTTAGCAGATGTGCACGTAAACCAAATCAATAAGCAATTTAGGCGCTGTGGAAATCCAAAAATGTGCGAAAATCACCATTCTTAAGAGAAGGAAGCTTTAAAAGCAAAAAGCAAACCCCAATCCTGGCAGTTTGCTTTTTTAATCATTATTAACCTAAACAGGAAAAAACTTCTACAAATTGTCCTGCAAGAGCTTCAAAAATAGTTTCATCCTAACATTCTAAATGTGCAGAAATCACTATTTATACTTTAGTTCAACCTACTCTTTCTATATTTTAGCGGGGTAATATCGAACGTGTGTTTAAATAACCTGATGAATGAGCTTGGGCATTCAAACCCTACCAAACCAACTATTTCGTTTAGGGAATAAGTGGTGGTTTGCAATAATTTTTTAGCCCTGTTTAACCTTAACTGCACTAAAAACTGGTATGGGCTAATTTCATATGCTTCTTTAAATGTTCTTAGCAAATGGTTAACCGATAAACAGGCCTGTTCGGCAATATTTTCTAATGTTATATTCTGATTGTAATTGCTGCTAATGTATTCTTTAGCAAGTGTTAATCTTTTTAAAACCTCTTCGCGGGTTTTTGCTTTGATAAAACTGAGCTTATCCAATTTTTGGGCCACCTCTTTATCATAAATTTTATAATAATTTAAAAGGCAGTGGTACAGATATTCATTAATCAGCATTTCGTCTTTCAAACCTTTATCTAGCTGGCTTTTTAAATGCATTACATTAAAGCGCATATCGCCAGAAAACGGGTAAAGTGATTCGATAAACGCAGGTGTTTCCCTGACTTCTTTATCAGCAAGTAAACTTTCGTTGCTGTTCGAAAAAGTATGATGAAAATCTTTAATAAAATTTTCGCCAAAAGAAATTGAAAATGTATTTACAGGGTTTATTGAATCTATTTTGCTGCTAAAATTCGTTCCGGCGTTCACCACTGCGAAAGTATCGGGATAAATGCTAAACTTACGTTTGTTAATTTCGCAATCTTCGGTTCCGTTAAAAACAAATTTAATGGTATAAGCATCGTTCTGTTGCTCGTAAAGGGCTTCGCAGGTGCTTTCGCTTATAATTTTATTTCTATTGCTCAATTCTTTTACGTACCTCATAACATTAATCCTCATTATAGTTACGTTGTTCCAATATGATAAAATGATTACCATAAGGATCAGAAAATTCGATACTTAAACCCTCACTTAAATAAGCTGGTCTATTTTTAAAAATAACCCCTCTCGATTTTAGCCTGCAATAATCCTCCAAACAATCATCGCTGGTTAATACAATTTTATTGGTCTGGTTTTGATGCTTTTGTTCCGATAGCAAAATATTGGTCTCATGATCTGCCTTAACCATGATTCCTTTTTCCTGTTCAGAAATCATTGTCGATTCTGTAGGCATCCCTAAACAGTTGGCATAAAATGCATCTGCATCATTTAGTTGCGTTACTTGCACATAAAAGAATTTTGCAGATTGGTTCATTTCCTTGTTTAATTGTATGATGTAAAATTAAACCGAAATTGAACCCAAAGCATCACCCAAAAAGGGTGATTTTCGCATTATTTTTTAGTAGAATGCGGGCATAGATCAAATAAAGCGCTTTTCTTTGGCTGTTTTAATCGCTTCTGATTTGGAATTCACATCGAGTTTGATGTAAATATTTTTTACATGGCTTCTTACCGTTTCCTGATCAATAAACAGATCGTTTGCGATTTGAGATTTTGTTTGTCCATTTGCAATCCGGTCTAAAATTTCGGTTTCGCGTTTAGTTAAGGGAGAATTCAGGTTTTTCTGAAAAGAATGCATTACAATGCGTGCCACATTTGTACTCATGGCACCTCCACCTGTGCTCACCTCTCTTACGGCATCTATAATTTTCGATGCGCTTGAGTTTTTAGTGAGGTACCCCCCTGCGCCCATGGTCAGGGCTTCGAAAACCAATTCAGGCGAATCGAAAACGGTGAGGATAATAATATTCGCGTTGGGTAAAGTTTTTTTGATAAATGGCAAAGCCTGCAACCCATTGGTGCCAGGCATCTGGATATCCAGCAGAATCACATCAGGATGATCGGCATCTAAGTGTTTTTTGGCCAAATCGTAGGATGCATAAGCGTTAACGACTACAAAATCTTCAACATCGCTTAATAACGATTCATAACCCATTCTTAAAATATCGTCATCTTCGATTAGAACAATTCGTAAATTCTGGCTCATTTTTGTGGTTGTTTTTTAATTAAGACGATTTTAGTACTCGTTTGTAACAGGAATTCTGGTAGAAATTGTTGTAGTGGTGCCTTTTCCCTTAATAGAAGAAATTTGAAAGGTCGATTTTATACGCTTGCAGCGCGTTTGAATATTGTTTAGCCCTCTTCCTTTCTGTACTGTTTCAATATCAAAACCTTCGCCGTCGTCTGTTGTTAAGATGTTAACGGTATCATGATCGGTTTCAATAACCATAATTAAAACCTGGCTAGCTTTGGCATGCTTTAACACATTGTTTAACATCTCCTTAAAAATTAACGTTAGGTTTCGGTTAAACTCCATTGACAGGTGTAGCTTTTGGTATTTGCTTAATACGCCTTCCATTTTAAATGTAACGCCCGTATTTTGGAAAAGATCGATTCCAAAATTTTTAATGTGCATCAGTATCTCAAAAAGATTATCGCTATGTGGATCTAACGCCCAAAGGATATCTTTAGTTCCGGTATACAACAGGCTGGCATTTTCTCTGATTAGCCTAATCAGTTCTTTTTGCTCTTTCTCGGTTCCGGCAACCTTTTTATCCAAAATTTCGGATAAAACATTAATCCGGGTTAGTTTATTGCCAATATCATCGTGAAAATCCTCAGCAGTTTGCTTTCTTATTTTTTCCTGTTCTTTTAATTTTAACTTTTCGAACCGATGTTTTTTACGTTCTCTGGTTTTAAAAATGAGGTAAAAGATAAGCCAGATCAGGAATATAAGCACCAAAAATGCACCAATCTTAAATATAACGGTATCGTAATACGGTGGTACAATGGTAAAGCTAAACTGTTCTATATTCGATTGTTGTCCATTTGCGATAGCATAAACCTGAAAAGTATAACTACCTGGCCTTATGGCCGAGTATTCGATCTCCGTGTTGGGTACAGGTTTGCTGAAATCATTATCTATCCCAACCAGTTTGTAACGGTAAAATACGCTTTCTGGATTGGTGAGGTAAACCCCTTTAAAACTTATCGAAATGTGGTTTTGACTGTAGTTAAGCTTATAAAATTTATCACCTTTTCCGTTCAGATCGATCGAAAGATCTTTAGCCCGATCATTTTTATGAAAAACACTTACCTGTTGAATATGAATAAAAGGATTTTTTTTGTTCTCCGTAAGCACATTGGTTTTACATTGAATAAGTCCATCTATGGTGCCAACCAATATGCTGTTTCTGTAATTGATAATTGCGTTTTGGTTACACTCTACAATTAGCGGATGATCTCTGAAAACTTCATAATTTTGTTGCTGTTTATTAAAAGTTAATTTGTTAATCCCCCGCCCTGTTCCGGCCCATAAATTATTTTGCTTATCGGTTGCAAGACTATAAATATCATTTGAATTTAACCCATCAGTAACAACATAACGTTTAATGGCTTTCGTTTTTAAATTCCAGGTGATGATCCCATCACCAAGCGTAGCAAAAATTAAATTATCCTCCTGTCTTATAATGCTCAGTACGTAAATATTGGTGAGCGATTTGATACGAAATGTTTTATCTATCTTTTTATTTTTAATAAGTGTAACGCCATTTGAGGTGCCAAGAAATACGCTATCCTTCCCCAATGGGTAAATACACGATAGATAGCCATCAAATCCGCTTATTCTTTCGGTTTTTCCATCCTTTAAATAAGTAGATGACCTGAGTCCGTTTATCCAGATCCCCCCTTCCTCATCTTCAGCTATCGAACTGTTATCAAATCGCTCTGGCTTTAGTACCTGGCTAAATTTCTGTCCGTCGTATTTCCAGATGCCTTTACCATAGGTGGAAAACCAGATATTTTTTGCTTTATCGGCATAAACGAAATAGATTTTTTTATCCTTAAAGGCGGGGATATCAATGTTTTGTACATCTTTCCCATCATACTTAAAAACGCCCTTGTTAAAAGTGCCAAACCATAGATTATCATTTTTATCTGCCGCTATTCCACTTATCGGATAAGCCAGGTTCTTGCCCTTAAACTTATTGTAGCGAATAAAAGCATCGCCTTCATATTTGTAAATACCATCACTAAAACAAGATATCCAGATATTGTTTTCAGCATCGCTAAATATTTCGTTAACCTGGTTATCACTTAATCCATTTTCTCCGTTAAAATTGATGATCAGGCCGTTTTTATTGATAAAATAAGCCCCTTTTTCCGAACCTACCCACATATTTCCACGGTGATCCTGTGCGATGGAATAATAGGTATCAATGCCCTCTTTTTTAAAAAAAGTTTTAACTATTCCGTTCTCCAGCGCGTAAATTCCGCTATGGTTGGTTAACAGATAGGCTTTATTCCTTACGGTTTTATCAAATAAAATCTTCCGGATAGATAAAGTATTAATGGCTGGCGGCAACTCCTGGTAGATTGCCCAGTTATTATTCTTTAGCTGATAAATACCCTTTTCTGATACAGCAGCATATAGATTTCCAGCGCTATCGCTGTTTATGGTATGAATTTTTTTACCAGCGATGGAATAAAAAACAATTTTATCCTTTTCAATTTTGAAAAGCTTATATTCACTTATTCCCCAAATAACACCATGCATGTCTTTAAGCAGGTGACTTACTCCTTTACCCGAAAACAGGGTGCTTATTTTTCCGCGTTTAAGGATGCTGATGCCTGTTTCGGTGCCAAAAAGCATTTGGCTCTGGTTATCCTCTGCAATACAGTTTACCGAGTTCGATCCTAACCCATCAGCTTTGCTGTACGAGGTAAATTGCCTGCCGTCGAAATTACTTACCCCGCCGAATGTGCCAAGCCAAAGCGTCCTGTCTTTTGCCTGATAAATTACCATTACCTGCGATTGAGGTAAGCCATCCTTTAAGCTGTAATTGGTAAAATTATAGCTTTGGGCCGATAGCTTAAGGCTAAAAAGCAAAATGAAAGAAACTATGAAATTTATCTTGATTATAGACAGTTTACTGCACATGTAATACAAAATAAGCATAATTTCTTTCAAAAGCCATCCCCCTTTTGGGGGGATATTTATGACGCGTTGCCCATGTATGGATCGGTTTGGGTAATTTCTCCTGTTTCTATTTTACCTGCATAACGGTGTTTAAATGTGGTATTGCCGGTCTGCACAATACTGAAATCGTACCAATTTGCATTTTTAACCAGGTTAAATGAAATATTTGCACTCGATTTTGGTCTGATTGTTACCGTTTTGCTCCCCGATTTGTATTTGTTATCTACAATTTGAAGCGTAACTAAACTGGCGCCCTTGTTCTCGATTGCGAAAACCAGGGTACCTGTAAGTTTTTTGGTTACCAAACCAGCTTGCTCCGGATATGCTTTTACAATAACGGAAGGATTTTTTTTGCTGCCTGTAAAATGCCTGTAAAAACCATTCGGACCACTTATTGTAAGATCATAAACTTCGTTATCAAAATCATCCAGTTTAATGCTGTCTTTTAACACATCGCCAGCTTTTACCGCATAAGCCCATGTTTTGCCTGCAACACCTTTAAATTTGGAAATGGTACTCATGTTGAAAGGTGCACCAACGGTTTCTATTTCGCTACCAAACAAGGTTTTTACCGATTGAAAAGTAAGTGCTAATTCATTGTTAACCAAGCTTGCATCAACCATTAAATGATAAGGCAGGGCACAAGCATGCTTGGTTCCATGCTCTTGCTTAGGGGCATGACTCGATGTTTCAGGAGAAAAGGCTTCGAATTTATTTATTTTTGCAACTTCAGTTTTATTGAGTGCAGTAGGACCAACCTGGGCAGGCTTATTTTTAGCATTACCGATATTGGTTACCACAACATCACGTTTTAGCGGTTCCGGAGATTTGATTTCTTCTCCATTATATGGCCTAAATACTGAGGTTAAATCGCCGCAAATATTCCTTCGCCAATCGCTAATGTTGTTACTTTTAATGGTTTTACCTGTTTTTTTTGCCAGCCATTTTTCCATAAACATTAATGATGAAGTATGATCGAAAACCTGCGAGTTTACAAAACCACCCTTGCTCCAGGGTGAGGCAATAACCAATGGTACACGATAGCCCAAGCCGATCGGACTTCCCTTTCTTGCTTCAAAATCAGTGGCATAGTTTATTCCTTCAGATACCTTTCCGCTGGTTGGATCATCAGGGTTTGGTACCACGAAAGGAGGCTGATGATCGAAGTACCCATCATTTTCATCGTACGTTAAAACAAAAATTGTTTTTTTCCATACCTCTGGGTTTTTGGTTAAAATGTCCAGGGCTTCGCTTACATACCAGGTTCCATACAAAGGCGAACTGGTATGATCAGAAAAACGTTGAGGCGCAACCAGCCACGAAACCGTTGGTAATTTTCCGCTGTCTACGTCTTTTCTAAATTGATGAAAAATATCGCCTTTAGGCACATTAATCGTTTCAGACTTCCCTTGGTCGTTCTTAAAAGTAAATGGTTCAAGATCAAGATAATCTTTTTGAGAAATGTTGGTCGTAAATGCTTTATCTACTAAGTTTTTTTCCTTTTGGGATAATTTATCGTATTTCTCCTGAACCTCTTTTGCGGTTAAAGCTGGTTTAACGGTATTATCGCCATTTTTTCTAAAGTAAGCAGATAATTTAACGTTGTGCCTGCTGACGTATTCTACAGGATTATCGCCGTAATTACCCAACCAATCATCTATTTCGCCTGCCGGAAGTTTGGAGGTCCACAATTCGTTTTGGTAAATGCGCCAATCGATGCCATTATCTTCTAATGTTTCCTGAAAGGTTGGCCAATCTACGAATACATTATTTTGCGATTCGGCCTGATCGTTATTGACCACCGCAACCCGGTTTGCACTTTTTTCTCCGCGAACAGTTCCTGTAAAAAAGAACAGTCTGTTTGGCGTTGTACCGGTTAGCGATGAGCAAAAATGCTGATCGCAAATGGTAAAAGCATCGGCCATGGCATAATAAAAAGGAATATCATTCCGATCGTAGTAAGCCAATGTCATTGGGGTTTTAACGGGCAGCCATTTATCATAACGCCCCCCGTTTCGTGCGGCAACCTGATCGTTCCACGAATGTGGTAAACCGCCTTGCCAGGTGATTTTGGTTTTGTTAATGTCTACATGAAAAGGGGCATAGGTATATCCTTGCCCGTCTTTCTGCAACCAAACTTTGTTTCCATCAGGCTGAATGTGTGGATGGGGATCATTAAACCCGCGCACACCTTTCATTTTACCGAACATATGATCGAACGATCTGTTTTCCTGCATCAGAAAAACAATGTGTTCTGCATCGTAAAATGTGCTACCCGGTTCAGGGTTAATCGACATGGCTTTTAGCACCGAACTGGGCAAGGTATTGGCCATACCAGTGGCTCCGGCAAACAAGGCCGCTTTTTTTAGAAATTCTCTACGTGAGTCCATAAATTATACAATATAGCTTAGATACCGCAAGTTATAATTTCAGTTGTCAATTAGCAATTTTCAGTCGACAGTTAATTTATGGTGCTAATCAGTCTGAAGTTCTTAGTCAATTTAATTATGACCATTGACTAATGGCTAATAAACTATTGAACGAACAAATTACTTCTGAAACACCCTCACATAGTCTACTTTCATACTTGCAGGGAATACAGCGTCATCTACGCCTTTTTTTCCACCCCAGCCACCGCCTACTGCTACATTTAAAATAATATGGAAGTTTTGATCGAATGGCCAGTCGCCAGATCCTTTTTTCGTATTTTTAAAGGTGAGGTATTTTTGGTCATCAATAAAGAAATCTATTCTATCGGTAAACCATTCTACAGCATAAATATGATATTCGGTATAAGGATTATCAACCTTTAAAGCCTTGCCAATCTGCGTTTTGATTACGTGGTTAAACTTCTCGGTGTGTACCGTTCCATGAACGCTATCCGGATCATAACCTACATGTTCCATAATATCAATTTCGCCGCTCTTTGGCCAGCCTCCGTATTTCCCTTCGGTTGGTAAAGCCCATATGGCAGGCCATAAGCCCCTGCCTTTTGGCAACATGGCGCGAACTTCTACTCTTCCATATTTAAAATCGAATTTATTTTTCGTTACCAATCTGGCCGAAGTATAATGGTTGTTTTCTTTGTCTGCTTTTACCGCAGTAATATTCAGATTCCCTTTTTTTACAATTGCATTTGTGCTATCTGCATCGGTATAATATTGAAGCTCATTATTGCCCCAGCCCTTTCCGCCTACATCGTAACTCCAGTTTTTTGCTAAAGGTAATCCGGCATCATTAAATTCATCAGCCCATTTCAGCTTCCAGCCCTTTGCAACAGGTGTTTTTTTGAGCTCTTCGAAAGTTAACTCTGGTTCGTTAGTGGTGATATAATCAACCTGATGTGCTAAAAGCCATTGAATTTCAGGAACTGTATTTACGGTCCAGGCGTTTACCGTTAATCCTAATTTATGGGCATTTTCAATCCACCCATCTTTTTGGTAAACGCTAAAATGATAGTCAACACCAGTTAATTTATCTGCTTTCATTTGTTCGGCACTGATTTCACCTTTTAAGTAGGCTACTTTTGCTTTTGGCAGGAGCGCTAAAATCCGCTTGCAGTAATCGTAATCAAAACTGATATATTCTGTCCAATCCACTACGCCAAGTTTCTGAACCATTTCAACGCATTTATTGGTCACCTCAATTCCGCGTTCTTTACTAATTAACGAAGGTTTGATCTCTAAAATCAGTTTAGTTGTTCTTTGCTTTTTACCTTCCAATAGATAGGCTTCGAGCGTTGGGATTTTTTCGCCATTGCTCATCGTTTTGGTCAATAAATCAGCATAATTTACTTTCTCGATAACCAAACCCTGAAATTCGGGATCGTGATTAATGACCAAAACATTGTCTGCGGTCATCCACACATCGAATTCCGATCCATAACAACCCAACTTTACGGCTTCGTTTAATGAAGCGATAGAATTTTGGGGGAAATTATTTTTCTTCCATGCGCCACGGTGGGCAATTACCTGGTTTTTGTTCCAGTTAAATTTTTGAGCAAAAGAGGCGGTAAAAATGAACAACATTAGTGCAGAAATAAATACTCGTTTCATATTTTGGTTTTATGATGATTGATCTGAAAATCATGATCGTTCCATCTCAATTGAAAACAATTTTGTGGGATGAAAGATCAAAAGTAGATTTTTAGCCCGAAAACAAAATAAAGTTAATGTAACCATTATATGAACAAAAACAAAAAAGCTTATCCATCCAGATAAGCTTTTCGATCATTAACTATTAAACATTCCACCCCTTCTACAAGGTGTAATTCTCATTTATCTAGAACCAGTTTCATCAATGGGTTCTGTTTTCATTTTATACTTACTGGCATAGGTAGCGGCCATTTTCACAAACCTGTTATAAGCTGCTTCATCCTGAGCGCGTTTATTTACCGCCGCAGCAGTTTTCATAAACTCAAGCCCACTATCATCTGTAACAATGGCATCAGCCCATTTACAAAAGAGCTTCAAAACTTCTGGAGTAAAACCATTCTTAACCAATAATGTGCTATAAAGCGCATTGAAGTGATATTGATATAAAACAGGATTTTTTATAGCGAATTTCAAAAAACCTACCGTATCTTTCTTCATTGCCAAATAATACCGGTTGCTTAGAGTTTGAAGGCATATCTTCCAGGTTTTATCAGAGAAATTTTTCTTCTGACTAATTAAAAAACTATCAAAATTGGCCTGATCTGCATTTGTTTTCAGTGCTTTACCAAGTTTTTGGTTCAATCCGTAGTCTATCACTGGTTGTAAAACTTCTTCTCCATAAAGTGAGGCATATACATTATAATCGGCAAAAATGGTTTCAATAGCCTTTTCATCAGCCGATCTGGTAACCAGATAAGGCAACAAGGCATTCTCAGCTTTAAAGTTTTTTAAAGTATCGCTATAGGTTGCTAAGATAGCTGGGGTTATTCCCTTCCGGGTTTTACAGAATTCTACATAAAACGACGGATATTTTTTTTCGTCATATTGTGTAGAAAAACCAGTTAAAAACTTCTGTTGGTTTGCTTTTTGGCGCGCATCGGCAAACAATGCGAGCAAATTCCCCGGATCTTTGTAGCCAGATGATGAGCTGATTAATTTTCCATCACCGTTTAACACCAGGAAAGTTGGGAATCCATTTAAAATATGCTGCACTTTTAAGGTATCGCCAAGCTTATCCTTAAAGATATCCACTTTGAGCATCAGGAAATTTTTGTCCATTTCTGCTTTAACCAGCTCGTTCGGAAAAACATTTTCATCCATTTGAGCACATGGGATACAGCCTGTGAAATAACAATCGACAAAAATAAGTTTGTTCTCTTTTTTGGCTTGTTTCAATACGCTGTTTAAGGATTGATTTTGTGCCAGACAGCCTATAACAGCGAACATCAGGCAAATGGTATGGATTATTTTTTTCATAAATCTATTTTTTGGTTATTGAGATATTTTGTTTTTCTCCATTTACAGTGTAGGCAATTTTGAAGATTTTACCTGCCGGAGCACTTAAAATCGTAAGCATTTTTTTGCTGTCTTTAAGCAAAACTGGGGCTGCAATGCCATCAATACTTTCAATTATCTGTCCTGCTTTTATCGTCTCGCTTTCTACCGGAGCAACCACACTTAATAACTTTAATTTTCCATCCTGATCAAAACCGAACAGATAAGCACCCAAAACAAAATCGCTAGGGAAATTTAGTGTATGGTTCGGGACGAAATGGATTTCCTTTTTCTGTAGGTTAATGGTGAAATTATAACGCTCTATGGTTCTGATGCCGATTGATCCATCAAAGCCCGGATTCCAGTTTTCACTCTGGCCACCTCCAGCCATGAGGGTAACGGGAAAATTTGTGAGTTTAGGCATGTTGGAAAAAGAGAATGCCGCAGCCCTTCCGCTGTAGGTAGGTGTGCTGATGCCCATACTTGTTGTGGTACCGTTATATTCAGGTTTAAAACCACTTACCAATAGTTTATTCTTTTTTACAAATGGCCTGAAACAAATGAGATTGTATGCTGCGCCAGTATCAAAAACAAATTCGCCTGCATGTTCCTGGCCAGGCATTATGCTTACCTCACCCGGAATAATAAATAACCCTGCAGGTACGGTAACCGGAACCGATTTCCCCTGGTCTTGGTACTCGTAATAGCCAAAATTATAAAGCGAAAGTTCTTTTTTATCGAAATCTACTTTGGTGATGTAGTTTTTGGCAATGCTGTTTCCGATAATACCGTCACTTCCTTTATGCATTTCGGGAAAAATGGCAAAACTTTGGTTTTTTAGCTTAAAAGTATCCAGCTGAATGGTATTTCCTTCTGAAACCGAGATCTGCATATTGCCCCCTACAACCGAGGTGTTTTGTTGGCGACTAGCTTTTATACCTACAGAATCGGCAAGGGCTTTGGTAATGGCCATTCCATCTGCACCTGTATCAAAAAGTAGTTTTAGCGGTCGCTGGCTATTGTTTACCTTAACCGTTAAAATGATAGCGCCATCTTTCACTTCGAAGGGGATTTTAGCAATTAATACCGATTTTTTATACCGGTTCATGCCATAAAGCTGATCGAAAATATCGGTGTAAAGGATTTTGTACTGCGCATCGGTGTAAATGGTGCTTTCTTTACCTGCTTTTGCTTTGTTAAACGGTATCACGGTAAGTTGAACATTTTCGTTCTGTTTTACCTCGTTTTTCAATTGAAGCGAATCGCAGGCATAACGTTCCAAAATCGCTTTTAACATGTTATCGGTCGATGGTCTGGAGTAAGCGGCAATAGAAAAATTGCTGCTTAAATTCTCCATTATTGGGTCGATAGATTTTTGAGCAAACATTTTATTCATGCTTTCTATTATCGTTTTGGCGTTTTGTGCCTGCACATTTAGCGCCGATCCCAAGACGCTCAAAAACAGTATTGCTTTAATTTTCATTTTATCTGAGTAGGTGGATTTAAAATCCATAAATTTTTTCGAGGGCCAGGTCAATATCATCAGTAGCACTCGAGGTAATACGAAGTATTATTTTACCCTCGCTGCTGAGCAGTATCTTGGTTGGGAAAGCCATAATGTTATAGTCTTTTACCAAATTCTGCTTATCCATATCCTCATTATTAAGCACATTGATATAGGTGAGCCCATCTTCTTCGATAGCCTTAAGCCAGGCTGTGCGTGCCTCGCTAAGTAATTTTTTCTGCTCTTGTGCTATGGCTATAATTTCAAAACCTTTGGATTGGTATTTTGCGTATAATGCCTTAAGATGTGGGTTACTGGCCCGGCAAGGCCCGCACCAGCTGCCCCAAAAATCGAGCAGTACAGTCTTTCCCTTAAAATCAGCCAAATTGATGGTTTTGCCATGATTGTCGGTTTTCAGAAAACCAATGGCATCCGATCCTTCAGGTGTAGCACTTATTTTTTTGATGTATGCCTTGATCCTCTCTGCAATAGGATGGTTTTTATATTTGGATGATAAACTGTTCCACGTGGAAATAAAATCGCCTGCGGTATACAGGTTTTGCATTCGGGTTAATAAAAATACAGAAGCAAAGGCATCCGGATGGTTTTTAACAAAGTCGCGCTTTACGTTAACCAATTTTCTGTTTATTGCAGTAGCCTCAGCACTAAGCGCCTTTGATTGCGCCGCATTCGTATTTTTTTCTCCATTAAAAAGCAACTGCATAATTTCGTAATTACGCATTTCATCTTTTTTTACCAGCTGTTTATAGGTGTCAAACACATGGTTTTCTTCATCTCCACTTACTTTAGCAAACTGAACCAATAAGGCATCGCCAGTTATTTGTATGCTTTTATCAAAAACAAACAGATCGAGAACGGGCGCCGGATTCGACACGGTTTTGTTGTCGTTTGTCGCATTTAAACCCCTTGATATCGAAACATCAAACCGGGCAATGGCAGGTCTTTGCAAACGGGGCACCTTTAAAGAAAAGGCATCGTTACTGGCATTTGCCCTGTAACTTCTGGATACACCAGCATCATCAGCAAAAGAAATCCAAACCGATTTATTTCCCAGGCCTTTTAATCGCCCGCTAATTTGTATGCTATCATTCTGGCAATATGCCCTGGGTAAAAAAAAGAGCAAAAGCGTAGCCAGCAATAGTTTTTTTATTGTTATCATTTGGTAAAAGAAAATGTAAAAAGCTTTGCCGCCGAGATAGCGGCAAAGCAATAACCTAATTGGCTAGCGTTTTTTGCAATAAAGCTTTTAACTCTGGCTGAGAAGGACGGGGTGAATCAACGGTTACAATTTTGCCCTGTTTATCGAAAACCAAAAAACGGGGAATGGTATTAATTTTATAGTATTTAGAAAACTCATTAGCTGGTCCGCCTGCAAAAAGCTGTAAGCCGCCCAAATTTTCATCTTTGATCATTTTAAGCCATTTTTCTTTATCCTTTTCAGCATCGGTAGATAAACTGATGATCTGCACATCTGTCCCTTTCATCTCCTCTTCCAGCTTCTTTAGAAATGGAATTTCAGCCTTACAAGGTCCGCACCAGGTTGCCCAGGTATCAACCAATACCACCTTTCCTTTAAAATCTTTCAAGCTATGCATTTTACCATTGTTGTCTGCATAAGAAAATTCGTAAGCATCGGTACCTGGTTTATAGGTTAATAAGGGGTTCATAATGTTGCTGCTACGCTCTTTTTGTGCTTTGGTAATCACGTATTTATCATATTTTGCCATTAAGGTTTGATAATCGCCTATTGCTTTATAACCGGCAGCATTTTCTAAAGCCAAATCACCCTTTAAAGTGTCATTTGGAAGATAAGAAGCAAAAATATCTACTCCCTCTACTCCTCTTTTATAGGCTTTGCCATCCTGACGCATATTTACACTGATGATGCCCGAAAGGGTGCGGTAACCCCATGGATAATTGTACACCTTATCGGTTGTTTTTGCGAAATCTACTGCTTTTAAACTGCTGTAAAAATTACTGTACTCTTCAACCGAAGGATGTGCAGAACGGGGTGTATTTAAAAAGTTAGTCGCATAACTGGCCAGATCTAAAGCCATAATATCTTTAATCTGTTTATCAAATTTTGCGTTACCTGTGCTTTTTCCGTTTAAGAACGTTTTACTTTTCGCTACAATTTCTTCTTGTTGAGGGAAATAATCAACAAAAGTACTCTGCACTTTCATAAAGTTGATGGCCTTTTGCTCCAATGGAAAAGTTAAATCATGCCACTGCGTTAATACCACATTTTCTTTTGAGTTTAGTTTTCCGGTTAATACGTAACTCGAATCCAACAGACTTATTGATAACTGCTCGCCTCCCTTAAAATAGAATTTATAATTATCGTTCGGGCTGTTTTCGTTACCTGTACCGATTACATATAAACCTTCGTACTCCGGATAGAACAAAAAACCAAACTGGCCATTGGCACTTGGACTGGCATTCGCAATTTCTATACTCTTTCCGTATTTCACCTTAAATAGTTTAACGGCTGATGATCTTTTCTTTTTTAAAAGACCTTTTACTTCAACTGGCGCCTGCGCCATTGCGGTAAGTGTAATGATGCACAAAACGGTGCTTAATAATGCTTTAATTTTCATTGGTTTAATTTGTATGTTGAAGAATTTTGATTAACGCTCTCTGTAAGTTAGACTCTTAATTTTTCCGAAGCCGCTATAATTGTTATATGGTATCAAATCGCCATTTACAGGTGGAACAGTATAAACGTTAAGGCTTCCGTTTTGACCTTCAGGTAATGCCAGATCGTATGATGCAACCATTAACTTATTTGAGTCTTTGTATTTTGTGGTATTCTTAAACTCATAAAACTGTAAGAAAGAGATTTTCTTCGTTCCCATATCAAGCATCAGTTTGGTCGATTTTAAAGACATATCGTATTCGTAAACTTTACCGCCAACGCTATAAAAAATATAACCTAAATCAGGGCTTACCGCATAGAATTCCGCATTGGCAAAATCTGTTGCTAAAATCTCGGCATAGTAAGACTGGGCATTGTTACCGCTGTTAAATCGGGCCAGGTAGCGTTTTGATGAGCTGGGATCTTTGAGCACACTAAATACCTCACCGCCATTAAAGGCTACCCATTGCATATAAACCAAATCCATTCCGGTAGTAAAATTGAACAACTTCTGTGCATCCGGAGGGTTTGGCAATGTTGTACAAGTTGCCGCTGAACCAGTATGTTTTACAAATCTACGGTTGGTGGTATCGTAAAATATAGCATGTGCGTTACTCACAATAGCCGGATTTCCTGCAATGAAAGGAGCAACCTTAAATCCTTTTTGCTCGGCTGTTATATAATTTATGGGCGCAGAATAATATATGCTTTGTACTCGCTCGTAATAATAAGCATCCTGATTTCCAATCATATATGCGGCGCTTCCTGCGCGTTGTTTAATAACATCTGCATAAAAACCCTCAGGAATGTTTCCATACATCTCATATGTTAACCCCATGGTTTTTGTCCATTTAAATGTATTAGGGTCGACCTTTTGAGTGCTTTTATCAGTACCGAAATAAACACCATAACTAATTTGATCGGGGCCAAGTAAAAGACCCGTGTTATAGGTATAAGCCATTACGGGTTTTCCATCTAGTTTTAGGTCTGAGCCAGTTGTGGCCAATAAATCTATAATCAAGTCGAAGGCATTGTTGGTATTTAACGAAAGCATATCTACTCTGGCTTTTCCCGATACATCACACATCAGCATCCAGCCTTCATTGATCTCATTTACCACTTTTAATGTAAAAGGATACCTGAATTTAACTCCGGTATTTTTATCAGTAACAGAATAATAGAACTGATAAGTACCAGCAATAATTGTCATTTTTAAATCGAGGTTCCTTGTTGTGGCCAATGTAAAAAGCTTTGAGCCGCCTAATCCATTCGGCCCAATGTAAGACCACTCGTAACTGTATTTGGATTCGTCTGCTCCGGCATCCTGTGTAAACTTCAAATCAGGTTTTAAAACGAATTGTTTACTATATATTGCAGTTAAATCTGGCGCAATACCCCCAACAGCAGATAATTCATTTATATCATTATAATTGTAATTGCCCAGGTCTTTTTTACAGGCATTAAACCCTCCTGTAATGCAAAGCGCAATTATTAATATATATTTCTTGAAAGTCATAATCAATTAATTTAAGAGATAGATTTATTGAACAGAAGAACCCATAATCATTTCTGATCCGTCTTCTTCGTAAATGGTTTTTCCTGCTGCTTTTTGATCGTTCAAATAACGCTGCATAAATTTTCCATATGCAGTAAGCTCAGCAATCGACATCGAGGTGTCCATGTAGGCCGGGTCTATCCCCAATACCTGAACAATCAAACTCAACTTTTTCCTAGTAAAAGTACCTAGGTACCCATCTAACCACCTACCTGGTTTTTTAATAATATCATTTATAAACCACCGGTATCTGATAAAGCTTAGTCTTTGCCCCGTGGTAGCATTAATTAATTTATCTACCATATCGGCACTAAAGTTTTCGTTGGCTTCGAGCTTAAAAAACAGTGTAAAATTCTGTGCCTGCATATCAACAGATCTATGAAATTTAATCTTAACGGTATCCTGAAGTTTATTTTTTTTGATACTGAATGTTTGAGGTAAAGCATCGTAATGTTTTCCTTCTATGGCCGTCGAAACCGGATCGATTATCAGTTTATAAGAACGGTCTTTATCGCTTACTGTACCAGTTGTTTTGATTATCATATTTACAACTGAATCTGTACTTTTCGCCAAGGAAAAAGACATCACGGTCGAATCCCTAATTACTTCGCCAGTAAAAGCGGGCAATCTCCCAGCTTCATTAAAATAGATATTGTTTTTACCACTGTAGGTTTCCAGGTTTTTTTTGCAAGAATTTGCCAATATCAATATCAGTAAACCTGCAGTATAAAATTTAATTTCTTTCATTGGATTAATTTTTTTTGGTTAACGATATTGACTTTCTGATAATGGTAATGGCACTACCGGAACAATGGTAATATTGCCACTGCCGGTTCCGTTACCTACCGAGGTTACATTCCGGCGTTTGTAGTAATAAAACAGCTGTCCTTCTCCAAAAAATTCCTTTTGATATTCTTTTTGTAGTTCGGTATTTACATTCACGGTAGTAGATAGGTTAGCTAAGCCCCTGTTAAGACGCACCACATTTAATTGGTTAATCCCATCTGCAGCAACTGGTTCACATTCAGCAGCGATGTAGTACATCTCACTAATTTTTAAAAGCGGAATGGTAAACCTGAAAGTTTTGGTTTTATCTACAACATCTGCATATTTATAAAAGGTTCTGTAGCTTTTTATACCAGTTGATGGGATCTGCCAATTTAAGTTATACCTATAATCGCTTTCGTTAGATTCGAAAACGGCTGTTAATCTTGCTGGTGCAGGCGCCAAAATGTTGCCCTCTGTAACCGCCGGATCAAACAGCGCAAGGTAATTGTTGTAAAGCTGGGTATTCATTGTCCCAAATATCATTTCAGTAGAAAATACACGGTCAGGATTTACTTTCTCACTTAAGGCATTGGTGGTGGTAGTCCACTTAAATTTATCGGCCTGCTGAATAACTGATTTCGCTGCCGCGAGTGCCGATACTTTGTCTCCGCGATATAGGTAGGCTCTGGCCAATAAACCTTTAACAGCATAATAATTTAAGCGGTAGTTGCGACTATTGTTAACAAAATCAACCTCCGCATTTGCAGCGGGAGGATTAATCCCCGCAGTAATAATGATATCATTTTTGAGTAATTCTTCTGCGTGCTGAAGATCGCTCAAAACCTTTTGCATGATTTGATTTGCGGGCAAAAGCGGATTAATTTTCGATTGACTGTTTTCGTAATATGGAATAGATTGTTTGGTCGAATCTGCTGAATTGTATTTAGGGCCATATAGTCTTAAAAGATCCAGGTGAAGTAAAGCCCTCATGGCCAAAGCCTCTCCCTTATAAAGAGATTCCGTTTTCGTATCCAATACGCCAGTATATTTCTCAAGATTTTCTAAAAAACTATTGATATTTAGAATCGTAGAATAGGCGTCAGTCCAAATGGCATCGAATTTGGTGGTTGCCGGTTTATCCCCATAGGCATAAGAGGCAATTTTATATAAACTATGCGTTGATGGCACATTATATCGCTGTGCTAAAATCTCCACTGTAGAAAGGGTAAGGTTTTCTCCATATAGATTAGATTTAGCCAGGTTTATATACAAGCCATTTAATGCCGTATTAATTCCGCTTTTGCTTGAAAATACCTGCGCTTCTATAACCTTATCTTCTGGTTGAACGTTAAGGAATTTTTTGCAAGCGCCCAATAACAGCGTCAATACAATTGCTGCTACAGATAATTTTATACAATTCTTTTTCATCTATATATTTATTAAAATGAGGCCCTAAAACTAAATGATACGGTTCTGGCAAAAGGATAATCTATACCTCGCTCCTGCCTAATGGTCGATGCGGTGAAAATATCGTTTGCCAGTGCATTAACGGCGAAAGAGCGCATGCCCAACTTTTTAACCCAGGTTTTATTGTCGAAAGTATAGCCAATATTGATGGCCTCACCAGTTATTATATTTTCCTTTTGTACAAATCTTGAAGAAATCGGAGTGGTAGCGGTTTGCGATATAGATTTAAACTGTGCCACATCTCCAGGGCTTTGCCACCTGTCATACAAGGCTCTTTTATCCTGGTTAAGCGTTATATTCGAAAAGCTGATATTTTCAACCTTATCAAATAAAACCTTGTTAAATACATCTCCCCCGAGCTTATACCTTACATTAACGCCAAAAGTAAATCCTTTAAACATTAGGTTTGTGGTAAATACGCCTTCAACCGTTGGTGTTGTATTTCCTACCGGCAATATATTAGCGGCATTATAATCAAATGAGTATTGGCCACTTGGTGTTAAAAATACTTCCCTTCCTGTTGCCGGATCGATACCTAAAGACTTGGCAGCCCAAATGGTTTCAGCACTATACCCATCTGTAAATCTCAAAATACTTTTACTTAACTCCTGTTGTTTGTTTAATGAGTTCAATGTGTTTCCAAAGCCTGCATATTTACTCTTAAACATCGAGCCCGTAAGACCAAGCATCAATACAACTCTTTTTGCGGTATTATAAATGGGCGAATAATTTAATTTCACTTCTACCCCTTTATAAGTTAAGGTACCCGCATTTAAAGGATAGCTAAAAACACCTGTTGATGAGGGTAAATCAACCGCTACCACTAATGGGTCTGTTTTTTTAGTGTAGGCATTAATGTAACCCGTAAACCTGGTGTTAAAAAGCATAAAATCCAATCCTCCACTAATTTGTCTTGTTTTTTGTGGGGCTAAATCTGGGTTTCCAAGAGTGCTTAAATCAATGCCTTGTCCAAATTGATTGTAATTGCTATTACTGTTGTAATTATAAACGGATACAGAGGTTACATTTCCGTAATTCTGATTACCCGTTACTCCAATATTCCCGAATAGCTTTAATCTGTTTATCCAACTTTTTCCTTTAAAAAGTTCTTCGTTATGAATGTTCCAGCCTAAACCAACCGAATAATATGGCGAAAACTGCTTATTTCTTCCAAAAGCGGTCGAACCATCCAAACGGTAAGAAGCATCCGCCAAAAATCTATTATCGTAAGCATAGTTTGCAGAAAGAGTTCCGTTTAGTGTTCTGTAAATACTAGATGCAGCTTTAGGCGCTCCGTTCTCGGCATAACCATAGGCAAACCGCGGATTCCCATTGCTTCCTTGCGGGAAACCTTCAGAAAGGGTGATAAAACTATCATCCTGCTTTTCATTAATTGTTGCCCTAAAATTTGCATTCAAAACATGCTTTTGGGCAATTGCTTTATAGTAGGTAAGCAACAGATTTGCCTGATAAGATAAATTATTCGAACTACTATCCTGATAAGTTCCCTTTCTTAATAAAGTAACATCTTCAAAATCACTACTTTCTGGTGCCCTAAAAATCTTTCCTTTTTTATTACCCTTTGTAAGTTGAACCGCACCATTTAATCTTAAATCGGGCGTTAAATCATAATTGATATTTAAATTGTTCTGAACCTCTAAATTTTTAGTATTGTCGTATTGCGGAAGAGTGGCATCATACAACGGATTCCTAACTTTAATCTCCACACCGTTTGACTGTCTCGAAATCTCTAAATATCGGTCGGTGTAGTTCTTTTCAAAATATGGATTTGCATTTACATAATCTGAAAAGGAGCCATAAGGAGAATTATAAGCAGAATAACCCCTGATGTAGGTAATATTATTAACGTTTAACTTGTTTTTCCGGTAAGTAAGATTAATGCTTCCACTATAGCTATCTCTTCCTGAGCCTTTCATCGCACCGGTTTGGGTTTTATAATTCATCCCTACGCCATAAGTAAAAGTATTATCCCCACCCTGTACAAAAACGGATGAGTTGTTGCTGTAGCCAGTTTGTATAGGTTCGCTTAGCCAATAACTATCAACCCCTCTTTTAATTTTGGCTAAATGCGAATTATACAGTTGATCTAAATAAACCTGTTGCGTTGGGTTTCCGTCTGCTGCAGAATATCTTCCCGATAACCTTTCGAATTCTAGCTTTTCGGTTGCATTCATCAAATTGTATCCAGATAAATCAGGACTTTCTACCCTGAAATCATTTGAATAAGTAAACTGAAGTTCTCCCGATTTTGGTCTGATGGTTTCAATAACAACCACGCCGTTTGATGCCCTGGCCCCATAAAGAGCTGTTGATGCCGCATCTTTTAATATCGTAACCGATCCCACCCTGTTAATATCCAAATCCACAATGGTTTGTAAAGTTGATTCGAAACCATCTAAAATAAATAATGGCTGGTTCGGATCTCCTCCAAACTGATCTCTTAAACTGGCACTTGGTACACTACTTTTACCCCTTACCTCAATAACAGGTAAAACATTTGGATTAGAACCCGCTAAATTATTTTCTATCAATAAAAAAGAAGGATCTAATGTTCTTAAACTTTGGATAATGTTGTTATTCCCAACCATTTTTAAGTCATCACCAGAAAATGTGGCTGTACTCCCCGTAAAGGTGTTTCTATTCCTATTGATACCTGTACCTGTTACAACGACCTCTTTATCAAGCAACGTATTACTTTCTCGTAGTTCAATAGAAAGCGAGAAAGTTCCTCCGTCTTTAACTTGGCCGGTAACTGTTTTTGTTTCGTAACCAATAAAATTGATGGTGAACCTGTATGGCCCTGCCACTAGTCTTGGAAAGCTAAATACACCGTTCTTATCAGATGAGGTTGTTGTTTTAACCCCCGTTTGTACATTTTGAGCGATAACAGTTGCGCCTACAATGGTTTCTTTTGCGTCTTTAATAACCCCTTTAACAGATGGCGTTTGTGCATAAGCACTTAACCCCAGATAAAGGCAAAGCAGTAGCAGTAAGACACGTTTTGGAACGTTCCTTTTAGTAAAAATTTTAATCATGAAGTTAGTTAGTTTGGTCTAGTTGTGTTTAGGGTTTTTGTTTACTTCTTCTTTATATTATATCCCACGGCTGTTTTTTCTGGGGTCAGGTTATTGAGCGAACAAAGCATATTTAAGAAAGAGTCAATGTCATCGCGTCCGAATTCATATTGTCCAGTAAATACTTTTTTGTTTAACTGACCCGCAGAATATTTTATTTTAATGTTCAATTTCGTTTCAAGTGCATCAAAAACGCCGGCTAAAGATTCATTGTCGAAAATAATGGCATTTTCGGTAACAATAGCCTTATTCTGATCTAAAACTTCCAGTTTCTTAGCCGGCAGGATATTAACCTCTTTCACATTTGCAACATAGGTTTGCATATTTACCGTAAATACTTTCCCCGGTAATAAATAAACGGTTTTAACACCTGCCGATAAAAGTTTTTGCTGGGGTTTAACCACCACCTTTCCTTCAATTAACTTCACCTTGGTATAAAGACCTTTTTTGAAGGCTGTAATTTTAAAAACGGTACCTAAAGCAGTAGTAGCAAGGTTATTGGCAAAAACCGTAAAAGGTTTTGTCTTATCTTTATGTACCCTGAACAATGCCTGTCCTGTCAAAACCACATCTCTTTTTCCCTGATCAAACGGAAAATAACTCACCTCACTGTTTGGATCTAGTTCAACAATGGTTCCATCCGGAAGTGTGTGCGTCTGTTTTATAGAAGATGTATTGGTTATGAACTTAGCAACCCTGGCAGGCACTCTCGCTTTAGTTAAAGCAGTAACATTAGCGGTAGAAACCTGATTACTGTTAAATTTATAAACCACCAATCCTATGGTAGCAATCAATGCAATCGAGGCGGCATAAGCTAAATAACGTAGCCGGCTTCTCTTCACTTCTATAGTATCGTGGATATGGTCTAATACATTTACATAAATCCGGTCTGATACTTCGCCATCAACTTTTTCATTCGGTTCAAAATGCTCCCATTCCTCGCTGTTTAAATAAATTTCACGGTTGTCTCCATCAGCTAAAAATTTACTTACCATGCGGGCTTCCTCGGCAGTACACTGGCCGGCAAAAAACTTCTCAACAAGCTTTTGGTTGATTTGCATAACTACATTACGTTTTTGAAAGTACTTTACCCCTATTAGGCTGAAATTATTTTATATTATTTCTTAAAATAGCGGTTATGACGGTCAAAAAAGCTATAATTATTTATTAATAATGGCCGACATGATAATAGCCAAAGAAATAATAGAAGAAAATGCTGCTCTTAACTGTTTTAATGCCTGCGATATGTGATTTTCGACAGTTTTTGGAGAAATAGAAAGCATTTCTGCAATTTCTTTATAAGAATAACCCTCTACTTTACTTAATTTGAAAACTTTTTTCCTAACAGGGGCCATTTGTTCGATGGCCTGCTCAAGCGCATGATGCATTTCTGGTTGATCAACTTCATTCTGCAGGGCATAATCATTTTCAACCACCGTTAAATGTTTTTTGCCAACAGCCTCTTTCCTAAGCTGATCGATAAGGATAGTTCCAGCAATACGGAAAATCTGAGCTGATAAACTATATTCCGAAGAAAGATTTTCCCTCTTTTCCCAAAGCCTGATAAAAGTAAGCTGCACCACCTCTTCAGCCATATAAACTGAACCTGTTTTTTTCAGTACATAGGCATAAAGTTTTTGGTTGAACAAACGGTAAACTGTTTGAAAAGTTTGTAAACAACCCGACGTTAAATCAACAACATAGTCCATTAATAGGAATTCCTAAGAAAATAAAAAGGGTGATTTTGTTAGTTATTCGGAGCGGATGATAGGCCAAAGATATTTTTTCATTTAATAAGAATCAACCCATTGTTGATCTTTTAACGCATTTTGATGCAAAATCCAGCTCAATGCAACTAATCAAACGTTTGTCTTATTTTTACCGTTTTCATTATTTTAAGAGAGTTTCGATAAAAAACCAGTAAATAATCAAAATTGATAACCGATTTGTAATAAACACGTTATGCTAATATCAGATTTCTTTCAATTGATTAGAACTATTTTTACATTTACAGTGATATGGTGAGCAATAACTACAGCGATTTATTACGGAAGATTGATGAGTTTATCCGCAAATTTTACCTGAATAAAATTTTGCGTGGGAGTATTTATGCCGCAGCCATACTTTTAGGCCTGTATCTGATTGTTTTTTTGAGTCTTTATTACCTCAATCCAACTGCAGGTTTTAAAACCTTTGTATTTTTTGCTTATTTACTTGTTGGGGCCTTACTTGTTGGCTTTCTAATCATCAAACCCTTGCTATCGATGCTCAAATTAGGCAAACACCTTACTTTCGACGAAGCATCGGTTATCATCGGAAATCACTTTTCCGATATTAAAGATAAATTGCTCAATACGCTGCAACTTCATCATTTATCTGAAAATCACCCCGAAAACAACCGTCTCATTCTTGCCAGTATCGATCAAAAGATCCTGGAGCTTAAACCTGTCCCCTTTTACAACGCCGTTAGCATTAATGATAACCGGAAATATTTAAAATATCTTTTTGTTCCCCTTTCTATTATTCTCCTAATTGCCATTATCGCACCTGCTATTTTACGCGAGGGCACAAACAGTTTTTTTAAGTATGACGAATACATTGCACCTAAAGCGCCTTTCAGTTTCACGGTTTTAAATAAGAGTTTAACCGTTACTCAGGGTGATGATGTAACCCTAAACGTTAAACTGGCCGGCGACGAACTCCCTGCCGAAATTTACGTTGAAGACGGAAAAAATACCTATAAACTCGAAAAAGAAAATATCAGCAAGTTTAATTACAGCATCAAAAATATACAGAGCGATAAAAAATTGGTTTTTAAAGGTGGTGGCTTTAGTTCAGCTGTTTTTACAGTTTCGGTTAAACCACGCCCTGAACTACTAAATGCAACCGCAACTTTAAATTACCCTGCTTATCTGGGTAAAAAACAGGAACTGATTGCCAATGTTGGCGATATGCTCCTGCCCGAAGGCACAAAAGTTACCTGGAACTTTAAAACCGGCCAGAGCAGTTCACTGCTGTTCATTTTAAATGGAACCGAAAACGTTTTAAAAGTTGAGGATAACGAATCGGCTTTTAATGCAACCATCAGGAATAATTCAAAATATAGCATCACGCCTAAAAACCAATATGTAACAATCAGGGATTCGCTTTCACACCAAATTACCGTTGTTAAAGATCAGGCACCGGGTATCAACGTTGAAGAAAAGCCCGATTCTGTGAGCAATAAAGCTTTATATTTTAGCGGACAAGTAACTGACGATTATGGTTTTAGCCGCTTAAGTTTTAAATACAATATCAAAGAAAATAACCGCATTGTGGGTACGGTTAGCAAAAATATTGCCATTAAAAGCAATGTGACCGAAAATAGCTTTTTCTATTTCTGGGATTTAAAAACAGCCGCTGCCAAACCTGGTCAGGAAATTGAATATTATTTTGAAGTAGCCGATAACGATGGCGTAAATGGGGCAAAAGTTACCCGATCGGAAATTAAAACCTTTAAACAACCTACCAAAAAAGAAACCGCCGAACAAGTAAATGCGAGCAACCAGGCATTAAAACAGAAAATGCAATCGGCCATACGTTTAGCCAATACCATCGAAAAAGAAAGTAAAAAAGTGGCCGAAAGCCTCATCGATAAAAAACAGATTTCTTTCGAAGATAAAAAACAGATTGAAGCCCTTTTAGACAAGCAAAAACAGCTTGATGAAGTTGTTAAGGAAATAAAAGAACAGAACGATAAAAATATTCAGCAACAGGAAGACCAAAAGCAAACTGAAGAGCTGCTGGAAAAACAGAAGCAGATTAAAGACCTGTTTGATAATGTACTGGATGAGAAAACAAAAGAACTTTTGCAAAAGCTGCAAAATCTGATGAATGAGAAAAATAAAGACCAAACGCAGAACGAACTCTCAAAAATGCAATTGGACAATAAAACCCTCAAAAACGAACTCGACAGGATCTTAGAACTCTACAAACAACTAGAATTCGAACAAAACCTTCAAACCGATATCGATCGTTTAAATGAACTGGCTAAAGCGCAAAAGGAACTTGCTGAGCAAACCAAAGATAAAAAACAGGACAATGAATCGTTAAAGCAAAAACAGGATGTACTTAACAAGGAGATGAAAGACCTGAAAGACGATCTGAAAAAACTGGAAGAAAAAAATCAATCACTTGAAAGGCCAAATCCTTTCGAAAATCCTGAAAAAGAGGTACAGGATATACAAAAAGAACAACAGGACAGTAAAGATGCTTTAGATAAAAAGGATTCGAAAAATGCAAGCCAGAAACAGCAAAAGGCTGGCGAGCAGATGGAAAAGCTGTCTAAAAAAATGAGTGATATGCAACAGCAGGGCGAAGAAATGGAAAACAACCTGAATGCAAAAGAGTTGCGTCGCCTCTTGGAAAACTTACTAACTACCTCTTTCGATCAGGAAAAAGTAATGCTTGCTTTAAAGAAAATGAATGCGGCCGATCCTTCTTATACCAGTAATGTTCAGAAACAACGCAGCATTAAAGACAACCTTAAAACCATTGCCGATAGCTTGTACAGTTTAAGCAAGCGTGTTCCGCAGATAGAATCGACGGTTAACGAGGAGATGAACAAGATCAATTTCAACCTGGATAAAAGTTTGGAAAGTTTGGGTGATAGAAGAACGCCTGAGGCTAATCGTTTTCAGCAGTTTACCATGACTTCTATCAATAATCTAACCTTGATGTTAAGTGAAGCGCTAAGTCAGCTGCAAAACATGCAGAAAAATGGTAAAGGTGGCAGTGGAAAGAAACAAAAGCAAGGGATGAAGCAGCTTTCGCAGATGCAGGAACAGTTGAACAAAAGCATGCAAAAAGCCCGGGAGCAAATGCAAAAATCAGGTGACAATAAGGGTACAGTTGGCAAAGGACAAATGAGCCAGGAGTTTGGCAAAATGGCCCAGCAGCAACAGATGATCCGTCAGGCGCTCGAAAAGATTAACCGTGAAGAGAACAAAGATGGAACCGGTAAAATGGGCAACCTAAACGAAGCCATTAAAGAAATGAAACAAACCGAGAGCGATCTGGTTAACAAGCGTTTGCAACAAGAAACCCTAAACAGGCAAAAAGATCTCTTAACAAAGTTATTAGAGGCAGAAAAAGCCGAACGCGATCAGGAAGAAGATGCTAAACGGGAAAGTAAAGCCGCTAAAGAGTTCCCCCCATCTTATCAAAAAATGGTCGATCAGTTTAAAAAACAGCAACAAAACGGTAATGATATGCTGCAAAAAATGCCTCCTAGTTTAAATTATTACTATAAAAACAAGATCGCTGAATATTTAAAGTCGTTGAATATGGAACGATGATACCAGGTGCTTCGTCATGCTGAACTTGATTCCCATCGAATTTGTCACGTTGAGCTTGTCGAAACGCTTTGCAAGACATCCAAGAGGTCCTTCGACAGGCTCAGGATGACAAATCTATATTTATGATGCCGCCTCTACGCACCACTTTAAATTTTTAATTAAATTTGCGGCCATAAACACAATAACATGCCTGCAATATCATTTTTCACAGAATCAGTTAGCTATAATCTTCCTCAGAAACTTAAGGTGAAGAAGTGGATTAAGGCTACCATCGAAAGAGAAGGCTTTAAATTGCAGGAACTTAATTTCATTTTCTGTAGCGACGAATACCTGCTGGGTATCAACCAGCAATATTTAAACCATGATACTTATACCGATATCATTACTTTCGATAACTCAGAAGAAGAAAAACAGATTGTAAGCGATATTTTCATCAGCATTGAGCGCGTTAAAGAAAACGCCAAAACCTTCAAAACACTGGAGTTTGATGAGGTTTGCCGCATTATGATCCATGGTACGCTCCATTTACTGGGTTACAAAGACAAAGGAAAAGCCGCTAAAAGCCTTATGACGCAGAAAGAAGATGAATATTTAAGCTATAGAGCAGAAGTTGGCCTGATCTAAGCTTCTTTTTAGTTACGCATTACATTCATTTTCAGGTTATCTACCAGCCTTTTATCATTTGCATGGCAGAACCAACTAACCACAGCACTTGACTCCCCTGTTATTTACTTTTATTCAAGTAAACCATTACTAGCATTTTTAATGCATAAATTTCGGAGTTTAAACGGGCTTTGTTCGGGTACCATTGTCACAACTCTGTCTTAAGTCCGAACCAACTCCGAACCAAACCCGTCTCAACCCTTAATTTTCCTTAAGTTTTTTGCCAGCTCTTTCAATCAGACTTTGCTGTATAGTACATTTTAACAGCTATTTTAAATCTATTGTTATCAATTTGTTTGGAATACCTTCCTGCGCTTGGTTCCCGTTCGTCTAATAGTTATGGGCGTTCGTCGACAATTAGACTATACTGGTATAATACACCGAAATTCCCTGCAACATTTTCAACCAACTGCAGTCTTATATTCAAAAAACGGCAATTACATAGTGCGCTAGAATTTATACCCTGTGCATTATATCAAGATAAAGTTTAGTTTTAGTTAATGATTGAAGCAGCGGTGGAGCGAGTCCGACCGCTGTTTTCTTTTTACTGAAATGATGCAGCAAATGGCATATGAACTACTGAACAGATAATCCAATACATCAATATTCTGCCATTTTTAGCTGATACAGAAGCCCTTTACAATTTGTTTATGCCGTTCCAAATATTTTATACTTACTTTTGCACTAATTTTCCTTTATAAATCCGAAATACAAAAAAATTGAGCACACTAATTGCGGCAGAAGGCTTAGGGCATGGTTATCATGACGAATGGCTATTTAAAAATTTAACCTTGGGTATTAACTCTGGTCAGCGCGTGGCGTTGGTTGGAATTAATGGTGCAGGTAAGAGTACACTTTTGAAATTATTGGCAGAAAGGTTCCCTCCGCTCGAAGGTAAAATTGTTAAAAATAAAGCTGTTAAAATCGGTTTTCTCGATCAAGAACCACAATTTACAGAAGGTTTTTCTATTAGCGACCACATATTCTCTCTTGAGAATAAACAACAACAGTTGATTAAGGAATATGAAGAATTAATTGAAAACCCTAATCCAGACGAAAAAACGCTTAATCGGTTGTATGAAGAATTAAGCGAACACAATGCCTGGGAATATGAACATGAGATTAAAACCATTTTAAACAGAATGGGTATTACTCATCTTCAACAGAAAATATCTACCCTATCTGGTGGACAAAAGAAACGTTTGGCCCTGGCTAAGCTTTTAATCGAAGATCCGGAAATTTTGGTGCTTGATGAGCCAACCAACCATTTGGACATTGACACCATTGAATGGCTGGAAAAATTGTTAACTACCGGACAAAAAACAATTTTACTCGTTACCCACGATAGATACTTTTTGGATAATGTTTGTAATACCATTGTGGAGTTAGATAGAGGAAAAATATTTAACTATAACGGAAATTATGCTTACTTCTTAGAAAAGAAAAGCGAAAGGGAGGCCTTAGACGCAACGGTTTTACATAAGAACCAACAGCTATTAAAGAAAGAATTAGAGTGGATGAGACGTATGCCACAGGCCCGGGCGACGAAATCTAACGCAAGAATTAATGCTTTTTACGATTTAGAGGAAAAAACCAAGAAAAAGACTGATAATCAGAGTATTAACCTCCAAATGAAGATGTCTCGCCAAGGTGGGAAAATAATTGAACTGGAACACATTAAAAAAGCATTTGACGGACGTCCGATCATCAACGACTTTAGTTATACCTTTAAAAAAGGCGACCGTATTGGTTTAGCCGGAAAAAACGGAACAGGAAAATCGACCCTGTTAAATATTATTACCAGCCAATTGAAACCAGATGCTGGTAAAGTAGATACCGGTGAAACTACTGTTTTCGGTTACTACAAACAAGGCGGTTTAACTTTCGATCCAAAGGAAAGGGTAATTGATATTGTAAAATCTGATGCTGAATATATCAAAATGGCTGATGGTTCTGTAATTACAGCCTCTGCCCTATTAACCCTATTTCTCTTCCCGCCAAAGAAACAACACGGCATGGTTGAAAAACTAAGTGGTGGAGAAAAGAAGCGTTTGAACCTGATGAAAGTACTGATGCAAAATCCAAACTTTTTAATTTTGGATGAGCCAACAAATGATCTGGATATCGACACACTAAATGTTCTTGAAGAATTTTTAGAAAACTTTCCTGGCATATTAATGCTCGTTTCTCACGACAGGTACCTGCTCGATAAAATGAGCGATCAACTATTTATCATGGAAGGCGAAGGTGTAGTTAAAATTTATAACGGCAATTATTCTGAGTATCGTTTAAGTTTAGAGCAACCAAAAGCAAAAGCAGAAACTAAGAAAACCCCTGCCCCAACCACAGAACAAGTATCTGTTAAAGCGGTAAAAAAATTAAGTTTCAAGGAGCAGAAAGAATTAGAAGATAGTGAAAAAGGTATCACAGAAACAGAAAACAAAATAGCTTTGCTTAATGAAAGCCTGGTTAAAATTGATGCGGCCGACTATGTAAAAATCCAGGAAGTTTCCAACGAGATAGAATCGCTTCAGGCCAAGCTTGACGAATTCACCATGCGCTGGCTTGAACTTTCAGAATAAACGATTGCAATTCAAAGATGTTTTCTACGTTATGTTTCACGTGGAACATTAGTAAAACACAAAAGGGAAATGTCATCCTGAGCGTAGTCGAAGGATATATAATTAAAATAAAATTAATAGTTTTCTATCACTTTCAGACAAACTATAATAAGCCAGTAAACCAATTGTTCCACGTGGAACAATTAAAGAAATATAATATAAAATGTTTTCAAAATACGATTTGATTGTTGTTGGTGCTGGTCATGCAGGCTGTGAAGCTGCTGCTGCTGCTGCCAATTTAGGATCATCTGTTTTATTAATAACAATGAATATGGGTACTATTGCCCAGATGAGTTGTAACCCTGCTATGGGTGGCGTAGCTAAAGGACAGATTGTTCGAGAGGTAGATGCTATGGGCGGTTACTCTGGTATTATTTCAGATAAATCGACTATTCAATTTAGAATGCTTAACAAATCAAAAGGCCCTGCCATGTGGAGCCCAAGAGCACAGATTGATAGGATGCGCTTTGCAGAAGAATGGCGTTTAGCATTAGAAAGAACACCAAACCTTGATATCTGGCAAGATAGTGTTGTAGGCCTATTGGTAAAAGATAATACGGTATATGGGGTTAAAACATCTTTAGGTATCAAGATAGAAAGCACTGCAGTAGTGCTTACCAACGGAACCTTTTTAAATGGTGTAATGCACATAGGAGAAAAGAAATTTGGAGGAGGTAGAACGGCAGAAAGAGCGTCAACAGGAATTACCGAACAACTGGTAGAGCTAGGCATGGAAGCGGGCCGAATGAAAACCGGCACTCCCCCACGTGTAGATGGAAGAAGTTTGGATTATACCAAAATGGAAGAACAATGGGGAGACGAAAACCCAGGTAAATTCTCCTATACCGATACCGAAGTTTCAACCGATCAGCGTTGTTGCTGGATCACCTATACCAATGGAGATGTTCATGAAACTTTAAAAGAAGGGTTTGAAAAGTCGCCAATGTTTACTGGAAGAATTAAAGGTTTAGGCCCGAGATACTGTCCATCCATTGAAGATAAAATTAACCGTTTTGCGGAGCGTGACAGACATCAGATTTTTGTTGAACCTGAAGGATGGAACACATGCGAAATTTATGTAAATGGATTTTCGACTTCTCTTCCGGAAGATGTACAATTTAAAGCCTTAAGATTAATACCAGGTTTTGAGCAAGCAAAAATGTTCCGACCAGGTTATGCGATCGAGTACGATTTCTTCCCACCTACCCAATTGTCTTTAACATTAGAAACTAAATTGATCAGTAATTTATTTTTAGCAGGACAAATTAATGGAACTACTGGTTATGAAGAAGCCGCTTGCCAAGGTTTCATGGCAGGTATAAATGCACACCAAAAAATCACTGATAAACATGAACTGATCATGAAAAGATCTGACAGTTATATTGGTGTTTTAATTGATGACCTGGTAACCAAAGGAACGGAAGAGCCTTATCGTATGTTTACATCGAGAGCGGAACACCGTTTGTTATTAAGACAAGACAATGCTGATATCCGCCTATCTCCCATCGGACATGAACTGGGTTTAATTTCTGATGAACGTTTAGAAAAGGTAAATCAGAAAATTGCAAATGCAGATGCTTTGGTTAAGTTTACCAGAAACCAGGGTATTGAAATGAGCGATGCAAATCCAATGCTCGAAAGTTTAGGGTCGAGCGTTTTAAATCAAAATGTAAAAATACACAGTTTGGTCGGCCGACCTCATGTTGGTTTACCCGATCTGATCAAAGTAAGCAAAGCGCTTGCGGAAGCCACAAAAGATTTAGATAACGAGACGATTGAGCAAGCCGAAATCAAAATTAAATATGAAAGTTATTTTGAAAAGGAAAATGAGATTGTAGCTAAAATGCTGAAGATGGAAGACAAAGAAATTAAACCGGATTTCGATTACAATAAAATTGTTTCCATTTCAAAAGAAGCCAGAGAAAAATTATTTAAGATCAAACCACGTACTTTAGGTCAGGCTTCACGGATTTCGGGTGTTTCACCTTCAGATATATCAGTTTTAATGGTTTACATCAATAAGTAACTGATTATCAGAACTTTACGTATTTTAAAACAGACTTAAAATAAAGCGATATAAGCTAAAAAAAAGATTTTTTAATGTTACAGTTCCAAAAAGTATAAAAATTCGTCAGAACGTTTAAAATATGCCAAATTTAAAAGCTCAGTATTTTAACCTTAAAAATTTAGCGGTTGTAACAACCTTGCTCCTATTTTTTGGTTGTGCAAGTATACAAACACCCCAAGGTGGACCAAAAGATACCAAGCCACCAAAAGTTTTAAGCATGACTCCAAAAAATCAAACGAGGAATTTTAATGCTAAAAAAATTGTGATCGAGTTTGATGAATATTTTAATCTTAAAGATGAGTTTAAAGAATTTTCTATTTCACCGGATCAGGAAAAAATTCCTGAGTTAAAAAAGAGGCAAAAAAGATTAGAAATTAATCTTAAGGATTCTTTAGAAAAAAATACGACCTATACCTTAAACTTCGGAAAATCTGTGGCCGATGTTAATGAAGGAAACGTAGTTAAAAATTTATCTTATGTTTTTTCTACCGGCCCGGAAATAGATTCGTTATCGTTAAGTGGTAAGGTCATCAATTCGCTAACAGACGAACCTGAGAAGGAAGTTACCGTATTTATACTACCTTTAGAAAGAGACACCATTTTTGGAAAAAAACGTCCATCAATTTATACCACTACAGACAGTGCCGGAACGTACAAATTAAATAACCTAAGAAAAGGTACTTATAAGGTATATGCGGTTAAAGAAAGTAGCGGAGGAGGAGATAAAATATACCAGCAGATTTCGGATGAAGTTGGATTTGTAAAAGACCCTATTGTAATAGATAAAAATATAGAGAACGTAGATCTGCAGATATTTAAAGAGTTAGCTCCAGAATTCCGCGTATTAGACCGAAAATTAAATAACGACGGAAGTATATCAATCAGTTTAAATCAGCAGCTTAAAAGTCCTAAAATAACCATTACAGACCCACCAGCTGTAGATGTAGGTAAGTTTGTCCATTTCTCTAAAAACAATGATACTGCCAAAATCTGGTTAAAGGATTTAAGTTTCGATTCGGTTAAGGTTGCCATACAAGACCAGGGTAAGGTTTTACAGACTTTAAATTTTACCAGGGGCAAAAAAGACACTTACACACGCGATGTAACGATTTCTGATAATTTATCGGGCGGTAAATTAAATCCTTTCCAGCAGTTAACGCTGACCTTTCCTTTTCCGATGACTGCGGCAGATCCATCTAAAATCACCCTTTTAGAAGATTCTGTGAAACGAACAACTTTTGAGGTGGTAAAAGACAGTGTAGATTTTCTTAAATATTACATTAAATACCCCTGGAAAAATAAAAGAACTTATGATTTAAAATTAGCTGCCGGTGCATTTACTGCCATATTCAATGCTAAGAATAAAGATGTAACCAAACGTTTTTCACTCGAAAGTGCGGATGCTTATACCACTTTGGTATTAAATGTAACTGTTCCAGATACCACTAAAAGATATGTTGTGCAGTTTTTAAATGAAAAAAAAGATATCATAAAATCTTTTCCGGTCAGCAAAAATTCGAAAGTTACTTTTTCTAAATATCCAGCCGGCAAATATATGCTCAGGGTAATTTACGATGATAATAAAAACGGAATCTGGGATACGGGAAATGTTAAAGCAGGATATCAGCCTGAAAAAGTATGGTACTTAAAGGCTTTAATGGATTTAAAACCGAATTGGGAACGCGAAGATCCACTGGTGATACCTCCACCCTCCAACTAAGTAAAAAAACTGTCATCTCGACTGGAACGCAGTAAATTTATTTTATTAGCAGTTTTTATATTGTTAAAGGCCTAATAGCTAATTCGTGGTCAGGGTTTTAATGGCAAAGATGCTGACCACGTAGTAGCTACAAGACAACTGAAAATACTACTTCTAAAACAAGTTCAGGATGACGGAAACTATTGGTTAAACCAACCCGAATACATGATATAATTATCAGGCAGTTTATTCAATAAAGCCCTTTGCTCTTCAGTAATGGGCTTTATTTTTTTTGCAGGCGTGCCGGCATATAAATAACCCGTTTCGCAAATGGTATTCTCTAATACTACAGATCCAGCTGCAATAATACAATACTCTTCTATAACCGCGTGATCCATTACAATGGCACCCATACCGATTAAAACATTATCCTGAACAGTACAGCCATGCACTATGGCATTGTGCCCTACAGATACCCTATTACCAATGTGTGTGGAGGCTTTTAAGTAAGTTGCGTGAATTACCGCACCATCTTGTATGTTTGATTCATTTCCGATTGTAATGGCATTTACATCGCCTCTGATTACAGCATTAAACCATACGGAACATTTATCACCTATTATTACATCTCCCACTATTGTGGCGTTCTCTGCAATAAAATTATCTTTTCCAATCTCAGGATATTTATCTTTTACGGGTAGTATTAAAGGCATGTCAGATGTAATATAGTTTATGGATAATGTAAGTAAGTTTTATGATGTCATGCTGAGCTTATCGAAGCACTATGTTAAGATCTTCGACAGGCTCAGACTGACAATAGCTAAAAAACAGTATCTACCAGTTCTTTTGCATGTTCAGGATAATCGGTAGTGTAATGTAACCCCCTGCTCTCCTTCCGCTGCATCGCAGATTTGATCACCAGATAAGCCGTTTGAATTACATTACGCAATTCGCAAAGTTTAACTGAAACTTTATTCTTTTTATAAAATTCCTCCGTTTCCTGGTAGATTAAAAATAAACGACGATGTGCTCTTTCCAAACGGAAATCAGACCGGACAATACCTACATAATCGCCCATAATTTTTTGCAATTCCCTAAGGTTATGCGTAACCAATACATCTTCATTGCTTTGGGTAACCCCTTTCGAATCCCATTCAGGAATATGATCTGGAATAATATTATTTTTAAAGTTCTCGATAGCATCCTGATAAATGCGGTGAGCGAAAACCGTAGCTTCTAATAAAGAATTTGAAGCCAAACGATTAGCACCATGCAAACCTGTTGAAGAACACTCACCACAGGCATATAAATTTTTAATCGAAGAGCGACCATATTCATCAACCAGAATGCCACCACACATATAATGAGAGGCAGGCGTAACCGGAATATAATCTTTCGTCATATCTATTCCTATTGATAAACACTTGGCATATATATTAGGAAAGTGTTTCAAAATATCAGCCTTCTTACGCATCGTAATATCCAGGTAAACAAATTCGTCGCCTGATTTCTTCATTTCATTATCTACTGCACGGGCAACAATATCGCGTGGTGCTAAAGACTTACGTTCATCATATTCATGCATAAACTCCTCGCCATTCTTACGTCTTAAAACACCACCAAAGCCCCTAACAGCTTCCGATATCAGGAACGATGGGTACTCTCCGGGATGGTACAAAGCTGTTGGATGGAACTGAATGAACTCCATATTCCTCACTTTTCCTTTTGCTCGGTAAACCATTGCCATACCATCGCCTGTTGCAATAACCGGATTTGTTGTGGCCGAATACACATGTCCGGCACCACCCGAAGCCATTACAGTCACATTTGCCACAATCTTTTCCACATCGTTAAGCTCTGTGTTAAAGGCATATATACCATAACAGTTAATATCTTCGGTACGTTTATCCACAAACTCACCCAGGTGATGCTGTGTAATTAACTCGAGCGCGAAGTAATGTGTTAATATCTCTATGTTGTTATTCTCATGAATTTCATTCAGCAACACCCGTTCAATCTCATATCCGGTGATATCTTTATAGTGTAAAACACGGTGTTCAGAGTGCCCGCCTTCCTTCGCTAAATCATAAAAACCCGAGTTATCCTTATCGAAGTTTATACCATAGTCAATGATCTCCTGAATACGTTGAGGCCCCTCTTTTACAACGATTTCCACAATTTTTTCATCACATAATCCATCACCGGCAATCAAAGTATCTTCAATATGTTTCTCAAAAGAATCACCTTTATCTACCACGACTGCAACACCGCCCTGAGCGTATTTTGTATTCGATTCGTCTTCGTTCGACTTGGTAACAATTAAAACCTTACCAAACTTTGCTGCTTTAAGCGCAAAACTCAAACCCGCTATACCTGAACCAATTACCAGAAAATCTACTTTCCTCATTAATAAAAACATTTACTTTATCCACGATGTTAACAACTAGTTGATAAATGTTAACTCTGTGTCTAAATTATCCTAACAAATAAATTTGAATGTTTAAAGCTACTCTAAAAAGACAATTTGCCACAATCTTTTAAGTAATTTTTGAGCACCTTTGTACAAGTAATTAACTTTTTACCCACTTATAAACAATTAACATTCGAGTATTGATAAAAATTGAGCGACTTTTCGATAGTGCTGAAAATCAAACTCATGATATTAGAGAAATGTAATCTAAATGTTAGTAAACGATTAACAACTTATATAAAAGAACTTTTTTTCGAAACTTGCCAACAATACTAACACACTAATAAACAAACAAGATTTATTTATTTAAAAATACTTATTAATTATTGAGACGTTGAAAGCTTTATCTTTGACCAACGTCAAAATTCAAAAAAGGAAAATTTTAAAATGAACATAGATGTCTTAGAAGAAATCAATAAAAAAGGTTTCGCAGAAGAAGAAATTGATCCTACGCTTGATCTTTTTGCCGAGATTGAGAAGTTAAAAAAGGAAAAGAATGCCATTATTCTTGCACATTACTACCAAGAGCCTGACATTCAGGATATTGCAGATTATATTGGCGATAGTTTAGGATTATCGCAAGAAGCGGCAAAAACAGATGCTGATGTAATTGTGTTTGCCGGCGTGCATTTTATGGCCGAAACAGCAAAGATTTTATCGCCTGATAAAACTGTTTTATTACCGGATGTAAAAGCAGGATGCTCATTAGCAGATAGTTGTCCGCCCCATCTGTTTAGAAAGTTTAAAGAAAAATATCCAGATCATCTGGTTATCACTTATGTAAATTGTACGGCCGAATTAAAAGCTTTAAGTGATATTGTTTGTACAAGTACGAATGCGGTTCAAATTGTAGAGAGTTTACCTAAAGACCAAAAAATAATATTCGGTCCCGATCGAAATCTAGGTGCTTATGTAGCAAAGAAAACCGGGCGCGATTTGGTATTGTGGAATGGTGCCTGTATGGTACATGAAATTTTTTCGCAGGAGAAAATTACAAAATTGAAAGAACGCCATCCGAATGCTAAGTTTATTGCACACCCAGAGTGTGAAGAAGTGGTTTTGAAAATGGCTGATTATATCGGTTCAACAACCGGACTTTTAAAATATACCATTACCAATCCGGCTACCGAATTTATTGTAGCAACCGAAAGTGGCATTATCCACCAGATGGAGAAGGCAAATCCAACAAAAACATTTATTCCGGCGCCGCCGAATAACAGTTGTGCTTGTAACGATTGCCCATACATGAAAAGAAATACTTTAGAAAAACTATATTTATGTATTAAAAATGGTTTGCCAGAAGTAACTGTACCTGAGCATATTATTGAGCTTGCCCGTAAACCGATTCAAAGAATGCTGGATATTTCAGCGGAGCTGGGGTTATAAAATAGATCAAACCTTACAGGTTTTTAAAACCTGTAAGGTTTATTTAAATATTTATGGAAAAAAACAACATTCTTAAAAATTACTCGGGCTTATTATGGCTTTTGGCAGGAATAACTGTTGGAAGTATTGTGGGTTTAATTTTTGGGAAAAACGTTGAAAGTATAAAGCCGTTAGGAGATATATTTTTAAACCTGTTGTTTACTGCAGTTATTCCATTGGTATTTTTTGCGGTTTCATCGGCAATTGCGAATATAGACAGAACCAAAAAGTTAGGGAGATTATTAACCGTTATGGTTCTGGTTTTTCTTTCTACCATACTCATTTCTGCAGTTTTAACCTTGGTAGCTACCTGGGTTTTTCCGATCCATCAGCAATTAGGAAATGCGCCTTTACCAACTGAACCTGAAAAAATACAGTCGTTTGGCGAACAAATGACCCAACTTTTAACCGTGGGAGAATTTTTCGAGATCGGAAGCAGGAAAAACATGCTTGCACTAATTATTTTTTCGGTACTGGTTGGTTTTTCTACGCTATATGCTGGTAAAGAAGGCGATGGATTTAAGAACTTCTTGGTTTCGGGTAATGAAGTGATGAAAAAACTCATCATTTTGATTATGAAATTAGGACCGATTGGTTTAGGTGCTTATTTTGCCTATCAGCTTGGGGTTTTCGGTCCACAGCTTTTCGGAACCTATGCAAAAGCTTTAGGTTTGTACTACGGTGTAGGCGCATTTTATTTTATCGTTTTTTTCACCTTATATGCTTTTGTTGCAGGTGGGTTTAAAGCAATAAAAGTATTTTGGAAAAATAACATTGTGCCGTCTTTAACTTCAATCGGAACCTGTAGCAGTATTGCCACTATTCCGGCAAATTTAGATGGCGCGCGAAAAATGGGCGTACCCGATTACATTACCAACGTGACCATTCCATTAGGTTCAACCTTGCATAAGGATGGTTCGAGTATCAGTTCTATTGTTAAAATTGCGGTTGTTTTTGCCATTTTTGGAAAGGATTTAGTACATGTTGATACCATTATTTTGGCCTTAGGCATTACTGTTTTAGTGAGTATAGTGGAGGGAGGAATACCAAATGGAGGTTATATTGGCGAGTTATTAATGATTTCGGCTTACCAATTGCCACCTGAAGCGCTACCGCCAGCTATGATTATAGGAACTTTGGTTGATCCGATGGCTACTTTGTTAAATGCCACTGGCGATAATGTAGCGGCCATGTTAATTGCCAGGTTTACGGAAGGTAAAAATTGGATGGAGAATAATAATTTGTCATCCTGACGCAGGAAGGATCTGCAAATGATGGAGCAATACCTGAGTGATGAAAGATTCTTCGTTCCTCAGAATGACAATTAATTTTAAAAAATAAAAATCGGGGGCTTCGCCCCTAACTATTGTATATGTTTGAAAATAAAGAGCGTACAGATATTAATGAATTAGGTGAATTTGGGTTGATTAAACACCTCACTACTAATTTTAAAATTAAAAACGATTATTCGGTAAAAGGTGTCGGCGACGATGCTGCTGTTTTAGATGCTAAAGGAAAGCAGATCTTAATTTCGACCGATTTATTGTTGGAAGGGATTCACTTTGATCTGGCTTATGTGCCTTTAATGCACCTAGGTTACAAAGCTGTTCAGGTAAATTTGAGTGACATTTATGCCATGAACGGAAAAGCAAGTCAGATTACAGTTTCGCTGGGTTTGTCGAGCAAATTCCCCTTAGAAGCTGTTGAAGAAATTTATAAAGGAATTGAACTGGCCTGCAACAAATACAACATCGATTTAATTGGCGGAGATACTTCATCAAGCAAGCAGGGTTTGGTGATTAGCATTACCAGTATTGGTTATGCCGATGGCGATAAAGTAGTGTACAGAAATGGCGCTCAAGAACATGATTTATTATGTGTTTCGGGCGATTTGGGTGGTGCTTATTTAGGCCTGCAGATTTTGGAGAGAGAGAAATTAATTTATCTGGAAAACCCACAGATCCAACCAGATTTAGAAGGTAAGGATTATATCATTGAAAGACAATTGAAACCAGAAGCAAGGATGGATATTGTTGCGCTTTTAGATGAAATGAATATCAAGCCAACCGCTATGATTGATGTTTCGGATGGTTTAGCTTCCGAAATTTTGCATTTGGCGGAACAATCTGATAAAGGAATAACCATTTATGAAGAGAAAATACCTTTAGATCCAATGACTTATGAAACCGCCCGTGAATTAGGTTTAGATCCAACGGTTTGTGCTTTGAGTGGTGGAGAAGATTATGAGTTATTGTTTACCATTAGCCAGGAAGATTATAAAAAACTGAAACATGATGTAGATATCACAGTGATCGGCCATGTTACCGATAAAAACTCGGGCTGTAAAATGGTTTCAAAATCAGAAAAAGTACACGAGCTGAAAGCCCAGGGCTGGAATGCTTTTAAGAAATAGATGAAAATATTTAGTTATCATTTGAAGAGACCAGCAATTTACATAAGTGTTGGTCTTTTTATTTTTTCTTTGATTAGACCAGCTTTTGTTTTTGATGGTGGTAGAGGTCTGGAATCTGATAAATCATTTATCTACTTGCTAATTGGTGGAATTGGATTATTTGGAGGCGGCACTGCGGAATTTTTAGTTTGGTTAGCTAATCCATTTTATTTCATAGCATTATTTTTATTTGCAAAAAATAAAAAAGTATCCATATTGTTTATTCTGATTGCTAGTTTATTGGCTATTTCTTTTTCAAGTTGGGAGGAAATATTGATTTCTGAAAGTGGATCCAACGGAAAAATAGTATCATTTTCTTCTGGTTATTATTTATGGGTTACAAGTATACTTGTTCTCTGTTTTGGAATTATATATTATTTTGGTAAGCATAGATTAAAGATAGATTAACCAAATCATAAGCTTTTAATATGGCATATAAGGTACTAATAGCTGAGTTAAGTACAGGGCACGTATATAATACAAAATTGGAATTGTTCTTAGGAATTGGTGAGACTATTAGCTACTTTGATCATTATGAAGAAGCTATAAATTATTCCGATTCAATTGTAAATAATAATCCAGAGTTAGAATGTTGGATTAAAGATGAAAAGGATATCATCTTGAGATATAAAAGCATTAATGAAGAGAAACTATTTGATTTGCATTAAGATTGCCAGCCAGATGGGCGTCGGCGGCAAAACAGTCTTCTCGTAATGACGATTTTTTTCTAAATTCAAAAAAGACTACAGTATTCACTGAAAAAGATAAAATTTTCAAAAAAATCGTTCAAAGGATCTCACAAAAAATCACTAACTTTGCAAGTTTTTAGCTATAATTTTAAAACTGAACAAAAACTCGATTTGCCTATTCCTCATTGATATCCAGATATTTAGTATCAATCTGTTTGGTGGTTTTTGCACCTAATTTTTTAATCTTTTCTGAAGTGTTGGTTAAATTTCCGGCGCCGGCTGATAGTTTATTAATGGCTTTATCGTAAGCATCCTGTCCGTTTTTAATGTGTTTACCAATGTTTTCCATGTCAGCAACAAAACCTACAAACTTATCGTACATGCTTCCACTTAAACGGGCAATTTCCATTACATTCCGGTTTTGGCGTTCCTGTTTCCACATGCTGGCAATGGTACGTAAGGTGGCTAGTAAGGTTGAAGGGCTCACAATTACTACCCTTCTATCCCATGCAAAATTGAAAAGTTCGGCATCTTTTTGTACGGCAATACTAAAAGAAGATTCGATCGGAACAAACAATAAAACAAAGTCGGGAGAATTTATTTTATATAAATCCTGGTAGTTTTTTGAAGACAGCTCTAATATGTGATTCTTAATTGAGGCGAGATGCTGTTTTACGTAGCCTTCACGCTCTTCATCCGTTTCTGCAGATACCGAATGCTCATAAGCAACCAACGATACCTTAGCGTCGACCACAAGATGTTTATTATCTGGCAGGTCAATTACCACATCGGGCTGGTACCGACCGCCTTCGGCGGATATATGCGAGGCTTGAATGCGGTATTCCTGATCGCGCACTAAACCCGAGCGTTCCAAAACCTTTTCCAAAATCACTTCCCCCCAATTTCCCTGCTTTTTGCTATCGCCTTTTAAAGCTTTGGTTAAATTGTTGGCATCTTCCTGAATCTGTTTACTTTGATCCATTAATAGCGAAATTACACCTTTCAATGTATTTCTTTCATCTGATTCGGCTTTGTAAACCTTTTCTACTTTATCTTCAAAAGCTTTAATATTTTCTTTCAAAGGATTTAAGATGATATCCAGATTAGTCCGATTCTGTTCAATAAATCTGCTCGATTTTTCTTCCAGTATTTTATTGGCAATTAACTCAAAGTCTTTGTTTAATTTTTCTTGCGACTGCTCAAAACTTAGCTTTTGTTCAGCAAGTTTTTCTTTTTCGGCCAGGTAAAAAGACCTGGTACCTTCAAGTTCGCGATTAGCATCGGCAAGCCGGTCGCGCTCAGCCTGTAATTCATCAATTAAGCGTTGCTGTTCTTGTTTAAGTAACACAGTAATATGTTCTTTTTCGGTAGATAAATTAGAAACACGTTCGTCGGCTTTGGCCAGACTGATTTTTAAAGATTCATTTTCACTTTTTGTTCTTTCGAAGTCTTCTACCGAGATCATAGAAAGAGCAGCCTGCGGTTTCTTCAATAATAAAATAACCAGGACTATTAAAATAACGATTAGTAAAGCAATACCCGCAATCTCCATAATGATAAAAATTTTAGCAAAAATGAAGATTTAAAATAGATATACCAAAAAATTTTAGTTATTATGAACAGAAAATAACGGAAAAAAATTTCTATAATTGGGCATTAGTATTTTATAAATGAACGCATTAACAGTCCTCATATCCTGTCCCGATCAAGTTGGCTTAGTCACAAATATTACCCGTGTACTGGCTGCGCATCAATTGAATATTGTTGCCATGCGCGAGTTTGTAGACGAAGCGAATAAATCGTTTTTTACCCGTATTGCCTGTACCGGAAATCTGGGGGATGCTGAAAAATTAAAGGAAAAACTTTTAGAAAACCTGCCAAATGCAGCCGAGGTAAATTTAATTACCCAACAGGAAAAACAGATTGCTGTTTTGGTGACCAAGGAGTACCATTGCCTGGCAGAAATACTGATCAAAAACCAATTTAAAACCTTGGGGGCCAACGTAAAATGTGTAATAGGCAATTATGAAAGCCTGAGAGATTTTACTGAAAAATTGGGTATTCCTTATTTTTACGTCGATCATACCAATAAGGATAAAAGTGAATTTGAGGCTGAAGTTAAAGCGATTATCAACCGGTTTGAGGTAGACTATTTGGTGCTGGCCAAATTTATGAGGATTCTATCCGCTGATTTTGTAAAAGATTATGCAGGTAAAATTGTTAATATCCACCATTCCTTTTTACCGGCCTTTATAGGTGCCAACCCCTATCGCCAGGCTTTTGAACGCGGGGTGAAAATTATTGGTGCTACTGCCCATTTTGTTACTGATAACCTGGATGAAGGCCCGATTATTACGCAGCATACTAATCATATTGATCATAATTTTGGCGTGAAGGAAATGGTTCGGGCAGGCAAAGAAATAGAGAAAAAAGTATTGTTAGAAGCCCTGGAGCTTATTTTCGAAGACCGCGTTTTTGTGAGTGGGAATAAGACGATTGTGTTTAAGTAAGCATATGCGTTTAGGGTTTGACGGATTGCGAAGCCGCGAAGAGTCGTCATTGCGAGAAGGCTTTTTCAGCCGACGAAGCAATCTTACAACGATAGCTACTTACGGTTAGCAATGAGGATTGCTTTGTGTGCTTCGTTACGAGTACTTGTTTTTCTCGCCTATCATCATTTCGAGGAGTAATTATTGCATAGAATAGATATTCATGATAGTTAACTGATTATGTTTTGCCTGTCCGCACGGTCTTGCCTAGTGCTCACCGCCGCCGAAGGGCTCTTTCTTTTTGGCAGCAAAAAGATTAGCGGAGCCAGCTTGAACACCATTAAAAAATAAGCACAAGTGAAAAAACAAAACCGGGGGCATTGCCGAGTTCATTAATACAAATGAAAACAACAGAAATCCATTAAGAAAGCACCGGCTGAAAATTTATTCATTTTTATTATAGTTTTCAGCTGCATTTATGACGGCTTCACCGTTTTTTTTAAGCGGATAGGATGGCTGGGTCAGTGGAGCCCGAAAAATTTGTCAGGCCGGATTTAATTAGAACGAAGATACAGTGCTTTGGCCTAGCTAAGCGGAAATGCCGATTCTACGAAGAAAGATTTATCTCGTGTTAGATCTCTCCATTACACTGCGTTCCAGTCGAGATGACGATGCTTTTTAGAAAGATCTTAAAAAACTCTGTGTGCTCTGTGTTTTTTCTCTGTGTTCTTTGTGGTAAAAAAACTATAAGCTTTTCAGCAGCAGATTCGCCACATCTTCTCCTGTTTGTGCACCAATTGCTATACCCATGCCGTTACACCTGGTGGCGCAAAAAATATTTGGCTTAATCTCTTCTATAAATGGTTCCAGAGTTTTTCCAAAAGCCATAATGCCGCTCCAGCGGTAATCGATTTCATAATTTACTTTAGGGAGGATTACGTTTTTTAATAAATCTTCTAACGCTAGCCGAACGGCCTCTGTTTGGCCAAATTTGGTGGTTTTTTCGGCTTTAAAATCGATATTTCTGCCACCACCTAATAAAACTCTGTTATTTATATTTCTAAAGTAATAATAACCTTTATTGTAATGGAAAGTACCTGCTATTTTTAGTTCTTTAATGGGTTTGGTGATTAAAACCTGACCACGGCCGGGACTAACGTCAATAGCTGGGAATAAATCTTTTACAAAAGCATTGGTGGTTACAATTAACTGTTTACAAAAAAAGTGTCCGTTTTTGGTTACCAGTTGTGTACCCCTGTTTTCTTCCAGGATCTGATCTACCGCACAATTATTAAATATACTAATGCCGAGTTTTTGCGCATATTGAATTAAAGCAAACATCATTTTACCACTATCAATCTGTGCTTCGTAGCGGTTTTCGATTAATGTGCCGATACCTTCAAAGCCAAATAAACTAATTTTATTATTGGCAAAGGCAAAAGCATTGGCACCAACAATATCGTTAATGAGACGGTTATAATGTTCAATTTTGGATACACATGTGTCGGCCAGAAAAACCTCATCATTTTTAAATAATTCGTACCCGCCTAAACATTGGTAATCAATGGTTTTATCGCTTAATAAATTGCGTAATTTAAGTAGGCCCTTCCAGCGCTTTTCTATAAGTAGTGCCAGACCATTTAAGCCGGCACATTCTTCTTGCTCAATGAGTTCAGAAATGCTACCGAAGCATGCAAAACCCGCATTTTTGGTGCTGGCACCTGTTGGTAAAAAGCCCCTTTCGAGTATGGCAATTTTTAAAGTCGGAACAGTTTTTATAAGCTGGATAGCAGCATTTAAACCCACAATTCCACTACCGATAATAATGATATCGTAAGTAAAAAACGACTCCTTCTCCCAATATGAAAACGCTGTTGGCATAGTATAAATGTACCATTTTTTAACAGTCAAATAATATGGGAACGCTTTTTGATATGTGTTACACGAAAAACATACAGAAGAAAATGGGAGTTTATTTAATATTAATCATCCCGGTATTACTGCTGAGCATGTTTGTACAATGGCGGTTTAGAAATAAATTTTCTAAGTATGCCGAAATGCAACTTAGCTCAGGTTTATCGGGCAAAGAGGTGGCAGAAAGAATGCTACATGATAATGGGATATACGACGTGAAGGTGATGAGTACCGAAGGACAACTAACAGATCATTACAATCCATCAGATAAAACCGTTAATTTAAGTACAGATGTATATTATAGCCGAAGCGTAGCAGCAGCAGCTGTAGCGGCACACGAATGTGGCCATGCCGTGCAACAGGCGAAATCGTATAACTGGTTACAGCTAAGAAGCAGCATGGTTCCGGTGGTAAGTATATCATCTAATCTTTTACAATGGGTATTATTAATTGGTGTATTGTTAATAGGCTTTACCGGAAATCCAATTGTTTTGGCAATTGGTGTGGTAGGTTTAGCACTGGTAACCATATTTAGTATCATTACCCTACCGGTCGAATTTGATGCCAGTAACCGTGCATTGGCCTGGCTAAAAAACAATAATGGTGTAATGCAAACGCAAGAAGAAAATGCGCAGGCTAAAGATGCACTTTGGTGGGCAGCCATGACTTATGTGGTAGCAGCTGTTGGTGCATTAGCCAATTTATTGTACTACGCATCGATGCTTTTTGGAAGAAGCAGAGATTAAAGAGATATTTAATTATGAAAAACACAGAGCGGCCAGGGTTAATCCTGGCCGTTTTTGGTTTACCGTCACCCTGTCCCAGAATGTTCAGGATCTTTTTTAGCATAGATTGATATAAAGTATAAACCAACATAGGTCATATCCGGTTTTTGGAAAGCAGGTTTTGCAGTGCTTAGCAAGGCTCCGGTCCCGCTCCCGCTTCTGCCGATAGAAAAAATCGGCATCTCGCTTCGATCCCTTAGGTTTAGGTGGCAAGGTAGGATGTACTATTTGGGGTTGCAGGGTTCAAGAAGAAGGGTGTATACGCCATGCTGTAAACCTTTGATATTAACAGAACCATTGCAATTTAAACCTGATTGCAATGGGAAAGCCCGTAAACGAGGAATCCCGATTCATCGGGACGGACTTGAAATGAAAAGCAGGACTAACATTAAAATAAAATGCTTCAATTGCTTTTCTAAAGAATAGATAAAAAGAGATTGGTTGCTGTTACATCCTCGTTGAGACACCTATAGACTTAATTTGATTAAGAGATTTCTCCATTTCGTTTCACTTCAGTCGAAATGACGATTTGTGGCAGGATGGATTAAGGATTAATTCAGTTTATAAGGAGCGATTAACTGAAATTCTGGAATATCAACCTCGAACTCTGATCCATCTATATCACGTTTCATTAAGTACGCGCCTTTCATACTGCCCATATCGGTTTTTAGGTTACATCCAGAAACATATACATGTGTTTCGCCAGGTTGGATAATAGGTTGCAAGCCAACAACGCCCTCACCCTCTACCTCTCTTCGGCTACTGTTCGAATCGAAAATAAACCACTGGCGGCGCATTAATTGAACAGCATAATCAGAAAGATTAGAAATTTCTACGCGATAAGCGAACATATAATGCTCGTTAGCCGGATTTGAATATTCTGGCTGGTACACTGTTTCTACTGAAACCTTAACCCCGTCTGTAATAGCTGTAACCATGATTTACTAATATATAAAAAAACCTTTCAAAAATCAAGCCAGTACTTTAGTGGCATCATAGTCGGCAAATTTCTCTGCCACTTCTTCTAAAATGCTGTAAATGTTGTTAATATCTGGCTCGGCCACCAACCGCATACGGTAAGGTTTAAAATCTGGCAGGCCTTTAAAATAGTTTGCATAATGGCGGCGCATTTCGAAAATTCCGGTTTTAGGCCCTTTCCATTCAAGCGATTTATCTAAATGTGTACGGCAGACTTCAATACGTTCTTCAATAGTTGGTCCGGCAAGGTGTTCACCCGTTTTAAAAAAGTGTTTTACTTCGCGGAAAATCCATGGATAACCAATGGCAGCACGACCGATCATAATGCCATCTACCTCGTATTCCATACGCCAGTTGGCTGCTTTTTCGGGGCTATCAACATCACCGTTTCCAAAAATCGGTATTTTAATGCGTGGATTACGTTTAATCTCCCGGATAAGCGACCAGTCGGCCTCGCCTTTATATAACTGTGCTCTTGTTCTGCCATGAATGGTAAGTGCCTGAATGCCTACGTCCTGAAGCCGCTCGGCCACTTCGTAAACATTTTTGGTATTATCATCCCAACCAAGGCGGGTTTTAACGGTAACAGGCAAATGTGAAGCTTTAACTACGGCTTCTGTCATTTTTACCATTTTATCGATATCCTGTAGCAAGCTGGAGCCTGCGCCTTTACACACTACGTTTTTAACCGGACAGCCATAATTAATGTCAACCAGGTCGGGCCCTGCTGCAGAAGCAATTTCTGAGGCTTCGCGCATGTGATCGATATCGCCACCAAAAATCTGGATGCCAATTGGCCTTTCGTATTCGAAAATATCAAGCTTTTGTATGCTTTTTGCAGCATCGCGGATCAAACCCTCCGAAGAAATAAATTCAGTGTACATCATATCGGCCCCGTTTTTTTTGCACACATAACGGAACGGCGGATCGCTTACATCTTCCATTGGAGCCAGTAATAACGGGAACTCACCTAAATCTATATTTCCTATCTTAACAGACATTTTCTATCTTCAACGATTAATAAAAACATACAAAGGTACAAATAATGAATTTTGTAACACCTAACAAGGAGGAAATCAATCCTTTCTTACAATTACTTTTACTTTTATTTTACGCAGTTACAGGCGGACTTGTGTTTGGACTTCTGGCTGTTGCTATCGTTTTAATGATATATGGCTTGGGGATAGTAAGTAATTTAGATCTACTTTTGGCAGGCGACCCTAAGTATATTGTAGGTTTTAAAGTGATACAAATACTAAGTTCGATCGGAACATTTATTTTACCACCAATTGCCCTTGCCTTAACAGAAAGAAAGAAAGTAACAGAATTTTATCTTTTCAGACAGCCAAAATTCTTATTGGTTGTTCTGGTGCTGGCTATTATGATACTGAGTATGCCATTTATGGAATGGACCGTGATATGGAACCAAAAAATGGTTTTGCCCGATTTTTTGCATAAGATAGAGCAGTGGATGAAGGAAAAGGAGGCTATTGCAATGAAAATAACAATTCAATTGATCACCGTACGCAGTAATTTCGATTTTATTGTAAACCTCCTCATGATTGCTGTTATACCTGCAATTGGCGAAGAGTTGATGTTCCGTGGAGGGGTGCAGCGATCGTTAAACAGGGCTTTTGAAAACCCCCATGTTGCGATTTGGCTATCTGCGATTATTTTCAGTGCCATCCATGTTCAGTTTTATGGTTTTGTGCCACGTATGTTATTGGGTGCGGGTTTTGGCTATTTATATTATTATAGCGGAAGCATCTGGTATGCCATGCTGGCGCACTTTATAAACAATGCCTATGCGGTTTGTGCGGCTTTTTATATGCAAAAGCACCATATGCCACTTGATAAAGCCGATGAACCGATCGGTTTTCCATGGTATGGCTATTTAATTAGTGCAATAATTACCATAGCTTTGTTTAAAATTTTTAAAGATAACGCAGCACGTGAGCGAAAATTGGGTTAAAGTATATACCACCAGCGATGCCTTTGCGGCCGAGGTATTAAAACAGGGATTAACAGAAGCCGGAATTCTGGCAGTAACGATAAATAAACAGCTCTCGGCATATAATATTGGCGAAATAAATGTTTTGGTGAATAAGGTAGATTTCGATAAAGCCATAGAATACATCGTTGAAAACGAAATTGAATAGTAGAAATGATCTTAAACCTTACACCCTTTATCGCTTACCTTAAATGAAAACCAGGGCAATAACCGCTTTCTTTTTTACCATTGTAATGCTGGGCTCTATCCTGCTTGGGAGCTACACTTTTACCATCTTTTATCTTGTTTTAAGTGTTTTGGCATTGTTTGAATTTTACAAGCTGATTAAAAACTCCGGAATAAGACCACACCGTAATATCGGTTTGGTAGCCGGTTCATTAATATTTTTTATGGCGGCTGGCTTACACTACCTCAAATATGATGTGAAGTATTTGCTGCTTTGTATTCCGCTAATTTTCTCGGTTTTTATTACTGAGCTATATAAAAAGAACAAAATTCCATTCGCCAACATCTCGTACACGTTTGTTGGTTTTGTGTATGTAACTATTCCTTTCTGTTTTTTTCATGCCCTGGGTTTTTTGAAAAACTGGAACGAATATAGCTTTCATCTTCCCCTGGCATTTTTACTGATGCTTTGGGCAAACGATACAGGCGCTTACCTTTTTGGTGTAAAATACGGTAAACGTAAGTTGTTCGAACGCCACTCGCCAAAGAAAAGCTGGGAAGGATTTTTCGGAGGCATGTTCACCAGTGTTTTAGTCGCTTTTGGTTTATCATTTCTGTTTACCGAAAGTCCAGCCTGGGTTTGGATCGGTATGGCTGTATTGATTGCTAGTTTTGGTACACTGGGCGATTTAGTAGAATCGATGCTTAAACGCAGTTTGGATACGAAAGATAGTGGTGGTTTATTACCGGGACATGGTGGTTTGTTAGATCGTTTTGATGGTTTGTTATTGGCTGCTCCAGTAGTTTATGCCTACCTGTATTTGATTTTATATTAATCGTTTAGCCACAAAGACACGAACGCACAAGAAGATTATGATGTTGTTTCTTAAGCAGTAGCCGTTACAACGTAATATTCTCTTTCTACCTGTTCGCCGGTTTTACTTTGTACCAGCTCTATTTTTTTAAGCGTATTTTTAATGGCAAACCCCGCTTTTTCTAATAGTTCTGTTACGGTTTCTATATTGTAAAGTGTAAAACCATAAGGTGTAAAAGGGAGGTTTTGCATGAAAGTTTTATCGGCAAAACATATAGCCAAAGTTCCCTTAGGTTTTAATATCCGCTTAATTTCGTTGAGGTATTCGCTTGGATTTGTCCAAAAGTATATCGTATTAACTGTAAAAATTTTATCAAATAGACCATCCTCAAATGGCAATTTAATGCCATCTGTTAGCTGAAGGTGAACCTTTCCTTTTGTTATGAAATCCTGATTGATCTTTTCGGCCTCGGCAATAATGGTTGCAGAAATATCAGCACCGAAATAATGGAGGTTTTCGGCTTTTGATAAGAGTTGGGCAATATGCCCGCCGTTACCATGACCGATTTCTAAAACAGTTTCATTATTTTTAAGGTCTAATGCTGCAATTGCAGAAGTAGTCATGCCGATATTATTGGCATGCATCATTTCACCTGTTTTAATGCCGTGTTCGCCTTCAGGACAAGCCAATTGTTTAGCAATATTTTTTAAGTCTTCTTCGGAAAGTTGCTGTTCCATAATCAAATTTAAAGATTTAGGCGTTATGATTTTTACATCTTTTTGGCCAAAGCTTATATGATTATTTAATCACCTGGACAGGTTTTTTATTTTCATCAATGGCCACAAAGGTGAAATCGCCATGTACGGCCAATTCTCTTCCTTCGGCATACATCTGCTCGATATAAATTTCTACATTAACCTTTAAACTGGTATTCCCCACATGGTTAACCTTGCCGATAAGCTCTACAATTGTACCTGCGGGGATTGGTTTTTTAAAATCTATCCTGTCGCTGCTTACCGTAACCATAATCTGGCGGCTAAAGCGGGTTGCAGTAATAAAAGCAACCTCATCCATTAAATGCATGGCTGTTCCGCCGAAAAGGGTATCATAATGATTGGTTGTATTGGGGAAAACGGCTTTAAAAATGCTGGTTTTAGAATTTTCTATTCTTTCTTCTAGGGTCATGGGTTAAATATAGGTGCTGTAAAAAGCTTTGACAACTTTCTGGTTATTTTTAGTAGAAAATTGCCAAAGTAAAAGATTTGCCCTTGAGAAATGGATACTGAAAATGTAAAAAAATGTGCTCTCAGTAATTTTGGTAATGCTATTAAGTAGTGAAATAACTAAAATGATGTCATCCTGAGCTTGTCGAAGGACAATCTTTTTAGTTATTTCACGATAAGGGTCTTCGACAAGCTCAGACTGACAACAATCGAATTCTTAATTTAATAGTATTGGTTTTCTCTGCGACAAAATTAAAATTAATTCACCTGAAGATCTGCAGCAAGTACCTCTTCGGCTTTACGCATTTCTTTAGCGGCTTCTACCATTTCTATTAAGGCCTTTTTGGTTTCATCCCATCCGCGGGTTTTTAAACCACAATCAGGGTTTACCCAGAGTTGCCGGGAGGGAATAACAGCTTTCGCTTTTTTGAGTAGCTGAACCATTTCCTCCCGCTTAGGCACCCTTGGAGAGTGAATATCGTATACACCCGGGCCAATTTCGTTTGGATATTTAAAATCGGCAAATGCGTCTAATAATTCCATCTGCGAACGTGAGGTTTCGATGGTGATTACATCTGCATCCATATCGGCAATGTTTTGGATGATATCATTAAACTCCGAGTAGCACATGTGCGTGTGGATCTGCGTATCGTCTTTCACACCACTTGCCGAAATTTTAAAGGCTTTAACCGCCCAGTTCAAATAGTTTTGCCAATCAGCTTTGCGCAATGGTAAACCTTCTCTAATGGCTGGTTCATCAATCTGAATGATTTTTATACCTGCATTTTCCAGATCACAAACCTCATCGCGGATAGCCAGGGCAATTTGAGTACAGGTTTCTGATCGTGGTTGATCATTACGTACGAACGACCATTGTAAAATCGTTACCGGTCCTGTTAACATACCCTTCATGTATTTTGAGGTAAGCGATTGTGCATAGGCGGTCCACTTTACAGTCATGGGTTTCGGACGCGAAACATCGCCAAAAATAATAGGGGGTTTTACGCAGCGCGAGCCGTAACTCTGTACCCAGCCATTTTTGGAGAAAGCGAAACCATCCAATTGCTCACCAAAGTATTCAACCATATCGTTACGCTCAAATTCGCCATGAACCAAAACATCCAGATCGATTTCTTCCTGCCAGTTTACGGCTTTTGCGGTTTCTTTTGCAATGAGGTCATCATATTCTTCAACGGTAAAAGTTCCGTTTTTAAGCTTTGCTCTCCAACTTCTTACTTCTGCAGTTTGCGGAAACGATCCGATGGTAGTAGTGGCGTAACTTGGCAGATTGAGTTCCTGTTGCTTAATTTTTCTGTTCGGAAATGGACTTAAACGTTCTGCATCCTGCTCTTTTAATCCTAAAACACGTTGTTTAACTTCAGGATTATGGATGATTTTAGAAACTTTACGGTTAGCAATCGCGATCTTATTTTCCTCAAGTTTTTGCAGGGTAGATGCAGGGCTTTCGTTGGTGATCAGTTTTTTTAAAGTAGCTACCTCCGCAATTTTTTGTTTCGCATAAGCCAGCCACTGTTTAATTTCAGCCGAAAGATTTTGCTCATTGGTTTCATTGTCTAAATCAACTGGTGAGTGGATTAAGGAACAGGATGGGGCGATCCATACTTTATCCGGGCCTCTTTTTTCTACAACTTGATTAATGATTGAAACGGATTTTTCGAAATCATTTTTCCAGATGTTTCTTCCGTCTACCAAACCTAACGAAAGAGTGGTATCTTCCTTTAACGAAGCTAAAATATCCGTCAATTGACCCTCAGCACGTACCAGGTCGATATGTAAAACATTGACCGGTAATGAGGTAGTTAGTGCTAAATTATTGCCCAAGCCTTCAAAATAAGTAGCCAAAACAATTTTTAACCCAGGAAAAGCTTTTCTGATCTCTTTATAGGCATATTCGTAAGCTTTCTTGTCTTTTTCGGTAAGGTCTAAAGTCAAAAAAGGTTCATCAAACTGGACATATTCTACATCCAAAGCATCTAAGCGCGATAAAATCTCGATATAAACCGGAAGGAGATTTTTGATCAGGTCGATCTTTTCAAAGCCGGATTCTTTTTCTTTTCCCAATAAAAGGTAAGAAACCGGGCCGATTAAAACAGGTTTTGTAGTAATGCCCAATTGTTTTGCCTCGTAAAACTCATCGATAATTTTGGTAGAGAAAAGTTTAAAAGGCTGATCTTTGTAAAATTCAGGAACGATGTAATGGTAATTGGTATCAAACCATTTGGTCATTTCCATCGCTACTACATCTAATCCCTCTTTTTGATAACCTCTTGCCATAGCAAAATAGAGATCAAGCTCTGAATTTCCTTTTTTCAGGATCACCTCGTTGTACCTTTTCGGGATGGCCCCAAAAGTTAAAGAATGATCGAGCACATGATCATAAAAAGAAAAGTCGTTCGAAGGAATGACATCAATTCCAGCTTCTTTTTGAAGGTTCCAGTTTTCGTGGCGAATGTTTTTTCCCACCTGAAGCACATTTTTGTACCCAGTTTTATCTGCCCAGTAATTTTCGCAGATTTTCTTTAATTCCCTTTGGCTACCTATTCGCGGATAGCCCAGATTTTGCGTTAGCATCTCTTTTAAAGATTAAGTAAATAAATCGTTTAAAAGCTCATAGCAATATTTTATAATGTTTTCTGTTAAAAATAAAAAGGAAAGGTTCGCGCACAAGCAGCCTACTCATCAGCAAAAAGCTTAAAGCAAGCATATAAAATGATTAATTTTACCGTGTACAATCAGACCTGACCAATTACTTTATAACGCGAAAGCACCGTCAATTCAATATAGGCAGGTCTCCTGACTTATTCCCGATCTTATCGCCTTCCCATACCGGTAAACGGCACAGTGGCATGAATGATAAGACCGTTGTCTTTTTAAAGACAGAATTTACAGTTGCGCGACAGCTCGTGATTTGCACACGATTCCCTATTAATCCCGGTTGTAATTCCGGGAACCTGTATCGGTTGATGAAAAATAAAGTTAAGAACTTACATCAAGGCAAATGTATGGATTAGGATTTAAAACTTGTAACAAATTTACAGCAAGCCGTTTTTAGCGCTTATTCTCTATTATATTTGATTACCTAACTAAACTTTATTATGATAAAAATCTACTTTAAAAGGCTTTGCTTTGCTTTTTTACTGGTAAATAGCTGTGCGGTGCTGGCGCAGGATGTACCAACGCCAAAATCGCATTTTGGTTTCGACATTGGCGACGATTACCAATTGGCCAATTATACCCAGACAGAAGCTTATTTTAAGAAACTCGCGGCAAGTTCTGACCGCATTAAACTGGTTGATATTGGCAAAACCGAAGAAGGCAGAAGTCAATACATGTTAATCGTTTCTTCGCCAGAAAACCTCAAGAAATTAGATCGTTACAAGGAAATTTCGCAACAGCTGGCACACGCAGAAATTACAGCGGAGCAGGCAAAAGCATTGGCCCAGGAAGGTAAAGCAGTAGTTTGGATTGATGGTGGCCTGCACGCCAACGAGGTGGTGGGTGCACATCAGCTGATCGAAACCGCTTATGAGTTTGCCTCCAGAAAAGACCCTGAAACCCTGCGCATTTTGGATAACGTAATCATTTTGTTTACCCATGCCAACCCTGATGGGCAAGAACTGGTGGGCAATTGGTACATGAGGGAGAAAGACCCAAAGAAAAGAACAACCTCAGGTTTGCCTGTTTTGTATGAAAAATATGCAGGTCATGATAACAATCGCGATTTCTTTATGTTAAACCTTAAAGAAACGCAGAATATCGGCCGTCAGCTTTTTGTAGAATGGATTCCGCAGATCATGTATAACCATCATCAGGCTGGTCCGGCAGGAACCGTTGTTGCCGGGCCTCCCTACCGCGATCCTTTCAATTATGTTTTTGACCCAACGTTATTAACCAGTTTAGATGCCGTTGGTGCGGCCATGCACAACCGCATGAATGTAGAAAACAAACCTGGTTATACTCAACGTGGAGGATCGGTTTACTCTACCTGGTATAATGGCGGTTTAAGAACCACCACTTATTTTCATAATATGATTGGGCTCCTGACCGAAATTATCGGGAACCCTACACCGTCCGAAATTCCGTTAGTTCCTTCGAGATTATTGCCTAACGGCGATTCACCAAACCCGATTACCCCGAGGAAATGGTATTTTAAAAACTCGATCGATTATTCGGTATCGCTAAACTATGCCGTTTTAAACTATGCACAACGTTATCGCGACGAATTGTTGTACAACATTTACCAGATGGGCAGAAATTCGATAGAACGTGGTAAAAAAGATACCTGGTCTTTTTCTCCTAAAAAAATAGAAGCCATTAATAACGCTGCTAAAGGTGAAAAAGGTGCACCAATTGCCGGAGGAGATGCAGATTTTGGGCCAAGGAGGCAGATCAGTATGAAAGCTTTTGATACGGTGATGAAGGCTCCGGCGAACAGAGATCCCCGCGGATACATTTTAAGTGCCGATCAGCCGGATTTTAACTCTGCTGTTAAATTTTTAAACGCCTTGATCAGAACGGGTATTGTGGTTCAAAAGGCAACAGCTTCATTTGCCGTTGCAGGGAAAAATTATCCTGCCGGAAGTTATGTCATAAAAACCGATCAGGCTTTCCGTCCGCATGTTTTGGATATGTTCGAGCCTCAGGATCACCCAAATGATTTTAAATATGAAGGAGGTGCACCAATTCCGCCATACGATGCTGCCGGATGGACGTTAGCCTATTTAATGGATGTGAAATTCGATCGGATTCTAGATGATTTTTCTGGTCCGTTTGAGAAAAATCCGTACGGTGCTTTATTGAGGTTTGAGCATAAATTGCCTTCAGGATCGGCTTATGTGTTAAGTGCGGCACAAAATGATTCCTATACCGCAGTAAATGACTTATTGAAAAACAAGGTTGAAGTTTACCGGTCGACTGAAAATGGTGATTTTTATGTTTCGTCAGCGGGGAAAGCGATACTGGAAAAAGCGAATATCAAACTCAAAAGTGCATCCGCTCCAAAGAATAAAATTAAAGTCTCTGCTGGCAGAATTGCGCTTTGGGATACCTATGGAGGCTCTATGGCCTCAGGGTGGGTACGCTTTTTAATGGAGCAATACCATTATAATGCAACAGTAATTTATCCGCAGGATATCGATGCCGGGAACTTAAAATCTAAATACGATGTAATTGTTTTTGTGGGTGGTGCCATACCATCGATACAGGGCGGAGGATTTGGAAACAGATCTTTCGGACCAAAAGCAGAAGAAATCCCTCAAGAATTTAGAAATCGTTTGGGCAGGATTACCGCTGATAAATCGATCCCTGAGTTAAAGAAATTCTTAGAAGCTGGAGGCAATATTGTAACTATTGGCAGCAGTACCAATTTAGCCTATCACTTAAACCTCCCTGTTCGCAATGCAATGGTTGAAATCGTAAATGGAGAGGAAAAGAGATTGCCAGCTGAAAAATATTATGTCCCGGGAAGTGTTTTAAATGTTGGCGTAGATACAACTTTGCCAAGCAATTGGGGCATGGAAAAGGAAGCTGATGTATACTTTGATAACAGCCCTGTTTTTAAGCTCACAGGCGACGCCATTGCAGCAGGAAAGATTAGACCTTTAATGTGGTTCGAAAATGCCACACCGCTGCGCAGCGGCTGGGCCTGGGGGCAGGCTTACCTGCAAGATGGTGTAACGGCCTTCGAAGCGAAGGTTGGTAAAGGAAAACTGCTTGCTTTCGGACCAGAAATTGCTTTCAGGGCACAAACGCATGGTACTTTTAAACTGATATTTAACCAGTTGTATAAATAATAATTAGGTCTGTCATATTGAGATTTGTGAAGAATCGGGAAAAGTAGTTGAAAGACTTAAAAACAGCATTTATGCTGTTTTTTCAGCAGACTGCTATTGAAAAATCTAATCATATAAAGGGCGTCATTTCGACTGGAGCGTAGCGAAATGGAGAAATCTTTTAAGATAGCTCAATGATTTCTCCACTGCGGTCGAAATGACGATTTTTCGAGGTAAAAACTCTGTTGAGAAGTGAAAGCCACTATCCTTAACGATAGCGGCTTTTTACTTTGGCCTTACTTTAGCCAACTGTAATCACCTTAATTTTGTATTATGAAAGTAGAAATCTGGTCGGACGTAATGTGTCCGTTTTGCTATATCGGGAAAAGACATTTTGAGCAGGCGATAGAGAAATTGCCGTTCAAAAACGAAATTGAAGTGGATTGGAAGAGCTATCAGCTCAATCCTGAATATCACAATACCAATAACGAAAGCGTTTACGATTACCTTTCGCGGAGTAAGGGAATGCCAATTGAGCAAGCTAAACAAATGACAAAACAGGTGGTTGATATGGCTGCGAATGCAGGTTTAAGTATCGATTTTGACACGAATATCCCTGCCAATACCTTTAATGCACACCGTTTGATCCATTTGGCGGCAAAACATAATCTTCAGGATTTAGCCGAAGAAAAGCTGTTTGAAGCGCATTTTGTAAACAGTAAAAATATCGGTGAAACAAGCGTTTTGATAGATCTTGCCGTAGAAATTGGTTTAGATAAGGATAAGGCTGAATCGGTTTTGAATGGAAATGAGTTTGCTGAAGCTGTTCGTTATGATATTTATGAAAGCCAGAATTTAGGAATCCGGGGTGTACCTTATTTTGTAATGGACCGCAAGTACGGCGTTTCGGGCGCTCAGCCTGTTCAGGCATTTACCGATGCGCTTACCCAAAGTTTTACGGAATGGAAAGAGGCTCAGCCAAAAACTACGCTGACTTCATTAAATAAAAATGATGATGCAGTTTGTGATGAGAATGGTTGTGAGATATAGATTTATTTCCCGCAGATTATGGTGATCAACGCAGATTTTTTCTGGGATAAATGTTAATCTGCGGATTTTTGCAGATTAGTCGTCATCTCGACTGGAGCGCAGCACAATGGAGAGATCTATCTAGATAGATTTCTCGGCTTCGTTACACTCCGCTCGAAATGACGTTATCTCTTTTGGTGATGCATCACCGCTGATTCTTCAAAGGCGTTAATAAATACTCCAGACCATTTACCCGGATCTCAAACATCGTAGCCATTAAATCGCCCAATTTCCCTTTGGGGAAGCCTTTATCCTTATACCAAAGCAAATAACTTTCAGGGATATTGCAGATCAGGTAACCTTTATATTTTCCATAAGGCATTTGCATTTTCACTAAATCGAGCAATAAGGTTGGATCTAACATTTATAATATAAAATCTAAATAATTCTCTTTATTAATTATAGAAAATGTGGCTTCAGGGTAATTTTTGGCAAAAAAGCCAGGTATTTTCTTTTTTTGATTGCCCCATTTAAAATCAGCAGCTAAAATTTCTCCGTTCTTTACTTCTATTAGGTCGATTTCCTGCTGATCATAGGTTCTCCAAAAGTAATGGGTGGCATTTTGCTGTTCGTATTCCATTTTTTTGATACGCTCGCTAAAACAATAATTTTCCCATAAAAGCCCTTGGTCGTTCCGGAGCGCAATTAACCTAAAATCATTAATTATTGCATTGCGGATCCCGTTATCATAGAAATACCATTTTGAAGATTTTGTAATTTCTTTACGTAAGTTATTACTATACCCACCAACTTTATAGATGATGAAAACCTTTGAAAGTAAATCCAGGTAACGGTCTACAGTGTTTTTACTGATACCCAACGTGCGCGAAATTTCATCTATAGAAACTTCTGAGCCTACTTGGTAGGCGATAAGTTTTAATAACTCCAGTAATTTTGTGCTGTTCTGGATGTTTTCGTACATCAGAATGTCTTTTAACAGGTATGATTTAACCAACTCTGTTAAGTATTGGGCTTTTTCAGCCAATGAACCTAAATGGAATAACTCTGGGTAGGAACCAAAAATTAACCGTTCTTCAAGATTTTGTGTGGTTTGCAGCGCATTTTCCTGCTTATCTAATTCAACCTGTGCTATGGGATAAAGATAATAGGTTAAACTTCTTCCCGTTAGTGGTTCCCCTGTTTGGTTCGAAAGATCAAAAGTAGAGGATCCGCTTGCTATTATTGTCAGTTCTTTGAAAGTATCGATCAGTAACTTTAGTATTTTTCCAATTTCAGGTATAACTTGAGCCTCATCAATAATGAGTAATTTGGCATTTCCCAATACTCTTTTGTAATTGGCCGCAGTTCGTGTTGATAATAGTATCTGTACATCCTGATCTTCTCCATTTAAAGAGAGATGATCAATACTGGCATCTTTGATGATGTTTTCTACCAGCCAAGTTTTCCCTACCCTCCTGGTACCAAAAATTAAGATTACTTTATTCTTCCCAATCTTGTTGAGGATAATTGGCTGTAAAGATCTAACAATTTGACTTTCCATTGGTCAAATATAGTAAAAAAACGTTAATTCAGTCAATGGACTGACTCAATTAACGTTAATTCAGTCAACGAACTGACTGAATTAACGTTTTTAGTCGATGAGCTCTAAAGTTTCGATAGCTTCTTCAACAGTACTTATGTTATCGAAAGCAATCCTTAAGGTGTTTTTTACCTCTTTTAAATTACACATACGTGGATGGTTCTGTGCAAAAGTTAAAATCTTGGTAAAGGTATTCGAATCGAAATAAGCAGATTGTTTATCACTTAAGAAATATCCTCTTAAGCTGTTTTTCTTGAAACTAATTTTCTCAAAGCCCAATTTTTTGCCCAGCCACTGCAAGCGTACCACACTTAACATCGTTTTTACCTGCGGCGGAACCGGGCCGAAACGGTCGGCCAAATGTTTTTCAAAAACGGCAAGTTCAGCCTCGTTATCAAGTTTGGAGAGCTCTGTGTATAAGTTATAACGCTCGGTAATGTTGGTGATGTAAGCATCCGGAATGTACAATTCCAGATCGGTATCTACTTGTGTAAAGCCCACAAACGGACGGGCAGGTTCATTTTCGAACAAGCCTTTAAATTCTGCTTCTTTTAATTCCTGAATAGCTTCATCCAATATCTTGTGATACATCTCAAACCCGATCTCCGCAATAAAACCACTCTGTTCGGCACCGAGTAAATTTCCACTTCCACGGATATCTAAATCCCGCATGGCCACATTAAATCCGCTTCCTAGGTCAGAAAATTCTTCAATGGCGCTTAAACGCTTCCGGGCTTCAGAAGTTAAAGTAGATAATGGGGGTGAAAGTAAATAACAGAAAGCTTTTTTGTTGCTCCTGCCTACCCGGCCACGCATCTGGTGCAGATCGCTTAAACCAAACATGTGTGCATGGTTAATAATGATGGTATTGGCATTGGGGATATCTAAACCCGCTTCTATAATAGTTGTGGCAACCAGAACATCTTTTTCTCCGTTAATAAAATCGAGCATTACATCTTCCAGTTGATCGCCATCTAACTGCCCATGGGCAATCCCAATCCTGGCTTTTGGAACCAGTTTCTGGATCAGTCCACCCAATTGCATCAGGTCGTTTACCCGGTTATGGATAAAGAAAACCTGTCCGCCACGGTCTAATTCGAACTGAACGGCCTCCTGAATCAGTTTATCATTAAAAACATGCAATTCGGTACTCACCGGTTGCCGGTTTGGCGGAGGGGTACTGATGATGGATAAATCTCTTGCGCCCATTAAAGAAAAATGCAGCGTCCTTGGAATAGGAGTTGCCGTAAGCGTTAAAGTATCAACATTTACCCTAACGGCTTTTAACCGTTCTTTTGCGGTAACGCCAAATTTCTGCTCCTCATCAATAATCATGATGCCGAGATCCTTAAATTTTACATCCTTGCTCAGCAAACGGTGTGTGCCGATTAATATATCAACCTTACCGGCAGCGGCCTCGGCAAGAGTATCTTTAATCTGTTTACTGGTTTTAAAACGGTTAATATAATCAACCGTAACCGGGAAATCTTTTAAACGCGACGAAAAAGTTTTGAAATGCTGTAAAGCCAAAATGGTTGTAGGTACCAGGATCGCCGCCTGTTTGCCTTCTGCTACCGCTTTAAATGCAGCACGCACGGCGATCTCTGTTTTTCCGAAGCCAACATCACCACACACTAAACGGTCCATTGGATGCGGCGATTCCATATCCTTTTTCACATCCTGAGTAGCCTTTAACTGATCGGGGGTGTCTTCATAAATAAAAGAAGCCTCCAGTTCAGTTTGTAAATAGCTGTCTGGTGAAAATGCCGTTCCAGCCTGGGTTTTGCGCAGAGCATAAAGCTTGATCAGGTCCCGGGCGATATCTTTAACTTTTTTTTTAGTAGTTTTTTTTAGCTTATCCCAGGCATCGGTGCCCAGCTTATTCATCTTGGGTACTCCGCTTTCTTTGCCACTGTATTTCGCAATGCGGTTTAAGGAGTTGATGTTTACATAAAGCAGGTCGTTATCTGCATAGATTAAACGGATCATTTCCTGTGTTTTGCCATTTACCTCAACCTTTTCAAGCCCGGCATATTTGCCGATGCCATGATCAATGTGGGTAACGTAATCGCCGGATTTTAGTTCCCGAAGATCTTTCAGGGTAATGGCCTGGCTTTTCTGATAACCTTTTTTAAGCTTGTATTTATAATATCGATCGAAAATCTGATGATCGGTATAAAATGCCGTCTGGATCTGCGGATCTATAAAACCCTCGCGCAGCATGCTATTAATTGGCGTAAACTTGGCCGTTTTATCAATATCCTCTAAAATGGCATATAAACGCTCGATCTGTTTTGGCGAATCGGTAAAAATAAAATTAACAATGCCTCCTTTTTCATTTTCCTTAAGGTTGTGAATGAGTAGGTTGAAATCTTTATTGAACGATGGCTGTGGTTTGGTTTCAAACTCAAAACGGTTATCCGTTTTATAAAAAAACTGCTTTCCGAATTCTATCAAAGGAAAATCCTGAAGATGATCGCCCAGTAACTTTTCGTCAGTAAAGGCAAATTTCGGATCAATCCATTCGGGGTTTTGAGTTTTATCTGTTATAGATAAAGCTTTCCAAAGTTCAACAGCTTTTTTAAAGCCCGCTTTAATAATATCGAGGGTAAACTCTACATCCTTAAACCAGAGCTGTGTATCCTGATCGATATAATCAAGGATACTGATATTGCTTTCCGTTAAAAATTTCGCCTGAACATTTGGGACAATGGTAAGCGACTTAACATCGGCAACGGAAAGCTGACTTTCAATTTCAAAACTCCTGATACTTTCTACCTCATCACCAAAAAACTCGATACGGTAAGGAAGATCGGATGAGAAAGAAAATATATCTACAATGCCGCCGCGGATAGAAAATTGGCCGGGTTCGTAAACAAAATCTCTTCTGTCGAAATCGTAATCAATTAAAAATTCGTTGATAAAATCGATACCCAACTTGGCGCCTAAACTAATTTCTAATGTGTTTTTTTCTAAGGCAGAGCGATCAATCACCTTTTCGGCGATGGCTTCGGGATAAGAAACCACAATCTTTCCGTATTCCGAATCGTGGTTCAGTTCGTTCAAAACCTCTGCACGTGCCAAAACGTTTGCGGTATCTACCTGTGTAAAATCAAATGATTTACGGTAAGAGGAAGGAAACAATAAAACCTGTTTATCTAAAACGCTTTCCAGGTCAGACTGAAAATAAGCAGCTTCTTCCCTGTCCGGTAAAACGAACAGTATGGGTTTATGTAATATAAAGTAAGAAGACAGGGCAACAATAGCATCGGCCGAACCCACCAATCCCTTTAATTGTATCTTTGGGTTTTTGCTGCTGTTCAACGCTTTGGTAAATTGGGTTACCCTATCGTCGGTTTTGTATCTGTTTATTAAATCGCGAATGTTCAAGGCACAAAAATAAGCTTATCTTTTAATATTAACCTGCAATTTGTGTAAAGGTTTTTTTAACTATTTTTGGCTGGGTTGCAGGTAAAAATCAAAAAAGGAAAAAAATAAGATCTTATTCTTAGATTCCATTACTCGTTTTGTCGAAATATATCCCCCATTCGTCGATTAGGGGGCAAATTGATGTAACAAAGGGTACACTATAACCTCTAAACCATATAAAAAGTGAAACAATGAAATACATTAAAAGCTTTCCACTAGAACTTTTTTTCTGGGTAGCAGCTTTAGTATTACTGGCAACAGCGAATAGCCACGAGCATCACTTCACACTTTGTCCGCTGGCTAATTTGGGCTTTAAAGACTGGTGTCCGGGATGCGGTATAGGCAGGTCAATCAGTCATATTTTACATGGCGAGTTTACCGTAAGCTTTTCCGAACATTGGTTTGGGTTTCCGGCACTTTTGATTATAGTTTATAGAATTTACACATTGATAAAAAATAAAAATAAGTTTAAAATTTCAACAACAAATACATAGAAACCATGGATATATATCAATCACCTCTAATGTCGTTACCAGGCATAACGCCAGAAGAATTTTCATACTTACAACAGGCTACCACCGGATTAACCGAGCAACAGTTGCGTAATTTCTTGATGGTTTACAGCAGCAAAAGGAAAAATCCATCAGATATGCTCATTTTCTGTTTAATCGGTTTATTTGCTGTTCCAGGGCTGCAAAGGTTTATCATCGGTCAGATCGGAATGGGTATTTTATATCTCTTAACCGCAGGTTTATGTTTTATCGGATCGATTATCGATGTGGTAAACCACAAAACTCTTGCCTTTGAACATAACCAGAAAATGGTTTTCGAAAGCTTGCAGATGGTAAGAATGGGCGGTTTTCAGTAAACCATTCATTTTTAGGATCCTCAATATTTCTTTTGGAAAGCAAAGACAGAACAGCTTTTAATGTTCGTCTCACCATACACGACAAGTCCGTCCCGATTTTATATCGAGACGGGCTTTTTGTTTGACATTTAACTATATTTATCAAATGAAATTAGCCGAAATAACGAACTATTTAGAAAGCATAGCGCCACTTAATTATCAGGAAGATTATGATAATTCTGGTTTAATTGTAGGTAATCCGAATATGGAAATCCATGGTGCTTTGGTGGCTTTAGATTGTATAGAAAAGATTGTAGATGAAGCAATTTCAACGGGTTGCAACCTGATTATTACCCACCACCCCATTGTTTTTAAAGGCTTAAAAAAGCTAAACGGTAAAAATTATGTAGAGCGGGTAGTGCTTAAGGCAATTAAGAATAATATTGCACTTTATGCCATTCATACGAATCTTGATAGCATTCATACTGGTGTAAATGCAAGGATTTGCGAGCGTTTGGGTTTAACAGGAACCAAAGTACTTTCGCCAAAAACGGGTTTGCTAAAAAAACTGGTTACCTATTGCCCGCAGGCACAAGCTGAGCAATTGCGGTCGGCATTGTTTTATGCCGGGGCAGGGAACATTGGCAATTACAGCGAGTGTAGTTTCAATGCCGATGGGTTCGGCACCTTTAAAGGAAATGAAGATGCTGATCCTTTTGTAGGTGAAAGAGGTGTTCGCCACCGTGAGGCCGAGGTGCGGATTGAAATGGTGTACCCAACACAAGCCGAACGCAAAATTCTGGTTGCTTTGTTCGAGAACCATCCTTACGAAGAAGTGGCCTACGATATTTACAAACTCGAAAACAAACATCAATTGGTGGGTTCGGGTATGGTAGGTTGGCTGGAATACGATATGGATGCCTATGATTTTTTACATTTAGTAAAAGATAGAATGCAGGCCAAAGTGGTTAGGCACACCGAGGTAATTGGCAAAAGGATCAAAAAAGTGGCGGTTTGTGGCGGTTCAGGAAGCTTCCTGTTGAAAGAGGCCATTGCGGCTGGAGCAGATGCTTTTATTACCGCAGATTTTAAATATCACGAGTTTTTTGATGCAGAGGAAAAATTGATCATTGCCGACATCGGACACTTTGAAACTGAACAATTTACCTCAAATTTATTGCTTGAAATTATTCAGAAAAAATTTACTAACTTTGCAATCCGTTTAACGGAGCAAAATACAAACCCCATAAATTACTTGTTTTAATGGAACAAACCGTAGAACAAAAGCTAAAGGCTTTATACGAATTACAAAATATCCACACAAAAATTGATAAGATCCGCCAGGTACGTGGTGAATTACCAATGGAAGTTGCCGATCTTGAGGATGACGTTTTAGGATTAGAAACTAGAATTGCAAAGATCAAAGGCGAACTTGATGATCTTGAGGATGCAATCGTAACCCGTAAAAATACAATTAAAGATGCGCAAGCAGCCATCAAAAGATACGATACTCAATTAAAAGAAGTTAAAAACAACCGTGAATACGATGCTTTAACGAAAGAAATTGAGATTCAAGGTTTAGATATTCAGGTTTCTGAAAAGAAAATTAAAGAACACGGTTTCGAAATCACTTCTAAAACTGAAATCTACGAAGCTGCTAAAGCGGAGTTAGATGGCAGAAAGAAAGATTTAGAAGTTAAAAAAGGCGAGCTTGATGTAATTACTGCTGAAACTGAAAAAGAGGAGCAAGATTTACAAAAGAAAGCTGATAAAGCCGAGCCTCAAATCGAAGAGCGTTTATTGGTTGCCTACAAACGTTTACGCAAAAATGCTGTGAATGGTTTAGCTGTAGTAACAATCGATCGCGATTCTTGCTCAGGTTGCTTTAACCAGATTCCACCTCAACGTCAGTTAGATATCCGCCAACGTAAAAAAATTATCGTTTGCGAGCACTGCGGCCGTATTTTGGTTGATGAAGCTTTAACCCACGAAGTAGCAGAAGCTTAATCCGCATCATAAAATTATTAGAACGTCCCGATTTAATCGGGACGTTTTTTGTTTAGACCTATTTTCTGGTGTTTACACAAAACAAGAATATGATTTTAGCGTTTAATGTAGATATTTGTTTAATGTGAACTACTGTTGCTATAGCGCAGAATCAAACTGAAATATATTCCCGAATGACTAAAATCTTCCCTGTTTTTGCGTTTTCTGCTCTTCTCCTGCTTCCGGCGTCTTTATTTGCAAATTTCGATTTTAACAACAATTGCTTAAATGCCTATAAAAGTATATTCGAACTTAAATTAGGCAATGCAAGAGCTTATATCTCTACCGAAAAAAAACAGCACCCCAATAATTCCATTATTCCACTTTTAGAAAACTATGTAGATTATTTTACAGTCCTAACATCCGAGAGCAAGGCTGATTTTGACCGCCTGAAGGGAAATAAATCTACACGGTTAGATCAAATAAGTGATGATGATAAAAATTCCCCCTATTATCTGTACGCACAGGCCGAAATAAATTTGCAATGGGCACTCATCCGTGGGCGGTTTGGAGAATATTTTAATGCTGCAATGGAAGTTAAAAAGGCCAATAGCCTTTTGCAGGAGAACAATAAGAAGTTTCCAAACTTTCACCTTAACCTTAAAGGTTTGGGTTTGATTAACGCAGTTTTGGGCAATCTTCCGGATGGAGCATTAAAAACGGCGTTGTCTACTTTTGGAATTAAAGGCAACCTCCAGAACGGATTAAATATGTTCGAAAAACTGGCCGATAATCTGCCAAAATCGTCCTACGAGCCTTTTTACGAAGAAGTGGTGTTTTATTATGCCTATGTATTAACCGATGTGGCGCATAGCCCGCAGGCCTATGCAAAAACCATAAAATATACTGAGCGGATTGCCGATACCAGTTTGTTAAAAAGTTATTTGCAGAGTTATGTATGCATTAAAAACGGCCATAGCGAAGAAGCCATCGCTATTTTGGCCAAGCGGCCTGAAGGAGGGGTTTATCAGCCTTTTCCTTATTTAGATTATCTGGAAGGTATTGCGCACCTGAATAAATTGGACCTTAATTCAGGAATCTATTTTAACCGCTTTTTGCAGGCAACCAAGGGCGTAAACTTTGTGAAGGATGCTTACCTTCATTTAGGCTGGATCTCTCTTCTGAAGGGAGATAAAGCGGCTTACACGGCATTTGCCGCCAAGGCTGTTAAAAACGGCTACACCTACATGGAAAAAGATAAACAGGCGAAGGCCGAAGCTGCTTCAGGAACGCCAACAATTGACCTGTTAAAAGCCCGGCTATTGTTTGATGGTGGTTATTTAAGCAAAGCCTTACAGCTACTTGATGACAAGAAGGTAACGGATTACACTAACGATAAAGACAAAACAGAACTGAACTACCGGTTAGGTAGAATTTATGATGATTTAGGGAAAGACGATCAAGCATTAACAGCCTATCAGGAGACAATTAATGAAGGCAAGAATCTAAAATATTATTTTGCTGCCAACGCAGCAGTGCAGATGGGTAAGGTTTACGAAAGAAGGAAAAATAACGCGAAAGCGAAAGAGGCTTTCAATACGGCGATTGCCATGAAAAATCATGAATTTGAAAGCAGTATTGAAAGCCAGGCTAAGGCCGGATTAAAGCGGTTAGCAAATTAGAAACGGTGTATAAAAGCATTAATATGCATCCCTGCTCCTACTGAAGCAAAAACAGCGACATCACCAGGTTTAACCTTATAGTCTTTAACTTCGCCTTTTAAGACCAGATCCAATAAGGTTGGCACAGTGGCTACCGAACTGTTCCCTAACCATGAAATCGTCATTGGGACTAAGTTTTCCGGGACTGTATCTTTACCATAAAGTTTAAACAAACGTTTCATGATAGCCGTATCCATTTTTCCGTTGGCCTGGTGGACGAATACAATATTTACATCTTCAACGCTTAAGCCTGCTTTATCAATGGCCTTTTTAATCACCTGAGGCACCTGAACTACCGCAAACTCGTACAGCTTACGACCATTCATTTTTAAATAAAGGTTTCCATTGGTTTCATCAGGATGGGAGCTCTTGCCCATGGTTAATAAATTGCCATGGTTTACAGCATGCGTTTCTGTTTTATGTGCTAGTATTCCTCTTTTTTCTTCTGATTCTTCTGCCTCGAAAATTACGGCACCTGCACCATCCGAAAAGATCATGCTATCGCGGTCATGTGGATCGATAATGCGGCTTAAGGTTTCTGCACCAATAACCATAACACGCTTCGCGTCTCCGCTTTTGATATAGTAATCTGCCTGTATTGCACCTTGAACCCATCCTGGGCAACCAAAAATGATATCATAGGCAACGCAATCTGGATTTTCAATGCCCAATTGTTGTTTTACCTTTGAAGCTAAAGATGGCAATATGTCAATGCGGTTGCTGCCCGAAGGGATATCACCAAAATTATGACAGAATATAATATAGTCTAGGGTTTCTTTATCAATGCCAGCATTTTCAATGGCTTTTTCTGCCGCCTTTGCGCCAATATGATTGCTTAGCTGCTCGGGGCATGCGTAACGTCTTTCTACGATCTCCGTAATCTCAGAGAATTTATCAATGATCTCTGAATTCTCTTTCTCCAATAGATTCCCATTCTCAAAAAACGTCGAATTTAAGAATTCATTACCAGAAATGATATTCTGTGGAATATAACTCCCAGTACCGGTTATTACCGTATTTATTGCTCTGCTCATAATTATAATACCGCATACTAAAACGGTATGTAGTATAAAAATATCAATTATATTCGATAAACGAAAATAAATTAAATATTAGCGGAGCTTATTTTCAAGTGCGAATTTTAATAATCCTGCTTTTCCTGTTACGTTGAGCTTCTGCGCCATATTTTTACGGTGCGTATCAACAGTGTTTAAAGCTATAAATAATTTTTGAGCAATTTGCTGTGAAGTATAGTCGTCACTGATCAATTTCAATATTTCCATTTCCCGGGCTGTTAAGTTATGGCTTTTTTGGAAATGATCACTGTCATTAAAAACAGAGGACGGTTGAACATCGGATTTTATTTTTTGGAAATATTTTTCTCCGTTCTGCAGGCCGGAGATAATTTTAAATAGTGTTTCTGCATCGGTATCCTTTTGAATAAAAGCCATTACCCCTATGCCCTCGAGTTTTGCGGCTAGGGTAGCAGTATAGTACATCGATAAGACCATTATTTTAACAGAGGGAAATAATTGCCTGATTTTTTCGGCGGCAATTTCACCGTCTAAAACCGGCATGTTCAGATCAAGAATTAAAATATCAGGTGTCTGGGTGTTCAAGAGGTGCAAAATTTCCTTCCCATTCGATGCCATACCGATTATTTTAAAATTGGGCTGTTCAGAGAGAATGGCCGATAATCCTTCGGCAAAAAGTTTATGATCATCAGCGATCATCAGGGTGGTGGGTTTCTGTTGAATCGTGTCCATTATTTTAAGGGGATATCAATTACTGTTGTTGTACCGTTTTGATTACTGTCTACCTGGATTTTACCGTTAAGATAATTTACCCTTGATAGAATATTTTGTGTACCTAAACCCTTTTTATCTATATCGGGATTAAAACCGATGCCGTTATCTTCGGCCATAATGCTAATTCTTTCATCGAAAGATAAAATCTGTATAGTTGCCTTCGATGCAAAAGAATGCCTGATGATGTTATTTACCAGTTCGTTAACAATCCGGTATATGGTAATTTCCATTCCGCTTTCAATGGGGTGTTCTACCTGAAAAACAAATTCGAATGCGATTTTACCTGAATGGTTCAGGGTTTTAAAATGCTCATTTAATGTTTCAATTAAACCCAGTTGCTCAAAGTTTTTTGGCATTAAATTATGTGATATTTCCCTTAAATCGGCGCATGCCTTTTCGATCATACTGATGGTTTGGTCGTAAAATATACGGTCGTTTTCAGTAAGCTTTAAAACTTTGTGCTGAAAAGCGGTGATGTTTAGTTTTATAATCGAAAGTGTGCCGCCGAGGTCATCATGAAGATCGCGGGCCAAACGTGTCCGTTCATCTTCCTGTGCATTAAAAATGCCATCGGCGAGGTCTACCTGGTGTTTACTTTTTTCTTCCAACAGGATTTCTTTTTCTTTTTTTAGAAAATTATAGCGCTGTGTTAATGCAAATGAAAGGAAAATGATTTCGGCTGTTAAACCTACTACTAAACCATTTGGCTTTAATAAATTAAAATTGGTAAGCCCTAATGTGTTAAAAACATAGTTAAAAACCCCAAATAACAACATCACGGTCGCAATAAAATAATACCACCCCAACTTGTAGCCTGCTCTGATTCTTTCCACTACACAGATAATTATAATGATTACCGTAAGGAGTGCAAGAAAATTGTTGATGTAAAAAACCGTTTTTTCTAAGAGGATAAACGATTTGAAAAGCATAAACACCGGAATGATGGACATGGCCCAGCAGAATCTTTTATAATAGTTGGTAAAGCGATATAATCGACTGTTGGTGCTGTTTTGGTTAACAAACAGCTGCATTACCTGAATTAACAGTCCACAGCTCAGTGATGCCATAATCAACCGCATGTAATCCTGAAGACCAGGTAAATTTGGGTAGAACCATTGAAAGGCCAACCCCTCTTCTTCCAGGATAAAAATTAGGGTGCAAAAAATGTAAATCGCGTAATATAGGTGGATGTTATCCCTAACCGAGGCAAACAGCAATAGGTTAAAAATCACTGCGAAAACAAAAATGCCTGTGTAAAATCCAAATAGGGTATGCTGCGGAATTTCCGCCTGAATAATATCAACATCCCGTCCGATAGATATTGGCATGTACATGTTCTGTCCGCGTTTGTCTGCCCACAAATAAAAAGTGGCCTTTTCATGAGGCAAAAGAACCATTGGGTAGATAAAGCTTCTATTGCGATAAGGGCGTTGTTTAAAAGGGAAATGATCGCCTGTTAAGCCTAAGGGGTAAATCTTTCCTTGCTGATCTACTTTAAACAGCTGGAGCTGGTTAATGCTTGAGCTCTGCTCCTTAAACATGAGGTGCACAGATTGATTTAGGGTATTTTCGATATCAAAAGCAACCCAGTAATAAGATTGGGTGTAACCTTTACTAAAAACTTTTCCTGGTATTAGTGGGGTAAGTTTACGAGCCTGCTTATATTTTATGATGGAATCGATATTCAGGTTTAAATTTTTGTCTTCATAGAAATATCCATGCTTGCTGATGTTAAATTTTTTGGCGGTATCGATCAAAATTGGATTACCCTGTTGAGCAAAGCACACCCGCAGTGGATTTATAAAAAATAAGAATAACAAGAAAACTTTATTCATTGATGAGAGAATTAGCAGTAATGTTTAAGGTAACGCCTAATATTTCATAAATATAGTATATAAACCATGTACTAAATATACCGAGTAAAGGGTATATAAACCGGTTGGTTGATCGGGTATTTTTACAATGAATTAAACAAAATAAAATGAAAAGTTTCTTGACCACCGTTTTACTGCTGTTTATGGTACAGGCGGCCAATGCCCAATCGCATGTTTCGAAGAGCGAATATGCACGTTATAACTGCAGATTTGCTCCTAAGGGCTGGAATAACTCGGAGGGAAAACTGATGTGCCCTGCTTGTGACAAAGAAAATGAAGACGCCCGCAAAAAGAAGATCGCAGATGATAAGGCAGCCTATGAAGCAGGTAAGATCAGAAATGCAAAACTTAAGGCTGAAAACGAAGCAAACTTTAAAAAGAAGCTGGCCGAAACGGCAGAGAAGAGTAAAGTAACTGAAGTGCATGTTACCATGGGCAAAATGCCTGTAACCGACAGTAAAAAACCAGAGCAGCCGGTAAAGAAAGGCCCGGTTAAACTAGCTAAAGATATAGAACTCTATGCCGGTTGGGGAATGGGAATGTTTACCCACAACAGCCGGACAAATTTCTTTTTAAACGAGAATAAAGATACGGTGTTAAAGAGTAACGACTATTTAGAAACCTATGCTGTGTGGCGCGAAAACAAGAATAATTTTCCAAAAAACATTGGTATAGTGCTTTTAAAGGAGACCAATAAAATATCAAACGGAAGAGAGCAGAATGTTGCCGATATAGTAGACCTTAAAGGCAAAAGGTATTTCAACGATAACACCATTAGTACCATTTTCCACCTGGCTGATGATTATTTTGTGATTTGCAAAAGCCCAACCCTTCCTGAATGGCGCTCTTATGGAAATAATTATACTGGTTACGAAAACGTTGAAATTTACAATCTCAAAACCAAGAAAAGTATAAAATTGGATAAAGATGCCGGCCGGTTTGTAAGTATATCCATTTATGTTGGCGGGCGTAAAATGGGCGATCCAGGTCTCGAACCTTTCCTCTCCCGTGTATACATCAATTATGATGAAGATGTGTATTGTCTTAATGCCAATAGAGAAATGGTAGTTAAAAAAATACTAAAAGCGGATCGGTAGTTGAGGGTAGGCGAAAAATGCCATCCATAAGCCTTTCGCCTGCATTTAAGATAAACATACGAAAATTAGATAACTACAGATGAGACTTAAAATTATTTTATTACTAATTTCTATCGTGTCAATTACCAATGTAAGGGCACAAAATTGTAAGCCAGATTCTTCTAAAAGAGAACGCATTACAACAGCTAATATTCCAAACGATTACTCGTGTTATATGGAAATGACCAGGGGCTGGCATAAATATTATGGTTCTGGTGCTTTAATCCATCCGAGGGTAATTATTACGGCAGGGCATAACCTGGCTTACTTCCCCTTTGTAAAGCGATTGCCATTCGTTCTTTTTAGAGGCACAAGAAAAGTTGACTTGTACTTCGGATCGATAGATAATAAAACCTATAAAGCCAAAAGATCTTTAAAATTAAAGAGTGGAGAAAACAAATTCTTCAAATCTGCATATTGGATAAATTCTAAAATTAACCGCGACTTTTCAATAATAATTTTACCCGATTCTTCTCTTTTTAAAGAGGTGGGCGGTTATTACAAATTTATGCCTCTTAAGCCGGAAGAGTTGCAAGGTGCTGATTTGCACCTCACGGGTTCGCCAGGAGATAAAGACTTATTTGAAATGTGGACGCAGGATACAAAGAACTTTTCGATTATTGATGCTTCCTTAAGGTACGATCTGTTCACGATAGTTAGAAATAGTGGCTCGCCAGTGTGGGTTAAAAAAGATGATACAGTAAGGTTAGCTGGTGTGCATTCAAGAGGTTTTATCAATTGTAACGGAGCGGTTCTAATTAACGACGAAACCTATAATCAAGTTGTTGAATGGTGCAAGAAATCGGGAATAGCGCTTTAAACCATAAAAAATCAAACTGTTTTATTACATCTAAACACGCAATCATGAAAAACCTCTTGAGTTTATTATTCTTCCTGTTTATTGTTGGCCAATCTTTAGGCCAAACCACAACGAAAGGTACCGATATTATCGGGCAGTCATTTGTAACCAAAACCAGTATTTCTGTAAAAGTTTACAATCCTTTGAGCAAAGAAATAGATGAAAATTTTTCTTTTTTGCTCAACGATGGAACTAAATTTTATGTATACGAAATTGTCGATAACGGGTATATTGTTTCTGTTTGGAATTATAAATTGACTGCAGAAAAAGATAGTTTTTACAAAATGTTACCTGCTTTGAAAGAGAGAAATTCAGATAATTTGCCAATTAGCAGGAAAAAGACGGGTACTAAATCTTATTATAATATATTCAAGGCAGAAGTTGGAATTAAAACTGCTGATTCAGCTAAATCGTCGCCCTTAAATAAATACAATAATTTGGCATACGTAGATTCATGGGGAAACGATATGCAGTTTTTTATTCCGCTCAAAGACTTTAATGATAAGTGCGAATCCATTTATCCACACAAGAGAGGGTTTACATGGGGTTTTTTAACACTGCCCGTTAAGGCCAGATTTGGAAATTCTAAAGCGCCATTTACATTTGAAGAGAAAATAAATTTTGGGATATCAGCAGGGATTAAATGGCAGCATGTTAATACTGTCTATTCTGCTAGTAATTTATTAGGCGGGGTATCTGTAGGTGGTGTTAAAATAGATAAAGACAATTCTGCTTCAGCAATTTCATTGTCTGCTGGATATATGTACCAATATGATAAGTTTCAGATTGGTATATTTACTGGTCTCGACTTTATAGACAAGTCGGGTACTGTAAACTGGGGCTATCAGGGCAAGCCTTGGGTAGGATTTGCTATAGGTGTGAGTTTATTTGGCGAAAGCAAAACATCAGCGTCAGGAGATCAAACTCAGTAAGGTAATATACATATAACTATATTTTCAATTATAACGGCTCTTATGAAAAAACATTTTCTGATATTATTTTTAATGTTCTTTACCGTTTACGGTTCTTTAGCACAAGAAACTGAAAGGTCATTGCACCGTGCCGGAATTGTTGTAGACCAGGATTATTTTCTAAAATTTGTAAAACCATCTTACGCTACAGATAGAAATTATACCATGGGCGCGGGGTTGATATATCAGGATAAAAAACTAGGTAGAACATGGGTTTTCACTCCACATAGATTTTTGGCAAAAACTATTTTTGGTATTAATTTAACCGATTCGAGTATTAACGATGCAACAATAATGCTTGCTAATACAACATTTACTCCCGAATATTTAGGCAATTTGCACGATCCCGTTAGTGAATTTAAACGGAGAAACGATAGGCCATTTTCAAATCTAAATTTTATCGGCAGCAGCCTTGGGTTTTTAGATAACTCGGGCAATGAACTGTTAACAATAGGGATTAATATAGGTGCAATAGGTTTAAATGTTTCTAAAGCAGTACAAACAACCATTCATCGCGATCATTGGTTTGGTAATACCGCTGATATCCCGTATGGGTGGGAAGGCCAGATATCAAAAGGAGGAGAGCCAACTCTTTTGCTTACGGGAAAAAAGGATTGGTTACTTATTGGTAAGAGCGGAGGAAACGATGTGGGCTTTTTTCAATTGAGTACCAATGCCGAGGTGCGTTTAGGTTATTATATAAGTACAGGCTTAGGTTTTAATGCAAGATTGGGTTTACTCGATAAGAAGAACTGGGCTATGAATACTTTGCCAATGGCAAATGCAACAAAAAAATTCACTCGGCTGAATAAGAATTTGGGTGAGGTGTATCTCATGGCGGGTGTAAAAGGTAATGGATGGCTTTACAATGCCCTGTTGATGGGGCAGTTTAGAGACAGTCCTTATGCTTTAAGCTTTAAACAATTAAACAAAGCTACCTTGGATTGGAATTTAGGTTTTGGCACAAAAATACCTACTTGTGGGAAACACGCAATAAGGCTATCGGCTATGGCCGTTGGACGATCGCCGGAGTTTAATACCGTAAGCGAATTTAACCGGTGGCACTCATGGGTAAGCCTTCAGGCGTATTACGAGTGGTAGTTAACTAAAATCATCAATCAGAAACACAAAAAGCTCTTTAGGCCCGTGCGCGCCTAAAACCAATGTTTTTTCGATATCGGCAGTTCTGCTTGGGCCCGTAATGTTGCTGATCATTGATGGGATTTGATTACCATACTTGTTCTTCAATAACAGAAATGCATCTTTAAGATCTAAAACCAACTGACTGGTTCTGGCGATCACAATGTGGTGATGCGGAAAGATGCTGAGCCTTCTTCCTGCGGCACCCTGGTTCGTTACCATTACACTTCCGTTACGGGCAATTAGGGCCTCGCAAAGGGTAATCCCTACCTCGGCCTGTTCAAAATCTTTATCGGTCTGGTAAAAAGGGAATTCGTATTTGCTTAAAAACTGCTGAAGTTCTGGTTCCCAGCAATATATTTTCCGCCATTTAAACTTATCAGCCAGTTGCAGCATGTTTTCAAAAAAATCGATTCCATCCTCGCAGAAGATAAAATTACCGGATATAGCCGTTAGCTGTTTGGCAAATAATACCTCTAGCTCATCTGTATTTTTTTTATACAATTGACTCTCTTCTAAATTAGGATAAGGGTTTTCGCGCTTCTCTAATAGTGCTTTCCTTATCTTTTTTAGTATTTGTTCTTTCGCTGTCGTATTATCCTTCATTATAAAAAAAAGCTACCCTAATAATTAAACTAGGGTAGCAAATGTAATAATAGAAATTATTTATTTATGCTTCTACCGGAGTAATATGTCCGGGAGTTCCGCTTTCTCCTTGGTTTTCGAATAATCGCTTGCCAAAAATCACTTCTAAGTCGTCTTTAAATAAAACTTCTTTTTCGATCAGGATATCGGCCAATTGGATCAATTTATCTTTATTTTCTTCTAATAAACTAATTGCCCTTTGGTATTGGCCTTCAATTAATGCTGAAATTTCTTTGTCGATAGTTAAAGCAGTATCCTCTGAATATGGTTTAGAGAAATTATACTCGTTCTGACCAGATGAATCGTAATAAGTAATATTTCCTAATTTATCGTTCAAGCCATAAATGGTAACCATTGCCCTGGCTTGTTTATTTACTTTTTCTAAATCGCTAAGTGCACCGGTAGAAATCGTATCGAACATCACTTTTTCTGCTGCCCTACCACCCATCGTTGCACACATTTCATCAAGCATTTGGTGAGGGCGAACAATTAAGCGTTCTTCTGGTAAATACCAGGCTGCACCTAAGCTCTGTCCGCGTGGCACAATCGTAACTTTAACTAAAGGCGCAGCATGTTCCAACAACCAGCTTACTGTGGCATGACCGGCCTCGTGAATCGCAATAGCGCGTTTTTCACTTGGGGTGATGATTTTGTTTTTCTTTTCTAAACCACCTACAATTCTATCCACAGCATCTAAGAAATCTTGCTTATCAACTGCCGATTTATTTTTACGGGCTGCAATTAATGCCGCTTCGTTACAAACATTTGCAATATCTGCTCCTGAGAATCCTGGCGTTTGTTTTGCCAAAAATTCGGTATCAAGCTCTTCTGATTTTTTAAGCGGAGTAATGTGAACTTCGAAAATTTGTTTACGCTCGATAACATCCGGTAAATCAACATAAATCTGTCTGTCGAACCTGCCTGCTCTTAATAAAGCCTTATCTAAAACATCTGCACGGTTAGTAGCGGCTAAGATAATAACATGTGTATTGGTACCAAAACCATCCATTTCAACCAAAAGTTGGTTTAGGGTGTTTTCTCTTTCGTCATTTCCGCCCATTACACCGTTTTTACCACGGGCACGGCCAATGGCATCAATCTCATCGATAAAGATGATACATGGCGATTTGTCTTTTGCTTGTTTAAATAAGTCACGTACACGTGATGCTCCTACCCCAACAAACATCTCCACAAAATCAGATCCTGACAGGGAGAAGAAAGGAACCTGAGCCTCGCCTGCAACAGCTTTGGCCAATAAGGTTTTACCGGTACCTGGCGAACCTACAAGTAAAGCACCTTTAGGGATTTTTCCACCTAAATCGGTATATTTTTTAGGATTTTTTAGGAAATCTACAATTTCCATTACCTCTGTTTTTGCTTCTTCTAAACCTGCAACATCGTTGAAAGTGATGTTTACCTGGCTTTCTTTATCAAATAATGTTGCTTTTGATTTTCCGATACTGAAGATCTGACCGCCACCGCCGGCACCACCGCCCATTCTGCGCATCATAAAGATCCAGAAACCGATTAAAAGCAATACAGGTAAAATGATACTTAAGAACCAGCTTGCTAATGGATTGCTGCGACTGGTTTTTTCTGCCAATACCCTTGGTTGGTTAGCAGGAAGGTCTTTTTGCGAATCGGCAAGTTGTTTATCAAGGCCATCCATTGTGCCGGCATTGAAATATACAACAGGGCTAGCATTGTTATTATTTACAGTAAACGTGCTATTGCTTTTATATGCATCATATACTGGTTTTTTTAAGCTATCCTTTTTGATATAAACCTCTACACGGACCAAATCGTCGGATTTATAGGCAACAACTTTTTGTACGTCACCTTTAAGTAACATCTGTTGTTCAAACTTTTGATAGGTAACCTCTTTACCGCCATCGGTAGTAAATAAAAACTGTGCTGCTATAATCGCAATGATAATGGCTGCATAAACCCAGAAAATATTAAATTTTGATCCTTTTTGTGGTTTTTTAGGGATATTTGGAATCCTTTTTCCTTGTTTTTCGTTGGTATTTTGATTGTCGTTCATTTGTCTTTGTCAAAATGGTTCTATAGGTTATGCGCTTTGATAATTTGTGCTTTCTGCATCCCCCCAAAGTTCTTCTATGCCATAAAAGTGGCGCTTTTCGGTTTTAAAAATGTGCACAACCACATCGAAATAATCAAGAATAATCCAATCTGCTGATTCGAAACCTTCCTTGTGTCTTGGATCGGCTTGAGTGGCCTTATATATTTCTTTTTCGACACTATCGGCAATGGCTTTTACCTGAGTACCGGAGTTGGCGCTCGCAATAATAAAGTAATCAGCCACTGAGGTATGAATATTTCTAAGATCTAACCGCACTATATCTTCTCCTTTTTTTTCCTGTATGCCGTGAACGGCTAACTCAGAAAGGTATGTAGAAAGGGCTACTATTTTCTTTTTTACCATTAAAATGCTTTAATTTTGGAATTACAATATTATAAATTCAACACTTGCAAAATAACACTTTTTCGACACTATTTGTTGGTCAAAATTTAATCAAATTAAAAGAAGTTGATTCTACTAATAACTTTTTAAAAGATTTGGTGTCAAAATCCGAGCCATTAGCCGAAGGGACTGTAATTATGGCAGATAATCAGTTCGCCGGAAGAGGGCAACAGGAAAGCGTCTGGCAAACACAGGCGGGAAAAAATATAAGCACAAGCATTTATTTAAAACCTTATTTTTTGCCCCTCAATAAGCAGTTTTATTTAAATATAGCCGTTAGTTTAGCCGTTAGTGATGCTTTATCGTGTTTTGTTACAGAAGGGATAAAAGTAAAATGGCCTAATGATCTGTATTACCAAAATAAGAAATTAGGCGGAATATTAATCGAAAATACACTGACAGGCAGTTCTATTAAATCATCAGTAATTGGCATTGGTTTAAATATTAATCAATCCGAATTTTCGGATAATATTAGCCAACGTGCTACTTCCGTCATTCAAATTTTACAAAGAAATGTGTCTTTAATGGATATTATGGATAAATTATTCATATTTATGGAAAAATACTACTTAATTTTGAGGACCGGGAAATATGGTATTTTACAAAATGATTACCTTTCAAGGCTTTACAACTTTAACATTCCAGCGTTGTATATGCAAAATGGAGCGTTTTTTGAAGGTACTATAATAGGCGTTGAAGATGACGGTAGGCTAACCGTTGATACAAAGAACGGCTTAAAAGTCTTTAATTTTAAAGAAATAGAATTTACACACACAAAATAAACATATAATGAAAAAAATCACCCTGGTGCTTTCAATGGTACTCTTTACCATTGCTGGCGCATTTGCTCAAATCGAAAAACCTGTTACCTGGGCTTACTCTGCAAAAAAAGTAAGTAAAACAGAGGCTGTTATTTATTTAAAAGCCACTATTGATGACAGATGGCACATTTATTCGCAAAATGTAAAAGACGGTGGGCCAGTAAAAACAACATTTACTTTTACGCCTTCTAAAGATTTTAGCCTGGTAGGTAAAACAATAGAACCCAAAGCAATTGTTAAGTACGAAAGTACATTTAAAATGAATGTAAGTTATTTTGAAAAAGCGGTAATTTTTCAACAAAAAATTAAGCTAAACAAAGCAACTACAGTAGTTAAAGGCGTGGTAGAGTTTATGGTTTGTAACGATAAGCAATGTCTTCCGCCAGAAGAAGTTGAGTTCAGCGTTCCGGTTAAATAGTTGACATCAAAATATTTACAAGCAGTCCTGAATTTTCAGGACTGTTTCTTTTTAAAGTAAAATCTACGTGTTGTAGTGGTTTATAAAAAATCGTTTCTAAAATTATTCTTAATTTCACGGTTTCAAAAATACACACACAAAACACACAAATGAAAAAGGTTTTATTATTGTTGTTAATGGCTACAATGTTTATTGCATTGCCAGCCGTTAAGAGTTACGCCCTGGTAACACAAGACACCACAGCAACCGCTCCTCCTGATGATATTGTTTTTACCGAAGTAGGTTCTGCACAGGATAGTGCAGCCAATAGTCAGGTAAAAACGGAAAAAGATACCCTTAAAAAGGATACAGCAAAAGTAGAAAAAGCTACGGTAGCAGGTAAAGATGCTCCAAAACAATCGCTTTGGGTGACCTTTGGTTTAGGCCTTTTGGCTGGCATTGCCGCTTTTTTTCTTCCATGCATTTTTCCCATGGTTCCGCTTACTGTTGGTTTTTTTACCAAAAGAGCCGAAAGCAGAGCAAAAGGAATCAGAAGTGCCATTATTTATGGCCTATCGATCATTGTAATTTATGTTGGTTTAGGCGTAATTATTACCTTGATCTGGGGCGCCAGTGCATTAAATGAAATATCTACCGATGGATTTTTTAATATTTTCATCTTCCTTATACTCATTGTTTTCGGTGTATCGTTTTTAGGCGCCTTTGAAATTACCCTGCCAAGTTCCTTTGTAAATAAACTTGACGCAAAATCGGATGCTAAAGGTTTAAGCGGAATCTTTTTCATGGCAGCAACCTTAGCGGTTGTTTCCTTCTCTTGCACAGGCCCACTGATCGGAACCTCTTTAGTGGCCATTAATACCGATTTGCTAACACCTGTTGTGGTCATGTTTGGTTTCTCATTATCGCTAGCGGTAATTTTTACCCTATTTGCCATTTTCCCTAGTTTAATGACTGGACTGCCAAAATCTGGCGGGTGGTTAAACTCCATTAAAGTTTTTCTCGGCTTTTTAGAGTTGGGCTTATCTTTAAAATTCCTTTCAACAGCCGATTTGGCTTATCACTGGGGCATATTGGATAGAGAGATTTTCTTGGCCATTTGGATTGTACTCGCGTTAATTTTAGGTGTTTATTTATTGGGGAAAATCAAATTTTCTCACGATAGTGATCTTCCTTATGTTTCAGTGCCAAGGTTATTTATTGCAACCGCTACTTTCGTGTTTGCGATATATTTAATTCCGGGCTTGTGGGGAGCTCCTTTAAAAGCCGTAAGTGCACTGGTACCTCCACTTTCTACTCAGGATTTTGTAATCGGACAAGATAGTGGTGGTGGATCAAACCAAACAACAACAATTGGCCATGCTAAACGTAAATATTCTGAATTCCTGCACATTCCGCATAATATTGATGGATTTTTTGATTACCAGGAAGCGTTGGCTTACGCAAAGGAGGTAAAAAAACCACTATTTCTTGATTTTACAGGCCATGGCTGTGTAAATTGCCGCGAAATGGAAGCAAGAGTTTGGTCTGACCCGAGAGTGCTTAAAAAATTAAAAGAAGATTATATTGTTGTATCACTTTACACGGATGATAAAACTGATTTACCGGTTGCTGAACAATTTGACTCTAAAATTTTAGGAACGAAAGTGAATACGGTTGGTAAAAAATTTAAACATTTGCAGGCCGAAAGATTTAATACCATTTCGCAGCCATATTATGTACTTTTGGGTACTGATGAAAAAGAATTAGTTTCGCCTCCTATCGGAGTAGAATTTAATATAGATAAATATTTGCAATATCTGGATAATGGATTATCAGAATTTGCCAAGAAACAAACAAATGAATAAGATTAAGAATATTGGTGTTTTAACCTCTGGCGGTGATTCGCCAGGCATGAATGCCGCAATCAGGGCTGTAGTAAGAGCCTCAATTTATTATGATATCGAAGTAACCGGGTTTATCCGTGGGTACGAGGGGTTGATCAACAATGATTTTATCCCTATGGACCGTAAATCTGTAGCAAATATTATCCAGCGAGGAGGAACCATTTTAAAAACCGCACGCAGCGAAGCCTTTAAAACCGTTGAGGGTAGAAAAAAAGCTTATGAAAGCCTAAAAGCCAATGGAATTGATGCCCTGGTTGTAATTGGTGGTGATGGAACATTTACAGGTGCAAATATTTTTTCAAAGGAGTTCGATTTCCCAATTGTTGGTTTGCCTGGTACTATTGATAACGATTTAGCCGGAACAGATTTTACCATTGGTTACGACTCGGCCATTAATACCGTTATCGACGCTGTGGATAGAATCAGAGATACAGCCGAATCGCACGACAGGCTTTTTATAGTGGAGGTAATGGGGCGCGACTCAGGGTTAATTGCTTTAAGAAGTGGAATCGGTGTGGGCGCCGAAGCCATTATGATTCCAGAAGCAAACATGAATGCAGACGACGTTTTGCATAAACTGGAACATAGCCGTAAAGATAAAGCATCGAAAATTATTATTGTTGCCGAAGGCGATGATACCGGTGGTGCATTTAAAGTTGGCGAAATTTTGCAAGAAAAATACCCGCATTACGATACTAAAGTTTCAGTTTTAGGGCATATCCAACGGGGTGGAAAACCAACCTGTATGGATCGTGTGCTGGCCAGCCGCTTAGGCGTAGCTGCAGTAGAGGGTTTAATTAATGGCGAAAGCGGTGTTATGGCTGGACAGATTAACCGTGAAATTGTTTTTACGCCCTTTGATCATGCCATTAAACACATTAATGCTGAAAAAGTGAGTTCTAAATGGCTTAAATTAATCGATATACTTTCGTTTTAATCGAAAACAGGATAAAAAAGAAAAGTCTTTCCCGCACCGGAAAGACTTTCTTGTTTTTGCTTAGTTCTCGCAATAAGCAAATTTCTTAATCTTCTAAAATTACAGCTGTACCATTGGCGCTCACCATTAACATGCTGCCGCCGCTGCCTACCGTTTCATAATCTAAATCTACACCAACAATTGCGTTTGCCCCTAATGCGGCTGCGTACTGTTGCATTTCGTTCACTGCTGTATCTTTTCCCTCTCTTAAAACGCGTTCATAAGAACTCGACCTGCCCCCTACTATATCTGTTATGCCAGCAAATAAATCTTTAAAAATATTTGCACCAATAATGGTTTCTCCGGTAACAAGACCTATATATTTTACAATTTTTCTGCCCTCAACTGAAGGCGTTGTGGTTACTAACATAGTTTCAGTTTTAATAATTAGAACAATTTTTTTTAGAAATGTTACATTTTTTTAGAAAAGCCAGTTTTCACTTTTAGGCGAGGCAATAGCCAATGCTAAATAAGGAAAGATGAATCTAAAGTTATAACAGCCAGATTGAAGATAGAGATCAAGGAATCGAGGAGGTTGTAATATTCGACACCAATAACTTGATAGCAACACATGGCAACTATCTAAGTACCAAAGAGATTATATTGATTAATTACATTCATAGGCGTCGACTTAAGTCGACCCCTATGAATTAATATTATAGTAATAAGCCCGCTACTTCCTCCCAGGTATTTACACGTTCGTATTCTGTTACAAGCAAATTGTGGGGCGAAGAGAATAATAAAGGGCGACCGGTAAAATTTACAAAGTTTTTAATACGGTCGTCGATTATAATATCAACATTCACAATTTTATTTCCGCAGAACATCATATGTTGCCAATCGATGAAAGGGAAATGCTCGGCCATCCAGTCGTACTTATCAACCAATGAATTACGGAACTCCATCGCTGCTGAAACAATATAAACATCATATTTCTCTTGTAAGGCCTTAATTACCCGTTGACTATCTTCAATAACTTCAAGATCACGGAAAAAACCAGGTTCATTTATATATTCGAACCATTTCTGGTTAACATCTTGTGGAACATGGTGATAGATTTCGTTTCCAGCATCAATTTTTAAATCCAAAGGAACGTTAAAATCCCGGTTATATAGTTTAATAAATTTTCCAAGGGCATCGGCAATTACCTCGTCCATATCAATCGCAATTCTTTCCATTTTGTATCTGCAAATATTTCGGCGCAAATATCCTGAAAACAAAGAAATTAAACTATGTTTTTAATTTACAGTATTTTAGTTATCTTTGCAGCCCCGCAGCATGAAGCTCCGGGAACTATGTTGAATACATAAATACAAAAAGAAATGGCAACTAAAATCAGATTGCAAAGATTCGGTAAAAAAGGAAAACCTTTTTTCCACGTTGTGGTAGCAGATTCTCGCTCTCCACGTGATGGTAAATTTATTGAGCGTTTAGGTTCTTACAACCCAAACACCAATCCTGCAACCATCGAAATTAACTTCGAAAAAACTTTAGCTTGGGTAAACAGTGGTGCACAACCAACTGATACCGCTCGTGCTATCCTTTCTTACAAAGGTGTTTTATACAAAAAACACTTAGAAGGTGGTGTTAAAAAAGGAGCTTTAACTCAAGAACAAGCAGATGAAAAATTTGCTGCTTGGTTAGATGCTAAAGCTGGTAAAATTTCTGGTAAAACAGAAGGTTTAGCTACTTCTAAAGCAGATGCGCGTAAAGCGGCATTAGCAGCAGAAGCTAAGAAAAAAGAAGATAAAGCAGCAGCTATCGCAGCTAAAAATGCACCAGTTGCAGAAGAAGTTGTTGAAGAAGAGGTTACTGAAGAAGCACCGGCTGTTGAGGCTGAAGCAACTGAAGAGGCTCCTGCAGCAGAAGCTACTAAAGAAGAAGGAGCAGAATAATTTTAATTATTTTGTCTCATAAAATAGCGTTCCGAATTTCGGAACGCTATTTTTATTTAAAAGATATTATTTATAGTTCGTCATGCTGAATTTATTTCAGCATGTTTCTTGTCATAGATCCTGAAATAAATTCAGGATGACGTTACTTTTTAAGGCACATTTAGTCGATATGAAACATGAAGAAGCATTTTATATAGGATACGTTACCAAAACGAGGGGTTTAAAGGGAGAGGTTCAGGTATTTTTCGAATTTGATGAATACGAACAACTCGAATTTGATGTGGTATTTGCTGATATGAACGGTAAGCTTGTTCCGTATTTTGTGGCTTCGGCAAAACTGCAGGCCAATAAAACCGGCTATTTTAACTTTGATGACGCCGATCATATCGATAAAGTGCAGCCGCTATTAAAAAAGAAATTATACCTGCCCCTATCACAAATGCCAGAACGCGAAGAAGGAGAATTTTTCTATACCGATTTTAAGGGCTATTTAGCAATAGATGAAACTTTAGGCGAATTGGGCGAAATTTTGGAAGTAAACGAATATCCGCAACAATTTGTGGCTACTGTGATGTATAAAGAAACCGAAATCCTGTTCCCGCTAAATGAAGATTTTATTGTAGAATACGATGAGGATGAAAAAAGCTTGACTTTGGATCTGCCTGAAGGTTTGCTGGATATTTATCTGGAAAGCTAAAAAATTAAAAATGTTTTCTTGTTACTGTTAAGTATGTTTTTGTAAAATAAAACAATTGCCATTAAAAACATTACACAGGCCGAATTGGCTGATTTGATCCAGGTTTCGAGACAGACCATTAATACGATCGAATCAGGAAAGTATGTTCCATCAACAGTATTGGCCTTAAAAATGGCGAGGGTTTTTAATAAACCGGTCGAGGAAATATTCGATTTAGAAGAAGGAGACTAATGATCCCCCCAAAAAATCGCCTTCGGACTAGAGACTTCAGACTAAAGACTTACCTTTGCGTTATGCGTTTCGATATTATAACCGTTTTGCCAGCTTTATTAGAAAGTCCGTTTGCTCATTCTATTTTGCAACGCGCACAAAAAAAAGGCATAGCCGAAATTGTTGTTCATAACCTGAGGGATTATGCCATCAACAAACAAAAAAGTGTAGACGATTACCAGTATGGCGGGGGTAGCGGTATGGTGATGAGTATTGAGCCTTTTGCGGCCTGTATTGAAAAGCTTCAGGCAGAAAGAACATACGATGAGGTTATTTTCATGAGTCCCGATGGTGTTACTTTAAACCAGAGCACAGCCAATGAACTCTCTATTAAAAAGAACATCATTATTTTATGTGGCCACTACAAGGGCATAGATCAGCGCATACGCGATATCTTTGTTACCAGGGAGATATCGGTAGGTGATTATGTTTTAAGCGGTGGAGAGCTGCCTGCAGCGATTGTGGTAGATGCTGTTGTGCGTTTAATCCCGGGTGTTTTAAATGATGAGACCTCTGCCCTATCTGATAGTTTTCAGGGAGAACTGCTTGATGCGCCGGTTTATACCCGCCCGGCAGACTGGCGTGGACATAAAGTACCCGATGTTTTATTAAGCGGTCATGAAGCTAAGGTGAACGAATGGAGGCACGAACAAGCCTTGGAGCGGACGAAAACCCGGCGTCCTGATCTTTTGGAATAGAAGCATTTAGCACAATCGAATGTGGAATTCATAAAGATTGTGGAAAAAATTAAAATAGGTTTTTTTATATGAAAAAAAATCCCTAATATTGCAATCCGATTTTCAAGGTAAAGAAAGTTGGTTTAATAGCTTAAAATCATGGATTTAGTAAAATTTGTTGAAGAGCAGGCCATCGCGAAAAAAGATTTTCCTGCGTTCAAGTCTGGCGATACAGTGAGCGTACACTATAAAATTCGCGAAGGTAATAAAGAACGTGTTCAAATTTACCAAGGTGTTGTAATACAACGTAACAGTGCAGGTGCTAATGAAACCTTTACCGTTCGTAAAATGAGCAACGGCGTTGGTGTTGAGCGTATTTTCCCTTTTAGTTCTCCAAATATTGAGAAAGTAGAAGTGAATAGCTATGGTAAAGTTCGTAGAGCGAAGTTGTTCTATTTACGTGCTTTAACTGGTAAAGCTGCTCGTATCAAATCTTTGAGAAAATAATATTCTTTATTATAAGATATAGCCTTCACGATTAATTTCGTGGAGGTTTTTTTGTTTGTACCTTTGTTAAATGTTAGATTCTGCTTTTTTCGACCAAGTTTTTTGGGGCAATACCGTAAAAGCCTATTTCCTTTTTGGGGGGATACTTTTTTTAGGCTTAGTTTTTAAGAACATTGTTTCTAAGCTGTTAAGCAGGTTGCTCTTTAAGCTTTTCAGAAACTTTTCAAATCAATCGCATAACGATGCTTTCGTTGCCTTATTGGTAAAACCCATCGAGGTTTTTATTCTGTTAACCACACTTTATCTATCCATCAACCAGTTAAAACACCCGCTAGAGGTGGCTGTATTCCATTACAGCAAATTAATTGGCAAGGTTAAAGAGTTGATACCTGTAACAATTGGCGATTGTATTGACCGGATATTTTTGTTTGGGATCATCCTGTCTATTTTTTGGATTATTTTAAGGATAATCGACTTCATTAGCCATGTGCTTCTGTATAAAGCTTCGCTTACAGATAATAAGGCCGATGATCAACTGGTGCCCTTTTTAAAAGAGCTGTTTAAAACGATCGTAATCTTTATCGGTTTTTTCACCCTTCTGGGTTTTGTTTTCGAGGTTAATGTATTAACGCTGATTACAGGATTGGGTATTGGTGGTATCGCCATTGCTTTGGCTGCTAAAGAGAGCTTAGAGAACTTAATCGGTTCATTCACCATTTTTTTAGATAAGCCTTTTACCGTTGGCGACCTGGTAAAGGTTGATGGTGTGGAAGGAACGGTTGAAAAAGTAGGTTTTAGGAGCACAAGGATCCGAACTTCTGAAAAAACGATGGCTACTATACCCAATAGAGGTATGATTGATGGTGTTTTAGAAAACCTTTCGCTGAGGAATTCGCGCAAGGTCTCTTTTATTATCGGGCTTACTTATGAAACCAATTCGGAATCACTTAGAAAAATTATTACCGAGATAGAAAGTTACATCAATAATCATCAAGGTACCAGTGATGATGGAAATGCTTCCTTTAAGAGCTTTGGCGATTCGGGCTTAAATGTAGAGGTTAACTATTTTGTAACCGTACTGGAATATGCTGTTTTTCTTAAAATCAGACAGGAAATCAACCTCGAAATTATGGATATCGTTATCCGTAATAAGTCGGATTTTGCCTACCCTACACAACGCTTAATTAGCGATAGACCAGCTCCAGCAGGCAATAATGAAGAGGTAGGTAATGATGCCACTGATTAAAAATCTACCAAGTCTGATCCCTTGGTCTGTGGAGACATAGACCACCCTTTAATTAAGAAAGTGCTATAAGTTTGGCCGTATTGGACTAATAAAGAATTACTTTTTTGGAAAGCAAAGTCTGTAGGAATGATTAAAGTTTGTTCCTGCTATCCAATGCAAGTCCTCTCCCGATGAAAAATCGGGATGCGGGCTTTCCGTTGCTATCAGGTTTATGTGGCGGCTTTTGTGCTTTAAGATTGAATCTGCTGATCCCTTGGTCTATGTCTCTCACAGACTACAGCGTTAATCCAATGTAGTAAAAACAAAAAAGCCGATTTAGCATCAACTAAACCGGCTTTTTTAAAAATATTATATCCTTAACTTAAAGTCGCCAGGGTAGTGATTCCACCTTTTACAACCTGGTTAAGTTCTACGTTCACTTTTGTGCCAACAGGCAAAAATACATCAACCCTCGATCCGAATTTAATGAAGCCAAATTGTTCCGTTTGAACTACCTGATCTCCTTCTTTTACGTACCATACAATTCTGCGGGCTAAAGCACCGGCAATTTGACGGAACAATACGGGGGTACCATTTTTATGCTCCACAACAGTTGTAGTACGTTCATTCTCTGTTGATGATTTTGGATTCCACGCAGCAAGGTATTTTCCAGGGTGATATTTGAAAAACTTCACCACTCCTGAAATTGGATTACGGTTAATGTGAACATTTATTGGCGACATAAAAATCGAAACCTGTAAACGTTTATCTTTAAAATATTCTCCCTCTTCTGTTTCTTCAATTACCACTACTTTGCCATCTGCAGGGCAGATTACCAGGTTTTCGCCTGAAGAGAAGCTGCGGCTTGGGTTACGGAAAAACTGTAGTACAATAATAAATAATGCAGCTGAAAAGATATAAATGAACCAGCGCAACCAGGTTATGTCGTGGTATTTATAATCAACTACTGCATTGATTACGAAGATAAACAATATGCTTAAGGCAATGGTGGTATAGCCTTCTTTATGTATGGTCATTGTTTTAGAAATTATTGGGCAAAGGTGCGAAAAATAAATTAATCCAATCTAAAAATTATGCCTCCGTTGCTCTGTAAATATCAGTCAAGTTTCTGCCAAGGCCATTATAATCTAATCCGTAACCCACTACAAACTCGTTAGGTATTTCAAAACCAACGTATTCTAGTTCTTCAATTTCATATTTTAACGCACTTGGTTTAAGCAAAAGAGAAGCGACTTTAATTGAGGCAGGATTTTTTTCTTTTATCGTTTTTAAAATATGCGTTAAGGTTAAGCCTGTATCAACAATATCTTCCACAATGATAATATCTCTGCCGTTGATATTGTCGGGCAGTCCGATTAATTCTTTTACATTCCCCGAACTTGCTGTTCCTTCGTATGAGGCCACTCGCATAAAAGCAACTTCGCAGGGTAAGTTTATTTCTTTGATTAGATCTGCCATAAACAAAAAACTACCATTTAATACACCAATAAATAGCGGGCATTTGCCCTCGTAATCAACATTGATCTGGATGCCCAATAAACGGATCCGTTTGTTTAAGGTATCGTTCTCTAAAAATATCTCGAACTCTTTATCCTCTACTTTTATTTTGTGCATGCTGCTGTTGAAAGGTTATTGTTGTTTAATTGTATAAATCGGTTAACTGGTTAATCTAAGAACTGTAAACTACCAATTGCAAACTTAGTCATGGTTAATTGTTTAAATCTGCTAATCATCTCTAAACGCCCAACGCTAAACCCCAAACTAATTTTGGTTAATTGTTTAATCATTTGGCTCAACTGTAACTGCCAATTGGAAACTGATTACTGCTGAGTTTTTTCCAATTCCTTTTGTCGTCTTCGTTCTTCCCTACGCTCCTGCCTCAATTGTTTTTTGGTTTTAGTGGTATCGGCTGGGGTGGTTATCTGTTTACTTGTGGTATCTTTTTTAGATCCGCCACCAAAAAGGCGTTCGAAGAAACTTTTATTTTTATCGTGTACAATTACTACTGGTAAGCCGTCTCCGTCATCATCAAATGCTGTAGTATCAACAACAGCCGTATCAGGTGCTAAATACTGGCGCAGACCTTCTCTTAAACGTACATTATAGAACCCATAACCAGAAGTATCGCTCGCTATTAAACCTCTCCTTGCCATAATATTCCCCATAAACCTAAAATAGTTGAACATGTACGGTTTCAAACTACCATTGGCCATGAATTTATACATCGATGCCTTTGGTTTAGGAACAATACTTGCCAGGAACAATCCATCGCCGATGGTTAAATCGGCAGGTTGCTTTCCGAAATAATAACGCGAAGCCTCTCCTATTCCATAAATATTCTGGCCTAGTTCCATAATGTTGAAATACACTTCGAGCATCCGTTGTTTGCTTACCAGGTGATTATGCTCAATAAGCCAAACAATTAATATCTCTTCGGCTTTACGGGCCAAGGTTTTTTGACGGCTTAAATAAACGTTTTTAACCAGCTGCATACTGATGGTACTGCCTCCGCGTTTAAATTTCTTTTCTTTAAAGTTTACGGCGATTGATTTACGGATCGATTCCTCAACAAAGCCGTTGTGCGTAAAAAATGAAGGATCTTCTGCTGTTAAAACCGCGTTAATAAAGTTTTTCGATATTGAGGATAAAGGTGTAAAATTTGGGTTTGATGGGCCTATGGTAATATCGCGCATCGGTTTGCCATACTCATAAGGCGTATAAACAAATGGATTGTTGATTTTTTGCAGATTGGTTTTACCCCATTGTACAATTTTGAAATCAATTGGTGTTAAGGTAGAACTAAAGCGCACACTGTCTGGTATTTTCGTGTCCAAATAAAAATTAAGGTTGTATTTAACCTTGCCCTGTACTTTTAATCCTTCCAGCGATTCGAATAAGCCTTGCGGAAAAGCATCTAAAACGCCTTGCGCATCCTGCTCTTCGGCATTTAACTTTAACTCATATATTTTGTTCTTTCCTAAAGTATATTTAACAAAAGGATGGATCTGTGCATTTTTTAGGTAGGCTGTTGAAGTACTGTCTAAAGCAATGAAATTAGGTCCCACCAAAATATCCGCATCCAGTTTTGCACTTTGTACAATGATATCGTTTGAAGCAATGCGTGGCTGATTAATGAGCATGTTTTTTACCGACCAGGAGCCAGAAATTTTATAATCGTCGCCGCTGTATTTTGCGTTTTTAAGTTCGGTTTGTAAGGTATCAAAACTGATTTTTGCGTGTAGCTTGTTGTTTAAGTAAGGTAATTCCAGTTTTTTTCCATCGGCATAAGCGGTAAAGCTCAATTCTTTGCTACCTGGGTTTACATAACCGTTTACATGCCATGTAGATTCGTTATTGTTTACATCAATGGTTGATTTTAAATCGCCACCATCAATTGTAGCCGTTGTTGCAAAACTCAATTTGGCCGTATCATGATCGTTTAATTTAAACACCATGTTCTTTACATCCATATCGTCAGGGATTTTGTATAAAACCTGATTTAAGATGTTACTGGCTATTTCCGGTAAGTTGGCTTTTCCATTGGTTTGGGTGCTGTCTTTTTTCTTGCGCTTTAAGATGAAATCGATGTTTGTGGTCGAATCTTTAAGTACAACACTTACAAAACCATTGTTCAGTTTTACTTCTGAGAGTTTTACTTTACCAAAAATGAGCGGGAAAAGTTTAACCCCCACACTGAGTTCGCCAATGTTCGAAAGCGTATCCCTATCTTTAGGAACTACAGAAATATTGGTCATTTTTACGGTACTCAGACCTGTAAAACCGGCCGATCCGATTTTAACCTCCAAACCATAATCCTTATCGGCCTTGGCTATTGCTTTGGCCACCATTTTTTTAAGAAGTGCTTCCCTTTTGCTATAGGCTACCGCACCCAATGCAATACAAACAACTAAAAAAACACCTAAAACCCAGGCTCCGATTTTTAAATATTTTTTGGGGATCTTAATTTTTGGTATTCGCATATAGTCGTTAAAATGGTTAATTGCTTAAACGTAACAATTAAATGTTTATTTCGTGTTAAAATTACAGTTAAAAAGCCTAAATAAAAGTATTTATGGCTATGTTTTGTTAATTTTGAATTTAAATTAATACCATGCAGATTAGCCCGCAACAAGTTTTAGATGCGCTTAAAAATGTTGAAGATCCCGATCTTAAAAAAGATCTGGTTACTTTAAACATGATTAAAGATTTACAGATAACAGATAACCAGGTCAATTTTACATTAGAGCTTACTACGCCTGCATGTCCGATGAAGGAAATGCTAAAAAATGCATGTACAAATGCCATCAAGCATTTTGTATCGCCAACGGCAGAAGTAGCAATCAATGTAACTTCGAGGGTTACCCAGCCAAACAATTCATCATCGTTAGATAACATCAAAAACATCATTTTGGTTTCATCCGGAAAAGGAGGAGTTGGTAAATCTACTGTAGCGAGTAATCTGGCAGTTGTATTGGCTAAAGATGGTGCCAAAGTTGGCCTTATCGATGCCGATATTTATGGGCCGTCAGTACCCACCATGTTCGATCTGGTTGATGCCAAGCCGGGTGCTGAAGAAACCGCCGATGGTAAAACCAAAATTTTACCGATTGAGAAATACGGGATCAAGTTATTATCGTTAGGCTTTTTTGCTGATCCTGGCCAACCAGTGCCATGGCGCGGACCAATGGCTTCAAACGCAGTAAAACAATTGTTTAACGATACCAATTGGGGAGAACTGGATTATCTGATCGTAGATCTTCCACCGGGAACGGGCGATATCCACATCACCATTACACAGAGTTTCCCAATTTCGGGCGCGGTTGTAGTTACTACACCTCAACAGGTTGCCCTGGCTGATACACATAAAGGTTTAGCGATGTTCAGAATGCCGGGAATTAATATCCCGATTTTAGGTGTTATAGAAAACATGTCGTATTTTACACCAGCAGAATTACCTGACAATAAATATTATATTTTCGGAAAAGGTGGCGGTACCGAACTTGCAGCACGTTTTGATGTGCCGTTTTTAGGCGAAATTCCAATTATCCAGAGTATTTCGGAAGCTGGAGATAAAGGGAAACCGGTGGCATTAAACCAAAATCCTTTGCTTGATGTTATATTTGGAGATATTGCAAGTAAAATTGCCCAACAAATATCCATCAACAATGCGCAAATGGTGAATTGCTAAAAAATTACTATTTTTATAAATTAAAATATATATAATGAATTTAACAGAACAAGTAGAACAGGCATTGGAAACTATCAGGCCATATTTAAAGGCTGATGGAGGTGATGTTTCTGTTGAAGAAATTACATCTGAAGGAACGGTAAAGCTTAAGCTTTTAGGTAACTGCGGTTCTTGCCCGATGAGTTTCATGACTATGAAATCTGGTATCGAACAGGCCATTATGAAAGCCGTTCCTCAGATCACTTCGGTAGTTGCCGTTAACATGGCCGAGCAAGATTAAGCTTTAACACTATTTAACAAGGAAGTTTTATTAATAAAATTACTTTTGTCTTAATGAGATATTGTGTTGCCCTAATTTGCCTTATTTTTTCTGTAACCGCTTTTGCGCAACAAAAGCCGGCACAGGATAAACTCATCCAATTTTCTGGGATTATTACCGATATCGATAGCTCAAACGTGATTCCTTATGTTACCATCACCAATCTTTCTGCGAAGAGTAAAAGGGTTGGTGCTGATTATAGAGGGTATTTTACCTTCATTGTAAATCCTGGCGACACTATCTTGTTCACCGCCATTGGTTACAAGAAATTTTCTACAGTAATTCCTGAAAGCACGCCAGATAGCAAGTACACCATCATGGTTAAACTGAAAGCCAATGTGATCGATTTACCATCGGTGCGTGTTTTCCCTTGGGCAACAACAGAAGAGTTTACCCGTGAGTTTTTATCAATGAAACTGGCGGATGATGATATGGCCATTGCCAAAAAGAACCTTTCACGCTCTTCCATTGATGGTTTAATCCAAACTCTACCTCGTGATGGACAGGAAATCGGGAGTCAGAATTACCGGTATAATTTTGATAGGATGGTCAATAAGAACATGGTGCAAACTAATCCCCTGCTTAATCCTTTCGCATGGGGCAAGCTAATGCAGCAGATTTTTGATGGCGATAAGAGTAGGACGAATTAGTTGGGAGTCTGGAGTCTTTAGTCTTTGAGTGCAGAAGACCAAGCACTATTTAATCATTATCTTAATTTTATTTTAGTTAGCCGTCATCCAGAACTTGTTTCAGGACTATGCTATAAAGATCCTGAAATAAATTCAGGATGACGCCAGAGAGCAATTAATGGTGATGGGCTTTAAAGCAAAAAAGGGAAAACGTTTCCATTTTCCCTCTGATATCTTACATCAAAACTTATCTTTTCTTACTTTTATTAGGGAATTTCATTTTGTAATCTGTTTTGATATTTCCTTTCGAAATTGCATCCAATTTGCTTTTAAGCATGGTTTTACGGAGCACACTCACTTTATCGGTAAATAGTTTTCCTTCGATATGATCGTATTCGTGTTGGATTACGCGCGCAGGCATTCCGTCTACATCCTCGGTGTGTTCAACCCAATTTTCATCAAAATAAGTAATTTTGATATTCGGCTTACGCATAATGTTTTCGCGGATATCAGGAATACTTAAGCAGCCTTCGTTAAAACTCCAGGGCTCTCCCGTTTCTTCCAAAATCTCTGCATTGATAAATACTTTTTTATAGCCTGGTTTGCCATCTTCATCTTCACCGGTATCAACAATAAACAAACGGATAGGTAAGCCAATTTGAGGAGCAGCTAAGCCCACACCATTTGCATAATACATGGTATCGAACATGTCGCTGATTAATTGTTCTAATCCTGGATAATCTTTATCAATATCGGTTCCTACCTTTTTTAAAACAGGATCGCCGTAAGCTACTATTGGTAATTTCATTGTATTATATTTTTTCAGATCTAGATCTGAGCTTATTAATTATTACAAATCGCTGTCAGTCTGAGCTTGTCGAAGACCTATAGTTAAGTCCTTCGACAAGCTCAGGATGACAAAACGAGTGGTTTTGACTTACAAAAATAAGAATTATTCCTCTATTGGGCAGAAAGTAAAGATATTCAGTTGCTCGATATTTAAAATCTCATCGGTAACTTCTGCCATTTGCTTGGTGGTAACGACATTTATTTTCTCAAAAACAGTTTCCAAAGAATCTATTTTGTTGTGATCGATCAGGCTTTTGGCCATCGAAATGATTAAACCGATTCTGTTTTCTTCCCCCAGTGCAATCTGTCCGATAAATTTGTTTTTGGCTTTTTGTAACTGCAATTCATTTAAAGGGTGTTCTCGGAGTTTTTTGATCTCCTTAAAGATTAAAGATAGTGCTTTGGCCTGCTTTTCTTTATCTGTTCCGAAATAAATGGAAAAAATACCTGTATCGCTTAAGGGCGAAAAGTTGGACTCGATGGTATAGGCAATTCCGTATTTCTCTCTTATCTGCAGGTTCAAAACCGAACTCATTCCGTTGCCACCGAAGTAGTTGTTCAATAACATCAAAGGCACTTTTTCCGATTGGTGCGTAGAATATGCCTGCCTGCCTAAAATGCAATGCGCCTGCATGATCGGTTTATAAATTGTAGTATTGCTTGGTGCGGTTATACCTGGTTTAATTCTGACTTTAGCTGGATTGTTCTCTTCAACAGCAGCAAAATGTTTGCTCCCTTTATTTACAACACTTTTTAAGGTGTAATTCCCTAAAACGGCCACCACAATTTCGTTTGTGCGGTAATTGGCCTTCCTGAAATTGATTACATCCTCGCGGGTAAAATGCTGAACAGATTCGGCTGTGCCGAGAATATTGTTGCCGAGTGCGTGGCCAGCGAAAAGCATATCCTCAAAGTCATCATTAATAGCTTCTTCCGGTTGATCGAGGTAAGAAGAAATTTCATCCAGGATCACGCTTTTCTCTTTATCCATCTCTTCTTCAGGGAAGGTAGAGTGGAATATAATATCATTGAAAAGATCTAATGTTCTATCAAGGTATGGATTTAAAAAAGAAGCGTGTACACAGGTGTATTCTTTTGTGGTATAGGCATTTAAATCTGCACCCACACTCTCCAGGCGGTTTAAAATCTGGTTGGTGCTCCGTTTTTCGGTGCGCTTAAAAATCAGATGCTCAATAAAGTGTGCTAAACCCGCTTTGTTTTCAGGCTCGTCGCGCGATCCTGTGTTGACGATGATGCATGCGTGAGATATGGCAGAGGCCGAGGGCACATGCAATAAGCGTATGCCGTTTGGCAAAGTGTGAACATTGTATTCCATTGGGAGGCAAAGATAAGGCTAATTGCTTACAATGACTCGGTATCTGGGTATTGCAATTGTAAAGCGGAAATCAATTTATCCTTAGTTGGCCTTTTGAGTATCAAAAAAATAAAATTAGCTGCACCGAATATCAAAAAGAATGAATTATGTGTCATAAAAAAACCAACAATATTGAAAAGAGCACCCCCTTCTAACATTGCCGAGCTAATGATAAACGCACTTTGATACATATTAATCTTTGTATCGGCAGGAGCATTTTTGTCGATTTTTGCCATTAAGTTTCTGTAAAAAAAGATACTCGCCGAGATGGTGATCAATCCCATAATCGGAAATATTGGGTTAAAAGGCGAAGTGGTTTTAGGGTTGGCATCAAAAAACATCATTTCGCGGTTGAGAAAGATGGTTACTAATGCAAAGAGGAAAACCCCTGAACATAAAGCAAGGTGGATAATTTGAAGTGTTTTTAGTTTGGTGTTCATTGTTGGTTTATAATGTTATTTTAGGTTGATTTAAATAAAAGTATCGTCATTGCAAGGTACGAAGCAATCTTAATGCGCATGCAAGTAGCGATCGTTTTAAGATTGCTTTCCCGAGATCGGGACAGGCTGTCGGCTGAAAAAGCCTTCTCGCAATGACGGATTTATGGAAAATTATTTAGTTATTCCCTCCAGCGAGAATAAAAATGCCCAGCGCAACGAAACATCTTTTAAATAATCGAACCGGCCAGATGCACCGCCATGGCCAAATTCCATATTGGTTTTGAGCAATAAAACATTCTTATCAGTTTTGGTTGCCCTTAATTTAGCTACCCATTTGGCAGGTTCGAAATATTGCACCTGGCTATCGTGTAAGCCTGTAGTAACCAGCATATTCGGATAAGCTTTTTTCTCTACATTTTCATAGGGAGAATAGCTTTTCATATAATCGTAAGCTGCTTTTTGTTTCGGATTGCCCCATTCGTCAAATTCATTGGTCGTTAGCGGAATGCTTTCATCCAGCATGGTATTAACTACATCTACAAAAGGAACATCGGCAATAATACCGTTCCATAAATCAGGCGCCATATTGGCTACAGCGCCCATTAATAAACCACCTGCACTACCACCATGCGCATACAAATGGCCTTTTGAAGTATATTTCTGATCAACAAGGTACTCCCCTGCCGAAATAAAATCGGTAAAAGTGTTTTTCTTTTTCATCAGTTTACCATCTTCATACCATTGACGTCCCATTTCTTGTCCGCCACGAATATTGGCTATAGCGAAAACAAAGCCACGGTTTAACAAACTCAGCCTGGGTGAAGAGAAATTTGCATCCGTGCTCGATCCATAAGATCCATACGCATAAAGTAGTAATGGAGCTTTGCTATTCTTTTTGAAGCCTTTTTTATAAACTAAAGCAATAGGAATTTTAGTGCCATCTTTTGCCGTAGCGAAAATACGTTCAGTTACATAATCTTTTGGATCGTAGCCGCCAACAACTTCCTGCTGTTTCATTAGCTTTTTATCCTTTTTCTCCAGATCGTAATCGTAAACCGAATTTGGCGTAGTTAGAGAAGTATAGGAATAACGTAATGTTTTACTGTTATACTCGGGGTTCGCGCCAACGCCAGCAGCGTAAACAGGTTCATCGAACTTAATATAATAATCGCTACCATCTTTCTTGAGTACACGCAATTCCGTCAAGCCGTTTTTACGTTCCGATAATACCAAATGATCTTTAAATTCCTCTCCATATTCGAGCAAAACATCTTTTCGGTTAGGAATAACCTCTTTCCAGTTTTCTTTTTCTGTTTTATCCAGCGGGCATTGCATCAAACGGAAATTTTTGGCATTCCAGTTGGTTATGATGTAAAACTTATCATCTACGGTTAAAATATCGTATAAAACATCTTTTGAGCGGGGTGAAAATACTTTAAACGCTGCCTCTGGATGATCGGCATCAATCATCCTATATTCGGTAGTTAATGTTCCCTGCGACGCAATGAAAATAAAACGGCCATTTTTCGATTTCATCACACCGATATAATTACTGTTGTCTTTTTCATCATAAACTATGGGATCTGTTTTAGCATCGGTACCAAGTGTGTGTTTTTTGATTTTTTCGCTTAATAATGTAACCGGATTTTTTGATGTATAAAAAAGTGTTTTATTGTCATTTGCCCATGCTACGCCACCTTCGGTATTGTTAATGGCATCCTTTAACATTTCGCCGGTTTCTAAATTTTTAACATTGATAGTATATTGGCGGCGCGAAACCTGATCTACCCCAAAGGCTAAAAGTTTATTGTCGGGACTAACACTAAATCCGGTTGCGCTATAATAGGCATGGCCCTTTGCCAGCTTATCCACATCCAAGAGTATTTCTTCCGTAGCTGATAAGCTCCCTTTTTTACGGCAATACTTAAAATATTGTTGCCCATCTTCAGTTCTGGTATAATAGAAGTACCCATTTTTGAAAACAGGAACAGATTCGTCTTTTTCTTTAATCCTACCTTTCATTTCTTTAAACAGATCGGCCTGAAATTGATCTGTACTTTTCATCATCGTGTTGAGATAGGCGTTTTCGGTTTTTAAATAGTCGACAACTTTTGTGCTGTCAGGACCTTTTTTAAAATAATCAATCATCCAATAGTAGTTATCTACCACGGTATCGCCATGTATTATTCTTTTGTGCGGAATTATTTCTGCTATAGGGGCCTTAGCGTCGGGCCATTTAATTGCTTTCATTTCTTTTTTTTGAGGGTTGTTGCAAGCCGTAATTGCACTAAGTACGATTAGGCCAGGTAAGATACGTTTCATAGTGGTTTGAAATTTAGGTTGAATGCAATTTAAATAAATAGTTCATTAGTTCAATGGTCATTGGTTTAATAGTAGTATGGTGGTTAATAGGTTAGTTGTTTAAATTGGTTAATAGACCCCAACCGCCAAACGCTCAACACCAAACTAATTGCCATTTTTGTAAAAATCCATTATGCCTATAGATAATCATCTGAATTAGGAAAATTGATGGTAAATTGCCGCATCAAATTGCTTGAAATAATAATGAAATTAGGGTACAAAAAAATAGTTGTTAAAGTTGGTTCGAATGTAATTACACAGGCGAATGGTTTGCCTGATGAAGCAAGGATTAAACATCTTGTGAATCAATTGGCCGATATAAAAAAACTTGGTATTGAGGTTATTTTGGTTTCTTCGGGTGCGGTGGCGTCGGGCAGAAGTTTGATCAAGGTATCTGAAAAACAAGATGCGGTAACTACCCGACAACTATTGGCAGCTATTGGTCAGGTTAAACTGATTAATACCTACGCTAATTTTTTTGCAGCACATGAAATTCAGTGTGCACAGGTTTTGGTTACCAAAGAAGATTTCCGCGACCGGGCACATTATTTAAACATGAAAAACTGCTTACAGATTTTGCTTCAGAATGAGGTAATCCCTGTGGTGAATGAAAACGATGTGGTTTCGGTTACTGAACTGATGTTTACCGATAATGATGAATTGGCTGGATTAATTGCTTCGATGTTAAATGCCGACGCTTTGATTATCCTATCGAATGTAAACGGCATTTACAACGGCGACCCGAAAATTGAAGGATCGGCTGTTATTGAAGAAATTAATGGTTCGGTTGTTAACCTGGCCTCTTTTATACAAACTGGTAAATCTCAATTCGGTCGTGGTGGTATGATTACTAAATCGACCATGGCACAAAAAGTGGCAAAACTGGGCATCACTGTTCATATTGCCAATGGAACGAAAGAGAATGTGCTCACTTCTTTATTAAATAACGAATTGGTACATACGCGCTTTGTGCCCGAAAAAAGTAAATCTGGCAAGAAAAAATGGATTGCGCATTCAGAAACTGCCGCAACAGGCGTTGTGAAATTAAATGACGGAGCAAAAACGGTATTAACCTCTGGTAAGGCCACCAGTTTATTGCCGGTAGGGATCATCGAAATACAAACGGACTTTTTAAAAGGCGATATTATTAAAATTATTGACGAAAAAAATAACCTTATAGGATTGGGAATAGCGGAATACGGATCAGATAAAGCCAGAGAACGCATCGGACAGAAGAAACAGAAAGCGCTGGTACATTACGATTATTTTTACTCGGCTATTTAAAGGGTTTTACCGCAAGGGACGCAAAGAGATGCGCGAAGGCACGCAGAGGTAGGGCAAAAAAGTTGTAAATATGCAATAGACTTAGCGTTCTCTGCAAAAAACTTAGCGCTCTTTGCGGTTAATAATTAACAACATGGATTACAAACAATACTTCGAAAAAGCAAAACGAGCAAGTCGTACCCTGGTTGGCCTTGGTAAAGAAACAACAGATGCAGTTCTAACAGATCTGGCTGCGGCTTTAGTGGCCAATACTGAATTAATTCTTGCTGAAAACATAAAAGATTTAGCTAAAATGCCTATCGAAGACCCCAAATACGACAGGTTGAAGCTTAGTGCTGCACGCATTGAAGATATTGCGAACGATCTTAAAAATGTTGCGGGTTTAAGTAGTCCATTAGGCAAAATCCTTTCAGATAAAACGCTGGAGAACAATCTACATATCCAAAAAATTAGCGTGCCATTGGGAGTGGTTGGCGTAATTTACGAAGCCCGCCCTAACGTTACGGCCGATGTTTTTTCACTTTGCTTTAAAACCGGAAATATAGCTGTGCTAAAAGGAGGCAGTGACGCTGAGTTTTCGAACCTGGCCATTGCAAGCGTAATACATGGCGTACTGGATACGTACGGAATTAGTCCTGACGTTTTAACACTTCTGCCAGCGGAAAGAGCAGCAACCGAAGCTTTGCTAAATGCAAGAGGTTTTGTTGATGTTTTAATTCCGAGGGGAAGTCAATCGTTAATCAACTACATCCGCGAAAACAGTAAAATTCCTGTTATTGAAACAGGTGCCGGGATTGTACATACTTATTTTGACGAGACTGGTGATTTGGATAAAGGCAAAGCGATTATTTTTAATGCGAAAACCAGAAGGGTAAGTGTTTGTAATTCTCTGGATTGTGTGCTAATTAACCAAAATCGGCTTAATGATCTGCCTGCGCTTTTATCTCCTTTGGCTGATGGAAATGTTGAATTGTATGCCGATGAAAAAAGTTTTGAATTATTAAAAGTTTCTTATCCTGAACAATTATTAAACCTGGCTACACCAGAGCACTTTGGTACGGAGTTTTTATCTTTAAAACTAGCGGTTAAAGTAGTGGCTGATTTAACTGAAGCTTTGAACCACATTGCCGATTATAGCTCTAAACATAGTGAGGCCATTATTTCTGAAGATGCTGTGAATATTGCCCAATTTTTAAACGAAGTAGATGCTGCTGCGGTTTATGCTAATGCTTCTACCGGATTTACTGATGGTGCACAGTTTGGTCTGGGTGCCGAAATTGGCATTAGCACGCAAAAACTCCACGCCCGCGGTCCAATGGGTTTGGAAGAATTAACCAGTTATAAGTGGGTGGTACGGGGTGACGGGCAAGTGAGGGGGTAATGTTTGATGGAAAATGTTTGGTTAATGGTTTAATAGATCATGGCTGATGGCTTATAAGCCCCTGGGCTATTGACTAAAAAAACATGGACCATCAACGGCCAAACCTATAACTCAAACACTTCCCCTCTTTCGGGTACTTCTACATTAAAGCCCTCTTCCTGTAACGCTGTTGACAGGCTCTGCAGGCTTTTATCTTCACCATGAACTAAGAAAACTTTTTTGGGCTGCCCTGTCTGTTTAATTGTTTTCACTAAATCGTTATGATCGCCGTGGCCACTGAGCAGATCGGTTTGGTGTATAGTGGCATAAACCATCATTTCCCGGTCTTTAATCCGAACTATCGGTGCTCCGCTTAATAGTTTGTAACCAAGCGTTCCTTTGGCACAATAACCAATAAAAAGAATGGTGCAATAATAGTTCTGAATGTTATAATACAAGTGATCCTGAATCCGCCCGCCTTCTAACATTCCTGCAGAAGAGATGATGATACAAGGATCGAAATAATTGGAAACATCTTTACTTTCTTTCATGGTTTGAACGTAGGCCAGGTGCTCAAATTCAAACTCATCGCCCATGGTTTGGTAAAAATCTTTCGCTTCCTGGTTTACCAGGTTATGGTGTTTGCGGTAAACCTCGGTAGCCTGGATGGCCATAGGGCTATCTACAAAAATCTGAATAGGTGGCAACAGTTTTTTGGTGAAGATCTGGTTTAGGGCAAATACCAACGATTGTGTACGGCCAATACTAAATGCAGGAATAATCAATCGTCCAGGGCTTTTAATACAGGCTTCGGTAATTTCCTGAACCAATCTTTCCTCTAAGGTTTGATCTTTGGTGTGCATCCTCCCGCCATAGGTTGCTTCGCTTACCAGATAGTCAACTTCTGGCAGCGGCTCAGGGTTAACCAATACCGGATAATTTTCTCTGCCAATATCGCCTGTAAAAGCAATTTTCTTCTCTGTGCCGTTATCATTTATGGTTAAAATAGCTGCAGCGGCGCCAAGCAAATGACCAACTGGTACAAAGGTTAGGCTAATATCTCCGTTGATCTTGAAAGGCTTGTTAAAGGCAATGGTTACAAAACGATCGATCGTATCCATTACATGTTTGTGCAGATATAGTGGTTTTGGACCGCTGAAGTTACCGCGTTTTGTTCTTGGTTTGCGACTGGCTTTTCTTAAAAAAAGCTCTACTGAATCGAATAATAATATCGAAGTCAGATCGGCAGTTGGTGGCGTACAAAGTACCTGGCCATCAAAACCCAGGCGAACCAGCGTAGGTAAATTGCCAGAGTGATCGATATGTGCATGGGTTAAAATAACGAGGTTTATACTTGCCGGGTCGAAAGGGAATTGCTGGTTTTCTTCCTGGTAGGTTTCCTTCTCATAATCTAATCCACAATCTATCAGTATTTTATAATGCCCAATTTCGAGTAGGTGCATACTCCCTGTTACCTGTTGTGCTGCTCCCCAAAACGTTAACTTCATCTTCTTGTCTATCGCGTAAAATCTTTAGCCGTAAAGTAATATAATTGAAGGGATTTTTAAACAATAAGAAGTAATTTTTTAATTATGGAATATTAAAAGGCGCTCAATTACCGATGTCGATTTTTATCAGGAAGCTCAGGTTGCAGCAATTATGCAACGAAAGATTTTTTATCTTTGAAGAAAAATATCCGCCATGCAAGAACCTTTTGATATAGAAATAGGGCCAATTAATTATTCAGTTTTTCCTGAAGGAAATGATTCTTATACCATTTTTAAAGATGGAAAAGAATACATTCAGATTCAAAAAGATACTTCATCTATCTGGTTAAAAATGGACTATAAAACCGAACTTCCCATTTTTGAGGAAGACGAAGAAGTGAATGCAATTGGGCAGGCCATTGAAAAGTATGTGCCTGAAGAAGATGATGAGGACGAAGAATTATAGCTTGCCTGTAATATTTATACAGGTTGAGAATATCAACCTGTATAAAAAATAATTAAATCAGTTTCAGCAACTCTTCAGCTACTTTTTCAGATGAGGCTGGATTTTGTCCGGTTATCAACAAGCCGTCAACCACAGCATAGGGATTCCAATCAGCGATTTTGCTGTAATGCCCGCCGTTTTTTACCAACATATCCTCAACCAGGAAAGGCACTACTTTTGTTAATTGTACGGCCTCTTCTTCAGTATTGGTAAATCCGGTTACATTTTTGTCTTTCACCAGGTATTCGCCATTCACTTTTACATCTTTAAGTACCCCTGGCGCATGACAAACGAAAGCAACCGGCTTATTGGCGGTATAAAATTCGGTTATGAGTTGTTGCGAGGTTGTGCTTTCTGCTAAATCCCAAAGTGGTCCGTGGCCACCAGGATAAAAAACCGCATCGTAATCACTCATTTTTACATCTTCCAATTTAATGGTGTTTTTTAATTTATCCAATAGAACAGTATCCTTATCCATTCTCCGCGTAGTATCGGTTTGAAATGTGGGATCTTCGCTTTTAGGGTCAATGGGTGGTTGGCCACCTTTTGGCGATGCCAATGTAATTTCTATGCCCTTATCGCTTAAGGCATAATAGGGAGCAGCTAGCTCTTCTGACCAAAAACCTGTTTTTAAACCTGTATTTCCCAATTCGTCGTGGCTTGTAAGCACGAATAAAACTTTCTTGTTCATATCTTTTATGTATTTATAAAACAAAATTATGGTGCTATTTCTCAATGGCAAAGGATTAGCGTCACATATTTGGTGTGCGCTAAATCACACTTTTGCGGAAAGCCTGCTTAACGTTTCCCTTGAAATGCCTAAGTATGCTGCAATAATAGTTTTAGAAACCCTTTGTGTAAGTTGTGGATATTGTTGTGATAATTGCTCAAAGCGTTCTCGAGGACTTGTGCTAAGCAGCGATAAAATCCGTTGTTGTAAGGCAATATAACCAAAGCTATTTTTCACTCTGAAAAAATGCTCCATTTTATGGTGTTCAGCACATACTTTGTCTAAGTTCTCCTTGGTAATGGACAATAATTCTACATCTTCTAAGCAGCTGATATTAGTAATTGAGTTTACATTGCTGTAAAAAGCTCTGAAATCAGAGATCCACCAGTTTTCCATGGCAAACTGTATAATGTATTCCTTGCCATTGGCATCGGTGAAAGTGGCTTTTAAAAGTCCTTTAATTACAAAATAGATGTTTTTTACAGGTTCATCTTCCTGGATCAAATATTGGTGTTTTTTGAGCTTTTTAAGCCTGAAATGGGCAATTATAAGTTCAAACTCTTGATCGGTAAGCGGAATGATTTCTTCGAGGTGTTTTTTTAGTTCCAGACTCATGCCATAAATTTAACTAAATTAAGCATGAAACTCCATTTTTTTTGATTTTGGAATGAAGTGAGGTGCAAAAAATAAGGCCCGATTATTAACCGGGCCTTATTTTAAATTATTCGTTATTATCTGGTACAATCTGCCGTCCAGAGTTGGCTGTCTCTCACTACCCTGATGGTTAGCTTGCTGGCATCAATACTGATACCGGTTAAACCCGATCCAATACTTACATAACTGTTATCGCCTGATTTTTCAAACTTTACACCTGTAATATCAGGAATGTTGTTACCAAAGTAAAAATTATACGTTTCACCAACTTTACTTACGGTTACTTTTCCATCGCTACTGGTAATAGTAGTCTCTCCACTGCGGTATGAAACTGAACCTTTGTATGTGCCTACAAAGAAATCGCGATCTGCGGGATCGGTATCTTTTTTACACGATACCATTACGGTTAATGCTATTAAAAGCATGCTGAAAATTTGAACTGTCTTTTTCATCTCTTTCACTTTTTTTATTTTAAATAGGTAATAAATGTAACAGCGTTATGACAACGACTGTGCCAAAGCGTTGCGGCCATTGGCTGAATAAGCCTTTAAAATCTAGTGAAATGAAATTATTTTTAAATTTAAAATGTTGTAATACAGTGTTTTGATTGATTTTTGAAAAAGCAGATAATGAAAATTTTTTAAATGGGCATCCTGGAGTTAGCGTTAAAGTTTTAGCATGGTAAAACTGTTCAGTTTAAAAGAACTTGTTCAATTTAGACATTGATAAAATCTAACATTTCAACCTTTTTGAATTTACTGCTGTCTTTTAGCGATTCACTTAAGTAAGGTACCTCGGGATGGCCATCTTTTTTTTGAACGGGGATGCAGGCAAAAGAGATAAAACCAATAAGAATATGGAGGATTTCATGTTACTCTTTGGTATAGTTTGATGGACCATTAATATTAATTTTTTCGCCCAAAAAATGAGGTTTTCTACCAATCATTAAGTCGATTGTAGATTTTACAACGGCAAAATATTCTCTAAAAGAGGCATATTTGTAACCCTGATACGTTCCCTTATCGGCAGCAAAGCCATATGACTTAACACCCAGTTTATTGCCGATATTAATACACCGGTTTAAATGATATTTTTGTGAAACCAGAATGGCTGTATCAATATTAAAGATGTATTTAGATCTATATAAGGTAGAGTAGCTATCAAAGCCGGCATAATCAAGATAGATCTTATTGGTATCAACACCATGCTGATAACAGTAAAGTTTCATCACCGTTAACTCGTCATGCTCATCGCTACCATTATCGCCAGACAACAGAATTTTATCAATTTTATTGTTTTTATAAAGTTCGATGCCAGCATCAAGCCTATCTTTTAAGTATTTGCTAGGTTTATTATTGTTAATGCCTGCTCCAAAAATAATGGCCACTTTGGTACCTGGTGTGTCTTTTTCTTTTGAAAAAATTACCGGATCAGTTTGAGATTTTACAAATAAATTTATGCCCAATACTGCAATAATGCCCAATAAGGAGGCATAGATTAGCAATTTTATGATTTTTTTAGTCTTCATGGATTAAACGGTAATAAACATTTATCTCTTAAAGATAGTTAAAGGCAAAACGGATTATCACATGTATTTAAAAATTGATTTTTTCAAATCTTTTTATCCTGCCCAGCCATCTCTATCCAAACTCCGATAATTAATCGATTCGGCCAAATGCTCGAGTTCTACATTTTCACTTCCGGCTAAATCGGCAATGGTTCGGGCCACTTTTAAAATCCTATCGTAAGCACGGGCTGATAAGCCTAACCTTTCCATAGCTGTTTTTAATAAATTAGTACCTGCTTCGCTGATCTGGCATACTTTACGCACCATTTTCGGGCTCATTTGGGCGTTGCAGTGCAGTTCTTCTTTATCAAGAAAACGTTTGTCCTGAATTTCCCGGGCTTTAATTACACGTTCCCTAATGAGGTTGCTTCTCTCTGTATCAACTGTGGAGGCTAGTTCTGTAAAATTAACCGGCGTTACTTCTACGTGAAGATCAATCCTGTCCAGAAGCGGTCCGGATATTTTACTCAGGTACTTTTGAACTACGCCTGGTGCGCAAACACAATCTTTCTCTGGATGGTTGTAAAAACCACATGGGCAGGGATTCATTGAGGCCACCAGCATAAAGCTGGCCGGATATTCTACCGAAAACCTTGCCCTTGCTATGGCCACTTTACGGTCTTCTAAAGGTTGGCGCATTACCTCTAAAACAGTGCGTTTAAACTCAGGTAGCTCATCTAAAAACAAAACGCCGTTATGTGCCAGCGATATTTCTCCAGGCTGTGGGTTCATTCCCCCGCCCACTAAAGCAACATCGCTAATGGTATGGTGTGGGGAGCGGTACGGACGGATCGTCATTAAAGCATCGGCAGCAGAAAGTTTTCCGGCAACAGAGTGGATTTTTGTAGTTTCTAAAGCTTCGTTTAAATTTAATGGTGGTAAGATAGTTGGCAGGCGCTTGGCTAACATGGTTTTGCCTGCCCCTGGCGGACCGATTAAAATAACATTGTGACCACCGGCTGCGGCAATTTCCAATGCTCGTTTAATATTTTCCTGGCCTTTAACATCAGCAAAATCGTGCTCGTAATTATTGATGTTTTTTAAGAATTCTTCTTTCGTTTTGATTTTAACCTGTTCCAGTGTTTCACTCTTATTAAAGAAAGCAATTACCTGAGCCAGGTTTTCTACGCCATATGCAATCAAATCGTTTACAATGCCAGCCTCGCGAACATTTTGTTTCGGTAAGATGAAACCTTTAAAACCATCTAGCTGTGCTTGGATCGCGATTGGTAAGGCGCCTTTAATGGGTTGAATGGTTCCGTCTAAAGAGAGTTCGCCCATTATGAAATAGTCGTCCAGTTCATCACTTGGGATCTGTCCAGATGCTGCTAAAATGCCTATGGCTATTGGGAGATCGTAGGATGAACCTTCTTTTTTGATATCTGCAGGCGCCAAATTGACTACAATTTTCTGCTTCGGCATACGGAATCCCGAAATATTAATGGCGCTGGCCACACGTTGAAGACTTTCTTTTACCGCATTATCTGGCAGGCCTACCATATAGTATTTTGTACCCGCACTAATATTCACTTCGATTGTTATGGTTAGTGCATTTACGCCATAAACAGCACTCCCGTATGTTTTTACAAGCATTGACTTTAATTAAAATAAATTTGGATGTAAATTATTCGGGATGAATATTGATTCTAATATACAGATTATTTAAAAAAGATCAAGTTTTAGTATCTATTGGTGAGTCGGTTTCACCAACTGCTGTTAAATAAATCTGATTGGACGATCCCGACTTTATGTCGGGACAGGGAAAGCAGGGCTGAAACTCCTATGGAATACTGAACCCCCATTTCCAAAACTTATAAAACAAAAATCCCGACCATTACTGATCGGGATTTGTATTTTCTCGAGGAATAAGACCTTCGCTACCCTAAACCGGCTAAACTACCTGCCAAATGGCATCTTAGGCATGCCTTTCATCATTGCTGCTGCGGCTGCCGGGTTCGAAAACTGCTTCATCATTTTACGCATATCTTCAAACTGCTTGATTAACTTGGTAACTTCTTCTACCTTGCTGCCCGAGCCTTTTGCAATACGTAAACGGCGGCTTTGCTGGATACTATCTGGGTTTTCTTTTTCAAACGGCGTCATTGAGTTGATAATCGCTTCAATTGATTTAAAGGCATCATCCTGAATATCTACGTTCTTCATCATTTTACCTACACCAGGAATCATACCCATCAAATCTTTCATGTTACCCATTTTCTTGATCTGCTGAATCTGGTTGTAGAAATCGTTGAAATCGAATTTATTCTTACGGATTTTCTTCTGCAATTCTGCTGCCTCTTTCTCATCGAACTGCATCTGTGCACGTTCAACAAGCGAAACCACATCACCCATGCCCAAAATACGCGATGCCATACGATCTGGATAGAAAACATCAAGTGCTTCCATTTTCTCGCCGGTACCGATAAATTTAATCGGCTTGTTTACGACCGATTTAATGGAAAGCGCTGCCCCACCGCGGGTATCGCCATCTAATTTGGTTAAAACAACGCCCGTAAAATCAAGCCTGTCATTAAATACTTTGGCTGTATTTACCGCATCCTGACCGGTCATCGAATCCACCACGAATAAAATCTCGTGAGGCTGGGTTTTGGCCTTAACTTCAGATATTTCGTTCATTAAAGATTCGTCGATCGCTAAACGACCTGCAGTATCTATAATGATTACGTTATTTCCATTTTGTTTACCATGTGCAATACCTTCTAAAGCAATGCCAACAGGATCGTTTGATGCACGGTTAGCATAAACTGAAACACCAACCGAGGTTCCTAAAACCTCCAACTGATCTACAGCAGCGGGGCGGTACATATCGCCTGCAACCAATAAAGGTTTTTTCCCCTTGCCTTTTAAATGCAGAGCCAGTTTACCTGCAAAAGTAGTTTTACCCGCACCGTTTAAACCAGCAATTAAGATAATGGTAGGATTTGCTTTAGTATCTAACTCTGTAACTTCGCCACCCATTAAGGCTGCAAGTTCATCGTTCATTATTTTAGTAAGCAATTGACCTGGAGAAACGGCCGTAAGCACATTTTGCCCCAAAGCTTTTTGCCTCACATCATCGGTAAATGCTTTTGCTGTTTTATAGTTAACATCGGCATCTAATAATGCTTTACGGATCTCTTTCATGGTTTCTGCCACGTTGATTTCCGTAATACTGCCTTGCCCTTTTAGTACTTTAAATGCTCTGTCTAGCTTGTCCTGTAAATTATCAAACATCTTTTTTTAAGCTAAAAGCTTCATGCCGAAAGGCAAAAAGCTAGTTGTTTTTAATAAAAGGCAAATGTATCAAATTTTGCTTGTAAATCTTAGCAACTCAAAGTCAAAACTTTAGGAAGATGAATATTAAATTTTCTTTTGGTGCAACATTTTGTTTAAGGCATAGTCTTATACCTAACTAACCTAAACGAATGAAACGCTGCATCCTCCTTTTTTTTATATTTATTTGTGCTTTTTCCCAGGCGCAGGATATTTCGAAACAGCGCCAACTGGAAGCAAAAAGAACACAACAAAGCCCCAAAATAGACGGTATTTTAGATGATGAGTGTTGGAATAATGTTCCAATTGCTACTGATTTTATTCAGATCAGGCCAAATCCGGGAAAGATAGAAACCCATGATCGGCGTACAGAAATGAAGGTACTTTATGATGATGTTGCGATTTATGTTTATGCCCGGATGTATGATCATCCTGACAGTGTTTCACACGAGCTGGTATCAAGGGATAATATTGGCAACGCCGATTTCATTTCGATTATTGTAGATCCCTTTTACGATAAGATGAACGGAAATGGCTTTTTTGTTACGGCTGCAGGTGTTCAGTTTGATGCCAAATACTCGCAGGTGGGTGATGAAGATGCAAACTGGAACGCAGTATGGGAAAGTGCAGTTAAAATTGATGATAAAGGCTGGACCTGCGAAATGAAGATCCCTTATTCGGCCTTGCGTTTCTCTAGTAAGGATGTCCAGAACTGGGGTTTGAATTTTAGCCGCAGGATGCAACGGAAAAACCTTCAAACCTTTTGGAATTTTGTAGACCCTAAAGTAAATGGCTTTATCAATCAGGAAGGATTGTGGATGGGAATAAAAGATGTTAAACCTCCGTTAAGATTATCTTTTTCGCCATATATTTCAGCCTATGTAAACCATTATCCGGTTAATTTGCCCGGGGTAAAAAACACAACGGCACGGTTTAACGGGGGGATGGATGTTAAATATGGGATTAACAACAGTTTCACACTGGATATGACCTTAGTACCCGATTTTGGGCAAGTACAATCTGATAACCGGATATTAAACCTCACTCCTTTTGAAGTGAAATTTAATGAAAACCGGCAGTTTTTTACCGAAGGAACAGAATTGTTTAACAAAGGCGATCTGTTTTATTCGAAGCGCATTGGTTCCATTCCATCTTATTATAATTACAGCGGGGTGGGCAGCAGTGATAAAATTGTAAAAGATCAAACTGAAGCCAAGGTATTAAATGCCACAAAAATTTCAGGACGGACAGCAAAAGGCCTGGGTATCGGGATATTTAATGCCATTACCAATAGCATGGAAACCGAGGTAGAGGATGCTCAGGGTAACCTTCGCATGGTAGAAACGCAGCCCCTCACCAATTATAATATTCTGGTTTTTGATCAATCTTTAAAAAACAACAGTTCGGCTACGTTTATCAATACAAATGTGCTTAGACAAGGTTCTGCTTACGATGCCAATGTAAGTGCCCTGCTTTTCAATTTAAACAATAAAGGCAATAAATATTTCGTAAACGGCGGGGGTAAAATGAGCTATTTAAGGGGTGAAGAGTCGAGCACGGGTTATAGCTACACCTTACGGTTTGGAAAACAGAGCGGCAATTTTACCTGGAGCTACAATCAGGTATATGCTGATGATAAATTTGATCCATCAGATATGGGTTTCTTTACCAATAACAACTTCTTAGATCAGCGGATAGGTATTGGTTACAACATATATAAGCCAAGCAAATGGTATAATCAATTTGAAAGTTGGCTTAATCTAAATTATTCCCGCAGGGCAATACCGAGTGCTTATCAAAAAATAGGTACAAATGCAGGGTATTGGGTTCAATTTAAAAATCAATGGTCGGCAGAATTAGACTTAAGCTGGGATAGAGAAAGTAACGATTTTTATGAGGCACGAAACGGGCAGCTATACCGTGCGCCAGAAAACTATGGCATAAGCCTCTATATAAATCCTAACCGCGCTAAAGCTTATAATTTCGGTGGAAATGTGCGCTATTTTGAACAGCATCTTTTCGGCGGGAAACAGTATAATTTTTACCTTTTCCAGAACCTGAGGTTAAATGATAAGATTGCCTTTGGTTTAGACCTGAATTTTAACCCAAACTATGATTATGTAAACTGGGTAACCGCACAAGGCGATCAGGCTATTTTTTCTAAATACGACCGCAGAACGGTAGAAAACTCATTTGATGCTAAATACACCTTTACCAACTTAATGGGACTAACGGTTGTACTAAGACATTATTGGAGTGATAGAAGAAATAAAGAATTTTATCTGCTTCAGCCTGATGGCCATTTAACCGATTATCAAGGACCAACATTAACCGGGATGGATAGAAACTATAATGTGTTTAACATTGATTTGATTTATACCTGGCAGTTTGCACCCGGTAGCACCCTTTCTGTTTCGTACAAGGATGCAGCCGAAACTTATGATACCTTTTACACACAACGTTACAACAAAAACCTAAGCGGAATTTTAAATGCCCCTCAGAATAACAGCCTTTCGGTGAAGGTTTTATATTATGTTGATTATCTCGATTTAAAGAAGAAAAGGAAAAAGGGATAAGTTAGGGTGTTCCTAGCCTTGGGTTTAAACCCAAGGCTAGGAAATGTGCACCTAAGACTAAAGATTGTGAACTAAGGACTAACCTTACCTTGCTTTGCCTGGGCTTACACCAAATTTTTTACTAAAAGCACTGCTGAAATGCTGTACGGAAGAATAGCCCAGTTCGTCGGAAATATTCTTGATATTTTTGCTGCTATCGGCCAGAAGTTCTTTGGCCCGCATCAATTTATAATCACTTAAATAGCCAAAAACGGTGTTTTTGAAAATTTCTTTAAAACCATGTTTCAGTTTAAACTCGTTTATGCCTGCAACCTTAGCCAATTCGGTTAAACATGGCGGATGGATGGCATTGGCTAACAGGTATTCTCGCGCATAATAAATGCGATCTTTATCGTAGGACGATTTAATGGTGAGGGTGTCGGTTTTTTTTGCTGCGAGTTCAAAAGCCTGAGCTTGCAATGCCAAAAGTTCGAGGCATTTAGATTGAAGGAATAACAACTTTAATCCGCCTGTAAAATGACAGTTCATAATATCGCTGATGCAGCTGTGCATTGCCAGACTGATCGGTAGGTTTTCTGCAGAAATTTCTACTGCACGATTGTTCATGATTTTTTCGGCAAAGTTTTTTAGCAAAGTGCTGCTTTCGCTGGTTAAATCAATAAAGCGGCCTCTTTCAAAGTTCACTTCAAAAAATTTATGCGGACCATTGGTGGAAAATTCCGCCATGCCATCAAAATCAGGACTATAAATAATATTGTGCTGATTGGCTTTTATATCCAGGCGTTTGTTGGTGAGGTAATTTTCCATAATCCCGCCGCCTGTGATTGAAAAATGAAGCTCAACCATATCGGGCTCATCAAAAGATTTAATACGCAGACGGTTCTTTTTCACGAGCATATCGCCGTAAACAATATAAATACCTGAAAAAGAGATCTCTACAATCTCTGCATCGCCAAAGGGAAAGCTGTATTTGTCCCTTCTTTCGGTTACCAGTGCCTGATTAAATTCGTTATTGTCGAACTTGTTACCAACAATATAGTATTTTTCGTCACCATCGTAAATGTTTAAAGCCATAAAATCCTTTTGATATAAACTTTAATCCTTTTGGTATAAAAAGATGCGTTTGTTAGACAATTACTTTTGTTCAAAGTTACTAAACAAAAGAATACGATGTCAAAATTACCATCATGGCTGGCCAATACTATGGAAAAAGTGATCAGCAATAAAATATATCAGGTAGAAGTTATAGAAACTAAAATGTTAAGCAGCAACTTAAAGTGCGTAACCTTTAAAGGAGATTTTTTCGATGCGAAATTTATTCCTGGAATGGAAGTGCTGTTTAGGGTTAATGCAAACGAGTACCGACATTATACCCTATCTGCCTTTGATCAAACGAGCGAAACCTGCGAGGTTATCTTTTATTTAAACAGACAGGGCCCTGGGCACAATCTTGCCGTGAACATTCAGAAAGGAGACACTTTAAGGCTTATTCTAGACCGTGCGCGGATTAAATATAAGGAGGAATCTAATCAGCATTTCTTTTTTGGTGATGAAACCAGCCTGGGTTTGTACGAATCGCTTGGAAAAAAAGTGATAGATGAAAATGTGGAATATTTTGGCATTTTAGAGCTACAGGAAGAAAACCTTTGCGCTGCTGAACAGCTAAAATTGTTGATCGATGTGGTGCCTTCTGATCTAAATACTCCAGCTAAAAATGCCATCAATTGGATGGAAAATATGCACCCGATGTGCTGGGAAATGTGGCAAAATGCTACTTTTTATCTAACCGGAAGAGCAAAATCGATACAGCAGTTTAAAAGGTACCTAAAGCAAAGGGGGGTAAGCTTCAGGCAGATTATCACGATGCCATATTGGGAAATCGGTAAAGTTGGAGGCGCCTAACCTATCTGGGAAAGGTAAAGCCAAAACCTAGCGCCAAAGTCTGGTTTGCCTGTATTTTATTTGTACCTGTATCATCATCGAATAAGAGTACGCCTGTTAAACTGGTGTTCATAAAACGGTTGATTTTTGCAGTTAAAGCGATATCTAGCCTGTGATCAATTTTACTTGCCTTAAAATCTTTATACGGAATGAACATGGCATATCGCGCTTTTAGATTTGTATTGGTAAAAATATCCTTATCGAAAGCACTTACAATCTGAAAAGCCAGCTCGTTTTTAAAGTTTTTTCCTTTTTCAACTGCATAAACCTCGTTTTTATTGTCATAAACCGCTGTGTCGAGTACAAAAGTTTGTCTGGCTGTACCTGTACCAATCCGGGTTGAGAAATATTTAACGGGTTTATACTCAAAACCGATTGATTCGGTTAAATAACCCGGTGCCATAAATTTAGAAATCAAAACCTGTTGTTCATCTCCATTCCCATCCCTAAAGTACCTGAAGCCTTTATCAAACTGAGATTCAAAACTTATCGATCCGAAGAAGAACCAGCTTTTGGAGAGTTGGAAAGAGGCTTTGTTATCCCAAAAAATACGGTCGTTGGTTTTCTTTTGCAACTGATCTTTATTTTTGATTTTACCATATTGCAAAACAAGTTCACTGATATAACTATAGCTGTTTTTATTATATTCTGCTTTCCAGTTTAACAAACCGCCAACCGCTACAGAGTTGGTACCCCCACCTTTCCAGTTGTTACTGAACTGGGCTTGGTTAACATTGATGCCGATGTTGGTTTTTGTTTTCCAGTAATTAATCTTAGCATTTACAACCAGGGGCTTAATTTTTACAGGTTCAAAGTTTAATGGCCCTTGTCTACTTGGCAAAGGACTACGCTTTAACTTTATATTCAGGTCTTTTGTATTGATCGGAATAGTATCAATTTCCTGTGCATATAATTTTGTAGAGCAGAAACTTAGAATCAGGATTATGGCAGCTAAACAGTTCTTCATTACCTACAAAGAAAAAGAAAAATTTTAGAGATAAAAAGCATTTAACAAAATGATTGTCAGATTGACAATTGAATTGGAGGCGAAAACTATTGTTTCAGATCTTTTTAAACCAGCCGTACCAATTACCCTTTTTTAGGTATTTTAAATCATTTTCATGGTCATAGGCTTCCTGCTCAAAAACGATGTTACGATAGGCTAAATCATGATTCCGGCATTTAATAAGATTAACGAGGTAGTTAATCAGGTATAAAATATAAAAAGGTAAAATAAGCAATTCTAATTGCTGACGTAAATGGATTTTTTCGTGGTTAATAATGATCGGATCGCTTTTAAAGCGCGGCGATTTTAACAGGATAAATGGAAAAATTGCCATGCCCGCTGCCGGGAGTTTTTTAACGATGATGATTGGCGTCCTCACAGCTTATCAATGGTTATTTTAGGCAATGGAGGTAATTGCAGTGCCTTTGGGTTTAATCTGTAGCTTTTATAGGCGTTTCTGATAAACAGATTAAATGAATAATCAGTAGCATCGAGCACAAACTGGTAAGTTGGACGGTATTGCTGCATAAAATCAGTGAGTTCAGCATCTTTTATACCTAATACCTGGCTAACCAGACTGGCGCTGAAACGATAATCGATCAGATCTTCACGATAGTCTTTTTCTAGAATTTTTTGAAGGTGACGGGCATTTCTTCCTTGCTTGCTTAACAGATTATAGATTGCATCGATGCCTAAACCAACACCACCGTTACCTAAATTCAATAAATCTTTACTACTTCCTTTCATGGTTTGGTAACGATATTCCTGAACATTTTTTTCGTATTGCTGTTGCGGACTTAACCTTTTTTGTTGAATAACTACGTCGCGCAGTCTTATGCCCAACGATCTGAGTTGAAAGTATGCGGCTGTTTGTCCCTTAAAAACAATAGTATCTACCCCGTAGCCCGATAAAGCTGCAACTAAGGTATCCCCGGGTAAAGCAAAAGTGCTAAACTCGCCTTTCGTATTGTTGTATAAGCCATCGCCTGTGCGGATGTTATAGATATAAACTTTGGCCAAACGCTGCTTGGTTTCTTTATCAATAACAATTCCCTGCACAGGTTTATTCTGCGCATGAAGCAACGTAGAGAAGCCGAAAGCAAGTATAAAGGGAAGAAAAAATTTCATTAAGTTACAAAACTACAAATATCTGGCAGGCTATGTTTGTACTTAACATTATTTAACCTTAAGTATTTGACCCAGTTTAATGGCGTCAGTACTCATTTCGTTCAACATTTTTAACTGATCAACCGTTAAATTAAAACGCTTTGCAATATTGTAGAGTGTATCTCCTTTAACAACGGTATAAGTACCATCGGCAAGAATGGGTTTAGCCCCTGCAGGTGGAGTTTCCACTGGCGTAAATTTAACCTTTTCCTGCGGGATATTCTGATTGATTTCTGAAAAGACACGATCCTCCCTGGCAATCTTTTGCTTTTCGCTTTCCGGTTGATCGTATTGGTAAAGCTGGTATTTTTCGATGGTATTGATCAATAAATCTGGATATTTTGGATTGGTGGCATATCCGGCTGTTTTTAACCCCTGCGCCCAACTTTTGTAATCGTTCTTATCCAACTGGAAGAGAAAGCTATAACGTTTGCGTTTTAAAAATTCAGAGTGATCCCTGAAAGATTCGCGGGCATCCTTATACACCCTAAAACAGTCGTTTTTTTGATCATCGTCCCGGAAATAGTTTTTTCCCTTCCAGTCTGATGTACATTTAATACCAAAATGATTGTTTGCATATTTGGCCAGGTCGCTATTTCCACTGCCCGATTCTAAAATTCCCTGCGCCAAAGTAATACTTGCCGGGATACCATTGGCATTCATTTCTTCAACTGCTACTCCCTTGAACTCATCAATATAACTTAAGGTATTGTAACTTTTGTACGAATTGTTATTGGCTTTGTTGGCTGCCTTTTCGATCTGTTTGTTGTTTTTGGAAAATTTTCGCGTGCCGCAAGAGCTAAAAAAAACAAGGGTAGCTACTATAAAGATGTAATGACTGTATGAACGCATTGATGTTGTGATTATGTTTAATCGGTTAATTGTTGGAATTGGTTAACTGTATGGCTTTATCGACTTTGGACTCACGACTCAAAACTTCAACTTCTGTCCAGGTTTTAAGTTCGCTTTTTTTATGCCGTTTTTCTGCATAAGGGCTTTAACGGTGGTGCCTTTCTTTTTGGCAATTATACTCAGGTTGTCTCCAGATTTTACGGTATAAGCTTTAGCTGTTCTTCTGCTTTTGCTGCGGTGGCGAACTGGCGCTGCATAAACAGGTTCTTCATATCCCTCTGGCCTTTCATCATATTGGTAGAGTTCATATTTTTTAATTAAGCCAATTACCTGGCTGGCCCAGCTTCTGCTACTGGCATAACCGCAACGGCGTATTCCGTAAGCCCAGCCTTTATAATCGTATTGGTCGTATTTTTCGAAAAGATTATTAAAAGGCTCGCGGGTTTCCATAATTTCTACAAAATGGCTGTAAGATTCATCCGCATTTAAGTAATCGCGATAGGATGAACGAATTTCGGTATTGTTGTTGGGGCCTTTTACTCCAAAATGATTGTTAAGGTGCTGTGCTATCTTGCTGTTTCCTGAAGCCGATTCGTGGATGGCAACAGCGAGGATAATGCTGGCTGGGATTTTATGATCACGCATTAAATCCTGTGCATATTCTACATGTTCAGAAATATATTCGTCAGTATCTTGTGCTCTTGCAACAATCCCTGTTAAAAGGAGCAGACAAAAAGTAAAGATTTTTTTAGTCATGGTTAACTGTACAAATTGTTTAATTGGTTAACTGTAGGATTAACCGATTAAAACAATTAACCGATTAACCATAATATGTTAAGCTTTCTTCCTAATTACAAACAAACCATCCCGAACAGGTAAAATCAATTTCTCAACCCGTTCATCTGCAGCTATTTTATCATTAAAACTAGTAATATTTCTGGTGTCTTTATCCTGTTTCTGCTGAAGTACTTTTCCACTCCATAACACATTATCCACAATGATAATTCCGCCCGGACGAACGCGATCAAAAATCAGATCGTAATAGGTGCCATTATTTTTCTTGTCGGCATCGATAAAAACAATATCGAAAACTTCGTCTAAACCCGCTATTGTGGTGGTGGCATCACCTAAGATGTAGTTGATCTGATCGTTAAATGCAGATTGGGCAAAGTTACGGCGGACCATATCTTCTAGCTCCTCATTAATATCCAGTGTATACAACAGGCCATCTTTGGTTAAGCCTTCAGCAAGGCATAAAGTGGCATAACCAGTAAAAGTGCCGATTTCTAAAATCCTTTTAGGGGAAATCATTTTGCTCAGCATGCTCAAAACCCGGCCCTGATAGTGACCGGATAACATACGTGGCATTAAAACTTTAAGATTGGTTTCGCGGTCTATCTGCTGTAGCAGTTCGCTTTCAGGTTCGCAATAGGCAATTAGTAAATCCTGTAAATCGTCGTTTATTAGGCTCATTTGTTGGTTATAAACGGTTACTTTCCATAAAATATTGTAAAATGATGGTTGCAGCAATGGTATCAACCCGGTCTTTATCTCTTCTGTCCATTTTTTTTAAGCCGCTTTGCATAATGGCCTGATGGGCAAGTTTAGAGGTAAAACGCTCGTCAACCCAGTGCCTGGGGATATCGGGGAATGATTTTTTTAACAGCGTAGCAAAACCCTTTACATGTTGTGCCGAATCGGATGGGGAGCCATCCATCTGTTTAGGATCGCCAAGTACAAAAGCCTCAACCTGCTCGCTGAGCATATACTTTTTAACATATTCGATCACATCTTTAGGATGTACCGTGTCCAATCCTGTTGCAATAATCTGCAAAGGATCGGTTACCGCAATGCCGATGCGTTTTGTTCCATAATCAAATGCGAGGATCCGTGCCATATATGCTAATCGTTTGGTGTAAAGCGTTTACCACCGTTTGAAAAAATAAAAACCAAAGGTAAGGTTTTTGAAATAATCGATAAGCTTAAGATGTAATGCTTTGGTAACGTGTGTGTTAGTGGTATTTGTGGCAAAAAAAAGATTTGTTCCATTTTTTGGAAAGCAAAACCTGTGGTACTTGGGAATGTCGGGCCTGCTGTATGCTTTAGCCCTCATGCTTCGGGGCTGCCGCTTCCATCAGGTTTAGTTGATGATACAGGTACGGTTTGGGTAAATTTGCAGGGTGTACTATTAGGTATTTCCGAAGAATTACTGACTTAGCTAAATAAACCTGATAAAGCATAGAGCCCGCAGCGTAGCGAGGACTTGAAGCGATAGCAGGACTTTCGGAACCGAAAAGCATGAGGCCTTGCTTTTCAAAATAATATTGACCAAAGTTAAACGGAAGTCATGACCTTTATTTAACGCTAAAAAATGTGGTTCAAAAGTAAGATCGTAACGACGAATGTGTGAATCTCATATCTATTTCTTATTTTGCACCAAATGCAGTTTAAAGAAATCATCGGACAGGAAAGAGTGAAGCAACAATTGGTGCAAACGGTTAAAGAAAACCGCATTAGCCATGCGCAACTGTTTTTGTCGCCTGCTGGTTCTGGCGCTGTACCGCTGGCTATTGCCTACGCACAATACATTAATTGCCTTAACAAAGGCGAAAATGATAGTTGTGGCGAATGTTCGAGCTGTAGAAAATACGAACGTTTAATTCATCCCGATCTCCATTTCTCCTATCCATTTTTTGCTTCTGCGAGTGTAAAAACAGCTGTAGATGTGTTAGAAGAATGGCGGGGCATGTTAATGCAGGATCCTTATTTCGATATCGATATATGGCGGTCGAAACTCGATGCAGCCAATAAACAAGCTAATATTAATATTGCCGAGTGCCACGATATTATTAAAAAACTAAGTTATAAAGCCTTTGAGGCAGAGACTAAAGTTTTAATTATGTGGCTGCCCGAATATTTGGATAAAGCCGGAAATGCGCTGCTTAAATTAATTGAAGAGCCACCTGCAAATACTTTATTTATTTTAATTGCGCAAAGTCAGGATCAGATTTTAACCACCATTTTATCCCGGACACAAATCGTGAAGATCCCAAAGCTTTCATCGGAAGAGGTTACCGGATATTTGTTAAATGCGAGTGGATTAACCGAGCATCAGGCCGTCGATTATTCATTTTTGGCTGATGGAAATCTAATTGAAGCAAAAGCATTGGCTGCGGATACGCAAAGCGACAGTTCGGGTACGTTTACGGCCTGGCTGAGGATGGGATTTGGGAATAAAGTACCCGATCTGATCGAGTTTACCGACGAGGCAGCAAAGTGGGGAAGAGAGAATCAGAAGAATTTTTTAAAATATGGCGTAAATTATTTACGCGAATGCTGTTTAATTTTAAGTGGTGCTGAAGAATTGGTGAAATTGCCTCCCCTAACCTTCGAAACGGCGAAAAAACTCAGTACACACGTCCTTACCCTGCCTATGGCGGAGGCTATAATAGGCGAACTGGAAAAGGCACATTACCACATTGAAAGAAACGCAAACCCGAAAATTCTGTTTTTAGATGTATCTTTACAATTGGTAAAAATTATCAAGTTTAAAACGCTCCCCGCGGGGACTCAATATATATATAATTAATATGGGATGTGGAAGTTGTTCAACAGGTGGTGGTTGCACCCCTAATGGATGCAAAAGTAATGGCTCATGCGGCACCGGTGGTTGCCAAACAATGGAAGTTCACGATTGGCTATCTAATTTGGATATGCCTTCTAATTATAAACCTTTTCAAGTTACAGAAATCAAATTTAAAGGTTCACGCAAAGAGTTTTTCCTCAATAACGATAATATTTACCTCGAAATTGGGGAACTTGTTGCCGTTGAAGGGCCAACTGGTGGTTTTGATGTGGGGCACGTTTCGCTTACTGGCGAATTGGTAAGGATCCAGATGAAACGCCGCAAAACTACGCTTGATCAGGTAACCAAAAAAATCTACCGTAAAGCTACCGAAGCCGATGTAGAAAAATGGAATGCTGCCAAAGGGATGGAATGGGAAACCATGCACAAAGCCCGTAAACTGGCATTGGATTTACGTTTGCAGATGAAAATCAGCGATGTAGATTACCAGGCCGATAAAACCAAAGCCACTTTCTTTTATACAGCGGATGGACGTGTGGATTTCCGTGAGCTCATTAAAAAAATGGCGGAGAGTTTCCGCATCAGGATTGAAATGCGCCAGATCGGGATGCGCCAGGAAGCTGGCCGTTTAGGCGGAATTGGCTCCTGTGGTAGGGAATTATGTTGCTCAACCTGGTTAACCAACTTCAAAACTGTATCTACGGCTGCGGCGCGTTATCAAAACTTATCATTAAATACTTTAAAGCTTGCGGGGCAATGCGGTAAATTAAAATGCTGTTTAAACTATGAGCTGGATACCTATCTGGATGCTTTAAAAGATATTCCCGATAGAATTGAAAACCTTGATACTGAGGCTGGTTATGCCCGTCACCAGAAAACTGACATTTTCAAAAAAATCATGTGGTTCAGTTACCAGGGTGACGAAAACTGGATCCCGGTGAAAGCTGCGCGTGTAAAAGAGATCATGGCGATGAACAAGGCAGGCAAAAAAGCGCCTAACTTAAAAGAAGAGGCCGTTCAAATTGCTGTGCCGGTTGTGGTAGAAAAATCTTTCGATTACGAAAATGTAGTCGGTCAGGATAGTTTAACCCGTTTAGATGAACGCTCGCGAGGTAAAAACAACCAAAACAAAAACAATAATCAGAAAAACAACCGCAACAACAACCAAAATAAAAGAGAAAGAATTCCTGCCGGAGAGAAAAATACAGGACCTAATAATAGGGCCCAGCAACCTCAACAGGGCCTACAGAAAGCTCAACAAGGCGGAAAACAACAGCATAACGGACCAAAGCCACAACAGGCGGTACCTAAACCACAGCATGTTAACGGGCCAAAACCGCAAAACAATAAGCCAAAACAACAGCAGTCACAAGGACAAAAGCCTGTAGTAAAAGCTGAAGGAAACGTAGCTGCGGAGGGTGTTAGGCCAGAACAGAGCAAAAATAAGAATAGAAATAACCGTAGGAAAAACAATAACCGCCGAAACAATAATAATGGCTCAGAAAATAAACCTGCTGCTGAATAAAAAGCAAATAATTTTGCTTGGCTTTTTATTAATGGTTACCCTATTTATGGGCTGTACGGTTAGCGTAATTGATAGTAATGTAGAAATTGCCAACCGCAGGTGGACCTACCGTAACCATATTTCGACACCTTTTGAGATTAAGGATAATACTAAGGCCTACAACATTTATTTTAAGCTTAGGCATACCGCCGATTATAAATATGCCAATATTTTTATCCTTGCCCATTTTAGAGATGGCAAAAAGATGATAACCCGGCGTTATCAATACAAACTCGCCAAAAATGATGGCGAATGGCTGGGAAGTGGTTCCGGAAATGTATTCAGTTATAACCTGCCGATGTTAACCAACTACCATTTTCCCCGAAATGGTAAGTTTGAGATCGAAATCGAGCAGAATATGCGCGATAATCCACTTTTAGAGGTAAGTGATGTGGGTTTATTGATTGAAGAGGCAAAATAAGTTTTGTTTTCCCTTAGGATTTCATTGATTATTTAATCTATTGTCATTGTTTATTTGTCTTTGAGTGTGTTTTTCGAAATTTTATTTGGAAAAATTAAATATCACGCTAAATCTTTGTAATAAAATTGTTATTATTGTTTATAAACCTATGAACTATGATACGAATTTTACTCAAAAACATCCTTCCCCTTCTCTTCTTTTTAATTTCTACTCAATTATTTGCCCAAGGCTTAAAGGGTAAGGTAACCGACTCTGCAGGGTTAGCTATTCCAGGTGCTACTGTTCAGGTAGTTGGCTCAAAAATTGGAACATCTTCTGATGGAAATGGGCTTTATGCCTTAAAGTTTCCTTCACCCGGGGCTTATAAAGTCAGGATTTCTTTTACCGGTTATCAAGTTTCCGAAGTAGCTGTTCAGATTGATAATACGGTAAAAACCATGGATTTTGCGCTGCAGGACACAAAAGAATTGTTAAGTGATGTAGTTGTGGTTGGATCAAGATCAACGCCAAGAACGAACATCGAAAGTGTGGTCCCTGTTGATCTGATTTCTGCAAAAGATGTTAAAGTGTTTGCCCAAACAGATTTAACGCAGATTTTAAACTTTGTAGCGCCATCTTTTAGCTCTAACCGGCAAACGGTTTCTGATGGAACCGATCACATCGATCCTGCGTCTTTACGCGGTTTAGGTCCAGATCAGGTTTTGGTGCTGGTAAACGGAAAACGCAGGCATACTACAGCATTGGTAAACATTAACGGTACTTTCGGTCGGGGTTCTGTTGGAACCGATTTAAATTCCATTCCAGTTTCGGCAATAGAACGCATTGAGGTGCTACGTGATGGTGCTGCGGCACAATATGGTTCAGATGCGATTGCAGGGGTAATCAACATTGTATTAAAAAAAGTTACTCCTTATAATTTTTCTACCTCTTTCGGGCAATCTTCTTCAAGTGCCCTGGGGCGCGATTTTAGCGATGGCAGAACCTTTCAGGTTGATTTTAGCAAGGGATGGGCATTTAAAAACGATAGAGGTTTCATCAATTTTGCGGCACAATACCTCCAAAGAGGTTATACAAACAGGGGTGGCTTAGATACCCGTCCGTTATTATATTCTGCGAGCCCAACTAAAGGTTCAACAGAAACAGAAGCCGCTTTTCAGGCCCGTTTTGCAAGTTTAAAGGCCGCTGATGATGCAAGGGCAAAAGCGAACGGTTTAGATAGAAACAACATGCGGGTGGGTAACTCCGATTCAAAAAATGGAGGAGGTCTCTTAAACGGACAGTTTAATTTTGGAAAAACTACCCAATTGTACTACGCAGCTGGTTTTACCCACAAAACAGGAAGTGCCGCGGGTTTTTATCGCTTACCCTCTCAAGCTGCGCAAGTAGATCTCTCTTTATATCCAAATGGTTTTCTTCCTTTTATCGATACCAAGATTAATGATTATTCATTCTCAGCAGGATTGAGAGGTAAGATAGGAGCTTGGGATTATGACATCAGTAATACCAGTGGTGAAAATACCATCGCATTCAATATCAATAATACGGTAAATGCTTCTCTGCCTACTGGAACAAGTCCTACATCGTTTTACGCAGGGGAATTGCTATTCAGACAAAATACCAGTAATCTTGATTTAAGCAAAAAACACACTTTTGACAATGGATTTTTAACTTCGTTAAACACTGCATTTGGTGCTGAATTTAGAGTAGATAATTATCAGATTAAGGAAGGAGAATTGTTATCCTATTCAAACGGTGGAAGATTGATCGGCATCGCCCCGACGGCATCGGGCGCTCAGGTATTTCCAGGATTTAAACCAAGTAATGCACTTGATAAATCGAGGCACAATGTTGGTGCCTATGCCGATTTAGAAGCTGAATTTGGACCAAGAGTAACTTTAGGGGCAGCCGGCCGTTACGAAAATTACAGTGATTTCGGTTCCAACTTCTCGTATAAATTTACGGGCAAGGTTAAACTTTTTGATGATATTTCTCTACGTGGGGCTTATGCCACAGGATTTAGGGCGCCATCTTTACACCAACAATATTTTAATAATGAGAGTACACAGTTTGTGGGCACTGATGCGACTCAGGTGTTAACAGTAAATAATGCAAACCCTATTGTTGCCCAATTTGGTGTTGGCGCATTAAAACCTGAAATATCTAAATCAGGAAGTTTGGGTTTAGCTGGCAAAATCGCCAAAACCTTTACTTTTACCATCGATGCCTATAACATTGATATCAGCGACCGTATTGTTTTCTCGAGCCAATATGCCCGTGAGCGAGTAAATAATATTCCGGTGCCAACAGGTGTAGTGAACCAGATTTTAAATACAGTAGATCCTACAGCGCAGATTAACAGTGTACAGTTTTTTACCAACGCCATTACCACCAATACCGCAGGTATCGATGTGGTATTAACCAACAGGTTTAATTTGGGTGCAAAAAGCAGCTTAATTTTAAGTATTGCTGGCAACGTAAACAAAACCGTGGTAAGAAGTATACAGGGTTCTGATAAAATTGAAAGTGATCCTACATTAAAAGCTAAACTTTTCGATCGTTTGGAACGCTCCCGTTTCGAAAGTTCAGTGCCTAAAAACAAACTGAATATTACCGCAACCTATAATGTAAATAAACTATCGTTTGTGGCAAGGACAGTTCGTTTTGGCGAGGTTACCTATTTAAATGCTATTGATCCAAATATTCCTGCCAATGGCTTACCAATACAATTGGATCAGACTTTTGCGCCGAAATGGGTAACTGATTTCTCGGTAAGTTACGCCGCAAGCAAAACCTGGTCGGTAACTGTGGGAGCGAATAACATTTTTGATGTTTACCCAGATAAATTATATATCAATCCACGTAATAATGAAAATAATTTGAGCGGAGACACTGCCAGTAATTATTCAGGTGGATTAGACAATACCTCGAACGGTAGATTTTTATATCCCAGGGCAGTAAGCCAGTTCGGCTTTAACGGACGCTATGTTTATGGTAAAATTGCCTGTACATTTTAATGTTACCTAAAATAAAAAAGTGTTTCGGGGTTAAATCCGGAACACTTTTTTGTTAATAATTTAAGGCTATAAATACTGTAATAAATTTTCAAGTTTCATTCCCCTCGAACCTTTCAGTAATACCAAATGATCCTGAACAGGATTTTCTTGTAAATATTGAGCTGCTTCTGCTGGGGTTTCGAAAAACACACCTTTAATCGCATCTCTAAATGCATAAAAATCTTTTCCAATAAAAATTATCTGGTTTAAACCGATTTCACTGGCCTGTTTAGCAATTATTTCGTGCTGACCAAGGGATTCTGGTCCCAATTCGAACATATCGCCCAGAATGGCGGTCTTTTTATCAGCCGATAATACAGCGATATTTTTCAGCGCTGCTGTCATGCTGCTTGGGTTTGCATTATAAAAATCGCAGATTACAGTATTCTTTTCTGTTTTGGTTAATTGAGAACGGTTATTCTTGGGCTGATAATTAGCAAGGCCAGAATTAATTTCGTCGGGGTTCATATCAAAGAAATCGCCAATACAGATTGCAGCAAGAATGTTTTCGAAATTATAGCTTCCTGTTAAATTGGTTTTTACTGATGATGAAATTTCATGATTGGTCCAGGCTACCTCAATAAAAGGATCGCTGCTTTTTAATTCGCCTTTAATGGTGTTGCCATTTTCTGTTCCATAATAAATAAGTTTGTTTAAGCCTGCAGCCGTACTCATTTCAAGCAAGTATGGATTGTCTCTATTGATAAAAGTATAACCATGGGTTTCTTTTAAATAGGCATAAAGTTCTGCTTTGCCCTTTTTTACCCCTTCAAATCCGCCGAATCCATCTAGATGTGCCATACCCACATTGGTAATAATGCCATGGGTGGGCTGGGCAATGGTACAAAGCAGCTCTATTTCCTTTTGGTGGTTTGCACCCATTTCGATTACTGCAATCTGCACCTCACCGGTGATGGATAAGATAGATAATGGAACACCAATGTGATTGTTTAAGTTGCCGAATGTGGCAAAGGTTTTATATCGCTCTGCTAAAACAGCATTTACCAATTCTTTGCTGGTTGTTTTGCCATTACTGCCTGTTAAACCGATTACCGGGATATTTAATTGTTTGCGGTGATGGCGTGCCAGATCCTGCAAAGTGCTTAATACATCTTCAACCAGCAGACATTGATTGTTTGTAGCATATTTTTCTTCATCTATAACTGCATAAGCTGCGCCCTTTTCAATAGCTTGAGCAGCAAATTCGTTGGCATTAAAAAGGTCTCCTTTAAGCGCGAAAAAGATACAACCTGGGCTAATGTTTCTTGTATCGGTAGAAATAATGTTGTGCTGTAAATAATGCTGATAAAGGGTTTCTATATTTGCCATTTTAAATAAGTTGCGAAGGTAAAATTAAGAATCAAGCTCAAATAAAACACTCTTTTTCGAATCTTCATTATTTCTTCATCGATTTTGCGAGAAAAAGTGAGTATATTCATATACCAATAAGAAAATTTAGGTTTGCTTATTGGTCATTATTAACTAAACTAGACATAAAACATGAAGAAACTATTACAAAGTTTGTTCGTTCTGCTGCTGTTTGCATCTATTGCGATGGCGCAAGAAAGAACTGTTGTGGGCACGGTTACATCAAAAGAAGATGGTGCGCCAATCCCCGGGGTAAGTATAAAAGTAATCGGTACCAATATAGGCGTATCAACCGGAGCAGATGGGAAATTCTCCTTAAAAATTTCCTCGGAAGCGAAAAGTTTGCAATTCTCTTCATTAGGATTCTCTACACAAACTGTAAGTATCGGAGCTTCCAATATAATTAATGTTGTGTTACTCACAGATTCGAAAATTTTAGGAGAGGTGGTAGTAACGGCTTTGGGTATAAAAAGAGAGAAACGGACACTAACTTATTCTACACAAGAGGTTAGTGGAGGCGCTTTGGTAGACGCGAAAGAAAACAATCTGGTTAATGCCTTAGCGGGTAAAGTGGCGGGTGTTCAGATTACAAACTCAAGTGGTGCAGCCGGAGGATCTTCAAAAATTGTAATCCGGGGTAATACATCATTGACGGGAGAAAATGGAGCACTTTTTATTCTGGATGGCGTGCCTATTGATAACTCTGAAGCAGGTAATCCTGATGGTGCGCTAAGTGCCGGAGGAACATCAAACCGTGCCATTGATATTGATCCGAATATTATTGAAAGCGTAACAATATTAAAAGGAGCAGCAGCAAGTGCTTTGTACGGTGCTGCGGCAGCTAGAGGTGTAGTAATTATTACAACTAAAACAGGAAAAGGAAAACCATCTGTAGCCTTAAGTTCTGGTGTAACGTTTGATAATCCTATATTTCCTGAGTTTCAGGACAAGTATGCGCAAGGTAGCAATGGCGTTTATGTTGATGGAAATAATGGCAAGCTAAGTTCATCTTCATGGGGACCACTTATCGATGGTTTAATGGTAAACGGACAGCCTGTAGAGAAACATGATCCCAGAAAGGAATTCTTTAAAACAGGTTTTACAACAGATAATACTTTAGCTGTAAATGGTTCAACAGATAATTCAACTTATCTCGTTTCTTACTCCTATTTAAAAACTAATGGAACGGTACCATCGACAGATTTTGGACGACATTCATTGTTTACAAAATTTTCTAACAAAATAACAAAAGACATTACCCTTACCGGTCAGTTTAACTATGTTAATTCTGTAAATAACCGTTTGGCTGAAGGTAATGGATTAGCTAGCCCATATTGGACTGTTTATGCTGCTCCTATCTCATGGAATCCGTTCCCGACAACAAATCCTGATGGTTCACAGCGGGTATACCGGGCGGCCAGGAATAATCCATACTGGTTGGTGGATAATACCAAGTTTGTTTCTGCGGTTAACCGTTTTTTACCGGTACTTACTGTGAGCTACAATCCTTTACCATGGTTAACCATAACCGAACGCGGAGGCGCTGACATTTACAATGATGTTAGCAACTATCATGAAGCACCAGGAATAGTAGGTGGAGAATCTGCAGATGGTAAAATGTATAACCGTGAAATAAATTACAAGCAGTTTAATAATGACATTATTGTTGAGGCCAAAAAGAACTTTAATGAAGATTGGTTTGGTAGCATACTTGTAGGTAACAATATTTTAAGCAATTCTCAAAGGAATGTGTTCGATAAAGGAGTAGGCTTATCTGTTACTGATTTTTACAACATCAATAATGCCTCCACTCAAATATCATCTATAAATAATTACACCAAAAGAAAAGTTGGCTATTATGCTCAGTTAACAACAGAGTATAAAAGAATGCTATCGTTATCATTAACTGGGCGTTATGACGGAACTTCGGTGTTAAGCCAGGATAAAAACTATTATCCTTACGGCTCTGCCTCTGCAGCCTTTATTTTTACGGAACCACTTCATCTAGAAGATAATGCCATATTGAATTTCGGTAAAATCAGGGTGTCGTATTCTTATGTAGGAAATGATAATGTAGGTCCTTATGCTTTAAATACCACTTATGTACACCCGGTAATTTCAAATATAGAATTCCCTTACCAAGGTCAAAATGGATTTTTGCTAACCAATACTTATGGTGATCCAAATCTTAAAAATGAAGGACTAAAAGAGTTTGAAACAGGGCTTGAGCTAAAGATGTTTAGAAGTAGATTAAGTATAGAAGCCACTTATTTCGACAAAAAAAGCGTTGATTTAATCACAACTACACCCATTACACCATCTTCGGGCTTTAATGCAGCTACGATCAATGCAGCAAGTATGTACAATAAAGGGATAGAGTTAATACTTAACGGCACACCGGTTAAAACAAAGGATATTACCTGGAATATTGGCCTTAATTTCTCTAAAATCAAAAATGAGGTTACTGAAATTGGCCAGGGCCTTGATAATATACAATTTGCAGGTTTTACAAACCCAGGTATTTTTGCCTATAAAAACCAACCATATGGAGTAATATTCGGTTCCAGGTATAAAAGGAATAATGACGGCAAAATGCTAATTGATGATGAGGGTTATCCAATTATTGATGACCAACTTGGCGTAATTGGAAATACAACACCAAAGTGGAATGCAGGGCTAACAACAACTTTCACTTATAAAGGATTGAGCCTGTCTGCAGTATTTGACATGAGGTATGGTGGTGATGTATATAATTTAGATGGCCATTATTTAGATTTTTATGGAACAACCAAAAAAACTGAAGATAGAACAGCAACTAAAGTATTTGATGGAATTAGAGAAAGTGATGGTGCGGTAAATACAACTGTGGCAAAGCTTGATCAGGGGTATTATCAAAATAATGAAAGTGTAGTTGATGAAACTGGTGTGGAAGACGGTACTTATTATAAATTAAGACAGGTAACGTTAGCCTATACCTTTAATCCGTCCTTTTTAAAGAGAACGCCGTTTAAAGGATTAAGTATCTCAGCTACAGGTAGAAATTTATGGCTTTACGCACCACATTATACGGGTTCAGACCCAGAGGTGAGCTTGTATGGAACGGGCAATGGGGCAAGTTTTACCAATTTTGTTACGCCAACCAACAGGAGCTATAATTTCGCTATAAAAGTTACTTTTTAATTTCGAAGAACATGAAAATCATATATTATTCAATAACAATTTTATTACTGCTTTCTGTTACTAGCTGTAAGAAATTTCTTGATGTTAATCAAGACCCAAATAATCCGACAAAGGTGCAGGAATCGTTGATTTTGTCACCGATTGAGCTTTATACTACTACTCAAATTGCGGCTGGTTACCCGTCGGTTACTACAGCTTATTGGACACAGCAGTTGGCCTTAAATCAGGAATCGCCAAACATCGACACTTACCGCATTACCCCGACAGACGTAAACAATACCTGGAGTTTTGATCTTTACCCAGCTATCTTTTATAATTTACGTACGATGATTAGTAATGCCGATCAGAAAGGTAACACAGGCTATTCGGGTGTAGGAAAAGTATTACTAGCTTATAATTTAGCTGTTTGTACTGATTTATGGGGAGATGTTCCTTATACACAGGCTTTCCAAGCTTTAAATGGTGTAAAACCAGCATACGATTCTCAAGAAAGTATCTATAAAATTATTCAATCAACTCTTGATGAGGCTATTGCTAAATTGAATACACCTCCTGGAGGCAAACTTGTAGGTTCTGATGATTTTATTTATGGCGGAAATTTAGCTGCGTGGAAAAAGTTTGCCTATACACTTAAGGCACGATACTATCTTCGATTAAGCAAAGCGGCAGGTTACAATGCAGCAACACAAGCAGATCTGGCGCTAACAGCCCTTCAGAACGGTTTTGCTTCAAATGCAGATAATGCTTCACTAACCTATGCAGGAACGGCGAAAGCTGAAAACCCATGGTATCAGAATACATTACCAGGTGCGGGAGGGGTTGTCTTATCTTCGTATTTAGTTAATATTCTACAATCAAATAATGATCCAAGACTACCGATATTGGCAAATCAAGGCTCGGGGAGCAACTATATTGGAAGAACAAGTGGTACTGCTGCTGCAACAGATCCAACTATATATGCGACCGTGGGAACATTTTACGGTGGATTTATAGATGGAAACGATAGCGGCTCAGCAGCTCCGGTATTCCTGGCAACCTATGCTGAAGCATTATTTATTAAAGCAGAGGCTACACTTTACAAATCAGGAGCAGCTGCGGCCACACCGATATACAATAGTGCCATTGCCGCTCACATGGATATGCTAAAAGTTGCTGCAACAGATAAGGCTACTTATCTTGCTGCTCATGCAACACTTGATCCTTCAGTGCCTTTAAAAACAATAATTGGCGAAAAATACATTGCCGATTTTTTATCGCTGGAGGTGTATAACGATTGGCGTAGAACAGGTTATCCTGCCTTATCTGTGGTTCAAAATGCATTTAAGCCTTATATCCCACAGCGCTTTCCTTATCCTTCGCAAGAAATCACCTCAAACCCGCAACCACAGCAAAGTATAGCCACTTCAACTAAGGTTTGGTGGGCTAATTAACTTTTTTTGACCTTTTTTAAAGGCAATCCGGTTCTGGATTGCCTTTTTTTGTTTCAAGGTCTACTTATACTGAGTTTAAACCACAAGAATGATATAATTTGCCAGATTAAAATCAAGATTATTTTATGTATAATTGATTCAACAATTAATTTTTCATGAGATACGTTCTGTTTTGCATTGCATTATTCATTAATCTAAGTGTTTATGGCCAAATAAAAAGTCCCGACGATTTTTTGGGATATGAGCTAGGTTCGCACTTTACTCCTCACCATAAAGTAGCCGATTATTTTAGGCAAACTGCTGCAGCTGCTGCTAAAAATATGAAGCTGATAGAATATGGTAAAACCAATGAAGGCAGACCGTTAATGGTTGCAGTCATTTCTTCGGCAGAAAATATAGCCAGACTGGAACAGATCAGAAATAACAATTTAGTTTTGGCAACAGGTACAAATAATAGCGTCGATTTAACAAATCAACCTGCCATACTTTGGTTAAGTTATAATGTGCACGGTAATGAGGCAAACTCAACTGAAACTTCAATGAAGATGCTTTATACCTTAGTTTCGGGTAATAATAAACCCGCAACAGAATGGTTAAAAAATACAGTTGTTGTGATTGACCCTTGTTTAAACCCCGATGGAAGAGACCGTTATGTGAATTATTTTAATAGTGTAGTGGGTAAAACACCCAATTCCGATCCATTATCCAGAGAACACATAGAGCCGTGGCCGGGCGGCAGGCCAAATCATTATTATTTCGATTTAAACCGCGATTGGGCCTGGCAAACACAGGTTGAAAGCCAGCAAAGGTTAGCGCTGTATAACCAATGGATGCCTCAGGTACATGTCGATTTTCATGAGCAAAGCTATAATGAGCCTTACTATTTTGCACCGGCAGCAGAACCGGTTCACCAGGACATTACACCTTGGCAAAAAAGTTTCCAGGTGGTAGTAGGTAAAAATAACGCCAGGTATTTTGATGCAGAAGGTTGGCAATACTTCACCAAAGAGCGTTTTGATTTGCTATATCCATCTTATGGTGATACTTATCCCTTGTACAACGGATCAATAGGTATGACCTATGAGCAGGGTGGAATCAGGGCAGGATTATCGGTAGTAACCAATGATGGCGATACCTTAACCTTAAAAGACCGTATCGCGCACCACTTTACAACAGGAATGTCGACCCTTGAAGTAACCTCCTTAAACCATCAGAAATTATTAGAGGAGTATAAAAAATATTTTCAGCAGGAATTAGCCAATAGTCCTGGGGTTTATAAAAGTTATATCATAAAAGCGACGAATTTGTCCCGCTTAAAAAAATTGGCCGAACTGCTAAGCAAAAATAAAATCGAATTTGCTTTTGGTGGCGATAAAACGGGAAGAGGTTATGACTATGATACCCAAAAGGAAGAAAATTTTAGCATCGCGCGTAACGATTTAATTGTTAATATTCAGCAGCCAAGGGCAGTTTTGGCTAACGTTTTATTAGAGCCCCAAACCCTCGTAACCGACTCTAATACCTATGATATTACAGCATGGGCCCTACCTTATGTGTATGGATTAAAAGGCTATGCCAGTAAAGAAAGTATTAAAGGAAAATATTCAGCTATTGAAGAGCCAAAGATAATCAATAATGAACTTGAGAAGCCCCTAGCCTGGTTATTTAGCTGGGGAACAAGCGAAGATGTTCAGGTTTTAACGGCACTGCAAAAAGAAAATATAAAAGTTAGACAGGCCGATCAGCCTTTTTCTGTAAATGGTAAAGACTATCCTGCCGGAACCCTAATTGTGTTGAGGGCAGAAAATGAAAGGCAGATCAAAGGGATGAAAGATAAGGTTGCATCGATCGCCAAAACCTTGAACAGGCCAATTCAGGCAATTAGCAGTGGTTTTGTAGAGAAGGGAAAGGATTTTGGCTCTAATGTTTATCCATTGTTAAAACAGCCTAAAATTGCCATTGTATCTGGTATGGAGGTTTCTTCTCTCGCGTTTGGCGAAGCTTGGTTTTTTCTTGAACATGATCTAAATCTTTCACCAAGTATTATTAATGCTAAAGATCTGAATAACCTGGATATTAATAAGGTAAACACCTTGATTTTGCCGGATGGAAGTTATAGTGCTTTTATTGGTGATGGTTTAACCGCATGGCTAAATAAAGGAGGAAGATTGGTTTTGATGGAAGATGCAATCGAAAGTGTATTCGAGAAAAAAGGATTTGATATTAAAAAGAAGGAAGCGGCTGTGAAAAAAGATGAAAAGCCAGAGGCAAACAAACTTCTTTTCAAGGATAAGGACAGAGATGATTTCGAAACTACCATACCCGGTGCAATTTATCGGATTAATCTCGATGCTAGTCACCCGTTTTCCTATGGTTTGGGTAAAACTTACTACAGTTTAAAAACAGACCGTAAGATTTATGAACCTTTTGTTAAAGGTTGGAATGTGGGTTTAATTAACGAAAAAAGTTTAATGGCCGGCGTAGTTGGTAAAAAAGCAAGGGAAGAGCTTAAAACCGGGCTTTTAATTGGTGTCCAGGATTTCGGGCGGGGTCAGGTAGTTTATTTGGCTAACGACCCACTGTTTAGAAACTTCTGGGAGGGTGGAAAAACCTTATTCGGGAATATAATTTTTTGTGGATATTAGTCATTTTTAATCAATTATACCAAAAATAACCACTAAAATAATACAAATGTATCTTTTTGATTATTAATGAGATATGCTTTCAGTAAGTGGGTTATGTTAAAAAATGTTAAAAATATCTTGGCTTGAGCGATAGCAAAGCCTAAATTTACCGAACATTTAACTAACCTATTTAAAACGATGAAAAAACTTCTACAGAGTTTGTTCATGCTGATGCTGCTTGCGATTTCCGCGAATGCACAGGATCGAACAATTACGGGGACAGTTACGGCGCAAGATGACAAATTGCCCATTCCTGGAGTCAGCATTAAAGTACTAGGAACAACATTAGGAACATCGACTGATCCTAGTGGAAAGTACACATTAAAAGTTCCATCTACAGCAAAATCATTAGAATTTTCATCTATTGGTTTTGCAACTCAAACACGGGAGATTGGCTCTCAAACTGTAATTAATGTAGCTTTATCTTCAGATTCTAAACAACTTGGAGAAGTAGTGGTTACCGCTTTAGGGGTTTCCAGAGAAAAGAAAACCTTAGGTTACTCTTCTACTCAAGTTGGAACAGACGACATCAACAGGGGTGCCCCAACCAACGCGGTTGCAGGCTTGCAGGGTAAAGTTGCCGGGGTAGACATTTCTACTACTTCAGGCTCTCCGGGCGGATCGAGTAAAGTGATCTTAAGAGGCTTCTCTTCGGTTGGTGGTAATAACCAGCCGCTTTACGTAATTGATGGGGTTCCAATCAATAACTCAAGGCCAGGAGGTACGTCAGCAGATGGTTCTGTTGGAGATATTTCTGAGAACTACGACTTTGGAAATGGTGCGAACGATATCAATCCAAACGATATTGAGACGATCAGTATCCTTAAAGGAGCAGCAGCAAGTTCATTGTATGGATCTAGGGCATCAAATGGTGTAATCTTAATTACCACTAAAAAAGGCAAGGCAGGCGCGTTAAAAATTGACCTGAGCTCGGCAGCTTCTTTTACTAATGTTGCTATTGTACCAAGTATTCAGGATCAATATGGTCAAGGTTGGAGCAAGCAGAACTGGTTAGCTGAAAACGGAAGCTGGGGGCCGAAATTGGATGGTATGACCAGACCCTGGGGCCCAATTGTTAACGGCGATCAGGAATCAAAACCATTTGTAGCTGTTAAGGATAATTTCCGTGATGCATTTGATACAGGCCAGGAGTTTAACAATACTTTGGCACTGAGCGGCGGTAACGAAACCTCAACTTTCCATTTTTCTTACGGTAACATCTATAGCGATGGTATTTTACCAGGATCGAACGACATGTATAAGCGTAATAACTTGTCATTAAATGCTTCAACCAAGTATAAAGGACTTACTATAACCGCTTCTGCAAATTATGTTGGCAAGAATACCAGGGCCGTTCAAACTGGTCAGGCAGTATCTGGTATAGGGTCGTCATTTTATGAAGATTTATTACAAATTCCTGTAGATTATCCGTTTACCAATTTTAAAGATTACAATAATAAATTCTACAATGTAGATAATTATTTTAGTCCATTTGCGCAAAACCCGTATTACTCTATTTACGAAAATGGCTCGCGTTTTAAAAGTGATCGTTTTTATGGGAACGTAGATGCTAAATTTAAAGTAACAGATTGGCTATCGTTCCAGTTCCAACAAGGAGCCGATCTAACCAACAACGCAACTAAGTTCTGGAACGCAAAAAACAATCCTGCTATTGGTAGCTGGGCTGGCGGTGGAAATGATGAAGGTGCTGTTAGGCAAGAGAGTGTTGGTAACGTAGTTGAAGGCGCAGAAAGATACTTTGAATACGATTCGAAATTCAATGCCCTTTTTACTAAAAAGTTCGGAACCGATTTTGATCTCAATGGCTTAATAGGTGTTAACTATAACGATAGAGGCTACCGTTCGCTTTATACTGGAGTAGAGAATTTAGCTATCCCAGGTTTTTATCAGATTAACAATAGTGCAAACGATCCAACTAGTACAAGTGCAGAAAGTGAAAGAAGATTATTTGGTGTATATGCTTCTGCTACATTAGGCTATAAAAACTATGCCTTTTTAACTTTAAATGCCAGAAACGACTGGAGTTCTACCCTTCCTGCTAATAACAGAAGCTTCTTTTATCCTGGCGCAAACTTAGCTGTTGTGGTATCAGATGCTGTAGATTTATCATCTGCAAACATCAGTTTCCTGAAAGTTAGGGCTGCGGTTGGTCAAACCGGTAGTGATACTGATCCTTACCGCATTTTCAATACTTTATCCAGAACAAGCGCAGCATTAGGCTTTGGTAACATCATCTTCCCAATTGCCGGCGTACCAGGCTACTCTGTTTCTAACGTGTTAAATAATCCGGATCTAAGACCTGAGATCAGTACAGAAACAGAGTTTGGTGGAGAGATCAGATTCTTTAATAACCGTTTAGGTTTAGATGTTTCTTATTATAACCGTGTAACTAAAGATCAGATTATCCCTGTTGTTACTGCGCCATCATCAGGTGTAACTTCAAGAGTAGTAAATTTTGGTAAGGTTCGTAACCGTGGTGTGGAGATCGCATTAACAGGTACACCAATTAAAAACGAGAACTTTACCTGGGATATTGGCTATACCTTTACAAGAAACCGCAACCTGGTATTGGAGCTGCCTGATGGATTAGATAAACTAATTTTAAACACCGCATACGATGCTCAGTTTGTGGCAAGAGTAGGACAGCCATTAGGCGTTTTAGAAGCCCCTGTTGCAAAATACGATCCACAAGGTAGAATCGTTGTAGGCAGTAATGGTTTCCCGTTGCTTGCTGACAATAATGGAAGTTATGGAACTTCACAACGTGACTTCATTATGGGTTTAACCAACTCTTTTAAATTTAAAGAATTTACCTTAGGTTTTACCTTAGATTATCGTAAGGGTGGCGTGTTTTATTCAGGAACAGCAGATTTGTTGAATTTCGTGGGTAATGATATCAAAACCTTATACAACGATAGAAGAACATTTATTATTCCTAATTCGGTTGTTCAGGTTAATAACCCTGGAGGTGGAGTAAGTTACGTAGAAAATACAACGCCTATTACTGAAGGAAACGTAAATGCATTATATTATACCAATAATGGTAAAGCAATTGCCTATCAAAACAGAATTTTAGATAAAACCTTCTTAAAAGTAAGAGATATCACATTATCTTATTCATTGCCAAAATCGATTGCTCAAAAAATCAGAGCAGATAGGGCTACACTAACTGTTTATGGCCGTAACCTGATTACCTGGTTGCCAAGAGAGAACAGGACTATTGATCCAGAGGTTTCTAACTTTGGTAATGATTTAACCAGTGAGTTTGGAGAGTTCAGAACAGGGCCATCTGTTCGTAATGTTGGTCTTTCTTTAAACTTAACCTTTTAATCGCATCTAAGTATGAAAAATATAATAAGAAAAACGCAAGTTTTAGCTTTTTCGACTTTGTTGATTGTTGCGAGTTGTAAGAAACTCGACATTAACCAAAGTCCGAACAACCCCCCTGTTGAATCTGCTACGGTTGAGACTCTGTTTCCCTCTGCAGTTATTTCGACAGTATCCAGAACTGGTGGCGACTTGTCGATTATTGGAGGCTTATGGGCACAGTTTTGGACCCAAAACAGTAATTCAAGCCAGTTCAGAACCGTAGATTCTTATGACGTTCAGGCAACATCTAATTTCATTAACGGACCTTATTCTGAATTATTTGCAGGTGCTTTGACCGATTATCAATTGGGTATTACCAAATCAGTGGAAATGCAAGACTGGAGATATAATCTGATGAATACGGTAATGAAAGCCTATACTTACGAAGTATTGGTCGATTTGTTTGATAAAGTTCCTTATTCGGAGGCGCTTAAGGCTGGTGCAAATCTTCAGCCTAAATTTGATGACGGTTATACTATCTACACTTCATTAATTGCTGAAATTAATGCTGCGCTGGCTAAAGATTATAAAACAGCGCCACTTACAGATGCCCAGATTAAAACAGATTTTGTTTTCGGAAAAAAAGGAACATCTGCTGATGTTATGGCTAGCTGGGAAAAATTTGCAAATACCTTAAAACTGAAAATGTATTTAAGAATGGTTAATGCTAAACCTGCTGAAGCACAAGCTGGCATATTAAAGCTTTACCAGGATGGGGCTAAATTTCTTGATGAAGATGCAAAAGTGGATATATTTACAGATGTACCTAATAAGAGTAATCCTTTTTATGAGTATAATTTCAGGAGGTTAAATACACCTGATAACTTAAAAGCAAGTGTTACATTTACTTCATGGTTAATTAAAAACCAGGATCCAAGAGTAGAAGTGTATTTTGGAGAGGCCACCCCGATTTCTATCAATCAGGGAGATTACCTTGGAGCGGCAGCTCATCCCGAGTACAATAATGCTGTTAATGTTGTAGTAAACGCAACAGATGCTGTTCCGCTAATTTCCAGAGACGAATCTTATTTTATGCAAGCCGAAGCACGTTTGCGCTATTTTGGTGGTGCCGGAGCTGAAGTACTTTATAACGATGGGGTTAAAACAGCATTTAGTAAACTTGGTTTAGATGGAACTACTTTACTATCGACAACATATAAATATCCGGCATCAGCTGATAAAGAAGTAAATCTGGAAGCGATTATTGTTCAGAAATGGGCATCCTTATTTGGCTCGCATGCTTTAGAGGCTTTCTTTGAGCAAAACAGAACCGGATATCCTAAAACCACCACAGTCTATTCGACAGAAGCAGGTTATACCCCGGGTCAATTGGTTTATACACCAAATGGCGTAACAGGTGCAGGCAATTTTCCGAGGAGATTTGTGTATCCTGATTTTGAGAGAAGCAGAAACTCTAATACACCTGCACAGGTTCCTATTTATACAAAAGTTTGGTGGGGTAAATAATTGGTTTAATAATAAATTGATATCATGAAAAAGATTAATATAATATTCATTTTTATAGCACTCATCACGGTTGCAATAAGTGCTTGTAAAAAAGATCCCGAACCGGGCGGTACAGCAGTTCAGGATATGGCTGGCGACTGGCATGTTAAAGTAAACGAGGCAGGTGCTTATTCTACCTTATATACTTTTAACACATCAGAAAATACACCTAATGTAATGTGGGTACAGGCCGCAGGATTAAAATCTGGGGCTACAGTTTTGGCTATTAAGGGAAAAACCGGGGTAGATTATCCAAATAAACTTTTCTCAGGTGCAAACATCGCCAATGTATCTACCACTGCCGGGAAGCCCGCAAGTTTTTCCATTGCAAATGGAAAGATTATTCCGAATGGTACCAAAGGCCCTGTTTCTAAAAGCCCAACAGATTCAATTTATTTTGAATTAAATGTAAGCGGAACTGTATATAAAGTAAGCGGCTACCATAAAACGGGATTTTTGGAAGACCTTCCTTAGATGCTAGTTAATTATAAAGCGCATTGATGAGCAGTTGTAAAAAAAGAGATTTCCTTGATGGAAATCTCTTTTTGTTTATAGTAAGAGTTGTGTAATGAGTTTTACAAGAATTATATTTTGGCACAGTTTTTTGAAAATGTATTAATTGCGTTTAAAATGTCTAAATGGCAATTTTCGCTAATTTTGAGGTAAAATATGATTATAATATGTTACATTTTGTAGATAATCTCCCCAAATCCGCCTTTTTAATCAGACAATAATATTGTCAAAATAAGGTCATTATGTGCGTTTGTTTTGTTAAATTTTGTTAAAATGTTAGTTAACTCAGTTATATTTAACGCTTCAAATAACTATATCATTAACTAACTTAAATTTCATGAAAAAACTTCTACAAAGTTTGTTCGTTCTTTTGTTTGTAGCGTCGGCTGCATTTGCGCAGAACAGAACAATTACAGGTACAGTTACATCTGGAGACGATGGATTACCTTTACCTGGGGTAAGTGTTAAGGCTGCCGGAGCCAAGATTGCTGCTCAAACAGGATCTGATGGAAAGTTCTCTATCAGTTTACCTGCCAACATTACCTCTTTAGAATTCTCTTACCTTGGTTTTATTTCTCAAACAAAAGCAGTTGGGGCATCGGGGGTGGTAAACGTTATTTTAGCTGCTGATTCTAAAACATTAACAGACGTACTTGTTGTGGGTTACGGAGTTAAAGCTGTAAAAGACGTTAACGGTTCAATCTCAAAAGTAAAAGGATCTGATCTTGCAAGCCTGCCTATCGAAAGTTTTGATAAAGCTTTATCTGGTAAAGCAGCTGGTGTACAGATTTCTAGTTCCGGTGGTACTTTAGCTGATGGTGTTTCTATCCGTATTCGTGGTATTAACTCAATCTCAACAAGTTCATTGCCTCTAGTCGTAATTGATGGTATTCCTGCTAATACACTTGAAAACTTGAACCTTTTCAACGGAGGTAATGGTACACGTTTCGATCCATTAGCTTTGATCAATCCAAACGATATCGAATCTATTGAAGTATTGAAAGATGCGGGTGCATCTGTACTATACGGATCAAGAGCTGCAAATGGGGTAATCTTAATTACAACAAAGAAAGGTAAAAACGGAACTACTCTCTTTACTATCGATTCTAAAACTAATTTTGCAACGGCTTCAAAAGTTCCAGATCTTTTAAATGGCGATCAGTTCAATTTGATCAACAATGAAAAAGCAACTAATAGATACGGTGCTGCTGTAGGTGTTATTGCTAAAGATAGTGATATTGATGGCGACGGCGCCCCTGATAGAACGGACTGGATGAAACAAATTTTCAGAACAGGTAAAACTTTTGATAATACCGTATCTATTTCGGGTGGTACTGATAAGGCAACTTATTACGGTTCTGTTAGATATGCTGATCAAGAAGGTATCCTTTATGGTAATAAATTAAAAACAGGATCTGTTAGAGCGAACGTTGATGTTAGGCCTAAAAAATGGTTAAGATCTGGAGTTGAAATTTCTTACACAAAAAGTATTAACTATGGTGTATTAACTGATGGTTACTTGGCTGGTGCTTCTATTTCTGGTTATAATGCTGCTCCTACTGTTGCCGTATTCAATCCGAATGGACCTAAAGGTTATAACTTAACTTCAACTTCACCTGTAGGTTATTTAGGTTTAGGAAATAACGTTACTTCTTATTTAGGAACTAGTTTCATTGGAAACCGCGTTTACAATCCAATTGCAACTGTTGATTTACAAAGAAATCAAAATACACCACAAAACTTTGTTGGAAATGCTTATGTAGAAATTCAACCAATTAGTGGTTTAAAAATTACATCGAAATTTGGTGTTGATTATCAAAGCAATTTTGAAGATCAGTACTCTAACCCACTTATTGCTGGTTTAGGTCTGTCGTACTTAGGTTTAGTTCAGGATTATATTTTAACTAGAAACCAATGGGTTTGGCAGAATTTTGCAACATATGATAAAACAATTGCTCAAAAACACCGCATTAGCTTAACAGCAGGTGCCGAATATCAGTATACTAAACAACAGCAAATTTATGCTTCGGCAAATAACTTTGCTGATCCATTCTTTCAGAACATTATTGATGGTGCTTATACAGGTGCAGATCCTTCATCTGGTACTGTATTACTTGCATCAGGTGGTAGTTTGTTCTCAAATGGCCTAGAGTCATATTTTGGTAGAGCTGGTTATACTTATGACGACAAATACTTTATTGAGGGTGCAGTGAGAGCAGATGCTTTCTCTGGTTTCGGTGCTGCTTACCGTTGGGGTAAATTCCCAAGTGTATCTGCAGGCTGGATCGCCTCTCAAGAAAGTTTCTTAAAGGATAACAAATATATTAATTACTTAAAAATTAGAGGTAGTTATGGTTTAGTAGGTAACTCTAGAGGTGTAGGTTCTTATGCAGCTAGAACACTTTATTCAGGTGGAAGTTATACTACAGTTAACGGTTTTTCAAGCAGCCAGTTAGGAAATGCTGATTTAAGATGGGAAGCCTCAAAGAAATTAAATGTTGGATTTGATGCAAACATCCTTAACAGCAGAATTGGTATTACTTTGGATTATTTCAATACCAATGTATCTGACTTAATTTTAGCTGCTCCGGTTCTTTATACTGTGGGTGTGCCAAACTCATCAATTACAACCAATATTGGTTCGATGAAAAATGCTGGTATTGAGGTAACTTTAAACACCAAAAACATCCAGACTAAAGATTTTAACTGGACTTCATCATTCAACTTTACAAGAATCAAAAACAGAATTACAAGTTTAGTTGCTTCTAACAACAATGCAGATATTGCTTCAGCAAGTACAGTTGCAAGTGTTGGCCGTGCATTAGGAACTTACAAATTGGTTCAATGGGCGGGTGTAGATCCTCAAACTGGTTATCCAACCTGGTATGCAGCTGATGGTGTAACTAAAAAAATATGGAACCAGGCTACTCAAAAATATACTTTAGCAGACGGAACAGCTACATCTCTTACTGCTGCAGATCAGGTATATTTAGATGGAAAAACTGGCGCACCTAAATGGTATGGTGGTTTTGATAACACTTTTACTTATAAAGATTTTGATTTCAATATCTCATTGGTTTACCAAGGAGGTAACTACATCTATAACTCTACACTATCTGGTTTATTGGTAAATACTTTCCAAAACAATGATGCCAGAATTTTAGATCGTTGGACCACCCCAGGTCAGATTACTGATATTCCGAGATTGAATATGTTGGATCAAACAGCCAATCAAGCTTCAACCAGATTCCTTGAAAAAGGTGATTTCTTAAGAGCAAGAGCAATTTCATTAGGTTATAGATTAAAAGGCCAGTATCTTCAGAAATTGGGTATGACTAATTTGAGAGTATCTGCGCAAGTATATAACGCATTTCTTATTACAGGATATAGTGGTATAGATCCTGAGGTTAACAGTAACAGAAATAACACAAATATTGCTGTTGGTTATGATAACAGAGCCATTCCTCAGCCAAGAACATATACTATCGGTTTAACAGCAACTTTCTAAGAAAAATATCATGAAAATAAATTATAAATTCAGAAATATAAAGACTGCGCTATTTGCAGTATCGATTTTGGCACTTTCATCTTGTCAAAAAGATATCTTCGAAGAGCCTTTAACCAGTCTTTCTCCTTCTTCGGCTTTTGAGACAGCTGATCGTGTAGAAAAAGCCTCTGTGGGTATGTATGATCAATTGCAGAATGCTGAGTATTTTGGCGGTCGTGTATTGATTTATGCTGATGTACGTGGTACAGATGTAAATCCATCATCTTATTTTAACCCGCTACCACAGTTTACAACGGTTAATTCTAACAGTGCGTTCATTGGAACAGCTTGGCAAGCTGCTTATAGAACCATTGGTGAAGTAAACTTGTTTGTTAAAAACTTAGCAGCTTCTGGAAACATCGTTTCTGGTGCTAAAGTTAATCAGTACACAGGTGAAGCTAAATATATCCGTTCTTTGTGCTATTTCTATTTAGTGAATTTGTATGCACAGCCATATAAATTTACGGCTTCTGCAACGCATCCAGGTGTTCCTTTGGTTTTAACTAGTTCTGACGCGCCTTTCTCTGATGCTAATCAGGTTTCGAGATCAAGTGTAGCTGATGTTTACAATCAAATAGAAGCTGATTTACTTGATGCTGAAGCTAAGCTTCCGGTTGATTATGGAGATCCTACTTTATTAAACGTTGCAAGAGCAACCAAAGGCGCTGCTCAGGCGCTATTAGCTAGATTGTATCTTTACAAAGGAGATTATACCAAAGCAAATACTTATGCTGATAAAATTATCTCTTCAGGTAAGTATGGATTGAATGCAGATCCGTTAACTGCATTTAGAACTTACACTACAAAAGAAAGTATCTTTTCTGTAGCAATGAATGGTGGTGATAACCCAAATACCAATAACGCTTTGGGTCAGCACTATGCACCATCAAAAAGAGGCGATATTACAGTAAGTAATGAATATGTTGCTTTAATGGATCAAGCTAAGGATTTAAGATTTAAAAACTTGATTATTCAACAAGCGGGTTCTTACTGGACTACTAAATACTTAGGTGTTACGGATTGGGTTCCGGTTTCAAGATATTCTGAAATCTTATTAATTAAGGCAGAAGCTTTAGCCAATTTAGCTACTACAATTGATGTAACTGCATTAGGCTTATTAAACCAAGTAAGAGCAAGATCATTAGCTGATCCTGTTGTTGCAGCTACTAAGGCAGATTTAATTGCGGCTATTTTAAAAGAAAGAAGAATTGAACTTGCGTTTGAAGGACAGGGATCATTTGATTATTTACGTACAGGACGAGGAATACCTGCTCATAGTGTAGTTGCCGCACAAGCGTACGGATCTAATTATGTAATTTTTCCAATTCCATTTTACGATACTCAAAAAAATCCAAACTTGGCTCAAAACCCAGGTTACTAATAAATGATGTTAAAAGGCTAGGTTAATCACCTAGCCTTTTTTATTCTTATATGATGAAAACTAATAGATTTGTCTTCTTATCTCTGCTAGCTTTAATTTGTGTGCCTCATTTATTAAAAGCACAAGCTGAAGTTTTTATTGCGGATGCAGTATCTGGTAACCCACCAATGAAATCAATGCGGTATACTGATGTACACGGCTCTCCGTTTTTTAATGATAACTGGCTCGATGCTGTTGTAAAGCTAGCTGATGGTAAACTTTATAAAGGTGTAAAGTTAAAGTACGATCAGGTATTGGACGAAGTGTTTTTCTTAGGTCAGAATGACGCTGTTATGGCTTTTAAAAGCCCTGTTTTGGAATTTAAGATGGCAACGGTTTCTGTTGATGGACTTTTCAATGAAACTTATTTTGTTAATGGATTTGCGCCTATCGATGGAGCAACAGAGAAATCATATTACCAAAAGTTAGTATATGAGAACAATTCCAGAATACAACTAATAAAAAGAACTATAAAGAAAATTTATGAGTCAAGAGTATATAATTCGGCTGTAACAGATAAAACAGTAGAGCCAATTGTATATTATTATTTAAGCGATGGTAAGGCGGTATTAAAAAGAATAAAGCTCGATCGTAAATCCATAATTGCTGGTATTGGTAATAAACAAGACGAACTTGAAAGATTTGCAGAAACAAATAAGCTTAATCTTAAAAAAGAAGAAGATGTAATTAAATTGCTAATTTATTATAACTCTATTTAACCTGTTGTGGTAATTTTGTGAGTTTTCCAGGCGTGGCAGGCATCCTGAAATTTAAATTTGAGTGTATTTGATTCGATAATTTTTAATATAACAAAGCGTTTATATTAACCTTGCGACTGCCGCTATTGATTTGCTATTAACCAATCTTAAGAGCTGGTTCATCTCGCTCCTAGTCCCTTTCTCCTAGGCAGGCCTTGTATGTTTTCTGCATAAGGTTTAGCCTTTTCTGGTTTTATATATATTGTCTATAGCTATTGATATAGTGTTTTAGCTTTCTAAACCTTGTTTCCGAGACCTTTAATTGGGAATTATAAAAATTAGCTTATTTCGCCACGAGTATAATAGGTTGTTTAAAATATTTAAGTAAAACCATTATTTATAAGCTATTTATTTTTCTAAACCTTTACTGTCAGCTTTATCTTAATATTTGTTTAACTCGTCGGTGCCTTATTTGTTATAATATTCATTGTTTTTGTTGATTTTTTTTTGAATTTTATATTTATACGCTGTGTTTCCTGGTTTATATAGTTTTTTTTGTTTGTATTGGTTGCTATAAGTGCTATATTGTAGAATATTATTAACTAAAATAAAATTTTTATGAAAAAACTTATAAAAAGTTCGTGGGTGTGTTCTTTTATTGCAAATTTTTCAACAAATTACGGTCGAACTACTGAAAAAATCCCTATTGTGCGCATGATCCATCAGCTCTTTCTGATTTATGTATTAAAATGAAATTTCAATTGACAGAGCCACAACAGTTGGAAATTACGAAGCATATCTCATCATTAACAAATATTATTTCTTTTAATTTTACAAAAAAGCAGGTTGTCTGACTAAATAAAGCTAATCTGTTCTTTAAGGGTACTTTGATTTTTGGTTGAATAATGCAAATTTAAAAATGTAAAATTTGCATTACAGAATACTAAATCATATATTGGATTATTATTAACTAAACTAAATTATTTTTATGAAAAAACTTCTACAAAGTTTGTTCATATTGCTATTTATTGCCACCTCAGCAATAGCGCAAGATCGAACAATCACAGGAACAGTTACGGCCAGCGAAGATGGATTGCCACTTCCAGGTGTTACTGTTAAAATCAAAGGTGCATCAGGCGGAACCACTACTGGTGCAGATGGTAAATTTTCCCTTAAAGTTGCACGGAGTATAACATCATTAGAATTTACGTCTATTGGATTTATTTCTATAACCAAAGTCATTGGTTCTTCAAATACATTGAATGTAGCATTAGAAAGTGATTCAAAGACATTAACAGATATTGTTGTAGTGGGGTATGGTACCCAAAAGCGTGGAGAAACTACCGGAAGTACTGCATCGGTAAGTGGAGCAGCTATTGCGCAAAAACCTATTCAGAGCTTGGAGGCGGGTTTGGCGGGTAGAGCCTCGGGCGTGCAGATCACTGTCCCTGCGGGTGTGTTAAATACTCCGCCTGTATTCAGGATAAGGGGAACTAACTCTATTTCGTTAAGTTCTCAGCCTCTATTCGTAATTGATGGTGTGGTAGCAACCACAGGCGACCAAGGTTTAACTGCCTCTGCTGCAAACCCTTTATCGAGCATTAACCCAAATGATATTGAGAGTATCGATATTGCCAAAGACGCAGCCTCAACCGCTATTTATGGTAGCCGTGCAGCCAACGGTGTTGTGTTTGTTACTACTAAAAGGGGTAAAACAGGCTTGCCGAAGGTGAATTATGATTTTTGGGTGGGCTGGTCAGAAGCCTACCGCTTACCAAAATTACTTAACGCTTTTCAATATACCGATTATAAAAACGAAGCTATTGCTAATGCAAACGCTATACGCCCGGGAAGCGTGAATGTAACTTTCAACGGTGTTTCGCAGATTCAGAAATTCGTTTTAACCAATGGCCCCGACGGACAGCCAATCAACACCAACTGGTATGATTACGCTTACCGTACTGGTGTTTCACAAAACCATAATGTAAATGTTTCTGGCGGAACTGAAAATACCAAGTATTATATGGGTTTTGGCTATACAAACCAACAAGGTATTTATCAGAAAAATGATTTCAAGAGATTAAATGGATTATTCAATATAGATAGTAAATTGAATAAATTCATCACCATCGGTGGTAAATTATCTTACTCTAATGAGAAAAACTTAGCTGCAATTTCATCAGGTTCATTAAATGGAGAAGCTTATGGCACATCAGGCTTAGCCAGAACAACATTGGTAAATTCGCCAAATGTGTCGCCATATAACAATGATGGTAGTTTTAACTTAGGAGCTACATTTGTTGGCCCAATGAATAATATTGTAACAGGTAACCAGGTTGGTTTTTACAATTTTGCTCAGGTACTTTCTTTAAACAGGGAAAATAATGAGCTAGACCATTTACAATCTAATGCTTATTTACAAGTTAGTCCATTCAAATGGTTAAACCTGAAATCAATGTATGGTATTGATTATATTAATAGTGATAACGATATTTTCTATAATCCTGTTCATGGCCCTGGTCAGGGTGTGAGTGGTGAAGCCATTGGTGCTTTCCGTAAAAGGAAAAACTGGACCTGGACCAACACTGCGCAAGCAGACTACGAAATTTCTAAGCACAGTTTCAATTTGCTGGTTGGGCAGGAACAACAAAGAAATACGGTTACGGGTTACGGTATAGACCGCCAAGGTTTAACAGATCCGGCTTATGATGTTGTTCAGGCTGGTTTTACATTAAATAACTCTACAGGGGCAGCTTACGGCGAAAATTACTTATTATCTTATTTCGGCCGTTTGAACTACAACTACGATGGTAAATATTTCTTGAGCGGTAACTTAAGGCAAGATGAGTATTCGGCTTTAGGGATTAAAAAAGGAACGTTTTGGGGAGCATCTGCTGGCTGGGAAATTACTAAAGAGAATTTCTGGGCAAGTGCTGGTTTAGATAAGATATTTAGTAGCTTTAAAATTAAAGGAAGTTATGGTAAGGTTGGTAATATCTCCGGCATTGGAGACTATGCTACTTTCTCTACTTATGGCTCTGCTTTATATGGTGGTATTCCGTCATCTATCTACAGTGCTGCCGGAAACAAGGAGCTTACCTGGGAAACCAGTAAAAAGACGGATATTGGTATTAACTTCGGTATCTTAAAAGGCAGGATCGATTTTGAAATTGATTACTACAAAAATAACATCGATGGTTTGATCCTTAACGTATCTCAATCTCCATCAACGGGTGTTCCATCAACTGTTGCTACCAATATTGGTTCTATGTACAACAAAGGTTGGGAGTTTAATGTAAACGCTTCGCCGCTTAAATCTACAGATTTTTCTTGGACCAGTAACTTCAATATTGCCTACAATAAAAATGAGGTTACTTCCTTAGCGCCTGGTTTAACTGAAATTATAACTCCAACAGGCTCTACCACAACAGGAGAAAATGTTAACCGGTCTATTCCTGGTTATTCTATTGGTTATCTTTATGTGGTGCGTACTGGCGGTGTAGATCCAGCAACTGGAAGAAGAATATTCTATAACAAAGCGGGTAGAGCAGTTACTTATCAACATATCGTGCCTACTGGTCAAGCAAACTGGACTTATCTTGATAATGGTACTACTGCACCAGCTATTACCCAAAGTGCTGACGCGGAAATGTACCACAATACTGCACCTAAGTTCTATGGTGGTTTTGATAATACTTTCCGTTACAAAAATTTTGATCTTAATGTAATGTTAACCTATCAATTGGGTTTCTGGGTATCTTATGGAACAAATGCAGGTTTGCATGATCAGAGGTATTGGAACAATGCTGTTGATGTGTTGAACCGTTGGCAAAAACCTGGTGATATCACCGATTTCCCAAGGGCAGTATACACTGATAACGTTTCTTATGGTAATACTATTCCATTGGATATTAATATTTTCAAAGGAGATTTTGTTAAATTAAGAAATCTAAGCCTTGGTTATACTATTCCCCAAACTGCGTTCGGAAAATCAGGCATTAACCGTCTTCGTGTTTATGTAGCAGGTCAAAACCTTGCCATTATAACTAAATACCCTGGTCCAGACCCAGAAGTTTCTTCAAATGGGGCAACCTCTTCTGGTCAGGGGTCAGATAGGAACTCTGGTCCAAATGCGAGGACTTATACCATGGGACTTAGCTTAGGTTTTTAAAATATAAAGGAAAAAATCATGAACAAAAGAAATTTATATATAGCAATACTGTGTTCGGCGGTCGTATTTACAAGTTCTTGCAAAAGAGAATTTCTAGACCCTGCACTAAAAACTTCTGTGGCTGCAGAAAATGCTTTCGATACACAATTCCGGATTGAAAGTCAGGCAAATTCATTATATGGGTCATTAAAAAACGGCTCCTTTTACGGAGGTAGATATTTGGTTTACGGAAGTATAAGAGGAGAAGATTTTATAAACGAAACCGGAAACTTGGTAACGGCATCCGATGTTTGGAGCATGAATCTTGCCAACAGTGCAACTTCGGTTAAAAGTTTATGGTCTCAGGCCTATGTAACCATTAACAGATGTAATGTTTTTATTGATGGTATGGCTTCCAAGGGAAATGCTGTAGTTGGTGATGCCCAAGGTGCAAAATATACTGCCGAAGCGAGATTAATCAGGGCTTTATCTTATTACAGTTTATTACAGGTTTTTGCGAGGCCATATGCCGATGGAAACGGCAGTAAGCCAGGCCTACCACTGCGATTAACAGGGATTACAGGCCCTGGTTTTTCAGATTTAGAGAGAAGTACCGTAGATCAAGTATATACCCAGATCATATCTGATTTAAATTATGCAGAAGCAAATCTTCCAGCTACAAATGCCACAGCTTTGCTTAACACTACAAGGGCGCATAAAAATACCGCCATCGCCTTGAAAACGAGGGTTTATTTAAGTATGGGCAAATGGGCCGATGTTATTACAGAAGCAAATAAATTGGTGCCAGCTGTAGCGCCGTTTAAAGCGAAGGTAAATGTGCCGAATGATTTGGTCGCGGATATTACTACTGTATTTAAAACGCCATATACTACCGCAGAGTCTGTATTTTCATTACCAATGACTTCTTCTGCCAGTCCTTTGGATTATCCTGGAACACAGAACTCTTTAGCATCGTATTTTTACTTTACAAATGCCACTCCAGGCACAACAGAGTTTTCGTTGAACCCTGCTGGTGTTATCGCTAATACGGGTTGGAAATCTACAGATAAAAGAAGAGCTTTAATTTTTACCTCAGCAGCATCAAAACAGTTTGTAGCTAAATTTACCACCGCAAGTCCATATACCGACTATGTTCCCGTAATTAGATGGGCTGAAGTGCTTCTCAATCTAGCAGAAGCAAGGGTTCGTAGTACAAATACTGTTGATGCCCAGGCATTGTTGTTATTAAATGCTGTCCGTCAACGTTCAGATGCAACTACAGTGCTTGCTCCTGCTACTGTTAGCGATTTTACGGATGCTTTATTATTAGAAAGAAGAATAGAGTTTTTAGGAGAAGGTTTAAGAGCCCCAGATTTAACGCGTTTGTTGCTAACTATTCCATTAAAAGGAAGTGCACCAGCTAAGTCGCCAACCGAAACCGGTTACATTTGGCCAATATCTTCAGAAGAGTTATCATTAAATAGATTAATGACAGATAATTAAAATAAAAAGGGGATTGTAAATCTACAATCCCCTTTTTATTTCTTAAGCATTTTTTTATTTCTTATCCACACTGCCTCCCTCCTCCTCCTCGGTAATAATGCAAGAAAGAACAATTACGCCTCAGGAAAACGGATTACCCCTCCCCAGAGTAGGTGTAAGAATTAAAGACGCATCAAACTCTGGCGTGTCTACAAATGCCGCAGGTAAATTTTCTATTAAGGTAAGTGCATAAACCAAGATGCTAATTTTTTCTCTGGTTAGGTTATTCCACACAAGAAATTGCTATTACAGGTTGTGTTGTTAATGCATCTTTAGAAACAGGCTCAAAGTCTCTATCAAAAGTTGTGGTAACCGCATTAGTCCAAAAAAGAGAAACCAAACCGATAGGTTACGTAGCTGTAAATTATATGGGATAAATCCTATGATCTGGCTGAAGGATGCCCTGAAACAGTTGTCTAACAATCCCAACAACCAGTTTCAGGAGTTTTTTACCTCACAACTGGAAAAAATCTCAGAAAATAAAAACTGAAGGTCAGGGTGAACTTGCTCAAAATCGCCTAAATGCACTTCAAGGCAGGCCTATAATATCGGATGTACAGTAAGGTTAGCTTACGATTCAGAAAAATAATATAAAAGCTAATAGAATGCCATGTCAGGTAAGTTTGCTTGGACTATGAGAAAAAATATTAAATATATCTTGTAAAAGCGTATCGATATAAAAATGTTAAGTTAAAAAAGCGTAATTAACAGTATTTTAATCTCGTTTTAATATATTTGTATCTTTTTTGATAAAATATTTGCAGATTTTAATTTGTTTAAATGTTGTTTTTAGCCTTTTGAGTATTTAAAATGCGGTTTTTGGTTGATTTTTTTTGTCTTTTTTAAAAATTAGTATAAAAAATTAGATGATTTTTGTTTTTTAAAACTTGTATAGCGTTTTTCTAAGTGCTATATTGGGTTGTTAAACGGAAACTAAACTATTATTTATGAAACAACTCGCCCAGAGTTTGTTCTCATTGTTATTCATTGCACCCGGAGCAATAAAACAAGAAAGAACAATCAAAAGCACTGATGTGGCCAGAAGAGGCTACAAAGATCCCCCTGTAAGAGGCATTCAGATTAAAGATGCGACTTAAGAACCACCATAGGCGCATTTACGAAATTTAAAATAAATCATCCTATTCATTCACTCAAATATCCCAGTCATTAATCATTAAGCTTTAAACAGCCGCAGTAAAAATATGTGCAGTTTTTATTGTTGAATTTGTATTGCAGAATACAAGACCAATGCACGATTATTAACTAAACTAAACTAAATTTTTTATGAAAAAACTTCTACAAAGTTTGTTCATATTGCTATTTATTGCCTCCTCGGCAATAGCGCAAAATCGAACAATCACAGGAACAGTTACGGCCCGGGAAGATGGATTACCCCTCCCCGGAGTAAGTGTTAAAATTAAGGGCTCCAATGGGGGGACCATAACCGGAGCAGATGGTAGATACTCGATCAGAGTAACCTCAGAAGCCACCTCACTAGAGTTTTCTTTTATTGGCTTTTTGCCACAGACCAAAACGATTGGATCAGGAAATGTAATCAACATCGTTCTGGTAGATGATTCAAAAACACTTTCAGATGTAGTTGTAACAGGTGTTGGCGTAGCTACTCAAAAAAAGCTCGTGCCAATTGATGTTGCAACATTAGATGCTAAAGATTTCCCGAAAAGTGCAACAACAAATGTGACACAGGCATTGCAGGGCCAAATAGCAGGTGCTCAAATCATACAAAGAAGTGGTCAGCCGGGAGCCAATGCGCAGATCATTCTGCGTGGGTTTACCAACCTTTCTAGTGCTTCTCCTTTAATTTTGATAGATGGAGTACAGGCAAGTTCCGATCTATTAACCTCTATTGATCCGAACACAGTAGATCGTGTGGAGGTTGTTAAAGGGTCAGCCGGCGGGATGTTATATGGCGCTCAGGGTGGTAATGGTGTAATTCAGATTTTTACGAAAAAAGGGGCTAAAAACAGTAAATTGATTATTGATGTAGCCTCTAGGTACAGCAACGACAGGATTGTTAGATTAAATGATTTAATTGCAACTAACCATCACTGGGTTACCGATGCAGCTGGCAATATTGTGGCGAGTAATGGCGCCATATTAGCGCCTAGTGCTATTGGTGTATGGCCGAACCCAACTGCATTACCTTTTGGTACAGATAAAACAGTTCAAAACAACAAACCTATTTTATTACCAGTTTATGATCACATAGACCAGGGAAATAAAGTAGCGAACACCTTTACTAATTCGCTAACAATTAGGGGCGGATCAGAAAAGACTGATTATTCATTCGGAGCTTCGAACCTTTCTCAGCAAGATGTATACAGTAATAAGTACAACAGAACAAATTTGAATCTGAATTTTGGGTTTAATCCTGTTAAAGGGCTAAATTTTAGAAGTGCTACACAGCTCATATATACAAAAGAAGATTTATTATCGTCCAACCGTTTCAACTTGGTTAACTCTTTGCAATGGATCGATTTTACATTCCAAAACCCAACAAACGGACAATATGTAGTTAAGCCAAGCACTTTAACTGATGGAAATAATCCTCTAGCAGAACGAGAAGCCAGAAGTCGCTATAGTAAAACACCGAGGCTTGTACAAAACTTTAACCTGAATTATAAATTTCCTAAATTCTTGGAATTCGACGTTAAGTACGCGTTAGACACCCGGCGTTGGGAGCAAGGTGATTTTTATTTCAACCAGGTAGGAAGGGCTCAAACTGTTTTCTATGGTTCTGTGATTGAAGGAAGCATCCTTAAAGAATATGAAAATTCAGCAGTGAATTATGGCAACGCCAGTGCGTACTTCAGAACTGATTTTCAAAACGACTTCAAGCTGAAAGTACCGATAAAAACCACTACTCAGGTTACTTATGACGCCAGGAGATTCAAAAGTAATTATTTCTATGCCCAAGGCGTAACCTTGCCCGCTTATCCACCATTTACCTTATCAAGTGCAACAACAAGAACCGGTGGCGAAAGCTTTGAAGAGTCTTTGATCTATGGTTTCTTAGTAAACCAGACTGTTGAGTATGGTAACCTTTTTGGTATCTCTGCTGGCTTTAGATCTGATTATTCTTCTGCTTTTGGTGGCCAGGGCACGGCTGCTACTTTTCCAAGGGGAACTGTTTTCTTCAACCCATCAGAATTCTTTACAAATAAAAGCTTCGTATCCAACTGGAAATTGCGCGCAGCATATGGAGAGGCAGGTGTTCAACCGGGTATATATGACAGGCAGGTAACATTCAGTAGGGGGAATTTTGGAGAAAGTGGATCAACACTTTATACTAGGGCTACTGCAAATAATCCAAATCTACTCATTCAAAAAACAACAGAATTAGAAATAGGTACAGATCTAAACTTAACTCCATTAAAAGGTAATTGGTTAAGTAGCGTGGTACTGAACGGAACTTATTGGAGCAGAAAATCTAATGATGTTATTCAGGAAGCACCTGCTGCCCCTTCTTCAGGTGCAACAGGAGTGAGAGACAATTTAGTGAGCTTAAAAAGTAGTGGTTTTGATATTTCAATGGATATAAGCGCGTATAAATCTAAAAACCTGGATTGGAATTTTGGCTTTAGATTAGGAAAGTCTAAGACTGAAGTAACAGCCGTATCTAATAATGTGCCGATTACAAATGGTGTGTTCTATCTCGCTCCGGGTGGAAATTTAGGAGATTTATATATGCAAAGGCCATTAACCAGCATAGATCAGTTAAGACCCAATGGCACAAGGTATATCCCTGAAGCCAGCGCGGCAGGTTATGCTGTAGCCAGTAATGGTTATGTGGTGAACTTGGCTAACTATAATGTTGTATTAACAGGTGCCGACGATTTGGCTGTAGCAGGTAATGTGAATCCTGATTTCACCAGTTCATTCATTAATAACTTTACATTATTTAAAAAATTAAGCATAGGTGTCCAATTTGACTGGGTGCAAGGTGGTGATGTGTATAATCAAACCAGGCAATGGATGTACAGGGATAGGTTACATAAGGATTTTGATGAGCCTGTTACTATCGCTGGGCAAGAAGGTTCATTTGTCGCATTTTACAATAGTCTTTACAATACCAATACTCCATTATCTCATTTTATTGAAGACGGTAGCTATTTAAGGTTAAGAGATCTGTCAATAACGTATGATTTAACAAATGTGCTTAAACAAAAGTGGTTAAGAACGATATCAGTTACTGCTACAGGCAGAAATTTAGCTACCTGGACTAAGTATAAAGGATTAGATCCTGAAGCTACATCGGCATTAACCAATCAGGGGGGTACAATTTCTGGTATGGGCTCGTTCACTGGCGTAGATTACTATGGTGCGCCTAACTTGAAATCATTTCAGTTCAGTCTCAATATTGGTTTCTAATAAATGGTTTATAGAACTTTTAATTTAAAAAAGATGAAGAAAATAATAGCATTTTTTGCAATAGTCGTGTTTTTGACTAATTGTAAAAAGTCCGAATTGCAGTTGGATGATCCCAACTCGCCAACACCAACAGGTTCATTGGCTTCGGTAAAGGGGGTAGAGCAGTTTGCATTGGGGATTTGGAGTAAGTTGTACGTTGGAAACAATTTGCTTGTACATGCAATGAATATGCATAGTTTCATGGGTGATGAACAGTGGTGTTCTGCTGGTAACTGGGGATGGAGATATGTGAACCAGGTAGATAAAATTACTTTACCGGCACCGTATAATAAAGTTATACCAGGTGTATTGGTAATTGATCAACCTACGCAATTGAAAGCTTTAAATAATCTCTCGGCAACCAACGGCTCTCAAACAAATGCTTTGATTTATGAATGGAACCTAGCTTATTTTGTTAACGGACAGGCCAATTTCTTACTCCAGGCTATAGAGAATCCGGCAATTACAATTCCGGCAACAGAGAAAGCTACATTACAGGCGTGGGCGTATTGGTGGAAAGGTTTCGCTTATTCGCGCATTGGTTCAATGTATGTTGCTGGGGTAATTAATGATAAAACTGATGGTAGTACAGATTCTCAGTACAAAACACGTCAACAGATGATCACCGAGGCGAATGCTAACTTTGATAAAGCCATCGCTTTGTTAACGCCAATTGCCGCTGCTGATGCTGTGTACAACTCAACAATGAATGCAATTATCCCTGCTTTCAATAAACCAACGCCTAATGTTGCCATTACGCCGCAAATGTGGATCAGGGGCTGTAATACCTACAAAGCCAGAAACATTTTGGTAAACAAGAAAGTTGGCGAACTAACCGCCGGCGATCTAACCACCATTAAAACGCTGGCCACTGCTGGCTTAATTCAGGGAGATATTACTTTCCTATTGGGAATCTCAGCGGTTGCTGCCGAAGGAATTTCTCCAAATAACCAACAGCATATTTTATTGTGGAACTCTCATGCTAATAATCCAGGTTGGATGTATCCATCTGAACGGTGGGCGCAAGACTTTAAACCAGGTGACCAACGTTTTGTAAAAGGTGTTAGCACATTGCCACTTGCCGAAGTGAACAGACAGGCCAGAGGATATCAATTCGGTGGGCGTTATTTCTTCACTGCAATTCAGAATGGAGGGTACTGGTCTACAAATGCTAGAACAGGTTTCGCAAATTTTGCAGGATCTTGGGAAGAAAATGCACTTATGCTTGCTGAAGTTGAAATTAGAAACAACAATATCGATGCCGGATTACTGTTTGTTGATCGCGTGCGTACTGCTAACGGTGCTGGTTTGGCTGCTACAGTTGGAACCGGTTTAAACCAGGCGCAAGCACTTGAGGAATTGAGGAGAGAGCGTAGAATTGCACTTACCCTGAGAGGACTGGCATTTTACGATGCCAGGCGCTGGGGTGTTACCACAAAAGCGAGTGCAGGTGGAGGTAGAGCAAATGCAAATGTAGTTGTTCCAAATGCAGAGATCGGAGCAACGCCGGCAGGAAGCTGGACATTGTTGCCATGTTTTATAGACTATAACTATTGGGATTACTGGGATGTTCCTGTACATGAGTATAGTTACAACAGTCCAGGTGCTGGTAGTCCTGCAATTGCAAACTAAAGATTCTTTTAGTATTTATTTGAATAAGCGGCAGGTATTTTCTCTGCCGCTTTTTTTAAGACTGATTCAGAGTCTTTAAGATAGGAACAACTATGAAAATTGCGCCAAGTTCACTTCTTATCCACACTATACTTCCCCGGGCCAATAAAAATCAGCCCGAAAAATACAATGCCTAATTCTATAGCATGACTGGCACCGCCCAATCCGTCTCCCTTACCAAAATGAACCAGCGCTGCTATAATCATCGTAAAGATTAGTAAAATTAGCGCCGGACGGAAAAACAACCCTACAATTAGCAAGAAACCACCAAAGGTTTCGGTAGCAGCGGCCATAAAGCCCCAAAATATAGGTAAAAAGTCTATGCCGATTACCTTCATACTCCCTCCTAAGCCAGTCCAGCCGTTTGGGCCGCCCGCAAGTTTCGGGAAACCATGAATGATAAACATTACACCTAAACCAATGCGTAGCAGCAACAAGCCTGTATTGCGGTATTTTCCTAAATTATCTAAAATTGCCATCCTATAAATATTTAAATTGAACGTTATTTGTTTCTATTTTTAAGTTTACCTCAGCACCTAAAACCATACTGAGGTTGTTATTTATGTGTCCCGTTGGAAAATTAAAGCAGACCGGAAAATCATAGTCCTTAACAATATCCCAGATTACCTCATCGGCCGTTTGCCCGAAAGAAATCTTTTCTTCTTCAATTTCATTAAAGGCACCAATAATCAAACCCTTTAAGGCTTTTATTTTACCCGCTCTTTTCAGCATACGCAACATACGGTCTATACCGTATTCCTGTTCGCCAACATCTTCCAAAAAGAGAATTTTATCTGTAAAATCCATTTCCGAAACCGAGCCCTGTACCATGGTGAGTAAACTTAAATTCCCCCCAATCAAAAGTCCGGTCGCCTCTCCTGCCCTGTTTTTAAAGGCACTTTGGTAGGCATACGCCTGTTTTTCACCAAATAGCGCCTTTTTTAAAGAGATTAAAGCTTCTTCAGTAGATTCATCAAAAGTATAGGGCATTTGCGCATGCATGCACTGGGTATTACATTGCGCAATAAGGTGTGATAATAGCACGGTAATATCGCTGAAACCTACAAACCATTTAGGGTTCTTGTTAAATTCTGTAAAGTCCAGGTCATCAATAATCCTGATGGTACCATAACCGCCACGGCCCGAAATAATCGCTTTTATAGCCGGATCGTCTAAAAAATGCTGAATGTCTTTGGTTCGTAAAGCATCAGTTCCTGCAAACTGGTGGTGGCTGGCATATACGCTTTCGCCAACAATAACCTCCAGGCCCCAGCTTTCTAATCGTGCTATGGCATGGTCTATAGGTTTGGGTAATTTCTTTGCCGGACATACCAGGGCAATCTTATCTCCTTTTTTTAAATACGGGGGCTGCTTAATCATCTTCAAAACACTTATCTTTGCCAAATTAATAAAAATTGTTTTGGATAATAGTAAAATAAAAAGATATACCGTAACTGCAGCGCTTCCATATACCAATGGACCAGTTCATATTGGGCACCTGGCTGGTGTTTACATCCCTGCAGATATTTATGCCCGTTACTTAAGGTCGAATAAACGCGATGTAAAGTTCATCTGTGGATCTGACGAAAATGGTGTGCCCATTACTTTAAAAGCCAAAAGAGAAGGGATTACGCCCCAGGAAGTGGTAGATAAGTACCATAAGATTATTGGCGATTCTTTTAAAGAGTTCGGCGTATCTTTCGATATTTATCACCGTACCTCATCGCTTACCCATCACCAAACCGCTGCCGATTTCTTCGAAACCCTTTACAATAAAGGTGTTTTTACCGAAGAAATTACCGAACAATATTACGATGCCACCGCAAAACAATTTTTGGCCGATCGTTACATCACCGGTACCTGCCCCAAATGTGGTAACGAAAATGCTTATGGCGACCAGTGCGAAAACTGTGGCTCTACGCTCAATGCGACCGATTTAATCAATCCAAAATCGACCCTATCAGGTGATAAACCAATTTTAAAGGAAACGAAGAACTGGTTTCTGCCGCTAGATAAATACGAAGACCGTTTACGTACCTATATCGAAAGTCATAAAGAATGGCGCCCTAATGTATATGGCCAATGCCAAAGCTGGTTAAATGCAGGTTTACAGCCAAGGGCCATGACCAGAGATTTAGATTGGGGCGTTCGTGTACCGCTTCGCGATGCAGAAGGTAAAGTGCTTTATGTGTGGTTCGATGCTCCTATTGGATATATTTCTGCAACCAAAGAGCTTTGTAACTATGCCAAGCTCGATGTGTGGAACCCTAAAGCCGAAGAATATTACATCAGCAGTTACGAAAACGATAAATGTGGTTGGGAAGAATACTGGAAAAGCGACGAAACCAAATTGGTCCATTTTATCGGTAAAGATAACATCGTTTTCCACTGCATTATTTTCCCGGCAATGTTAATGGCGCATGGCGAATATACCCTGGCCGATAATGTGCCGGCAAACGAATTTTTAAACTTAGAGGGGCAAAAAATATCAACTTCTAAAAACTGGGCCGTTTGGCTGAACGAATATTTAAGGGAATTTGAAGGCAAGCAGGATGTATTGCGATATGTATTAACCGCAACCGCTCCCGAGACCAAGGATAACGATTTTACCTGGAAAGATTTTCAGGCCAGAAACAATAATGAATTGGTAGCCATCCTGGGTAATTTCGTAAACAGGGTTGTGGTACTTACGCATAAATACTTTGGTGGTTCAGTGCCTACCTGCATGGAAATTACGGATGTAGATCAGGCTGTTATTGATGAACTGGCCGGGTACCCTGCTAAAATCTCTGCGTCAATCGAGAATTACCGTTTTAGAGAGGCCTTATCAGAAGTAATGAATGTTGCCCGTTTAGGAAATAAATACCTGGCCGAAACCGAACCATGGAAATTGATTAAAACGGATGAAGACCGGGTAAGAACGATATTGAATATTGCGCTTCAAATTGCCGCCAATATTCAGATCCTGATCGAACCTTTCTTGCCATTTACAGCAGAAAAGTTAATGAAAATGCTTCAAAACGGCGGTCATGATTGGGATGATGCTGGTACGGTAAGCCTCTTAAAACGTGGCCACGAAATTGGCGAAGCCGTGCTCCTGTTTGATAAAATTGAAGATGCGGTGATCGATTTCCAGATTGAGAAATTAAACCAAAGCAAGGCGAGTAACGCGGCCAGTAATGTAGTTGCTGTTCCGGCAAAAGAAAATATCCAGTTTGACGATTTCTCGGCAATGGATATCCGTGTAGCCACCATTGTTGCTGCCGAAAAGGTAGAGAAAACAAAAAAACTTTTAAAATTAAAGGTAAATACCGGTATCGACGAAAGAACAGTGGTTTCGGGCATCGCCGAATATTATAAACCTGAAGATGTTATAGGGAAACAGGTAAGTATAATCGTAAATCTTGCCCCACGCGAAATCAAAGGGATTTTATCACAGGGAATGATCCTGATGGCCGAAAATGCCGAAGGCAAACTCACTTTTGTGGCACCTGTAGAAAAGTTCACAGAAGGCAGCGTAATTAGATAGTGTTTACTTGCCGTAATTAAAATATAAAGCCATTTGATTAATTTCAAATGGCTTTTTTTTATTGCTTATCCCCATTCAATAATCCTAAAAGGGCCTGTTGTAATTGATTTTTTATGTTTTTAAAGACAATTATCCTTAGATAAATGCTTGTTAAAATGAATTCTCTTGCGACAAAACTTTTGTTATATTTGCGCAACAAATGGTCCCGTAGTTCAACGGATAGAATAGAAGTTTCCTAAACTTTAGATATGAGTTCGATTCTCGTCGGGACCACTTCCTTAGATTCAAACCAGAACATTGTCGTGTAAATCGTTGATTTTCAAGACTTTGTTTTGGTTTTTATAACGCATTAAGACTCGTTTTTGACCATTTTGAATGGTTAATTTTAGTGAGTCGAAAATTGACTATTTTTTGTAAAATACTGTAGGTCAGTAGATTGATTGAGAGCGCTTAAGCAGATAGAATCCCCCATCATTTATAACAACCTTCTTACGGTAGTCATTTTTATTTTAAGATTTTTGAAAAGACCTATTTACTGTATATGGTTCTCAAAAAATCTTTTAAACCGATCGGACTCCTGCCTAACAGTTGTTTTACATCACTTTTATTGGTATCAAATTCTCCTTTGGCAATCGCACCAGCGAACCTGGCAAGATATGCTGCATCATCTTCAGAAAATCCCTCCTGTACGAGCTGTGCAATATATGAACTCACTTTAGGCTGGTAATAAGCGATCGTTTTTCCTGTAATATCTGATAGTAGGTGAGCAATCTCCGCGAAGGAGAAAGCGGTTTCTGCAGCGATGATGTATTCTTTGTTTTCGTGACCTTGAGTAGTCAGTACAACAGCATTTGCTTCAGCCATTTCTGTTATTGGCAAAAAGGGAGTTTTGCCATCTCCGGCAGGAATGGAAATACCATTATTTAATATATCTTTTCCAGAAAGGAAGGGAATCATATCAGCATACATGGTGTTATCCATTAAAGTATAAGGAACGGCTATTTGTTTTAGATAAGCAGCTGTGTGTGCATGATATTGAACCTCTTTACCCATTATACTTTGTTGTAAATTTTTCATGTCAAAGCTCGTATAGATAATATGTTTAACGTCAGTTTCCTTGGCTGCATTAATTACGTTTTTGTGCTGCTCAAACCTGTTAGCGATGTCTGATGATGAAGATATGAGCAGTAGCTTATCTACACCCTGGAACGCACTTTTTAAAGACCCGAAATCCTCGTAGTCGCCAACCTTCACCTGAATGCCTTTTGATTTAAATTCTGCCGCTTTGGTTTTATCTCTTACCAATGCAGTAATGTTATTTACCGCTATGCCTTTGTTTAACAGCGAATTAATGGTCGCTTTGCCTAAATTGCCTGTTGCACCAGTTACTAAAATCATATTTTTTGTTTTAAGAATTGATTAATTACTTTTGTTTCGCAAAGGAACTGATTTTGACTTTGTAAAATACCAGATCCTTTTGATAACAAAACAAATAGTGGTAACCTAAAAGTGACTAATGGAAAATAAATCAGACCATGCTGACTGCCCTGTTATAGATACTTTAGCTTTGATTGGAGGACGGTGGAAATTGATTATTCTGCATGTGCTTTGCAAACATACCAGGCGTTTTGGGGAAATTAATGTTCGGATACCCTCTATTTCAAGAAAAGTATTAACCGAACAATTGAGAGAACTTGAAGCTGATGGCTTAATTAGCAGGAAACAGTACAAGGAACTTCCTCCCCGGGTAGAGTATGCGCTCACAGATTATGGGGAAAGCCTCCGCCCTTTGTTAACTTACATGTCGGCTTGGAGCAGAAAAAAAAGTGTTGAATAATTTAACTCAAAATATAAAAATCTCTTTCTGGCACTTGGAGAAACTGCATTTGGAGTTTACTTTAGGGTAATCAGCGCTATATGCTGTTTTTCCAGTCACGCTTCACTTTTATTCGAAACTACTTCTATCTGCTTTCCATTAGCATATAGTTTGCCCCAGTTGCAAAGGTTGTCTAAAATAGGTACGAGATCTTGGCCCTTATTGGTTAGGATATACCTTTTGCCTGCCGGAACCGTATCGGGAATTTCCTTTTTAACCAGGATGGCATGGTTCTCCAGCTCTTTGAGTTGTCTTGCCAAAACTGTTTCGGAAATGCCCGGCAATTGCTGTAGCAACAGGTGAAACCTGTCATTGCCCAGAAAAATATTAAAGACAATTTGTGATTTCCAGCGACCGCTCACTATACTGATCGCCGAATTGCGTTCGCAGATCTGTGCCAGGCGCTCTTCATTAATATAATTCGAAGATTGTTTTTTTCTCATGTTTCAGTTACTGCTTTAACTAACAATTTTGTTAGTTATTGAACGTAAATATACCAGTGAGCATATTTGTAAAAATACGAAAAAAATGAAAATCAGTATCTACATCGCCACATCGGCAAATGGTTTTATTTCTAATTCGAGAAACAATCCAGACTGGCTATCTCCTGCATATGGGGAGGGGTTTTATGCCATTAGCCAAAAGACAAAGGCAGTGGTTATGGGTAAAACCACTTACAACATTTTGGCTCCAGACTACCTTCCACTCAAGATTGAGGGAACAACGGTGGTGCTCACATCCAAAAACGACCTGGTACCACCCAACCAAACAGTCGTTTTTACCAGGGAGAGCCCGTCTGAAATAGTCAAGAGGCTAGAAAGTGCCGGTCATGATGAAGCTGTTATTATTGGTGGGGCCATGACCATGAGTGCCTTTTTAAATGCAGGACTGGTAAATGAAATTTATTTTGTAGTTGAGCCGACACTTTTTGCCACAGGTTTGCCATTACTACAGGAAGTGAAAACGGATATTAAGTTGAAATTAATAGCTGTAAATAAACTGAACGATGATACCGTACAGTTACACTACAAGGTTAATTGATCATTAATTGAATGGGCATGAATAATAAGTTAAAACCAGTTACTGTTGTGATAAACTGTGTAATCAGGCATGATAAATTGAAAATAGCAAAGCAGGAACTTTATAAAGTTATTGGGATTGTTTTATTAAAAGAAAAAGCTTGTAAAGGTATCCATGTGCACGAGGATCCCGAAAATCCGAACGAATTATTGATTATAGAGCAATGGAAAAATAAAGAAATCTTCGTTGGTGCCCACATGCGAACGCAACATATGATTGATTTTCTGAAATTGGCAGAAGCGTTTCTTGAAAAGGAAGCCACATTCACATTTTGGAATGAAATTCCGCTTGACAAACTTAATCCGGTTATTTAATTATCCCGGGCATGGCGAATAAGGTTGGTACAAAATAAAAAATAAACGAAATTCATTGTAAAAAATAACTTAATTGATTAATTCCTGGCATTATCCATGTACAATTTATACGCCCGGCATAACTTGGGGCTAAGTGATGGAATGATGATATTATGAACGAAGTTAATACCAATTATGAAAAATTTGATCCTGGTTATATTTGCCTTAACAATTGTATGCTATTGCTGCCGGTTTCGCAACAAGGCCGAAACAATTGATGGCGCATCAAAAGGATTTGACAAGCGTAACATCGACTCTTCCCAAAATCCATGTTTGGATTTTGATGGTTTCGCAAATGGCAACTGGAAGAAAGCAAATCCGCTGCCTGCCACCGAAAGCAGATGGGGCGCTTTTGAAATACTTGATCAGGAAAACAAAGTAAAGCTGCGGCAGCTTGTAGATAGCATTACTAAAATATCAAAAGCTAAGCCTGGTACAGAGACGCAACAGATTGCCGACTTTTATCACTCCTTTGTAGATACGGGTACAATTGAGCAACTTGGCTTAAAGCCGCTTAGTACATATTTACAGGCAATAGACCAAATTGCCAGCCTTAGCGATTGGGTGAGGGAAACAGGAACCCTTCAAAATATCGGTGTTCCAACATTTGTAACATACAGTATAGAAGCCGATGCCAAAAACAATAAAATGCAGATTTTGTATTTAAGGCAAGGTGGATTAAGCCTGCTTGATGAAAGTTTTTACCATACAAACGTGCACAAGAATGTGATATTGCATGATCAGTTTGTTAAACATGTTAATTTAATGTGGAAGTTGGCTGATTTTAAGCCGCTAACTCCCGGAGAAACCATTTATAACTTGGAGCAACAGGTTGCTAAATTACAGTTATCGAGCCTGAAGTTGCGTGACCAATTAAAAACCTATAACAAAATCCGCACATCAGAAATTATTAGAAAGAACCCGCAGGTTGACTGGAATCTTTTCCTGAAAACTCAGGATATATATACCCCAACGGTTGTTGCAGAAGACCTGGCCTACATAAAAAACCTGACCTTTTTGCTGGAGAGAACGCCATTATCCACTTTAAAATTATATATCAGGTGGCAATTGTTATCTCATTTTGCGCCCTATCTGTCAAAAAGATACCAGGTGCCCCATTTTGCCTTTTTCGGAACAGTAATGGCGGGAAAAAAAGCACAAAAAAGTCGTGTAGAAAATGCAATCGAAGAAACTGAAAAAGCACTGGGTATCCCTCTTGGGAAGCTTTTTGTTGCAAAATATTTTCGAAAGCAGAATAAAGAAAAAATAAGGGAAATGATCGAAAACGTTCGCAGCGTTTACCATCAGAGAATTAACGCTTTAACCTGGATGAGCAATAAGACCAAGGTGGCTGCGCAAAATAAGTTAAAGGCGATGACCTTTAAGATTGGATATCCGGAAAAGTGGCAGAGCTACTCAAGTTTGAAGATCAGTCCATCACAACTGCTGGCAAACGTAATTGCCACAGCTCATTTTCAGCATAAAGAGTGCATAGCTAAAATTGATAAACCTGTAGATAGAAATGAGTGGCATTCGACGCCGCAGACCGTAGATGCGTTTTATGATCAATATACCAATAGCGCATGTTTCCCCGCTGGGATTTTGCAACCGCCATTTTATAATGAGCATGCGGATGACGCCATTAACTATGGTGCAATAATCGCCGTTATCGGGCACGAGATTACCCATGCTTTCGACGACCGTGGATCGAAATTTGATGCTTCAGGCAATTTGAACAACTGGTGGCAGGCTGAAGACAGGCGTAATTTTGAAAGCCTGGCCACCCGATATATTAATTACTTTAACCAAATAGAGGGACAACCAGGCTTGTATATTAATGGACAGCTTACCATTAGTGAAAATATAGCCGATCTGGGTGGGCTTACGCTCGCCTATTATGCCCTTAAGAAAAACTATAAGGACAAAAAAACTCCTGCACCGATTGACGGATTTACCTGGCAGCAACGTTTCTTCTTAGGCTGGGCACAAATGTGGCATAGCGATATTAGTGATGAAGCATTGCGCAACGAACTACAGACCAATCCGCATGTGCCTTTCCGATTCCGGATCAATGGCCCATTAGCACAGCTGAAGGAATTTGAGCAAGCCTGGGGATGTAGCAAAAGAAGAACAAGCTCAATAGTGATCTGGTAACGCTAAAGCTAAATACCGGAAACAAATTTCTAAACTGTTATAAGAACCATCTAAAAAATTGTTGTTTGTAACGGTTAGCGGTGGCTTATTTTTATCCCGGACAGGTACCGGGGGCCAGCCCTCTTCTACTCTGACTGGTACCTGGTAAGCTTTCTGATCTGGTAAAAAAACCGCTCAATTAACCGTAAGTCCTGTGTTACAATTTCGGCATTTCCCTTTAGCTCTTTATCGAAAGGAAGCGTTTTCTGATAAGAAGTTTTCAGTCCTCTTGGAAGCACAACATCAACATAATAATTGCCTTTTTCGTCGGGCGTGAAAGATATGTTTTGAACCCTGCCTTCTATAATGCCATATTCCTGGTAGCGGTAATTGTCGAGTTTGATTAAAACTTTTTCGCCCCTGGCAATTTTTCCCGAATTGGTTGCTGCTACAAACATTCTTCCGATAAGCGCCTTTTTTTGGTCGGGTAAAATAGATAAAACAGGATCGCCACGTTTTACAAATTGATTTTCGCCCCAAAACTGCTGGAAGCTGATTACCCCATCTGTAGAAGAAACTACCAGGTAGTTTTGCTCCCAGGCCCTTAGCGAACGCCTTAACTGCTCTAGCAGCTGTAAGGTTTGTGCGGCGAAATTGATTTTATCTTTCTCTGCATTTATGGTTGTACCGCTTTTTGTTTTATTGAGGTTAAAAATGGCTTCATCTGTTTGCGATAAAGAGATATCGATGTTTTCTAAGTTCTGTTGTGCCTGTAAAAATTTAATTTTTTCGTTTTCAAATTCCAAAGCCGAAATTACCTTTTGGTTTAGCAGCAGCTGAGCGCGCTGATAATTTTTCTTTACCAGTTCGAATTTTAAACCTTCGAAAGTTTTTTGCTTTTTTAATGCAATTATCCTGCTTTTATTGGTCTGAATGTTTTGAGCGGTTGCTATATTTTCGGGCGCATAGGGCTTAAGCCTGGTAAACAGCTGCTCATCCTGAAATGCCTTTGCAAAGTTATTGTAATCGCCCTGTAGCTCACCCAATTTGAACCGCGAAACTTTATCAACCGGAAACGAAAACAGCTTACCGGGGGAAATGGAATCTATAATGCTTTTAAGCTGTAAAACATCTTTATAATTTGCGGTAGATTGTAAAACCATTAATATTTCATCTTTTTTTATCTTTTGATGATCGCTGATGAATATTTTTTCAATTTTAGAGTCGGTTCTGATCTGTAATTTTTCTGGTGGGTTTTGCGAGGTAACCACAATTGTTGCGGGTACAAACTCGGGATATTTAATGAAATAACTCATTAGCAAAATCATTAAAAGGATGGCCAGGATAACCAAACTGCCCCAGCGGACCATCCAGTGTGGTGGTTCTGACAGAATATCCTGCACACCTTCCGAGCGCAGCTGTACCTCGTCCAGTTTATCTTTTTTAGTTTCCAAGTTCGAGCTGGTTTTTTATTAATCTGTAATATTCTCCTTTTTTGGCCACCAGTTCGTTGTGGTTGCCTTCTTCTACAACCATTCCCTTATCCAGCACGATAATTTTATCGGCATGTTTAACCGTAGATAACCTGTGGGCAATTACAATGGCCGTTTTGCCCTTAAAAAACTGGTTCAGGTTTTCGATAATTATTTTTTCGTTATTGGCATCTAACGCACTTGTGGCCTCATCGAAAAAGATGTATTCTGGCGATTTATACACCGCCCGGGCAATAAACAATCTTTGCTTCTGCCCACCGCTAACGCCCATACCTTCGTTACCGATTTTGGTGTTGTAACTTAAAGGCAGGCTTTCTATAAAATCCTGTATGTTGGCAATTTCTATGGCTTTTCTCAGTTTTTGTTTATCAATCGCATCCTCGCCAATGGCGATATTATTGGCAATACTATCGTTAAATACATAACTTTCCTGCATCACTACACCGCAATGGTCGCGCCAGTACCTGGGCGAAATATTTTTCATATCGGTGCTGCCAATTTTTATTTCGCCTTTGTCGGGTTCGTAAAATTTGGTCAATAACTTTAAAAGCGTTGTTTTTCCGCTACCGCTGGCCCCAACTATAGCCGTGGTTTTTTGAAAGGGGATAACAAGGTTTAAATCTTCGAAAACAAACGAATCGGCTCCTGTATACCTGAACGATACAGACTTCAGTTCGATATCTTTCTGCGCAATTTCGGTGGCATATTGTTCTTCGCTGCCTTCTTCGTTGTCTTTATCGTGAATTTCCTGTAACCTTTCGAGCGAAATTCTGGCATCCTGTGTTTGTTTGATAAATTCTATGAGCTGCATTAGGGGGCTGTTTAGCTGGCCAATGATGTATTGTACCGAAAGCATCATGCCCAGGGTAAGGTTACCACTCAGAACCAGTTTTGCGGCAAGGAAACTAACCAAAATATCTTTTATCTGATTAATAAAACCACCGCCAACAGATTGCCACTGTTCTAACGAGAGGGCCTTTATTTTGATCTTAAATAACTTTACCTGTAAAAATTCCCAGCCCCAGCGCTTCTGTTTTTCGGCATTATGCATTTTTATTTCCTGCATGCCATTAATCAGTTCTATTACCGTGCTCTGCTCTTGCGCAACCTGGGCAAACATTTTATAATCAAGTTCTTTTCTTCTTTTAAGGAAAAAAACAATCCACCCCACATACAAAAGTGCGCCCAGCAGGTACACGATAAATAACCGGTAATCGTAAATGAAGAGTATAATGCTAAAAATAAGCAGGTTTACCATCGAGAAGAGGGTATTGAGCGAGGAGCTGGTTAGCAATTGTTCTATCCGGTGGTGATCGTTTATCCGCTGCATAATATCACCTGTCATCCGTGTATCAAAGAAACTGATCGGAAGTTTCATCAGCTTGATAAAAAAGTCGGAAATGATTGAAATGTTAATCCGGGTAGAAAGGTGTAGCAAGATCCAGCTCCTAATTATTTCGATCCCCATTTTACCCATAAAAAGCATCACCTGGGCGAGTAAAACCAGGTAAATAAAGTTAATGTCCTGGTTTTGTATGCCTACATCAACAATACTTTGGGTAAGGAAGGGAAAAATAAGCGATAATAAACTCCCGGCCAGTAAGCCAACGGCCAGCTGGATAACGAGCGATTTATATTTTAGTAAATACCTGGAGAGGAAAGAGAAGCTTGTTTTTTTTTCTGTGTCTTCGAAATCGCTGGTGTAAAATGCAGGGCTTGTTTCTAAAATAAGGGCAATACCTTCTTCTGTATTTTCGTGGGCATTTTCGCCGATCCAGTATTTTATAAATTCTTCTTTGGTATAGGTAATTAAGCCATAACCCGGATCTGAAACATAAACCTTACCGGCCTTGTCTATTTTATAAACCACAACATAGTGGTTTTTATTCCAGTGTACAATGCAGGGCAATGGTGCATCGGCCAGCAGGGTATTAAAATTTATTTTAACACCAAGCGTTCTAAAGCCTAAAGCCTCTGCTGCATTACTCAGGCCAAGCAAACCACTTCCTTCCCTAGTGGTTTCCGCAAGGGTTCTGATTTGCTGCAACGCAATGCTTTTGTTATAGTGTTTGGCTATAATGCGCAGGCAGGTTGGTCCGCAGTCCTTATTGTCGGGTTGTTTATAAAAGGGGAAAGATTTCATGCTAAACAGACCAGGCCATATTAAAATGATTTGATAATTTTTGCTGATCTATATCGCATCCCCTTGCAGAGATGGCAACACCAGAATCCTTTAGGTTAATATAATTTTCTTCATAATCCCATTTTGATAAATAAGGATTGTAAGCACATTCAGCTTGATGATACCATTTCTCATCACCTTTAACAGGCACTCGGCTATCAACACACATGTACCTAAATTCACAATCGCTGCAAACAAGTGTATTGTTTTTGTTGATATTTCCTAATTCGCGAAATTTATCCGAATGGATGGTATTTAAAAACAGATCTTTGGTTAACAATTTTACATTGCCAAAGCTATATGTATTGTTTAAACCATTTTTAACGTTCCCTTCCCGATCGATGTATACCTTTCCGTAGTAGTAAGAATGAACGTTGTAGGCCTCTAAAAAATGTTCGTTATTTAACGACAGTTTATCTGTAGTTAGCTTGGTTTTATAGGTAGCAAATTCTTCTTCAAAAAAGTTAAAATAAACATTTTGATATAGTTGTGTGGTTTCTGCTTGGTTGGTTGAATTGAAGAAATTAACCGAAAAAATTAAGCGGTAATTGCAGATCAGCTGACGTGTTGTTTCATAGCTTTCCTGATCAAAGTTTTCAATGTACAGATAAACACTATCTATTTCGAGGGTATCTATTTTCGCTAAAAGCACGAACAGATGATCATCTATCCGAGGCGCTATAACTGATACGTTTAAAAGGTACTCATCTTTAATAAAATCAAAAAAAACAGGGTCTGTATCCGAATGCACAATTGCATTAGTGAGCAGATTTGGTTGCTCAAAATTTCTGTTTAAACTTTTGAAACGGTTCTTTTCATTACGGTCAGTTATTTCAAATATGATTTCTTCCTTAAGTAAAAAATCTACCAACTCCTCTTTTTCCCCCCGGTCGGTAATTTTATTAAAATTAATCACATCGTTGGTATCCAAAACGTCATAATGCGCGTTAGGGATAAAAAAATAATCTTTCCGAATAATATCATAAATAATTGCTCTATTGTAACCCTTAACAGGAATGCACAATTGATTTCTTAAAAATAATTTATTCATAACGGCGATTTATAAAGTAGGTCTAATTGTAAACTTTTGGTGCAGAATATTTTAGATTCTCTGGTTTTGATTAAATACCTCGGTTTTTCTTTTTTAACTAAAGATTTTAAATGAATGGGCGCATTTCCATTTTGAATTTCCAGGCTGATTTTTTTCATGTGATTATAGATTTAAAGCAATTTCCTTTTCCAGGTTGTAGTTGCAAGGACTGGAAACCATTCCGAACTGACCAATAGGATTGAGGTCTAAAAAATAATATTGCTGATCTTCTTTGGATAGAACGACATCAAAAGAAGCGCAATTCAAACCCATATTATCCAACAAGCCTTTAATTTTCCGCTCGTAATATTTTGGAAATTGGTAAGGTGTTATTCTATTGGGTTTCGATCTGTCGTAATTTCTAAAGTCGACCTTGGTTTTACTATTGCTTTGAGAAAAAATTGCCATCGCATAAAAATTGCCATTGAGGTAGAAACACCTTATTTCATAACTTTTTAAAATGTTTTTCTGGAAAAATGTAGGGACAAATTCATTTGGCAATGCTTCAATATCAGCTGCTGTTATTTCGGTTGTATAGGTTAGATGAATGAAATCATCAGTATCAAAAATAGAAAGAGGAGCATTTAAGGGTTTAGAAATGATATTTTTTTCCTGCTTATAAAATTCAAGTAAGGCTTCTTTATTTCCGGTAACAATAAAATTTGGCGCTGGTATTTTAAGTTTACTACATAAATCCAACAGATGAAGTTTGTTTATATCTCTTGTTTTAAAATTATTTATGCCGTCTTTTTTATCGAAAGTGAAATGAATGTATTCCATTAAACTTGCATTTTCTGCCGATAGGTAATTACTGATATGTTGACTATTAAAGTTTTTTACAAAGTCGATATCCCCCCGCCTGTACCATATTTTGGTTATTTCATTACTGTGAATCGTTTTTCCATTAATGTTGATTATAAAATCCTTTTCTGTAATCGAAATCAGTTTTGCATCTGTATCTTCATTAATGCGGATAAATTTCTTTTTCAAATGTAATAACCAGTTAATAACCATAGCGGTAGAGTAATCATCAGTAATGGAGAAAATCAGGATCATGCTTAATTGGAGTTAACTTTATGTTTTGTTTAATTTGGTGAAAAATGGAGGCTGTTAATCCTCCATTTTTTAATCGGAGCAGCTTTAATCAGTCGAGCTGGAAAGGCCTTGTACCGTTCTTACACTTCTTATACTTCCATCGTCATTGTAATAGGTATACTGGCCATCAGGTGAATTGGTTGTGCCGGTTCTTACCCAACATTCACTCATGCAGCCTGCGAGTTTTCCTCCATTGATTTGGCTATTTTTTAAATCAATTCGTTTTTCAAATAAACCTTTCATACTATTTGTTTTATTGGTTAACAGATATTGTAATTTTTGTTTTTGGTGTGATTAGCAATTGTATTCAGTACAAACCTGTATGGTTGTTTTATTATCGTCCTTAACGGTATAACGTACATCAGAACAGCCTTGCGTACAGGTTTCTGTGCGAACTGTAGTATTCGATTCGGCTAATTTCCCTCCATTGATTTGACAGCTTTTTAAGTCAATCCTTTTCTCAAATAACTTGTTGTTTGTTTTCATAATAAAATAATTTTAATGTAATAGATAAATTTCGCCATCTTACCCTGGCGTTTGGGTTTTGTTCATTTAAAAATCGACACAAACCGAAGGGATTACAAGCGGCAGTTGATATATGACAGGTTTGAGCACCTTTTCGTTAATTCTGCATGCATATTCGTAAAACAGCTAAGCAGCAACGGAGATTTAATTTACCTTTTCTAAGAAAAAAATGCTTAAAAAACACAGCCAGCAAGCCGCATATCCGCATTCAGGCCTTTTTTGGTATTGTAGCGGTATTTCAGATATATATTAAACCGGTACAGATATAGAATGAAACCCGACAGATATTTGTCTGCTGTTTTTTTTAGTGTATACTATTTATACTTTTAAAGAATAATTCAACCCGCACCCCATTGAAGGTGTTATATGTATGATAAGCCAATTCTTTCGTTAATGAACACCTGTGCGAGAACCCTGATAATCCTTTGTACGATTTGTTTTCTTATTATTCCGGCTTGCAGAAATAAGGAAATACCGCCTAAGGCTGAGCGCCAGTCTGTTAAAAAAACTGTTTTCCGGGATGATCTATCACTAATTTTGTCCTTAGATACGCTGTCTTCTGCAGCAGTTAAAAAAATAGTTTACCAGCAAGACAGCCTGTTGGGCAAGGATCCTGATAAAGAATCAAACCCTTATTATCATTATTTCCATGCCAGGAAATATGTTTATCAAAATAAAAGGGATAGTGGCTTAATTGCCTACCAGAAAATGAAAGGGCTAAAGCAGGATGATGATATTGAGTTATTGAAAACCTATCGTGTTTTAACCCATAAAATGGCCGGCGGATCGATGGTAGAGCCTGCTTTAATGGGCCAGATTTTTGCGGCTTTGAAAATTGCTGAGCAAACCCATAGCCGGTTAACCTATTCTTTTTATGATCTATTGGCGCAGGCCTATTTCCAGAACCAGGATGAAAAAAAATCAATTGAGTATGCTGCCATGTACTTTAAGCATAATCCGTTTAATACACACCCTGTAATTAAACAACGTTATTTCGATATTTCGTTCCTGTTGGCATCGCGGCTGGGCGATTTTAAAAAAATGGTACATTTTAACGCCCAGGCCCGGCGTTTGGCAAAACAGGTTGGCGATAGCCTGGCAATAGCCCGCACTTACGATAACGAAGCACAGATTTACAGCCGGCAATTGCAAACTGCCAAAGCCCTGGCCTGTAGTAAAATTTATTTCAACTACCTTAAAAAAACCAATAACCTGAATGGTATTGCCTACAATAACCTGGCTACCGCATTTTCTCAAGATAAACAGCCCGATTCGGCCATTAAGTATTATAAAGCAGGTATAGCTTTCGAAAAACGCGACGCATCAGCCAGGCAAAAGGATGTCTATTACAACGGCCTGCTCGAAGCCTATAAAATGAAGGGCGATTTAGCCCATGCGCTTCAGGCTGCAGATTCTGCCTATACTATCGAACTGGGTAACTATAAAGCAATCGAAGCTGTTAAGGTTGCCGAAATTCATGAAAAATATCAGACAGAAAAAAAAGACCGGAATATAGCAGAGTTAAATAGCCGCAATAAACTGAACGAAACCATTATTAAACAGCAACGCTGGACACTTTTTTTAGTCCTGATGATCTTTCTCAGTATAGTTTCTTTCTTTTATAGTTTCTACCGCCAGCAGCGTTTAAGGGAAAAGAATAAATTATTAAAGTCAGAAAACCAGCGCTTAAATGTAGAGCAGAAAATGTTACAGGCACAGTTAAACCCGCATTTTATCTTCAATGCCATAGCCAATTTACAAAGCCTGGTTGCTTCGGGGCATATTGAGGAGTCTGTGTGCTACCTCAGGTCTTTTTCAGAACTATTGCGCAGTACCCTGGAGCAGAACAGAAAAGATTTTATCGAAATAGATGAAGAAATTGCTTCGCTAAACAATTACCTCCGGTTGCAGCAAATGCGTTATGCCGATGTTTTCGATTATAAAATTGTAGTTGATGATCAATTGAATCTAAACCAGACGCTAATTCCGCCCATGCTTGTTCAGCCCTTTGTAGAAAATGCAATTGAACATGGTTTTAGAAATATAGGGTATAAGGGGTTGCTAAACATATCTTTCAAAATTAAAGACGGTTTGCTGGCAATCGAAATAGATGATAACGGAAGTGGCCTGGGCCCAAAGCCTAATGAAAACCCAAAGAAACAATCGCTTGCCCAGGTAATTTTAAAAGAAAGAATCGATTTGCTTTTTACCGCTAACGGGCAGCAAGCTCAATTTAAAGTAAGCGATAAGCGGATAAATGCTGTAACAGGCGTATTTGTTGAAATACAGATTCCAATAGTTAACGATTAAATAAGTTGTTATGAAACTTTATATTTTAGAAGATGAGATCCGGATTTTACAGCATATCTTACAAATTGTTAAAAAAATCGACTACCTCGAAGTTGTAGGCTTTGCCGGAGAAATTGCAATCGCAAAACAGGAAATCCTGGCATTAAAACCCGACATTATTCTGGCCGATATCCGTTTAAAGGATGGCGATAGTTTCCACCTGTTTGATGAAATCGGTGTTACCGATTTTCAGGTTATTTTTCTAACCGCCTACGATCAGTATGCCATACAGGCACTTAATTTAGGTGCCTTTGGGTATTTACTTAAACCAATTGATGAGGTAACATTAACCACGCATTTAAACAAATGTTATCATCACCGTGAGCAGGAAACTTTAGGGCAGCAACAGCTTGCCATTGCCAAAGAACACTACCTTGCCCAGGGCGTAGCTGCCGCGAAGCGAATTGCCTTAAAAAGCCTTGAATATATAGAGGTAGTAGCCATTGAAGATATTATGTACTGTAAAAGTGATAAGGGTTACACTACATTTTATTTAAACGATAACAGCGAGATCCTGGTTTCGAAAGGATTAAAGGAATATGAAAGTTTGCTTACGCCCTATGGTTTTTTAAGGTGCCACCAATCGTTTCTGGTTAATTTTAAATACGTTAAAAAATATTACCGCGAAGGGTATCTGCAAATGGAAAACAAAGAAAACATATTGGTTTCGAGCAGAAAAAAAGAAGAGGTATTAAGATACCTTGAAAATATTGCATAGTATTTGCCGAAGCGGTAACCAATGGCCGCTATAAAATAGACAGGAATTTCATCCGGCCTTTAAGCATATAGTCCCTAATTACGAAAAATACGGATACACCACATTTTCCGTCAATCAAATGGAAGATAAAACATCGTCAGGGATGATGGCGAAGAATCCCGGCAAACACATGGCCATGTTCGAGGCGTTGAAAAAAGCACTTAAACTGCCAGAATATTAAATTTTAAAACAGCCTCCAAAAAAAACTTGTAACTGTTGCAACAAGCATTCATTTCAAAATACCTGAATTGTTAATATTATTGGGATGTAATATTAATTTCTCCGCTAAGAATATTTCCTGAAACTTTTGTTGTCTTATTTCTTTCAATTGGAATGAAAACGGGGATCGGAAGTGATCCTGGGGGATCAATATCTATAAAAAGGGTTCTTCCGGTTGTTAGCAGCTTAAGTTTAAATGGTCCATTGGCTGATGTATTGACCTGAAAATGGGGCCTTCTGGTTACGCCATTAAAGGGATTATAGGTATCAAAACTTATAGCGGTAGATTCACCGAATAGCTCTGCATTAAAAGTATGAATATCAGAAAAAGAAATTTCGACTTCTCCGATTACACGCTGCATCATCAGATCCACGGTTTTGTTTCCCGTAATGCTAACGGTGTCTTTTGCCAGAAATGTATCAGTGGTCCTATAATTTTTTTCGCCCTCGTAAGGATCTGGATAAAGATACTGCATGTAAGCCTGTGCAATTTGTAGCTTTACTGGTGCTGTAGCAGGCGTTTGGTAAAAAAGATTAATGCCAAAAGGTGTATTGGATCCTGCTGCAACAAAAATGTAATTTGCTGGTGGCAGGCTAAAGGCGATTTGTCCAAAATTTAAATCAGTTGAGCTTTGAGTTTGCCTTGCTACTTCTTCACCGCTAGAAACATCGTAAACAATAATGCTCAGTTGTGTAATATAGTTTTTTATCGGTTCGTTTTGGAATCCAACATTAGCCTCCCCTATATTGTGATTTAGCCCACCAATACGAAAATTGACAGTATATTTTTTTTGATTTGAACCATTATTTATTAAATCAATAAAATCCATTTTACAGCTCATTATTAAAATCAACTGTGACAATGCCAATAGCAAAAATAACTTTCTCATACTACTAATGTACGGTTATTTAAGTGTATCACCCTGTAAAACAGTAGGTTGTGAAAATGTTTACAAGTGTAAATAAACTGTTTTTTATACAGAAAGTATAACAGATTGAGTTTCTAAATGATTTTGATCTTCCTATTGGTTAAAAAATGGTCAATAAGTGTGTAGCACTGTGCACCTCCCCAAATCGCACCAGTTAAAAGTAGGATGCCAGACCAATGATGGCAACTAATTGGTTTTTCTGTTTATCAGCGCTGAGCTGATCTTCACCACCGAACCCCTAAAATAATTAATTCGAAAAACCAACAACTTGCAGGTATGATTTCAAATGTTTTAATTAATTTTTGAGTTTGGGCAGAGATTCCCACCAGGCAAGCAGTTCGGTTTTTAGCTGATTGGTTATTTTAACCTGCTTGGCGCTTAGCTCGGTAGTTTCATTTTTATCTTTCACAATGTTATAAAGCTGCACATCAGTGCCGTCACTATTCATAAGCAATTTCCATTCTCCAGCGCGCACCGCCAGGTTAGGGCTTCTATTGGGTTTGGCAGGGTATTTAAAGGCAATATCATTTCTGCCATACTCCCAAAACATGTTTTTCTCCCTTAGCGATGATTTTCCGGCGAAAACCTTACTCCGGTCTAATCCATCTCCCTGGTAATTTGCAGGTAACTTTACCCCGGCCATGTTGGCTAATGATGGCAGTAAATCTATCGCATTTACTTCCGAGCCCGCATCTATTTTTCCCTGGGGAATATGCCCTGGCCAACTAATTAAAAATGGCATTCTGGTGCCCCCCTCGTATAAAGAAAGTTTAGTGCCTCTTAAACCACCAGTCCGGCTCCCTTTAAAACTGGGTAAAGGGCCATTGTCACTGGTGAAGATAATGATGGTATTCTTGTCTTCGCCCATTTTTTTTAAACCGTCCATTAATCTTCCCACCTGCTGGTCAAGTTCCTTCAGCACCAATTTAAAGGCCTGCTCAGATTCTTGTCCAAGCGGGAACTTACCAATATATTCATCTCCAACATTGGGTACCCATGGCGTATGTACATCATCTGGCCAAAGATTTACAAAACGTGGTTTATTTTTATTTTCTTTAAAAAAAACGAGTGTTTTATCAACAAAATATTTGGTTCTGTCCCAGCGTTTTATGCTGTCTTTATCCGACCAGATCCAGTTTGTAGCAGTGAGCAGTGGGTCTGGCTGTGGACTTTCGTAAGTACTGGCGTGGGCATCGTAACCATATTTTTCAAAAACCGGAGCATCCTTCACATCTCTTCCCCCGCCCATGTGCCACTTACCAAAATGACCGGTTGCATACCCGGCAGATTGGAAAATCCGGGCGATAGATGGCGCTTCAGGATTTAAGTAATCTGCTTGTTGTGCATTTTTATTGTGCTTTTTATTATCAAGATAGGTACTAAAGTTCCACCTTCCGGGGTACATACCCGTGAGCAGGCTGGTTCTTGATGGCGAACAGATCGGTGCGCCACTATAATATTGTTTAAGCATTAACCCGTTTTTCGCCAAACGGTCTATATTGGGGGTAGGCACAAAATTTCCGCCGAAGGTGCTTACATCGCTAAAACCCATATCATCAACAAGAATGATAATAATGTTTGGCCTGTTGTTTTGAGCAAAAGCAGAATAGCTAAACGCAAGCAGAAAAAAGGCAAATAATAACTTTAAATATTTCATATTAATCTTTTGGCATACGGCTTAGGCCATCCATCTCCCAGGCCAAGCGCCGTAGTGATTAAAATTTCTTATCCCTATTGTAAATACTTTCTAAATCAACCAAGCCATCCTGCGCCTTATCGCCTAAAACATCAGTTGCACCTTTTCTATCTGGTATTGTTAAAGAGGCAATGAGTGTTGGGTCGAACCGGAGTAAATCTTTTTTTACCGTTAATACAATATCAATAAAGAATTTGGGCTTTTCGCCAAGTTTAGGAATTTCTTTTTTAGAACTTTGAGCAAAAACTGTAATACCAATAATAAGCAGGCTTATTACAATAAATAATTTTTTGTACATTTTTAAGCGCTTAATGATTAGCAATGATAATAAATATTGCCTTAATATTGTATTTCCAATAGATCAAAATAATTAAGGCAATGTTTATTGGGGTTTTGCGGTTAACCGCATAGTAAAGCCATAAAGCCAGATTATTGATTAGAGATGAATGCCGCAGACTAAAAATTGGTGTACCGGATTTTTACCCTTATCAAAACAGCTTTAAAAGAAAACGGGAACCATCTGATAGACGGTCCCCGTTTTAATCTAAATTAACGCTCTCGGTATATAATACGGATATTGAGACAAATTATTGCCCTACAGCTATAATAATTTAAAAATTTCCAGGTATCAGGGTATTCTTTTTCCAAATCAGCAAAATAAAAACCAGATAGCGGGCGTATGCAAAGGAGGTGTCCGCTTTAACTTCTAATTTCCCTGCGCATAAAAAGGTAATAAGCAATGGCAAAACAACCTGTACTGGCGGCAATCATCCCGCTTAACTGGGGCCATACAATCATCAGGCTCTCCTTTACCGGCAGCGGACTGGGAATGGCACCTGCCATTTGCTCCATGCTCATCGGGCCGAGGCTCCGTATCGATGGCATCAATAATGTGGTGGCCGCATCAGTATAAAGCTGGTTAGGTGCAATCCGCATCATATCCAGGATTAATTCATTGTAACCCATTACCTGTGCCTGCGAAAGGTAGGCAGGGTCGGGTAAAAAGGCCCTTATAACCAGGTTAACAATAATCGGATAAAAAACAGTAAAGAACAGCCACAGCCCCAAAGCGCTCAGCGCAGCAGTTGCCGGTTGCCTGAAAACAATAGAAAGCAGGATAGATAAACTTAAATAGAATGCAACATAAAGAAGGGTTACAAAAACAAAGCCCATTATCCTGATCAGTTCCTGAGCTTCTAACCTAACGCCTGTTAAAACCAGCCCCCCGCCAATCATAAGTAAGGTAAGCGAAAGAAAAAGCATGCCTACTATCATTATAGCACTGCTAAATTTAGCCAGCAGCAGGTTGTCCCGGTAAATCGGTTGTGCCAAAAGCCGGGTTAAGGTTCCGTTATTCTGTTCCGAATTAATGGCATCAAAGCCCATACTAATGCCAAGCAGTGGAGCAAGGAAACTGAGCAGTACATGGAAAGGCGGCATAGAATTATCTGTCGAGGTAAGCAGTTTCAGGTACATAAAAGCATGGTCGGGGTCGTTTGTATTGGTAAAGGCCGTTCTGATATTGCCTACCGATACATATAAGGAAGCCACAAAGGTTAACAGCACCAAACCAACCAATACCAAAAAGCGCCAGCTTCTAATATGATCGGCAATTTCTTTCCGGATAATTACGCCAAAGGCCCTGTTTGGCTGAGATGGGCCTGTATATTTCTTATCTTTTGTGCTGTCCGAAGAAAGCACGTTTGAAGATGCCGCTTGATTTTCCATGATTTAGATTTTCATTAAAACTACTTTCAAAATATTTCTGATAGATTTCATCCAGGCCATACTCCTTACGGCTTACCTGTAAAATATCGTAACCCTTTTCCACTAAATGCCGAACAATGCGGGGGGTTATATCATTTTGGGTGGTAAACTCCAGCGTATCGTCAGAAATGCCGATATCTGTAACCGCATCCCATTGCCCCATTTCTGCTTCCAATGGCCAGGGCTGCTCAATTAAGTGTGCTGTTTTAATTGTGGTAACCGATCCTTCTTTGCCAAAAAGGTTAGCGGAAAGCGAGGCAATATCACCCTGGGCCAACAGTTTGCCGCCAACAAATATGCCCACACGGTCGCATACCTGTTGTACGTGGTGCAGGTGGTGCGAAGAGAGCAGAACGGTTAAGCCCTGCTGCTGGCTCAGGGTTTTAATCAGGCTTAAAAATTCTTTTACCCCTGCAGGGTCTATGCCGAGTGTCGGCTCGTCGAGAATAATTACCTCAGGGTCTTTGATCAATACATCGGCCAGGCCCAGCCGCTGTTTCATGCCCCGCGAAAAAATACCGGCTTTTTTATCCATACTGCCGGCAAGCCCTACTATATTAAGCACTGCCATGGCCCGGTCTTTCAATGTGCTTTCGTCCAGGTTGTTCAGCCTGCCCAGGTAAATTAAATTTTCGAGGGCCGTCATGTGGTTGTAAAAGCCTACACTATCGGGCATATAGCCCACCTTTTGCTTTACTGCAATAGGGTTTTTGGTGGCGTCGTATCCGCACACATGAGCCGTACCGCTATTGGGGTCGGTTAGCCCCAGCATCATCAATATGGAGGTGGTTTTGCCCGCACCATTTGGCCCGAGCAAGCCAAAAATCTCACCGCGGTATACGTCCAGGTTCAGTTCGTCAACCGCCTTAAAGGTTCCATAGCGTTTGCTTAGGTTCCTAAGTTGTATGATAGGTTCCATCTTATTTTTGTGCTGTTAAAGAATGGATTATCTTCTACCGTACTTACGGATGAGGTAGTATACACTGCCAATGGCCAGCAGAATTACCAGGATACCGATCCAGCCAGAAAGCAATGAAGTTTTAACAAACATGCGGAACGCCAACTGTGTGTTCGCATTGGCACCCGAAAGGCTAAAGGTTGCAGCATAATCTCCGGCTATGGTTTTATCAGGAACTTTTAGAAAGGCAGTAACGGCTACACTTTTTCCGGCCTCAAGTTTACTGATCTTGGCCGGCTCGAAACGTACTTCCCAGCCGCTCGGCAGCTGACTGTTCAGGTCCAGATCGCTCAGGGGCAGTGTGCCCGAGTTTTTAACCTCCAGTTGGATATCTTTATGCCCGCCCGAACTCACCTCTTCACTCAGCCTTCCGCTAGGCGTATTCATGGCAACACCATACGAGCCTTTTACTACCGCTTCGAGGTTAAGTAAAAGGGTATCATTGGCCGAAACGGCTTTAAGGGGGATATTGTATTTTTTAGGCGATGCATTTGCACTGGCGTTAATCTCCACTGCAATTTCCTGGCTTTTGCCTGCATCCATATTAAGCGAGGTAACCTGGTTGCCCTCTACTTTGTAACTCACTACCCAACCCTCGGGCAGCGCGGCCTTCAGCTCATAAATAGCCTGTTTTTTGGTTCCGTTGTGCAGGGTAGTGCTGTACCTGAAAACCTCGTTCGTGGCCGCCTCAATATTAATCAGCTTGGCCGTAAAAGCCGATGGACCTGCCTTGGCTTCGTTTAATTGTTGGGCAATGGTGGCCAGTGATGGCGCAAAAAAGATGATGAAAAAAAGCGCAAATCTTCCTGATAAGCGAAAACGGTTAAATAGTAATGCTGATAACATGATCTAAAATCAAAAAATAAATAATTGCTCTAAAAAATGCTTTCCTGTTTGTTTATCTGATGGAGGCTCAAAAAAAAACAACAAAATAATATTTTCAAATTCCTTTAACATTTTTTAACAATTGGCCGGTAAAGGCAGGCCGGTGCTGTGGCTTTTCCTCATTAAACAGGTTGCAAAAGCTGCTCTTTAGTTAATACTTCCCCAAAACTATTGCCGCAAACCGTTGCTCATTGGTAACCGTTCGTCTAGAAATTACAGGCGTTGGTCTAGTAGTTACCAAGGCTGGTATAATACCGGGTTTTTGCCTGCAACGTTTGCTGTGTAGCTGCGTCTTAATAACAAAACAATAGCAAAAACCTAAAATATAAAAGATATGAAAACTTTAGCAAAAACAATATTCGCAGCAGCATTAACAGCAGTAGTATTAACCTCATCAGCCGTGGCAACTTTTGCCGCCGAGCCAGTTAAAGCAGAAACAAAAAAGCCTTCATTATCAGGTTTCAACAGGATCTGGGTGAGCGGTAACGTGAAGCTGATCTTAACGCAAGGCGATAAACAAAACGTAGAAGGTACCAGTAACTACGATGCTGCAAAAACCTCCGTATCAACCGATGGAAAAACCTTATTCATCAATTCGTTGGAAACAAGTCAGGTAACGCTGAACATTACCGTAAAAGATTTGGAAAGGATTGAAGCTTACGGACAATCGGTTGTGGTAACCAGCAATAATTTCGATGTAAAATACCTTCAGTTATTTTTGGGCCAGAGTGCCACTGCAAAAATCAAAACTACTGCAGGCAGTTTATATACCATCGTTAAGGAAGATGCGGTATTAAAATTAAACGGCACTGCCGGTGAAAGTACCATGATTGCAAGCAACATGAAAAATGTAAAATTGGCAGATTTTGCCAGTCTTAAATCAGCATCATATGCTTCTCAGGCGATTATGGAAGCAGAACAAAACGCAATGAATTTAGCAAAATAGAAAATATCAATCCGATTAAGTTAAAGCTGCCCATTGGGTGGCTTTTTTTGTTTAAGGGGTTAATGTGTTGGCTAAACCCTGAAAAAGCGCCGGTGCGAAACATGCAGATTGCTGGTCTTTACACCTGGCATGGGTTGGTTTTTATATCCGGGGCACGAACCTTGTTTTAGCATGGCAACTATTATTTTAGGTGCAATGCAACGTTCCGGAGTTTCCCGGCGTCTTTGTTTTAAGCTCAAACCTTAAACCAATTGAAAATGAAACGTTCCATTCTATTCTTACTCCTTTTTCCGGTAACAACCGTATTCGCCCAAAAGAAACTTAAAATTGTTAAGGCAACTTCTACAAGTGTTGATATCAAAGATGATAACTACCCCGTTAGAAAAAACGCCTGGACGGTTATGCCTAAAGAAAAATTAGATGTATATACCACCTCAGCCAAAAAAGTAACCTTCTACACCGATCAGGAATCCATATCATTCAATGTCGATCCAAAGGTTGGGGAATATGATTTTATTATCCTGGTAAATGGAACCGATACCGCAAGAACACAGGTCAAATATGATGCAAAGGCCCCAAGCCGGAAACCCATTGCCTACCTGGATACACTTCAAAAGGCGGGAAAATATAACCTTTCAGACAGACGTGAAGTCCCTGTCTTTACCTATCAATCAATGGAGAACCCTAACCTGGTACGCATCAGAAAGGAGCTCAGGCTGGATTCGATCGCGGGCAAAGGAAATGAACTTTCCAAAATCTTCAACCTCATGCATTGGGTACATAACCTCATCAGGCACGATGGGAACAGCGATAACCCGACCCTTAAAAATGCGATTGAGCTGATCAGGGTGTGCCGCGAGCAAAACCGCGGGGTAAACTGCCGTATGCTGGCTACCGTACTCAACGAATGTTACCTCGCCATGGGCATCACTTCCAGGTATATCACCTGCATGCCAAAGGAAACGAACTTTGATGATTGCCATGTAATTAATATGGTATATTGCAAGGACCTTAAAAAGTGGATCTGGATTGACCCTACCTTTGATTCTTATGTGATGGATGAAAAAGGCAACCTGCTTGGTATACCAGAAGTAAGGGAACGATTGGTAAAGGGGATGCCGCTGGTATTAAATGCCGATGCAAACTGGAACCGTACGGCGCTGCAATCCAAGGAATATTACCTGCAGACCTATATGGCAAAAAATCTTTACCGCCTGGAAACACCCGTAGTTAGCCAGTATGATACCGAAACCTGGACCAGCGGAAAAGAAGTGGCCTATGTAGAACTGTTGCCGTTAGACGGTATTGTTCAGGGGCCGCATAAAAGAGAATCAACCAACCAGAAAACCGGGGTTAAGTTTATCAATTATAAAACCAATAATCCTGACCTGTTCTGGACTACCCCAAAATGATTGTTATGAAAAATATAGAAAGGCCTCATTTGGCCAGGCTTAAGAAGGACATTCAAAAATCCTATACATTCACTGCCACCCTGGCTTTGTTTTTTTCGGTTTTCATTTTTAACAATAGCCTTGCCCAATCTACCGTGCAGGAGCGGATCAGGCAGGTTGAAAACGGGCTTACTGAAAACATCCAGACCGGCGATTCAGGGCCTTCGAATTTGCTGGAACGGATGAAACATTTTAAGGTTCAGGGGCTCAGCATTGCGGTGATTAAGGATTATAAGGTCGATTTTGCAAAGGGTTATGGATTTGCTGATGCAGAAAAGAAAATTCGGGTAAACGATAAAATGCTTTTCCAGGCGGCATCCATCAGTAAATCGCTGAACAGCCTGGCCATATTAAAGCTTTTTAAGGAGCGGAACCTGGATTTATATGCAGACATTAATACTTACCTCAAAAGCTGGAAATTCCCTTACGATTCGGTTTCTAAGGGTAAGAAAATCAGTATGGCAAACCTGCTCAGCCATACTGCAGGATTGAATGTGCATGGCTTTGGGGGCTATGAGGCAGGTAAGCCGCTGCCATCGATCGTGCAGATTTTAAACGGCGAATCTCCGGCCAATTCTGATGCGGTACGTTCACTTTTCGCTCCCGGAGCCCGCCAGGAATATTCAGGAGGGGGAACAACCATTTCCCAGCTCGTACTCACCGATATTACCGGGCAACGGTACGAAACATATTTAATGGAGCAGGTACTAAAGCCATTGGGTATGCTCAGCAGCACTTTTGCGCAGCCGCCCCTGGGTATCAGGCAGGAACTGCTGTCTGCAGGATACGATGGTGATGGAAAAGAGGTGAAGGGGAAATATCATATTTATCCGGAGCAGGCTGCTGCGGGTTTATGGACAAACCCCAGCGACCTGGCCAAATATATCATCGAAACCCAGCTTGCCTACGAGGGTAAATCGGCAAAGGTTCTTGATCAAAAGGATACAAAATTGCGCCTTAGTCCGTACATGAATAATAACGGTGCTGCATTAGGTGTTTTTGTAGAGGATTACAATGGGCTAAAGTACTTTGGCCACGGCGCGGGCAATGCGGGGTTTACCGGCGGATACTATGGGAGCTTTGAGGGTGGAAATGGTTTGGTCGTTATGGTTAATTCAGATAACGGAGAAATTGTTCAGGAGCTGATCAACAGCATTTCTACCGTATATGGTTTTAAGGGCCTGAGCAAAACCAAGAAGGTTACCCTCGCTGACGTTCCTGAGCAGGATCTAAATAGTTATCTTGGCAACTATCAGCTTACTCCCGAACTTGTATTAACCGTAAGCCGCGAGGGTAAAAAGGTTTTTGTACAGGCCACCGGGCAGCCTAAAATAGAAGCCTTTGCAGAAAGTGCCAATAAGTTCTTTTTTAAAACGATCCAGGCCAGTATGGAGTTTGTAAAAGATGAGCACGGCTTAATAAAAGAGATGATTTTTATACAGGGCCGTACCATCCACGCGAAGAGATTGTAATTTTTACCGTCCACAATTTCTGGCAGTCTATTTTCATAAATAAGCAACCTGCTATAGCCATAGATGCACTAATCATATCAAAAGATGTATGCGCACAATAGGGTTTTCGGAAGATAAAAATATATGGTGTAAATGCTCCTGTAAGCTGGTATTACAGGGAGCATTTAATATTCAGTTGAATAGCCGTTTTCTCATCAATGAATTAAGAACTTTTTAACACCTATCAAATTTCATTGGGTAACCGATAAGGACCAGTCAAAAGCACCGATATCGGAAAGAATAAATACTGCACTCATAAAGGATTTGCTATTCAAATATTTAACAAAAAATTAATGTCAGATAATTTTTAATACAAAGCACCTGAGCTAACTTTGAAATATTAGCCTCTTAACTCATACCACGTGAAAAAAACATTTATTACATTCCTCATCTCAGCTATATTTTTCCTCATAGGCTATGGCTGTAATAATAAGCAACCTTTCAAACCGCCATATGATGGCGCCTCTGGTACCGTTATTGCAAAAGAAACATGCAATTCAGACCAAAACAAAGATTACTGGTTAATTGAGATACATTCTGCTTCCTCTGTACAGCAGCAATTTGGAGATAAACTAACCTTAAACGGCACCACTTACAATAATGTTATTAAAACCGTGGATTTGCCTGAAAGCCTGAAGAAGATAGGGCAAAAGATCGGTTTCGATTTTACAATAGCAGGCACAGCTACTTCAACCCCAAACTGCAGCGTAAGCGATCCGGTAGTGTACACCCTCAAGGTAGCCAAATTTGTACACGTAAGCCCAGCTGTCTTTTAGTTAGTTCAACCATTTTTCAAGTAAATAACGCACTCATGAGAATACTTTTAGTTGTATTTTTGAGCACCCTATTTTTATGTGCCAAAGCACAAATTTTAAGGGTTGCCACCACCCCTCAGCAAATTAACAGCCAGATTCCGGGCTACCCAGACCTCAAAACCGTCAATACCAAAACCTTTAGTTATTCACCGAAGATTGCAAATGCTAAAATCCAAGCTCCAATTGACGGCGATCCAAAAACTGAAATCAATAAAACCGAGCATTATGCAGATATATTGCCTGTTGCTGTTGGTATGGCAGATGGTAAAATCACCTCAAGCTCAGCAGGAAAAGTATGGACACTGCGTATCAGCGTGCCTAATGCATTAAATATCGGTCTGATTTTCAATAGTTTTGAGCTTTCCAGCACAGCAGAGATGTATATCTTCAACGATCAAAAAAACATATTGGACAGCTGCATCAAGAAAAATAATTTTACTGTTTCAAACACCATAGGCATTTCACCTTTAAATGGCAACAATATTACCATCTACATTATTGAGCCCCATAATTCCGGAGATTTTAAAAGCCGTATCTCCATCAATAAAATAGAAGTTGGATTCAAAGAAATGGGTGGTTCCAAAAATGGAGCACTAACGCGCGATGCTTCGACAAACTGTAACCCAACCGTAATGTGCCGCCCTTACATGATGAATTCGGCAAGGGCAGTAGCCAAACTTTCTTCTAACGGATATACAGGTACGGGCACTTTGATCAACAACGAATACAATAACGGCAAAGCCTACTTTCTAACTGCCTTTCATGTTATCGACGCTGATAATAATGATGTGCTGGATGCTTCAGAAATAAATGCACTGGCCAGTGCAAGAATATTATTCCAGTTCTGGCGCAACAACTGCCTGAGCAGTGTTAACGATTTTGGAATACAGTTCACCGGCGCAATCCTAAAGGCATCTTCTAAAGAAACTGATGTGGTATTGCTTGAGCTGACTAATCCTCCGGGCATAGGCGACGGTGTCAACTATGCGGGCTGGAACCGGCAGACCACTCCACCTGCTGATTATAGTTCTTATATACTGCACCATCCAAATGGAGAAGATATGCGCATCACCGACACTCGCGATGTAGCAGACTGGCTGTGGGGAAACAAATTCTGGACCGCCCATTATGCTGAAGGAGTCGTGTCACCCGGTTCTTCGGGCGCCGGCCTTTTCAATCAATATGGACAGGTTGTTGGCCAGCTCCGTGGAGGATGGAGCAGCTGTGATTTCACCGACTTTGGCGACCGTTATGGCAAGTTCAGCTACTCCTGGGGCGATGCCGGACTTCAACCCATACTATCACCATCAGGAAACCAGGCCGTAAATCCACTTATATTAAGCACAATAACAATGAACGGCGATGAAAACATTGACTATTGCGATAACAATAATCACACCTATTCTGTGCCAAATCTGATTGGCTGCACCTATAGCTGGAATGTCCCAAATACCCTAAACCTGATCAGCGGCCAAAATACCTCCAGCATTGTAGTCAACAGAAACGCGGCAGTATCACCGGCCTACACCCAGCTTACTGTAACCATCACCGATAGCAAGGGCTATAACCGGATAGTAAACGTTAACAAAACCGTTCAGGTAGGCATAGCAAATATTACCCTTGCCTCTGGTCCGCCTCCTCCGGCGCCCAGGTACGTGACTGTCATGTTCAAATACAACAATACCTATCCAGGGAGTTATTTCGATGTAGAAAGCGCAGACGGAAACCCCTTCATCCCCTTAAATACCCTCAATCCTGCCACCTACCTTCAGAACGTTCCGGGTATTTCGTTTGATACCACTTATGGCATGTACCGCACCATTACCGTACGCTATACAAACACCTGTGGGGTAAGCGCCTGGCAGCACTTTGGAATCAATTTAGACGATTACCCCCATTTATCTACATCCTCGGCATTTAAGGTCTATCCAAACCCTGTAAGCAATGAGCTTTCTGTAGAATTGGCCCCGGTAAAAGAAGATTTAACAGAACCTTCACAGCTTAGCCAGGCCACATCCGCTTTTCAAAGTCAACCAGGCCAGTCAAAAGCCAGCAACAAAACCAGTAATGGATTCTCAGCTGTTTTGTACGATATCGGAAGAAAAGTGGTTGCTACAAACCCATTTGCCCAGGACAAGATCACGCTGAATACCAGCGCTATTCCAAACGGCACTTATTTTCTTCACATTACCAAAGACGGTAAAACCATCAAACAGCAGATTATCGTTAATCATTAAGCAAAAACGTGGTGTACTAAAAAAAGAGGATATTAAGACAGATAAAAAACTCTACCGAGGTTATGGGGGCGGAAGGTTATTAATATGGTTAATGTGCTAGCTATTGGCAATGCAATAAAATATAACGCTCACAAAATGACCCCGAAGTCGTTGAGCGGTTGGAGCGATTGTTTGTAATTGTGAAAAAACAGGCAAAAACCAGCCCCTTCCACATAAAATCTGTAGATACGGCAAACCGTATTGCTAAGGTAAAAGAAGATGCAGCAGTTGAAGGGATCAGTATTGAATGAAGACCGAAACAAGATTAAGCAGCGCCTGGACAGTAGTGACCTACTGGCTACACAAAAGTTATTATGGCATTTTGATAAACAGGTTCCACACCGTTTTTTAAGCCCCTGGTTTCCATCCATTGCAGAAAACCGAAATGCCACCTATAAGGTATCACAAACTTTTGAAAACAATTGTCTTTATGCGGTTGATCAAACGCATATTACCATTAACCCCATCTGGATCGATTACCTGAGCAGGAATGCAGGGATTTTGAAAAGTTTTTGTTACTGGAAACTAAGTTTGTATTTTCAGAAACATAACCCTAATGTACCGGATATTCCGAACAAGTTAATTAAGCCAGCAAAAAGAAACAGCCTGTTAAGCCAACGTAAATTCTGGAACAGGGTTTTAGACCATACCGGCCCGTTGGAATGTATATACACGCATAAAAAACTTGTGCATGGCAATTTTGCCGTTGAGCATTTCATCCCTTATGCCTTTGTGTCGCATGATCTGATCTGGAACCTCATCCCCGCTGATCCATCTTTCAACAGCCGGAAGAATGACAGGCTGCCAAGGGTTGAAGATTACTTTGATGGGTTTTATCAGCTGCAAAAAACAGCAATCAAGGTAATGAGCGAGAACTACCCCAAAGAACCGATAATGGATGAATACCTCAGTATATTTCCCAGGGCTAATGCACTGGAGTTACCCGAGGTAGATTTAAGGGGGAGGTTTTTAGAAAACATCCAGCCGCTGCTTACCATTGCGAGTAACAACGGCTTTGAATATATGAGCAAGTAGATTATTTAATTGCAGCGCGTATGCCGCGAAAGTGCTTTAAGCAGCCCGAAATCAGAACAGGTATTGGGTAAATAGGTATTTTCCATCTTTCATGAACAGCAGAACCAAACAAATCATTCTTGCCATATTCCAGATCTCTGCCATCTTAAATCTCACTAAAAGGCCAAAAAAGCAGGTTTTTGTTTATTTTTGGATAGAATAGCCAGTAAAATATATGGAGAAAGATCAAAACGGACGTCTATATGAAACCAGCAGCGCTTTGAAAGGTGTTGTAAGCCATTTTTACCATGTTTTTAATTCCGCAGACGCTGCTCCGGTTATCAAACACGTTTCGCCCAGCCTTGAAATGAAATTGATCTTTAATTTTGGTCCTCCTGTTAGAATTTCTTACAATCAGGAAGCTCCGGAAACAGTGATAGAGCGCGTATCTATTATTGGGCCTTTAAAAAAAATGCTGAACTATGAGTTGCCGGCAAATGCAGATGCGATCGTAATCACTTTCGAATTAGACGGATTTTATCGCCTTTTTAAAGTCCCTTTAACAACGGTTACTGGAAATGAAACCCAGAACTTAGCTATTTTGCCACACAGCCATTACCTTGAAGAACTGTGGCGAGAGTTAACGGAGTTAGAAGATATACAAGACCGCTTGCAGATGTTGAACCATTTTATAGACTCTCTGGCCGAAACTAATGAAGCCGCAGTAAAACCATTAATAGAAGGAGAGTACTATTTTCATAACCCATTGATCCAGCCGGTTAAAGCAATTGCGGCAAATACGGGGTTAACGGAACGGAGTATACAGTTGCGTTTCCAGAAATATGCCGGTTACTCGCCAAAGGAGTTATTGCGTTTCTTACGTTTCAAAGCAGTTATAAATCACCTGTTAAATTTACCTAAGGATAAACCTGATATTTTCGGTATTATCGATGAATTTAACTATCATGACCAAAGCCACCTGATCAAAGATTTTAAGTATTTTTTGGGTACCACACCACACCGTTTCATTAAAGAACTAAAAGGCCGGCAGTTTTACCTGACCGGCCAGGACAAAAATAGATGCTAACCCTTTTCTGCTTCATTTTTTAAAGCCTGCAACCAGTTTTTGGTTGCAATGTTGAGGTTCTTCTGAAAATATCCTTTCATCAGTTTTACCATCCAGCCTTCCATGCTTTCGTTAACAACAACAGTTGTATATCCGTCCTGTTGCTTAAACTGCCAGGTATGTATTGCAAAAGCTCCAAAGGCCTTACCACACCATCCGATCTGTTGATTTGTTTTAACAGTTTGTAAGGTTGACTTGATGTTCATACCAGCGGTTGACCATTCAATAAAACTGCCAGGCTGAAGCGGCCCATCGAGCTTTGCGGCCGTAATTTCTTTTTGCCACTCAGGCCATTTTTGAATGTTTGTAAAAACTGCATATACTTTTTGGGATGAAGCATGAATCCTTATTGACTGTAAGGTTTTTACCGGAGCATCCCGATTGACATTGCCCGATGTTGTATAAGAACTGGTAAACTCCAGAATTAAAACTGCCGCCACTACAGCAACCAATAACATGGCTGATACTTTAATTAACTTTTTCATATCTTTTTCTTAAGTTGAACTACGTGAATTTTATGCCGAAAACAAATAGGCATAATCTTTTGCAAAGGCTTCAAATTTGTAGGGCGGCTTTCCGGTTACAGCTTCGATGTCGGGGCTGATCAAAGCTGCCTCCCCCCTTGCATAATGAGCATAGTCTTCTAATAGTCCCTCTGCCTGCCATTCGGGAAAGCCTACAGATAAGACAGCATTACGCATATCTTCTGGCGTAACGTCAATATACCTTATCTCTCTGGAAGTTGCTGCTGAAAGTATACTGGCTAAGGCTGTATGTGTTAAAGCTTCAGGTCCGGTCAGGTTGTAGATTTTTCCCTGGTGGCCGTCTTCTGTTAACGATTTGGCTGCAACAGCTGCGATATCACGAATATCAACTAAACTAACTTTTGCCTGGCCGGCTGGAGCAAAGAATTTGCCCTGGTGAATAATCGGATCGCGAAAAACAAGAAGCCCCTGCATAAAAAGATTGGGACGCAGGAACGTATAGTCAATTCCTGATGCAATGATCTTTTGTTCTACTGCGGCATGATAACGCAAATAACGCACCGGAGATTGAATATCTGCCGCAAACTGAGAAAGTTTCACAATATGTTTTACACCTGCAGATATTGCAGCATCAACCAATGCAATCTGCTGGATTTCTGCCTGTTCGGTAGAATTGGTCAGTAGAAATACTTTTTCGACACCCGAAAGTGCCTCACTCAGACTTTGAGGATCGTTAAAGTCACCCTTTACCAACTCCGATCCGGATAAAGATTTAAGTGATCCTATGCTGTTGAATGAGCGGACCATAGCCTTAAAGTTAAAACCTGCTACTGAGAGCTGTCTGGCTAATTCTGAACCTATTGTGCCAGTGGCACCAGTAATTAAAATAGAATTGTTTTTTGATGTATCGTTCATGATTGTTATAATTAATACTTCAAATTTCAATGTATTTTAATCTCTATAATTGTAAGAAAACGAAGGCATCTTAATTAGCGCCGATGGTTACCAGGACTGTCTAAAGAAGCACTAGCTAATTGTACGGGCCATTAAATGCCTACATCCGCACCAACGGATCTACTGTCTGAACGAACAAATACCAATTGAGAAAGTCATTTAAATACCTGGTTTGGAGCTGTGGCTTGTGCCGATCAGATAAACTGATCTTCAACAGCAGGCATGAGGTAAAAAGGATGATTATCGAAGCATTTCAGCCCCCATTTATAAACCACAAACGCTAAAGCCTTAACCAGCTGCTTTTAGCCTTGAAAGATTTTTCTTATGCTGCCAATACACAATGAGGTTTACACCACTGAGTAAAGACACAAGGACTACCGGTAGTTCCAGTAACTCACATTTCCTGAACGATTCTTTTCATTCTTCCATTTTGGGATTCCACAGGCGATAATATTCTTCTTTGGTGGGCTGTAGCTCTGTCGGTATCGGCGGGGTCTTATCATAATAGAGTCTTCCCATCTCATTGAAAATTAAAGGGTTGTGGTTTGGTTTGATCTAAGCTAATCCAATGAAAGAGCATATACAATACTTACTTTTGAGTAATATACGGCAATTCCGTTAATTTTTTCCTGCAGGAACCAGCACTCCTCGTAACAAATTCACGATCAGCACAATACCCAGAATTAAGTATTGTTTTATCGGTTTTTTTCATCCAATTTCACGATCAAACCATACAACTATGAGCTCTAGAAAAAAATGTGGCTGTTCCAATCATGAATTTGATGCGGAGGCGGCCTTCCGCGTGCTGAGCAGAAAGTATACCGCACTGGCTAAAGTGCTTCTGGAAATGCAGGAGAAATCTTCGGGATTTCAGGAAAGTGCGCAAGGTGGCGCTATGCTGGAAAAACTGAACTGGATCATCGGCGGAAAAGAGGTACCCGAGGGCGTCTATCCTGAGTGCTGTCTGGTGGGTTACCGGCAGGGCAGCTCCTTTCACTGGACATGCACGGGGATCCTCATTGCCCCTAACGCAGTACTGACCGCCGGGCATTGTTTTGTTCCGGGGGCGATATATGAGGTTGCCCTGAAGGCCACCAGGATCGACAGCCTTTCCAAGGCTGAACGGATCGGGGTGAAAAAGGCAGTTCTCCACCCTGGCTATAATGTAAACACTCATTTCAATGATCTGACCGTGCTAATGCTCGATCATGTAGCTAAGACGGTACCGATTGAGCTGGCCAGCCGTACGGAGCTCAACGCGGCAGTGGAAGTAAGGCTGGTGGGATTCGGCAATACCGATCCGCTGGGCACGATAGGTTTCGGGATCAAGCGGGAGGTCAGCGTTCCCATCAAAAGTATCCGTACCTCCCCCGCCCAAGATCTCCAGCAGCAGGAATACCTGTATGGATACGAGTCCGATATTGAGTTCGTTGCCGGCGGGGATGGTTATGATTCCTGCACGGGTGACAGCGGCGGCCCGGCCTATATCAACGTTGGGGGAAAACTCAAGCTGGCCGGAACAACCTCCAGATCCTCGCTAGACTCGATGTCAGATTGCGGGGACGGCGGGATTTACAGCCGGGTGGACAGCCATCTCAATTTCATTACTGATACCATCAAAAAATACAGTTAACCTAAATATGACCCTCATGAAAACCCGATACATTAAACAGCTGACTTTTTTACTTAGCATACCCCTTTCCGCGGTAATTGCCCCGGAGGCGATGTGCCAGACATCCAAGACCCTCCCGATTATCCTCAATGTGCAGGATGAGATGGAGGTGAAAGCCTTGAAGAAAGGCATCAAAAAAGGGGAACAGTATGTGGTGACCCTTTCCGGGATCAACACCGCTCACCACCAGTTCAAGCTTGAGGCAAAGTCTTTCGAGCTGTATTCGCCCCTGCCGGAGGCACTTAAACCATTGCTCTCCGGTCTTCCGGGGAGTGTAAGGTCGGCAAACATGGATGCAAAGGCCATGGAGGCCGATCTGCAGGTCAGGATGCAGAGGCTCATTGATCTGAAAACACTTGCCGATGCGCTTTACGAAAACTCAGAGCATGCGCCACTTTCTGCATCGCTTTTCCAGTCACAGGTGAAAACACCCTTGCAAAACATCTACGCTTCGGGGGTCAGCCCCAAACTGTTGGAGCTGGTCAGCGCTGATATTTATCTGCTCAATGCGGTGGCTGAATCGCTCCAGGGTACTGTTGCAAATGCCAGACGTTATGATCCCGAGCTGGTGAAGAACCTTGCCATCGCGAGCGCCAGAGCGGATGACCTGAAGAAAAATGATTACCTCTCATTTGCCCGCTACCTGATCCGCTCGGAGAAAGCCAAAAGCTCGATCACCACAAAGCCTTTTAAATCAGAAAAGGACCTCACTGAGCTCAGGTTGATCCTTTTTGACAGTTATGCGAAGGATACCCTGTATAAGGCGACCGAGACGCTATATAATTTCGGCGGATTCGGGCTGAGTTTTTCCACGGGCTTCATCTACAGTGAGGCGATCTCGGAAAAGCCGTATTACCTGCAGGCCCGTACTGACGGGAACATGGCGGTACTTCATGACAGGCCCATGGTGTCGGACGTGTCGGTGGGCGCTTTCGGTCAGCTCTATTACAAGTTCACCCCGGCCGTGCGCTTCGGACCAGGCATCGGTCTTTCGGTCTCGCCCTTTGACGGAAAGACTAGGTACCTTGCCGGAGGAGGCTTTCTGCTGGGCCGGGAAAAGATGATCGGTATTATCGGAGGCTGGGCATGGGCCAAGTCCAAGCTGCTCTCCGACCAGGTCAAGCAGGATGCCGGGGGTCTTTATCTCCCAGCAGCTGCAACGGCCATTCCGACCTATGAGCGCTTGAAATCCAGCTTTTTTATCGGACTAACCTATAACCTAACCTCCACAAGGAAGTAGCGGGCGCGGTATCGCGGCTGAAGTCAGGTATGCATCAAGAAAGAAGCCGTTGGCCCATGATGAACCAGCGGCTTTTATTTTTTAAAAAATTACTATTCCTCGCTGCCGGATTGTTCTTTTATCACCTTGGCTTCCCCCTGCCCTCTTTGCTTCTGCTTTGCGGTGGATCGACGCATAAAAATCTTTCGGCGTGACGGTAAATCGTGCATTCCCCTCGAAGCGTCCGGCATCGGCATCCTTGCAATACCATTTATAGGGCTAAATGCCTCTTGCAGCAAAATGCCATCTACAATAGGTTCTCCTGTTTAGGATAAGTAGTATCTACGATATTGGCCTTGGTACTTTTCGTAGGGACATGGTTATCATATCTGTCTTACCTTTCCCAAATCGCTTTAGCATTGGAAAAGGTATGACAAGGCTTAATTTAGGGACGCGGGATAGATATTTGGTATTAATGTAGGTGTTTACCTGGCTAATACAAGTTTTCGTTTCATTTTGCTACAATTTTCCTCAATATTAAAGTTCTCTCAGTGCTTTTTTAATCAACCTGATCAATGGTAAGTTAATCAGAAGGCGTGATCCCAGTTATCTATTCAAACAATATGTAACCGAAATTAAGAAGTGCTACCGAGGTGAAATACACATTGAGCACCTAATAAAAACAACGGCATAAAACCTTTCCTCCCTGGTCTGTTTGAAAATTGATAAACATAATAAGTATTGAAAATAGCGATGAGAATAGTTATTTTTAATGCTTTACCTTTTTTTACCAAGAGCATTAATACACAGGATCAGCTATAAGCCCATCAATGAATGAAAACAGAAATAAAATCACTGGCGTTAACCATCATTATAATAATCATCCTGGGGGGCTGTAACCCAAATAGCAAAAGTAAACATTCTGCCCGGCAAGAGGGTGCCATAGCTGTACAAAAAAAAGCAATGCCATATTCATCGCAAGATAGTATTGCCTTGTTGCAACTTACCAAAAACTTGTACAAATGGAACCAAAGGGATGATAATGACGATTATTTTAGCCCCTTGCTGAAAGAAAAAAACGATACTGCATATGTTGGGTTTGATATGAAGTTACACAAACAAAAGCTGCAGAAGATAAGGGGTTCGGGATTATTCTCTGAAACTTTTATAAGCAGTTACAACAAAATTGCTATGACCATTGATGCTAAAATGAAGGATGGTACGCTACGATGGAAAACCGGCGAACTACCACCATTCGGCAATGGTGCAAATCTCTGGTGCAATTGCCAGGATGTACCGGATGATTTTTTAAGCAAACTATATATTATGCACCTGCGGGAAGAAAAGGATGGCATATTTTATAACTGGGCTTGGGGAGAAGACATCGTTTACAATCTTAAAGCTTTAAAAGAAAACAATCAATGGAAAATATCGGAAATGGAAGGTTTTGATTACAACAGTTTGGTTAGCACTTTTCAGAACCAGAATGATTTTACCGGCAAGTGGGCAAACGGAATGGTTACGCTGAATATTGGGGAAACCTCACTGGCTTTTGAGTACCACGGCCAATGTGTGTATTTCTATCCCATAAAAAAGATAAGCAACACCGAATTCGAAATGATCTGGGCAAGAGATATGGACTGCAAATTCGACAATGGAACCAAGGAGACTTTTGGTTTAAAAGAGACACCCAAACCAGGAAAGCCGTTTGCAAAATTCAACATTAAAAAGGGCACTTTGTATGCTGAATATTATTACGCCGAATGGGTAAAAAGATATACCGCACAAATACAGGAAAATGTTTTCACCCCGGAATATTCCAGAAAAAATGACTAATTAAAGCGATTTATTGTTGTTTTGGAGAAAGTAGTTCTTCGTCATGACCCTGCCTGCAAGGTACCGACAAATAAATCAATACCTCCCTTAACATTAACCTAAAACATACACCAGCATCGGCACCAAACAGAATAGCCAGATTTAATCCGCCAATCTTGTTTTCGACAACGCCTACTGAAATATACACCCGGAATCTTAGTGTTTTTATATCGCGTAGCCCAAGGTAAAGCGCATCGTGTTACTTAAAAATGTCCGTTGAGGGTTTCCGGTTAGATAAGCCATATTCAACGCAATCGTTTTTCGTTTGAAGCCAATGCCGACAGAAAAAAAACTTCCCGGTGAACGCTCGTCACCTTGCAGATTATATCCCAGCCGGAATGCCGCAGTTTTCTTGTAGCAATACTCAGCACCTAAAGAAACCCCGAAATTAAATGCCCCATTTGAGTTAAAAGATGAAACCATACCTTGCATCAGGCTTTCATTTGCGTTCACATCATCTAAAGGGACCAGCAGCTTACTGAAGTCGAGCGCAATTCCCAACTCACTAATGGGATCAACCATGGTTTTATAAGCTGAACCAATCCTTAGGTTACCTGGCAAAAATGATTTCTGATCTGCTCGGTTGTAATAAGAGATTTTGGGGCCAATATTTTCTATATTGATTGCGAGCGCGACTTGGGCGCTATTCGAATAACCGACAGAGAAGATGTGATAAGAGGATATATCGATACAGTATGCACTGCCCGCCTGCCTGGAAACAGCTGCATCACTGCCGGTATAAAGATTGGAGTGTATGATTTTCAGTTTCATACCCAAGGAAAACCTTGAGCCGAAACCCTTAGCTATACCAACGCTTGCCACATATTCGGTTGGTTGAATATTGCCCAGATTGGTTTTATTCGCGTCGATCAGATCGATCTGTCCATATGAGAGATAATTTAGCGAAGTTGTTAAAGTCATTTTGGAATCCAGACGGCAAAAACCGCCTACAAACATTAACTTTCTATCGCTGACCAATTCCTTTAACCAGGGCGTGTAGGAAAGGTTTACGCCAAGTTTTCCTTCCAAAAAGGCTGACTTTGCCGTACTCGCCTCGGCAGTACTGCTGCTGGAAAGCAAAGCAGCACCTGCCTCACCCATGCCGGAAGAAATGGCATCGCTGGAGAGCAGTAAAAACGGAACAGCCAACTTGTTTGATGACAAGGGCGCCTGTTCTATCAGCTGCGGTTTCGCATACTGTATAGAAAGAAAATAAAAAAGCGTAAGGCATAAACAAGATCTTTTCATATAGGGCGAATTTAGGGGAGATGAAGATATCTCCCCTGATAGATACAAAAGTTAATGTTGTATAATAACCTGTTTCATAGATGTCTGTGCCCCATCTTTGATATGGACAAAATAGGTTCCATTGGGCAGGTCAGATACTTGAAAGGTAACTTCTTTATTTGAGCCTGTTTTACCTTCCCTTAATACCTTCCCTTTTCTATCATACAGTTTAGCCGAAAAATCGCGTTGACCTTCTATTTTGCCTGCTTTAGAGACAGACTTTGCCTGTTCAAGGTTTTGATAACCAATCTTCAGCTCATTACTGGTAGGATTTGGATAGACAACCATACGCAGATTGGCATCACAGTTTACCACAATGAACCCTTCTTCCCACATGGGCTCTGAGCATTCGGTACCTGTTAACCACAACTCAAGATTATAAAAGCCTTCTGGCATTTCCATTCTCGGAAATATAACCATTCCATTGCTCTCTGAGGTAGTAAACTTCTTTTGATAGAAAATCCCGTTGGCGTTCGCAATATAATAATTTACTTCAACCGGAAATGCCGGCGTTTGGCCAATGTTCCACTTAAAAATATTATTGTATTCGATGTAAGGCCTGTTACTGGTTGAGAACAACACCGTACCATCAGGAGCAATCCCCCCACACCCGTCTTCAGAATAAATCTCGGTAACATTTATACCATAAGGTACCCCCATTCTAACTGATGCGACCTCTAAAGGTATGCTACCACAATACGAGCTGATAATCGCTTTAACTTTTCCCAAACCATAACCTGTTCTGGTAACAGTGGCCTCGTTGCCAGCGCTAGCGCTGATATATGCAGGCCCTTCAACACTCCAGGTCACGGTCTGTCCGGGCTGCAGATTGTTTACAGTATAGGTAGCCTCATCGCACATTATCTTTGGCCCGGTAAGGGAAAGATCATATGCAGGCTGGCAGGTAGGGGAGCAGTTGAGGTTGTTACCAGTAACATTTTCTATTTCGTTGAATAACCACTCAGAAGTACGCGCGGTAAAGGTTGTGTGGCGTACATTACCGCCTCCCTGTGCAATGAAATTGAAGGCCGTTGAAGGATATCCTGTTGGGCTAACCCCACCTGTGTAGACTTTCGACAAACTTACCTGATCGATGTTCTGGATATCCAAAGCACTTACTGTAGGTACAAAAGTGAAATTGTTGAGCGTTCCACCTGCTGAAGCTCCATACAGTAGCTTTAAGAAAAGTACATCCAAAGATCCACCAATACTGCCGCCGAAACTAGCGCTTCCTATCGGAGAAGTTCCACCAGGCGCACCGTCAATTGGAAGGTAGCTTGAACTGTTCAATGTTTTTATTGATTTAAAAACATCCTTTCTGACTCTAACCAAACCAAAAAGATATATTTTTAAGGACATATCGATTTTAGCTATCTGCCCACCACCCCACATATTTGGAAGAGCGTTAGCTTCTATGCTCGCATTAGCCTTGGCGCTAGCTAAAAATGGCAGCAATGCTGCGGCGGCGTGGCCCTGTACATTTAGCAGCGAAGAACCTGGAGCTGCAAGTGCCGTACCGCATTCAGACCCCTGGCTTGTTGCGATAAAACGGTAGCTGGGTTGAGGATCTGAAGATGTAAAGGTAATCATTGGCCTATAGACGTTTGATAGCCACGTGTTCGATTCAATTGTGGTATAGTAATAATCGAAGAAGAAAAAAGGAGGGCCTATAGTATTTACATGCGTTTCTACCCTGTATTTTAATAATTGCTGAGTTGCAGGGCTCTGCATCAACCTGGTAATTTCAGCATATTGTGGAAGGATTTCCTGAACATTAAAACCAAGGATTTCAGCACGGCCAATATTCAAAACCACTTCCTGCAATCCCACAGGCACATTCGCTCCCTGGTGTGGACTGTCGTGTGTGATGAGCAGGCGTGTCTGTGTAGCGATGTTGTTTTTGGTGAGATCCGCCAGACCGTATCGTGCCACAAGACCGCCCATACTAACCCCCATTACCACGTTTTGTTCACTGCTACCGCCCAACGCCTTATCTGCATTTACCCATAACAGTACATCCTTGAACAGATTGGCATTTCTAACAATATCATCGGTACCGTTATTGTAATCAATAAATACCAGATCGTAACCGGCAACGTCATCAAGCTTTCCATTCAAGTCGTATGGAAGTGCATCAGTTGAGATTTGGTTAACAAAATTTTTATAGGTAAAATTCGCTCCCCCCAAGTTGGGCGCAGTAGAAGATGGATCATAGCCTTCGGCAACAATTAACGGTTTTTTGATGTGTCCACTTCCATTGAGACTGCTGTAGCGAACGAAAACCCTGCCGCCGCTGTGATTTCCTGTTGGATAAAATGTTTCAATAACATTGGGAGAATCGGGATTAAACCGTAAAAGTGCGGAAATCTCCTTAACTGTGATCGGTGAATAACATTCATAACTGCTGTTATCACTGAGGATCACCTTTATCTTTATATTTTTTGTCCCGATAGTGCTATAAGCAGGGTAAATGGGAGAATTCCAGGTAGTGGTGCGATACCCCTGCCCATCGTCAAAATCAATGTACAGATGGTTAACCGTTAAACCGCTATTGGTAAAAAATAAGTCCTGCTTAAAAATGAGCGAAAAATTTCCTGTCGCAAATTCATCTATGATCGGGCTTGCAGCGAAAAGAGAATTTGTCAGATAGGGTAATGCCGTCCTACCTGCAACATCATGGATCACATCATCTCCATCAATGCTCACCAGATTATTAGACAGTGCATCAGGTTTAAAAGTATTGAACCTACCTAAAACTACGCTTACCGGCACTGCGTCCTGAAGAGGAAAGTACCTATCGATTCGGTTATTGATGCTATCGACAGGTAGTAGAGGATTCGTTTGTAACATGCAACTCGAATACAGCGTGAAATAGCCCGCCCTTAACGTATTAATGCTTAACTTGTTACTATCAGTGAGCGTACCGTTAAAGGGTTTGAGGGAAATCATGGGAAAACCTCTTTCTTCCAGGAAACCAGTCGAAATATCGTTTCTATTGAGCTGCGCAAAAATGTATCGCATTTTGCCTTCCAGGCTTATCGTGTCCTGGGCATGGATGATTTTCCCCATTGACAGCAAGAGGATAAAGAGAGCGAAAAATTTTTTCATAGGTGGTTTGTTAACTTAATGATTGACAAGATTAAATAAACGGGAAATAAGCCGGGACATTAGTAGACCAGATTGCCTTAAACTTGATTTTTTTTCATGTGAATACCCGTTCCGATGTCGGCCAGAGAAATAAAAAGAAATAATTACTGTTGCTTCTACTAAATTTTTAGATCAAATCTACCTTCAGTAGCATTTATGATTTCGCAGCCCTGTTTTTCGAGAACAAACTCAAAGGAACCAGAAATTACTTTCTCAGTCAGGTCCAATTTGGTAATTTTCAGGACACCTTTTGGAACAATTTCATGGGAGCTGTAAGTGCAACTTCCTGTTTTATAAAAGCTCACAAGAACCTTGTCTTTATCAATAGAATAGGTTCCTGTTTTACTGATATTGTAACTGGCGATCGCTACGCTTTGAAACTGGTCTCCATCCAGATACCGATGTGCAGTAATATTCAGGGTTCCACCATTGAAATTTGCATCATACGTAATATTTAGCTTATCCTGGAGCAACGCTCCTTTTGGCAGCCATACCTTTCCATTGAGTACAAAGCCGAAGGTGTTAGCACCCTTCTGGGTTAGTGCAGGCAATTCCTCCTCTTTGGTTAATGATGTTTCTTTTTTGCATTTCACGCCGCTCATAGAAAGGCAGCAGACTGAAATGATCAGTAGTGTGAGTTTGTTGATTTTCATGCGTTTTAGATGTTACATAAAAATAAACCAAAAAAGTAATGGGTTGAACTTTTTAACGTTAAGTTTTTGTTAAATCGAATTGCTATCGTCCTTTTTTCTTGCCAGCAGAGTATAATCTATTCAACTGATATCAATTACAGTCTATCTTAATCTACCCTCCTGCCAGGACGCGACATCGTTCCAGAATACAAGGTGGTTGCTTAGGATCAAAAATATGTTCTTAGTTTCCAGACCCATGGTCATGCAGTAATTCAGGTTAAATCTGATAACTTTTGATAAAAAATTGCCAGATAACATCGTGGGCATTGTTTCAATGACTACTTTGCCAAACTATGCTTCGTTTCCCGCCATGCCCAGGGTGCAACCGCATCTGCTTCCTGCCACAAGCCTACTTTGTTTTTCCTGGCGGTAATTTCCAACTGCGCATAAAGCGGGTCGCTGGAGTATTTTTTAAAATGCCAGGCCATACCCTGCTTAATCATTTCCTGGTTCACTACCTGTTTTTTATTGTTAACAACCACAGCAATCAATCTTTTGTAGCGGTCGTATTTTTGGCCTTGTATGCTAACCATTTGCCCGAAACATAAATCGGATAAAGCTTTTTTAGCATTGTTGCCAAAAGGCTGCGAGCCGAGTTTCTCAGGGCAATCGATATGGGCCAAGCGGATTTTAACGGGCTGGTTGTGGTATAATACCTCCATGGTATCGCCATCCATAATGCGGATCACTTTGGCGGTAAAAACAAGATGGTTGTAGTTTACTAGTGGTTTGCTTTCGCCTGGCGGGATGAAACAAGCCTGGAGCGTTAACCATAAAACCAATAAACTTACTTTTCCCAACCGCATAATTTTTTTCCGTCTTTTTTGGCTTTTTCTATATCTACCTTTATAATTTTATAGGTGCAATTGCTTAAACCGCGGCAACTGGAGGTGTAGTGGTATTTTTTAGCACCAGGACTGTTGCAAATGTACACGGTTGTATTTTCTTTACAAGCAATGTTGGTAAAGAAAAAGAGGAGTAAGGAGAGCATTTTCATGGTTGAGGGATGATTTTATTGAAAAGTGGTTAATCAACAAGCTGTGTTATAGAAGATTATTGCTGGTTTTAAATTAACGAATATACCATCTTATTTTCCTGAAATAATTTTTTGAAGTACAGGTGCTAAATTGGCGGACAGATCGGTTGTGATTAAGTGGAATTTTTTCACATTCATAGCAGTAAACCAATCTGCCCAGTATTGTTTGATCACATCTTCTTCGTATGGGTTTTGTTTTGATGGATTAATGCCCAAAACAATAATTTCAAGGTCTTTTAAATTATAAGGAAAAGAAATAAAACCCAGCTTATTCTTTTTCATGATTGCCCTATAATCGGAAGAGATGAGCTTTTTTGACTGGATAAATGCCGGGGTGATGTAAGAGCTTTTACCTTTATCTAAAAACTTACTGTTTTGATGATACATATAACCATCGGTTAATATCACCAATATATTTCGTTGTTTGTCTTTAATACAATAATTCTGAACACTATTTTTGAAGAACTTCCAAATATCGGAACCAACATAATGATTGTCTTTAATGGTGTATGTATAGATTTTTGAAGAAACTTGTGTGTAAATGTTATCAATACCCAGAATAGCTTTTTTATCTGTTTTTGGATTGAAACTTATTTTCAATTGTTGGCTCAGCTCATTGATATTTGGAATTTTAGGAATCGGATCAAAAAAAACCTGCATCTGATCGTTTAAAAGCATTATTTTTTTTCCTTTTACATGATTGACAAAGGCTGTTTCTACAGATTTTATATATCCGAGATCTCTTTGATAGAAATCGGGGTTCTTTTTTGGCGCTATCCGATCAGATAAATCGAGCAAAAAGCTGATGTTTAGGTTCTGCGTTTGGGCTTTACTTTCTTTTACAAAAACGCCAACAATTAGTGGGATTAGTAATAAGGCTAACAATTTCGATTTCATGGTGCTGGTTTTATAATGTAGATACATAAACTGAATTTTGAGAATCTTCACTGGCCCCTACACTTTTAAGGTTTTCATCATAACAGGCTCTGCATTCATTTTGAAGATCTAATTTTTCGTGCTGTGAAATGCGGAGTTTTTCATTAACAAATGTAATCCAGCCTTGCATGTACTCAGAGGCATACAGCACGTATTCTTTGGTAGGAATAATTACGGCATCGATGATTCTTTGCAGGGTAACAATGCGCCCCTGTGATTCAAGCGAAAGTTTTTTTATATCGCTGAGTTCTGCGATCAGCTTTTCTTTTTGCATTTCGATATCCGTTATCCTATCCTGATGAATTTGGATGTCCTTTTTTCTGCGGAGCTGCTCATGTTTGATTTTGTCTTTTTCGCGGTGTTCTTTCATGATAAAATCGAATACCACACCCCAGATTAAATACACCACAAAACCTGCAAAGATGATTCCCCAGAACTGGATTTTGCCAAAGGCAATAGGGAGATTAAATGGAGGAGTATCGAAAGTTTTGGTTAATTCATAAATCTTTTCTTCTATCTGATAGGCCAGAATGGCATCGAACACAAAGGTGGTGAGTAAAAGAAGACCGATTTTAACATAGTTTACTACACTTTTCACTTCGCCAAACATATGGATTAAATAGCCTAGGCCTAAGAAAACGAACGGAATAAAGGTTACGAAAGCACCTTCTAGCGATCCATCCTGCCAGGCCTTTGAAAAAGCCTTTGAATCGAGCACATTCATGATAATAGTACTAGTTGCGTCAAAAGGTTTAAAGAAGGCTGAATAAGAGGTAGAAATATAAAAGGTAAATAAATATAAGCTTAAAGGCATCAGGATGATCAGACCAATCCAGAATTTTGTTGAGGCACCTTTTGAAGCACTGATATGGTATTTTTCAGGATCTCTGGCCAGTTCATTAATTTCGAATTTTAACTCTTCGATATTGTCTTTTACCTTTCTGATATTAGTTTCAACCTGGGCGATTTGTTGCTTTTTGCTTTCTTCACTGATGGCAAGGGTTTTGACTTCTGTTTCCTTTGTTTTCTGCTCGTTGATATAGGGCTCTTTAGCCAATTGCTGTTTTTCTACCAATTCTTTTTCTTCGTTTTGGAACTTGGCATAGATGGCATTCAGGCATATCGCAAGTGCCAAAGGGCTGCCACTGTTTCGCGATCCATCTCTAAAGCCTGCTTCGTGGTAAGTTCTTTTTCTTACTTCCTCTGCTTCCTCTGTAACAGGCTCCTTAATCTCCACATTTTCATCTTGAGGTGCTTCAGCTGTTTTTGGGTTAAAAAATTCTTCTATTTGGGCAATCATAACGTTAAGTTTTGAGTTTGATTTATTAATTCATGATTATATTTCTCGCTTTACCGAAACAATCCGGTCTCTGGCGTATGTTTTTTGAAGGGGCGGCAGCTCAACCGCTTTTTCTTCTTCTTTTGCGGGTTCCTTTTTGGAATAAAAAGCGATTAGTAAAAAGAGAATTCCGGTGATGATATCGAGCGGGATCCAGATGCTTTTCCGGTGCAGGTAAATGGGGTACAGGGGATTAAATAGAATGAGGACGAGGATAAAAACAATTGTTAAAGCATAGTTTTTTTGTTTTGTCCAAACGTAAATAAGCAGCAAGGCACCCAGCGAAACTATTGTTCTCAGAAAGGTATAATATTCGATTGGCAATTTAAATATTGCTACGAAACAGCAGAGGGCGCAGATAACAAGAAAAACTTTCATAATTAGGGCGGATTAAATGTTTAACCTCTGAATACAATTGCATGATTAAGTGCGTTTACAATATTCTGAACATATGATCTGTCTTTCGAAACAATACTGTTCACTTCTCCTGCATTTGTACTGATTCTGACTGTGAATTCGTTTTTGATAAGGACTAAAATTAATGTGCCAATAGCCAGAAGAATAAAACCTAGAACCCTTGATGCTTCAGAAAGGAGCATCAGGCCACCGAGTACGACCATCACAATGGGTAAGGTTTTACTTTTTACAATTTCAAAAATATGAACTGAGGATATGTTCCTCATTGCATATGTTTTTGAATTGGTAACATATCTCGATTGGGTAACCGTAACATTTACATCTTGATAAAATGTTACTTCATTTTGTAATTGTGTTTCCATGTTTAGTTTATTAATTGTTTGTTGATCAAAAGTATACAAGCCGCAGCCCTATACCTTACGGGAAACCGTAAAAAGAAAAAGTATTTAAGAAAAGTTATAGCTTGATTTACAGTTGATTATGTATTTTTACAGAGAATATAAATACTAAAGAAGGATTGCCTCATCTTCTTAAACGAACATGAAACAATCCTTCAATTTTTAAGCAGTTAAAAACTATATCAGTTTTACGTTGTGTGGCAGTCTATAGAACATGTTCTGCAACCGTTTGATTTGCTGTAAGTTTTTTTCGCTTCTGTTACCGCGCCTTTACATGAAGAAAATTCACCCAAATACTTTCTGTTATCACTAGACGGTAAGTAAATACAGTTTTCATCATGAACTTCATGATCGCCGTTACTTTGGGCATTTTTGTTTACATAATACTTTTTCATCTTAAATTATTTTAGACTATAAACCTATAGCGACAAGAAATCTTTTCCTAAAGGAAAACCGTAAAGCAAAATTTATTAGGTTCTTTTTATCAGATTTCTCCACTGCGGTCGAAATGACGACCTCGCGAGGTGTATAGCCCTACTCAGAATCGCCAATCGTTTATATGGATTTTTAAGAAATGAATTATTCCTTTGGCTTCACATAATCTTCCGATTTTTCTTTCTTCCACCAGCTGTTATCGAGCCGTTTAATGGAATAGAAAGCGCGGTTCACGCCAGGTTTCATGGTTGCCGTATCGAGGTGCCTGCGCCATACATGGATAATGGTGTCGGTACCGATTACTACCCACCAGAAAGTTTTGCCATAACGTTTTGTAGTGTATACCTCGCTGATGGCGCCCTTAATTGTTTTGTTATTGAAACCGGGTTCCATTAATTGATAAGTAATCACTTTCTGTTTTTGGGCCAGCGCTTTGTCCAGTAGGAGTGTTAACAATAACAGTATAACGAGATGTTTCATGCCACTAAGGTATTTCGGCAAAAAATGTATTCCTTACGGCTAACCCTAATGCAAAAATTATCTTAGTCTTGGCACAGCATTATCATCCACCTTACCTGTCTGATATGGTAAAAATAACCACTAACTGGCATAGGTGTTTCGCTTATGTGCTAAAGCCCGTTCAGGATAACCAGGCGCACTTAAGGAAGTAAAAGAATAAAAATGAGGGATTGCCCTTGTCTGCTACCTACAAGACAATAAAGCAATCCCTGCATTTTTTGAGTATCGAAAGGTTAATTATAAAGCGACAGGGTTTGATGCAGTTGGTTTCTATAATCATAAAGTTCATCGAGGTTGAACAATTGCTTTTTCTCTCCGGTATCTTTTCCGTTCTGAAAAGTTTCGATGTATTTATTGGCGGTATTAAAGTGGAATCTGCAAATGGGTTTGCGGTTATTGTCATCAAGCAGTACGCCAAAATAAGATTGGGTATCGCGGGCTGCAATCCGTGCCGAAGGTATCTTTTCGCGCAAAATGGCCTTTACAATCTGGAAGGCTTCTAATTCCTCTTCAGTAGTTACGATTTTAGAAGTATCGGGATCTTCATTTATGGGCATTACTTTGCCCTCCTCCTTTTTCTCGATCTTCTCGTTAATATTCAATGCCGATTTTAAGCGGTCGCTGATGGATTCGTTAATGGAAATAGTAAGGGCTTTTTTGGTATAGTCTTTAAAAGCAATCATCCGGTTTGCGGTTAAGGGTTTATCGAAAAAACGGTTAACCAATAGCTTCACCATTTCATCAGAAGGGCTGTCTATTTCTTTTTCAAATTCCTTTCTGATGGCTTTAATGTATTTTAAACTTTCGGCCGAATCAAGGATCGTTTCTAAATTATATTCATTTTTGGTAAAACTTTCGAGGATTTTAATGGCGTTATCTTTCAGGTCTTCGATATCGATGGTTAAGAATGGTTTCTCGTCCATAATATTCGGTTTTTCCAGATCGGCGTAAAAATTATAAACCGTACCGTTGGTTAATACCCCAAACCGTGCTTTAGAAACATGGTAGTAGCGGTGTAACTGAGAGTTGTGCGCATCGGCACTTTCTTTCCAGTGTTTACATTCGAAAATGAGGATGGGTTCATTGTTTTTACGGATCACATAATCTACCTTTTCACCTTTTTTGGTGCCAATATCGCAGATGTGTTCGGGTATAACTTCTGTAGGGTTAAAAATATCGTAACCAAGGATTTGAATAAAGGGCATTACAAATGCATTTTTCGTAGCCTCTTCGGTATTGATCTGGTCTTTTAATCCCACCACGCGCTGATGAAGTTGTTCTAAGTTTAGTTTAAGATCCATAACTTTTGCATTAAATGGTTTCATCACTTACTGATGCATTCGGTGCATTTTCTTTAACCGATTCGATACCATTGTCTCTGGCATCAGCAGTAGTATACATTTGGCTGGTGCCGATAATTTCGCCATTTGCAGCTTTTAAATTGAAATAGTAGGCTCCGTTTTTGGCAATTTTTCTGTCGTACCTGACATCGGTTGGTGCATTGGTTTTTACCGATTCGATACCTTTGTTGCAGCCTGCTTTTGTGGCGTAGCCCTCGCTGGTGAGGATAACCCTGCCGTTTGCTGCTTCGAGATTAAACTGGTATTCACCGTTTGTTCTTTTGGTAATGATAAATTTTCCCATCGTGATTTTTTTTAGCTGCTCAAAAGTATAGGAGGAATATGGCGCATCCTTACGGGAAACCGTAGGTTGGTTCATTAGTCAATAGTTCATTAGTTGATAGTCTATAGCTGTTTTCGTTGCGAGACCGGATTGAGGGAGCCGAAGCAATCTTTTAGGATAGGTTAATTGGGTGATGGTTTAATAGTTCATGGTTGAATAGCCTAGCGATTATCCATGTTAAACACCAAACATTAGCTCTTTTTTTAACTACACAGATTCACAGAAGCATGTCACAGCGCACGCTGAGGTTGTTAAAAGCAGTAAAATTCTTTTCATCGTTGAAGATCCTTCGACTCCGCTACCATTGACGTCTTTCCGTAATAGACTAATTTTCAATCAATTGTAGATTAAGTTCGTTTGCTTTCTTTTGAAGGAAAATGATCTGTTGTTCTTTTAATTTTTCTTGATATCTCTTTACTCCCTGTTCAACATAATCCATCCCTTTATCAAATATTCTATAATAAAGTTCCGCTAATTTTCTTGCGGTAGCTTTTATAGCTATGCCGGAACCCCTTTTTGCTTTAAGTCTTCTGGCAAAGGCTCCCAGCCCTGGCTGTTTGCTTAACAGTATAGACTGGGCTGCCTGTTTAAATATTTGCCCCGCTCTGGTTACAGGTTTTTTCTTGCTTCTTTTATTCATCTTTCCTGACTGATGCTTACCTGGCGCCAGACCCAACCAGGAAACAAAGTTTTTTATTGAAGGCCACTGCTTAATATTGTTGCCAAGTTCAGCCGTAAGCCTCATTAAACTGTAATCTGTTAAACCTGGTAAGGTGGTCGGGTTTGCTCCATGAATTCCTAATAATAATTGGTGTAGTTGATCAATATTTGGCTTATTATGGCGGATTGGTTTGACCGGATGCCCGTCTTTGTAATCTTTATTGGAAGAATTATTATAATCCTGAAGGACTTTTCCTGTTTCTATATCACATTTGGAAACCTGATCAATATAAAACATATATCCATCATAGGCCTGCAGAAGTTCGAAAAGGTATTCTTCTTTGTAATTGCCTTCAAGAGCGAGCAAAATATCTTTCCCCTTGTTCTTGATTAAGGATGGGGTACAGCATGCCAAAAGTTTTTCAGGGTTCCGTTCTCCTTCAAGAATAGCCTGTATCATTGCCATTCCACTGGCACCATGGGTTTGTGAAAGCACTTCTGGCAACCTTATGTTCATCAGGGTTAGGGCTTTCTGCATATGCTGAACGTGGGAGGAGGCCATCTGTAGCTTATCTTCCCGCATCCGGGTATAAACCCTCAGTTTTCTTACAATATCTTCAGGAACAAAACTTTTGCGGAGTAACCCGTAGCTAAAGAGCTGCTGAATCCACTGACAGTCTTGGACATCGGTCTTTCTGCCCGGAAGGTTTTTGCTGTCGGCTGGGTTTACCAGCGTAACCTCAAACCCATCAGCCTCTAAAACATCATAAAGGGTAATCCAATAAACGCCCGTAGCTTCCATGGCAACATGGGTTATTGAACACTCTTTTAGATAGGCACTCAATTCCTTATAACAGGAAGTAAAAGTGCGGAAGTTCCTCACTGATTGGTTTTCGACAGAAACATAAACCTTTTCACTCCCAATATCAATGCCTGCACTATTGGGATAAATTTTGCTTAAAACATTCATATCCAGTAATATATGTTTTTTTTAGGAAGATAAGCTCAACGTATTTCAGATAAGGATATTACTACCATGCGGGATATCAAACGATTCACCAATATTGATTACTATTATACGCTAAAACAAAGCTCAGGCACAGGTTAATGCACTATTAATGCGACTGTTATGCTGCTATCCTCCTTAACTCTCTATAAAGTTAACGTCATTTATATTGATTTTTATAAAATAAATTACCCCTCAGGATGACAACCACGAATAAGGACAATTGCGGGAGTGACTAAACGAAATCGATCGACTCCCGATTATGGACTGAAGGCTAGCCTCGGCTAAATTACTTTATTTGCGATGCAATAAGCAATTAACTGACCATTATTTGAAATGTTGAGCGCAGTTTTGATATAATTTATCCGTTTTTCGATGCTGCTCAAGCCAGATGGTTCCATCTTCTTTTGTTTTAAAATGCCCGACATTTCTTTTTGGGTTTTCCCATCTAAAATGAGCGAAACAATTGTTTTATCATAACGGGTAAAATCGTGCAGGTATTCTTCTTTTTGCCTCAGGTTCGGCGAATGGTATTTTTTGTTTTTATAAATGCTTTCCAAAGCCAGTTTAAGATCTTTTGCATCGTGGCGGGCTTTTGGCACGTATGCGTCGATATCTAATTCTTTAAACAGTGTATTGGCGATTAATGCCCTGTTTTCTATGGAAAACACCAGTACTTTTAAATCGGGCTGTATTTCTTTTAAAGCTTTGATCAGTTCCCTGCCGCCTGCTATCTTTTGTTTTGGATAGTCTTCATCAAAAGAAAGGTCGGTGATGATCAGTTCGTAAGGGTTGCCATCGCGCAGTGCTTTTTGTACGCGTGTAAATGCATCGTCACAATAAAATACGTAATCTTTATCGGTTATAGTAATGCCAAGATCGGTAAGGGCGCTGCGTAGCGATTTACTAACAATTTCATGATCTTCTGCGATGAGTACGTTTTTGAACATATCTATATTTTTATAAGGTTGGAAATGAAAATTCAACACGAAGCCCTCCATCAGGCCTGGTATCAAAAGTAATATGGCCCGAAATACTTTCTATACGGGTTTCCGTATTTCTTAATCCGTTTTTAGGCGTTAAAATCTCCATTCCCTTTCCATTATCTACATATAAAACAGTTATGTTATCATTTTCACGTTTAAAATTTAAAGTAACGGAATCTGCCTCACTATGTTTTTTCATATTGGTCATCAGTTCCTGCAAAATGCAAAATACTTCGGCTTTAGTGTCTTCTTTAATCGCTTCCCAAAGTTTTTCTCCACCACCTTCAATGACTATATTCGTTTTCGCGGAGGCATAAGCGTATAACATTTTCGATAGTTCAATCCAAAAGCTTTCTTCATTATGGACATCTTTATTGTCGTAAGAAAGATCTCTCGATATTTTATAGATTACATCAAGTTTGTCGGCAAGATCGTTCTTATCTATTTTAGTTGTGTTTTCTACTTCCGACATGACCTGGTATACCCTATTGGCTACACGGTCGTGAATTTTTTTTACGTATTTGAGTTCCGTTTTCTTAACTTCTATTTCCTTTTCCTGCTTTAGGTTTTTCTGTCTTCTTTGATATAAAAAATAACCAAATATTAAGCAGAGCCCCAAAGTACCAATTCCTATATTTCTGAGCAGTATATCTTTTTGTTTTTGAATATTTTCAGCTTTGGCCTTCAGAAAATCGGCTTTGTTTTTTTCCGTTTCGTAGCGGATTAGAGCAAATTGATTTTTGGCTGCATTGCGGGCAGTTTGTAGGCTATCGTCTAGATTTTTATAAATATTGAAATATTGTTTTGTTTCTTTTTCTGGGCTTAATTTTATAATTTTTAGTAACGATTGCAATTGATCATCAGGACTTTTTAGTTTTTTAGCACCTTCATACATCTTATGTGCATAAAACAAGGCTGTATCTGGTTGGCTAAGGGTATAGTAGTCGGCCAAATGTGCAAAACTGGCGTTTTGTCCCCAAAGATCATGATCTTTTAGCCGTATATGTAAAGCCGCTAGAAGCTCGGGTTTAGCATTATAGCGAGGATTTTGCTTCCATTTGTTAAAGGCATAATTGGATAATATTCTTGCGAAATTTTCATTGCTCATCTTCTTTTTTAAAATGTTGCTAAAGAGTGCAAGTGCTTTTTGATAAGCACCAATTTTACCATAGGCGTTTGCGATATTATTCTTGGTTACCAGTATCGATATGCTATCTTGTGCATAAGATATTGATTGATTATAGAATATAATGGCTTGCGAATAGTTTTTTAAGTAGGAAGATGCTACGCCAAGCTCGTGAAAGGCGGATTCTAGATATACAAATTGTTCTGTTTTGTCCTTATTGAAATAAGTTAATGCTTCGGTCGAAATTTCCTGACCGCCAAAATAATCCCCTTTATCAATAGAAATTATGGCCATATTTACTAGGCACTTTGCAGTTCCTAAACTATCTTTTTGTTTTAAAAAGACATCTTTTGCCTTGTTAAAATATATAAAGGAACTATCAGGTATTTTCTTTTCCCTAAATTCGAATGCTTTATCATAATCTGGATTGATGGTTGTTTTTTCTTTTGTTGCTTTCTGTTGCGAACACGAGAAAAAAAATAATAGCGAGAGGAACGTAAAATAGTAATATTTCAAGGTTATTGTTTTTTACCCTAAGCTAAGAAAATAATCAATGATTATTAGGAGTTTGACAAAACAATATAAAAACAGTATTAAAAGAAAAAGGCGGCACTGCTGCCGCCTTTTTGTAACTGTATTAATCACCTATTTTAGGTGGTGGCAAGTGGCCATTTTCACCACCTGTATCGTCGCCCGGAGGGGTATCTCCTGGCTCACCCGGATCAGTATCAGCAGTGTTTACTGTTGTTGTTCCGCCACAAGAAGCAGAATGGTTTGTATTTGTAGGCGTTGCCAATCCTAGTAGGATCGCAATAAATAATGGAATGAACATTTCTTAAATTTTTAGAATTGATTTATTAGGCAGAGTACCCGCGAACCATTCGCGGGCCTTTCTGCAGTTTGTAAATCAGAAGGCCTTCTGAAAATTTGGGAAGTGTTGAGTGTCTGTCGCGGAAGCCAATAACTGCTTCCCAAACCGGCTATTCACAACCGCGATTTCTACTCTTTTATTAATCAGTTTTTTAATTTAGCTTTGATAATGAATCGCCGTCTGTGCTGATCAACGATGCAAATATGGGGTGAGTCAAAAGATTAGTTATCAATACATTCCGATGTTTCCTAAGTTTCCGCTGTAATTCCGGAAAACCGTAAATATTCCACTTATTCCGCCTTATTTTTACGCTAAATTTTTAAAGAAAATGTTTGAGGAGTATAAAAGATCACTGCGCGATTTCTATCTATTAAAGAAAGAAAAACGGCTATTAACGACTAATTTGGAAAAGCTACAGCGAGATAGATTAAGAGCAGAATGTGCTTCAGTTTTTTTGAGGAAAAGATTAAGAGTAGATCAGGATCTTATCCGATCTGTGTTTGATCCTACAAATGAACATGAGGATCAAATGAGAAGTATTGAAAGATTTGATTTAGATAAATTTAGACCACTAATTACCTTTTTGACAATTGGCACAAATATTAGAGATGACAATCATGTTAAACTTTTTGCTTGGTTAATCGATTTCCCAACTTACGATGAGTGGTGCGAGTTTAGCAAAGAAGAACTAAAACACTTTTTTCAGCAAGTGGCTAATGGAAAGAAAATAGAAAAAGACCGCAAAGTACATGGTGGGGGTAAGAAGGGAAGAGATAATACAAACCAAGATTCCACTAGATTAATCCCCAGTAGCTATATTATCATTTCCTGTATTATTTTACTTTTTATGGGGAGCATTTCTTTTATAGCCTGGGAGCGTATGGCTACAACGGGGAGGATGCCTAAAGCGGGTGAGAAACACATGTACTGGGATGGCGATCATTACGAGCCCGTTAAAGAAGGAGATCAAAAACCTGGTGTAAGCATCATCCCTTTAGATCTTAAAACCTTACGACAGCAAAGAAAGATTACCATACCTGATACACTTACGAAATACTCATTGGGCAAGGTATGGTATAAAGGCCATGGTCGTAATCATGAATTTTTTACGGCTGCTGGCCTTTATCCGCCAGACACACTTAGAACACTTAAACCATTATCACTAGGTATCTTAAGAGATCATACTTCTAATTACAGGTATTTGCTTACTCGTTTAATATGGTTTTTATATGCTGCTATTTTTGTAAGCCTTTGTGGTTATTGGGTAAGTAGGATGAAGAGAAAAGTTAGCGTTGAAAAGCCGGAGCATGAGATTGATGATAATCGTATTACCGATTTTTCTGAAGCACAATTAGCCCAACAATAGTTTAACCTATTACTGGGCTATGAAATGTATTTAGCGGCTATTAATGGTTTACCCCAAATGCATCACACCTGGATTAAACCATTACTTATTTTATTTACCCCAGTTTACCTGGATGTTATTTTTTTGCGCATAAGCCTTGCCTTTTTCCATTAAGGCATTAAAATTTTGCTCAAAACGGGCGCCATATTTCTGGTCGATGCTGTTAATGATTTCATCTTTGGCACTTTGGCTGCCTTTGCTGTCGCACAGTTTGGCATAAGCCAGGTATTCGTTTTTATAAACGGGGATTACGAGTTCGTACAATTGCTGCGAAAGGGCTTTAATTTCTTTTTCTTCATCACCAGAAGCAGACAGTTTTTTTACCTTTTCGAGCGATTGCTCAAGGTATAAAATTTTGTAGTTGAGGTTGGTGGAGGCTTCGTTGCCTTTCTTTTTACTGGATGGGATATCGGGATATTCTTTGGTTTCGTCGTTGATGTGGCGGGCCAGATCGGCGCTGGCAAAATCGTTGATCATGTTGGTGTTTAAGATGGCAATGTCGAAAAAACGTTCTGGTGTTTCGGAACAGGCTGAGAGGAAAAGAGTTAACAGGATTAAAAGGGATACGAATGGTTTTGGGGATAGTGCTGGTAATTTGTTCATGAGCTAAAATGGGGTTTCTTATCGGATTTATTCTGGGGAGAAGCAAAGATTGAGCCGTTTTTTTTAGCCCAAAGTCGTGAGTCCGGAGTCGTGAGTCGATCGATGCGTTATTCTTAGCATAGCGCCGTTCTGAAGTTTCGGAGTGTCTTCATTTTGAGCGGAGTGTAATGCAGGCGAGAACCACAAAGTGCTCAGCGAAGCTAAATTTAACTGGCATAGATCTCTGCCAGAAGGTGTTTTTAATTTGAACCATATAAGACATAGAAGGTCATATAAGCTTAATGGCGCTATTTTTCTGCTCAACTCTGCGGCCTTTGTGCCTGCTCTCCGGGCCCTCTGTAGTTAAATGACGAGTGATGCTTTTCGGAATTTTTGCAGGTAGCATGATCGCTACTGACCACGTAGTAGCTACAAGACAATTGAAAATAATATTTCTACTTGTAAAACAAGTTTAGTATGACTGAATGCGCTCAATCAGCTCACAGTTAACCGACTTAAACAATTAACCAGTTAACAAAGTGAACCAATGACTAATGAACCAATTATCCTAACTATCCTGCAACCATCTTTACGGCCAGAATATGTTTGCAAATACCTCTTTTGCCCTGATAAGCGGTAAACCACTCGCAGGTACAGCGGTAGCCTTGTTTATCGATTACTACCTTGTGTAGTACGCCTGTGCCTTTAACTTCGGCTTCTATATAATCGTTTTCCTTTTTAACCATTTTAACCTGTTGCTCATCGATCAGTTTTTTGGCATTTTTAAGCCGGGGGTTTAAGCTCAAAATGCGTTCGGTTTTAAATGGAAGCTGGCGGTAAAAATGGCTTCTTCCCATCACATCATAACCCAGTAAACCGATAGCGGATAAACTGGAGGTGAGCTGATTCATGGTGCCGAAATCGATATCGTGTTCAATGGAAAGTAAAGTAGGATCAAAGTTTTCGTTGGCTTTAAGTAAGCTGTTTAAGCCATATATCCATTCTGCCGGAAGGTTTTCGGTCATTTGATCTAATGCTTTACCTTCGCCGGAAAAGCCCCTGTAGGCGTCTGGGGAGAAAGCCATCAGCAACTGCATTTTGCCAAACTCATATACAAAGGCAACGGTTTGTTTATCGGCCGATTCGTAAATGAAAACTTTATCGGCAATGGCTAAAATACCATCTAATAAACGGAGACGGTGTAAGCCACCCACACGAACGGCATCGGCCGTGGCAATGGTAGAGAACATAAATTTGCCTGCTCTTTTCGCAATAAAGAAATCGCCTTTAATGGCGCCTTTTGGCAGGTTTTGAAAAAGCTGTATGGTTTGTATTTTGTTCAGCTCGAACCGGAGGTCCATATCGGCCAGGTAAAGCTGTACGCTGGTTAAACCTTTAATCCAGCGTGTGGGTAAGGTTACTTTTTTTTCTACTACCTTAGTTTTGGTGGTAATTATCTGTACATCTTGCTGACCAACGGCCAGGGTTACTTTTTCGTTTTTTTGAATGCTGTTTAAGGCATTAAGCATGGGGTCGTTAAAATCGACATTGGTAGTGCCACTGGCTATAAATTCTCCGTCGATAGATTCGGGTTTCATATCTAAGCGGACATAGACCCCGTTGCAGGAAGAAAAACCTTCGAACCTGATGCGTTCGGTGCCTGCAGTAACAATAGGATCGCGTAAACTTGGCGGAATTGGTCCGAAGCTGGAGCGTACTACTTTGGCAATGGTACTCCAGCATTTAGCGGTTATATAAGGATCGGTTAAGTTGCCCCAAAAAAAACAGGGGATATTGTTTACAGTTTCTATTTCGGTTTGATGAGCCAAAACCAGGCTGTTTATGCCTTTTGTTTTGGTAAAGGTAGAAACACCGCTATAGTGATATTGGAGATCGGTCATGTTAGGCTTTGATGATTTGTTTAATTAAACTTTTAAGGGAGGCATTATCTTTCCATTTTTCGAAAAAAGCAATTGCTGCTGCCGAAGGGTTTTGATTGGTTTTGAAGAGGACATCGATGTAATGTTCTACCAGTTTTTTAAAATTAACAGGAAGTTTATCGTTAATTACCAGGTGTTTAAATAAGGATTCGAGCAATTTTAGAAAAGCGGAATTATGCAATGCAGAAACATCTTTTAAGGCACCGATACTTTCTACCAGGCGTAAAAATGCACCATATTTATTCGATGCCAGATAAGCTAGTTTAACCGCAAGCAGATCGAGGTTTATACTTCGTTTTTCGATCAGGTTGATCAAAACTTCTGATGCCATTAAACGCACTTCTTTTTTATCCATAAAAAACATGCAGGCAAAAACGAGCATCGAGATATCGGAAAAACGGAACCCTGTACTGTTGGTTACATGGAGAAAACCTTTCAGTTCTGATACCCCACCGCTGGCATGGATGCAAGAAGAACGGAGCATAAACCAGCTTAATGCATCAGCATTTTGCGGCATCAGGCTGTTCCAGTAATTGATATTGCCCTCTCCGCTTATCATATACTCCCAACTGTTTTTCCGGCCGTAAAGGTCTAAGCCAAAAAGGAAATAACCTGGTGTGTTTACATAGGCGGGAGAATCGAATTCGATGGCGTACCAGGATGGAGATTTTTCCATTTTTTTGGTCTGATAGTTCATGTATTCATTCCATTTTTCCTTAATGCTGATTTCGGGTTTAAAAGGAGAAACAGCCATGGGGTAATCGCTAAGGTAGGTATTGCTAAATTCGGTAAAGGTTTCGTCAGGATAGTAGGTGCGGGCCGCTACAGCCCATACACTTTTAAAATTTACATCTGCCGGGCTATTGATTTTATTTAAGAGTTTATTAAAAATACCGTCTGATTTAACAACAATCTCTTTGGTGGTGCCGAGACAGAAGGCCATTAAGGCTTTAAGCGGTCCGGTAAGCCTGCCCAATAAAGGGATGGCTTCTTCTACCTGCTCTCGTGGCATACGGCCAATGGCGATGGTTAAATCGAGCGGGTTAATTTCTGCCCCATTTTCCTGGTAGGCAATTAGCCTTTCTAAAAGCACTTTTGGTGCCACCCAATATGGATAATGGCTGGGAAAAGAGAGCATGGGCAAATTGATATTGCTGGCCATTCTTTTTTGTACGATATCTAAATAAGGCCTGATGAGCAGCAGCGTTTTTATTTTGTGATAGGTACTTTGTTCTATGGTAAAAACGTAATCGATACTTTTTATTTTTTCGCGCAGAAATGTGCCGATGTAATTTTTATGGACACTCTCAAAGTATTTCTTTTCTACTTGTTTGCCATAAGGGGCCAGCTGTTTGGCATAATCGGCCGGAAACAAATGCCTTTGGTTAATGTAGGCGTTCAATAAGATTTCTCCATCGGTAATTTCTTCTGATGAGATAAATTTACCGAACAGATAAAGTACCTCGTTCCAATCTTTTGGCAATACGATCGGTTCCAGTAAAACCTGTTCTTGCTTAGGTTCGTAATGATAGGTTGCTAATTCATCAACTGCCGGAAGAAGATCTTCTGCGGCCAGTAAGCTGCTTAAACCCGAGCGGACATTTCCCAGCATTAGCGAAGTATAGCCCGATAATTTATCGCGTAAGACTGCATCTTTTGGTGAGGCAATTTTTAAAAGCAGTTTACTTGCCCTTTCCTGCAGGTTAAGATCGGGCACTACATACACATCAGCAATAAGCGCGGTTATCTTTTTATTTAGCTTAGGCTGCGATTTATTTAGCTTTTCTAAAACCGGTAAAATATTTTTGATGGCAGTTTTATTATCGTTGCTCATCATCAAAGGTTCAAGCCAATCAAGAAAAGAATTTACGTTAAACTTTTTCTCTTCATAAATCTGTTTAACCAACTCTATTGCTGCATTAACAACCGGTGCAAAAGCATATTGTAAACAGGCAAAAATATATTCCTGATAAACAATAAGTTCGGCTGCGCCAGGATTTAAATCTGTTAATCTTTTACGATAGAAAGATTTAAGGTTATTATTCCATGCTTTGGTTTGGATTAAAATGGCCTGTTCTATAAACTGCTGGCGGTCTAATTTGCCTTCCTGGAGTAAGGTGTTATAAATAATTTCCCATATAGAAAATTCGTTATAGGCCTGGCTATCGCTATCTCTGAAGTGATTATTCTGTATCCCGGTTTCGTAAAGGTATAAATTGGGCACATCGCGTGTATAGGCTAGTTCATCGTTTACAATATATTGGATAAAATCTCTTGGTTTCACCTTGGTTACCCACTCATTGGCATTTGCTAAACATAAAGCATAAAGCTCGGGCTGTACGGTAATTAAAGCATGGCTTTCGAGAAACCTTAGGGTTTGGTAACTAAAACTTCGCCACTCGCTCTTTTTTATTTTATCGAGAATAAATTCGTTGATCCAATCGGGTTTTGCCCATTGAAGGACCGCTAAAATAGAGTTTCTTTGTTTCGCCTTGGCCAATAAATCGAAGACCTCATCCCAGGACATGATATCCGTTTTGCTCAATATGCCGATTGCGGTAAGGGTGATTATCTCCCTTAATTTTTCATCGCCCCTGGTACCCCAGCTATAGTTTCCTGTTTTAAATTGTGGCTCGTTGGAGAGATCTACGAACGCCATCCAATAACGTTTTTTTGCCTTAATGTGCTTTTTAAGTACCTCTATATTTCCTTTGGCATTTTCTTGCAGAAAGGGTAAAAGTGCGGCAAGGTTTTTCTCTTTCAGAATGGCATCGTAAGCATTTAATATTTCTGCTACATCTTTATTGCCATCTTTTTTAGCTGTTTTTATAGTCTGGTTAGTAACCACCTCGCCTGTTTCAGAATAGCCCTTTTTTGTTTTTTCGCTCAGCAGTTTTTCAGCGGCTTTTAAACACTGTTGGTTATCATCAAAAGTTTTGGTCTGCGAAGTACCACTGGTTCCATTTCGGCCGTAAGTAACGGTATAACAATTGTTCAGTACTTCAATCTGCCAGAATTTATCTGAGCTGCCATCAATATATTTAAGGTGTTTTTTCATGCGTGGAGCACTCTTTGAGCATTTGAGATTCCGTTAATTTATCAATTGCTAAACTATTCAATTTTTTCTAAAAAGAGAAGGTTAGCTGGAAGTTGATTATTAGTGATTTGTTATCCTGATCAGATAACTATCGCATGAAATGAAAGCGATTTAAAGCGCGGAGAAGATGGGATTTTAGTCCCAAGCCGGGTACTATGGCGTAATTAGTGCGGTTGCTATAACCGATAGATGTAAGATTGCTTTCCCGAACATTCGGGATTCTTCCCCGCATCTGATAGCTAGCTATCGGATGACGAACTTTTTAGTATCTGTTAGTGGTAGCGCTTGTATTAAGGGTGGTTGAAGTGAAGGATCTTTTTGATTAACCATATAAGACATATAAGGTTCATTATAAGCTTGAGGCCTTATATTTTCTTAAATTCCTTATATGGTAATGCATTGAGTTTAAGGTTCCGCCTGCGCGGGAATGACGGCCGCTTTTACCACCACATCAACTTCATTATTTATCATCACACGCTGTGGTTTTTGTGCCTTCTCTCTGTGTATTTTGTGGTTAAAAAGATGGGAAGTGATGATGGGGCCAGACAGGCGTTTGGCCTACAATTAACCTCATTCAATTATTCTTCTATATCGATAATGTGTACCGAAATCCGGTTATCGGCCTCGAGTAAACCGAAATGATGCCGTTTAGGAACATTAAAAATGCGTATAATATCATGATCGGTTATGACCTCAAAAAGTAGCTGTGCTTTTTTTCCGCTGATATCGTATACCCGTGCTTTTTCGCTGTTGGCTACAACAAGGTGATTGTCTGGAAGTATCTGTATACCATGCGCACTTAAGTCTGCCGCGAAAAGCGGGATACTGATGGGCATTTCTTTTAGCGTAGGGCTAACAACCAGGCAGCCATCGGTTGTTAATACGGCTATTTTTAGTGCAGTATGCACACTGCTTACCGAAAAGTTGATAATGGGCGATTCGAAAAATAACATTTCGAGTATTCCGGTATCAGCTGTACGCACCAACATATCGCTCCCGATAAAATACAGGTGGTCTTTTCGCCAGTACATTTTGTTCTTGTTCGAAAAAATCTGATAGGCATCAATCGACGATTTATCCCAGGTACAAACAACAGAAGTTAATGGCTGCCCTGTTACCGTGTACCTGTTTAACCGAATGTCTTCACCATGCGTTAGAAGAACAGAAAGCGTTTTTTGGTCGGTAGATTCGATTGCGGCAGCCATATTTTGGCCTAACCAACAGATTTGAGAAAGAACGATTTCCCTTTCGAAATTGTGGGTTTCAGGTAATTTGCGGTGTTCACTTGGAACGGCATCCCCACTGATTAAAATGCGGTTCGATATGCCTGCATCGGCTATTAAAGCATAATAATCGTCAACATTGGCTTTAAACAGGTATAAATAATCCATACAGTCTTCCCACTTCATGCGGAGCAGCTGCAGGGTTTCATTTTTGATGCCAATGCCGATCAGCTGATCGTGGAAACTACAGAAATCAACCCACTTTATTTCACGGTCCAGTTGAATATAACGATCAGCCTGCTGCTGTTTAATCTCTTTATAATGGTTAATGGCATAACGGTTTACATCCTGAACGATCATTGGATCTTGGCGCATGAACCGATCCATCATTTTTAACGCACTAAAATCGCCCGCCGTAGTTTGTTGGCTTACAATTTCGTAACAGATGTTTAAAGCTGTTTCGCGAAAGCTTTCATCTTCACTGTTTTCGGCAACATTGGCAAGTACCCTTAAAAAAACGGTGTTTTTGCCCTTGCTTAGCTGTTCTGTATAAAAGGCCTTAACTGTTTTATTTAAAGGTATTCCGTTTTGCACCCTAATTTCGAAATAATGTTTTAAACATTGTTCTGCCTGGTTGTTGTTGTGCCAGCCGCTAAGTAACACTGCTTCACTTCTTTTAGGGTCTCCAATTTTGAGTTCGATAATGCTTGCAGCCTTTAAATGATCTCTGGCGCCCAGCGATTGCAGCACTACATCTTCATAATATTTTAGTGCCTGCTGCTGTTGTCCCATTTGCACATACAGATCGCCAACTTTCTCGTAATTGGCCAGGTCTACATATAAATTTATGGCTTCGTTTAAAAGCCCGCCTTTTTCTAAACACTCGGCTGCCAGATTTTTATTGTTAAGGTGGTCTTTATAAATTGCCGCAGCTTCGCGATAATGTTTGCCTTCACGTAAGGTTCTTGCTGCTCTGTCAAGATCGCCCAGGAGGTGGGCATAAACATAGGCTGCCTTTTTAAAATCGCGATCTATTACGGCCTGTGTGGCCGTTTTTTCGTAACGTTGCTGAAGTTCCCATCTATAACTGCCCAGATCCCATACATCGGCAGCTAGTCCATTGCCAAAATTCTTAAAATTCAGGTTTAAACTTTGCCTGCTTAATTTGCCAGATGGTGCTGCGGTGCCACGATTCAGGTATGCACTATTTAATGGGATGGCATACTGTAAAGCAGCATCTTTATCTTTATCAAATAGCTCCACCAATCTATTGAGTTCACTGTCCCGCTGTTTTTCGATGGAGGCCATTTTTTGATTGATCCAGGCATCTAATTGTTGCAGAAAACTAGGGGTTTGTATATTGGCCATGGAAGCGGCCTGTTTAGGAGCCAGAAAGGCAATGATTTGGAGCAGAAATTTACCGATAAAAGCAAAGCCTAACAAAACCCAAAGCCCCAGGTTGCTTAGCGGTTTTAAAATGTTGCTCCATTTATTGCTATGCTTTTGATCTTCTTCTGTTTTTGGGATATCGGATAGTGGCTGTGTATTAATCAATGCCTTTAAATCATCAATGGCATCGGTGGTTTGTAGTGGTTCGATCATTACCGAGCGGAGCTGCGGAAGAACGGGTGCTAAAGGCAAATTGTGGAGCCAGGGCTTTGCCACTGTTTCTGGTATTTCAATCAGATCTGCCAACTGGTAACTATCCTGTTGTTCAAATCCAACGAGGCCTATATTGGGATGAAAAAACTGTACATCCCATAGTTTTGCTGCACTTAGTTCGCTATTGCGCAGTTCGGGGAAAAGTTTGGCATTTACAGGAATGAAAAAGCCCTCGGTTACCTGGGTATAGGGATATCGGATCTGATCGCTTTTTGGAATAGCGGCTCCAAAAACCACAAACAACCCGATACAATTGTTCTGTGCCACACTTTCGGGCACAAGATAGGCCTTGATGGATAAAAAATCTACAGACCAGTTGGCCATTTCTGCAAACCAATCGGCGGGGCTGCCTGGTAAATAAGCCCCCCAGGTGGCATGAGTAGATTTTGCCTGATAGCGGAGTTGAAGTTTCATATTATTTTAGTCCATCTATAAAAGCCTGAATATATTTTTTATAAAATACATGCGGTTCCAGGTACTGGCTGCCCCGAACTTTTGTGAAATAGAATGCACCACTTAAGTACCCGTCGGCACTCCAGCAAGCCGTTGGCTTGCCAACCACCATAATGATGCAAATCTCCGGAATATTAGGCTTACTGCTTTTAAGGTGTAATTTTCCCCTCGAATCCATAATGGCCGAACTTCCGTTTGACCAGCTAAATTTGGTAAACCTAATGTTTGATAAATGTTCTACTTTTAAAATTTGCTGTGATTTGGCGTTTAGCCACTCCACATCCGCCGCTTTATCTTTCCAATGGAACTCATTGTTGATGAGCAAAAATTCTTTCTTATCAGCAATAATCCTCCCTAAGGTATGGATGTAAATCTTTTTTACAGTATTAATGGTGCTATATCCATTATTCAGGTGCTTTTTTATCCGGAGCTGAAAAATCCGGGAGTCACTACCACGGCTTTTTACCCTTTCACTATCGCCCTCGTTGGAAGGGATAATGTTTCCGTTTCGGGGGTCTATCATGATGAGTTTATATTTGTGCTTAAGATAAAAATAGGGAGCGATAAACTGAATATCACTTATGCCTTTATGCGAAATGGATATTTCAGTTAAGCTATAATCATATGCCGCTGTATCGATCTTGTATAGCTGTAGTTCTTTGCTGTTATCAGGCAAAAGGAGCATAAAAAGGGTATCTTCCATCTCGCCAAAACAATATTTTCCACGGGTTAACTGCCCGGCCAGTTCTTTAGCACCAAAAGCTTTTTTTGGCCAATAAAGCAAACGTAAATCAATTGTAACAGCAATTATGCCATCGTTTTTTAACACATAAAGATCATTTTCGCTCATCCTGATCTTTGAAGTAGGGTAATAAAGTGGAAATTCAGGTTCGTTCAGTGCAGCAGGCAGATCAGCCTGGTTAATACGTTTAACCTTTTTCTGATAGCCGTGGCTTACAAGATCGGACAAATCGATATGTGCCTCTCTGATCAGTTTAGATTGATTTTTACTGATTTGGAACATCTGCAGGTGTCCGCTGGCAGATATGGTGATCAGGTAATTTAACTGATTTCTGATTTTTAAAAAATAAGGTGCAACAGTTGCATCTTTTAAAAAATGGGAAGAGGTGATGAATATATACCTGCCATTTTTTTCGGCATGTGTTGCGAAAGCCTTAACCAGCGGTTCGCCGCAGTGCAGTGCCGGATCCATTTTTTCGAGTAAGGCCTCCGTATCTTTTTTGGTTTCGAGCGCTGTTATACTGAGGTCTTTTCCGCCCAACAGCCATACTTTTAACTGTTGGTTTTTTTCTTTACTTTCCCTAAACGCCAAAGCGGCTGCAACAGCGAATACCCGTGCAGATCCCCACATTTTTAAGGTAGAATCGATAATTATGCCCAACTGCTGCACCTGATGGTTAGGTGCTGTTTCGCGTTTTAGAAAAAGGGCTTCATTACTGGCCAGCCGGGCGGTGAGCAGAAGATCGTCTTGAGCGAGTTCGCTCAGCAACAGTTTATCGTAAGTGCCTTTGTTGGCGATATCAGAAATCCCGCCCAAACTTTGTTCGTTATTGCTGTTCAGGTACATCGGGATACTTAAGGCAGCCATAATCCTTCTGGCCAGCTGGCTAACCGTATTCGTTTTTTTATCGTTTTCCAGTTCGGCCAAAAGGTCTTTGCCTACAGGTTCAGGCTGAGGAATATCAATGGGCTTAGGCAACGCTATAAGGCTGGTACGCTGTTTAAGTACTAAGCTTTCTACATCTTCGAAAATAGCGAGGGCGTCCGCCAATGGCGCGAGATCCTGAACCAAGTTTGTTTGTTTAAGCACTGCCTGTTCGCCAAAAATATCCTCGTCCATTTCGCCGCTGTTAAATTCCTTTAATATGGGCAAGAGTCCCATATGGTATCCCTTAACGTTTAATGCATCAAAAATAGACTGGAGCAGTAATACCCTGTTCATTTCTGAACGGTATTGATGCGGCAATTGGTTAACGATGCATAAAAACTGGTAGGCCTGTGTTTTTAGCCCCTGGTCTGGATCCTCAATAACGCTACTGGCATCCGTACTGCTGTAGCGGATATCGAACAACGTTTGTTTGGCCTTATAAAGGGTTTCCCAATCATCTTTACAAGCGCACAAAATCAAAAGAATAGTGCCTAAAGAAAGCGAGGTAGTTTTAGGAAGGTCTTTTAAAATATTGGATAAGTCTTCACGGTAGCAGATGGTTTTTTGGTTGGCAAATTCGATTACCTGTCCGCGCGCTGCCCACCTCCAAAAATAATTTTGATAGGCCCTAAAATAGTCGACGGTATTTTGTGAGGAGTAAGCCATATGTTAAAATGAAACCTGTCTTATCACTGCTCGGTCAGCGGGTTTAAAAAGATCAATTGCGATGGTATTTTGCCTGCCGCTTTCGTTAAAAAGAATATATGAGGGTATAATTGGTTTAAGTTTTTGGTTAAGCAGATTGCCTAAAAATGGTGGGTCAAAATTGTATCCGGCCGGGACAAGCAGATTTCCATTTAGCCAAAAAGTTTTGCCAGGTATTGGCGGAAGCGGATCGCCAATAATAAGTACTTCTTGCGCTGTTGATACCACAAATTTTAGCTTCTGCAAACGGATCTGTGGAGCGCCATCCACATACTTTTTCCATGCCGCAAAATTGGTTTGCAGGGCATATGCAGGGTAAGGGTTTTGGCTGCGCAGCAGGTTTACAGGCATTAGCGGTGCCTGTTGTGCCGGAATTGCCGATACAGGCATTTCTAAAGGCATAAATTCAGGCAATGTTTTCCATTCCACAACCTCGAGCAGGGCAACGGGGGTTAACTTTCCATCCGGGAAAAGACGGTTTTGCCCATCGAGTTTATAGCTGGCCAAAATAGGGAGAGAATCGATCAATACCTGGTTGTGTTTATTATCCAAAGGTCCCTTCAGCCAGATCAGCTCATCCTGCCTGCAGGCACTCCAGCCCTCAACCGCCCTGATATTACCAATCTGATCTTGGTATTTGCGTTCTAAAACCAGTACCTTCATGTTCATGCAGACTGCATAATCTGTTTCCAAAGCAGATCTATCGGCTCCTGTACATATTTGCGCTGCGCTTCGTTTCCAATCCACTCGCAGCGGTTGTTCAGGTGTACCAATCGGTCTTTAATTGATGATCTTTCTGCCATTGCAATTTCGGGCAATGCCCATTGCTCGGTTAAATGCTGTACCTCTTTATAAATTTCTTCTGCATCAGGTTTGGTGTTTTCTTTTACCCTGGGGTGCTGGTTTTCAGAAATATCGGTAGCGATGATAACATTAACAATATTGGCGATAATTTCGCGCTGTTCTTCTGTATCCCAAATGTGCTTTAATATCCAAAGATCAGAAGGGATGGCTTTATTTCGTTTGCAGATCAATGCGCTTGCGGCAATCATCCGCTGCAATTTTACAGCCCGGCGATCGGAAACCTGTAGTCCGGCATTACGCATTTTATGGATCAGTTCGATATAGGCAGGTCTGACTTCCTGAAGGTCTACTTTTGCAGTAAGCTCCTGTAAACTGGCAATTTCGGCTACCGAGATAGCAGGTTTATCACTTCCATTATGCTGTTCGAGCACCCAGCCTGCGTTTAATACTGCATCTAGTTCTTGTGGATCAACATTATCTGATTTTACACGGATGAGAAAGCGGTCGAAAAGCGCTTGCAGGGCTTCGTCTTCGGGCAGGTGATTACTGGCGCCTATTACCATTAGTGCAGGTAGCTTACGGGTTTCTCTTCCACGCCTGAAAATCCGCTCGTTCAACACCATTAACAAACTATTTAATATGGCGCTGTTTGCATTTAAAAGTTCGTCTAAAAAGATGAGCGATGCTTCCGGAAGCATACCCGCTGTGTTGGTTACCAGGTCTCCTTCTCTGAGCTTGCGGATATCAAAAGGGCCGAAAAGTTCGTTTGGCTCTGTAAAACGGGTAAGCAGGTACTCAAACGTCTGTCCATCTATCAATTTGGAAAGTTCGCGTACGGTTGCACTTTTTGCGGTTCCCGGAGGGCCTAAAATGAAAAGGTTCTCCCTGCCCACCAGGCAAATGCCCATAAGGTCGATAATTTCATCTTTGCCAACAAAAACCTTTTTTAAATGCTGTAGTACCTGCTTCAGCTTATCGATGGTTAAATGCGTGGCTAACTGGGTTTCGTTCATATTGTTTCTTCGTTAAGGATCAGGTTTAAACCAGGCCATAGTTTTGCCTGGTATGCACCCAAGGCTTCTTTCACTAATTTTAATTCATGTTTGCTATTGATCCTGCCCATATCCTTTTTCAATATGAGCCGATCAATATAGGCTACCCTAAGCGAAGGGTGATCGGGTATTTTGTCTCCTATAGTTACGTTTATATCAGCTATCCCTATGCTCGAAAAGGGCCAAAGCCGGGCTATTGCTTTTAATTTGTAAATTAATGGATCTTCTGGCGACAGGCCGCTTGCGAACCTGAAAATATCGGGCAGGAAACGCAGCATCAAATCTGCTGAATACACCGCTTCGGGTGTATATTGGCCATTGTAATCGACTAGTAATTGATTTAATTTTTCTTCGCCGATATCTCTGAGCAGAACCAATTGTATGGTGCTGAAAATATATTTCGCTGCCCATAACGCTGCTTCAGGGTCAAAACGTGGGGCAGTATATGGCATAGTTAAGGCATCTGCCCAGTAATACTCCTCTAATAATATAATTGCCCGATCTGAGGTATAAGCATCAAAATCTACAATCTGGTTAGGCACGGTTACCTGTCCGGTTTGGATAAGATCTGTTAAAAAAAGGTCAAGCATCACCCTCGAGTATTGGTTAATTTAGAAAAGCAAGATACAAATTACCGAGACAATTTTTGGCTTTGCAAAGGAAACGTAGAATTTTTAGTCTGGAGTGGGCAGTCTGGAGTAAGTCAATGCATTATTCCTGGCACAGCGCCATCCTGAGGTTCGGAGTGTCGTCATTTCGAGCGGAGTGCAACGCAGTCGAGAAATCTAACCCGCATAGATTTATCTCCTGGAAGGTTTTTTTGATTCGAACCATGTAAGAAATATAAGATCCATATAAGCTCAAGTGTCTTATATTTGCTTATATTCCTTAAATAGTATACTTTAAGATTAGCTTCGCTGAGCACTGCATGGTTCTGCCGGCGCGGGAATGACGGCTGCTTTTTCCATCCAACTCTGCAGTCTTTGTGCCTGCTCTCTGGGCCCTCTGTGGTTAAATGACGAGTGATGCTTTTCGGAATTTTTGCAGGTAACATGATAACTACTGACCACGTAGTAGCTACAAGACAATTGAAAATAATATTTCTACTTGTAAAACAAGTTCAGTATGACGGAATGCGCTCAATCAACTCACAGTTAACCGATTTAAACAATTAACCAGTTAACAAAATGAACCAATAACTAATGAACTAAATTCCTTCCTTCAAACTATATACCTCTCCTTCGTAAAGCCCTGCCAACAACTGCATCGCCATTTTGCTTCTTTGCCCGGTTTGGCAATAACATACTACTTTTTTGTGCTTTGGGATAAGGGTAAGTGACTCCGTTAGTTCGTACAGCGGAAGGTTGATTCCTCCAATATTGCCATCTTCATGTTCGTAACTTTCGCGTACATCAATTAAAAAAACTTCATCAGCATGGGTTTCCAGCCAGCTATCCAATGTGGTTTTATCAATTTCCGGTATGGCTTTACCAGTTTTGGCTGGCGCTGGTTTTGTGGTATCAGCTGGTTTTTTTGCGGCAATTTTAAATACCAATACGGTATTGTTCAATGCATCGATAGTCATTAGTTTTCCGGCTAAAGTTTCGCCAATGCCACAGATTAATTTTAAGGCTTCATTGGCCATGTACAGGCCTATTATGCCGGGTAAAATGCCAATTACCCCACCTTCTGCACAGTTTACATTTTCAGTTGGTGGAGCTGGATAAAGGTCTCTGTAGTTTGCTCCACCCTGGTGGTTAAATACGGCAACCTGGCCTTCGAACTGTAAAATTGAGCCAAAAATGAGTATTTTTCCTAAAGCCACACAGGTATCGTTCACTAAGTAACGGGTTGTAAAATTATCCGAGCAATCGATCACCAGGTCGTAATCCTGGCAAATGTTTGCCGCATTATCAGCCCTAAAACGTTCGTGATAGGTACTGAAAACCACATGTGGATTAAGTAATTGGAGTTTTGCAGCGGCAATTTTTGCCTTAGGTTGCCCAATATCAGTATGGTTATATAAAATCTGCCGGTGCAGGTTACTCAATTCTACCACATCATCATCTACAATCCCGATTGTTCCTACACCTGCTGCGGCCAGATACTGCAATACCGGGCAGCCCAAACCGCCTGCGCCGATAACCAATATTTTGGAGGCTTTTAGCTTTTCCTGCCCGGCGAGGCCCAGTTCGGGCAGGATCATTTGCCTGTTGTAACGGTTCAGTTCTTCTTTTACTAACATGATTTTTGGATCAAACTCATATCCCAATCTTTCCAAATAGGATCGTAACCCTGTTTTCTGATCATGGCCGCAATTTCCTGTGCTGAACGTTCGTCTGATATTTCGAACTGTTCCAGTGATTGAGGTTCTACCTGGTAACCACCGGGATTGGTTTTAGAACCTGCACTAATCGCGGTAATGCCCAACTTAATCACCTGGTTGCGGAAAGCCATGGTTTCGCGGGTAGAGATAGACAGTTCTACTTCACTGTTGAATAAGCGGTAAGCGCAGATCAGCTGTACCAATTCCTTATCGTTCATGACCACTTTAGGTTCTAAACCACCGCTAAAAGGCCGCAGCCTGGGGAAAGAAATACTGAATTTACTTTGCCAGTATTGTTTTTCGAGGTAAGAGAGGTGCAGGGCCGTAAAAAATGAATCTGTACGCCAGTCTTCCAGTCCGATTAATACGCCAAGCCCCATTTTATGGATCCCTGCCTGCCCCAGGCGGTCGGGCGTTTCTAAGCGGTACAGAAAGTTTGATTTTTTGCCTTTTGGATGGTGTTTGCGGTAATCATCCTGGTGGTAGGTTTCCTGGTAAACCAAAACCGTATTTAGCCCGTGTGGAATGAGGGTTTCATAGTCGGCTACATCCAAAGGCTGCACCTCCATGGATATATGGGCAAAATGTGGACTGATGAGGTCTAATACTTTTTTAAAATAATCGGTGTGTACACTTTGGTTGGCTTCGCCTGTTACCAGCAGCACATGATCGTAGCCCATACCCTTAATTACGGCCACTTCCTGCATAATTTCCATTGGGTTGAGTGTTCTCCGCCTTACCTTGTTATCATAACTGAAACCACAATAGGTACAGATGTTATTGCATTCGTTAGAGAGGTAAAGCGGTATATACATTTGTATTACCCGGCCGAAACGGTCTAAAGTTAATCGCTGACTGATCTGCGCCATATCTTCGAGGTAAGGTAACGCTGCGGGAGAAATAAGCGCTTTAAAATCTTCCAGTTCACGCTGTGTATTATTCAATGCCCGCTCTACATCTGCAGCCGTTTTATCGTAAATGCTGGCCTTGGTATCGTCCCAGTTGTAGGATTCGAATACCTCGTTAAAACTCTTCATCTAAAAATGCGGTTAGTGGGCTGCTTGCTGCAGCATAGTGTGTTTGCGCGGCTAATTTAGATTCGAAAGCCATTCTGCCGGCTTCTACAGCCATTTTAAAGGCAATGGCCATGTTGGTTGGATCTTTAGCTATGGCAATGGCGGTGTTCACTAAAACGGCATCAGCACCAATTTCCATGGCTTTTGCCGCATCAGATGGTGCACCTATCCCGGCATCGATAATGACCGGAACCCTGCTCTGACTGATGATAATCTCCAAAAAGTCGATGGTGCGTAACCCTTTGTTGCTACCAATGGGGGAGCCCAAAGGCATTACGGCCGCTGTGCCCACATCTTCCAAACGTTTACATAAAACCGGGTCGGCATGGATATAAGGCAAAACCACAAAACCAAGTTTAACCAGTTCTTCAGTGGCTTTTAAGGTTTCGATCGGATCTGGCATGAGGTATTTTGGATCCGGGTGGATCTCCAGTTTGATCCAGTTGGTTTCTAAGGCCTCGCGTGCCAGCTGAGCGGCAAAAACGGCTTCTTTTGCATTGCGCACACCAGAAGTATTAGGCAATAAATTAATGTGCGGATATTTAAGGTGATGGAGGATATCGTCGTCCTTGCCTTTTAAGTCTACACGTTTAAGCGCTACGGTAACCAGTTCGGAGGCCGAGGCAATTAAGGCACTTTCCATCTCTTTAGCGGAACTGAATTTTCCGGTACCGGTAAAGAGGCGGGAGCTAAAGGTTTGATCTGCTATGGTTAACATATCTGTAATTTTTAAATCGAATGAATACTGAACTTGCTGTTGATTTCTTCAAGAACCGCAGCTGTTTGTGTTTGGTTGGTGAGCGCTGCCGAGATGGCAATTCCGTAAATTCCGGTTTCGAGTATAGCCGGAATATCAGCTGCTTCAATGCCACCTATGGCAATAATCGGGATATTGATTCCGGCTGTTCTTACTTTTTCCATTAATTGGTAGTAACCTGCTAAACCCACAACCGGGCTCAGGTTTTCTTTGGTGCGGGTAAACCTGAATGGACCCAAACCGATATAATCAGCACCTTCGGATACCCTTTGCTGTATATGTTCGAAAGTATTCGCTGTACCTCCGATGATCTGGTGTTTGCCGATAATTCTCCTGGCTTCGAGAATGGGCATATCCTGCAGGCCCAGGTGTACACCATAACTGCCCACTGCTTTAGCCAGATGCGGAAAATCGTTTACGATGAGCTTGGCGCCATATTTTTCGCATAAGGCTTGTGCGGCTTTTGCAAAAGGCAGGATTTCGGCTTCGGCCTGGTTTTTAATGCGGAGCTGGATCCACTTTCCGCCAGCTTGGAGCACCTGCTCAATGGCATCGATATGGGTACCTGTTTTAGGTGCTTGCGAGATATATTGTAGGGACTGAATCATATTGATGTTTTTAAAGTGCTTGATGGTGCGCCAGGCAATGTTGCTGTGCTTTTTTAAAATTGATTAAAGCCTGAGCGGGATCGTTCCAGATACTGCCCAATAGTGCAACGCCATCGAAATTCATTTCTTTTACCTGATCGATCTGGTTGAGGCCAATGCCGCCCAAAGCGATTAATTTTGTATTGCTGTTATACTTGTTTAGCCGAAAACCCGGCGGGATAATCCCTAAATAACCAGGCTTGGAAAGGCTGTTGAACACTGGTCCGTAAAAACTGTAGTGATAGGTTGCAATAGCATCAATAGCCGATAATTGGTGGATGGATGTGCTTAATATCTGGTTTTTAGGCATTATGTTCGTCGATAAGTTTTTTCTGAAACTTTCGGTATGGTGGATTCTATTCATGTTATAATCGTTGGCCAGCGCATGGAAATGGTGTAAAGCAATGCGGGGATGATATTCAGGCAAAATCCCTTCCACAATTTTGCGGTACCCGGCCTCATCGGCATTTTCCTTACGCAAATGGAAAACCTGTAAACCGGCTTCGAAAAGCTGATTTACAAGATGACATTCTTCTTTAAAAATTGTCGGTTTGGCGATTACAATCAGTTCCATAGCGGTTTAAGAATAAATTTCGCTTCCTTTTTGGGTAAACTCTTTCGATTTTTCCTGCATGCCCTGCGCTAAAGCCTCTTCTGCTTCTACGCCCTGTTTTGCAGCATACTCCCGCACATCCTGCGTAATTTTCATTGAACAGAAATTTGGTCCGCACATGGAACAGAAATGTGCAATCTTGGCACCCTCTGCAGGTAAGGTTTCATCATGAAACTCTTTTGCCGTATCGGGATCGAGCGAGAGGTTAAACTGATCTTCCCATCTAAATTCGAACCTAGCCTTACTTAAAGCATTATCACGATATTGTGCACCTGGGTGGCCTTTGGCCAAATCGGCTGCATGGGCGGCAATTTTATAGGTAATTACACCGTCTTTAACATCTTTTTTATTTGGCAGGCCTAAATGTTCTTTCGGGGTTACATAACAGAGCATCGCTGTGCCAAACCAGCCGATCATGGCTGCACCAATGGCCGAGGTAATGTGGTCGTAACCTGGTGCAATATCGATCGTTAAAGGGCCTAAAGTATAAAATGGCGCCTCGCCGCAATGTTCGAGCTGTTTTTCCATATTGGCCTTGATCAGGTGCATGGGTACATGGCCAGGGCCTTCTATAATCGTTTGTACATCGTGTTTCCAGGCTATTTTGGTGAGTTCGCCAAGGGTTTCGAGCTCTGAAAACTGTGCGGCATCATTTGCATCGGCAATACAGCCAGGCCTTAAGCCATCGCCTAACGAAAAAGCCACATCATATGCCTTCATAATTTCGCAGATCTCCTCAAAATGGGTATACAGAAAGTTTTCTTTGTGGTGGGCCAGGCACCATTTGGCCATAATGGATCCGCCACGCGAAACAATGCCTGTAATCCTTTTAGCAGTTAAAGGCACATAACGGAGCAGTACACCAGCATGGATGGTAAAATAATCTACGCCCTGTTCGGCCTGCTCAATCAACGTATCGCGGAAGATTTCCCAGGTGAGGTCTTCGGCTTTTCCATTTACTTTTTCCAGAGCCTGATAAATAGGAACGGTACCAATGGGCACAGGCGAATTGCGGATAATCCATTCGCGGGTTTCGTGGATATTTTTCCCTGTTGATAAATCCATAATGGTATCGGCCCCCCAACGGCAGGCCCAAACGGCTTTTTCTACTTCTTCTTCGATGGTAGAGGTTACGGCCGAGTTACCGATATTGGCGTTAATTTTCACCAGAAAGTTTCGGCCAATAATCATGGGCTCTAGTTCGGGGTGATTGATATTGCAGGGGATTACCGCCCTGCCGGCTGCTACCTCTGCCCTTACAAATTCGGGTGTAATGTAGCCTTTTGGTGTATTTGCGCCAAAGCTATTGCCCTGGTGCTGGTGGTTCATTACATCGTACTGATCGCCCAATTGCGCATTTAACAGTTCGATCTGCTGGTTTTCCCTAATGGCGATATATTCCATTTCGGCCGTAATGATGCCTTTTTTTGCATAATGCATTTGAGATACATTGGCGCCGGCTTTTGCTTTGTAAGGTTTGTTGGTGAAGTTAAAGCGTAAGGCATCAAGCTTTTCATCAGCCAGGCGCTGTTGCCCGTAAGCAGAAGATAGTTGAGGGAGTTCTACCACATCCAGCCTGTCTTTAATCCACTGTTCCCTTAGCCGTGGCAAGCCTTTTTTTACATCAATAACAGCATTAGGATCGGTATATGGTCCGCTGGTATCGTAAACCGTTACAGGCGGATTAGGTTCGGTTAATCCAAAGCCGTTATGGATTTTGGTTTCCGATAAACTGATTTCGCGCATGGCCACCTGGATATCGTGGATTTTTCCAGGTACAAAGATCTTGCGTGAGGCCGGGAATGGACTGCGGCTGATCACCTCTTGATTCGGAGTTTTTTCTTGTTTCATATTGGTAGCTGTTTTATCCGCCTTGAGTGGCTTTGATGAGTATAATCTGATCGGCTGGATTTAATACATGGGTTGCCCAGTCTGATTTGGGAATAATGGTTTGGTTTACGGCAATGGCAAGGCCATTTGTTTCTGTTGAAATAACAGCAGCAAGCATCTGTTCGATGGAACAGGCCTCGTTGAGCAGATAGTTTTGATTGTTTATAGTTACTTCCATATGCTAAAAAATTGGAAAAACTATAGAGATTGCCCCAAAATGGAGATCGAAAAGACAGCAATGTAAGATTGCCTTCACTTTTCCCTTCGGCAGTACTAACTGCATCAGGTTCAAAGGGTATTTCTCAGCACGTAGGCACCCCTAAAGTTTTTTGTAAATATATGCGATTAAATTTCTAATGCAAATAAAAATTGATATAGATAAAATCTATAAAGCGCTATCGCTAATATAGAGGCAGGGGTAGAAGATCACAAAATTGCCATCCTGAGTGTAACGAAGGATCTTTACTAATTAGGTGTAACATCGGAAAAAGATCCTTCAATGCTTTCAGGATGACAATTGGGGAGATTAAAACACTAATTTTCACCACTCAATCTTTGATCCCCAGACTTCGGACTAAACTCCCTCATCTATCTTTTCTGTTTTTTAACCGCAAAGTGCACAAAGGTAAGGCGCAAAGGTCGCAGAGTTGGGTGTAAAAAGCAGTCGTCATTCCCGTGCAGGCGAGAGTTTTAAAGTATATTGCATTATCACCATATAAGAAATGTAAGAAAATATAAGACTCTTGAGCTTATATGAGCCACCTATGTCTTACATGGTTCAAATTAAAAAGATCCTTCACTACCGGCTTCGGACTAAAGGCTAATTAACCAATCCACGCCACCCACCTTTTGCAAAAAGTAAAAATTTCTTACCTTTGCAGCATCACCAAATCAACCCATACATGTAAGATTCATTTCTTTTCGGAAAATAGATAACAAGCAGCGCGGTTCCGCTCCTGCAATTATTTACAATAAAAAAAGAAATTTATGCTTATTCTACTAGGGGCCAGCTATATCTTCGTTCCAGATTATTAAACCAGTATACCTATGCAAAACCTGTTAGCACTACAAAGCGGCGAGCTTAAAGGAGCAGTATCGTTAAAACTTTCTGAAAACCTAACCGAGTTTCCAAATGAAATATTCGGGTTGGCCGATACTTTGGAAGTGCTGGATTTATCTTTTAATAAATTAAGTGCATTGCCGGCAGATTTTGGACGTTTAAAGAAACTGAAGATTTTCTTCTGTTCAGAAAACCTTTTCACGGTTATGCCCGAGCAGCTGGCCGACTGCCCTTTGTTGGATATTGCAGGTTTTAAATCTAACCAGATTAAAACGGTACCTGCAAAATCGCTGAATCCTAATCTCCGCTGGTTGATTTTAACAAACAATAACATTGCCGAATTACCAAAAGAGATTGGGCAGTGTGCGCGGATGCAAAAGCTGATGTTATCGGGTAACCGCTTGGTGCAATTACCCGAGGAATTAAGTCATTGCCAAAATTTATCGTTACTGCGGATTGCGGCTAATAAACTGCATGAGCTGCCACAATGGATGGCTAAGATGCCTAAACTTTCGTGGATTGCATTTTCGGGCAACAACTTTAGTAAAACACCTGCTGTAGAAACACTTTCGTTAATTAATTGGCATGATTTAGAGATTAACCATTTATTGGGTGAAGGCGCATCGGGTATTATTTCAAAAGCAAACCGGACTATTGGTGATGAAACCCAGGAGGTAGCCGTTAAAATATTTAAGGGTAATGTAACCAGCGATGGCTTGCCGGAAGATGAAATGACAGCCTACATTGCTGCGGGTTACCATCCCGGACTGGTTAATTTGATCGGGCAGATTGCCCTGCACCCAGAGGATAAAAAAGGACTGGTGATGGACCTCATTCCTCATCATTTTTATAACCTGGGCAATCCGCCGAGTTTAGAAAGCTGCACGAGGGATGTTTTCCCTGAAGGCATGCAACTGTCAGAAAAACAGCTGTTGAGTATTGCCAAAACCATTGCCTCTTTAGCGGCACAATTGCATGAGGCCGGGATTATGCATGGCGATTTATATGCACACAATATCCTGATTGATGATGAGGGCAGTACTTTGTTCGGCGATTTTGGTGCTGCAAGTTTTTATGATCAGGCTGATAACGCGCTTGCCTTTGCACTGGAGCGGATAGAAGTTAGTGCTTATGGTTACCTGCTCGATGATTTACTTTCTTTAAAAAACGGAAGGGTAAGCAGTGCATGCTCGAATACTTTGACTGCCCTAAGAGATGCTTGTTTGGTCGAATCGCCACTAAACAGGCCTGGTTTTCAGGATTTGGTTGAAGCTTTAGCGAAGATTTCATTATAACAAGTTATTAATCTGAGTCCCTAGAAAAATCGTCATCCCGATCCGATAGCTATCGAATGGAGCAAAGCGAAATGGAGATCTGTGCGCTACACTTAATCATAGATTTCTCCGCTACGGTCGAAATGACGACCACTTTAAAAAAATATTAATTCTGCTGTTTTTTTGCCCAATCTAACCTGCGCTGATCTGGCGTGGGTGTAACCTTGAAATTTTCAAATGTGGCGTTAAAGCCCTTGCCATCAGGACAGGCAGCCACAAGGCCCACCATTACAGGAGCATTATCCTTAAAATAACACGTACGGATCATGGTGTATTTTTTATCATCCAGCGAGTAAAAAATCTCTACCGCATCAAGTTTTCTAACGGCTTTCATCCAGATAGATGCTGGTGCCTGTGCCAATTCTACTACGCTCCAGTCACTTGTTTTATGCGTAACCACTGCACTTACATTTTGTTTGCCATTTACAAATTCTACTCCCGCCTTAATCCATTCGTTTTCATTAATCCGGAGCATAATACCCATCTGATCGAAGGTGGTTACATAGTTGCCGGTAATTTTTACTTTTACCTCAAATTCACCACCATAAGTGGCATAATAAAATGGGGCATCATCCACGGTAAAGCCATAATGCGAGATCCGCCAGTAATCTGTTTTGGCAGGAACAAAAAAGCTAAATGTGTTTTTATCCTTGATTTCCCACTTTTCAGGTTCGTTAAACCAGTTCATTTTGGCAAGGCTCTGGGCAGCTGATTTTTGTGTGTTTAATATCGCCAGTATGGCCATGGCGGTTAGTAATTTAAGTTTCATTTGTGTGTTGGCGGTTGGTTTTGTGTGTTTGTGTATTGCAAACTTAAAGCAAGCATCAACTTTTGGAAAGGACATAGATCACTATTTTAATGTGATTATTATCACGTTCATCGGATAAGGGCAATTGTCTTAGGTTTATAAATCTTCAATAAACAGTACATTTGTGCTGTTGTATCAGAAACATGGAAACAAATTTTTTAAGGGCACATATTGATCAGATTGTTTGTTTAACAGATGAAGAATTTCAATATGCCGAATCTTTTTTTACCAGGCGGAAATATAAAAAACATCAATATATTATTCAGGCAGGTGACGCAGCCAGTTGCGAACATTTTGTACTGAAAGGAATTGTAAAATCTTCTTATACCGACCATGAAGGCAAAGAATACATTTTACAGCTTGCTATGGAAGAGTGGTGGTTCTCAGACCCGAACGCTTTTAACACCGGAATGCCGGCAACCTTAAATGTAGATTGTATTGAAGATACCGAAACCCTTTCTATCTCTTTTGAGAACAAGGAAAAACTTTGTGCTTCTTCCCGGAAAATGGAATACTTTTTTAGGAAAAAGTACACCACAGGAAACATGGCTTTGCAAAAACGGGTATTGGCGCTATTGAGTAATAATGCGGGCGAGCGTTACAAACAATGGCGCAATCAATACCCATCGTTACAAAAGAGGATTTCGAAAACCCTTATTGCTTCCTATTTGGGTGTTACCAGGGAAACTTTAAGCCGTTTATCGCTCTAGGTATGGTAAGGGGAAAAACAATAAGGGCTTTGTTTTATTTGTGGCTGCTATAATTAACCATCCATTGAATACCGAACCTGTCTTTAAAGCTACCGAAGTAATCGCCCCAGAACATATCGTCCATTGGCATTTCGATGGTACCGCCTGCTGAAAGGCCGTTAAATAAGCGATCTGCATCTTCGCGGCTGTCGGCATTAAGGTTGATGTACATGTTGTTGCCTTCTTTAAGTACATGCCCTGCTGAAGGTACACAGTCGGATGCCATTAAAACCGTATGCTCATTAATGGGTAGGGCTACGTGCATTACGCGGTTTTTTTCGTCCTCGGTTAATTTATCCGATTCGGGTGCATCGCCCATTTTTGCAAAGAAGGTAAATTCTCCTCCGAAAACCGATTTATAAAAATTAAAAGCTTCTTCGGCCTTGCCGTCGAAGTTTAAGTAAGGGTGCATGGTTGCCATAATCTTAATTTCTTTTGTTGACAACTAAGTTACTGCACCTTTTAATGATAAAATGGGTGTACTTGAGACAAATGTAAGGGCGTTTTTGACATTTGAAATTAATGGCGTTTCTATCTTTCAGACTTTATTGTTATGACTATAACGCAGATAGTCCATTCAAAAAGAATTGTTTTTAGGTAAAAAATGTTTTATTCATTCTTAGCAGCCTTTTGGATAAGTTGTTATTTTACAGATGAATAAAACTGAACGGAAATAAATCCTTTATCTTTTTCATATTTGTATCAGGGTATTAAACATTTATTGAAACAATTCTCGATCGTCCCAAAATAATTTTAGATTTGAGTAAAACGCGTCCTCATTTGAGGGCGTGTTTTTTTTGCAAAAAAAAACCTTTCATTGCTGAAAGGTTTCACGTTTTAATCTAAATCGTCCCGTTGATTTAATTTTAACATTATAAATATAGTTATCAACATGTTAACATCAAATTAAAAGGTAAAAATACCCCTTTATAGGTAGTGGTTTTCACTACACCGCGATAACAGAAATTTTAATGTGGATAATTATTTCCTTGCTTCGATACTCCATTTATAAGCGGGCAACGTTGCCAACAACAAACTGGCGGCACTTACTACGAAAACCGAATAATTAAAAGGGGCCCTGTAGTTTGCAAAGAAGAACATAGAGAGTGCAAAGGCAAGTGTCAGCAAAAAACTACCGATAGCCGCCCACTTAATTTTGTATCCAGCGATAAGCAATATTGCAAAAACCAGTTCGCTGGCGGTGGCAACAATAGCCATTATATTGGCTACAGGCCTTGCTAAAAAGGGCATTAAAGTGTTGGTATAATCTAAAAATACCGACCAATTGCCCCAGCTAACTGTTGGTGAGCCTGGTGTACCCAGCCAGCCAAAGCGGTCCATAACGGGTAGAATAAAACCAATGCCCAAGGCGAGCCTAAGAAATAATTGTGCAGAATGCGGCGTATTTTTCATCTTGTTTAACAGCTTATTGTTGTATTCAATGTGCTGCAATTTAGTACCCATGCATTACAACTTTCTTAATGTAGATTAAGAAATGAAAGCTGTTAGACTATTTTCTTTAAACACGGCAAGCCATCTAGAAACACTCTACTTCCCAAAACCGCGACCAGTTTTCGCCTACACCGATTTTTACTATCCCCTCTTTGCGTGTTAATTCCTGATCGTGGTTAACACCATCGGCCACTCCGCACCAGGGCTCTAAACAAATAAAAGGGGCATCGGTAGCGGCCCAAATGCCAAAGAAAGGGAAATCTTCAAAATGGAAATGCAGGCCATAATCGTTTTTGTTGTTGAGCAAGCTGATGCAGTTGCTCTGCAGGGTTTTAAAAACCAGCGCATCGTTATAAAACAGATCATGTTTAAGGTTTAACCTGTGGCCACCCAGTTCAATGATTGCGGTATCATCGGCTACTAAGCCATCTTCGAGTTTCCAGAAAATTAATTTCTCATCGGCATTAAAAGCAAGGTAATAATCTTCGTAAACCGTATTGGGCGTATTGGGCACCGCAAAAGCCGGATGTGCGCCAATGGAGAATAAAAGCTCGGCAGTACCTGTGTTTTTTACCTCGTAAGTTAAGTTCAGCTTTCTATCTATTAATTGGTACCTCAGTTTCAGCTCAAAATAAAAAGGATATACTTTTAAGGTATCTTCGTTCTGGGTTAAGGTAAAAACGGCTTCTGTTTCACTTATTTTTTCTAAATTAAAAACATGATCGCGGGCGAAACCATGGCGTGGTAATTCGTAGCTTTTACCTTGGTAAGTAAAACTGTTGTTCTTTAATGAGCCAACAATAGGAAATAAAACCGGACTGTGTTTTGCCCAATATTTAGGATTGGCATTCCATAAATATTCCAGCTTGGTTTCTTTACTAAATAAGCCTTGAAGTTCTGCGCCTTTAGCCGCCAGGCTAACTTTTATATAGTCGTTCTCGAGAGTTATCATTACAATCTAAAAGTAATAAAAAGATGTACTTTAAAAATATCTTTTTTATTAATTTTGATTACGACTTAAAGCTTAAGCAAATGAAAAGCTTAAAGCGCTATTTTTATTACCCGCGCATTTACTTTCGCTTAAAATAAAATCAGAAACCCATGGCGATAGATTTAACAAAATTATCCAATGCAAAAGTAAAGGCTGCTATTGCCGCATTGCAAAAAGGCGATGAAAAAACATGGTTTCCTTTATTTGCTATCGATGTTGCCTTTTACGACGACGGAAACCAGATGAAATTTAATAACTTCTTTAAGAAAGCGCTGGGACATGAGCGCTTTACCAGTATAGATAAAGTGGAAAACAACGGATTGGAGGTGTATGGCCATTTCCACTCCGACCAATGGGGCGATTTTAAAACCTGCTTTAAATTTAAGGTAAACAAAGAAGGAAAAATAGCGAGGTTGGATATTGGGCAGGCTTCTTATTAGTCTTTAGTCCTGAGTCCAAAGTCTTGAGTCTAATCATCGATTGATAAGGACTCAGGACTTTGGACTACTGACTCAAGACTTTGGACTTACCCCTTCTCTTCCCAAATACAGGCGATGTTAATAATGGTTTGTACGGCTTTTTCCATATCCTGTACACTTACCCATTCTTGCTTGCTATGAAAAGCGTGTTCTCCGGCAAAAATATTGGGGCAAGGTAAGCCCATGTAAGAAAGCCGCGAGCCATCGGTTCCACCACGGATACTTTGTTGTTTTGCCACCACGCCCGCCCGTTCAATGGCTTCTATTCCATATTGCACAATTTTAGGGTGCTGATCCAAAACCTGTTTCATGTTACGGTACTGCGCTTTTATGTTAATTTTGTAGGTAGATTTTGGGTATTTAGCCATCACTTTTTTTACGGTTTCTTCTAAAAACTGGCCATGTTCGGCTAGTTTTTCATCGGTAAAATCTCTGATGATAAACTGCGCTTCTGCCTCTTCTACCTGTCCGTTCATACTCACGGGGTGGATAAAACCTTCTTTTTGATGTGTAGCTTCTGGTGTGAGGGTATCTTTTGGCAGCGAATCTATAATTTCGGCAAGGATCTTAATGGCACTTTCCATTTTTCCTTTGGCAAAGCCCGGGTGGGTGCTTACGCCATAAATTTTAAGGGTGGCGCCGTCAGCAGAAAAGGTTTCATCTTCGATTGAGCCCAGTGTTTCCCCATCTATGGTATAACCAAAATCGGCACCTAATTTCTTTAAATCGGCTTTGTCTACGCCACGGCCTATTTCTTCATCAGGGGTAAAAAGTAGCTTTATGGTTCCGTGTTTTACATCGGGATTGCTCATTAAAAAGGCAGCTGCTTCCATAATTTCTGCTAACCCTGCTTTATTATCGGCACCTAATAAAGTTGTACCGCTTGCTGTGATAATATCGTTACCAATCTGGTGTTTTAGGTCTTTGTGTTCAGACAATTTTATCACAATATTGTTATCGTCGGGCAGAATTAAGTCCTGTCCTTGATAATTGTCATGAATAATCGGTTTAACATTTTCACCACTGCAATCTGGCGAGGTATCCATGTGCGAACAGAAGAAAATTACGGGTAGCTGCTTGTTTGTGTTTGATGGGATCGTACCATACACATAGCCATTATCGTCCATTTCGGCATCGTTAACGCCAATTTCTAACAGTTCCTGAACCAATTCTTTCCCTAAATTTTTTTGTTTTAGGGTTGATGGGCAAGTTGGAGAATTTGGATCGGATTGGGTATCAATCTTCGCATATTTTATAAACCGCTGCTCCAGAGATTTGTTAAAGTTGGTGTATGTGCTCATAATTCAAAGGTAAAAGTTATAGATATTCGATAAACATATTATTTTTGTAAAAAAACGATATGATTTTTAATCTGCTGAGAGCTACTTACATAACCCTTCTGCTTGTTTTTATAGGAAGTTTTTCTTTTGCCCAGTCTAATTACTTTAAAATGTCGTATGGTTTTGGTGGAGGAATAAACAAATCTTACACTGATGTGTACAAAGGGAGTTTTGGTTACACAGCCTATGGCGTATTCGATTATCATATCACGCCGTTTGTAACTTTGGGTTTAGAAGGGCAGTATGGCATGGTTCAGGGTGGAGATATTAAAACCGATCCGCACAACCGTCAGTTTGTAAACCAATATACCGCCATTACGGCTAATGTAAAACTAATGCTTGGTGAAGTGGTAAACTACGATAAAAGCGAGTTTTTATACAATCTAAGGGGTTTGTATGTTGGTTTGGGTATAGGGGTAATTAACAATAAGATTACCGATATTGTGCGGATTAAACCAAGCTGGGCTGCAGTAGATCCCGGATATGGTCCTTTCCCTGGAAAAGATAAGAGCCTTAATATGGCGGTACCGTTAAACTTCGGTTTCAACTATTACATCAACGATGGATACGGTTATATGCGGTATATCATCAATATCAATGCACAATCGAACTTTACTTTCGGCGAAGGTTTGGATGGCTATAACGATCCAAGTACCAAATTTAAAAACTACTCACCTGATGTTTATAACTCCTACACCATAGGCTTTAAATATATGTTAGGAAGGATTAAATCTTATCGTAAAACACTTTAATAACATCATTTCATTTCTTAGATTTAAGGCATGAAAAAATTCTTTGTGTTTTGTTTGCTTTCGATGAGATTAAAAGCTGCCGCACAAAAAACACCTTTCGAGCTGAGCGGAAAAATTGAAACCTCTACTTACACTGCTGCAATAACCTATTACGAAAACCTGACTAAGGCTTATCCAGAGGCCAAATTGTTCACCTATGGAAGTACAGATTTTGGTAAGCCTTTACATGTATTGGTGTTGTCGCGCGATCGGATTTTTGATCCTTCGGAGATTAGAAAGCAGAATAAAAGGATTTTATTGATCAACAACGGCATTCACCCTGGCGAGCCAGAGGGTGTAGATGCATCGATGATGCTTGCCCACGACCTGCTTAAAGCAGGTAAACTGCCAAAAGATGTGGTGATCTGCATTATTCCCCTGTACAATATAGATGGCAGTTTTAACCGTAGCGGAACATCAAGGGCTAACCAGAATGGACCAGTTGCTTATGGCTTTAGGGGCAATAGCAAGAACCTCGATCTGAACCGTGATTTCATTAAAACAGATTCGAAAAATTCGGCGGCGTTTCAACTCATTTTTAACACCTGGCAGCCCGAAATATTTGTAGATACGCACACCAGTAATGGTGCCGATTATCAATATGTAATGACACTTATCCCTACACAAAAAGATAAGTTGAACCCTATCCTTTCTGATTATTTAACTAAAACATTGGTGCCCGATCTATATGCTGGAATGGAGAAGATGGGTTACCCGATGATTCCTTATGTAAATTCGATAGGCGAAACACCAGAAAGCGGAATAACCGGATTTATAGATCCGCCACGTTATTCTACCGGATATACCACGCTGCACAATACCATCGGTTTTATGCCCGAAACGCATATGCTAAAGTCGTACGATTTGCGTGTGGATGCCACTTATAAGCTTTTGCAAACCTATATCCAGCTTGTAGCGCGTGATGCCAAGGTTATTGGAGAAAATAAGCGAAAGGCCGATGAATTTGTGGCTGCACAAAAGGAATTTCCTTTAGAATGGAAACTGAATAAAACCGAAGTAAACGATCTGATCTTTAAAGGCTTCGAGGCTGGCCAAAAACCCAGTACGGTAAGCGGTGCTGACCGTTTATATTACGACCGCAGTAAACCTTACACCAAAACCATTAAAGAATGGAATAAGTTCGAACCTGCAGTGTCTATTCAAAAACCGGTTGCCTACATTATTCCGAAAGCCTGGGACCGTGTAATCGCCCTGCTTAAACTGAATAATGTTAAAGTGCAGGAACTTAAGACCGATCAGAAAATTGAAGTAGAAAGTTATTATATCGGTGATTTTAAAACCGGAACAAGGCCCTATGAAGGGCACTATCCGCACGCTGGGGTAAAGGTAAATCCGGTTAAGCAAAGCTTACAGTATTATGCAGGCGATTTTGTGGTGTATGTTAATCAGCCGAGTAACCGGTATATTGTAGAAACACTGGAACCACAGGCTACTGATTCTTATTTCAACTGGAACTTTTTTGATTCCGTTCTGGATATGAAGGAACATTATTCGGCATATGTTTTTGAAGATACCGCAACAGCACTCCTTAACAGTAATCCAGAACTAAAGCGTAAACTGGAGGCGAAAAAAGCCTCAGACGCCGAGTTTGCAAAGGATGCAGCCGCACAACTTGATTTTGTTTATAAAAATTCTGATTATTACGAAAAAACACACAATAGATATCCGGTAGCCCGATTGGTTACAGACGTAAAACTTGATTTAAAATAACCCCCATGGAATACTTCAATATTGCACCAGTTGCCTCCGTAATTTTCGTTTTTACCATTATTACCAGTTTATACGCCTTTTACGATCATTCGCTTTATGGAAAGTTTATGCTGCATCCTTATAGTGTATCGAAAGGACAGAATGTTTACACCTTAATAACCAGCGGGCTTGTGCATGCAGATTGGATGCATTTGTTCTTTAATATGTTTACCTTTTACGCTTTTGCCTTTACACTGGAAAGATTAATGGGAAGCTGGCAGTTTGGATTACTGTATTTTTTGGGCTTGGTGCTGAGTGATTTACCTACCGTTATTAAACATAAAGATCATTTTAACTATAATAGTCTTGGTGCATCTGGAGCGATTAGTGCGGTGCTTTTTAGCTATATTTTGTTTAATCCAATGTCTAAAATTTACATCATGTTTATTCCCATCGGCATTCCTGCTGTAGTTTTTGGGATTTTGTATTTAATTTATTGTGCTTACGCTTCCCGCAATTCAAGAGATCACATCAATCATGATGCACACTTTTTTGGTGCCTTAACCGGATTGATTTTTACGATCATTTTTGTTCCTGGGATCTTGCAGAACTTTATTACGATGTTAACGGGAGGGAGATAGTTTAACTTCGTCATCTCGATCCGATAGCTATCGGATGTAGCATAGCGAAATATTCCAAGGGAACTCCTTCGGAGGAGAGATCTATAATAGATTTAGCTTCGCTGAGCACTTCGTGGTTCTCGACTTCGTTGCACCCGATAGCTATCGGGTCCGCTCGAAATGACGATCGCGTTTAGGTTATCGAAAACTTTAATCTGCATTCAACATTTAGATAGTCTCTTGACATTCAGATGTTTTTAGGCATAACATTAAGGCGTTAAGACGATTAAGGCAATACTCTTTCTTAATGCTCTTAATTTCTTAACGATAAAAAAGCCTAGCCCGCAGTAGGCAAACAAGGTTTCTCGAAGAAACTCATCGGCTCATCAGGATTTTTAATAATCTCGAATACTACATAACCCCAGGGTTTCCAAAAGTTTTCCAATACCTGTGCATATACTTTATTTTGCCAAACATCAAAAAGGGGTTTGGTCATGTTGCCCCGTAGAGGCATAGCTTCTATATACGTGGTGCCCTCAACAGGCATAAAAGTATATTCGGGCAAGCGGTTAAACAGATAGGCCGAATAATAAAAGCGCGCACTCAACTCTTCAAACTGTTCGGCTGTTAGTGCTTTTCCTTTTATTTCGTTGATGATATCCTGGTGATAGCGTTTGTTAGTGCCATTATCCTGTAAACAGGCGATGATGCCAAAATCTTTCATTTTTAAAGAGAAGGTTAAAGTGTTTATCTCATCGCGGAAACTGAACGGCGTTTCTCCGTTTTCTAGTTTTACCACCGTGATAGACCATGGCGAAAAATCTTCAAACTCCAGGCTGGTATACAGGTTCTGCATCATGAAATTCAGATTGGCAAATTTCATCATTAACGATTGCGACATATTTAAACCGTCGGCAGTCATTTCCTTGCGTAAGGCAGAATGCATTTCGATATATACAAAGCCATATAAAAACTTGCCGATCCAGTTAAAAAGATCCAGTTCGGGCAATGCGGAAACGGCATCGTACCCTGTTGCAAAGGCTGTTTCGATCTTGTGTTCAAGCGGGCTTAAAAACTGCTCGTTTACCTCACTGTTTACCGGGATAACCAAGGTGTTGTACGAACGGATACTTTCATCCAAAAACTGGATCTGCTCTTCGCCGCTTAAACCAGCCTGTTCTAACAGCCATTTTGGAATCAACGGCACCTGAACAACAGGTGAATTAAAGGTTTTGCCGCTTAGGAAGCAGATTTTGTATAAAAAATCGAAGTTTTGGAATGGATTGTATAAGCCGGTATTCATTACTGCAATATTAGCCATTATATTTTTAGGGCTTTGCACCGATATTTTATTTTAACGCAGGGATTACAACCTTAGCCTATTAGCGTCTGCGGTTTAGCAATGTCCACCGTTTCCCTCTCCTGCAGGAGAGGGATGTTACTGCAGCAGGTGAAACCATTTCTATAACAGGGCAAGGTTTAGTAATTGTTATAATAATAACTGATATCATCAACCAGCTGGTTGTAAATGGGTTTGGTAAATTCTAAAAACAAAGCGCTTGGTGGCGGAGGCAATTGTTCTTTCCTTCTGGTAATGGCCAATTGTTGTTTACTCAGCGCCCTGTCATCGCCTTTATAAGTCGCCCAACTGTCTCTCCACACATAAGTTCCGGGGAATTTCTGCTGGCGTACCAGTTTTTTTGTGCTCCAATCGGTAATGCTCATATCCAATAATCCCGATGAGGAGATGTTCTTTTCGAAAATACTTAAGGTGGCTTTAACTGTACCGTAAATTGGCTTTTTCTCACGGGTTTCGCCAATTATCACACTGTCGCGTTTCAACTTTTCTACCCTTTCTTTTACATAGGTTTGGCCCACCACGAAATCGTCAAAGTTTAAACTCAATACCTGATCGGGAACAATTTTTTGATCTGTTGCCTGTGTTTCGCCATAAAAAATCACAAACTTATTTCTCGAGTAATTTCCGATAAACTGATCGATCTGTTGTTGAAAATAATCGGCGCTTAATTTGTACATGCCACTGTTTACAATAATCGGTTGTACCACAACCCTGGTTACTGCAGCCCAATAAGCATCCTCCATTTTGGCTTTGGCATCTTTATAATTTGGCTGAAGATTTTGTGTTTTCTCAAATTCGTAGTATGCCTTTTTTGCCGATTGACGGTTGTTTTCTCTCAAATAACCTAATCCTGAGTTATATCTTGCGGCAGCTGCATTGTATTTACTATCAGCAAGTTCATTGATGTATTTTGAAGGTCTTGGAACAATGGTTAAGCAAGCTGGGCAACTGTTAATATCATCGGCCAATTGATTGATTTTTTGGTAATCGTACATCACTGATTCCCATCTGAATAAATCGTTAGACATTTTAGCTTCTTCAATTTTTCGCAAATGGTCCTGCAGCGCTAAACCGTATGCTGTTTTTAGCACTTCCATAGCCTCACTATTTTTTGGCGAGTTTTGCAATCTGCTTACTGCTTTGGCAACCGAAGCATCATAATCACCTTTTTGTAAGGCTTTTTTCCCTGTGGTACATCCCCCAATAATTATTAAGGATAAATAAATAAAATACCGTAATCTTGAGTTGTTTTTCATGGCAGTGGTAGTTGCGTTAATAAAACAAAGATAATTTGTAAAGCAATAATTACCTTATTTATTTAGAAGACGATTGATAATGAAGATTAGTTGCAGACAATTTGAATTAGAATTAAAACATCCTTTTTCGATTTCGAAATTTACACGCACCAGTACACCTTTAATGTTATTAAAGGTTGAACATGAAGGGGTGATAGGTTATGGTGAGGCCTCTATGGTGCCTTATATGGGCGAGAGCTACGAAAGCGCAGCGGCTTTTCTTAGCCTTGTAGATTGGGATAAAATCCAGTATCCATTCGATTTCAAAGAAATTATCAGCTATTTGGATAGCCTTGCTCCAGGTCAGCCGGCCATTAAAGCGGCGATAGATATTGCGCTTAACGATATCAATGGAAAGCTGTTAAATAAGCCCTGTTATGAAATTTACGGTGCGGATCCTGCTAACATGCCGGTAACTTCTTATACCATTGGGATTGATACACCTGAGGTAATCCGCGAGAAACTGAAAGATGCTGAGGCTTTTAAAGTGATCAAAGTTAAACTGGGGAGGGATAACGATCAGGAGATTATCGAAACGATCAGGAGCATGACCAGTGTACCGTTATATGTGGATGCTAACCAGGGTTGGGCAGATAAGATTAAAGCAATCGATTTAATTTATTGGCTGCATAACCAGGGTGTGGTGTTAATCGAGCAGCCTATGGATAAAAATAACCTCGATGGGAATGCATGGTTAACCGAGCGTAGTCCCATCCCGCTGTTAGCTGATGAAGCCGTGCAGCGCTTAGCCGACATGGACAAACTGAAAGGTGCTTATCATGGCATTAACGTAAAACTGATGAAAAGCTGTGGCATGTACGAAGGGCATCAGATGATTTTGAAAGCCCGTTCTTTTGGGATGAAAGTGCTTATTGGCTGTATGAGCGAAACCAGTTGCGCCACTTTGGCTGCAGCTGCTTTGGCTCCTTTATGTAACTGGGCCGATTTGGATGGGCCATGGCTTACCAAGAATAACCCCTTTACTGATCCAGCTTTCGAAAACGGTAAGTATATCTTAAAAGATCTGCCTGGTTTAGGCTTAGCAGGTGTTACTTCTGATCTTTTTCTTTAAAGCTTTTTCTGATGTCTTTGGTAAGTTGATACTTAAAGTAGAACAAACAAGCCGTTGTGCCTACTAAAAAGCCGGCTGGAAGATATTTAGCATTGTTATAACACCAAACCAATCCGAAAATAGAAAGGATAATGGCTAGGTTATAGAAGATATTTAAAGCAAATTTTTTACCCACTGTTTGAGGATTGTAGTGTAAGAGAATTTATTTTTAATGACCAATTTACAATAACCAATTATCAAACAGTATGCTGAGCAAAAAAATCAAAAGCTTAATTCGCGATCTGCAAAGTTTGATAATTGGGATTTAGTTATTGGTTATTTATGAACCTTAGTAAACCGGCATGCTTGGATCAAAAGCTTCTTGCCAAGCTAAAATACCGCCTTTTAAGTTATAAAGATTGTCAAATCCGTATTGTTGCTCCAACTGCATTACTGCTGCTGCGCTTCTTTTCCCGCTGCGGCACTGAATAATTACCGGTTTATCTTTCGCAACCTTATCAGCCTCAATTAAAATTCCACCTAAAGGGATATTCTCGCCTTCAAGATTGGAAACCTCGTATTCGAATGTTTCACGAACATCAATCAATTGAAAATCTTCTTTGTTATCGATTTTCTCTTTTAGTTCTTGTACCGATATTTCTTTCATTTTATTAAATGTATTTATGCAAATATAGGAAAATCAATTTTACGCTCCCCATCAAAAAAATGCCATAAAATTTTGTGTGCAACTGTAACAACTGTAACCCTTAGGCGTTTAATTATAAATAGTTACAAATGGACAAACTGAACCGTTTCTTTTGGTTTTGCTCTGGCGCTCATATCCCGACACTGGAAAAGTATCCTTCAGAACAAAATAAATATACTGGCATTGGCGCCACCATCTTTTTTACAGGCTTATTTGCTGCCCTTTCGGGTGGCTATGCTATGTATTTTGTGTTTAAGGGGGACGATCTGGCCGTAATTTTCGCCATTGTTTTCGGCTTTTTATGGGGGGCAGCCATCTTCAATATGGACCGCTATATCGTGTCGAGCATTAACAAAAGCGCCAGTACCAATAAACAATTGTTGCAGGCTACACCGCGTATCCTGTTGGCTATTATGATCGGTATGGTAATTTCTAGACCCATAGAGCTTAAAATTTTTGATAAAGAAATTAAAGAGCGCCTAAAGGTGAGTTACCTAAATGGTCAGCGTTCTAAAATCGATACCTTGAACAAAGCCTTCGAGAAAAAATATCAGGTAGAATTTGGCAGATTAAATCAACAGAAAGCCACTCGGGATTCGCTTGAAAAAGGAATTAAAGCAGACAGGCAGAAGCTTAATTTCGAGATTTTCGGAAATAAAACCACCGAAACATCAGGGGTAATGGGCTATGGACCGTATGCCAAACGTAAGGAAGCCGAAATTGCACAACGCACGGCAGAATTAGATTCGCTAAAAGCGGCCATCAATAAATCGGAAGGCTTTGTAGATAAACGCAAAGAATTCGATGGCCTGTTTACCGAAAAGCTGTACACTAAAAAACAGTTAGACAGTTTATCTGACATTGCCGGTTTTGCCGATCGTAACTGGGCATTGGGGCAGCTTAAATTTAATGTAGACGGCACACGGGATAACAATACCGCAATTGCCGTTACTTTTATCGGGTTGCTGTTTATCTTTTTTGAATGTTTGCCAGTGTTTGTAAAACTGATGAGTGCACGAGGCCCTTACGATTATGCTATAGCGGATGGAGATGAGGTATCGATTTATCACTCTAAAAAAGACAAGGATTTCCATTTTGAAGTGGCCGATAATATTCATGAAACAAGGGTCGATTCCGAATCGTCAAAGAAGAAGGAAATTATAAAAGGAAAAGCTTACCGCGATCTCGAAAAATACGATTGGGATAGCGAGGGTTAAGGGAAAAGAGGAATGATAGCGCAAGTGGTTCATGGTCAGGTAGTTCATAGCTAAAACGACAAACATATTATCGTGCCAATAAGCCATCAACCATGGACTATCAGACCCTCAACTAAAAACCATTAGGCTATCAACCATTTTACATCATTACATCTTCCATTTTTACTAAATTGCCCTCATAATCCAGATCTTATGAAGAAACTTTTAGGTGCTGCAGTATTTGGTCTATTATCGTTTCAGGCTTTTGCCCAAAATGAGATCAGTTATACGGTTTCCTTTCCAAACGCCATCCATCATGAAGCTGAAATCAGCATGTTTGTCCCGAATGTTCCTGCGGGCACACTAAAGGTTAGAATGAGCAGATCGTCCCCAGGTCGTTATGCTACACATGAGTTTGGAAAAAATGTATATCACCTGAAAGCTTTCGATGCATCAGGAAAACAGCTGGCCATTAAACAAACAGCGGGCGATGTTTACGAAATCCCCAATCATGGCGCCAGTGTAAAAGTAACCTATACACTTTTTGGGAACTGGATTGACGGAACTTATGCTGGTTTCGATGAAACCCATGCACACATGAATATACCGGCAACTTTTGCTTTTCCGGTGGGTATGGATAACAGACCGCGACTGGTTAAATTCAATTATGCCGAAAAACAGGACTGGAAAGTAGCTACGCAGCTTAAACCAATGCCCAATGGGACTTATTTTGCCCCAAACCTTCAATATTTTATGGACAGTCCTACCGAAATTGCCAATTATAAAACGGCAAGCTGGCAGGTTAAAAATACCGATGGTAAAGTACAGACCATCCATTTGATTACACATTCTAACGACGATCAGAAAACCATTGATAACTATGCTGGAATGCTTAAAAAAATGGTCGATGAACATTTTGCTGTTTGGGGCGAATTTCCCACATACGATTATGGTAATTATTATTTCCTGGATGATGTGTATCCGGAGAATGCAGGTGATGGAATGGAGCATAGAAATTCCACTTCGATTGTGCAGCGTACTCCAAAAATTGCAGGTTATGAATCGAACCTACTGGGCACTTTTTCGCATGAATATTTCCACAGCTGGAATGTAGAGCGTTTAAGGCCGAAAACCTTAGAACCCTTCAATTTTGAGCATGCCAATATGAGTGATGAGCTTTGGCTGGCTGAAGGCTTCACCCAATATTATGGCAATCTGCTGTTAACAAGGGCAGGTTTAAAAACTGCCGACAATGCCATACAAACTTTTAATGGCCTGGTAAATACTGTTTTACTCTCGCCAGGCGCAAAAAACTTTTCGCCTATTGAAGCCAGTAGATACGCCGTATTTGCCGACGCAGGTGTAGCTATCGATCAGACCAATAAAGGCAATATTTTTACTTCGTATTATACTTATGGTGCCGCTACTGCCCTGGCTTTAGATCTGCGCTTAAGAACCGAATTTAAGCTTAGTCTTGATGATTATATGCGTGCGCTTTGGAAAACCTATGGTAAACCTGAAATTGCCTATACTGTTCCTGATTTAGAGAAAACCTTAGCAACGCTGACCAAGGATCCTGCATTCGCTGCCGATTTCTTTAAACGATATATTTACGGTACCGAAAAGAACAATTATGCCGAGCTGCTTTTAAATGCAGGCCTTGTTTTGCGCAAAGCAAATCCCGGTAAAGCTTTTGCTGGCTTTGGTAAGATTAATACGCTGGATGGAAAATTGATTTTAGGTCAAACGCTGATGGGCACACCAGCTTATGAGGCAGGTTTAGATGTTGATAATGTATTGCTATCCATCGATGGTGAGGTATTAAAAGATCTTGCTGCAGTTACGGCCATTACAGATGCCCACAAACCCGGTGATGTACTGAAGGTTACTTATCTTTACCGTGGAGAAGAGAAAACAGCTCAATTAACCTTGACAGAAGATCCGGCTTTAGAAATTGTTGCCATTGAAAAAACAGGCGGGAATTTAATACCGGCCATGCAGACTTTTAGAGATAAATGGTTAACATCGCAGGTTAAATCTAAATAGCAAAAAAATACTTATTATATGAAGAAAATATTCTTTTTTACCCTTATCGGGATGGCAAGTTTGCAGCTTAAAGCGCAAAACATCGATAAAATTATCACCCGCGAATACACCGATCACCTGATTAAGACCTTAAGTGCCGATGATATGCAGGGGCGTGCAACTTTTACGCCAGGCATTGATAAAGCGGCTACTTTTATCGAATCTGAATTTAAAAAGATCGGTTTACAACCTTTACCTGGTGAGAAAACTTTCCGTCAAACTTTTAACAAATACCAGGTTACCAACCAAAGTACGATTGTTAAAATAGATGGACAGGAAATTGCACCTGCAAACATAATGGTTACGGGCGTTACCACAGAAAGTGTTACACTAGATAAGTCGAACACCACTGTTGTTAAGTTAGACCCTGAAAAGCCTTTTGTAGCGCAGTTCAGAACCATGCTGAACACTGATAAAAACCAGATCGTTTTAGTCGACAGTAAGTTTGCTGATCTTTTTAACCGTTATAAAGATCATTTCAGCAAACCTGCAACCGTTGATGAGAAAAATGTTAAAGCGACGACAAGTGCTGTGCAGGTTTTTGTTTTAGGTAAAGATGCTGCAGCAGATTTTTCGGCAACATTTAAAAGTAAGGTAGATAAAATGCCTTTATTTAATGTAGCTGGGGTAATTCCTGGTAAATCGAAAGCGAAAGAAATCGTGGTTTTCTCAGGTCATTATGATCATTTAGGCTTTTTAAAAAGTGTTGATGGCGATAGTATTGCCAATGGTGCAGATGATGATGCTTCAGGCACAACCGCTATGATTGCGCTTGCCAAGTATTACAAAGCACAGAAAAACAATGAGCGTACTTTAATTTTTGTTGCCTTTACTGCTGAAGAAATCGGTGGTTTCGGTGCAAAATATTTCTCTGAAAAACTAAACCCTGATGATGTAGTGGCCATGTTCAATATTGAGATGATTGGTAAGGACTCGAAATTTGGTAAAAATACCGCATTTATTACCGGTTATGAAAGATCTGATTTTGGGAAGATTTTGCAGAAAAATTTAGCTGGGACTGAATTTACTTTCCATCCAGACCCCTATCCAGATCAGAACTTATTCTATAGAAGTGATAATGCAACTTTAGCTGCTTTAGGCGTTCCGGCGCACACCATCAGTACCGATAAAATTGATATCGATAAATTGTACCATAGTGTGAAAGACGAATACAGTTCTTTAGACGTAGAAAATATCCTTTCTACCATCAAAGCGATCGCAAAGAGCGCAACTACCATTGTAAACGGAACGGATACACCAACGCGGATTCCGAAGTTGAAGCAATAAAATATAATGCGATCGTCACCCTGAATTTATTTCAGGGTCTTAATAACAGAAAAGATGCTGAAATAAATTCAGCATGACGAACAACATAATAAAACATCACAAAAACAAAGGCCAGTGAAAATCATCACTGGCCTTTGTTATTTTATAAGTCTTAATGAGCAGATTACTTACTCAAGTACATCGATTTGTCTTTGTAAAGCTTACGGAAGTAAGGATCTTCCAAATCTTTGATGAAACGGATCGCCTCACCTGTAGATTTCATTTCAGGACCTAATTCTTTCGCTACTTCTGGGAATTTCTCGTAAGAGAAAACCGGTTCTTTAATGGCATAACCTTTAAGTTTACGAACGATCGTAAAATCTTTCAGTTTCGCTACACCCAGCATAATTTTAGCTGCGATATTGATGTATGGAACATCGTAAGCTTTTGCGATGAAAGGAACCGTACGCGATGCCCGGGGGTTTGCCTCGATTACATAAACTTTCTCATCCTTAATGGCGAACTGAATGTTTAATAAACCACGTACATCTAATGCTTTTGCAATTTTGACTGAGTATTCTTCCATTGCTTTAGTTACCGTTTCTGATAAGCTGAATGTAGGTAATACTGCAAATGAATCTCCTGAGTGGATACCTGCAGGCTCGATGTGCTCCATCATACCCACAATGTGTACATCCTCACCATCAGAAATCGAATCAGATTCTGCTTCTTCTGCCCTGTCTAAAAAGTGATCGATCAATACACGGTTGCCCGGTAAATCCCCTAATAATTTTACTACTGCTTTTTCCAGGTCTTCATCGTTGATTACGATGCTCATGCCCTGTCCACCCAATACATAACTCGGACGGACCAATACAGGGTAACCTACTTCGTTTGCTACAACGATTGCTTCTTCAGCATTCTCTGCAACACCATATTTTGGATAAGGGATATCTAATTCTTTCAACAGGTCTGAGAAACGGCCACGGTCTTCGGCAATATCCATATTCTCGAAAGATGTTCCGATAATCTTGATGCCTCTTTCTGTTAATTTCTCAGCCATTTTCAAAGCTGTTTGTCCACCCAATTGAACGATAACGCCCACTGGTTTTTCCAGCTCGATAATTTCGCGAACATGTTCCCAGAATACTGGCTCGAAATATAATTTATCGGCCATGTTAAAGTCTGTTGAAACCGTTTCAGGGTTACAGTTAATCATGATAGCCTCGAAACCTGTTTCTTTTGCAGCCAATAAACCATGTACACAAGAGTAATCGAATTCGATACCCTGACCTATACGGTTAGGGCCTGAACCCAATACAATTACCTTTTTCTTATCAGATGGAACAGATTCGTTTTCCTCTTCGAAAGTAGAATAGTAGTATGGTGTTTTGGCCGGGAACTCCGCAGCACAAGTATCAACCATTTTATATACCCTGTTTATGCCTAAAGCTTTACGGCGATCATAAACTTCATCTTCAGTAACATTGCCTAATAACCAGGCGATCTGGATATCAGAGAAACCTTTTTGTTTAAGTGTTACGAAGAAATCCTGCGGGATATTGTTTAGTGAATATCTTTTTAGTTCAGTTTCGAGCAATACAAGCTCCTGGATCTGATTTAAGAACCATTTATCAATTTTGGTTACCTTACGGATAGACTCCAAAGGTACACCCATTGCCATGGCATCTTTTATTAAGAACAAACGGTTCCATGAAGCATGCTCCAGACCGTCCATAATCTCTTCGATATTGCGTACTTGTCTGCCATCTGCACCTAAACCAGCGCGGTTGATCTCTAAACTCTGACAAGCTTTTTGCAGTGCTTCGATAAAAGTACGGCCAATTGCCATTACCTCACCAACCGATTTCATCTGCAGGCCAAGCTCTTTGTTCGCGCCTTTAAATTTATCGAAGTTCCAGCGAGGTATTTTAACGATTACATAATCTAAAGTAGGCTCGAAATATGCTGAGGTAGTTTTGGTAATCTGATTTTCAATTTCATCCAGGTTGTAACCGATTGCCAGTTTTGCTGCAATTTTTGCAATTGGATAACCGGTTGCCTTACTTGCCAAAGCTGATGAACGTGATACACGTGGGTTAATTTCGATGGCGATAATTTCATCGTTTGCAGGGTTAACCGAAAACTGAACGTTACAGCCGCCGGCGAAGTTACCGATTGCACGCATCATTTTGATCGCCTGGTTACGCATTTCCTGGTAACAACGATCAGATAGGGTCATTGCCGGGGCAACAGTGATCGAATCTCCTGTGTGGATACCCATCGGATCGAAGTTTTCGATCGAACAGATAATGATTACGTTATCGTTGCTGTCTCTTAATAACTCTAACTCATATTCTTTCCAGCCTAAAACGGCTTTCTCTACTAATACTTCATGCGTTGGCGAAGCCTCTAAACCACGTTTTAAAGCGGCATCGAACTCTTCTTTTTTGTGTACGAAACCACCACCAGAACCACCTAAGGTGTATGATGGACGGATTACCAATGGGTAACCGATTTCTTGTGCTGCTTCTTTACCTTCTAAAAATGAGTTGGCAATTTTCGATTCTGCAACACCTACGCCGATATCAACCATTAACTGGCGGAAAGATTCACGGTTTTCGGTTTTTTCAATTGCAGCAACATCTACACCAACTACTTTTACACCATATTTTTCCCAAACACCACGTTCTTCAGCTTCTTTACAAAGGTTTAATGCAGTTTGGCCTCCCATGGTAGGAAGTACCGCATCAATTCTAGGTAAATCTGCAGAGTCGATATGCTCTTGTAAAATAACCTCTATTGAATCAACAGTTAACGGGCGCAGGTAAACATGGTCGCCGATAACCTTGTCCGTCATAATTGTAGCCGGATTGGAGTTGATAATGGAAACGGTAATCCCTTCTTCTTTTAAAGAAAGAGCCGCTTGCGAACCCGAGTAATCAAATTCACAGGCTTGGCCAATAATAATTGGTCCAGATCCGATAATCAGTACTGAGCGTATGGAAGTGTCTTTAGGCATGATAAAGCTTAAACAATAATTAAAATTCTAAAGTGTTGGTTCTTTTGAAACCCTGAAAGCAACGAGATTTTGTGCTTGTAAGAAGAAAAATCCCAACTGTTCTGTCGGGATGCAAAGATACATCTTTAGCGTGATTTTAAGGCGTTTTTTTTAAAATAAAAAAGAGCACTATTTAAGTGCTCTTTTTAGATTTTTCTTTTGCGAAATAGGCTATTGCTGTAATTTAATTTCGCCTAAATCTGTAGTGGCGCTATCTTTTACGGCAACCTTTTCTATTACAGCATCTTTGTATGGTGCATTGGCTTTTACAACAACGGTATAAACGCCTTCTTTGAGGTTAGTAAAAGTAAAAACACCTTGGCTAATCTGCGCTTTTAGCGTGTCTGTCGCCGCTACAAGCGAAACAGCAGAAGCCGCATCACCCGGCGTAATTTTTCCTATTATTCCACCCAATTTAATATTTGTAAAGGCAATTGAACCTAAAGCAAATACAATTAGAAGGGATAATACAACACATAACTTTTTCATGGTATAACGTTTTAGTTGTTGATGTCTTAAATAAATAACACCATTTAGTACAAATAGTTTTAAATAATGAACACTAATTTTAAGATTGTACTATTAAATATACACGACTGTCAAAATCGAATGTACGGTTTTATTGTAAATGTTAATTAGTGTTAAAAGAATTTCTTAAAAATAGGGCTACACGTCAGAATTAAGTCACGAAGTTGTGATGTTAGAAATATTGGCAATAATGTTGTAATAAGCAGAACATATATACGTTTTGTATATACTTTAGACAATGATCTAAAGCTTCCTCCGCGGATTAGTTACCCGCCATGAGGATTTCTTCATAAATAGTTTGTTTGGTTTATTATCCGGTTAGAGGAGCCCTCCTCAACCGGATTTTTTCTTTTAAGCCTTTTTCTTTTACATTTGACCATATTCAGAAACATATCGTGAATAAAAACATTAAAAAGATCGCTGTTGTTGGCCCGGAAAGTACGGGAAAATCTACTATATCTCAATTGCTGGCAAAATATTACAAAGTTTCGTGGGTGCCGGAGTATGCCCGCTATTACTGCGAAAACCTGGTTGCCGATTATACCCTGCAGGATGAAGTGAACATGTATTACGGGCAGGTAGCTTTAGAAGATGCTATTTTAGTAACGACCGAAAGCGATTTTATTATTTGTGATACGACTTTTATTACGGTGAAGATCTGGAGCGATGAAGTATTAGGTGAAACACCACAGCTAGTGCTGGATGCACTGCATAAGAGACCATACGACCTGTATCTGTTAATGGACATCGATTTGCCCTGGCAAGACGATCCGCTGCGCGATTTTCCGGATAAGCGCGAATATTTTATGCAGGTTTGGCATAAGGAACTGAAAGCACTAAATGCGAATTATAAAGTAATTGGTGGATTGGGTGATGATAGGATAACAAATGCCATTAAGGCCATTGATGTTTTTTTGGGTGTATAAGAAAATAGATGTTTCTTGATTAAATTCATGGCATTTGGTTTCAAAATGCCAGGCTCAGCGTCGCTCATTTCCCATTAATAATAAAATGTTGTTCTTTTTAGGAAATGAAGGGGCATTGTTTCATGGATGCTGGGACGATTCGTGGGTAGCCAATATTTAATTGGCGTTTTCGTTCCGTAGGAACGTTTGGTGATCATCCGTTAATATTTATACCAGCCTGGCCACCTAAACCCGATTGGAACGGATGCCGATTTTTCTTCAAAATTGGCAGGAGGGAAAGCGGGGCTGAAAAAGCCATGCACACTGAACCGTTCATTTTCTAATCCTAAGCACCAGCAAATTCATTAAACTACGCTATAAAGCTGTCAATTTTATCCAATTACCCTATAAAGCTTCAAAAACCGTTCGAATTGCTAAATATTTTCTACATTTGCACCATCATTAGGGGTGCCTTGTTTAAATAAACACAAAAACAGGCTGAGATCATACCCATTTTATAGGTAAAAGGTAGAAGGTAAAAAGGTGGAGGGTAAAACCCTAAGCCCTAAACCTCCAAAACCTTAAACCTTATAAATGCACCTGATCCGGGTAATGCCGGCGTAGGGATTGGAGTTATGGAAGTTTAACTGAAAATCGGCAATGCCCCTTTTCCGATGGGTTTAACTAAAAACAATAAAATTGAAAAATTTACTTTTTGCAGCACTTGTTGCAATGTTGCCTTTCTTTGCATCGGCACAAATTACTGTTACCGGTAAGGTAACAGATCAAAACCAACAGCCACTTCCCGGCGCTACGGTTAAATTAAGAAATCAAAAAACGGCAGTAGTTAGCGATGCCTCGGGAAACTACACCATCACAAACCTTAGTGATGGAAAATACACGATTGTAGTAAGTTATGTAGGTTATAAAACAATCGAAAAAGCTGTAGAACTTAAACAGCATACTCCAATCGATTTTAGCCTCTTGCCTCAAAATTTCCTGGCAGATGAGGTGATTGTCCGTGCAACACGGGCTACAGAAAAATCTGCAACTACCTACAAAAATATTGGCAAGGAAGAAATTCAGCAGAATAACTTCGGACAAGATCTGCCTTTCATCCTTCAAAATACACCGGGCGTTGTGGTTAATTCTGATGCCGGTGCTGGCGTAGGGTATACAGGAATCCGTATCCGTGGTAGCGACAATAGCAGGATTAATGTAACCGTTAACGGCATTCCAATCAACGACAGCGAAAGTCAAGGTACGTTTTATGTAAACATGCCCGATTTTGCTTCATCTGTAGATAACATACAGATTCAGCGCGGTGTAGGTACTTCAACCAACGGTGCAGGTGCATTCGGTGCGAGTTTAAATATCCAGACAACGGCCAGCGAAATGGAGCCTTATGCTGAAATAAACAGCACCTATGGCAGTTTTGATACCTGGAAAAATACTGTAAAGGTAGGAACAGGTTTGATTAACAACCGCTTTAGTTTTGATGGTCGTTTATCTAGAATTAGTTCTGACGGCTATGTAGACCGTGGCTCATCGTTGCTTAAATCTTATTTTCTATCCGGAGCTTACCATGGAAATAAAGACCTGTTGCGTATAAATGTTTTTTCTGGAAACGAGAAAACTTATCAATCGTGGAACGGTATTCCGCAGTCGCGCTTAGAAAATGATGTGGTTGGAATGAATGCCTATATTGCCAGAAACGGATTAGGTGCAGAAGATGCTGCAAATCTTCTAAACTCGGGCAGAACTTACAACAGTTTCTTGTACAATAACCAAACCGATAACTATACACAAAACCATTATCAGTTAATTTATGCCAGACAGTTTTCTGATCAGTTTTCTTTTAACGGCGCTTTACACTATACTAAAGGCGAAGGTTATTATGAAGAATACAAGGCGCAGGATGAACTGAAAAATTATGGATTAAATCCGGTTGTTATTCCGGGAGGAGCACCAGTTACCGAAACGGATTTAATCCGTCGACGTTGGTTGGATAACGATTTTTATGGTGTTACTTATGCCTTTAATTACGTGCCTCAAAAGAATTTAAACTTTACTTTGGGCGGTGCATATAACGAATATAAAGGTGCACATTTCGGGCAGGTGATCTGGGCACAATATGCTTCAAATGGAAATATAGACAGGCACTATTATGATAACGATGGTTTTAAAACCGATTTTAACGTTTATGGTAAAGTAAACTATAGCCCGGTAGAATCGTTAAGCTTATTTGCCGACCTACAGTACCGCAGGGTGTATTTCGATGTTGCCGGAACGGAAAATAAACTAAACACTTTGGCTATTAATGAAACCTTGAATTTCTTTAACCCGAAATTTGGTGCAACATATTTTATCAATCCACAGAGTAATGTTTATGCCTCATTTAGTGTGGCCAACAAAGAGCCTAACAGAGATGATTATACAGATGCTGCGGTAGCAGGTATCTCTCCAAAACCTGAACGTTTGAATGATGTAGAGTTAGGTTACCGATTTAAAAATGATAAATTTAATTTAGGTGCCAATGCTTACGGAATGTTTTATAAAAACCAATTGGTGGTTACCGGGCAAATAAACGATGTTGGAGCCAACTATCGTCAGAACGTAGACAGAAGCTATCGTTTAGGGATTGAGGTAGATGGTTCTTATATCATTAGCCAGCAATTTGTACTAAACGCCAATGCCGCATTGAGTAGAAACAAAATCAAGAACTTTACCGAATATTATGAAGATTACGATAATGGCGGATTTGTTGTAAACAACTACAAATTGACTGATATTTCTTATTCTCCGAAAGCTGTTCTTTTTGGGGAGCTGGTTTACAAACCTGTTAGTGGTTTTGCTGTAGCCTTACAGAGCAAATATGTAAGCAAACAATACCTGGATAATACGCAGAACAATGATAGGACCATTAACGGTTACTGGGTAAGCAATGCACGTTTGGGCTACGACTTTAAATTTGCAGGTGTTAAAAACGTAAACCTGGGTTTATTGGTAAATAATATTTTCGATAAGAAATACGAAAGCAATGGTTATACTTATGGCTACCAGGCAGGTGGAAGCAGGGTAACCGAAAACTTCTTTTACCCACAAGCGGGAACTAACTTTTTGCTAAGCCTGAACGTTAAGTTTTAGAAAGGCTTAACGTTAAAAAAACAGGGATCGTCATTGCGGGATACACTTGCAATGGCGATTTTGTTTATATTGCCCTCCTGATCTTAAAATCAAATCATCTTAAAAATCCTGTTCACCCAGTATGAAATATATAGAGAAACTTCATTACATCACGCACGATATCCCGCATTTAAGCCATATCGAACAGGTGCAACAGGCCTGCGAGGCTGGTGCAAAATGGATCCAGTACCGTTGCCTGAGCAAAAGTGATGAAGAACTCTTACAGGATATTAATGCGATTGCCGAAATCTGTGATGATTGGGGTACCACCTTAATCGTTACCGATCATGTTCATTTAAATGGAAAGGCCGATATTCAGGGCTTTCATATTGAAGATATGGATGCCGATTTTATCACCCTGCGCAAACAGGTTGGGCATGATATTACCCTTGGAGGATCTGCAAATACAATGGAAAATTTAATCAGACTTGCCAAAGAAGGAGCCGATTATGCTGGTTATGGTCCATTTGCAGAAACTGAAACCAAGCCCAATAATTATGCGCCTTTGGGTACCGAGGGCTATCAACAGGTAATAAAAGAATTGAAGGCTCAGGCCATCAGTATTCCGGTATTGGCTGTGGGCGGGATAAAGACCTACGATGTAGAAGCTTTAATGCAAACCGGTATTTATGGTATCGCCGTTTCCGGAGCTATTAATTTTACAGATGATTTTATCGAAGCCTATCAAGATTTTTACACATTAGTTAAAGAAAGCGCTGTTAATTAACATTTTATAATTTGAAGCCCGTAGGATAATTTTTAGTTTTGGATAAAACCCAGCTAAAATATGTCTGAAAACGCTCTTCAAACCAACGTACCCTGGAATATTTATAAAAAAATCTCTTTCAGGTTCTTTTTCCTCCTCTTGTCTCTTTTCATTATACTGTATAACAATGGCGCTTTTCCATTTTTCTACTATGTAATGCAGTACCCAGCCATGATGCTAGAAAGTTTAATCCCATGGTTATCTGAGCATATTTTTCAAAGCGATTTAAAAATTCATACGAGCGGAAGTGGCGATACTTCCTATAAATGGGCGTTATTGCTCTTTATGTTTTTGGTATCGGTAGTGGGCTGCATCCTTTGGTCGGTTTTCGACCGTAAACGCAAGAGCTACAATGCTGCCTATTACTGGCTCATTGTTCTGGTACGCTTTTATCTGGCTTTTACGCTTGTAATGTATGGGGCTATTAAAGTGATCAAGCTCCAGTTTTACGATTCATCTTTAGACAGGTTGCTCACTCCTTTTGGTGATGCCTCGCCCATGGGGTTGGCCTGGAGATTCCTCGGATTTTCTAAAGGTTACAATATTTTTATGGGCATTATCGAAATTTCTGCAATTTTATTGTTATTCCGCAGAACGGTAATTGTTGGTGCATTTCTGGCGCTGGCTGCGACAGCACACGTAATGTCAATGAACTATTTTTTCGATGTTCCGGTAAAGCTGCTGTCTACAGCACTGGTGGTGATGTGTCTGTTTATTTTAGCCCCTCATTTTTTTAAGTTATATAAATTTTTTGTTAAATATGAAAGCCAGCAGCTCGAAAGAATGTATCGTCCAAAGTATAAAAAAAGATGGCACTTTATTTTGGTATATATATGTAAATATCTGTATATAGCTGTTTCAATGCTTTTCTTATTCCCGTCATTAATGACGCGATATAAAACTTATGGCGATGGTGCACCTAAACCATTTTTATATGGTATTTATAATGTTGAAAGCATGAAAGTTAAAGGTGAAACATTGGCACCTTTAACTACTGATAGTACGCGATGGAAACAGATGATTATTAATTATTCAGGGTACGTAAGGATAAAGAAGATGAATGATAGTTCCGCCAATTTCACTACTGTTTTTGATCAGAAGAAAAAAGAATTGCTGCTAAAATCAACCGATAAAGACTCCACTAAATATGTTTTCAACTATAATGTTATTGGAAAAGATAGGCTGATTCTTTCGGGCTTAAGAGAAAAAGATTCCATATCGGTAAGTTTTAAGCGAAAAGATCTTAAAGATTTTAAACTCATCAACAGGGGCTTCCATTGGGTGAGTGAATATCCATACAATCGTTAATCATTTTACCCCTAACTGATTCTTCCTCTACCGTACTTAAAGCGAAATTTCTATATTCGCAGTATGTCTTCACACCATATTGTAAAAGAAAAACAAGAGCCGGCTTTGTACATCGATGAGCTTGGGAATTTTAATGAAGAGCTTTTGGGGCAACTGCTCGAATGGAGCCCTACACTTTTGGTTAACGGAGAAAATTACGATAAGATTTTTTCTTTAGGCTTAAAGGTAGATGTGCTGGTAAATGGAAATGGACAGGAAACACAAGAGGATACAAAAGTTATTCAGGGCCCTGTTGATGCTTTAATGGTGGCTATTAATTATCTGTACGAAGAGAAATATCCTGCGGTAAATGTAATTGCGAAGAAATTTGATCTGGAGAAATTTGGGGGATTTGAAGACAAAATTAATCTGGTGGTGTTTACTGAAAGAGCGAAGCACTACTCCATAAAACCGGGATTCTCTGTTTGGAAACCTGCAGGAAGTGAATTCCTGATCCATGGCAACCGATACATCGAAGTAACTAACCTGGTGCAGAATGAGGAAGAAATTTTTACTGTAGTTAAAGATGGCTTTGTAGAATTCACCTTTTCAGGACAACCAATTTTTATCAGCGAACCAATATGATTACCCTCAGAAAAGCAAAAGAAGAAGATATAGAAATTATCAGGGATATTGCCGCGGCAACCTGGCCATCAACCTACCTCGATATTATCGGGCAGGAGCAGATTGATTACATGTTGGATAAAATGTACAATAAAGGAGAACTCCTAAAGCAATTTATGGAAGGGCATATTTTCCTGATTGCGGAGGAAGGCGAAAATCAGTTCGGTTTTGCAGGATATTCTATTATTGGACACGAAGCGCGTATTTACAAGCTACACAAGCTTTACGTGCTACCATCTGCGCACGGAAAAGGAGTCGGAAAAATCTTGATTAACGAAGTTTTTAACCAGGTGAAAGATGCAGGGGGAAGTGCTTTACAATTGAATGTAAATAAACATAATAAAGCCAAAGATTTTTACCTAAAGGGAGGTTTTACCATTAAAGAATCGGTAAAACTTGATATAGGTGAAGGTTACTTTATGGATGATTATGTAATGGAATATAAGTTTTAATTTTTGTAATGATTTGGTCTGTGGGGACACAGATCAAGGGCGAGGTATAGTCGGATCGTCATTTCGACTGAAGCGCAGTCCCGAAGCTTCGGGAGAGAAATCTTTTAACATAGTCCAAAGATTTCTCCACTACGGTCGAAATGACGATAAAATCACCCTAATTCTTCATACGGCCTTGTTCTGCTTCGGTACCCGTTGCACGGCGGCGGGCCGGTTTAATTTCATTTTTACCGAAGCGGTAGGTAAAACTGATTCTGCCAATTTGAGTTTCATTTTTTTGGTGTACTGTGTAGGTTAAACCCGGATAGGCGCTTGATAAATTGTTTTCAGATATATTGAATACATCTGATAAGGCGAGCTTCAAGCTTGCTTTTTTGTTGAACAGTGATTTGCTCAAACCGGCATCAACATAATAACGGGCTTTTAAACTTAGGGTTCCATAATCAAGCGGTGATTCGTAACTGCCATTTATTTCTGCCGTAAAACCATCCATAATGGTAAACGTTTGCTGAGATTTAAATTGGAAAGAGGTTTTTCCGGTTTTTAAAGCGCTCCCGGCCAAATCTGGTGATTTGAAACTGAGGTAAAAAACATTTAAGTTATTGTTGGTCTGCCACCATTTCGTAATCTGAACAGGCACATTTAAATTGGCGTTGTAGCTAATGTTGGTAGCAATATTTGCATTCGTTTGGTATAACGATTGGTTCGCTGCGTCGGGCAAAATTACCTCTGCAATTACATCATTAATTCTGCTATAGCCAATTGAGAGCATGTATTTTTGCAATAGGGTATAACTAAGCTCAAAATTGTGTGTATACTGTGGATTTAGAAATGGATTTCCTTTGCTATAGGTAAATTCATCTAAGTAATAAATAAAGGGATTTAAAGCATCGTAACTTGGGCGGTCTATCCTTCTACTATAAGAAAAACCTAACTGATTGTTTTTTGAAAGCGTTTGTTGAACAAATAATGTTGGAAAGAAATCCCAGTAATTTCTTTCTACAACGGTGTTTGTGGTAATCAGATTTCCTTTCGAATTGGTTTGCTCAACTCTTAAGCCAATCTGTACGCTGGTATTTTTAAACTGTTTGTTCACATTGGTATATGCCGCATTTACATTTTCATCGTATACAAACTGATTGCTTCGTTTAACATCGTTCTGCCAAGCATTGTTTACCAACATTTCCGCCTGCAAGTCATTATCGGTTTTAACCCAGCTGCTTTTAACCCCGGCTTCGAGTTTAACCGTTTTGTTAATTGATACATTATAGTCGACTTTAAATGCTTTAATATCAATTATCGATGGAGTGTTGTTCCGGGTATACCTGATCGGGCGGATTCTGTCTCCATTGGGAAACCGATAATCGTTTTCATAATTAGAACCATCGTTTCCTTTGTATTTAGAATAATCTACATCTGCCGAGATTTCTGAACCGGCGGTATCCAGAACCGATTTATAATTTAAGTTATAAGAAACATTATTGTATTTGTTTACCTGCAATGAATTGGTTATCAGGCTCGAATCTACCTGGTTAAAAGATGGGCCAATTAAAGTATTGTTTCCCGCAGCTTCATTTCCATGGTTGAAGTAGCCGTTTACCAATATACCAATGGTATTTTTCTTATCGATAAAGTAATCTAAACCTGCTTTAAGGTTATTGTTATATTGTTTTCTTTTGCTTTCACCTACCTGCATAAAGTAAATGTCGGGTGTACCATTCGAAATCCGGTCGATAGCGATCAGGTTATCACGCTCAAACTTACCATAGTTGTAGTTACCAAAAAGATTAAGTTTCTGTGTACGGTGGTTCAGGTTTAAACCCGCATTTGCCCTCAGGTTTTTACCATATCCTAAAGATCCGTTTATACTGCCGTTTGTTCCGCCATTTTTGTTTTTCTTCGTTTTGATGTTGATAATGCCCGAATTACCTGATGCATCATACTTTGACGAAGGATTGGTAATCAGTTCGATGCTTTCTATTTCTGAACTCTGCATATTGCGGAGCAGGTTGGCCACATCGGCACTGCTCATGTAGGTCTGTTTTCCATCCAGTTGAATTAACACGCCTTGTTTACCCATCATCGAAATCTTATCATTCTGATCTACAGTTACGCCTGGTGCTTTTTGCAAAACTTCTAATGCAGTAGAACCTGTCATAATCGAACTATTGGAAACGTTCATCACGATTTTATCCATTTTTCTTTCGATTAATGGTTTAGTTACAGCTACATTCACTTCTTTTAAATTTTGAGTGCTTGCGGTAAGCTGTGCGGTTCCGAAATCTACCTTTTGATTATCTTCTGTTAAAACGATGGTTTTGCTTTTAAGCGTTTTATAGCCCATGTTACTGGCCTTATAATAGTAGCTCCCCTTGCCCGAAACATTAAAATTAAATGCGCCGTTCGGATCCGTAAATACCGTTTTAACCACACTCGAATCGGATGCTTTAAAGAGCACAACCGTAACGTAATCTGCAGGTTTTTTGGTTTCATCTAAAATTACCCCGCTGATGTTCGGTTTAGGATTTGTTTGCGCAAACCCCGTTGTAACGGTAAAAAGGAAAGTAACAATAAGTGATATTTTGTATAATGTTTTCATTTTTAGGTGTTTATTCTTAAAAAAAATGGGCAAAAAGATTTCTATACCGCATGTGCATGCGCTTTCAATTTAATTGCTTGCTTATTTTAAAGTTTAGCCGGAAACGAAAGGTTTCCATTGTTTAGTTATAGGTAAGACGACCGTTTTTTAAAAAGGTTACATGGATTTTGAAAAAGTCCGAAGTCGGAGGTCCGATGACAGAAGTTTAAGCGTTTAATTCCCTCTTCAGCCCTAACCTTGAGGATTATTTACCGTATAAATATAAATGACGATTTTTCTTTTATAGCGGAGGGAAAGATTTTTTAAGGAGCTTAGGCAATTAACCCAGTCCCACAAATAAACTAATAAACGAGTGAACCAACAACGCAAAAAAGCCACAGATAAAACAAGCTTACACCTGCATATCTATGGCCTTAAATTCCTAAGTAAAAATCTCTTATTTTACCCCAAGTACGTCAACACCTTGTTCAAAAACAACATCAACAGGAATATTCTTTTTGGTCAACCGATCCAGATCTGTTTGAAGTTCTGTATGGATAACCGCTTTTTCTTTTTGTGCTTTTTCTACCGCAACTTTATCGCCGTTACCCTGAAGGGTAAGAATGAATGCGCTTAAATCGTTCATGGCAGTTGCAAATTTTTCGAAGTTTACTTTGTAAGTACCTTTAGCTGTGCGCTCAAAAGCACCTTTCTCCTGGAAATAATTAAAGCATTGCATATTGGCTTTTCCATGCGCCTCAGAAACACCGAAGCGAACAGAACGTAAAATACCAGCCATAAATGTGGTGTAATAATCTTTTATGTCACCTTTCAACTCACCCTTTTTAAGTAAGCCTGTTACCATATACAAGCCTAAAATATCGGCTTTGCCTTCTTCTAGCCAGCTATACTGTTCTTTTAATGCTGCACGTACAAAACCTTTTCCGGTAATGGTTTTTTTAATGCCTAAACCATGGGCTACCTCATGAAACATTACGTTTGCAAAAAAAGCATCAAACTTAATGTATTGCTGCTGATCGGCTTCAATTAATTCTTTTGAAATCGGCACCAAAATCTTATCAAACTTAGCTTGCATTGCGTTTTTCAGCTGCGAACGGCGTGTGCCTTTTTCCTGCTGGATTTTTTCGTCATTCGGGAGATTAACAGCGATGGTTTTCGATCCGGCATTACAGTCTCCTGCATAATAAACCACATCGTAAGCATTTAACTCAGAATCGGTTCCAGGTGTTTCTGTTTTGTATTTAGCGGCAACAGGCAGGTTTTTCTGCAATTCGGGAAGCATTTTTACATACTTGGCCAAACGCTTGCTCCACTCTTTATCTTTGATTAAAACATAAGCTTCGTAACTGGTACGGGCATTAAACAGTTTATCCTCATAATTTTCAATCGGGCCTATAATGAGGTCCAAACCATTGGTTTTCATATCTAACCAGGCATAATCACTTGCGGTAAAATTATCCGTTACCAAAGCATCGGCCCTTAAGTTTAAATATTTTTTTAAACCGGCATCTTCAGCAATTAAAGCAGCCTGTTTTAATAATGAACTTGCTTTTTGTAATTCTGAGGCAAATAATACATGATACGGTACAGTTGATAATTTGCCAGTACTGTCTTTTTGAATAACCGAATATGCACCAAACTTATCAGCAAGGTCCGATTTTTCTATGGCTTCTTTTGTAATTCCGTACGGATAAAAAGATGCACCCTCTGGTTTGGCGCCAACACCTTCAACAAAAGGTTTATCATTATTTAATCTATCCCATGGGCCATAATTGATATTAACAAAATCGCGTGTTTTTTCGTCTTTAATAGTTGCCAGCAAGCTATCTCTTTGTGGGTAGGCTTGTTTCCAATATAATTGATCCATAATTTCTGCTGCCTGAATTAATAAAGGCAAGATTTTACGGTCGTTAACACTTAACTCGTTTATATTGGTGGTTAATTTTACCCTTTCGTAAATAGGCAGGCGTTGAGCAACATAATTGATCAGACTATCTTTTTGTATTACTACAGCCTTTTCATCCTTAGATTTATTATTGCCGGTACAAGACGATAAAGCGCCTACAGAAATAGCTACTGCCGATAAAAATAGGGCTGATTTGTATAAATTCTTCATATTAAAGTATATGGCCGCTAAATTAGTAAATTTTGAAAGCTTTGTATAAAGTTTGATGCATTGGGCGAAGTTTAAGATAACTTTGTAACTTCAACTTACTAACAATTCATACCATGTTATTTTCCAAGTCATCAAAATCATTCTCTATTTCCGCTTTTTCTCTTGTACTTATTCTATCTGCCTGCGGAAGCAGCAAATACGCCGCAACAGAAAAAATCTATAAGGAAAAGGCAAAGGATTTTTCGAAAATAATCAACACCACGCCACCAGCTGGTCAACTTTACGATTCATTAGGAGCAACAAACCAGGAATGGATTGGTTCTGTAAATTTTGGGATACGTAAACCAAATTTTGTGGTGATCCATCATACTGCGCAAGATAGTTTGGCGCAGACCATAAAGACATTTTTTTCAACTAAGGCAGGCACAAGTGCCCATTATGTGATCAGCCGTGATGGTAAAGTAGTGCATATGGTGAATGATTATCTACGCGCAAACCATGCTGGAGTGAGTAAATGGGGGAAAGATACCGACCTGAATTCTTCATCGATTGGCATTGAGCTGGATAATAATGGTTTAACTGATCCATGGCCTGATGCGCAGATCAATAGTTTGCTCAAGCTGTTGGCCACTTTAAAGAAAACCTATGGCATCCCGACGGCGAATTTTATTGGCCATGCCGATATAGCACCTAAACGGAAAAATGATCCTAAAAATTTCCCCTGGAAAAAACTGGCGGATAAAGGTTTTGGCTATTGGTATGATGATGTGTTGAAAAACCCTCCGCTAGATTTTAATACCGAAATGGCCCTAAAATACATTGGTTACGATACCAGTAATCTCCCTGCGGCAATCACTGCTTTCAAAATCCATTTTATACAGAGTGATATTACGCCTACTTTAACACCAGTAGATATATTAGTACTGTATAATGTGTATATGAAGTATTAAGCGAGCAGCGTTTGGCGGTTAGCGTAAAGAAGTTCGAGGACAGAGGTCCGAAGTTCATGGGTGCAAACGGATATACCAACCCTTCCAAAAGTTGGACGGTTGAAGCCAGTTAACCGATTCAAACAATTAATCAGTTGACCACCTAATAAAAAATTCACAGATGAACACTAAAATCCGTGTTCATCCGTGTTGATCTGTGGTTTAAAAAGCTAATTAATTCGGCTTCTTAAATGTATCTTTTAATGTAACTGTGCGGTTAAAAACCAATTTATCTGCAGTAGAATCTTTATCTAAACAGAAATAACCTTTACGGATAAACTGATAGCGGCTTTCTAAATCTGCGTCTGCCAATGCCGGTTCGATGTAAGCGTTAGGTAAAACCGTCAAACTTTCAGGATTTAAATAATCTTTAAAATCGCCTTCCTCAGCATCTGGTGTTTCAGAAGTAAACAACCGGTCGTATAAACGGATCTCGGCAGTTTTGGCATGTGGAGCACTTACCCAGTGAATGGTTCCTTTAACATTTATGCCGCTGGTATCATTTCCACTTTTCGATTCTGGAATGTAGGTACAATGAATTTCGGTAACGTTTCCATTGTCATCTTTCACAAAATCTTCACACTTAACAATGTAGGCGAATTTTAAGCGTACCATTGCACCAGGTGCCAGGCGGAACCATTTTTTTGCCGGTACTTCCATAAAATCTTCGCGCTCTATCCAAAGTTCATTGCTGAAAGGGATCACACGCGTACCACCACCATCTTCTGCCTCTGGATTGTTCTCGCCGATTAAATCTTCTGTTCCTTTTTCGTAATTTGTAATCACCAGCTTAATCGGATCTAAAACTGCCATTACACGATTAGCCGTTTTATTTAAATCTTCGCGGATACAAAATTCCAATAAACTTAACTCAATTAAATTTTCGCGTTTGGCGATACCAATACGTTCGCAAAACTCACGTACGCTTTTTGGTGTAAAACCTCTCCTGCGCAAACCACTAATTGTGGGCATACGCGGATCGTCCCATCCATTTACTAAGTTTTCGTTAACCAGCTGAAGTAACTTACGTTTACTCATCACCGTGCTGGTAAGGTTTAAACGGGCAAATTCATATTGTTTCGAAGGAAAAATCTCTAATTTTTCGATAAACCAATCGTACAGTTCACGGTGCGAAACATATTCCAATGTACAGATCGAGTGTGTGATGTTTTCGATACTGTCGCTTTGTCCGTGAGCAAAATCGTACATCGGGTAAATGCACCATTTGTTGCCAGTACGGTGATGTTCAGCATGTTTAATACGATAGATAATCGGATCGCGCATTAACATATTCGGACTGGCCATGTCGATTTTTGCTCTCAAAATATAAGCACCATCGGCAAATTCGCCATTTTTCATTTTAGTGAAAATGTCTAAATTTTCTTCAATGCTGCGGTTACGGTATGGGCTGTCCTGTCCTGGTTCTGTTGGCGTGCCTTTTAAAGCTGCAATTTCATCTGCAGAACTCTCGTCAACATAAGCCAGACCTTTTTCGATCAGTTTAACGGCAAAACCATATAGCTCATCAAAATAATCTGAAGCATATAATTCATTTTTCCAGTTAAAACCCAACCATCTGATATCTTCTTGCTGACTGTTTACATATTCTGTTTTTTCTGTTACCGGATTGGTATCGTCAAAACGCAGATTGGTATAGCCGCCGTATTTTTGTGTTAGTCCGAAGTTTAAGCATATTGCTTTAGCGTGGCCAATGTGTAAATAACCATTAGGTTCAGGCGGGAAACGCGTAACCAAAGTTTCATACTTACCACTATTTAAGTCGTTCTCAACAATTTCTTCAATAAAGTTCAATGACTTCTCTTCACTCATAAAAACCTGTAAATTAGGAATGCAAATGTAAAAAGATTGAGCGGATTTATACAATGATTATAGGTTTATTAGCCTATGGTTGATAGCCTAAGCGTGCATTAATTGCGATTAAATACAGATAAACAATGATTGAATAGTAGAATAACTGAATTATTGGATGGAAGAATTGGCTCATTCAGTAAAAATAACCGTGGTTGATATCAATACTTTAGACTAATTAGCGAAGGCAGGCTCATTACATGTTCCATCAACTATTTCTACATTACTTTAATAAATTCTATACATTTACGTCAACTTAATATGAATGATGAGCAAAGTATTAAATCGGCCTATCCGCGTTTTAGTAGCTAAAGTTGGATTGGATGGCCATGACAGAGGGGCCAAAGTAATCGCAACTTCCTTACGGGACGCAGGTATGGAGGTAATTTATACCGGTCTGCGCCAAACACCGGAAATGGTGGTAAACACAGCGCTTCAGGAGGATGTTGATGCCATTGGGATTTCTATCCTATCGGGCGCACATATGACGGTTTTCCCAAAGATTATTCATTTTATGAAAGAAAAACAGTTAGATGATGTGTTATTAACCGGCGGAGGGATTATCCCTGAGGCAGATCGGTTAAAACTTGCAGATATGGGGGTTGGGGAGCTATTTCCGCCGGGTACAACAATGGCAAGTATTGTAGAATATATTAAGAATTGGGTTACAGAAAACAGAAATTTTTAAGCTATGGCATACCAGAATTTAATTTCAGAGATAAAAGAAAACATTTTATACGTTACCATAAACCGTGAAAAAGCGCTGAATGCTTTAAACAAAGATACTTTGGCTGAACTGGCGGATGTAATTGCTTTCGCAGGCAAAACCGACCAGGTAAGAGGTGTTATTTTAACCGGAGCAGGTGAAAAGGCCTTTGTTGCGGGAGCTGACATTAAAGAGTTTTCCGATTATAGTGGTAAACAGGGAGAAGATTTAGCAAAACGTGGTCATGATCTGGTTTTTAATGCCATTGAAAATTCTTCAAAGCCATTTATTGCAGCAATTAATGGATTTGCCTTGGGTGGAGGACTGGAGTTGGCTATGGCCTGCCACATGCGCATCGCATCAGATCATGCGAAATTAGGTTTACCTGAAGTTACTTTAGGTTTAATTCCGGGTTATGGCGGTACCCAGCGCCTTACACAATTGGTTGGAAAAGGTAAAGCAATAGAAATGATTACGACTGCAAACATGATTACCGCTTCGGATGCAGAAAAAATAGGCCTCGTAAATTATGTTGTTCCACAGCCCGATCTAATTAGCAAGGCTGAAGAGATGCTGAATGTTATTAAGCAGCGCGCACCGCTGGCTATTTCGGCTGCAATAAAATCTGTAATCGCATCTGTAAATAACAGCAATGGTTACGCTACCGAAATTGAAGAATTTGGCAAATGTTTCGAAACTGCCGATTTTAAGGAAGGGGTAATTGCGTTTATTGAAAAGAGAAAAGCAAATTTTTCTGGAAAATAGCATTTGTGTGTAGTATTAATTTGATGTACGGTGTAACGAAAGTGTTGCAAAAATTTTTCAATGCAATTTTTTTTGAGTAATTATGTTAAATAATTATTAACCCTAATGTGCTTACCACACCCTATGGGTTTTTATATTTAATAACGCTACTCATGAAAAAGAAGATACTCATTGTTGACGATGAAATTAGCATCGGTTTATTGCTCTGCAAATTTTTAACTAAAAATGGATTTGAAGTTTCGAATGTAACAAGCGGTAGAACGGTTTTACAAATTCTTGAAAAAGAGAGATTCGATTTGGTATTATGCGATTATCGTTTGGATGATACAGATGGGAAGGAGATTTTAATCCACATTAAGGAAAACTATCCGGCAACTGCTGTGATTATCATTACAGGCTATTCTGATATTAAGCTTGCCGTAGAATTGATAAAACTAGGAGCTTACGATTATATTGTGAAACCGCTCTACCCGGATGAAATTTTAAATATCATAAATAAAGCCCTTGAAGCGCAAGAGGATTCAAAATCGCCTAAAAATTTTGAACACGCTGATCGTAGTGTTATTTCCGATTTTCTAAACGGCCCGGAGTATATAAATGGGGAGAGCGATGCTTCAGCGCTTTTACTGAAACAAATCCAACTCATCGCACGAACAGGATACACGGTCATTTTAACGGGAGAAAGTGGGACAGGGAAAGAATGTGTTGCTAAAACCATTCACCAAAATAGTTCGCGTGCCAAAGAACCTTTCATCGCCATGGATTGTGGTTCTCTAACAAAAGATTTAGCTGCCAGTGAATTTTTTGGACATGAGAAAGGGGCATTTACTGGAGCGGCCTTCACTAAAATTGGTCACTTTGAGCAAGCTAATGGCGGTACATTATTTCTTGATGAGATCGGTAATTTATCATATGAGATCCAGGCAACTTTACTCAGGGCAGTTCAAGAGCGGAAAATAAAGCGGATTGGAAGTACAAAGGAGATTGATCTGGATGTGCGGCTTATTGTAGCTACAAATGAAAATTTAGTAGAAGGGATTCAAAGAGGTGTCTTCAGGGAAGATTTATATCACCGCTTTAATGAATTTTCTATACACGTTCCATCATTGAAACACCGCGATAATGATATCCTTATCTTTGCTGAGGGTTTTCTGGCCACGGTAAACAAAGAATTGAATAAAAAGATTAAAGGCTTTTCTGATGAAGCAAAGAAATGTTTATTAGCATACAATTGGCCAGGTAATGTACGTGAGCTGAAGAATGTTATCAGGCGGATTGCTTTATTAACCGATGATGATTGGATAGAAGCTCATGTTTTACCGCTAGAGTTTAGAATGACTGATCATCCTAAGGTACAGCATGAAAAAAATGCGCTTCTTTTGCCACTAAAATTAAATAATGATAAATCACTTAATTTGCGGAATACTGCCAAAGAAGCCGAATATACTGCTATTTTAGAAGTGCTAAAAGCGGTTAATTTCAACAAAACCAAGGCGGCAAAAATCTTAAATATCGACAGAAAAACACTTTACAATAAAATCAAATTTATTGAGGTTGATGATAGGATATAAATTTTAAATCTAGAAAAACAAAATCGGCCATTTTAGCATTTAAAGAATACCCTTATTATCTAAATATGTCAGTATTCTCTTATAAGCAACGCAATAACATTAACCTGGTCATAATTATTGCGCTTGGGGTGTTAATCGCATATTCTTTGCAAAGTATTTTTAGTGCTATTTTAAGCACTTTAGTGCTTTATACGATCATGCGGCCGGCATATATCCATTTAGCAGAGCATAAAGGCTGGAATAAAAGAGTAACGGCTATTTTCCTTATCACCATCTCTATCATACTCATTGTAATGCCTTTTTACGCATTGAGCAGTATGGTGATCAGTAAAATTTCGGAATTGAGGAACAATGAGGTTTTTTTCAGGAATCTGCTGGTTAAATTACAGCATCTTATTCCAGTCAAAATTAATCAGGATCTTATTCAGGAAGGATTAAACCGCTTAGGGAATTGGGCCACTCAGCTTTTCCCATCCTTAATATCGAGTGCAGTAAATATTATATTAAGTTTATTGGTGATGTACTTTTTACTCTACTTTATGTTAATAGAGCGGAGAAAATTCGAATTTTCATTGATTAAATATGCACCCTTCAGAGAACAGAATGCACTTCGATTTGGGGATGAAATGCGAAATACAACTTATGCGAATGTATTGGGGCAAGGGCTGATCTGCCTGGTTCAAGGTTCGCTTTTGAGTCTTTCTTTTTATGTTTTGGGCTATAAAGACCCTGTATTTTGGGGGGTTATTACAACATTTATTTCTTTTGTGCCCGTTTTGGGGCCACCGGTTGTATTTGTTCCAGCTGCGATTTTGCAGATTGCGAATGGGAATAATTTTGCTGGCTGGGCTATGCTTATTTTTGGTTTTGTAGTCATCATCAATATCGATAATGTGCTCAGGTTTATCATTGCAAAAAAAGTTGGCAATATTCACCCCATAATTACAGTAATTGGCGTAATTATTGGTATTCCTTTATTTGGAATATTAGGCCTTGTTTTTGGCCCGCTACTGTTATCTTATTTTATATTGCTCGTTAAGATTTACGAAACCAGTACGCTTGCATCAGAAAGATTGGAAAGAATTAAAACAAATAACGAGCATACGGAGTTATAAATATAGCTTAACAATAAATAATATAGTAGCTTTATATTGTACATAATTGTTAAACCCTTAAAATACATTAATTATGAATGATAACTCAAAAGTTGTAGTTGCGCTTTTAGCAGGATTAGCTGCTGGTGCGGCTCTAGGAATTTTGTTCGCACCAGATAAAGGTGATGAAACCCGCGATAAATTAAGCCAATCTCTAAAAGATTTGGGCGATTCTATCAAAGATAAAGCTGCTGATGAAATTAACCACCTTGCCAGCTTAAAGGATAAAGTGGTAAGCTCGATCAAAACGAAATTAAGAAGCGTAGAAGAAGAATACAGTGACGACGTAGAACACGCGTAATAAATAAAACATTGCATAGCCGGGCAACTGCCCGGTTAAATATCAATCTGAATTATGCAGGAAAATAAAGATAAAAGCATTGAAGATCTTGTAGACGATGCCAAGGGTTTTTTAGAGGCCAGGGTTGAGTATACGAGACTTTACCTGGTAGAAAAAATCTCTAAAGTTTTTGCCGATTTAGTAACCAGTACGGTAGTTATTGTTTGTTTTATATTAGCCTTTTTGTTTGGCTCAGTAACTTTGGCGCTTTATCTGTCTGATCTTTTAGGTAGCTATGCCGGAGGCTTTGGTTGCGTTTCCTTATTCTATATTATATTGGCATTAGGTGTTTATTTAACTAAAGATAAGTATATCGAAAAGGCAATTATTAATGTAGCGATTAGAAGATACTTTGATAAACTTGCAGATAAGGAGGAAGATGAGAAGGTATAAAGACATCCGTAACCTAGAAGACCTGCAGGCTAGAAAATTAGAACTTAAGGTTGAATACACCCTTAAGCAGAATATGCTTAAATCTGATTCAAAGACTTACTTTCACCAATTTACCTTGGGTGCATTGATAAAAAGATACGCTACACCAAGTAACCTGTTTAAAGCCGACGAAAAATTAAATATTAGTGGGACTGCTATGTCGTTGCTTTTACCAATGTTTATGAATAAAACCATATTTAGAGGCGCTGGTTTTTTAACCAAAGCGGCTGTAGGTCTGGTTTCGGGAAAAATTGGTAAATCGCTTGATGCGGAACATTTGTCGGCAATTTTTAATTCTGTGAAGAGTTGGTTGGGGAAAAAGAAAGAGAAAAAAGAAAAGAAATTTATAGATTACGGCATCCCGCCTGATAGTGAAACGTATTAGTTCAATGGTTCATTAGCCATTGGTTCATTCGTTAGCGTAGCGTAAAATGATATCACTAAAAAGCCTCAGAATTTAGAATCCTGAGGCTTTTTTGATTAAAAACTTAGCCTTTGTAAACCTTGTTTTATGACTGTGCTATTTCTGCTCCCAGCCCAATGAACCAATGACCAGTGAACTAATGAATCTATAAATCCGTTTTAATCTTCAATTCTTTCAATTGCTTCTCGTCAATAGTGCTTGGGCTATCGATCATTACATCTCTGCCTGAGTTGTTTTTAGGGAAAGCAATCACATCACGGATTGAATCTAAACCTGCAAAAATTGAAGTTAAACGATCGAAACCAAAAGCAATACCGCCATGTGGAGGTGCACCAAACTCAAAGGCATCCATTAAGAAACCAAATTGTTTTTGTGCTTCTTCTGCACTGAAACCTAAATGTTTAAACATTAAAGCCTGTAAAGCCCTGTCGTGGATACGGATTGATCCGCCACCAACTTCAGTACCGTTGATCACCATATCGTAAGCATTGGCACGTACGTTTTTAGGATCTGTATCCAATAAGGCGATATCTTCAGGTTTTGGTGAAGTGAAGGGGTGGTGCATGGCATGGTAACGTTCTGTTTCCTCATCCCACTCTAAAAGCGGGAAATCCAATACCCAAAGGGCAGAGAATGTGTTTTTATCGCGTAAACCTAAGCGGTTACCCATTTCTAAACGAAGCTCATTTAACTGTTTGCGTACTTTGTCGGTAGGGCCAGCTAAAATCAATAATAAATCGCCTTTTTCCGTGCCGAAAGCTTCGCTCCACTGTTTAAGATCTTCTTCATTAAAAAATTTATCTACTGATGATTTAATGGTTCCGTCTTCATTGTGGCGGGCATAAATTAATCCTGTAGCACCAATCTGTGGGCGCTTGATAAAATCGGTTAATTCATCTAACTGCTTACGTGTATAACTTGCCGCACCTTTTGCATTGATACCCACTACCAATTCTGCATTATCGAAAACCGGAAAACCTTTACCTTTTACCAAGTGGTTAAGCTCTACAAACTGCATCGCAAAACGGGTATCAGGTTTGTCAGAACCGTATAAACGCATCGCATCTGCATATTGCATACGCGGTACCTCCGGTAAGTCGTAATTGCGTACTTCTTTAAATAAAGTACGGATCAGGCCTTCGAAAGTGTTTAATATATCTTCTTGTTCGATGAAAGACATTTCACAATCGATCTGGGTAAACTCAGGCTGGCGGTCGGCTCTTAAATCTTCATCTCTAAAACATTTTACAATCTGGAAATAACGGTCGAAACCCGAAACCATCAACAATTGTTTGAAGGTTTGCGGCGATTGAGGCAAAGCATAAAACTCGCCTTCGTTCATGCGGCTAGGCACAACGAAATCTCTCGCACCTTCTGGTGTAGATTTAATTAAAACAGGTGTTTCTACTTCGATAAAATCTAAAGCATCAAGGTAACGGCGAACCGACTGTGCCATTTTATGGCGTAAAACCAGGTTATTACGAACCGGGTTACGGCGTAAATCCAAATAACGATATTTCATGCGCAACTCGTCACCACCATCCGTTTCATCATCGATCATAAACGGAGGTAATTTTGCTGCATTTAAAATCTCCAAAGCAGAAATTTTAATCTCCACATCACCGGTTGCCATTTTTGGGTTTTTATTGCTTCTTTCTACAACAGTACCAATCGCTTTGATTACAAACTCACGGCCTAAAGTACGTGCAGTTTCGCAAAGCTCACGATTATCGTCCATGTTAAAAACCAACTGAGTAATGCCATAACGATCGCGGATGTCTATAAAAGTCATACCGCCTAAATCTCTTGATTTTTGTACCCAACCACATAGCGTAACACTTTCGCCTAAGTTATTTAGGTTTAATGCACCACAAGTTACTGTTCTTAACATATATTGTAATCTAAATTGAGCGGCAAAAATACCGATTTTGTTTTAAAGTTTAGAGTAGAAGATTTTATGTTTTTTCTATCAAATGAAAACATCTAAAACTGCTATTTCTTTTTGGGTAAAGAATCTACGACAGTAATCTTTCTGAGAAGCATAAACGAAAACAGTTTATTATCATCGCTAGGAACGCGATAAACACCTTTAGCTTTTAAAATATACGCTGAAATTGCGGCCATATCCCAACCATCCACTATATCAGCAGACCATTTGGCCGTTAAAAGATTTTCAAAACCTCTTTTAATGCCATAAGCTCTAATCCTTGTTATTTCTTTTTTTACATTTTCTTCTATCGAGGAATTACCCCAAGCCCACAACCAGGTATTCGATCTTAATGATACAGATCCAACTTCCTCATAGTCAATAATAACTTTCTGTACCCCCTTATTGCTAAATATAAGTTTACCTGTTAATTGATCATAATCCCATCGTTCATACTCGCCAATTTTATACTTGTCTTGGCAGTAGGCTTGTTGGTTTTTAAGATATTCACATGAAATTTTAGAAAGTTCTTCGAATGAAACCGTATCCAAAAGTTCGATCTTTGTTGAAGAAGATTTATTATTGCAACTTGTCAAGAAGACTACAAGTACTAAACTATATAACTTTAATATTTTTATCATTCAAAATGAGTGTTAATACTTTTCCTCTAAGGTAATTTCTATAGCGATTACCTTCCATTCGCCTTTAACATTTTTCCAATGGTAAATTTCTTCTGTCTGGATGGTTTGTTTTTTAGAAAAAATAAGCAGCCTCGGCTTTAAAATAACCGATTTCCGGGCTATTTTTTCGGTAAAAACTTCGTTTTCAAAAGAAGATTTAATGCGATAATAGCTGGTATGGATTTTCTTAATATGACCAAAATACTTTTTTAAATCGATTGTATAATCGCGTTTATTAAGCGCGATACCTTCTGCGGGGGTATAAGTTAAGCTATCATCAAACATAGCCGTATAGGCCGTTACATCTTTATTTTCTAAAGCCTGATCTGCTTTTTTGTGTATCTCGTTTATTGCTGAAATGATTAAATCGGTTTCCATGGCATGAAGTTAATTGTTTGTTTCAGGGTTTTCAAATTTATGATGGTCCGGTAGCTGATTTTCCACAAATATTACAATATGAAACTGCTTGTTTTGTATTGAGTATAATTATTTTTAGGTTTTGGAAACGAAAGGACAGTGTTTCATAGGTACTGTAGCCCCGCCATCCGCTTTATCCCGATTGAAGAAATCGGGATGCTCGCTCCTGTCGGGTTTAGTTAACAGCGGTTTGCTTCAGGGTACCAAACTTTGTTAAATAAACCTGATTGTCAGGAAGAGCTTCCGATCCTTCATCGGAACTCGTACCAGAAAGCAGGGCTGAAATTGCCAAGAGCACGGAACCAGTCATTTCCTAATATTGTAAATTATTTTTAGGTTTTGGAAATGAAAGGTTAGTATTTCATAGGTACTGTAGCCCCGCCATTCGCTTTATCCCGATTGAAGAAATCGGGATGCTCGCTCCTGTCGGGTTCAGTTAACAGCGGTTTTGTTTCCGAGCACCGGCCTAAGTGAAATAAACCTGATTGTCGGGAAGAGCTTCCGATCCTTCATCGGAACTCGTACCAGAAAGCAGGGCTGAAATCGCCATGGGCACGGAACCAGTCATTTCCTAATATTGTAAATTATTTTTAGGTTTTGGAAACGAAAGGACAGTGTTTCATAGGTACTGTAGCCCCGACAGCAGCGGTTTGCTTCAGGGCACCAAACTTTGTTAAATAAACCTGATTGTCGGGAAGAGCTTCCGATCCTTCATCGGAACTCGTACCAGAAAGCAGGGCTGAAATCGCCAAGAGGTCAGAACCGCTCGTTTCCTATCAATATAAAAACACTTTTTTACGGAATGAAGCGATCATTCATGCTTCGTTTCTGAGCATTTGATTCTATCTTAATACTGTATTAACATATTTTTAAACTTTTTTTCTACCTTGATGCAACGTTTTAAAATCCCTTATGTCTTATAATCAGAATATTCGAAATTTTGGAAGCCGTATACATCGATAAGAACCTAGAGCTAGTAAAAAAATGCATGCAGGGCAGCCGTGCAGCACAGTTTGATTTGTACAAGCTGTATGCAAAGGCCATGTATAATGTGGCGCTGCGCATTTTAAATTACGAGGAAGAGGCAGAAGATGTTTTACAGGAAGCATTTTTGGATGCTTTTACCAGAATTGTTGATTTTAGGCAGGAAACCACTTTCGGACTTTGGTTAAAGCAGATTGTGATTAATAAATCCATCAATTATTTACGTAAACGTAAGATGGAGTTTGTAAGTACCGATGAGCTATCGGAAGTGCCTGATGAGGATAGCTTTGATGACAGTGAAGTACGGTTGCAAGCTGATGAAATTAGAGCAGCCATTACCGAATTGCCAGATGGCTATAGAGTAGTATTGAGTTTATACCTTTTAGAAGGTTACGACCATGAGGAAATTGCACACATTTTAAAAATAAGTGAAAATACAAGTCGCACACAGTACATGAGGGCGAAAAAGAAGTTAAAAAGTATTTTAGAACAGAAAGGGATGAGAGATGAATAATAGATTAGAAACCTTTGTAAAGGAAAACCGTAAAGCTTTCGATGTAATGGAGCCATCGGCAGGACTTTGGGCAAAGATTGAACAGGAATTAGACAACAAGAAGAAAAAAAAGCCGGTAAAGTTGTATTTATGGATGAGTGTAGCAGCGGCTATCGTGGTGGTTTTCGGTTTAGTCTGGTTATACGCAGGAAAATTACAAAACAAAGATTTAGAAATAGCCGACGTTAGCGCTTCATATGCCAAAAAAGAAGTCCACTTTGCAGGTTTAATTACCGAAAAAAGAGATAGTTTGGCCATTTTCGCTTCTGCGAATCCGGAGTTGTACAAAAAATTTACTGCCGATCTGAAAAAGCTTGATGAAGATTATGAAAGATTAAAAGCAGAGCTGCCAACCTCGCCCAACCAAACTTTTGTAGTAAAGGCCATGGTTAAAAACCGCGAAATACAACTGCAGTTATTAAAACAACAATTATTAATTATTAACCAGGTTGACGATTATAAAAGGGTTAACCAGATTTAAATAGAAAATTAGGGCCTGAAGTAGAAAGCACAATAAATAGTAGTCAATCAGTCTTGATACCTGATTCAACATACTTGATACGGATTAGGGAACGCTCACCACATTAAATTGCTTATTACCAGCCGGCAGGTTTTAAGCCATTAAATGTTTAACAAATAACAACATGAAAACAATAAAAATATTTTTAGCCTTTATGGCTTTAATCGCCGTAAAAATTAACGCGCAAGAAGTTGCGGTAGATACCCCTTCAGAGAAGGTAATTGTAGAAAGTGTGGCGAAATCTTCAACACTGGCGATGGTCGTAAATCACGTAAAATACAATCAAACAGGCAGTGATGCCGAACGGTCTAAATCTTTTAGCAAGAGTTTTAGTGTAGACAATAACGACAAGATTAATTTAAACAATCAATACGGATCGATCACCATTAAAACCTGGGATAAAAAAGAAGTGCGTGTTGATATAGATATTAAAGCTTACAGTAGTTCGGATAATGATGCGCAAAAATTGATTGATGGGATAAGTATTGATGCAACTAAAAACGGAGATGTAGTTACTTTCAGAACAAACATGGGTGATAGAAACGGACGTTATGGCCGTGGGGTGAAAAATGGAGTAACTACCTGGCGGAGGGAAGTGAAAGTAAACTACGTGGTGTATATGCCAGCAGTAAACCCGTTAACGGTTTCACAAGAATATGGCAATGTAGAACTGGGTAATTTTTCCGGTCCAACTTCTTTAAAGGTAGAATACGGCAATCTGGTTGCTGGCAATTTAAGTAATGTAAATAACTACATCAATGTTCAATATGGTAAATGCGATATCCAGGACCTGAATGCAGCAGTAGTAAAACATGAATATAATGGCCCCGTAACCATTGGCGCTGTGGGCACTTTACAACTTGATGCCGAGTATGTTGCTGTAAACATCAATACCATCAGGAAATCGGCTGACATTAAAGTGCAATATGGCAGGGGTTTAACCATTGGCACTATTGGTGGGAACCTGCTTTTAAATGCAGAATATGCCAAAGTAAACATCAATACGGTTAGAGGCAATACAGTTGCTAAACAGGCTTATGGCGATCTAAATATTGCATCAGCAGGTAAAATTGCGGTTAAAGCAGAATATTCGAATGTTACTTTAGGCTCACTTAATGGTGATGCAAACATCAACATGGATTATAACCGTTTAAATGTGAGCGAAATTACACCAGCCTGCAAAAACTTCACCTTCGGTGGCGAATATGTAAGTATCGGATTAGGTTTTGCTGACCGTTATAACGCTAACTTCAATGTTTCTACCTCGTATGCGGGCTTTAAATATGGCGCTAACGTAACCTCAAACCTGGTAAGCAAAGATGATGAAACCAAAAAATATACTGGTAAAATTGGTAGTGGCGGTGCTGCAAACGTATCTATTAAAACCGAATATGGTTCAGTTACCTTTAAATAAATTTTTCAAAACCAAACAAACTATAAAGTCCTGCCAACTTGGTAGGACTTTTTTATGTCTTTATTGTTCGATATCGGATATACGGTGTCCGTTTACGAACACCCTATTTGTTCAAATGGCCATAATTTTAATGTCGGGGAGGATTTTTCGAGTGGTATAAATATTGAAGCAAAATCTTTTAGATAAAACAAATGATATGAAGAAAATTCTTTTATTGATGCTCTTGCCTATGGCTGTTTTTGCCCAGTCGAATAAATTAACAAAAGCTGACAAAATTTACGGGTTATCAAAATTTTGGCAGGAAGTAAATTATAACTTCGTTTATTTAAACAAAGTAGATCGTGTTAAATGGGATAGCACCTATAAAGCATTGATTACTTCCATTCCCGAAACCAAAACTGATTACGAGTACTATCACGAAATGCAGCGGTTTTGCGCAATGCTTAAAGATGGACATACTAATATTTATATGCCAAATGGTAAAGATTTTGAGCCAATGAATACTATGTTTGGGGATTATCGCCTCTTTATCGAAAACGTGGAGAATAAAGCGATCATTACACATGTTAATTTAAGCAAAAAGGATGAAATTCCTGTTGGAAGTGAGGTTATAGAGGTGAATGGAAAACCAACCGCTAAATACATAGCTGAAGATGTTTCACCTTATATTTCTTCCTCTACCGATTATGTTTTACAGGACTGGAGTATAAGTAAACTGCTTCAGGGACTTGAAGGAAGTCAGTTCGAAATCAAAATCAAAAAACCAAAGGGACAAATTTTGGTCTTAAAATTGACTCATAAACGCACTGAGGAAAAGGAAGTTTTTCCTGCATTTCCTGCAGAATCATCGCTGTTAGATTTTAAATGGTATCCTAATAAGGTTGCTTATGTTGCACTAAACTCTTTTGGAGACGAGAAAATAGATTCTCTTTTTATCACTAAGCTCCCGGAATTGTATGAAGCCAAGGCAATAATAATTGATTTAAGGAATAATGGAGGGGGAAGTACTGGGATTGGAAGTTACATATTGAAATACCTTACCAATGATAGCCTGCTTTATGGCGCCCGTTATTCTACCCGACAATTAACCTCGGCTTTTAAGGCCTGGGGGAAATATACTTCTGCCAAGGACACGATAAACAGTGAATGGAACAAAAAAGCGCTCTTAACCTACCAGGATAATTATTTTTACAATTTAGATTACTATCCGCTGAAAAATAAGCTTTCGGCAAAGCGCATTGTAGTTCCAACGGTACTGTTAATTGGCCACAATACTGCTTCAGCAGCTGAAGACTTTTTGATTTATGCTGATAAACAAAAACACATGACGAAAATCGGCAGAAATTCTTTTGGCAGTACAGGACAGCCTTACTTGTTTGATCTTCCTGGAGGAGGAAGTGCAAGAGTATGTACCAAAAAGGATACTTATCCCGATGGGCGTGAATTTGTAGGCAACGGCATAAAACCTGATATCGAGGTAATTCCAACGGTAAAAGATTTTATAGCCAATAAGGATGCAACGCTGAATACTGCAATTAATTACCTAAATAAAAAGATTAAATAAGCAAATGCATTTACCTCTTTTAATAAAGATAGGTTTGTCATCCTGAGCCTGTCGAAGGAACCGTTTAAGTACGCTTTAAGGTGTTTCGACAGGGTCTCCGTAGGAGTTCCTTTGGACAACATGGTAGCATTTGAGGTGAAATTGCCCTTATGATACACCCTCTTTTTTTTATATTTAGCGCTGATGAAAATTTACTTTATTCTATTGTTCTCTGTTTTTTCTTTCACCGCATTGGCGCAAAATGCCCCTGTTAAATGGGCTACGCAGGAAACTTTTTTTGAAGATTTAATAGGTAAAGATTTACCTCCTTTTAACGGTTTAACCATCAATAAACAACAACTCTCCAATGCCGACTTAAAAAATCAGGTAGTGGTGATTAACTTTTGGTTCGAAAAATGCCCGCCTTGTATAGCCGAAATGCCCGAATTAAATAACCTGGTAGCTAAATATGGCAAAAAGGCTGTACGGTTTATCGGGATTACCCATGATAGTCCGGCGAGTGCCAGGCGTTTCCGAAAACGAAACGGTTATCAATATGAAATTGTATCGTTAAGCAAAGACAAGATCAGACAACTCAATATCAATCATGGTTTTCCGTCGAATGTTTTGGTAGGAAAAGATGGAAAAATCATTTACGCTACTGCTAATATTTCCTTTTCTGACCCTCAGTTTAGAACTAAATCGGTACTTTTTGAGGAGAAGTTAAAATTTGCATTAAAAAGTAATTAATAGTCCTGAAATCAAAGGTTGAAAAAATTAAGCCTTAGTAATAAAGGGCATTAAATTTTATTCATCCACATTAATTTCCTACTTTTCTATCACACTCAGTGTTAGCTTATGGATTTAAAAGAAAATTTCAGGCCTTTTGTTGTTTGTGCTGCGCTTGTTGTATGGTTTTCCCTGGCACTTCAATTCCATGTAAGTTTACAGCTTTTGAATAATGATTATCCTGCAACGCTTAAGGTATTTTTATCATATTTTACGGTAATAACCAATATTATCGTAGCCATTTGCTTTACCAGCTTATCTTTTGTTAAACGAGCTGAATCAGGGAGTTTATTTACTCAAGCATCCACTTTAACTGCTATAACAATCTACATTGTAGTGGTTGGTCTGATTTACAATATCATGCTACGTGGTTTGGCATCGCCTGTAGGTTGGGCCAGGTTGGCCGATGAACTTTTACATGTGGTAAACCCTTTGATCTTTTTGTTTTTCTGGATTTTCTTCGTTAAAAAATCAACATTGCAATACAGGCAGGCCATTACCTGGCTTGCTTATCCAATACTTTATGTCGTATTTATTGTAGTTAGGGGTTATCTGATTAATAAATACCCCTATCCGTTTATCGATGTCGTACAGCTGGGTTATCCAAAAGCTATTCTGAATGCGGTTGTGATCCTGTTTATCTTCTGGCTTTTATCTCTTTTGTTCATACTTATAGGTAAGAAAACAGTTAAAGTTTAAAGCACATATTCGTTATTAATCGGTTTAACAGGCTCTGGAATCTCGTCTTCTTCGAGCATCTGCAAAAGATTGATCTCTATCGTCCTGGTAATCTGGTTAAGCGGAACACCTGCCGAATTGTTTTCGAAAGGATTAACCAGGCTCATTCCATTAATCTGGGTAGATACAAATACGAAACCGATTAACCAGCCCAAAAATATGGCTGCAGGCCCTGCATCCTGACTGATTACCAGGGTAAATGTGACTACAAATAACCAGATAAATACTTTAGTAAGGTAGGAATAAGTAGTTGGGAATATGGTGTTTTTAATACGCTCGTTCATGCCCATAGAATCGGAGAACCTGGTTAGCATCTCGTTAATTTCGATAAAGCGAAAACCATCAATGGCATTAGATTTTGACAATCTCTGTAAATCTCTCGATTGTATGTTTAAAATCGCATTATGCGCATTGTTATGTTTTTTTATTTCTTTTAAATCTGCCTCAGATAAATATTTGGTGTAAATCTCATCTACCGTTCCCCTCAAATTGGCCTTTAAAGCATATAAAAAAGCAATGTGCCTATAAATCATCCGTTTTACGCTTTCCTCCTCTTCATCTACATAATTGATCAATGCCCTTGCAAAAGAGCGGGAATCGTTTACCAAAGCTCCCCATATTTTTCGGGCCTCCCACCACCTATCGTAAGCCTGGTTATTGTTAAAACCGATAAAAAAGGCAATAGCTGTACCTAAAACCGTTGGAATAATGGATGGGATGGAGAAATGATGTGCAATTAAATACTCGCGTACAAAGTAAGCCGCAGTACAAGAGGCAATCATGATCAGATCAACGTGCCACGTATTTCTTAAAATTCTACTTAACCTGATATTTTGTATTAAAAGCATATAATCTGAATGAGAAATAAATTCGTTACGGATGAAAATACAAAACTAAAGCCGAAATGTTTGATAATGTAACAAATTAAATGACAGACAGTACAGGTTGCCGATTGTCATGCAAATGTTTATCTTGGGAAACCAAATATTCTAATTTTTTATGAGCGACATTTTACCCAAGAACAATATCTTTAAAGTAATCGGTGCATCATCGTTAGGTACACTGATTGAATGGTATGATTTTTACATTTTTGGTAGCCTTGCGGTTATCATTGGTCATCAGTTATTTCCAGAAGATGCAGGGGCATCGGCTCTGATCAATACTTTGGCTATTTTTGCTGCAGGTTTTATTGTTCGTCCATTTGGCGCATTGGTTTTTGGCCGGCTTGGCGATTTAATCGGCAGGAAATATACTTTTTTGCTCACGTTGGTGCTGATGGGTGGATCGACATTTTTTATCGGCTTAATCCCATCCTACAAAAGCATTGGTTATGCTGCACCGATTTTGGTTTTAATATTAAGGCTGATTCAAGGATTAGCTCTTGGCGGGGAGTATGGTGGAGCTGCAACTTATGTAGCAGAGCACGCACCTAAAGATAAACGGGGCTTTTTTACCAGCTGGATTCAAACCACGGCAACCTTAGGGCTGTTTCTTTCATTAGGAATTATCGTAATCACAAAAAACATTTTAGGTGCCGAAACTTTTGGCGATTGGGGCTGGAGAATCCCATTTCTGTTATCGATTGTACTGGTAGTGGTCTCGATTTACATTCGCATGAAAATGCACGAATCGCCCATGTTTTCTAAATTAAAGGCAGAGGGAAATGTATCGAAAAATCCACTAAAAGAGAGTTTCAATAACAAAGCGAATTTTAAAATGGTCCTTCTGGCGTTATTTGGTGCTACCATGGGGCAAGGGGTAATCTGGTATACAGGTCAATTTTATGCGCAATCATTTTTAGAGAATACCTGTAAACTGGATTTTAACGACTCGAGGTATATTTTACTTTGGGGAATTGCTTTTGCCACGCCATTTTTTGTAGTTTTTGGCGCCTGGAGCGATAAAGTTGGCCGGAAATGGATTATGTTGAGCGGTATGCTTTTGGGCATCCTTTTTTATCGTCCAATCTATCAAACATTTTTAGATGATACCGATTATACAAAAATTGAACAGACTGATGTTTTATCGGCTAGCCCAGCTCCTGTAACTTCTGTTTTAATTGCGAACTCAACTGATAGCTTGCGAACAGTTTCTACCAAAGTAATGCTTAGAAATGGTGCATCTTTTAACAAGGTGCAAACCGATACGGTTTCTGCAACTAAAGGGATTCTCTTAGGTAAAGAAGTAATAAAAGATAAAGTTTTGCCTACGTCAGTATTCTGGAAATTTGTCGGTTTAATCTTCTTCCAGATTTTGCTGGTAACAATGGTTTACGGGCCAATTGCGGCTTTCCTTGTCGAGCTATTCCCGACTAAAATCAGGTACACCTCTATGTCTTTGCCTTATCATATCGGTAACGGTGTTTTTGGAGGGCTTGTACCATTTATTGCAACACTAATTGCAAGCTTTTCAGGTTCTACACCATTATCCGGTCTGTGGTATCCGATAGGTATAGCAGCGTTGAGCCTGGTTATTGGCGCAATTTATTTATCGAATAAAAGAGACGAAAATATTAACGACTAGATACGAAGAAGATGAATACGTTAAAGAAATTTTTAGGCTTGGTTTGGATGGTTTTAGGGCCATTAACGATGACATTTTTATTTATCCAGGCGATAGATAAAGTGGGCTTGACCCATTCGGATATCGAACGTACCAATACCATTCTGCAATGGGCAATTATCCTGTTTATTTTTCTACCGATCAGTTTAGGATTGATGATATTTGGCTTTTATGCCTGGAAAGGAGAGTATGATCGCCTTCCGGAAAGTTCGGAGGAGTTGTAATTTATACGTTGGTAGGGTAATATCTTTTCCTTAATTCGTATTGCGGTTGATGTTTTTTAATTCGTTATAAACCAACTGTGCAACGGCCTTGGCACCTTCTGGTTGGAAGTGGGTATTATCTTTTTGCCCTTTTGGATAAGCCTCGTATTTGGCTGAATCTAAGTTCATAAAGTAATGTTTGCTTACAAATTCATTGCCTTTTGTCGTGAAAAAACTCGCAGAAAGTGAGGTTAGATCAATAATGGGCGCATTTAATTCTTTGGCAACATCTTTCACAGCTTGTGGATATTCGCCATGTGCACTGCCCAATTTGCCATCTTTCCATGGGTAATTGCGGGTAACAGGCGTGATCAAGATCGGTACAGCACCTTTCGCCCTTGTTTCTTTCACGTACATCCTTAAAAAATCTTTATAGCCCGGGATATCAACATAACGTTCGGGTTTATCTTTAGCGGCATCGTTGTGCCCAAACTGGATCAACACCAGGTCGTTCTTTTGCAAGGTTGATAAAACTTCTTTCCACCTTCCCTCTTCAAAAAAAGTTCTGGTACTTCTTCCCCCTTTTGCTTTATCAATAACCAAAGCGCTGTCGCTTTTAATCAGCCTGTTTAATTTTTTTAAACTGTCTTTTTTTAAGAATTGTTGAAAAACCTGCCCCCAGCCCGTAATGGGATGCTTTTTCTGCAGATAACCTTCGTCTAAGGTATAATCTGCCACGGTGGAATCGCCGATTAAATAAACCTTAACAGGTTTAGGTTTTACAATGAAAGACATCAGTAAAACGGTGCCAAGGGCTGCGATAAGGTATTTATGTTTTTTCATCTTTTTATTTTAATGCTTGTACACGGAACCAATCGTATTCGGCCATTCCTGAATCATTGGTTTGGGTATCTCTGGTGGCAAATATTCCCATTTTTGCGCCGATCCATTGGCCCGCGGTGGCCTGGAACTCATCCCCTATATCCGTAAAACGAGTTCCATCTTCACTGTAACTAAACTGGCATTTTGCACCAGCAGTAACTTTAACCCTGAAATATACCGAGCCCGATTTTAGCTTGGCAATTTCCTTTTCATTTTCGGTTTTTCCCTTGTCGGTACTTTGGCAAACACCGTGCGTAAGATACAATCCGTCTTTTTTGCTTTTAATGCTAATCTGCGCATAACTTCTCCCCATTATCACCAAACCCGTTTTTTCGTTTTCCAATTTTGGGTTAGGTTTAAACAAGAGTTTTGTTGTTGCTATAAATTCATCAGCAGGAAATTTCTGCATCAACAGGTTCGGAACATCCCAAAGGTTTTTGGCATCATCAGGAATTTTTGAAGTGTATAATTTTAATAAACCTCTGCCTGCATCAGTAAATATCCAGGTAGGCTGTGGATTTGCCTGCCACTGCCATTGCAAGCCTAGTTTTGAAGTTTCAAACTCATCACTCTCTATCGGCGTTTCAATCGGATAAACCTTACCTACATTTGGCTTTTTATAGGTGATAACCGGTTCACCTTTTCCGTCGCCATCTGCATCAAGCCCAATAACAGGCCAGTTATTGATCCATTTCATAGGCTGCAGGTGAACCACGCGACCATAAGCATCTTTATCCTGAAAATGAAGAAACCAATCTTCGCCTGTTTGAGTATTTACCCAGGCGCCCTGATGAGGGCCATTTACCGAAGATTTTCCTTGATCCATCGCTACCCTCCTTTCATAAGGTCCGTAGATATTTTTACTTCTTAAAATTAATTGCCAGCCTGTAGAAACGCCTCCGGCCGGTGCGAACAAATAGTAATAGCCGTTGCGTTTATAAACTTTTGGTCCTTCAATGGTTGGGTCGAGTTCGTGGCCATCGTACACAATCCTGCCAGTTTCTGTAGTTTGTGATCCGTCGCTGCTTAAAGGCATAATGGCCAATACACTTTTTATCCCGGCACGGCTTCCTGCGTAGGCGTAAGCGAGGTAGGCCTTGCCGTCTTCATTCCAGAACGGACAAGGATCAATCAATCCTTTACCTGCGGCAACCAATTTTGGTGCAGACCACGTCCCTGTTATGGTTTTAGCCTTTGTCAAATAAATCCCAAAGTCAGGATCTGGATAATAGATGTAGAATTCGCCATTGCGGTAGCGGATAGAAGGTGCCCAAACACCATTGCCATGCTGTGTTTTTTCGAAATGATCGAATGGAGGCTGGCGTTTTAAGGCGTGGCCGATTATTTTCCAATTAACCAAATCTTTCGAATGCAGGATCGGCAAGCCCGGGATGGCATCGAAACTGGAGGCGATCATATAGAAATCATCTCCCACACGGATAGCGTCGGGATCAGAATAATCGGCATTGATAACCGGATTTTTATAGGTTCCGTTACCTAGGTCAGCAACCCAAACTTTAGATATATATCCACTTTTTGGAGCGGGTTGTGCAAACGTATTTATACCAAGGCTTAAAACAAGGATTGAACTAAATAGATATTTCATTTTACAATGATGTTTTTTAATATTTGGTCAGTTATTTATTTAGCGTTATGTCATTCCCGCGCAGGCGGGAACCACGAAGTGCTCAGCAAAGCTAATCTTAATGCGGCTTGTGATTGGAGGCTGTATGTATCATATTTGTAATTCATTTCGAATTTGTCACGTTGAGCCTGTTGAAACGCCTTTTAAGGCATTTAAGGCAAGTCCTTCGACAAGCTCAGGATGACAATGCTATATTTATGACGCAGACGCATGTATTTTATCAAATTAGCCTACTAACAAGATTAAGTCTTTTTTTATTTTTAGGCAAGTTGTTATTGTGCAATCGTTCCCGACATCGTTTGCAATGTTTAATCTCTAAAAAACTTCTTTCTGATGGATATTAATGTTTAAAATTGTTCATCATATATTTTAAAAACACGGCTGCGTTACAAAGTTTATACTTTTACGTGGCCGATTTTAATTTAAGCCTAACCAAATTGATATGAAAGCAATCATCCTATTTTTACTGATAACCACTTCATCAGTTGTTTATGCCCTAGATGTTAAACCCGATTTTGTGGTAGCTGCCGATGGAAGTGGAAATTTTAAAACCGTACAGGAAGCGATACATGCTGTGCCCGATTTCAGGAACAAAACAACCATAATTTTTATCAAAAAGGGTATTTATAAAGAAAAGTTAATCTTGGCGGCTTCTAAAAAGAATGTGAAATTTATTGGGGAGAGCCTAAACGAAACCATTTTAACTTATGATGATTATGCACAGAAGAAGAATGCTTTTGGCGAAGAAAAAGGCACTTCGGGTTCTTCCAGCTTTTATATTTATGGTGAAGGCTTTTCTGCAGAAAACATCACCTTCGAAAATTCATCGGGTCCGGTGGGCCAGGCCGTTGCAGTTTGGGCAGGGGGTGATAAATTAATTTTTACCAACTGCAGGTTTTTAGGTTTTCAGGATACACTCTATACCTATGGTGGCAATAACCGCCAATATTATAAAAACTGTTACATCGAAGGAACGGTCGATTTTATTTTCGGAGCTTCTACAGCCTGGTTCGAAAGCTGTACTATTTTCTGTAAAAAGGCGGGTTATATCACCGCGGCATCAACTGCTGATACTACAAAATTTGGTTATGTATTTAACAAATGCAAAATCAAAGGAGATGCACCAGCCAATAGTTTCTACCTGGGCAGACCATGGAGGGCTTATGCAAAAGTTGCCTACCTCAACTGCGAACTGCCGGATTTTATCCGCCCTGAAGGCTGGAACAACTGGGGTAAAGAGAGCAATGAGAAAACAGCCTATTATGCTGAATATAAAAACACCGGAAAAGGAGCCGATCCGAAAAAAAGGGCAAATTGGGCGCACCAATTAACCGCTGAAGAGTATAGGGACTACATTTTGGAAAACGTTTTCCGTGGGTGGAATCCGGAGGTGAAATAGGTTGGTTAAAGGATTGATATACAGTTATTAATTGCTTCCTTAAAAGCGCTTTTTTGCCTCGTTTTCCGGTAACGATTGCATAGATTTCTCTTCTATTTTAAGTGCAAACAACGTACACTTGTTATTACAATAACCAAGTATAATTTAACAGCGCAAATAATGAAACATATTTCTGGTAGTTTATGCCATATTAAGATAGCCCTCGCATGCTTAATCTTATCTTTTGCAAGTGCTGCCATTGCGCAACAAAAGCAAGCCTTACCCGTTATCCAGCAAGTTAAATTTAAAAAAGATACCACTAGTATTGCCAGTTTCGGGGCAAAAGGTGATGGGATTACCTTAAATACGCAAAGTATCAATAAAACCATAGCCAGCGTGAGTCAGAAAGGTGGTGGTGTGGTTTTGATTCCTTCTGGCTTGTGGTTAACCGGCCCTATTGAGTTAAAAAGTAATGTAAACCTACACCTTAAACGCGATGCCATCCTTCAATTTACCGACGATTTTAACCAATACAAATTGGTGCAGGGAAATTGGGAAGGCCAACCAGCTTGGAGAAACCAGAGCCCGATTTCGGGTGTTAACCTCGAAAATATAGCCATTACCGGAACCGGGATTATCGACGGGAACGGTGGTGCCTGGCGCATGGTTAAAAAAGATAAACTCACCGAAACACAATGGAAAACCTTAGTGGCATCTGGTGGCGTAGTGAGGGCAGACGGAAAAATGTGGTACCCATCTGAGAAAACCGTTAAAGGTTCGAATACCAAAAATGCAGGTTTAATTGAAGCTGGTAAAACAGCAGCCGATTATGAAGATATTAAAGATTTTCTCCGTCCGAATTTGTTGGTTTTAACGGGTTGTAAAAAAATTCTTTTAGAAGGTGTTACCTTTCAAAATTCACCGGCATGGAATTTACATCCCTTACTTTGCGAGGATTTGACCTTAAGAAACCTACAAGTAAAAAATCCCTGGTTTGCGCAGAATGGCGATGGAGTTGATGTAGAATCGTGCAAAAATGTATTAATTGAAGGTAGCACTTTCGATGTTGGTGATGATGGAATCTGTATTAAATCGGGAAGAGATGAAGCGGGCCGCAAACGTGGTGTACCTACAGAAAATGTAATTGTCCGAAATAATGTGGTTTACCATGCACATGGCGGTTTTGTAATTGGAAGCGAGATGAGCGGTGGTGCGAAAAATATTTGGGTGTACGACTGTTCTTTTATCGGCACCGACATTGGCCTGCGTTTTAAAACTACCCGTGGCCGTGGTGGTGTGGTAGAAAATATTTACATCAACAACATCAACATGATCGATATTCCTGGTGAAGCAATTTTGTTTGATATGTATTACGCTGCGGTTGATCCGGTTCCTTTGGCAGGTGAAAAACGCGAAGCCATTAAAACGGTAACCGTTCCGGTAACCGAAGCTACCCCTCAGTTCAGAAACTTTTACATTAAAGATGTGGTAGCCAATGGCGCTGAAAAAGCAATATTTTTCAGGGGATTGCCAGAAATGAATATCAAAGATGTCCACCTGGAAAACGTAACCATAAAAGCGAAGAAAGGCATTGAAATTATTGAGGCTGCAGGAATTTTCCTTAAAAACATAAACGTAATTACCGAAGATACCAGTCCGGTTGTAATGATCCAGAACGGATCCAATATCAATATCAGCAACTTAAAATATCCTGATAGCAGCAAGGTTTTGTTTGACGTATCGGGAGAAAAAACGAAAGGTGTAAAAGTTAGTGGAACAGATGTTTCTAAAGCAAAAATGGCTTCATTTTTAGGTGTAGAGGTAGATAAAAAAGCACTGGAAATTTCAAAATAACAAACATGAAGAGATCAATTCTATATACAGCAGCTGCGCTCATCGGTTTTTCTATTTTAACACAAAGTGGATTTGCCCAAAAGAAATTGTCAGAACAGTTAACCTTAACTGCAATGGAAAAACTGTTTCAGGATACTACATTGTTGAAAGGTGCCAAAGGCCCTAAATGGACCTACGATATGGGGGTGGTATTGGAAGGTGCTGCAGCGGTTTGGCGGAATACCGGTGATGGGAAATATTTCAAGTACATCCAAAGTTCAATGGATGCCTATTTGGATAAGGAAGGAAATATCAATACGTATAAACCTGATGATTTTAATATCGACAACATTAAAAATGGCCGTTCGTTATTATTGTTATACAAAGTTACCGGACAACAGAAATACCTGTTAGCGGCAACTAAATTATACGATCAGCTACAAAAACAGCCGCGTACCCAGGAAGGTGGCTTTTGGCACAAGAAAATCTATCCCAATCAAATGTGGTTGGATGGCTTATACATGGGCGAACCGTTTTACGCGGAGTACGCCAAGCTGATGAAAAAGGATGCCGCTTTCGACGACATTGCCAAGCAGTTTATCCTGATGGAGAAAAATGCCCGCGATGCTAAAACAGGATTACTTTATCACGGTTATGATGAAAGTAGGGCAGAACAATGGGCCGATAAAAAAACAGGCCGCTCGCCAAATTTCTGGGGCAGGGCAATGGGCTGGTACATTATGGCTTTGGTAGATGTGCTGGATAATTTTCCGGCCAATCATCCGCAGCGGAAAGAATTAATCGCCATTTTAAACCGCACAGCAACCGCTGCAGTAAAATACCAGGATCCAAAATCGGGTGTTTGGTTCGATATTTTAGATATGCCAACCAGAAAAGGAAATTACCTCGAAAGCTCTGCTTCGAGCATGTTTGTATATGGCTTGGCCAAAGGTGTGCGTAAAGGTTGGTTGGCACCATCATTTATGGCTGCTGCAAATAAAGGTTACGCAGGCTTAAAGAAAGAATTTGTTGAACAAGCAGGAGCAGAAAGAATTAACCTCACCAAAACCGTTTCGGTATCGGGATTAGGCGGAAAACCTAAATACCGCGATGGAAGTTTCGACTATTACATCAGCGAAAAAGTAATTACCAACGATCCGAAAGGTGTAGGTTCGTTTATCTGCGCCGCTTCAGAAATGGAAATTGCCGCACTACCTAAAACAGGAAAAGGTTTAACCGTTACCGTTGATAATTTTTTTAATAACGAGTATATGACTGGCCCAACCGGAGATAAAATCCCCTTTCATTACGTATGGGAAGAAGATGATAACAATGGCTTTTCGTTATTCGGTAAAGTATTTAATGATGCTGGTGTAAAAACCACGACCCTTAAAACGGCACCAACAGCAGCAAATTTAAAAGGCAGTAACATTTACATTATTGTAGACCCTGATACGGAGAAAGAAACGGCAAACCCAAATTTCATGAATGCTGCACATGCCAAACAGGTTAGTGAATGGGTTAAAGCTGGCGGTGTATTGGTACTCTTATTAAATGATGCTGGTAATTGTGAAATTTCAAAATTCAATGTGCTGCCAGAAACTTTTGGTATCCATTTTAACGAAGATAGCCGCAATAAAGTTCAAGGCTCGAACTTTGAACAAGGCGCTGTAAAAATCCCCGCCGGAAATTCAATTTTTAAAATGGCCAGGAAAGTTTACATCAAAGAGATTTCGACTATTGTGGCAAAAAAACCTGCCGTTTCGGCCTTAACAGATAATGGCGATGTGCTTATTGCAACAGCAAAATATGGCAAAGGAACTGTTTTCACAGTAGGCGATCCTTGGTTTTACAATGAATATATAGATGGCAGAAAATTGCCCGCAGATTTTGAAAACTTTAAAGCAACGAACGATCTGGTGAACTGGTTGATTAAACAGGTTCCGGGTAAAAAGTAGGATTTAACCACAGATAAATTAAATATTAGCCACGGAAAGGCGGAAGCACGGAAAAAGATTAAAGGGAATTGTCATCCTGAGCCTGTCGAAGGATTTATTTAATTGCGGAAAGCGTTTCGACGAGCTCAACGTGACAGATTGGATGAAAAAAAATACTCCGTGTAATCCGTGCTTCCGTGGCAAACAAAGAACAAACAAAATGATGAAAATAAAAATATTGTTCACCCTAATCTGTGTAAGCTTAATGCTATCGTGTTATGCGCAGCAGCCTACTGATTCTACCGCAGAAAAAATGCTTGTATATCAACTCAGCAATGGTGGCTGGCCGAAGCAGTTGGAAGATAAAAGTGTGGTTAACTATGGTGCAACATTAACGCCTGAGCTTTTAGCCAGGATAAAAGCAACTAAAGATTTACACGCCACATTCGATAACAAAGCAACAAGCAGAGAAGTGGTATACCTGGTTCAGGCTTATAAAAAGACACAGAATAAGGCTTATTTAGCTGCAGCTGAAAAAGGATTGGATTATATTTTAGCTGCTCAATATGCCAATGGTGGCTGGCCCCAGTACTATCCTGATAAAGCTTTGTACCGTTCAGAAATTACCTACAATGACGATGCAATGATTAATGTGCTTAATATCTTACAGGATATTGTTATGCAGAAAAACGATTTTGAAGTAGTAAATCCAGCTTATATCAAAAAAGCAGAGAAAGCCATCGCAAAAGGTATCGATTGTATTATCAAAACACAGGTAAAACAGAATGGAACTTTAACCATCTGGGCTGCGCAATACGATAAAGACTCGATGTTGCCAGCAAAAGCAAGAGCATTTGAGCCGGCTTCGTTAAGCACAAGTGAATCGGCAGGTATTGTCCGTTTCCTGATGAGGCTTAAAAACCCATCGCCAGAAGTAAAAAGCGCAATTGTAGCAGCAGTAAAATGGTTCGATACCTATAAAATTGCCGGCTACCGTTTCGATAGACCGAGCGATCCTAAAACCAATATTAAAACTGCAGCCTTGGTTGCTGATAATACAGCCAATACCTGGGCACGTTTTTACGATATGGATAAAAACACTCCGATTTTTGGAGATCGCGACAATACGATTAAAACAAAATTAGAAGAGTTAAGTCCAGAAAGGCGCAACGGGTATGCCTGGTATGGTAACTGGGGGCAAAAATTAATTGAAAAAGAATACCCGAAGTGGTTAAGTACGAATGGGAAATAAATAATTATAAAATCGTCATTGCGAGGCACGAAGCGATCTTACTACTATGGGTGGGAATTTCTACCGCTTTAAGATTGCTTCGTTCCCCGCAATGACGGAAATCGCAAGGATATGATTTTAAACAAAGAGAATTTAGCAAACATTAACGGCGACAAGGTTACCAAACCAAGTGCCGAAATTTTGGCTTTACCCGAAAAAGTAATCCAGTTTGGAACAGGTGTTTTATTACGTGGTTTACCAGATTATTTTATTGATAAGGCCAACCAGAAAGGGATTTTTAATGGTCGGGTTTTAGTGGTTAAATCTACTTCAAAAGGTGGTGCAGATGCATTTTCAAAACAGGATAATTTATATACGCTTTGTGTAAAAGGTATCGAAGATGGTGTTAATGTAGAAGAAAACTCAATCAACGCCTCAATCAGCCGTGTTTTATCGGCTTCGCAAGACTGGACCGAAATTTTAAAAGCTGCCCATCACCCAGAAATGCAGGTTGTAGTTTCGAATACAACTGAAGTTGGGATTGTTAAAAGCGAAGATAAAATAACCGATAATCCGCCACAGTCTTACCCGGGGAAATTACTGGCATTTTTGCACGAAAGATATACTGCTTTTAATGGTTCGGCCGAAAGCGGAATGGTGATTGTTCCAACGGAATTAATCAGTGACAATGCTGATAAATTGAAAGAAATTTTGTTAGATCTGGCCATCCAGAACAAATTAGGCTGGGATTTCGAAAACTGGCTAAAAACAGCCAATCATTTCTGCAAAACTCTGGTGGATAGAATCGTGCCGGGAAAACTTCCAGAGGCCGAACAAAAAGCGATTGAAAGTGAACTCGGCTACGAAGATGAACTCATGATTATGGCCGAACCCTTCAGACTTTGGGCTATCGAATCGTCAAGCGAAAAAGTGAAGGCGATTTTATCCTTTGAAAAGGCCGATAAAGGGATTTTTATTGTTCCATCGATCGATAAATTTAAAGAGCTAAAACTTCGTTTACTTAATGGTACGCACACCATCAGCTGTGGATTGGCCATTTTAGCGGGCTTTAATACTGTTAAAGAGGCTATGGCGAATGAAGATTTCTCAGCCAATGTGTTAAAACTGATGAGAGATGAAATTGCGCCTGTTGTGGTAAACGAAGATATTACCTATGATGAGGCGATTGCCTTTGCAGAAAGCGTAATCGACCGTTTTAGCAATCCATCCTTAGAGCACCAGTGGCAGGCCATCACGCTAAACTTTACCTCAAAAATGCAGATGCGTAACATGCCATTAATTAGAAGGTATTACGCTTTAAAAAACGAAGTTCCTCAGCTTACCGCTTTAGGTGTGGCAGCATATATCCTTTTTATGAATGTGAATAAAGATGGTGATACTTACACGGCCAGCGCAAACGGAAAAACCTATCCGATACAGGATGAATTTGCAGAAATCTTATATGAATACTGGAAAAATCCTGAGACGGTTGTAGATAATACCCTTGGCGACAGACGTCTTTGGGATAAAAACTTGAATAACTACCCAGGCTTTAACGCGGCCGTAAAATCTTACGTTGATTTATTACAGAACAAGGGTGCAAAAGAAACTTTAAGTAAATTGCATTCAGAAAGAACAATTTAAAATGGTTACTAGAATTTTAAAAATCCATCCTAACGATAATGTGCTTGTTGCCCTGCAAAACCTGGCAAAAGGCGAAACCGTTATTTACGATGGACAGGAATATATTTTACAGGATGATATCCAGGCTAAGCATAAGTTTTTTATGCAGGATATGAATGCAGGCGATCACATCATTATGTATGGCGTGCTGGTGGGGAAAGCACAGCATTTCATTCTAAAAGGCGGCTTAATGGATACTGAAAACACTAAACATGCATCAGATCCTTACGAGTTCCGCCCGTATCATTACGAATGGCATGCACCTGATGTTTCTAAATTTGAAGGTAGAACCTTTAACGGTTATATCCGTAGTGATGGCCGCGTGGGTACTGCAAATTATTGGTTGTTTATTCCGACAGTTTTCTGCGAAAACCGTAATCTGGACGTGATCCGTGAGGCTTTGCACAATGAATTGGGCTATGCGGTAACCGATAAATACAAATCTTATGCCCACCAACTGGTTGAGGCTTATAAAAATGGTGAAATTTTAGCTGAGGCCGATCCAAGTTCTATCGGAGAGGCAAACCCAACAGCCAACCGTGTTTTTAAAAATGTTGATGGCATTAAATTCTTAAATCATCAGGGTGGTTGCGGCGGTACCCGTCAGGATGCTGCTGTATTAAGTAAATTATTGGCCGCGTATGCCGATCATCCCAACGTTGCGGGTGTTACCGTATTGAGCCTTGGTTGCCAGAACTTACAGGTTAAAGATTTTATGGACGATTTAAAACACCGCAGTCCAAACTTTGATAAACCTTTATTCATTTTTGAGCAGCAACAATCGCAAAGCGAAGAACAATTGGTGAAAGAAGCCATCAGAAAAACCTTTATCGGCTTAACCGAAATCAATAAGATCGAACGCCAGCCTGCCCCATTAAGCAAACTGGTTTTAGGCGTTAAATGTGGCGGAAGTGATGGCTTTAGTGGAATTAGTGCTAATCCGGCAGTAGGTTATACATCTGATTTATTGGTGGCTTTGGGTGGCACTGTACTGCTTGCAGAGTTCCCTGAGCTTTGCGGTGCGGAACAACAGTTAATAGACCGTACCAAAGACGAAACCGCTGCGCGTAAATTCATTCAGCTGATGACTGCTTACAACCAGGCTGCAGAAAATGTGGGTTCTGGGTTTTTCATGAATCCATCTCCTGGAAATATAAAAGATGGTTTGATTACCGATGCGATTAAGAGTACCGGTGCAGCTAAAAAAGGTGGAACATCGCCAGTGGAAGATGTTTTAGATTATACCGAACCTGCTACAAAACCAGGATTAAACTTAGTTTGTACTCCCGGAAATGATGTGGAGGCCACTACAGGAAAGGCAGCATCCGGTGCAACATTAATCTTGTTTACCACAGGGTTAGGCACACCAACAGGAAATCCTGTTTGCCCGACCATCAAGGTTTCAACTAATAATGCATTAACCAAACGCATGGGCGATATCATCGATATCAACTGCGGGCCAGTAATCGAGGGCGAAAAAACCATCGAGCAAATGGGGGAAGATATTCTGGAATATTGTATTAAAGCAGCCAGTGGTGAGGTAATCCCTAAAGCGGTATTGCTTAACCAGGATGATTTTATTCCATGGAAACGGGGAGTTAGTCTTTAGTCGTGAGTCATAAGTCCCAAGTCGTGAGTCTTGGAACCAAATTCCGTGGTCTGTGGGGACACAGACCGGGGACAAATATTATTACATAAATAAAAATTAATAAAAAGACGTTTAGATCATCTCAAATCCATTATCTAAATGTCTCAAATCACATAGCATGAAACCTTTTTTAGACGAAAATTTTCTTTTGCAAAGCAAAACTGCTGAAAAGCTTTATCACCATTTTGCAAAATCATTGCCGATTATCGACTACCATAATCACCTTATTCCAGAGCAGATTGCTAATAACACTCAGTTTGCTAATATCAGCCAGGTTTGGCTCGCTGGCGATCATTACAAATGGAGAGCTATGCGTGCCAACGGTGTTGATGAAAAATACATTACGGGCATCGGATCAGATTATGAAAAATTTGAAAAATGGGCAGAAACTGTTCCTTATACACTGCGTAATCCTTTATACCACTGGACACATCTGGAACTTCAACGCTATTTTGGTATAACTGATTTACTTTCTGGCAAAACGGCACAGAAAATTTTCGATGAATGTTCTGCAAAACTGCAAACACCTGAGTACTCCGTACGCGGTTTGTTAGCTAAAATGAATGTAGAAGCTGTTTGTACTACAGATGACCCTTTGGATAGTTTAAACTTTCACCAGCAATTGGCAAGAGAGGGCGCAAACCTTAAAATGTTACCAGCTTTCCGTCCGGATAAAGCGATGAATAGTGACGATATTGAAGGTTTAAACGAGTATATTGATAAATTGGAAAGTGTTGTAGATAAAACAATCAGTAGTTTTCATGATTATATTGATGCTTTAAAAAGCCGCCACGATTACTTTGCGGCAAATGGCTGTTCAGTTTCTGATCATGGTTTAGAGCAGATTTATGCTGAAGATTATACCGAAGCAGAAATCGCATCAATTTTTGATAAGATCCGCAGCAAACAACATATTTCTTATGAGGAAAACCTGAAATTTAAATCGGCTATGTTGATTTATTTTGCAGAATGGGATCATGAAAAAGGATGGGTACAGCAATATCACCTGGGTGCATTGCGTAACAACAATGCCCGGATGTTAAGGCAATTAGGCCCTGATACCGGCTGGGATTCGATCGGCGATTTTAGTCAGGCCAGAATGCTTTCTAAATTCTTAAACCGTTTGGATAATCAGGATAAACTGGCAAAGACAATTATCTATAACCTTAATCCTGCAGATAACGAATTAATTGCAACCATGATCGGAAACTTTAACGACGGTTCTGTTGCAGGAAAGGTTCAGTTTGGTTCGGCATGGTGGTTTTTAGATCAAAAAGATGGCATGATCAAACAACTAAATGCATTATCAAACATGGGGCTGCTAAGCCGTTTGGTGGGTATGCTCACCGATTCGCGCAGTTTTCTTTCTTTTCCGCGCCACGAATATTTCAGACGAATTGTTTGCAACCTGTTTGGAGAAGACATCGAGAACGGCGAATTGCCAAACGACTTGGAGTGGGTTGGCAAAATTGTTCAGGATATTTCGTACTTTAACGCAAAAAATTACTTTAAATTTTAACTAAAATAGGGCTTTAAAGAGGTATTTCGTTGGAATCAAATCATTTCAATCGTTTTCCTTTCATTTTCATACCGTTGCAGAAAACAGCATGAAATACGCCGATTAGATACAAAAATGAGCACCCAAATATTCGCTTCATCAAAAAAAGGAAAAAAAGTTTTAAGCTTTGGTGAAATACTTTTACGCATCTGTCCCGATATGGATGGCCAGTGGTTAAAAGAAAATAAACTACCATTTTATGTAGGCGGTGCAGAGCTGAATGTAGCAACAGCACTGGCACTTTGGAATGTTCCTTCAACTTACTTGTCGGCTGTGCCTGATAATTCGGTAACCCGTGAAATTGTAGATTATCTGGATGCACGGAATATTGATACCACACCTATGGTTTATCATGGCGAACGCCTGGGTTTATACTATCTTCCGAAAGGAAAAGACCTTAAAAATGCTGGCGTAATTTACGATAGGGCTAATTCGGCCTATGCCGATTTAAAGGTTGGGCAGGTAAACTGGGATGAAGTTTTCGATGGCGTGAGCTGGTTTCATTTCAGTGCTATATGCCCGGCAATAAATCAATCTATTGCTGATGTTTGCTTAGAGGCTTTAAAAGCGGCAAGTGCAAAAAATATTACCATTTCGCTCGATTTAAACTATCGCGCCAAGCTTTGGAAATATGGTAAAGATCCGATTGATGTTTTACCTGAACTTGCTCAATATTGCACGCTGATTATGGGCAATGTATGGGCCGCAAATAAAATGTTGGGCACTGCACTTCACGAAGATTTAACACCAACTGAGGGTTATGCAAAGGAAACGTTACTGCAACAGGCAACCGATACTTCTAAAGAAATATTAAGTTTGTTTCCGTCTTGCAAAGCGGTTGCAAATACATTCAGATTCGATCACGGTAAAGGCATCAGGTATTATACTGCCATTTATACTGCTGATGAATTAACAGTTTCAGAAGAATATGTTTCTGAAGAAATTTTAGATAAAGTGGGTAGTGGCGATTGTTTTATGGCTGGGCTGATTTACGGTTTTTACAACCAATTATCGGCCAAAGAAACCTTAAATTTTGCCACCGCAGCAGCATACGATAAATTATACATTCCAAGCGATGCTACAACCAGTACGGTAGCCGATATAGAAAAAAGAATAATACGCAATGATTAGCAACAAGCACAAAATTTTAGATGCCATTTTAGAGCAGGGCATGTTACCCCTTTTTTACCAGGATAGCGAATCGGGTAGCGTAGAAATATTACGCACTTTGTATAAAGCTGGTGTTCGTGTTTTCGAATATACCAACCGGGGTAAATCGGCCTTGCCGAACTTTAAAAAGTTGAAAGAAATCCGCGATGCAGAGATGCCAGATCTTTATTTGGGTATAGGAACCATTAAAACGCCTGCAGATGCAAATGCATTTATCGAAGCCGGAACAGATTTTATTGTGGCGCCGATCGTAAATCCGGCAGTTGCCGAAATTGCAAACAAAATTGGTATGCTTTGGATTCCAGGGTGTATGACGCCGACCGAAATCAGCGTTGCACAAGAGCACAAAGCCATGCTGATCAAAATTTTCCCTGCCAATATTTTAGGCCCTGAATTTATTTCATCAATTAAAGATCTTTTTGCTGGTCAGTTGTTTATGCCAACTGGTGGTGTAGAAATTAATGCCGACAACCTAAAAACCTGGTTTAAATCAGGCGTTTGTGCCGTTGGTATGGGCAGTAAATTAATCAGTAAAGATGTGATGAGTAAAGGTCTTTACGAAGAGTTATTCGACAACACAAAATTAGCGCTTGACTTAATTCAGCAGAGCAAATAAAATTTAACACACCCTAACCAAATGAACCAACCCAAAACAAGCAAATACAGATGGACCATATGTTTGCTGTTATTTCTAGCCACGACCATAAATTATTTAGATAGACAGGTACTTTCATTAACCTGGACAGATTTTATTAAACCTGAATTTCACTGGGATAATAATGATTATGGAAATATTACTGCTTTGTTCTCTATTTTCTATGCGATATCGATGCTTTTTGCAGGTCGTTTAGTTGATAAACTAGATACCAAAAAGGGTTTTTTATGGGCAATAGGCGTTTGGTCTGTTGGAGCCTGTTTACATGCCTTTTGTGGTATCGCTACAGCCGGGATCATCGATGGAAATTGGTTTGTAGGATTTGAGGGGGCCAAAGAAGTTATTGCCCGTGTTAACGATACCGGATTAATTGTTTCGGTAAGTGTAACCCTGTTTATTTTTGCCCGTTTTGTATTGGCTGTTGGAGAGGCAGGAAATTTTCCCGCAGCAATAAAAGCTACAGCTGAGTATTTCCCTAAAAAAGATCGGGCATTTGCAACGAGTATTTTTAATGCAGGAGCTACTGTAGGTGCACTAGCTGCACCGATTACCATCCCTTTTATTGCAAAAGCTTATGGATGGGAAATGTCGTTCATCATTATCGGTGCACTGGGTTTTGTATGGATGGGGCTATGGGTGTTTGTGTATAACAAACCAGAGCTGCATAAAAGAGTTAGTGCTGAAGAGTTGGCTTATATTCAGCAGGATGTGATCAACGATCGTAAACTGGCTGATTATGTAGAAGAGACTAAAGAGAAAGTTTCTTTTATCGACTGTTTTAAATATAAACAGACCTGGGCTTTTGCTTTTGGCAAATTTATGACAGATGGGGTGTGGTGGTTCTTTTTATTCTGGACGCCTGCTTATTTAAAATCGGTTTATGGAATGGATTCTACACAAAGTGCCCTTCCTTTGTTTGTACTTTATATGATTACCTTGCTATCTATTATCGGGGGATGGTTACCAACTTATTTCGTTGATAAAAAAGGCATGAACCCGTATGAAGGTAGAATGAGAGCGATGCTGATTTTTGCATTTTTTCCGCTTTTAGCCTTAGCGGCACAACCTCTTGGGCACATTACCTATTGGATTCCGGTAATCATTATCGGTATTGCGGGTGCGGCTCACCAGGCATGGTCGGCAAATATATTTTCAACCGTAGGCGATATGTTTCCTAAAAAGGCAATTGCTACGATTACGGGCATTGGTGGCATGGCAGGCGGATTAGGCTCTTTCATTATCAATAAAGGCTCTGGTTTATTGTTTGATTACACAGGCAAAAATGAGATTGTTTTTATGGGTTTTAAAGGTGAAGAAGCAGGTTATTTTATTATCTTCTCTATCTGTGCGGTATGTTACCTCATTGGCTGGACTGTAATGAAAACCTTAGTGCCAAAATATAAAGTTATCGAACTAAAATAATTTAAAGGCCGAAGCTTAAGGAGCGTAAGCAATCCTGATACTTGGCCTTTTTACAACAATAAATCTATACTTAAACTATAGACTTAACATTAATTTAACCCTAACAACAACCCCAAATTGAGTACATCGCTAAACCTCGAAAGTATTTTCGTTGAAGAGAGCCAGATTCCAGATGAATTTAGGCTCAAGGAAGAAATCAATCAAAAAGAGTTTCTTTCAAATGGAGAGATGAAACCATGGAATGGACCATTTAATGAAGTGTTTTCTCCGGTATGTGTAAAAACCCCCGAAGGCTTAAAACGAAAGCGTATTGGTAGTTTTCCTGTTTGCACAGAAAAAGAGTCGACAGAAGCTTTAGATGCAGCTGTAGCCGCTTATGATAACGGTCGCGGACAATGGCCAACCATGAGCGTTGCCGATCGGATTAGCTGCGTAGAAAACTTTACCCATAAAATGATTGAGCAAAAAGAAATTGTTGCGAAATTGATTATGTGGGAAATCGGAAAATCTTACGCCGATTCGGTTAAGGAGTTCGACCGTACCGTTGAATACATCTATGCCACCATCGATGCACTGAAAGATATCGACAGGCAATCGTCGCGTTTTGAAATTGAGCAGGGTATTGTTGCCCAGGTGCGCCGTTCTCCGCTGGGTGTGGTGCTTTGCATGGGGCCATTTAATTATCCTTTAAACGAAACCTTTACTACCCTTATCCCGGCTTTGATTATGGGCAATACGCTTTTATTCAAACCACCTAAACATGGTACTTTATTGCACTATCCTTTATTGGAGGCTTTCCGTTCCAGTTTCCCTAAAGGTGTTGTAAATACCATTTATGGCCGCGGCAATACCATTGTTCCTGGATTGATGAAATCGGGAAAAATTAATGTACTTACTTTGATCGGATCGAGTAAAGTAGCCAACGAACTGAAGAAACTGCACCCTAAAGTAAACCGTTTAAGGGCAATTTTAGGTTTGGATGCTAAAAATGCTGCAATCATTACTAAAGATGCCAATCTGGATTTAGCGGTTTCTGAAACTGTTTTAGGTTCGCTTTCTTTTAACGGACAGCGTTGTACTGCGATTAAAATCGTTTATGTTCACCGCAGTTTAGCGCAGGAGTTTTTAAAACGTTTATCTGCCGAAGTAGAGAAACTGAAATTTGGCATGCCATGGGAGAAAGGTGTAAACCTTACACCGCTGCCCGAACTGAACAAACCTGAATACTTAAAAGAATGTATTGATGATGCGGTTTCGCACGGCGCTAAAGTGATCAATAAAAATGGTGGACAAACCTTAGAAACTTTCGTTTATCCAGCCATTATATATCCGGTAAACAGCAACATGAAACTATACCGCGAAGAGCAGTTTGGTCCGATTGTTCCTGTCGTTCCGTTTGATGATCTGGAGGAACCCATCGAATATTTAATTGGTTCGCCACATGGTCAGCAGGTAAGTATTTTTAGCAACAATGCTGCAGTAATTTCTTCATTGATCGATCCATTGGTTAACCAGGTAAGTCGCGTAAATATCAACTGCCAATGTCAGCGAGGACCAGATGCTTTCCCTTTTACTGGTCGTAAAGATAGTGCTGAAGGAACGCTTTCTGTAGTGGATGCATTACGTTCGTTCTCGATCCGTTCATTGGTAGCAACCAAATTTACAGATGACAATAAAAAGTTATTGAACGAAATTGTTAAAGGAGATGATTCGAACTTTTTAAGTACGAAATATATTTTTTAATTAGATTATAAAACTAAGCCGCAGATTCGCAGATTAAGATCTCTGAATTTGCGGCTTTTATCATGTGTTATAGTCCTCGTTTGTAACGAGGATTACTGAGTGCCGCATTTGTAATGTGAGGTATTGTAATTACATCTCGGCGATATAATTGCTATTCTCATACATCCTCGTTGCAAACGAGGACGATTCCTGCCGTATTTTACTTCAAACTCTTTACCAAACTCAACTTTAACTCTTTAATCCCTTTCACCACTAAGCCCGCAACTTGTTTAGCTCCTTCAGGGCTTAAGTGCGTATTGTCTTTTTTGCCATTTGGGTAGTTAACATTTCCTGAATCAACATAATTGAATAATTTAATGGATGGCTCCTCACCTAAGCGGTTTAATAAACTTTCGGTTTTAACCAGCATATCAATCAAAGGAACATTTAACGAATCAGCTACCTGGCGGGTAATTCGAGGGTAATCTCCATGAGAATCGAGCAACACCCCGTTCTTGAAACTCCTGCGTGAGATTGGCGTAAGTAAAACAGGAAATGCTTTTTTGCTTCTGGTTTCTTTTACATAATTAACCAGGTTGATCTTGAAATCTGCTAAGGATACACCAACGGCTGGTTTATCAACTTTCTCATCGTTATGCCCGAATTCGATGAAAACATAATCGCCTGGGTTTAGCTGAGCTAATATTGGGTCCCAGCGTTTCTCTGCCCTGAAAGATTTTGTACTCCTTCCGTTCAAAGCCCGGTTATCAACGGTTACATCAGCCTTGAAATAAGACTGTAATGCCATGCCCCAGCCTGTTTCCGGATACGCTTTTTCTTCTTTATTTGCTGCGGTAGAGTCGCCGATGATATAGAGTTTTGTTTTCTTTGGGATGAATGTAAAAGAAAATAAAACGGCTATCGTTCCTGCCGCCAAAATTTTAAAGAAATTTTTGTTCATGTTTTTATCAGTTATTTTATTTAGCTGGATTCCATTGATCTGTTCCACCTAGTATATTTTTCAAAGTATAGTTTTTTGCCTCTTTATCTGTTAATTGTTTTGTCCATGGCAATCTCGTTTTAGGTGATGCGCCATTGCCCTTACTTTTATATTCTGCATAAAAAACGGTCAATTCCTTATTTGGGAACATCAGATCGCCTTTCCATGGATTCCAACCTTCGGGTAAAATATGTTTCCCCAGATCGCAGTTAATGAATACCGTTTTTGCATAAGGTCTCCATGGTCTGCCGAGATAAGCTTTTGTTACAGTTTCATCTGCAATGAGCGTACAATTTATAAAAACAAATCCGAACTTTTGTTGGGCTGAGGTTGATGCTGCTGTAATATAGGAGTCACTTAAGTTTTTGATGGTGCAATGTTGAAAAACAACCGTAGCCTTGCCGAAAATAAAATCGGTTGTTCCTTCAATATAACAATCCTGATAGTATTGGCGGCTATTTTCGATCGCGGTATAAAGCGTATCCTGATTGCCCAGAAGCCTACAGTTTTTGGCTATAAAACGATCGCCTTCAACATGCAAGGCAACAGCTTGCCCAACACGGCCAGCCGAATTGATAATGCTTAAATTTTCGAAGTGGATATCATTGCCTTGAACCAGTACAGTGAATGAGGTATAAGTGCTGAATTTAGCATTGCCAAAGGCATCATTACCCATCGGGTTTGGCTTTCCTGAATAATCACCACAGGTAATAATGGTTTTATCGACATCTTCTCCAATAATAGAGATTTTGATCTTCCAAGAGGGAATAATCAGCTTCTCTTTATAGGTTCCGTTTTTAACATAAATTTTAACTTCTTTTTCGCCTAGATCCCTCACCGAATTTACAGCTTCCTGAATGGTTTTGTAATTTCCGCTGCGATCTTTCGAAACGGTTATTGTTGATGGATATTTAGGATCCTGGGCAAAAACTTTTGAGCAAATGCCTAGATATAAAAGCAAGGTAGTGGCTATACAGACTATGGTTGATTTCACCATTGGATTACAATAATTCTTTCGTATAAATTTCAACAAAAAAAGGCAGAAACGAGTTCTGCCTTAAAAATCAATTCATAAAATTACAATCTCCATCTAGGATCGCCGATCCCGTTAGTTCTTAAATCTGACTGGCTAATGGTAAAATTGCCAGTTGCAGGTGAGGTAAAACTTGGATTTAATGTCGTAGCGGTTCCTGTATCGTATTTAGCACCAGCAGTTACACTGCCTGAAATGAAGGTTGGTGCAGCAAAGTAGTTATTCGCCGTAAAATTGACAGGTACAATATTTGTTAAAGCCTGATTGGTTAAAATACCGCCAGAATTGGCCACGATGTTTTTTGAAAAGTAAATCTCATGTTTAGCCAGGCGAATATAAAACAATCTATTGCCCGCGCCATTGCTAATCCCATTGAGGGTATTGGTAGCAACAGTGATAACTGATGTTATGGCAGGGAAATTGGTAGAGCCTGTAGGGTCCATTCTAAAAAAGTCTCTAGCCAAGGCAGATGCATACACCGTATTGTTCGTAAAATTTAATGTTTTGGCCAAACCCGATCTAAAATCGATAAAATCTCCACCATTACATTCTATGTTGCTAATCACATTTCCTTTAAAGGTTACCGATTCGATAAGGGTTTTAAGGTTTACGTAGAAAAGCCCTTTGGTATAGTTTTTTACAACGGAGTTTTCGAGCACGAAATTACCATAAGCATTATCAGAAGCTTCATCGTAGATAATGGTCTGATTTCCGTTTAGCGATCCGGTACCATCTAATACCACATCTTTGATTGTTAAACCTGCATTAGCCTTTATTCTAAGAACCATGCCATTAATAATCGGTCTATCAGTTGGTTTTGTTCCCCTTATGGTAATAGATTTAGATGTGATAACATCAGCGTTAACGGTATAAGTGCCGGGAGCAAGCCCGAAAACAGTTCCAGCGGCGGCATTTGCAATCAGTGTTGCCAGATTATCGGATGGACTTACTAATGTTGCGCCCGTAAAATTATAAAGTGTGGTAAAAGTTGCGGTTCCCCTAACTTTTGTTCCGGCAAGCAATTTAGCTGTGTAATCCGTTTCTCCGGTTAAGCCTGTTATGGTTGCTTCTCCAGCAGCAATTTCTGCTGCAGTAACTGCATGCGTAATATTTCCAGGTGTTAGGGTAATTGATGTTGCTGTTTCGCCGGGGGGCCAGTTTAATACCACAGCAGTAGCTGTTATCTTGGTTTGGTTTACCGTTTGGAAAATCTGTTCGGTATCTGTTTTTGCAGAAGTGCTAACCCATTTAGAATCTGCGATTCCCTGTGCAACACCTTTTACCCTAATGGCATATTGTGTATCGCCTATTAATCCGGTTACCGTATAGGGTAATTGTGCCGCTGTAATGCTGGCAATCGATTTTACCGGGGTGCCGGTAAAATCGGCATTATCATATACCTCGATGGTATAAGAGGTGGCATTAGGTACAGCGTTCCAGGTTAATTTAACACCGGTTTTATTTACTATGGTTGCCGTTAAACCCGGGCTAGAAAAAACCCTGTCGACCTCTAACTTGGTAATTTCTTCTAAGTTGTTTTTTTTACATGCCGATAAACAAACTGTTGCCATCAGTAAGAAGGTGTATGCATATTTATTAATCTTTTTCATAACCTCGGGTTTATAAGTTTAAAGGCTTATTGTTTAACATTCCATTAGATGAATCTAAAAATACTTGCCATATTGGCCAATATTGCTGCAGGTTGGGGTCTTTGGTGTAAAGGGCGTTCCAGTAAGAAACAGTTTCTCCAGTGGTAACCATTGTCCAGGCTTTATTTGAGGTATATCCTAAAGCAAGGCCCTGTGCATCGGTATCACCAAATTTTAAACCATAAATTTCTACAGTTTCGCCATTGGCCGCGGTTCTGTAATAAATTTTAGCAGGTAAAGCCGCATACTTACCCTGCCTGTTTTCCAGTTGCTGTAATTTAGTTTTGGCTTCAGCCAGTTTTGTACCCAGTAAATTCCAGCGGATTAGGTCACCTTTCCTGAGCATTTCTCCTGTAAATTCCAATGCTCTTTCGTTTACAACAGCATCGAAAAATGCAGCTTTAGATGCAGTAGCTGTAGCCATAAAAGCCGTAACCTTTGCAGGAGCTGTAGGGTAGGCCCTATCTCGGATCATTTTTAAATATGGGGCTGCAGCGGCTGGACCGTCGATATCGTTAACAGCCTCAGCTGCCATTAAAACTACATCAGCGTAACGCATATACATCCAGTTTAATCCATCATCATTAGTAGCGGTTACCCTTCTTTTCATCCACTCATAACGATATTTGCCAAAGTATAAACGGCCTAAAGCCGATGGTACCTGCGCAGCACCTTTGGTGCCATCGCCACCATCCCATTCGTAAGGCACAACTGTTACATCTCTGCGCACATCCTCATTTTCGTATTCATACAACATAATCGGGTTTGGTCCATCTGTTCCACCCTTGTTCTGACCTGTGTACTGGTCTGTTTTGATATGTCGTACGCCAAGATCAAAAATTACACGGCCACGGCCATCGCTAAACGGAATTTCCCACATCGATTCTAAACCTGCTGTACCGGTTTCCTCGTTTAGTTTTCTAAAAACTTCTTCAAATCCCAGCAATCTTAATTTACCGCTTGCAATAATTTCCAGACATTCTTTTTTGGCAATGGCATACATTTTATCGTGTGATAATTCCGGATCGGAACTTAATTTGACAGTTCCATCCAGGCGCTGTGCATAACCACCTGCGGCTAATGCCAAACGCGCCCTTAAGCCTTTTGCAAAAGCTTTGTTTACACGCTCTACTTTGGCGGTTGTGGTATTATCGCCAGGCCATGGCAGGTAACCTGCTGCTTCATTTAAATCGGCTAACAGTTGTTTGTAAATTACATCTCTGTCGTTTCGTGGCAAATAAGATGTTGCGGTAGTAATTGGCTCAAAACGTGCTGGCACATCACCCCAGCCTTTTATCAGGTCGTTATATAAAACAGCTCTTAAGGTTAAAATTTCGCCAAGAATCTGCGCCATTGCCGGGTTGCTTTCTATATTACCATAAGTCCTAATTCCCCTTATGGCCAGGTTGGCTCTTTCAATGCCTTCGTAAAATTTAGCCCATGCATTATCTGTAGTGTTCATTTGGCCATTGTTGACATTACAGTTGTAGTTAGACAGTTTTGCTTTGTCATCATCAACCGATTTTAAGGTATTATATACTTCGGTATCGTTGTTAAGCCCATAAAACACCAAAAAACGGCCCCTGTACGAATTGGTTTCGCCAAATGATTGTAGTACACCTGCTACTGAACCCTCAGCTAAGCTAGGCGTAGAAAAAATAACAGACTCATCTAACGAGGATTTTGATGGTGCATCTAATGTTTTTTTACAGCTACTTACAAATGTTATTCCTGTAATGATGAATAGCGCATATATAATTCTTTTCATTGTCTTAAAATTAAATGGTCTCTAAAAATTAACGTTTAGCCCGAACACGAAAGATTTACTTCTTGGGTATGCAGAGTAGTCAACACCAGGCGTAAGCGGTGTATTCCGTCTCGTCGAAACCTCTGGGTCGAAACCACTGTAATTGGTCCATAACCATAGGTTGTAAGCAGAAGCATAAAACCTTAATTTTTTCATTTTCAGTTTATTTGATATTTGTGCGGGCAGGGTATATCCAAGCGTTAGTGTAGATAACCTTAAAAACGAACCATCTTCTACAGCCCAATCACTTAATACAAAAGTTTTGGTATATGGCGACCATAAAGTGGTGTTTGCATTCATGGCTGTTAATTCGGCCGGGTCGTTACTGATTGTTCCGTCAGCTCTTAAATTCGTCCAGCGCTGTCCGCTTTCCATAACCGAAATTAGATTTCTGGAAGCATATTTACTGGTAGAGGTATACTCGATCTTATTTGCATTGTAAACATCATTTCCATAGCTCCAGTTAAAATACGCACCAAGATCAAAATCGTAAATTCTCGAATTAAGCGAAAAACCACCGGTATTTAATGGGTTGGTATTACCGATAATCGACCGGTCGGATAAATCAATCTTTCCATCGCCAGAAATATCTTCTATTTTCATGGTACCCGGGCGTACTGTGCCTACAAATGAAGTCGCATCAACAATACCTGGCTTTAATGTCCATTTGCCGGTTGTGGCGTTGTAGCCAGTAAAATCGGATACTTCATATCTGCCAGCACTCTTATATCCATAAATACGGCCAATAGATGCACCTTCTTCTACAAGATAATCTACACCAATTTCTGTTGATGCCCATCCCGAAGTACCGTTAATATTTTTAACCGAACCTAATGAGATTACCTTGTTGCGGTTAAAACTGATGTTTGCATTTACCGACAGATCGAAATTCTTTTCTTTTACCGCGTTCCAGTTTAAAGAGAATTCTAAACCTTTGTTCTGGGTTTGGCCCAGGTTACGGTACTGCGAATCATAACCGGTGCCCCCAACCGGGAATAAGATCAGGAGGTCTTTAGTTTTATTTAAGTAGGCATCAATTGTACCAGTCACTTTCGAGTTAAATAAAGCAAAATCGAGCCCGATGTTCCTGGTCACCGTTGTTTCCCATTTTAAATCAGGGTTTGCCATGATTTTAGATGCTGCCCAATAGTTATTGAAGCCATTTATCCAGGTGGTGGTAGAATTCTGGAACGATTGTGTAATCTGCCCCGGAGGGATATTGTTGTTACCTGCAGCACCATAACTTCCCCTTAGTTTTAAATCTGTTAACCAGGATTTTGTGCTATTCATAAAATCTTCCTGAGAAATTCTCCAGCCTGCTGAAACTGATGGGAAATAACCCCAGTGGTTTTCGCTTGAAAATTTAGAAGAACCATCTGCCCTGAATGTAGCGCTTAACAGGTATTTGCCTTTATAATCATAATTGGCCCTGCCGAAAAACGAAAATAATTTATCATCCGGCGAGAAATTGTTGTCTATTATAGAAGCTTTACCTTGTGTGGTTAATACCCTGGTTTGATCGAATGTAAATGTTTTTGGAAAGCCATGGACCTCATTAGTCAAAATATTCTGTTCAGTTTTGATAAATTCCTGTCCCAATAAAACATTTAGGTTGTGGTTTTTACCAAGGATTTTATTGAAGCTATAATTAAGTGTATTCGTGTTCCTAAAACTATTCCTGGTGGTGTTCATAGAACTGAGTGTAGGCAGGTTAGGATAATCGGCAAGGTTTTTTACATAGTAAGTCGTAATGCCATAAAAGCGGTCCTGATCATTTCTAAGCCCATCGTAACCTACTTCGGAACGTAGTTTTAAGTTATCGATGATTTCGTAAGTTGCTGCTCCGTTGATGTTATAGGCTTTACGGTGCACGTACTGATCGTTATCCGAAATGGCCACCAGTGGGTTGTATAAGTTAAATTCATCATTGGTATCCGTTGATGCCGTTAGGCCTGGCACCGGAAAGGATGGGTACAGGATAGCATATTTTAAACGCGAATCGGCTGATGATTTTTCATTCTGTTCGTTCGCACCACCGCCGTTGGTTTTGGTATCGGAATAGCGGAAACCAAAATCTAAAGCCAGCGAATTGTATAGTTTATGGGTTAACTTAAAGTTGATGTTTTGTCTTTTAAAATCAGACATCTGCATGATGGCCTTGTCGTTTACCAAACTGTGGCTCAGGCTGTATTTGGTCTTGTCGCTTCCGCCGGTAATGCTTAAATTCTGGTTAAAGGTTGTTCCGGTCCGGCCAAAAACCAGGTCCTGCCAGTTGTTTTCTGCCACATTATTGTACAAATCTATATCCTGATAATTTCCAAAATATTGAGTGTAATCTGTTAGGGAGCCATCTAAAAGCGCACGCTCATATTGCCAGTGCACATAATCAGAAGCCGACAACACACCCAGTTTCTTCGCTATTTTTCTGGTGCCACCAAAAACGTTATAAGTGATATTCGTTTTTCCATCTTTACTGTTTTTTGTGGTAACCAGTATTACGCCGTTAGCGCCCCTTGCCCCGTAAATGGCCGTTGATGATGCGTCTTTTAAGAGATCTATTGATTCGATATCCTGTGGAGCAATATCGGAAATGGAGGCTACCGGGAAACCATCAACAATATACAATGGCGAGTTATCTCCGGTAATGGAACCACCTCCCCTAACGCGCACATTAATCTGTGCATCTGGCGAACCTTCTGATGATGAAATGTTAATTCCAGCTACGCGACCTTGAATGGCCTCCAATGCAGAAGAAACCGGAGCTGCAGCAATTACATCAGCACTTACCGAACCCACTGCACCAGTTAAATCTTTCTTGCGTACAATACCGTAGCCAACGTTTACGGTTACCTCTTCAAGATTGTTAGCATCCTCATCCAGGTTAACTGAAAGTTTCGTTTCGTTTGTTACCGTAACATTTTTGGTTTTATAACCAATATAGGTAAAAGTTAAAACCGAACCATTTGTAGGAATGCTGATCTTGAAAACTCCATTAGCATCGGTACTGGTTCCACTTTTTGTGCCGGCAAGGGAAACACTCACGCCAACCAGGACCTGTCCGTCTTTTTTATCTTTCACGGTTCCAGTAAGCTGCCTGTTTTGTGCTTGAGCCACTGATAATCCAATAAAAGAGAGAAATGTAAATAAGAGTAAAACTCTGCTCATAATGATTAATTTAGTTGATACGATTTGGTTTTTTACGATGCTGCAATCGCTTGCATATAGAATATAATTCTATTTCGGGATGTTATATTTGGTTTATATTTGGTTACGTTGGTGTAACAATTTTACAAACTAAAAAGCAATTGAAACCAGATTTAACTAAAAAAGTGTGCAAACGTTCCCAAAAACGTTAGTTTGACGTTTATTAATATTGGTGATTGAATCCCCTTAAAGAGATATTTTTTGTAACTTGTACGCAATACGAAACATGAGATTTGAAACATCTACCATAAAAGATATTGCTAAAGCATTGGGACTGTCGACCTCTACAGTTTCCAGGGCTTTAAGAGACCGTTACGAAATTAGTGAGGAAACCAAAAAACTGGTTTTGGCTTATGCCGAAAAGGTTAATTACCGCGCTAATCCAATCGCCAGAAGTTTAAAGGAGCGCCGTAGCTATTCTATTGGCATTATTGTAAGTGAAATTGCCAATAACTTTTTTTCTCAGGTGATAAATGGCATTGAATCAATTGCTTATGACAGAGATTATCACGTCATCATCTCTCAAAGTCACGAATCGTACAAGCAAGAGAAGCTAAACGTAGAACACTTAGCATCACGTTCTATTGATGGTTTATTAATTGCGCTATCGTCTGAAACACAGGATATTGATTATTTAAGAGATTTATACGCTAAGGGCTTACCGATTGTTTTTTTCGACCGTGTGCCTAAAGATTTTGAAACCCATAAGGTCATTGCAAATAACTTTAAGGGTTCTTTTGATGCCACAGAACATCTTATTTTATCCGGAAAGAGAACCATTGCCCATTTAACAAATTCCGAAAACCTTTCGATAACGAAAGAAAGACTCGAAGGTTACAAGGCAGCCCTGGTTAAGTACCATATCGAATTTAGGCCTGAGCTGGTTAAGTATTGCCAGCATGGCGGCATGCACAGCGCAGAGCTGGAACAGGCGGTTAAAGAACTTTTGCCATTACAACCAGATGGGATTTTTATTTCGAGCGACCGCTTAACCACAGGCTGTATTATGGCCCTAAAGAAAACCAATCCTGAGGTGGCACATAAAATCGCAATTGCAGGTTTTACAAATTCTAACCTGGTCGAATTATTTTCACCATCTCTAACCTCTGTTAAGCAACCCGCTTTCGAAATGGGACAGGTGGCTACCGAACTGTTAATCTCTATGATAGAAGCCAAAAGACCCGTAACTGAGTTTGAAACAAAGGTTTTGGATACGGAGTTGGTGAAGAAGCGGTGAGCGCCAAGCGGTTGGCGTTTTGTGCAAAGCGTTTAGCGGTATGCGGCTGATGTACGGCAGGCTAAACGTCCAACCCTCCACGCCAAACTTATCATTCATCGCTTAGCGCCAACCCCTCTACGCCAAACTCCTCACAAATTATTACCTTTGCGCTATGGTAGAAATCACATTAAAAAAGGGTAAGGAAAAAGCGGCATTACAAAGACATCCATGGGTATTTTCTGGCGCATTGGAAAAAGTTAAGGGAAAACCTGAAGATGGTGATGTAGTAAAGGTTTTTGCTTTCGACAATGAATTTCTGGCCTATGGTTATTACAACAGCAATTCGCGTGTTGCCGTTCGTCTTTTGGAATGGGATGAAACGCAAACCATTGATAACAGCTGGTACCAGAACCGCTTAAAACAAGCAATAGCTTCACGTCAGTTTATTTTAAGTGAACAGACCAATACCTGCCGACTGGTTTTTAGCGAAGCCGATTTCCTGCCAGGCTTAATTGTTGATCAATATGCGGATTTCCTATCGCTACAGATTTTAAGTTCAGGAATCGAAAAAGTGAAAGCGGAAATCGTAGAGATTTTAAAAACTGAATTAAATCCAAAAGGGATCTTCGATAAAAGTGATGCAACGGCACGCACCCATGAAGGTTTACCTATTGAGAACGGATTACTTTGGGGCGAAAATCCACCAGAATTTTTAGCCGTAAAAGAGAATGGAATTACCTACAACATCAATATTGCCGAAGGACAAAAATCAGGATTTTATTGTGATCAGCGCGATAATAGGCACATTTTAGCCAGTTATACAAAAGGTAAAAAAGTTTTGGACTGTTTCAGTTACAGCGGTGGTTTTAGTTTAAATAGTTTGGCCAATGGGGCGGCGGGCGTTACCAGTGTTGATAGTTCTGGGTTAGCTGTAGAAACACTAAAACAAAACGTAGCCTTAAACAAATTCGATGAGGTTAAAGTAACAGCCATACAGTCAGATGTAAACAAACAACTCCGGGCATTCAAAGAATCAGGAGAATTATTTGATGTGATTGTGCTCGATCCACCTAAATATGCGCCATCGCGTTCGGCATTAGACCGCGCAGCAAGAGCTTATAAAGACTTAAACCGTTTAGGTATGTTATTGCTTGAAAAAGGGGGCTTATTGGCCACTTTCTCTTGCTCAGGAGCAGTTGATATCGAAACCTTTAAACAGATTATCGCCTGGGCAGCACTTGATGCTGGAAAAGAGGTTCAGATTATTAAACAATTCTGCCAACCAGAAGACCATCCGGTTCGGATTTCTTTTCCGGAAGGAGAGTACTTAAAGGGATTGTTGTTAAGGGTGCTATAAATTTACCACTTTACCAGATATACTTTAAACCACAAAGACACAAAAGCACCAAGATTTTGAACATTAACAGGTGTTATCGTGTCTTTGTGATATGCTAAAAGCGGAATCTAATTATCCAACCATTACTTTAGCGGTAATGGCCAGTCTGTTCCAGGCATTAATGGTAACTATCGCCATAATAATCTGCGCTAATTCCTGCTCGTTAAAAAAGCTTGCCGCTTTTTGATAAGTTGCATCAGAAACATGGTGGCTAATTAAAGTTACTTCTTCTGTTAAGGCTAAAACAGCTTCTTCCTGTGGGGTAAATAAGGTTGTTTCTCTCCAGGCATTTAATAAATACAAACGTTGTTCAGTTTCTCCTATTTTGCGGGCATCGGTTGAGTGCATATTTAAGCAAAATGCACAGCCGTTAATTTGCGATGCACGCATTTTAATCAGTTCTAAAAGAATTGGATCTAGTTTGCTGGTTGATAAGTATTTCTCTAAACCGTACATGGCCTGGTAAGCTGCGGGTTCTACTTTTGGGATATCAATTCTACTTTCCATTTTATTTGTTTTTTGATTACGATGTAAAGGTCTGCAACTTAACGATCAAAAAACTTAATGTAGTTTAAGAAATGAATTTTCTAACCGCAAAGGGCGCAAAGGCTTTCGCAAAGTGCGCTAAGTAGGGTTAAAAGTCCTGTTCGTTCGCCATTTAAATGTTACTCGATAAATTTAGGCGATCCGTCATTCCTACCGCAAGGGAAAAACCGATACACAATTTATAAAGGGACTTATAGATTTCTCTCCCGGAAGTTCGGGACTGCGCTACAGTCGAAATGACGTAAAAAACTGTAAACCCACGCTGCATACTTTGTGTTTCTTTCCCCGCGTCCTTTGCGGTTAACAAAGCCCTATTTTTTAGCCCTGATTTTACTCAAAAATTCTGGGGTAAAGCCAAGATAAGAAGCCAGCATATACTGTGGCACACGTTGTACAAATTCTGGAAATAAACTATTAAAATGGCGGTATCTTTCTTCAGCGGTTTGGCTGTAGAGGAATTTGATCCTTCTTTGCGACGCCTGATGGTTTTTTTGCAAGATTAGTCTGAAGTACCTTTCCAGCTTAGGGAGTTTATGGAACATTTCATCATAATGATGATGTTCGATGGCAATCACCTCGGTGGTTTCTGCAGCCTGGATATAAAATTCAGATTGCTCATGAAATAGAAAGCTGGTTAGATCGGTAATCCACCAGTTTTCGATGGCAAACTGTGTGGTCTGCTCAGCACCCTTTATGTCAATGAAATAAAGCCTCAAGCAACCTTTAACAACAAAATAATTTGCCTTGCAGGTTTGTCCTTCTTCTAATAAAAAAGCTTTCTTTTTAACGGAAAAAGATTTGAGTAGCGATGCAAGGGTTTCTTGTTCATCGCTATTCAAATCTATAAATCTATTGATGTGGTTATAAAGTGCACTATACATAGCTATACGAATGATGAGCTAAAATAGGTATTATTATAAAAACAGAATCAATAGCTTAAAGAGAAAAAGCCTTTAACTCCGCTAACGCTTCAGGACCATAATTTTTTAATGCTGAAGTTATTTTATCGGTTAAACCCTTATTATCGGTTGGTTTTCCTTTTGTTGGTGGGCTTAAGTCTTTTTCAGGCACGGCAACTTCTGTTACTTTAGTAGCAAACCATGTTATGTTCTGGTGAGGCAATGCCAAGCCTAAAATCATCCCTGGTAATCCTGTAAAAGATTCAGGGCCACCAGAAACTGCAATCTGGTTTGAATAATAAGCCACTACATAAATAGAATCCATAATAATGGCATTGGCTCTGCGGCATTCGTAACCTGCAATTTCTCTTGTTTCATCGGTAATTTTCCAATTAATCTTACGCAAACTGTCTTTAACCAGATAAGTGTCTTCATAAACCGCCTTTTGAGAAATACTGGTACGGGTATTATAATCGGTAGCGATGGTGTTTTTTAAATCAACAAGCGCATCCCTTGCAGCCCAGTTTGGATTTGCAGTTTCCTCTACCGTAGGCCATTTATATAAGCTTTTATCCTTATTAAAGCTTAGCGTGCTTTTAGCCACCTTAAATTGAGGGTTGTTCTTTTTGTACTGATCTAAAGCGGGTACCATATAGCTTTCATTGTCTTTATTAATTTTCTTTTTAATTAAAGCATACATGTTAGACCTTTTCTCAAATTCGATTACACCATTTTGAACGAAGTGTATATTTTGAGCCATTAAGCTCTTGCTGATGAAAATAACAGCAAATAAAATGGTATATTTTAGTGTAGTTTTCATGGTTGTTATTTTTGTGTTTTAAGTCCGCCACCCATTTTGTTAAAATCCCACGATACAGAGAACATTAAATATCTCCTGATGGTAGTATAACTGCTTTGGCTAATCGAGGTATTAGATGCATAACGATTAAAACCAATATTCTGGTTAAGAATATCATTTACAGTTGCCGAGAATCTTAAGTTTTCTGATTTGAAGAATTTTTTGCTTACTGATGCATTCCAGATAAGACGCTCAAAGCTTTCGGTTAACACTTGTGTTTTTCCGTTGTACTGGTATTCCGCATCTGTTGATATTTCAAACTTTCCTGGTAATTGCACATTGCCTGAAGCGTAGCCCCGCCAACCCCAACCATCACTATTCCTGCCAATACTTGCCCTTGCCATATTATACGAGGGGCCAAAGTTGGTATAAAAACTATAACTTTTATCTTTGTATTTCGAGATATTGACACCCCCGCCGTAACTATAGTTTTTAGTGTTATTTAAGGTTCTTCCTAAATCAGTGGTAATAAAGTTATAAGAGGAATTTCCATTTGCGTTAACATTTAAACCGACGTTTATTTCGCCAAGCGCGTTTATTTTCCGACTTATCTGTGCATACAAATAAAAATTTGTCTGCATTTTATCATTGTAATTAATGTAACGGTAGGTACTTTTACCAACACCATCAGTGGTTACATCGCTAATAATGGGATTGGTTGTAAAGCTATAAGAGCCGTTTAACCAAATCGATTGGTTGGTTAAAACTTTGTAAGCGTTATAATTCGCATTAACATTGCTTCTGAATGACGGCCTTAAGTCTTGATTTCCCTCCACAACATTAAACGGGTCATTATTTACCCTAACCGGTTGAAGTTGATCAAGCGAAGGCTGGTTGGTATTCCCGTTATAACTAATCCGTAATGATTTTTGCTGTGAAAAACGATATTGATAGGTTGCCTGCGGCATATAATTAATAAAGTTTCTTACATAGGTTTTATTGTGGTAAATATCATCCTGCTTAAAATTTACACCACTAAATTTCGATCCAAAATTAATAACGGTTTTGCCTTTTTTATAGTTGAAAATGGCACCAGCCTGATTAATGGTCTGGTTCAGTTCAAAGTTGTTACTGTAAAGGGTATCTAAAATATCGTATCGGCCACTGCCAGATTGATTAAAGGATATCCGGTCTGATTTTCCATTCATTAAAGTCAGGCCATAGTTTATAATTACGGTTAAAGTCTTTGAAAGTGGTTCAGTATATACCGCATTTAACTTAAAGGCACTATTGGTAATATCGTTGGTTTTTAGCTGATTGGTAAGACTGTCTATATTTCCTGTTTGAGTTGCCCGTGTGTTTAGGGAATTTAAATAGCCTTCACTATTACTTTTGTTGATCGATTGATTTAAGTTTAATGATAAGGTGCGTCCTTTTTTCTTTAATTTTTTGGTGAACAACACGTTCATGTTAAAACTCTGATCGTCTACCTCATTGCTTAGTGTCCTGTTTGATGAATTTAGAAATTTGTCATTTTCACCGGTAGTTAAAGTTTTAAAAATGTTTGAGGTATTGCTTTTTTTCAATGCCCCGTCAACATTAACTTTCATGGTTAAGGTAGTATCTATTTTTAGCTCATACATGGCATCCAGTTTTTGTCTGAACATGTCATTATCGAAAGCTTCATCTGAGGTGTTGTTTTGCACCCCAGATGCTAAATTGTTCTGACTGATTGAGTTTCGGTCACCCTGAACCCTGATTGACCCAATTTTATAATTCGTATTTAACGATTCTTTATCCTTATTCCATTTGTTGTCGAAATGCAAGCCTCCCGTTCGGGCTACCGGTAAACCCTGGCCATTATACTGCCCGTCATAACTGTCAAAATCATCACCTCCGCTGCTAAAATACATTCCACCATCATCAGTCATGGTCATCCCGCCAGAGGCTCCATATTTATCCCGGTCGTCCCAGCCTAAACCTACGGTTCCATTGTTGCCTAAGATGCCATAGGCCGAAAATTTCTTTTTGCCCCAAAATTTATTAAACATGGCCTGTCCCTGATAAAAATCTTTTGTTCCATAACTGCCTTGTAGTTTACCGAAATAACCATTCTTTTTATCTTCTTTAAGTTTGATGTTAAGTGTTTTGGTTTTTTCGCCATCATCAATGCCTGTAAAACTAGCCTGATCACTGGCTTTATCGTAAAGCTGAACAGATTCTACCATATCTGCCCGAAGATTTTTAGTTACCAGCGTTGGGTCGTCGCCAAAAAACTCTTCCCCATCTACCAATACCTTCGGAACAGTTTTACCTTGAGCCGTAATTTTCCCGTCCTTATCTATCTGAAAGCCCGGGAACTGTTTAAGTAGATCTTCAACTTTAGAGTTGGGTTCGATATTAAAGGCCTTGGGGTCAAACTCGGTGGTATCGCCTTTAATTTTAATAGCGGTTCTGTTTCCTTTAATAATTACATCGGCAAGGATTTTAGCCATCCCGGTAAGATTAATCTTTCCATAATCTTTAACCTGGGTGGTAGAATCGAGCGTAAAATGATCTACAAAATCTGCATACTTAGGATAAGAAACCAATAAGATAAATTTCCCGTTTTTAATTCCGCTAAGCTCGAATGAGCCATTTTCTGCTGCCCGTGTAAATTTTACCAATGTAGAATCTTTTGCATTTAAAACAGCAATAGAGGTTCCTGATAAAAGCGTTGTTGAGGCCGTATCAATCGTTCGGCCTTTAATGGTATGAAAGCTTTGTGCTTTTGAGTAGGTAGTAATAAAAACAAAAAGGCATAACGAGAGTAATAGGCGTTTCATAGATCAGATTTGGTTTTGTTTGCCGAATATAAAACTAATAGGTTAGTTGTGTATAATGGTTTAACCTTTTTTAACATTATTGCTTCATAATTAATACATTTTAACCTTTCAGGGTTTACAATCAATCGTTTTTCGTATAGCTTAATTCGGCGTTCGTCTATAAATACAAGCGCATGGTATAATAGCCAGAAACTCGCTGAAACGTTTTTGATAAACCGCAGTCTTAATTACAAAACCACCTAATAATTAGGGATTTAAAACAAAAATATTTATCACAACATAAAAATATTAAAGTCATGAGAACTTCTATTAAAAATTTATTCGCAGCTGCATTAGTAATGGTTACTTTAGGTAGCACAACAGTAGTAGCAAACGCTACAGAAAACAACGCAAATTATACTGCGATAACCCAGGTTAAAAATATCGGTAAAATTGTAGTAACCGGAAACGTTAAATTGATCCTTGTTCAGGATGCCAAAGAAAGTGTTGAAGTTTACGATCAATATTATGCCAAAAATGCCTTGGTACAACAGCAGGGAGGAGAGCTTAGAATCAGCTCTTTTGATAAAAATACCTTAACTGTAATTGCACACGTAAATAATTTAACTGCTATCGAGGCTTCAAATACTGCAAGTGTAAGCACTACCGGAAATTTCAACCTGTTAAACCTAAGTATTGTTTTAAATGATGATGCATCGGCAGATATTAAATCCAATACCGTTAATTTATCAACAAATGTAAATGATGATGCATCCTTAAAATTAGAAGGTACTACCGATTTACATCAGGCCGTAATGGGTGTAGCATCTAAAATAAATATGGCCGGTTTTACCGCTCAGGAAAGTAGTATCAGACTAACAAGAAAATCACTTTTCGCAAACAACAGCAAATCTCGTTACGACGACATACAGGTATCTTTATTAGAAAAATTATTCTAACTCCATCATATATTTTACCACAAAAGCGCTGAATTTAAGTTCAGCGCTTTTTTTATTTTAAAAGATGATCCTCGTTTGTAACGAGGATCCACAAGGTCTGCATTTGTAATGCAGGTAAGAAATCTGATTGCGATAAAATCGCTTTTCTCCTGCATCCTCGTTACAAGCGAGGACGATTTTACAAATCAAATTTTATCCCCTGAGCTAAAGGCAGCGTGTTCGAATAATTGATGGTATTGGTTTGTCTGCGCATATAAGCTCTCCAGGCATCAGATCCGCTTTCCCTGCCACCACCTGTTTCTTTTTCTCCGCCAAAAGCACCACCAATTTCAGCGCCTGAAGTACCGATATTTACATTGGCGATACCACAGTCAGAGCCATTAGCCGATAAGAACTGCTCTGCCTCTCGTAAATTCAAAGTCATAATGGCTGATGATAATCCTTGCGGAACGGCATTTTGCAAGGCAATGGCCTCATCTAATGTTTTGTATTTAATCAGATATAAAATCGGCGCAAATGTTTCGTGCTGAACAATCTTAAAATCATTCCTAACCTCCGCAATGCATGGCTTTACATAACATCCGCTTGTATAGGCATCGCCGGCTAAAACGCCGCCCTCTACCACAAAATTGCCGCCCTCTTCCTTACATTTTGCAATCGAATCTAAGTATGCAGCAACTGCATCAGTATCAATCAGTGGACCTACATGGTTATTTTGATCTAAGGGATCGCCAATACGCAACTGTCCGTAAGCTTTAACCAGTTTAGCGGTAAAAGCATCATATACACTTTCGTGGATAATTAGCCTTCTGGTAGAAGTGCAACGCTGGCCCGCGGTACCCACAGCACCAAATACAGCACCAATTAAACTCATGTCTAAATCAGCATGTTCTGAAATGATAATGGCATTATTGCCGCCAAGTTCGAGCAAGCTTTTTCCTAACCTCGCGCCAACTGCAGCGCCAACCGCCTTACCCATACGCGTCGATCCTGTGGCAGAAATTAAAGGGATACGTCCATCATTTGTCATGAATTCGCCAACTTCCCTATCGCCTAAAACCAGGTTACAAACCCCTTCGGCTATATCATTATCTTTAAAAACCTTTGCAATAATATGTTGACAGGCAATGGCCGTTAAAGGTGTTTTTTCTGATGGTTTCCAGATGCAAACATTACCACAAACCAATGCTAGGGCGGTATTCCAGCTCCAAACTGCCACAGGGAAATTAAATGCAGAAATAATTCCTACAATGCCCAACGGATGCCATTGTTCGTACATGCGGTGGCTTGGGCGTTCGCTGTGCATGGTTAAACCATAAAGCTGCCTGGATAAACCTACTGCAAAATCGCAGATATCGATCATTTCCTGCACTTCACCAAAACCTTCCTGCAAACTTTTTCCCATTTCGTAAGAAACCAAAGTACCCAAGGCATCCTTGTGCTCACGTAAAGCATCGCCAAACTGGCGCACAATTTCCCCTCTTTTTGGAGCCGGAACCGTACGCCAAACTGTAAATGCTTCCTGCGCTTTAAGCACAACCTCATCATAATCAGCAACACTTGCAACCTTGGCCGAGGCAATCAGTTTGCCATCAACAGGAGAAAAACTTTCTAACGTATTTGCATTAAGTTCACCACCCCAATTGCTGCCCGTACTATAGGCAGCATTGCTTGTATTGATGCCCAGTTTATTTAAAATGGATTGAATATCTGTACTCATATATCTAACGATTTACACAAAAAAACAAAAAATTAACAGAACGGAGGTCAAATTCTGGTCTTTAAATTATTTCCATAATCAATATCTTCTTTAAAGCATAACCAGGTATAAAATAAGGCTATAAATTTGTGTTTTTGCTTTGCAATATAAATAGCGTAGTTTTCCAAAAGAATAGTGATATCAAATTAGACTTCGGTTGTTATAAAATAGAAAGATGAAAATAAAATTATTGCTCGTTGCTTTTTTAGGGTTCAGTATTACCATTTCGGCACAAACAAAAAAGGCTGGTAACTCGCTCTTATGGGAAATTTCTGGCAACGGATTAAAAAAACCGTCTTATTTATTTGGAACACACCATCTAGTACCTGCAAAATTTGCGGATACCATGAAGGTTTTGCAAGAGAAATTGAAATCGGCCGATGCGGTAGTAGGCGAAATTGTAATGGATAGTACCATACAAAAGAAGATGGCGCCATTTTTAATGATGAAGGACAACACACTCGACAGCTTATTAACCAAGGCAGAATTTAAAGAGGTGGAAGATTACTTCAAAACCAGGCAACCTGGGTTTGAATTAAAGGAACTCAATAACTTTAAACCTGCAATGGTATCGCTAATGATCATGCTTTTTGACAATCCGGATATGTTAAAAGATGTAGGCGAAGGAATAGATAATAGTTTCCAGGCGTACGCCAAAAAAAATGCTAAATCTTTATATGGATTAGAAACTGCTGAATATCAAGGGGCACTTTTATTTGATGGCGATTTGCAGAAGCAAAAAAAAGCGCTCTTAAAATCGATCAGGGAAATGGCTAAAAGCAAGCAAAAAATGCAGGAATTGAAAACTTATTATCTTACACAGGACATAGATAAATTAACCGATTTCTTTAAAATACAAGATGAAGAGACTAAAGAGTTTATGACAGAGCTCTTAAAAAACCGGAATAAAAGATGGTTAGATCAGCTGCCGGCCCTAATGCAAAAGCAATCGTTATTTATCGCTGTTGGGGCGGGTCATTTAGTGGGTGCTGAAGGTTTAATAAAAAGATTACAACTTAAAGGTTACATTTTAAAGCCAATAGCGACTAATTAATATTTCAGTGCGTTTGTAAAAAACAAAAGAAAGGGAGCTACATTTGCGTTTTTACTTTAGCACAAACATTAGTGTTTAAAGTAAAACTAATTTGTAAAAACATAAAAATGAATAAGAAAATTATTGCCTGTGGTGTGATGCTGGCTTCTGCTTTTATGGCTAATCCACTTTTTTCACAGGAACAGCCCGTCGAAAAATCGAACAACTTAAATGTTTACCGTGTAACTGCAACCAAAGTTAACGATCTGGTGCATACCAAACTCGATGTATCTTTTGATTATGCAAAGCGATACCTATACGGTAAAGAATGGGTTACTTTAAAACCTCATTTTTATCCTACCGATTCTTTAACCCTCGATGCGCAGGGAATGGATATTAAAACCATTGCATTGGTTGGCGCAAAAGGGAATAACCCGCTTAAATATGTTTATAAAGATAATAAGCTTTACATCACCCTAAATAAAAAGTACACCAATACCGAAAAGTACACGGTGTATATTGCTTACACCGCTAAACCCGATGAATTGAAAGTAAAGGGAAGTGCAGCCATAACCGATGCCAAAGGTTTATATTTTATCAACCCGGATGGTACCGATAAAAATAAACCAACACAGATCTGGACCCAGGGCGAAACGGAATCATCTTCGGCATGGTTTCCAACTATCGATAAACCTGATCAGAAAACTACCGAAGAGATTTCGATGACGGTAAAATCGAAATATACTACACTTTCTAACGGAAAACTGGTGAGCCAGAAAGCCAACGCAGATGGAACAAGAACCGATACCTGGAAGATGGATCTGCCACATTCGCCATATTTATTTATGATGGCAGTGGGCGAATTCAAAATCACAAAAGATACCTATAAAGGTAAAGAAGTAAGTTATTACCTCGAACCAAAATTTGCACCTTATGCCAGGCAGATTTTTGGTAAAACCCCTGATATGATCCAGTTTTACAGCAACCTGTTGGGAGTAGATTATCCATGGAATAAATATGCACAAGTGGTAGCCAGAGATTACGTTTCGGGCGCAATGGAAAATACTACAGCTACTTTACATGGCGAGCAGGTACAAAAAACAGATCGTGAGTTATTGGATGAAAATGAAGAAGGAACCATTGCACATGAACTTTTTCACCAATGGTTTGGCGATTATGTAACCGCAGAGTCGTGGTCTAACTTAACCATGAACGAATCTTTTGCCACCTTTGGCGAAGTGATCTGGCATGGACATGATGAAGGGCAGGATGCGGAAGATAAATCGCGTTACGAAAAACTGCAGTCCTATTTAGGATCCACCAAAAAAGGCGAAAGTCCGGTATTGGCACGTTTTTATTACAACGATAAGGAAGACATGTTCGATAATGTAAGTTATGCCAAAGGATCGATCATTTTGTATGCGCTTAAAAACCAGATGGGTGATGCGGCCTTCTACAAATCGCTTAACCGCTACCTCACTACCAATGCCTTTAAAAATGGCGAAACACATCAATTACGTTTGGCTATGGAAGAGGTAACCGGAAAAGACTGGAGCCCTTATTTTAATCAGTGGTATTACAATGGTGGCCATCCGGTTTTAAGTATCGATTATGGTTACGAAAACGGTAAGGCAACAATTAAGGTTAAACAAACACAGGATTCGAGCGTACAGATCTTTACGCTGCCGATCAAAATTGACATTTATGCTGGAGGTAAAAAAATCAGAAAAGAAATCCTGATCAATAGCCGGGAGCAGAACTTTAGTTTCGATGTGAGTGCTAAACCCGATTTAATCGATTTTGATGTAGATAAAATTTTAGTTGGCGAAACCAACGATAATAAAACCGCAGAAAACTATTATTTCCAATACAAAAATGCGCCTAGTTATGCCAATAGAATTGAAGCGCTGCAATTTATTATGCAGAGCAAAGCCAAAAGCGGGCAGCTGGTGCTGCTAGAGGGTTTAAAGGATAAATCTGCAGATTTACGCGCTTTAAGCATTGATGGCATTAACCTGGATGATGCTCAGATTAAAGCTGCAGCTTTGCCGGTTTTACTTCAGATTGCTAAAACAGATAAAAATACCGAAGCAAGGTCAGCTGCAATTGTGAAATTAGCTGAAACTGGCGATCAGGCGTATAAAAATTTAATGTTAGAAAGCTTAAAAGATAGGTCGTATAGGGTAATTGCGGCCGGTGTTGATGGTTTGGCCAAACTTGCTCCACAAGAAAGTGTCGCAGTTTTAGCATCACTAGATGAAGATACGAAATCACATATAGCACCTTCTATTGCAACGTTATATATCAGCGAACCAAAAGACGAATATCAGGCATTTTATGATAATATTATGCTTACAGGTGACAAAAATGAGGTTTTTGCAGTAGTTGGCCAATATTTTCAGTACCTGAGAGGCAACAATAATCCTGTAGTTACCGAAAAAGGTATTATGAACATTGCTGGCGCCATTGAAAGATTAAAATTACAATCTTATTTAAATAAGCAGCTTTCAGGAGCCTACACAGCAGCTGCCCAGGCTAAAACACAACAAGCTGCCGCAGTAAGCGGAGAGGCTAAAATAAAGCTGAACAAACAGGCAGAATTATTTAAAAAAGGCGCAGGTGATTTAGAAAAAGAATAATAACCAAATCTCATTTTTAAAAGGGTTGATTATGTTTACATGTCAACCCTTTTTTATATCATCGCTACAAATTGCGAATGATAACGGCAGCTAATGGTTCAAAATCGAGACTTTAATATAAGATCAACTAACAATAACCCAACTACAGAGACTGGCTTTCCAGAAAACATTTCTAATCCTATAACGCACGGGTTGATTATGCGTATATTTCAAGCTTTAATTTTATATGCAATATTCCGTTGTACCCTTTTTAATCGATTTATTGGAAAAAGACCAGAAACGCATGGCTCGGGTCGCTATTTTTGGTTTGATAGTTTTTATAGCGTGCTCCATCCTTATTTATTTTCGAGGAAATAAGGGATTTGGGTTTGAATATTTCCTCAGCGAAATAGTATTTGCCTTGTTCACTATTTACATTCAGAAATGGCATATTTTGCCCCGCGCTAAAACGATAAGCTCAACCTCCACTTTGGTGACGGTTAGTAAAACGCAGATTGTAATTACAACTCCTCCCTGCAAAGTTTTATTCTGGGTTAATAAAGAAGCCAAAGAAATAATATTTGATATTGATAAAATGGTAATGACAAGAATATCATATCCTATGCCGAATATTTTCGATATTGACAAGGGCGTTATCAAGCTTAAGCAAGGTAAAAAAGAAGCATTTATAATTGCCAATTATTTTGATACTAAACTTATTGAAACCTTGAGAGACTTAAAACCGAATCCCTTGGCTCAATATCTAAACTAAATAAATACCATTAATTACATCCTTCCTTTCTCCGGGTATCAATAATATAAACAATCTGCCAGCCTTTATCTCCTTTTATCAACTGAAAGGAATTAACCCCACAATGGCTAAATTTTTCGCCCAGATAAAATTTATAGTCTGTCCAAACAGAAGCCAAAGGACCGTCGATTAATATTTTGGTAAACACAATACGCTCATCGTATTTTTCCTGGTGTGGAGTACCGATAAATTTGATAAAGTCGTTAACAGATTCTGTACGTATACCCGTTTTACCTTCCTTGTTCATAATGGTTTGCATAATCGCTGCTGGTGCAAAGGCGGTTCTGGTTAAAGTGCTGTCGCCACCTTTCATGCCAGTAAAAAGGTTGTTTATGGTTTTTTTGATGGCACTTTCTTCATCGCTTTGCGCGAAGCCACTTGTAGTAAAACACAATAAAAACAGGGCAAAAATGACTAATCCTTTCATGACTTCTTAATTACGTATATACCATAAATTTATAGTATTTTTGTCAAAGAAGGGAAAAGGAACCGCGATGTTGCAAAAAATCTATAGATTATCCACACATCTTAATCACAGTTAATACGCTTTATAGTCAGCTGTTTACGCTGTTTTAGCCGATTGATGTTAATAATTATTTTAAAAACGGATAATTAAAACTTGTAAACTTATAATGTGTTTTTCTGCTAATTGGCACGGTTCTTTAATAGTATAATATATGGAAGAAGAATTCTTTTTTGAATCCAACGAAGATGCACAACGCTCGGTAGAACGTTACGAAGAAATGCTCCGCAACCAGGATCAGTATTTCTTCGATGCAGGCGCATTCGAATACATTGTAGATTTCTACATTGAGAAAAATGATCCGGTCAAAGCTTTGCAGGTTGTTGATTTTGCAATCAGTCAACACCCTTATGCAACAGTGTTTTTAATCAAACAAGCTCATCTTTACATTTTAACCAACAACCACGAAAAGGCTTTTATTGCTTTGCAAAAAGCTGAGCTTTTAGAACCGTCAGAACCAGATATTTATTTGCTTCGCGGTAATATTTTTCAAAATACCGAACGTTTTGATGAGGCTTTGGAAAATTATGAAAAAGCTTTAGGACTGGCTGAAAGTACCGATGAGATTTTATTACAGATGGCTTATGTTTACCAGAGCATGAGCGATTATGAAAGCGCCATTACCTATATTAAGCTCAGTTTAGAGCAGAATATGGAGAACCAGGATGGTTTATATGAGCTGGCTTTCTGTTACGATGTGTTGGATAAACAAGAAGAAAGTATCAAGTTTTATCAGCAATACATCGATACAGATCCGTATTCTTATGCGGCTTGGTACAATTTGGGCAATAGTTTCCATAAGCTGAATCTTTTTGAAAAAGCAATCGATGCTTATGATTATGCGATCCTGATCAAAGAAGATTTTAGTTCTGCGTATTTCAATAAAGGTAATGCGCTGGTTCAGCTCGATAAATACGATGAGGCGATTGATGTTTATAAACAGACTTTCGAATACGAACAGCCTAATGCCGATACCTATTGTGCCATTGGCGAATGTTACGAGAAACTGGAGAAAATGGACGAAGCTCGTTCTTACTACAAAAAATCGGTAAAAATGGATCCCAAAATGGCAGATGCCTGGTTTGGGATCGGTGTTACACTGAATTTTGAAGAACGTTATTTCGAATCGTTGCATTTTTATAAAAAAGCAATCGATTTAGAGGCCGAAAACCCTGATTTCTGGTTTGCTATGGCCGATGCTTATTATAAATTAGGCCAGATTGATGAATCGATCGAAGCTTACGAAAAGGTATTGGAGTTTAATCCTTTGGATATTGAAGCATGGTTAGATTTTAGTACCGTGCTTTACGAGCAGGGAAAATTGCTGGAAGCATCGGAAACAATGGCAGAGGCGATCAAGAATAATCCGGAAGCAGCAGAATTGTATTATAGAATGGTAGCCTATCTTTTTGCCCAGGGGAATTATAGCGATGCACTGGGATATTTGGAAACGGCTTTAACAACAGACCCCGATAAACACTATATTTTATTTGAATATTTACCACAATTGCAGGATAATAGTGCCATTTTGAACGTTATAAACAGATATATTAGGTAACGACCTTGTGAGAAAAATTTAACAAATAAATCTCAAAATTTTTTTCACTTTTGTACGCATATGAATTATCCATTATTAAACGTTCCCGAACGTCCAGCTAAACCACGCCAAAAAGGCTTAACAATGGTTATGGATAAGGGATTGAGCCTACGCCAGGTTGAAGATTTTATTGAAGTTGCCGGCGTACATACAGATATCGTAAAATTAGGTTGGGCAACATCACACGTAACGCCAAACCTTAAAGAAAAATTAGCTTTATATAAAAGTGCTGGCATTCCTACCTATTTCGGAGGAACGTTATTTGAAGCCTTTATCATTCGTAACCAGTTTTCAGATTACCAACGTGTTTTAGACCAGTATGGAATGGAGTATGCAGAAGTTTCTGATGGTTCCATCGAAATTGAGCACGATAAAAAATGTGAGTTTATCCGCGAACTTTCTAAACAGGTAACCGTAATTTCGGAGGTTGGAAGTAAAGATGCCGCTAAAATATTTGCCCCATATAAGTGGATTAAATTAATGCAGGCCGAAATTGAGGCAGGATCGTGGAAAGTAATTGCCGAGGCCCGCGAAGGTGGTAATGTAGGTATTTACCGTGGAAGCGGTGAAGTCCGTGAAGGATTGGTTGATGAAATTTTAACCCAGATTCCCGAAGAAACCATTATTTGGGAAGCACCTCAAAAAGAACAGCAAGTTTGGTTTATTAAATTAATCGGTAGCAATGTAAACCTTGGTAATATTGCTCCCGCAGAAGTAATTCCTTTAGAAACCATTCGTTTAGGTTTACGGGGAGATACTTTTGATTATTTCCTGAATCAAACTAAATAACTCAACCCGCTATTGCGGGGTGCATAGTTAAATAAACCTTGCAGGTTTCAAAAACCTGTAAGGTTTGCTTTTTTATATAAATAATGAAAACATACGGCTTAATCGGATATCCACTTTCTCATTCTTTCTCGAAAAAATATTTCACGGAAAAATTTCAAAATGAGGGCATAGCCGATCATCGGTACGAGCTTTTCCCTATTGCCGATATTAAATCACTGCCCGATCTGCTGACTGAAAATCCATCACTTTGTGGGCTTAATGTTACGATTCCGCATAAAGTTAACGTGCTTTGCTATTTAAACGAGGTAGATGAAGCTGCAGAAAAAATTGGGGCCGTAAATTGTATTTCGATCAAAAGTTTTGAAGATAAAAATTACTTAAAAGGCTACAATACAGATGCATATGGCTTTGAAGAATCGCTAAAGCCATTATTGGGACCTCAACACACAAAGGCACTTGTTTTTGGCGATGGTGGGGCGGCGAAAGCGGTAAAGTACGTTTTAGAAAAATTAAATATCCAATATCAGGTTGTGGTACGAACGGCTGTTCAGGGTGCTATTCTATATTCAGAAATTACACCAGAGATTTTAGCCTCGCACCAGTTATTGATCAATACCACGCCCTTGGGGATGTCGCCAAATGTAGATACCTTTCCCGAAATTGATTACAGTTTAGTTGGGCCAGGGTATTTAGCTTACGATTTAGTGTACAATCCGCTAGAGACCGTGTTTTTGGCTAAAGCTGCTGAGCGCGGTGCAGCAATTAAAAACGGTTTGGAAATGCTGTACAAACAAGCAGAAAAAGCTTGGGCAATCTGGAATAAATAATTTAACCTATCGTCAAAGCAAGGAGGAACGACGACGCAATCTTTGATAAAATGTTATGAAACTAAAACAACTGATCTGCCTTCCCTTTGTACTGCTTTTGTTTATAACAGCTTGTCAGAACCACGATTATAGTCCAAAGCCAAAAGCTTATTACAGGATCGTATTCCCTAAAAAAGATTATACTGCATTTACCAAGCCTGTCCCCTTTACTTTCAAATATCCAACTTATGCGGCGGTCGAACAAGATCAAAGCCGCGATGCCCAAAAGAACTGGTACAATTTGCACTTTAAACAGTTTAATGGCTTTTTGCATTTAACGTATTACGATGTTTCGGGTAAAGGCGAATATGATGAAATGGTAGAAGATGCCCGAAAATTGGCTTTTAAACATACGATAAAAGCCAGTGCAATTGATCAAAAGCTCATCAATTACCCCGATCATAAAGTTTACGGCATTTATTACGCCATTGAAGGGAATACCGCGTCATCAGTCCAGTTTTTTTTAACCGATAGTGCTAAACATTACTTTAGAGGGGCTTTATATTTTAATGAGCGCCCACAATACGACTCTATTGAACCCGTTGTTAAATTTATTAAAAAGGATATCGATACCTTGATTTCTACCTTTAGGTGGAAAAATTAATTTATTATTTTGTTATCCTGTTTTTGTAAACAGGATTTTTTTGAAATTTTATGATTACAATAAAAACCTTCACATTTAACGCCTACAGCGAAAATACCTATGTGCTTTATGATGAAACCAAAGAATGTGCCATTATCGATCCGGGCATGTATGAAGGTTTTGAGCAAAATGAATTGGTAGCTTTCATTAAAAATGAAGGGTTAAAACCGGTCTTATTGCTCAATACACATTGTCATCTCGATCATGTTTTCGGCAATAAATTTGTGTTCGAAACCTATGGCTTAAAACCACAGTTTCATGCAGGCGAATTGCCAATTTTAAATGCAGTTCCTGGTTATGCACCATCAATGGGTTTTACCCGTTATGATGTATCTCCGCTGCCCGATACCTTTTTGCCCGAAACAGGAACAATTTCTTTTGGTAATAGTACACTAGCCTTAATTTTTGCTCCGGGGCATTCGCCGGCACACCTGTGTTTTTACAGCGCGGCCGATCATATTTTAATAGGTGGTGATGTGCTTTTTTATGGAAGTATTGGCCGTACCGATCTGCCTGGAGGTAATCATCAGCAATTAATCCAAAACATTTCCGATAAACTTTTTGTCTTACCTGATGAAACCAAAGTTTATCCTGGCCATGGACCAGCCACGAGCATTGGTTTTGAAAAACAACATAACCCATTTTTTTAGCAGGATTAAAGGTTCATAATTGTTAAAGGGTTTACAACCTTAAGCCTTTTACCTTTAAACCCCCAACCTTTTATTTATCTTTGCCGCTGTGAATACATCGTTTTATATTGCCAAAAGGTATCTTTTTGCCAAAAAATCTACCAATGCCATTAACCTGATATCGGGCATATCGATGGTAGGCGTAATGGTTGGTAGTGCTGCATTGATTATTATCCTTTCGGTATTTAACGGTTTAGAAACAGTGGTGTTGAATATGTTCGATACCATTACACCACAAATTGCCATTACACCAGCTAAGGGGAAAACTTTTGATCCGAATACAAGCTATTTTAATCAGCTCAGAAAAGATAAAGATGTTGCCGCTTTTACCGAAGTGCTGCAGGAAAATGCTTTATTAAAATACAACAACAAACAAGCTGTTGGAATGGTTAAAGGTGTAAGTTTAGATTATTTAAAAAACACCAGATTAGATAGCACTATAAAAGAGGGCCATTTTATACTCCACAACAGAAGCGGCGATAATGCGGTAATTGGTTCTGCCTTACAAAGTTATTTAGCCGTAAATACTGTCGATCCCTTTACAGAATTGGAAATCTATTCGCCAAAGAAAGATATCGCGGCAAATAGCTTAAACCCTGCCGACGATTTTGTGGTAAAGAACATTCGGGTAAGTGGTGTTTTTGAAGTACAACAAGATTTCGATAATGGCATTATTGTGCCATTGAATTTTGCCCGCGAACTTTTAGGCGAAGAGAAAAATGTGTCTGCTATAGAGATCAATCTCCAGCCTGGTGTTGATGTAGACGATTTTCAAAAAGAGGTAATCGAAAAAGCTGGTAAAGATTATGAAGTCAGAAATCAGGCCGAGCAAAATAAATCACTCTACCACATTTTAAATACCGAAAAATGGGCGGTATATATTATTCTTACTTTTATCCTGATTATTGCTATATTTAATATCATAGGGTCGTTAACCATGTTAGTAATCGATAAAGTGAAGGATGTAGCCATTCTGAGCAGTTTAGGCGCAGGAAAGAAATTAATCAAACGGATATTTTTATTTGAAGGAATGATGATCACGATGTCTGGCTGTGTGCTGGGCTTAATTATCGGCCTCATATTTTATTATTTTCAGCACACTTATGGTTTTATCAAAATGGGTGATGAAGTAAATAAAACGCTGGTAAGTTCCTATCCCATCGGATTAAAATGGAAGGATTTTGTTTTAGTTTTTGTTACAGTAGGCATCTTCTCATTTTTGGCATCTGCTTTGTCATCCAATTTAAGTGTTAAAAAGATAGATCAAATTAATCAAACTATATAAAATGAAGTTATTTAAACAAGCAATTGTATTTGTTGTGCTCCTTGGCGTAGCCGCTACAGCTTGTAGAAACGATAAAGCCGAGGGAGAAAAAAGTAATCTGAAAACGGTTAAAGGTTTGTATAGTTTTGGCCCTGAAATGAAGTCTTTTACCTTATGTGAAGATGGTCGTGAGTATTGGGTTAAAGACAGTGTAAAAAACTTAGAACTCTCTTACAGTAACCTGGGGTTCGAAAAACCATACGAGCCAGTATATGTAGAATTAGAAGGTTATTTCGCGAAGTCTGATACCGCTACGGTTTCTCCTGATTTCGATTCTACCCTGGTGGTGATGAAAGTGCTTAAAATCAGTAAAGAAATCCCTGACGGACCTTGTTCGCAATAATTCATTCAAAATCTACAGGAGTCGTCATGCTGTTCCGAATCTTCGGCATCGCACGCCTTGGTTCGTGGAGACACGAACCAAACCAATGGTAAAAGGAAAATATCGTGTAACGATTGTTAGCCTTACGATTTAATATTTTTTTCTTGGAGCGCAATAGTCGTGCTTATCGGTTGTTATAGTCCTGCTTTCCGTTACAAGTCCTCGCTACGCTCCGGGCTTTACACTTCAATCAGGGCTATTTAGGGCATTTTTCTACAGCTATTAATGGTTTGGGTTTCATCGCGTAATTAGCTATGCCCCGCAGCCACAAATAGTTGCACCTTTTAGCCACCTAAACCCGTATTCTATGGTTTATGCAAATAAAAAGTTTTTTTTCTGAGAATCATTACTTTAGATTTATGCGGCAGGCTCCAGGAGGTATGGCGTACCTCTTTTAACAGCAGCAAAAGCTCTGCTCAGTAGCTTATTTTTTATCACATTCAGTACACACATAGCGTTTTTTCCCTCAGCTTTTTTTCGATCATAGTATCGTTTGAATTCGTTATCTTTTTTTATCGTGTTTAGCGCACACATGGTCAGTAACGCCTTTAGTTTTTTATTGGCGAGGTTGCTTACCCGGTTTCTCCCTCGTATACTCGTCCCCGAGCTATGTGGAAATGGGACTATTCCACAATAGCTCGCAAACTTTCTGTAGTCTGAAAATGCAGCGAAGGCTTCAGTATGGATCAGGATAAACATAGCCGTCTGCTTTCCGATCCCATGCACGCTCTACACAAGGCTGAACTGTTCGTTTAGTTCCTGGTCCTCTGTTATTAAGGCTGCCAACTCGATATCTACCTTTTTTATCCGTTCGGCGTAAAGGGCAAGCATTTCCTGGCTATCGGCTATGCAATAGCCAGCGTTCTCCCTATCAAATCCTTTAAGCGCTGAGCAGGTGCATTTAAAAGAGGTCTGGTGTCTTACCAACTGTTCGCGGTGTGCCAGCAGGTGTTTGAGTTTTGAGCTTGTTGCCGAAGGAAGGAGGTAAGGACGGGCTTTGTGCTGATTTGAAAAAGCATAGCTTGCGATTGCCTGTGCGTCAGCCTTATCAGATTTCCCCCGTTTAAGTCCAATGGAACGCTTAATGTGCAGCCCGTTTTCAACCCATATAGATAAATCATTTGCATGCATAAAGTTGGTTATGGGGCAGATATAAATACCTGTATGCTCGCAACAGAAAAGAACCTTCTTAAGCGCGATACCATGTATGGAAAGCCATTCCAGCATTAGGCCAAAGCCATCATAGCTGTTCTTAAAAACATGGTGGAGGGGCTTGTCGAAACAGGCCTGTGTAACAACAGCAACATCGATGGTTGATTTGGAAATATCTATTCCAACAAATAGTTCATAATTCATAACTTTACGGTTAAGTGAAATGGAAATCCTAAAGTTGAATAAAACTGAATCCCTTAATAGTCCGCTAGACTAAAATTCTATATGGTTCTTGTTCAACTAAAAAGCAGAGGTCTGTTACAGGTTCTAGATCGTAAGTCTGGATCGCAGCATAGTTCACCTCTGCTTTTAAGGTTTCCTTTGTCAAATTTAATTCTTTGATAATCTTTCTCAAACCTAAGGGATCGGAGTGGTTCTGATCCTTCATCTGAAAAAACGCAGAGCAAGGGCTGTGATGACCTAATGCTGCTGTATCTGCTTTCAAAAAAAATAGCGCCTTTATAATTTGCTTAGATAAGCTTTTTTGGAAAAATTTAATTCCCTGTTGTAAATGATTAATTCGAATAAAAACAAAAAAGCTTTCCTGTTTCCAGAAAAGCTTTAGAAATTATAATAGAAAGATATCTTCTACCAGTATATACTGTAAAGGGCTACCAATAAACCGATAATAATCAACGAACCAACAGCAAAGCCTGTTGTGGTTTTGAACATTTTCGAATCGATTTCCAGTCCTTTTGGATTAACACCGTTTTTGTTTTCGAACAAGCTGATAATTACCATACCGATAATACAGAATACGAACACAATACCCATTCTATCTAAGAAAGGGATTTCGTAAATACCAGCATTTTTAACCGAGAAGCCCACTCCCGATAACCAGGAAAGATCGGTCCATGTTGGAAGAACCTTTAGCAATAACGATAATCCGAAACCACCAATTGTTGCAAAAAGTGCTGCATTTGAGGTTGCTCTTTTCCAGAAGAAACCCAGAATAAACATGGCAAATATACCCGGAGAAACAAAGCCTGTATACTCTTGGATATATTGGAATCCGCCTTTTTTATCAATACCTAAGTGTGGTGCAATAACAACGCCCAACACCATGGCTACAACTACAGCAATTTTACCTGTAAAAACGAGGTTCTTTTCAGAAGCATCGGTTTTTAATACTTTTTTGTAAATATCAAGCGTGAAAATGGTTGCAATACTGTTTGCTTTACCAGCTAATGAGGCTACAACCGCTGCAGTTAATGCTGCAAACGATAAACCTTTTAATCCGGCAGGTAATAAGTTTAACAGTACCGGGTAAGCACGGTCTGGATTAACAGATCCATCCTGCAGCATTTCCGATTGGAAAGCCCCGTCTTTATACAGTACATAAGCTGCAATACCTGGTAATACCACAATAATTGGCATTAACAATTTTAAGAAAGCTGCAAACAAAATACCCCCACGGGCAGTTTTTAAATCTGCACCTAAAGCACGTTGCGTGATGTATTGATTACAGCCCCAATAGTTAAGGTTTACAATCCACATACCACCTACCAATACGCTTAATCCCGGTAAATCAATGTAATTCTCATTATCAGGTTTTAAGATCATGTGGAAATGCTCTGACGCTTTTGAAGTCATCAGGCTATAACCTTCAAAAATACCTGAGGTTCCGTAATGGGTAGAAACCAGGTTTAATGCCAGGTATGTTGTGGCCAAACCACCAAGAATTAAGAAAAATACCTGAATAACATCGGTATAGCCAATTACTTTCATTCCGCCCAGTGTAATTACGATGGCAAAAGCTGCAATGGCATACATACAGAAAGTCAAATCGAATCCAGAGATACTGCTAACAGCTAAAGCACCTAAATAAAGAATCGACGTTAAGTTTACCACTACGTACAACAATAACCAGAACACAGCCATAATCATGGCAACGGTTCCGTTGTAGCGTTGGTGTAAAAACTGCGGCATTGTGGCGATCTTGTTTTTCAGGTAAACCGGAATAAAGAAAACAGCAACAATAACCAGTGTAAGGGCAGCCATCCACTCGTAAGTTGCAATTGCCAATCCCATCTTAAAGCCCGATCCGCTCATGCCGATAAATTGTTCTGCAGAAATATTCGATGCAATTAATGATGCACCGATTGCCCACCAAGTAAGTGAACCTTCAGCTAAGAAATAATCTTTTGAGCCTGTGGATGCGGATTTTTTCTTATTGTAGATGTACAGACCGTAAGCAGCCACAATAACGAAGTACACCGCAAATACAATGTAATCCTTCGTGTCCAATAAATTGTTTTTCATTAATATAATAGTGGTTATTTGGTTTAGAAATCTAAATGTAGTAAAATCATAAATTAATCTCTGCTTTTTTTTGAATTAAAAAGTGTTAAAGTAACGTTTATTAATTTTCGCAGCTAAAAATTAACAGATATTCTACTTTCCAAACACTATTGGGATGGGTTAAATTAATGGAGATCGCCCAGTTCTTATTCATGGTCTGTGTCTCCACAGATCATTCTAATTAAATCAAATGCTAGTGGTCTGTGAGGACACAGACCACGGAGATTAAATCTTATGAAATAAATTAAATATACCTGTTAATTAAGTTTTCCAGATATTCTTGCTTTCCGCTGCGTACTTCTGGTTCGCCATTTTCTGCAGCGTAATTTCTCAAATCTTCTAAACTTAGTTTGCCTTGCTCAAATTCGGCACCCTTTCCACTATCAAATGAAGCATAGCGGTCGGTTCTTATTTTTTTGTAATCAGATTTTTGAAGAATGGCATCTGCAGTAATTAATGCCCTTGCGAAGATATCCATGCCACCAATGTGTGCATAGAACAGGTCTTTCGGGTCGGTAGAGTTACGACGGATTTTTGCATCGAAGTTTACACCTCCACCCTGTAAGCCACCACCTTCTAAAATGATCAACATGGTTTCCGTTAGTTCATTAATATCATTCGGAAACTGATCAGTATCCCAGCCATTTTGATAATCGCCACGGTTTGCGTCGATAGAACCTAATAAGCCATTATCTACTGCAACCTGTAATTCATGCTGGAAAGTATGACCGGCCAAGGTAGCATGGTTAACTTCTAAGTTTAATTTGAAATCGGCGAGCAGATCATATTGCTGTAAAAAGCCTTTCACTGTTGCCGCATCGTAATCATATTGATGTTTAGAAGGTTCGCATGGTTTCGGTTCAATGAAGAATGTACCTTTGAAACCCTGTTTGCGTGCATAATCTTTAGCGGTATGTAAGAATTTTGCCAGGTGTTCCTGCTCACGTTTCATGTTGGTGTTCAATAAACTCATGTAGCCTTCTCTTCCTCCCCAGAACACATAATTTTCGCCACCAAGGGCAATGGTCGCATCTAAAGCTGCTTTAACCTGTGCAGCTCCGTGTGCCAGCACATGGAAATCGGGATTGGTAGATGCACCATTCATGTAGCGCTTATGGCTGAATAAATTGGCTGTTCCCCAAAGTAATTTTACACCGCTATCTGCTTGTTTTTGCTTGGCATAGTCAACAAGGGCCTGTAATCTGCGTTCGTTTTCGGCTATATCGTCGCTATAATCTACCACATCCACGTCATGGAAACAATAATAAGGGATCTGCATTTTAGTGATAAATTCAAAGGCTGCATCCATTTTATCCTTTGCCCTTTCTACTGCATCTTTTTTTTCATCCCAAGGGAAAATGTGCGTTGCACCTCCAAACGGATCGGCACCGTTGCCATTAAATGAATGCCAATACGCGCAGGCAAATTTAAAGTGCTCGTTCATGGTTTTGCCTGCCACTACTTTGTTGGCATCGTACCATCTAAATGCTAATGGATTGTCGCTTTGCAGGCCTTCAAACTTGATCTGCTCAATGCCTTTAAAAAATTCTTTTGCTCCTGTTACTACTTTTGTCATGTTTTTTTGTTTTTTGGTTGGTGGTCTGTTGGTCAATATTTCATAGTCGATCCCGTTATGGACGATCAACCATTAACCAATTGCTAATTGTTTCTCTAATATTTTTTTCCAATCCTGATAAATGGGTTCGTATGCTGCCGAATGTTGCGGGCTTAAAGTTTTAATTACTTCGTGGTTGTTAAAAGCTTCCTCTGCACTTTTAAAAATCCCGGCCCCTATACCGGCACCTAAGGCTGCGCCTACACTCCCGTCGTTTTCGTAAAGTTCTACCGGAATGCCGGTAACGTCAACAAAGGTTTGTGCAAATACATCACTTAAAAAGAGGTTGGCCCTCCCAGCGCGGATTACATTAGGTTTCATGCCGTTTTCTCTCATAATATCCAATCCATAACGGAAAGAAAAGGCAATCCCTTCTTGTACAGCCCTAAAAATATCTGATTGATTGTGGAGATTTAAGTCGATACCTAACAACTGGGCGCCAGTATATTTGTTGTTTAACATCCGCTCGGCACCATTTCCGAAAGGAAGCACTTTTAAGCCATTGCTGCCTATTGGCGCTTTTAATGCCAGGTTATTCAGTTCAGGATATGTAGACTGTGGTGCGAAATTATATTTTGCCCAGCGGTACATGCTGCCGGTGCCATTGATACAAAGTAAAACGCCGGTGTGTTTTTTCTCCTCCGAATAGGTTACATGCGCAAAGGTATTCACCCTCGATTGTTTATCGTAGGTAAGATTACTGCTTACCCCGTAGATCACACCTGATGTTCCGGCCGTTGCAGCAACTTCTCCTGGCTTTAATACATTCAAAGAAAGTGCATTGTTGGGTTGATCGCCGGATTTATAGGCTACCGGGATGCTGGCTGACAGGCCCAGTGACGCTGCAATATCGGCCTTTAAATAGCCGTGTTCCGAAAACAAAGGTTTCACCTGTGGAATAAGGCTGCGTGAGATGCCGTAATAATCCATCACATCTTTGGAAATCTCATGATTTTCAAAATCCCAGAAAATGCCCTCAGATAATGCAGAAATACTGGTTGTGATTTCTCCTGTTAATTTCATTGCGATAAAATCGCCTGGCAGCATTATTTTATCGATGCGGTTATAGATCTCTGGCTCATTTGCTTTTACCCAGGCTAGCTTTGAGGCTGTAAAGTTCCCCGGAGAGTTTAACAGGTGTTTTAACGATTTTTCCTCTCCAATGGCCTCAAAAGCGCTATTGCCTAGCTCAACTGCCCTGCTGTCGCACCAGATAATACTATCGCGGAGTACGTTTTGATCTTTATCTACTACAACCAGACCATGCATTTGGTAAGCAATACCAATGGCTTTAATCTCTTTAGGATCAAATAAGCCGGTTGCTTTTAATTTAAGGATTGCCTGTTGAACATTTTGCCACCATTCATCCGGCGATTGCTCTGCCCAGCCCGATTGTAAAGATTTAATTGCTGTTTCCTCTTCCGGGTATTGTGCTGTCGCAATGTTTTTTTGTGTAGCTACATCAACAACTGCAACTTTTATAGATGAGGTTCCTAAATCAATCCCTAATAAATACATGGTTTTAAATTATTTTAATATTTGGTTATGCAAACGGTTGCATAAAGATAGTGCTTAAAATATAAATCGCAAATTTTTTGTAAAATCTATTCCATTTAATGCAATCGGTTGAATTGAATGTTAACGCTGATTTAAATTACAATCGAAATATTTTAATAATTTATATTTTTGCCGTTACATTAAAATTAAGCTATGGAAGAGATAACCTGGAATGACTTCGAAAAGGTAGAATTGAGGGTAGGCACCATTTTAGAGGCCTTCGAATTTCCTGAAGCCCGACGGCCTGCCTATAAAGTTAAGGTAGACTTTGGAGAATTCGGTATTAAAATGAGCAGTGCGCAGATTACCAAACACTATTCCTTGGACGAATTACCAGGAAAACAGATTGTAGGGGTGATCAACTTCCCTAAAAAACAGATCGGAAAATTTATGTCCGAATTTTTGGTTACCGGCTTTGCCGACGAAAACGGTGATATTGTATTGACTGCCGTACAAAGTAAAGTTCCTAACGGAAGTAAGTTGATTTAGCCGGCTTCTGAAGTTTAGCGGAGACTCTTTCCCGCAGATTCAAAAAGATTAAAACGTAGATTTATGTAGATATAATAACATGAAAATCTTTTTAATCTGCGAGATTAATCAGCGCCGATCTGCGGGAAATAGGCAGTACACTTACCCATTGCGGTTCTTATTGTACGCAGGCTTTTTTTAATAGCCCTGATTGAAGCGGAAAGCGCGCAAACGAGGAACGAGTGCGTACTTGGAACAGAAAGCAGGACTGAAGCTGCCGATAAGCGCTGAAATTACGCTCCAAAACCTCGACTAGACTTCCGAAGTTTCCAAGAGTAAAGGGCTAGTAAAACTTCGAAAGTGTTACCCTATATTTGCCACATGAGTTTTTACAATTTCGAAAATACCGCCCCAGAGGAAGAAGACATTCATTACATGAAATTGGCCCTGGAAGAAGCAAAAAAAGCTTTGGCTGAAGATGAAATTCCAATCGGCGCAATAGTGGTTAGTAAAAACAGGATTATTGGTCGGGGCTACAATTTAACTGAGCGCTTTAATGATGTTACTGCGCATGCAGAAATGCAGGCATTTACCTCTGCAGCGCAAACCATAGGCGGGAAATATTTAAGGGATTGTACCTTATATGTAACCATCGAGCCTTGTGTAATGTGTGCCGGTGCAAGTTATTGGACACAGATTAGCCGTATTGTGTATGGTGCCAGAGAAGAAAAAAGAGGCTTTATCTCCAAAAATGCCAATCTGTTGCATCCTAAAACGATATTGAAAGGTGGGGTAATGGCAGAGGAATGTGCGGCGTTAATGAAAGATTTTTTTGCGAAGAAGAGGTAGAGGAGATGAGTTAATGGCTCATGGTTTATAGTTCTAGCCAAATGGGCTATTTTACTATTGACTATCAATCATTGACTAAAGATCAGTTTTTTCATTAAAAACCACTTGGCTATCGCCCTGAACCTTACAACTTTCAACCCTTCCAACTTTACAACAACTGAGCAGAAAACGATTTGATGATAATAACATGAACAAATCTTAACGTTCTAATGTTATATTTGCTACAAGAAACATTTTTAAATCTTTAAACATAAAACATTATGGCTTTTGAATTACCTGCGTTACATTACGCAACCGATGCATTAGAACCGCATATTGATAAAACTACCATGGAAATCCACCATGATAAACACCATCAGGCTTACGTTACCAACTTAAACAAAGCGTTAGAAGGTAAGCCAGAAGCGACTTCTAGCATCGAGGAAATTGTAAAACACATTTCAAAATTCCCAGCTGCTGTGAGAAACAACGGCGGAGGTCACTATAATCACTCTTTGTTTTGGAACATTTTAGGTCCAAATAAAGGTGGTGAGCCAACTGGCGATTTAGCTAAAGCAATTAACGAAACTTTTGGTTCATTTGCTGATCTTAAAACTAAATTACAAGAAGCCGGCGCTACCCGTTTTGGTTCTGGCTGGGCCTGGTTATCAGTTGGTGCTGATAAAAAACTTCAGGTTTCTTCTACACCAAACCAAGATAACCCTTTAATGGATATTGCTGAAGTTAAAGGAACGCCAATTTTGGGTATCGATGTTTGGGAGCACGCATATTACTTAAAATACCAGAACAAACGCCCTGATTATTTAGCGGCGATCTGGAATGTAATTAACTGGGATGCAGTTGCTGAGCTTTACAAAAAAGCTTTATAGGCTATAACATCCAATAAAATTTAGGAAAGTCCCGATGCAAATCGGGACTTTCTTGTTTTAAGATAATTAAGTAACTTCGCAGATATAAAATGTTCAAAATGAAAAGGCTTGTAATTTTATTTTTAGTTATTGTTGGTGTAAATGGGTTGGTGCGTGCACAACAGAATAAAGTACCTACTCCAGGGGAAATTGCACAGAAGAATGTGGAGGATCTGGATAAGCGGTTAAAGCTAAATGGAACGCAAAAAAGCGTAATCTACAGCTTTACCTATAACCAGGCGAAAGAACAGGCTGATTTAATTAAAAGACAACAGGCAGGCAACTCGCGCGAAGAGGATGTAGATAAATTCTATAAACTACAGAACGAAACATCAAAGAACATCCGTAATGTTTTAAGGCCAGAGCAACAAACCGAATACGATAAAATCATTGAGGAACGTTTAAGTGGTAAAGGCTTAAAAGCGAAAAATAAGAAAAAGAAAAAAGGCGAAGAAGAAGAGGTTGAAAGCGATATTAAAGGATTGTTATCTGCACCGCCGGTAGAAAAACAAAATCAGTAGTGTTTTTTAGTAAACTAGGTTTTGTAATCGATTAATCAATAACAAATGCCAGAGATAATCTTAGGCACTATTGTACTCGGACTACTATTGTCGCCACAGTTACTTGCAGGTTTTCTGGCAAAGCGAACAGGCCGTAATTTTTGGTTCTGGTTTTTTATTTCATTTTTAATCCCCATTATTTCATTAATTATTTTGATCTTTTTAGAAGATAAAAATCCTATTGCATCAGGCTATAAGTTGGCTGATCATGTAGATAGGGACAAGGAATTGGTTCCTGAGGCTCTGAAATAATCAATTTTATAGAAAAGTCGTCATCTCGACTGAAGTGCAGCGAAAGCTACTGAATAAATTTATTTCAGGCTCTATTTAGCTGAAAGATGCTGAAATAAATTCAGCATGACGACCGCGCTGGTGAAATCGCTAAGATGTCTGCTTTGTCCAATCTCCCCTTCAGGCTTGGCCATACCGTCTAAATCCCAACTATATCTTTTTTCTTTTTCTGCTTCATGGCTTTTGGGATAATTTCTAAAATCTCATCTTTTAAAGCATTAAGCATCCGTTTTTTAATAAAATTTTTATGGGTTACCAGGCTGATTTCGCGTACAGGCTCAGGCGATTTAAAATGACGGATCTTATTGGTCTGCTTTGCATTTAATTCTGCTATGGCCAGCTCGGGCAATAGTGTTGCACCTCCATTTAAATCAACCATACGCACCAAGGTTTCTACACTGCCTGTATTGTATTCCAGCCCCTGTAATCTGTTGTTTTTTGTAGAACGGCAAATGTTCAATACCTGATTGCGCATACAATGACCTTCGTTCAAAAGCCAGATGTTTTCATCGTTCAGATCTTCAGCGTCAACGGCCTTCTTTTTATAAAGCTTACTGTTTTTGCTGATATAGCTTACAAAGTTTTCGTAATATAATGGGATTTCGGTAATGTTCGGATCGGTAAGTGGCGTAGCTAAAATACCGCAATCCAGTACACCTGTTTTGAGGTGGTGAATAATATCTTCGGTGGTATATTCCCAGATTAAAAGCTTTAATTCAGGATATTTATCCAGCATGGCAGAAATTACTTCTGGGAGCAAATAAGGTGCAACAGTTGGAATTACGCCTATTCTTAGCTCGCCAAGAACATCCTGCTGCTGACTGCTGATCAGTTCTTTTATTTTTCCGCTTTCCTGTAAAATAATCCGGGCCTGGGCAATAATCTGGGCGCCAATTTCGGTCGGGCTTACGGGTTGTTTGCTCCTGTCGAAAATTTTAACGCTGATCAGTTCCTCCAGTTTTTGCACCTGCATACTTAAAGTAGGTTGCGTTACGAAACATTTATCTGCAGCAGTAACAAAACTTCTGTAAGTATCTACAGCAACGATATATTCTAGCTGAACTAAAGTCATATAGGTAAATCTTATTTATATTTTCAAATATATAAATTTTACCTATAATAAAAAATGATCTGAGAGGCTAAGGAATGAGGTATTAATTTAGATGATAAATTCTTTATTTAATGAGACATTTAAACAAAAGGTTGAATAGAATATTTAAGTATCATTGATTTAATTAGCGATAATCTAACCATCACCTGTTTGCCAGATTAATTAGGTATTTTAGCTTTATGAAAAGAATCGCTTTACGTTTATTTCTTCTTATATTTTTTCTTCCGCTGGCCTTTACAGCAAATGCCCAGAGTCAATTTCCCGAATGGGCACTAGGGCCATTTTTACGACCGGAAAATGTTAATCCCATTATTTCTCCAAAAACCGAAAGTCTTTTCTTCGACCCAATGAGTAAACAAAAAATTGCGTGGGAGGCCGGTGATGTTTTTAATCCTGCTGCTGCGGTAAGCAAAAATAAAGTATATGTACTTTATCGCGGAGAAGACCGGTCTGGCATTGGTATTGGTAAGCGTACTTCAAGAATAGGCATTGCCGAAAGTATTGATGGCATTAAAATGAAGCGGAATCCAGAACCTGTGCTCTATCCTAATGAAGATAATCAGAAAGCGTATGAATGGCCGGGTGGCTGCGAAGACCCACGCATTGCGGTTACTGCAGAGGGTGTGTATGTGATGCTGTATACCCAATGGAACCGAAATATATTCCGCTTGGCTGTAGCCACTTCCAAAGATTTAAAACACTGGACCAAATACGGTGCTGCGTTTAGTAAGGCCTATGGTGGTAGATTTCGGGATCTCAAATGCAAATCTGGTTCCATTGTAACCAGGGTAGAAAATGGTAAACAGGTAATTGCCAAAATAAACGGCAAGTATATGATGTACTGGGGTGAACGTTTCATGAATATTGCAACCTCGGTCGATCTTATCAACTGGGAGCCAACTTTAAATACAAAAGGTGATTTAGACTTAATTGTGAAACCCCGAAAAAATTATTTCGATAGCGACCTGACCGAATGTGGTCCGCCGGCAATTGTTACCGATAAAGGTATTTTAGTTTTATACAATGGTAAAAACAGGAGCGATGCCGAAAGGGATACCAATTATGTGGCCAATACCTATTCGGCCGGGCAAGTATTATTCGATCTGAAAAATCCTTCAAAAGTGATCGCACGGCTCGATCAACCTTTTTTCGTGCCTACTGCACCTTTTGAAAAAAGCGGGCAATACCCGTCAGGCACGGTTTTTATAGAAGGACTGGTTTATTTCAAAAAGAAATGGTTTTTATACTACGGCTGTGCCGATAGCCGGGTCGCAGTAGCGATTTATGATCCCACTGTTAAAAAATAAGCTGTAAATATAAAGAGGCTGTATCATAAATATAGAATTGTCATCCTGAGCTTGTAAAAGGGCCTGTTTTAAATGTCCTACAAGGCGTTTCGACAACTTATCTCGATTCTTCGGGAGGCTCAACGTGACAAATTCAATTGCAATTTATGAGACAACCTCGTTGTAAATTTATTTTAGTATCGGCTTTCAAAATCCTGATAGGCCAGGGCAATACCTTCTTTAAGTTCGATTTTATGTTTCCAGCCTAAATTATGAAGTTTGCTTACGTCCATCAATTTACGTGGCGTTCCATCAGGTTTGCTTGCATCGAATACCAATTCGCCTTCAAAGCCCAATACGTCTTTGATTAATAAAGCTAGATCTTTAATGGTTAAATCGTGTCCCGTACCCACATTAATCAAATGTGGCTCGTTGTAGTTTTGCATCAGGAAATAACAGGCATCTGCCAGGTCATCTGCAAACAAGAATTCGCGCATAGGTAATCCTGATCCCCAAACCACAATCTCTTTTTCGTTGTTAGCTTTTGCTTCGTGTACCTTACGGATCAAAGCAGGTAAAACGTGAGAGTTTTGAGGGTGATAATTATCATTAAAGCCATACAAATTTGTTGGCATTACCGAGATAAAATTACAGCCATACTGATCGCGGTAGGCATCGCACATTTTGATCCCTGCAATTTTTGCAATGGCATAAGGCTCGTTGGTGTGCTCTAATGTTCCGGTTAAAAGGTAATCTTCTTTTAAAGGCTGTGGGGCCATTTTAGGGTAAATACAGCTCGAGCCTAAAAACATTAATTTTTTAACGCCATTTACATAAGCATTGTGGATCACATTATTTTGTATGGCTAAATTCTCGTAGAGAAAATCGGCCCTGTATGTATTGTTGGCTACAATCCCACCAACTTTTGCTGCAGCAAGAAATACATAATCTGGTTTTTCTGCTGCAAAGAAATCGGTAACTGCTTGTTGGTTGCGTAAATCTAGCTCGCCCGAAGTTTTAGTTATGATATTCTCGTAACCTTCTTTTTGCAGTTTGCGGTAAATGGCCGAACCTACCATACCACGATGACCTGCAACATATATTTTAGCGTTTTTTTCCACGGTATTTTTTATAGGTTACAAAAATACAATTCCTAAATAAGAATGACATTAATCTTTCTGGTAAAAGAAACTTTGATTATTGATTTAATTGTATTTTTGCAGAAAAAAAACTTTTGGGTAAAGATAAACTTAGGCGTTTTGCAGAAATCGAAACATTTGCAAACGTATATCAATTAGAACAAGGAAAAACTTTAAAGGGAAACTGGGCTTCTGCACATTTTAAAAATACGAATCCTATTGTACTCGAACTGGCGTGTGGAAAAGGCGAATATTCGGTGAACTTAGCCAGGTTATTTCCTAAAAAAAACTTTATAGGTGTTGATTATAAAGGTAACCGCATTTGGAGAGGGGCAAAAACAGCTATTGAAGATGGAATTAACAACGTTGCTTTTTTAAGAATCCAGATTGAAAATTTACTGGAGTATTTCAGTGAAGGAGAAATTGATGAGATCTGGATCACTTTCCCCGATCCACAACCACAGGATAGCCGTGAGAAAAAACGCTTGACTTTCCCCGCATTCCTGAACCGTTATAAACTTGTTTTAAAACCAGGTGGCAATGTTAATTTGAAAACAGATAACGACCAACTGTATGCTTATACTTGCGAAAAGGTTGCAGAATTAGGATTGCCTGTACATAAAAACACCGATCATCTGTATACTTCTGAACTGGTTGATGAAGTATTGTCAATCAAAACCTATTACGAGAAAAAATACTTGTTACACGATAAAAATATTAATTATATTCAATTTTCTTTTGAATAATGGATACCAACTTTTACGAACAGGTTTATGAGATTGCCCGGTTAATTCCGAAAGGAAGGGTTACATCTTATGGAGCTATCGCAAAAAGTTTAGGTGCGGCAAAATCATCAAGAATGGTTGGACATGCCATGCTTTATGCCGGAACGGCCCACCCTAGTGTACCTGCCCACAGGGTAGTAAACAGTAGTGGCTTGCTAACCGGAAAGTTTCATTTCAAACCGCCCGAACTGATGGAGGAGCTGTTAAGGAAAGAAGGCGTTGAAGTGAAGAACGATAAGGTGGTAAACTTTAAAAAAGTATTCTGGAATCCGCTCGAAGAAATTACAGTATAACGGGCAAACTTCGTTTATAATCAGTAAGGGTAAAAATAATCAGAATCAATAAACCTAAGCAGGCATAGAAAATTTCGTCGGTTAAATTTCCTTTAAAAAGTGTAAAAGCTAAAATAACAAGAACAATACTGACGAAAAACTCGATAAGGCCGTGAAGTTTAAGGTTGATGACTTTAAAAATACCCCCACTAAAATTAGTGCTTACCGTTAATAAGAAATGAATAATGCCCAGCGCGTATGCCACTGTTGAGGCAGTTTTAGAAAGACCAAAAATATCAGGCGAAGCCAATAAAAGCATTACCAATAGGTAATCTAAAACGGCATGAAATTTTGGAGATATCATTTTCATAATCAAATGTTTATATCACTAACAAATAACAGTTAAAAAAGATTTTAAAATATGGGAAAGCTTGTAGAAGAATTTAATGATTATCGTGAAAAAATGAACGATAGGATTATGGAAACAGCGAATACAAATATTAAACGATTTTTTGCGCTCGATACAACCTCCTATGCCGACGGAGCGTTAGATGTTAAAACGAAAGAGATGTTAGGCCTGGTAGCCTCAATGGTTTTGCGGTGTGATGATTGCATTAAATACCATTTGGGCAAATGTTTCGATGCTGGTGTAAATCATGATGAGATGAACGAAATTTTCATGATCGCCAATCTTGTGGGCGGCAGTATTGTAATTCCGCATTATAGAAGAGCTGTGGAGTATTGGGATGAGTTGAGTCTGGAGGCGGGAGTTTAGGCGTATATCACCGAGAAGAATCGCAATACACAAAGTCGTCATTTCGAGCGGAGTGTAACGCAGCCGAGAAATCTGCCTAGATAGATCTCTCCATTTCGCTGCGCTTCAGTCGAGATGACGACCCCATTATATAAATCAGTCATTGTTAATTATTTCAGCATCTTATCTAAAAATATTGAAATAAAATCTCACTTAAATACCGTATGCAAAACTCAATAACCCGCTGCAGCTGGGCCGGAAACGACCCACTTTACATCAAATACCACGATGAAGAATGGGGAAAGCCTGTTTATGATGATAAAATTTTATTCGAATTCCTGATCCTCGAAGGTGCACAAGCAGGCTTAAGCTGGATTACTATTCTTCGCAGAAGGGAAAACTACCGTAAAGCCTTTGCCAATTTTGATGTTAACAAAGTGGCGGACTTTACCGAAAAGGATGTGGAAAGACTGATGAACGATGAAGGCATTATCCGCAATCGTTTAAAAGTTAACGGTGCCATTACCAATGCTAAACTGTTTATCGAGATCCAGAAGGAATTTGGCAGTTTCTCTAAATACATGTGGGGCTTTGTTCCAGGTGGTAAACCGATTCAAAATAAAATTGAAAAAATGGGCGATGTTCCGCCAAGAACCGAACTCTCTGATCAGATCAGTAAAGACATGAAAAAACGTGGCTTCAAATTTTTCGGCACCACAATCTGTTATGCACATATGCAGGCAACCGGAATGGTGAATGACCACTTATTAAACTGTTGTGCAAGATAATGTTTGCTTCAGCTACAATACACACGAACAGGTTTTTATTGAGGCAGTTCTGTTCTGAAGATCTAACATTTGTTTTTGAAGGATTATCCCATCCTGATGTGATCTGCTATTACGGGGTGAGTTATTCCTGCCTTGAGGAAACCAAAGAACAATTAATCTGGTTCAACCACCTTCAGAAAAATGAAACGGGTATCTGGTGGGCAATCTGTGATAAAGAAAACCTTGGTCCATTAGGTGCCATAGGATTTAATGATTTAAGTAAAACGGATCAAAAGGCCGAAATAGGTTTTTGGCTCTTGCCCGAACATTGGGGAAAAGGCATCATTAAAGAGGTAGCAAATCCCATTTGCAATTATGCCTTTGAGAAATTAGGCTTAGGAAAAATCGAGGCTATGGTTGAAACTCAAAATGAAAACAGCAAAAAGGTGCTGCAAAAACTTGATTTTGATTATCAGAAAACAATGGAGAACTGTGAAATTAAAAACGATAAACTTATCAGTTTAGCCATTTATGTAAAGCTAAAGCGCGAAGATATTATTTAAGCGATCTTGCAATCCTGAAATCAGTTAATCCTAGCGCTATTTCTTTGTCGCGTTATATTCCTTAACCCATTCTATTACATCTCTGCTATTAAAATCTGTTCCAGCTTCAACTTTAGCTTTTAAAGCAGGTTGGTCGCCCATTTTTTGCAATAAAATATTTTTAACTTCAGCTTTTTTGGTGTCATCGGTTATTGCTTTCATCGGCACTTCCTGTAAAGGACCAGCACCTGGTTTTTCAATAAAGTAACGGATAACTGGCGCACCGGCAGGTCTTTCTGGGGCCGCATTACGGCCACCACCGATGCTAATGCCTCCACCCATACCCATGCCACCATAACCGCCGGTTCCTGTTCCAATACCAATTGATGGCCTGAATTTTACTTTTTTCTCTTTAACTTCAGGAACTAAGGTACCTCCGCCAAAAGAATAAAGATTAACCGTTCCCATTTCGATTACCTTAACAAAACGATACTCGAAATTGCGCCCATTTGCAAAACCCTTGCTTACAAAGCTATCACCATTCCAGAAGAAGTTCTTAACATCCTTTGCAGGCAAAATTACATCAGCTTCATCATTGGCACTGATAAAAACCGAAAAATAATCGGTGCCTTTTATCGTCCCACGGATGACATCATCATTGTTTTTGACGATAAAATCCTGAGCTGAAAGTTGATTTAGCGTAAATAAGAAAAGGAAAACAAATAATAGAAATTTCATATGATCAATTGCTTTTCACAAATAACGGAACTTAATTCCAAAACATACTAATTCAGATTAATTTTGATATTGCCGGTTGCTACATCAGGATGCTCTTTTTGGAAATTAACAAACGATTCTTTCATTTTATTTAAAGCATAAGCTTTTGTATTGGCGATATTCTTGCCCAAAGCATAGAACTTATTCAAAACATAAAGCTTAAACAAATAATTCTTTAGTTCTGGATCAGCTTGAGTATCAGTCATCACTTTGCGCAAATTTTCCCGATCAATAAAATTAACAAGTCCTACATTACCGGCAATGTAATTGGCAATCTTGTTAATGTTCTCCTGCTCATTACTAAAAGCATCTTTAGCGGTGTTGATATCCTCGATTGATTTTAGCTGTACTGCAATTTCTTTTGCCAAAACTTCTTTGCTAACAGCAACCAATCCCTTTGGGATATAAAATGTGGAATCGGTTTTATAAGGATCAACAAAGAGGAATACAGTATCTTTTGAGTTGGGATTTATCAAAGTATAGCGATCTACAATGCCAGTACTTGAATGCTGACTATTTCTCTTAGTAAAGTCGATTTTTGATCCATCTGGCCAGCGGTAAGAATTTTCGAGTTTGGCCATTCTTACTTTTAAATTATCTCGGTCACTTATGTTTTTAAAAGCCCCACTACCTATTGGCCGATCCATTGATGCACCATAAGCATTATCTGGCCCTTTTAGGTTTTCGAAAGTGATGTAGGTCATCAAGGTATCAGATGGGAGTTGGGCCTTGGTTAGGCAAGCTATCAAGCAAAGGATTAAGGTGTAGCATATTTTCATAAAAAGCGTTTTTATTTAGATGATGCTTAAAATAAGAGATTTCAATAAATAATTTATTTTTTTTGTTGAAAAAGCATTTTAGTGATATGACTAACTTTGGTTACTTTTATCACTCGATAAATTTATTTGTCGGTGTAATCATTAAACCGGTGTAATCACATGAATAAAAAACTCTTTCTCCTAGATGGTATGGCGCTGATGTACAGGGCGCACTTTGCATTAAGTAAAAACCCTCGTTTTACCTCAACAGGCATTAATACATCGGCAGTAATGGGCTTTACCAATACTTTGTTAGATGTTTTAAAGAAAGAAAAACCAACACACATTGCTGTTGTTTTCGATACTGAGGCGCCAACTGAAAGGCATACTTCTTTCGAAGCGTATAAAGCACACCGGCAGGCTATGCCCGAAGATCTGGCTGCGGCAATGCCTTATGTGATTAAATTAATTACAGGTTTTAATATTCCCGTAATTACCTCTGATGGTTACGAGGCCGATGATATTATTGGTACACTGGCTAAAAAAGCCGAACAAAAAGGCTATCAGGTTTACTGTATGACCCCGGATAAGGATTTTGCGCAATTGGTTTCCGAAAATATTTTTATTTACAAACCTTCCCGTATGGGTAACGATATGGAAATATTGGGCGTAAAGGAAGTATTGGCCAAATGGGAGATAGAAAATGTGTTACAGGTAATCGATATTTTAGGATTATGGGGCGATGCGGTAGATAATATACCGGGAATTCCAGGCATAGGCGAGAAAACGGCGAAAGCTTTGATCAAACAATATGGCTCTATGGAAAACATTATTGCAAACTCCCACGAACTAAAAGGCAAACAGCGCGAAAACGTAGAGAATTTTGCAGAACAAGGTTTAATCTCAAAAAAACTAGCAACGATTCTGTTGGATGTTCCGGTTGAACTGGATGAAGCCAGTTTAGAACTCTGCGATCCAAGCCGCGATTTATTAGAACCGCTATTTACCGAATTAGAATTCAGGACTTTAGGGCGCAGGGTATTTGGCGATGAATTTTCGGTTACTACAGCACGCTTTCAGGAAGGTACGCAGACAGATTTATTCGGTAACCAAACTGGCGAAGCCATTCAATACACCAACACACTTGAAGAAGAACCGGCAGAAAAGCTTCCGGCTAAAACCATCGAAAATACAGAACACGATTATCAGTTGGTTGATACTGCCCAGCAACGTGCAGATTTAATTAAATTATTGCTTGCCGAAAAACGCATCTCATTTGATACGGAAACTACAGGTACTGACGCAAATATGGCCGATTTAGTTGGTTTATCGTTCTCCATAAAACCTGGAACAGGTTATTATATTCCGGTTCCTGCAGAGAGAGAAGCGGCTCAGGTTATTGTTGACGAATTTAGGGTTGTATTGGAAAATGAAGAAATTGAAAAAATTGGTCAGAATACCAAATATGATATTTTAGTGTTGAAATGGTATGGTGTTCAGGTGAAGGGGAAACTTTTTGATACCATGCTTGCGCACTATTTAATCGACCCTGATACCCGCCATGGTATGGATGTTTTATCAGAAAACTACCTGGGTTATTCACCCATCTCTATTACTAAATTGATTGGTGCAAAAGGCAAAAACCAAGGCACCATGCGTGATGTGCCGGTAATAGATGTTGTAGATTATGCAGCCGAAGATGCTGATGTGACGTTGCAATTAGCGCACATCTTTGAACCGAAATTAAAAGAACTAAATGCAGCCAAACTAGCCGAAGAAATTGAGAACCCCTTGGTTTATGTTTTGGCAGATATAGAAAAAGAAGGTGTTCGTATTGATATGGAAACCTTAAAAGCTTATTCTAAAGAGCTCGAAACTGAAATTATCAAGTTCGAACAGAATGTTTACGATAAAGCAGGAGTTAAATTTAACCTCGCCTCGCCAAAGCAATTGGGAGAGGTTTTATTTGATAAACTTCAGTTAGATCCGAAAGCAAAAAAAACAAAAACCGGTCAGTACCAAACCGGAGAAGACGTTTTAATGGCCTTAGCCAGTAAAAGTGATATTGTACAGGATATTTTAGACTTCCGCCAGTTACAGAAACTTAAATCGACCTATGTGGATGCATTACCATTGATGGTTAACCCTAAAACAGGGAGGGTACATACTTCCTATAACCAGGCCGTTGCGGCAACTGGAAGATTAAGTTCCAACAATCCTAATCTACAGAATATCCCAATCCGTACCGAACGAGGCAGAGAGGTACGTAAAGCTTTTATTGCAAGGGATGAAAACCACATTTTATTATCAGCCGATTATTCGCAGATAGAATTGCGCATTATTGCCGAAATAAGTAAGGAAGAGAACATGCTCGATGCTTTTAGCAAAGGGATCGATATCCATACGGCAACTGCAGCTAAAGTATATGGCGTAAGTATCGAAGAAGTAGACGGAACACGGCGCAGAAATGCCAAAGCCGTTAACTTCGGAATTATTTACGGACAGTCTGCTTTTGGTCTATCGCAAAATTTAGGTATTCCACGTAAGGAAGCTGCCGAAATTATTGAACAATATTTTACGCAATATCCGGGTATTAAACGTTACATGAGCGATACCATGAACTTCGCACGTGAGAACGGATTTGTAGAAACGATAATGGGCAGAAGACGTTATTTAAGAGACATTAACTCTGCCAATCAAACTGTAAGAGGTTTTGCAGAACGGAATGCCATTAACGCGCCCATTCAAGGTTCTGCGGCTGATATGATCAAGATTGCGATGATCAACATCCATAAAGAAATGAAAGCGCAGAATTTACAGTCAACCATGACCATGCAGGTGCATGATGAGTTGGTGTTTGATGTGGTGAGATCGGAAAAGGAAGCGATGAAGGCAATTATTCAGGATAAAATGGCCAATGCCATTAAACTCACTGTACCCATTGTAGTAGAAATTGGTGAAGGAGATAATTGGTTAGCTGCGCATTAAAAAAATAAAAATATTCGTTATCTTCATTAAAACTTCATATCAATTAATCAATTTTATATCAACAATTAACGAGTAAACAAAAATTAAAGATTATGAAACCTCTGAGTGAACGAAGAAGCTTCATGATAATTAAAAAAAAATCTAAAAAACATGAAAAAGTTATTGAGTTTAATCGCAATCGCAGCATTTGGTTTAACAACAGCATTTGCTCAAACACCAGCAACAACAGCCCCAGCTAAAGCTAAAACAGTTGCTAAAAAAGAAGTAAAAACTACAACTGCACCAGTTAAAGCAGGTGTAAAACAGGAGGCTAAAAAAGTAGAAACTAAAACAACTACTACAGCTGCTAAAGTAAAAGCAGATGGCACGCCAGATATGCGTTTTAAAGAAAATAAAGCAAAAGCGGTAACTAAAGTTGCTGGCCCAACTAAAAAAGACGGAACAGCAGATATGCGTTACAAAGCAAACAAAGCTGCTGCTGCTAAAAAGAATTAGGTTCAGGTTTATAATTTGAAGGGTCTCCAATGAAAATCGGAGGCCCTTTTTTGTTTTGGTATACGCTCCTAAAACGTTATTGTGGGCGGATTTGTCATCCGCACGAGCCTATAAGTTTATCGTTTCACCAATTTCTGGCAACAATAAGGTTTTGTTTTCGCGTTTAAATTTATCCAAAGCCGCTTTGGTATCAATTTCGATTACCGGAAAAGTATTATAGTGTACGCCGATTACATTATCACAGTCGAAATATTTAGTCGCAACCAGAGCATCATCAACATCCATGGTATAATTTCCGCCGATCGGTAAAATGGCATAATCCAGGTTGTAAATATCAGCCAAAACCTTCATCTCAATGGTTAAACCTGTATCGCCTGCAAAGTAAATCTGTTTGCCATCCACTTCAAGTACAAAGCCCGCAGGGTTTCCGCCGTAACTTCCATCTGGTAAACCCGATGAGTGGGTTGCAGGCACCATGCGTACAGTTCCCCAATCAAACGTAAATTTGCCAAAATTCATTCCATGTACTTTTTCTACACCTTGTTTGCTTGCCCAATCTATTACCTCTGGCATGGCAATAACGGTGGCTTGCGTTTGCTTTGCCAGTGCTATCAGATCGCCCACATGATCGCCATGGCCATGGCTAACCAGTATATAATCGGCCTCAATGGCTTTGGTATCTATATTTTTAGCTAATGGATTGTGCGATATAAACGGATCGAATAGCAGTTTTTTGCCGGCTGCCTCTAACAGGAAGCAAGACTGGCCGTAATAAGTGTATTTCATAATAATAGTATCAGGATTTGAGTCTCAAGTAGCAAGATCGATTGTTCTTAGAATAAACAGTTAAGTTGCCTTATGGTTTTATTGCCCAAACATACCGCCTAAGCCGCCAAGCATATCCTGCGCCGATGCCTGCATTTCGGCGGCACTAACTTGTTCAGCACTTGCCATAGCTTTATTAATAGCTGTTAATAAAAGTTCTTCTAATTCTTCCTTATCGGCATTTTTCAAAAACTCCTCATCAATGGAAATTCCGGTGATTGCCTTGTTTGCTGTAGCAGTGATTTTTATCGCACCATTTTCAACTTCGCCAAATACCGAGATCGTATCCAGGCGTTTTTTAATTTCTTCGGCTTTTTGTTGAGCCGCAAATAATTTATCAAACATAACGTTGTAATTTTTATAATAAAACTAGATTCTGCCTAAAATCGTATTGGCTTCATCAAGAAACCGCTCAATTCTTTTAGTACCTGTAAAGTGTTTAAGGTTTAAGGTGGTTGTTTTGTTTTTGGCAGGCAGTAAAATTTCTGCCCTAACTTCGGTGCCTGAATAAATAAGATTGGTTGTTTTGCGGATCACCTGAAAACGGATCAGGTCGTCAAACGGATATTCTTTTACCACGCGGCCCGCAAGAGTAGAACGAATAATTTTCCTTTGGCTTTTATCAAAGCGGATATTGGAGGTCGCTGCAAAAAGAAGCGCTAAGCCGATCGCCGCTGGAAAATAGGTGAGGAGTATTTTTTGAATAGACCCTTCATTTGCCAAAAAATCTGGACTAAACAATATCGCAATGGTAGCACCAATCAAAATTAATCCGACAATAAAACTTCCTATCTTATTATCCCGCAACAGGTAAATGCCCCCTTCTTCTTTAAAAAACCGAAAATCGTAAATGGTCTGTTTGGGAATTACAGGTGCATTGGCGAAAACAAGTTCATCAATTTTTGGCAATACCTCCTGCTGAAAAGCGATCAGATTGACATCGGTGGCTTTGCTATATCCGGAAGAAACGAGTAAGCCTCTGCCATGTCTGTTACTTTTTTTAAACAGTTTATAATTGAAACCGCTTCCGAGTACTTCGTATGGTTCTACTGAAGCGATATCATCAAAAGGGATTGACCCCGTTGGCAAAAACGCAATTCTTTTATATAAAATCCTGCTGTTTCCATCAAAAATAACTTTCGTTTCGGCCATTAAGATCAGCAGTAAGGGAATTAATAATAGGAAGCTATAATATCCAAAAGTAAGGCCAGCCGAATAGCCCTGTACCGATCTCGATAAAAAGAAAATAAAGGCCCCAATCAGTACAAAAAAAATAACGCCAACTACCCTTAAATTTCTTTTAGGATAGATGGTTAATGTTCCTGGTCCGATAATCCACTTTGTTTTTGCCATAAATTTAATCCTCGTCGCTTCCCGGCAAACTTCCATTGCCATGGTAAGCCCCTTTACGGATAACCGGCATATTGAAATGTTTGTACAGCTCATCAAGATGCATCAAACTTCCATTAGTAAGATTGCCTAAAAATATGATTACAATGTTTTTGTTTAAATCTCGCACATAAATATGGCGGAAACCATGCCACCAACCTGTGTGGTAAACTACTTTGTCCATGTTTTCGCCGTCGAACATCCTCCAGCCATAGCCATAGTTAAAATGACCGTTTATAGGTTTATTGCGACCTACATACGCCGAATCGAGACTCTTTTTGGTCAGTAATCTTCCGTTTTTCAAGTATTTATCAAATAATACCAGATCGTGTACCGTGCTATAAATGCCTTTATCCCCAACCGGGCCATCTAAAAAATTCTGCGCAACAGAATATCTGAAACTATTACGGTCATGACCAACCACATCAACCGGAATTTTTTCATACTCAGTGGTGCTATATACATGCGTGTGCTTTAATCCGGCTGGTTTAAACACATGCTCCATCATATACTGCGAGTAACGTTGTCCGGTAACCTTTTCTATAATGGCACCCAAAACCATAAAGTTTGAGTTGTTATAGTGAAAACGGTTATCTGGTTTAGTATATGGGTTTGGTTTTCGTTCAGCGATAACATTCATTACTTCCTGATTGGTTACGCCTTTTTTCATATTGCGTTTTTCCTTACGCCAGATATCATCTATAAAATACACATAGTTCATCATGCCGCTGCGGTGAGAAAGCAATAATTTCACAGTTATGCCCTCGTATGGGAAATTAGGATAGAATTTTTTTACATTATCGTTTAACGAAAGTTTTCCGGCTTCTACCAATTGCATAATGGCTGTACCGGTAAAGGTTTTGGTAATTGAAGCCAGCTCAAATTCTGAGTTTATGGTTAAACTATCGCGGTGCAGGTAATCGGCCCATCCAACAGCTTTTTCGTAAAGAATTTTTCCATCTTTGGCTACCAGCATATTTCCGTTGAAATTGAATTTTCGATGAAGGTTATCTACAAAATCAGCAATCCATTTATCACCTTTTTGCGGATTATAAACCAACAAGAGGCTATCAGCTTTGTCGTCGTCTTTGGTGCGGATTTTTTTTTCAGCGGCCTTTTTCTCTTCAGATTTTTTGCTTGAACATGCAGTTAGTAAAGTTACAGAGAGGGCTAATGCTGAACATATATATCGAAAATTCATTTATATTAGGGATAGTGTATTTAAAACCCGAAAATTAAAGAATTTTAGACGGTTAAAACGAAAGAGTTTTACACATTTTCGCAATTTTGGTTGTACCAGCATTCAAATAAGTGACCTTTACTTCCATAAACGGGGTCGCTGTCCGGATTTTTCACTTTGGCAATGGTTTCATCTGCTTCAGGACGCTCTTCGGCTTCGCCATATTTAATATCGTAGTCTGAACCATTCGGGTATGCACCAACAACGGTGAAGTCGTCGGTTGAGTTCAGTTTTTTATGTGCTACACCTGCGGGGATGATAATTACATCGCCTTTATCGAGCTCTATACAAACACCATGATCGCCTCCAAACTGTACATCGGCCTTGCCACAAAATACACCCATTACTTCGTGCGTATTGCTGTGGTAGTGGTGGTAATCAAAAATACCATCAACCCAGGCGTTGGTATATCCGTTCTGTGCGAAAACTTTCTTGATTACTTCTTCGGTATCATCAGGATGCAACCTGAATGTACCTTTGTAAATCATTAACGGTAAAGTAGGATTGTTCGGGAAGTTACCATTCTCCTCTATTTTATGTGCAACCAAGTAGGCTTCTTGTATCAATTTTTCTTTGTCCATGGTTTGGGGGTGTTTTAATAGTTAACAAAGTAATTGGAAAAGGGTTTCGAGATTTAATGAATTCGGCGGTTAGATTCCCGCAGATTATTTACATAGTCGTCATCTCGACTGGAGCATCGCGGAATGGAGAGATCTATCTAGACAGATTTCTCGGCTGCGTTGCACTTCGCTCGAAATGACGACTTCTTGAATAACGATACACAATACAAATAGTTCTACTTCTGGCTTTCAGCCCAGGTATCCATCTTCGCTTCAAAAACAGATAATGGGAACGAACCATCTTTTAAAACCGCAGTATGAAAAGCTGCCAGTTTAAATTTCGGGCCTAATTCTTTTTCATATTTGGTTCTCAATTCTCTTATTTTCATTGCACCTGTTTTATAGCCTAGAGCTTGTGCAGGTATACCCATATACCGTTCAATTTCTGCCGTTGCACCCTCGGTGCTAATGGCTTCATTGTCTGTCATGTATTTTATGGCTTCCTCTCTGCTCATGTTTTTGGTATGGATGGCCACATCAACCACTAAACGGATGGCCCGGTGCATTTCATCGCCCAAAGCGCCCATATGTTGGTAAGGATCTTGGTATAGGCCTAGTTCTTTACCTAACGATTCGCAATATAATGCCCAACCTTCTACATAAGCATTATGGCCACCAAAACGGCGGAAATTAGGAAGTGATTTATTTTCTTGCGTTAAAGAAATCTGATAATGGTGACCTGGAATTGCCTCATGAAGAAAAAGAGATTCCATGCCTGAGGTAGTGTTAAATGTTTTAGCGTCTAAAATTGGCACATAAAAGATCCCTGGGCGAGACCCGTCTGCCGAACCTGGATTATACTCTGCACTGGCCGATGCTGCTCTGAAAGCTTCTGTTTGGCGGATTTCGAAAGGTGTTTTAGGCTCAACCTCAAACATTTTTTTCAAATTGGGTTTCATCCTCTGGTGGATATTCTCGAAGGCCGCTAAAACTTCTTTTGGTGTTTTATAAGGCATGAATTTTTTATCTGTTTTCATGTATTCGAAAAAGGCCTTCAAATCGCCCTTAAAGCCTACCAGGTTTTTGATGCTATCCATCTGGCCTTTAATCCTGGCAACTTCTTTTAAACCTGTTTGATAAATCTCTTCAGGCGTTTTATTGGTGGTAGTTTGTTGCTTAACCAGATAAGTATACCATGCCAAGCCACCTGGCATAGCCGAATAACCAGATGTAGTTCTGGTTTTTGGCAGATATTCATTCTGAAGATAATCGCCCAGTTTTTTATAGGTAGGGACAATTACTTTAGTGATCGAATTGCGGTAAGCTTCTGTTAACTTTTGCTTATCGGCTGAAGAAAAACTTGCAGGCATTAATTTGATTGGCCCATAAAACAAACTTTCCTCAGGCGTGGCCACAACCATACTCTGCATTTGAGGGATCATTTTAATTACCAATGCTTTTGGTAATACAATACCGGCAGCAGCACCTTTTTTAAAATTGCCAATAGCGGTGTCGGCCCATACCGAAAATGCATCAATACGTTTTAACCAATCTTCATAATTTTTTACGGTTTTAAAAGGCTGGATGCCCGTACCGGAACCAAACTGACCAATGGTTAAAGGCAAAGCAAACATCTGGTTGAACGGCAGGTATTCAAAGTGGTATTTAAGCCCTTCGATATTGATATCTAACTGATCTTTTAAATAATCGAAAGATAATTTGTCGTTAGCACTTAGGCTTTCCCTATCGTATTTGCTCAGGCTATCTAAATAACGTTCGTTATAGCTCCTGAATTCTTTCATATAGGCTTGCGATCCATCGTTGGCTAAAAGGTCGTTATAGCGCTCGTCGCCGATATAGGTGGCGTTAATGGGATTTAGTTTTAATCCTTCCTGATAGTATTGTTCGCACAAGGCTGCAAAAGCCTTGTTTTCGGAGGTATTGTCTGAACTGCTTTTTTGTTTACAGGCAGCAAACGCTGTAATACAGGCAGCAACAAGAAATATCTTTTTCATTTATTTTGGGTTAAGGTTCTAATCAAAAATAGCAAATTATTAGCCATTTACGAGTAGCGCTCCTTAACGCAAAAAGCCATCCTTTTTTAAGGATGGCTTTAATATATAATCAGTATTAAACTGAAAACTGCGAATTGCTAACTGATTATGCTAATAACCTGATCGGCTCCTCTAATAAACCTTTTAAGGTTTGTAAGAACTGTGCTCCTGTTGCACCGTCAACTACACGGTGATCACAACCTAAAGTCAATTTCATTACGTTGCCAGGAACAACAGCACCGTTTTTAACAACTGGAACTTGCTGTATAGCACCTACTGATAAAATTGCACCATCAGGAGAGTTGATAATTGAAGTAAACTCATCAATACCAAACATACCTAAGTTAGATACGGTAAAAGTAGAACCTTCCCAATCTGCCGGCTGTAATTTTTTAGCTTTTGCTTTACCACCAAAATCTTTTACTTCTGCTGAGATGTGTGATAAAGATTTGCCATCAGCGAAACGCACTACCGGTACCAATAAACCATCTTCAACAGCCATCGCTACACCAATGTTAGTATGTTCGTTAAATCTGATTTTATCGCCACCCCATGATGAGTTAACAGCTGGGTGTTTTTTCAATGCAACAGCAACCGCTTTAATTACGATATCGTTGAAAGAAACCTTAACTGGAGCAACAGCGTTGATTGCCGTACGGGCAGCCATTGCATTGTCCATATCAATGCTGATGGTTAAGTAAAAGTGTGGAGCAGTAAATAAACTTTCTGCTAAACGTTTTGCAATTACTTTACGCATTTGCGAAACCGGAGCTTCGGTAAATTTAACTTCACCAACAAATTGAGGAATAACTGGTGCTGGTGCAGCAGCTTTCTCGGCAGCCGGAGCTGATGCAGCTTCTGCTTTTGCCGGCGCTGCAGTTGGTTTGAAGTTTTCGATATCTTTTTTAATGATACGGCCACCCTCTGCGCTACCTGCAACCTGTGCTAAATCGATCCCTTTATCTTTAGCAATTTTCTTAGCTAAAGGAGATGCTTTAACACGGCTATCTGAAGAGCTTTCTGCAACTGGAGCTGATGTACTTACATCAGCGTTTGTAACTTGTTTTTCTTCTTTAGGTGCTTCTGCAGTTTCGGCTTTTGGAGCCGGAGCTGAACCGCCTGCTAAAATTCCGCTTACATCGGTTCCTTCCGGACCAACAATGGCGATAATTCCGTTTACCTTAGCAGCCTGGCCTTTTTCTACACCAATGTGTAATAAAGTTCCTGTTGCGTAACCCATTACTTCCATAGTAGCCTTATCGGTTTCTACATCAGCAAGAACATCATCATCTTTTACTTTATCGCCAACTTTTTTATGCCATTCAGCAATTACGCCTTCAGTCATGGTATCGCTTAGCAAAGGCATGCGGATAACTGTAACACCTTTTGCTGCTAATTCTTCTTCGCTTAAGCCACCGCCTTGAGCAGGTGCAGCTTCTTCTTTTTTCTCTTCAGCTTTAGGAGCTTCGTCTTTGCTCTCAGATTTCGGACTTCCCGACTCTTGACTTCCCGACTGTTCTGCTTCTAATGCTGCTTTATAATCTTCGCCTTCTTTACCAATAACGGCCATGATTGCATCAATGGGAACAGCTGTTCCTTCTTCTACACCTACGTATAAAAGCGTACCATCCCAATAAGATTCCATATCCATTGTTGCTTTGTCAGTTTCTACTTCTGCCAAAACATCACCGCTTTTCACTTTATCGCCCACTTTTTTATGCCACTTTGCCAAAACCCCTTCGGTCATGGTGTCGCTCATTTTGGGCATTTTAATTACATCAGCCATTATATCTAATTAATTGAAATCTTATTAATATTAGTCCATTACGTAAGGATAGTCCTGTTGCATATATACATCTTTGTATAATTCAGATGCATCAGGCCAAGGAGATTCTTCAGCAAATTTTACAGCTTGATCTACAATTGCTTTTACTTTAGCTTCTACTTCTTCAATCCAGGCTTGATCTGCATACTTTTCTTTAAGAATCGTTTCTCTTGCATGTTCAACAGGATCTTTTGCTTTATAATCTTCTAATTCTTCTTTAGTACGGTATTTTGCCGGATCTGACATCGAGTGACCACGGTAACGGTAAGTTCTCATTTCTAAGAAAGTGGGTCCTTCACCTTTACGTGCGCGTTGGATCGCTTCGTCCATTGCATTGTGAACAGCAACCGGATCCATGCCATCAACTGGTGCACATGGCATATCAAAACCTAAGCCTATTTTATAAATGTCGGTCATGTTGGTAGTACGTTGTACTGAGGTACCCATTGCATAACCGTTGTTTTCGCAAACAAAAATAACAGGCAATTTCCAGAGCATGGCCATGTTAAAAGTTTCGTTTAATGCACCCTGGCGCACAGCACCATCGCCCATATAACAAATGTTAACATTATCGGTCCCTTTGTATTTTTCTGCAAAAGCAACGCCAGCACCTAATGGAATCTGACCGCCAACAATTGCATGACCACCGTAGAAGTTATGCTCTTTACTGAACATGTGCATTGAACCACCTTTACCTTTAGAGCAACCTGTAGCTTTACCATACATTTCTGCCATAATACTATCAGCACTAACTCCTAAAGCTAAGGCATGAGCATGATCACGGTATGTTGTAATCATTGAATCACCTTTTTGCATTGCAGATATTGCACCTGCAACTACAGCTTCTTGTCCAATGTATAAATGACAAAAGCCACGTATTTTTTGTTGTCCGTATAACTGGCCAGTTTTTTCTTCGAATTTGCGCATAAGCAACATCGACTCAAACCACTTTAACCAGGTATCTTTATTTATTTCTACTGCACTCATTTTAGGGTATTTGTTTTTTGCGACAGCAAATCTAATTTTTTTATTGTAATTTTTGGCACTTTTTAGTGTAAAAACATCATAGTATTAGGGTTGTAATCAGATTTAACAGTTGTTTTACAATTAAATATAAACTTGGTCTGCCGATATCGATTTAACAGCGATTTCTTATAATTAAATCAACACCCTTTATCATAATATGGAATCAATTTATTCTGAAATTTAATTCTGTATATATGCTTATTCTCATAATTTAAAATAAAATCGATTTATTCCTGTTTAGCGTATCGAGGTAAATCGTTTTTTTAGAAAAAGACGAATTTTAGGATAGTTTTATGAACAAAAATGAAGCGTGAAAAATTAAAATGTTAATAACTTTCGTTTTTTAACGTCTAACATTTGGATAACATTTGTATAATTAATACTTTTGGCAACCAACAATAAGCCCATGTGGTGTACGTTAATGTGTAAGTGAATACCCAAACATAACTGTATAACATGATTAAAAAAATTTTGTTTTCCACTCTAATTGCTATTTGCACGCTCTCAGCCGCATTTGCGCAAACAAAAACAAAAGAATCTGGTAAAGAATTAAATGATCCCGACAACCTAGCATCGCAATATTTTTCACAGGTTATGGGTGTTGCAGTAGACGCAACTTCGAATTTAAAACTGTACAAGTTTATTTACGAATGGATTGGAACTCCTTATAGTTATGGTGGAAACACCAAAAGAGGTATCGATTGTTCGGCTTTCACTAAAGCAATTTACGATAAAGTTTTCAACACTACCATCAGAAGAAATTCCCGCGATATTTTTAGCATGGTGGATCCATTGTCTAAAGAAGATTTAAAAGAGGGCGATTTAGTTTTCTTCAAGATTAAAAGCAGAAGTATTTCACATGTTGGTATTTACCTTGGCGATAACAGATTTGCACATGCATCAAGTTCTCGTGGCGTAGTAATCAGCAACTTGAATGAGCCTTATTACAGCCGTTATTTTTACAAAGGTGGCCGCGTTTTAGAATCGTTTAAGAAAGAATTTACAGTAGAATAGTTCAGTTAACAGTTAGCCATTTTCGGTTGACAGTAAAAAAAGATATACAATCCTCCTAAAGAAATTTTGGAGGATTTTTTATTATTTAGCATTTTAATCACTGGATAGATGCTGCAATAAATTCGGCATGACGTTGCTGTAAACCATAAAAACCCAATGAAGTTTATCAATACGCTAATAATGCCCGCTCTTGCGCTAATTATTCTAATCAGTTGCACGAGTAATAATGCACAGATTACAACGCATGTAGCCCGGCAAGATACGGTGATCAGAAAAATAAAAGATACCATATCTATCACTGCTGTAGGCGATATTATGCTCGGCTCTGCTTTTCCATCTAAAACCAATCTTCCCCCTGACGATGCCGTAAACAGCTTCCAGGCGGTTGATAGTTTATTGAAAGGAGATATTGTTTTTGGTAACCTGGAAGGCTGTTTTCTCAACTCAGGCAATTCGAACAAATGCAATGGAATTAACCCGAACAACTGCTACGCTTTTAGAATGCCCGAGCGTTATGCCCGGATATACAAGGATGCTGGATTTAATGTTTTAAGCATCGCCAATAATCACGTGGGTGATTTTGATGCCAGGGGAAGAAAAAATACTGCAAGGATTTTAGACTCACTGCAAATCCATTACGCCGGACAGGTAAACAAACCTTTTGAAGTTTTTGAAAAAGACAGTGTAAAGTACGCATTCTGTGCCTTTGCACCGAACGAGAATACGGTATCGATTAATAAAATCGACAGTGCCAAGGCTTTAGTTGCCCGCTTAAAATTGATGGCAGATATTGTGATTGTTTCTTTTCATGGCGGTGGTGAAGGCGCAAGGTTTGAACATGTTCCGCGTAAAAACGAGATTTTTTATAAAGAGAACAGAGGTAATGTTTATGCTTTTGCACATGCGGTTATTGATGCCGGTGCCGATATAGTGCTGGGGCATGGCCCGCATGTAACCAGAGCCGTTGAAGTTTATAAAAACAAATTCATCGCTTACAGTTTGGGTAATTTTTGTACCTACGGTATGTTCAGCTTGAAAGGCAATAACGGTATTGCGCCTTTGCTTCAGCTAAAAATAAATGCGAAGGGCGATTTTCTATATGCCGATATTGTATCAGTTAAACAGGATAAGGTTAACCGTTTAACCCTCGATGAAAATCATGCCGCCTTTAAACGGATTAAAGAATTGACAGATATTGATTTCATTGGCCATCAGCTGAAATTCGCAGATAACAGGATTAGTTTAAAAGATTAATCTTCTCCGACATCAATCTCAATTTATTTCAGAATATTTGTTGGATGAAAGCATCATGATTTTTTAAATCACCTAGTGACAGAATAAACGGCTCAAGCCTTCTTGAACACCGTACCACACTAGTCATGATAGCTTCATCACCGATTAAAACAACATTATACGGATGAAAAAAGGATTAATACTTCATTATATTATAGGTATAGCAGCCGCAATTTTAGTACTGGTAGCAGCATACTACATCAACCAAAACCCTGACAACTTACTGTCGGCAGGGATTATTATTCTGGCGGGTTGCCTGGTTGCTTTTAGCCAGTACCAAATCATTAAACACAAAAAGAAGCAATAGCATGGTTGCTGTTATGCAAACATGCTATTAGGGTTTAATAACGCTGTTAATACCGGATCTAACATGTTTAGCCATCTGTATAGCGACCGTACCATTGTTAAAGTTAGAATAAAACCTGGTTAGCTCTCGTCTTTCGTATTCTTTACCAGGCCAATTCCCGAAACAAAGAATATAAGTCCGATAATACCATAAACCATTAATCCCCTTGTATTTTCGCTGTGGCTTACAAAGCCATAACCGGCGTATATCAATCCAATTATACCGAGCACGGTTAATATGGTTCCAAAAGTGCGTTTTACATTCATATGGTTATCTATTAATAAGATTAAGACAAAATATCATCGCTTTTGTTTTAAACAAATAAAGAAGCCCATTTCTATAATTGAAATGGGCTTTCTTTTATTTGAAAGGATAATTACCAGACACCTAGTCTGTTTGCCGGAGCGATATACATTTTTGCTGTTGCAGGAATGTTGAACGCCTTATAAAATGCTTCCATATTGTACACGGGGCCGTTTACGCGAAACATCTCTGGACTGTGTGGGTCTGTTTTTAATCTTACACGCATACTTTCATCGCGGGTTTTAATTCTCCATACCTGGGCAAAGCTTAAAAAGAAACGTTGATCAGGCGTAAAACCATCAATCTTTTTATCGCCTTTCCCTTGTTCAGTTAATTTAAAGGCATCGTAGGCAATGTTTAACCCGCCAATATCGGCAAGGTTTTCGCCTAGGGTTAACGAACCGTTTACATGCTGATTATCTAACAGCGAGAAGTTGTTGTAAAATGTTTCTACTTTACCTGCTTTGGCTTTAAATTTATCGGCATCAGTTTTTGTCCACCATTCTTTTAAATTACCTACGGCATCGTACTGGCGACCCTGATCGTCAAAACCATGCGTCATTTCGTGACCAATTACAGCGCCTATTGCACCGTAGTTAATGGCATCATCAGCGGCGAATTCAAAGAACGGAAACTGTAAAATTCCTGCTGGGAAAACGATTTCGTTAAAAGACGGATTGTAATAGGCATTAACTGTGGGTGGAGTCATTCCCCACTCGGTTTTATCAACATTTTTGCCGAGTTTATCCATCATTTCTTTGTAGGCATGTTTACTTGCCGACTGAAGGTTTGCATAATAAGTATTCTTCGAAACCTCAACATCATCATACTTTTTCCATTTATCAGGATAGCCGATTTTTTTGATAAATGCGTTTAGTTTTTCTAAAGCTTTCTTCTTGGTTTCAGGTGTCATCCAGTCTACCTTCTGGATTCTTTCTGCATATACTTTCTGTAAATTGTTTACCAGCGTTAACATGCGCTCTTTAGCCTCAGGCTTGAAATACTTTTTGGCATATAACTGACCTAAAAGCTCACCCAAGTTGCGATCAGTAGCATTTACAATGGCTTTCCATCTTTCTGTCGGCGCCTGTTGGCCATATAGTGTTTTAGAGAAAAAATCGAATTTAGCATCTCTGAATTTTTTGGTAAACGCATTGGCCGATCTGTTTAAAGCATCAAATTTTAATTTTTCTTTCCAGATTTCGATAGGCTGGCTTTTTACCAGGGCCGATAGACTTTGATAATATTTTGGCTGCCTAACAATAACAGTATCGGTGCTTGCCCCCAGTTTACTTAGAACAGATTTCCATTCAATGTTCGGCGTCTGCTTTTGAAAGTCAGCCACCGTCATTTTGTTATAATTTTTCTGTGGATCGCGCAGTTGGACAGGAGTTGAATGCGACTGTGCAATCGCTGTTTCCAGCTTTAAAATATTGTCGGCATATTTAGCTGCATTCACAGAATCGCCTGACAGGCTAAAAATTTTTGTGATGTATTTAATGTATTCAGCTCTGATTTTTTTTGCCTTATCATCCTGCTCTAAATAATAACTACGATCAGGCAGGGTAAGACCAGCCTGCGAAAACGACAAAGCATTTTTAGTGCTTAATTTATCATCTGGTTCTACACCAAAGCCCAATAAATCTCCCTCACCATCTTTATAGCCGTCGGCTATAAAATTGATTAAATCCTTGTCGTTTTTAATTCCGTCTATTTTACTTAAGAGCGGTTTTATAGGTTCGATGCCCAATTTCTCAATGGTAAGTGTATCCATCCCACTGGTATAGAAATCGCCAACTTTCTGTTCGGTACTTCCTTTGGCTGCATTAGCTTTTGAAGCATTTTCGAGAATGCTGTTCAGATTTTTCAGGTTATCGTTATATAATGTATAAAAAGAACCCCAGCCTGTTTCTGTTTTAGGAATTTTGGTGTTTTTCATCCATTTCCCATTGGCATACAGGAAAAAGTTATCACCAGGTTTTACTGTGGTATCCATGCCGGCCTTATCGAAAAATTCGGTGCGTGCATTCGCCGCATCGGCATCTTGATGGCTTTTATTCTGGCAAGCAGCAAAAAGCAATACGCCGGCTGCCGGAAGAAATAATTTAATTTTCATTGTATATAAGTTAGTTAGAAAAGCTTAAAGCTACAAAATGCCTGATGTAGTTTGTATGAATTTTTATAACTTCATAAAAAAATCTAATTATGCAATACACCATTTACATTATAGCTGTTGTAGGATTTATTATCCTGCTGAGCTCGTTCGTTACTGTTAAACAGGGAACCATTGCGGTGGTAACCGTTTTCGGTAAGTACCGCCGCCAGTTAAGGCCAGGCTTAAATTTTAAAATCCCATTAATAGAGCAGATTTATTCTCGTATTTCCATTCAAAACCGCTCTGTAGAGCTATCGTTTCAAGCGGTAACACAAGATCAGGCCAATGTATATTTTAAGGCGATGTTATTGTATTCTGTGGTGAACCAGGATGAAGAAACGATCAAAAATGTAGCTTTTAAGTTTGTAGATGCAACCAACTTAATGCAGGCATTAATCAGAACCATCGAAGGTTCGATTAGGGCATATGTTGCCACACAAAAGCAGGCAAATGTATTGGCACAGCGTAACGAAATTGTGCTCCATGTTAAGGAACAGATCGATCAGGTCTTAGATGGATGGGGTTACCATCTTCAGGATCTTCAATTGAATGATATTACCTTTGATGAAGAAATTATGCGTTCAATGAGTCGTGTGGTAGCTTCAAACAATTTAAAAGCGGCTGCAGAAAACGAAGGACAGGCATTATTGATTACCAAAACCAAAGCTGCTGAAGCGGATGGTAATGCAATCAAGATTGCAGCTACAGCCGAACGCGAGGCTGCACAGTTGCGCGGACAGGGTATCGCTTTATTCCGTGCAGAGGTGGCTCACGGTATGAGTAAAGCCGCTCAGGAAATGGAGCAGGCCAATCTGGATATTTCGGTAATCTTATTTACCATGTGGACTGAATCGATTAAACATTTTGCTGAGAACGGAGATGGAAACGTTATTTTCCTTGACGGAAGCAGCGAGGGCATGAACAGGACCATGAAAGAAATGATGGCTATGCAGTTAAACAAACAAACTGAGCCAACGGCGAAGAAAGGGTAGTGCTTTTGCAGTGCAGTCAGATGTTACCATCTGATAGTTATAGATTAAAGATAAATATTGTTTAGTGTCGGATAGGAATATCCGACACCACGAGGCTTTCAAAGTCAAACGGTATTTTGCTCTCCAGTGCTGTCAGATGTTACCATCTGACAATTATAGATTAAAGATAAATATTGTTCAGTGTCGGATATTCCTATCCGACACCACAAAAGAAAGACTTCCGAAGTCTAACAGGTATTTTGCCCATTAGACTTCGGAAGTCTCTAACAAAAAAGGCCGCTTTAGTTCTGCTAAAGCGGCCTTTCCATTGAAATATATTTCTTCTTAGTTATTCTTTTGCATCACGCCTAAGTTCATCACATAGTTACCAGATTGTTGCATAAAATCGCCCATTACTTTTAACGATTCATCTTCAATAAAATCGAAAGCATCTTGCTTGGTAATCTTATCTCCTTTTTTAATGGCAGGTAATCCTCTTAATGCCCTTAAATCATTCTGTCTGGCAAGTGTTTTGGCTTCTTGCGCATCGCGTTCAGCTTTAAGTTTTGCCTCATTTAAGGTTACAGAAACTTCATTGTCACGTTTTTTAAGATCGGCAATATCTTGTTTCAGGTATTTAAAATCCAATGAGTTTGCGATACGTTGTTCGCTGTTTTTAATCAATTGTGCTTTAACAGGAGTCAGATTTGCAACTGCTTTAAAGCTAGAGCTTGGAATAACGTCCCATGGTAAGGCAGATGATTCAGTATCTTCTCCAATTTTATCCATCGGATAAACTGAAGGAAAAACAACATCTGGTGTTACACCTTTATGTTGAGTGCTGCTACCTGCTACACGGTAAAATTTAGCCATGGTTAGGTTAATCTGGCCTAAGTTAATATCAGCAGGGCTCGCTCCGCTTGGAGATGTACCAACGGTTTTATCTTTAGAAATTAATCCTGCTACCCTTTGCAACATACTTGGGTTTACCAATTTGTTTAAATCGATAGAAGATTGAACAGTACCTTTACCATAGGTTTGGCTACCCATAATAATACCGCGGCCGTAATCCTGTATGGCACCGGCGAAAATTTCTGACGCAGATGCACTTAAACGGTCTACGATAACACCAAAAGGCCCATCCCAGGTTACACCGCTATTTTCATCCTCATCCACTTCAATTTTACCGCGTAAATCTTTCACCTGAACTACCGGACCTCTATCGATAAATAAACCGGTTAATGAGATGGCTTCAACTAATGAACCTCCACCGTTACCACGTAAATCCATTACGATTGCATTTACCTTATCGTATGTTTTTAATGAGTCGATTAATTTTCTAACATCGCGTGTAGTGCTTTTGTAGTTTTTATCACCTGCATTTGCTGCTTTAAAATCAGCATAGAAAGCGGGTAAGGTAATAATCCCGATTTTATAATCTTTACCATTGCTGTTAATGGTTTTAACTTTTTTCTTGGCAGATGTTTCTTCCAACACAATTTTATCGCGAACCAATTCGATAATTACTGGTTTAGACGACATTTCTTTTCCCACAGGGATCACTTTTAAACGCACCTTGGTTCCTTTCGGGCCTTTAATTTTCGATACGGTGTTATCCAATCTCCAACCTACAACATCAACAAATTCTCCATCGCCCTGGGCTACGGCAATAATACGATCGCCAGCACTTAATTGTTTCCCTTTAAATGCAGGTCCGCCGGCAATAATTTCAGAAATTTTAACTACTTCGTTTTCTAATTGTAAACGGGCACCGATACCTTCGAAAGAGCGGGACATATCTTCATTAAATGCCGCTGCGTTGGTTGGGTTAAAATAATTGGTATGTGGATCAATAGATTCGGTAAAAGCATCCATCAAAATCTGGAAAACATCCTGATTGTTGGTTTTTGAAGTTTGCGACTGTAGGTTTTGATAACGTTTAGTTAATGTTTCTACATTCTTTGCTTCAGCTGTTCCGGCTAAATTTAAATTGATCAGTTCGTATTTAACACGTTTTTTCCAGGTATCGTTTAGTGCAGCTGAAGAAGTTGCCCATGGCTGCTTCTCTCTGTCATAAACATAACTATCGTTTTGATTAAAATCATATTTAGTTTTAATCTGTGCTAAAGAATAGGTAAAATATTCGTTTAGTCTTTTGGCATAAACATTATAGATGTAAAACGGGCCGCTTAGATCGCCATTTTTAAAATCATCATCCAAAGTATATCTGTATTTTTCAAATTCCTTGATATCTGAAGCCAAAAAGTAATTTTTGCCCTGATCTAGCGACTTGATATACTTATCTAAAATGATCGACGATATCGAATCGTTGATCTGAATTTTTTTATAATTATAACTCTCGATCAAATTTACAACCTCTTTTATCACAAGTTGTTGTTGCTCGTCAGGTTTCACATTGGTAACCCCCTCAACCATTGGCTGAGTTTTAGGTGCAGCATGACAAGCAAGTACTGCCGCAGTAAAAATTACAAAAAATATTCTCTTTAACATCTCTTTAAATGATTTAAAATCCATTTCCAATTCTATATAGCCAATATGATACCATTTTAGCAAAAAAACAAAAAAGAGACAGCATTATTACCGTCTCTTGTTAAAACTTTATCAAATCTAACTAAAAGCTTTTTATTTAACAATTTCTAATGTAGAACGTTGAGCGTTATTTTTTGTTTTGATCGATACTCAAAATTTGACCAATTACAGACCTTTAAAGGCTATACTCCCAGTGATATAAGAAGACTTACAGAAAAATAGGTATTTAGATTAGCTTGGGTTTACCTTTTTACTGGTGGTTTTGCTGGCAATTATTTCCCTGGCATCTTTGATTTGCGTTTTGTACTGGGTGGTTTTGATCGAGTTGGCAAGCCATTCGGCCGATTTTAAATCTCTCAGTGCAAGTGTAAAGTCTTTCTTTTTAATTTTAACCTGAACTTTCCATAAAGTAGAAATATTGTCCTCTAAATATTATCAACAAAAAAGGTTAGCTATTGAGCCAATCTTTACTTTCATTTCTACTTACCTTCTTTGGCTTTTAACATATCGCCATATGTAACAGGTATATTTATATTGAAGTAATTAGCACCTTTAAAATAACGTTCTATACCGTTTAAAAAAGTAATCTTGAAATCACTTTCTTTAATATTTTGTTCTATTTGTTGTAAATTGCTTGCCGTGATAAGGGATGTATTGCGGACAATAAATTCCATTTCAATTGGAAATCCCCTTTCAATTGGAAATCCCCTTTCATTTACCTTTAAATAAATGCTTAATCTATCATTAATACCTAATGGCATTTTTTTTAATATATCGTATGAGATTGCATCGGCGCATATTTTATCAATAAGTTTTTTATCAAATTTAATGTTATAACTTATTTTGACGTCAGAAGGTAAATTAGGTGCAATTTGATTTACATCAGTTAGTTTATTTGCCTTGTTTTTTATTTCGACATACTTATCACCACTTTTTTTGAGATGATATGTTTGTGTTGAGGTCTTAACTGTATTACTGCTAATTTTTGTAATTGGCTGCTGCGCCTTACATGACATTATAAATATTGTTATAATATAAAAGGTTGTGATCATATTTTTCATGTTATTTACAGTTAGAAGTTGAAAATAGGTTAAGTAAAGTTGTTGGATTTAAATCATATTTAATATTGCCTTTATTGGAATAGCCAGAATACTGCTTAAATTTTTCTAAGAAATAAAAATATCTTCCTCTAAATATTACCAACAAAAAAGGCTAGCTATTAAGCCAACCTTTAATTTCATTTCTAATTACCTTCTTTCGCTTTTAATATATCACCATACCTAACTGGTATATCTATATTAAAATAATTTATTCTGCTAAAAAAACGTTCAATGCCATCAGTAAATGTAATTTTAAATGAACTGTTTTTTATCTTCTCTTCAATTTGTTGCAATTCACCAGCAGTAATTAATGATGTATTCCGAATTAAGAACTCCATTTCGAGAGGTATTCCTTTACTATCGACTTTAAATCTTATAGACAACCAATCTCCATAGCCCTTTGGTAATTCTTTTAATGTTTTTAAAGGTATAACATCAGCACATATTTGAATAAGTTTTTTTTCGTCAATCTTCATGTGCTGCACCACAACAATGCCATTTGATAACTTTAATTCTGCTGGCTGTACATTTGTTAATTTATTATTTGAATTGATAACTTCAGTATATTTATCTGTAAGTTTTTTTATGTAAAAGCTTTTTCCCGCTATTTTAACTTTTCCCTCCTTAGTTTGCGAAATTGGCTGTTGGGCTTTGCAAGATGTTAATAAAACGAGCAATACTAGAAATACTAAGTTTTTCATATTATTTACAATTAGAAGTTGAAAATAGGTTTAATAAAGTTGTTGGATTTAAATCGTATTTAATATTGCCTTTATCGGAATAGCCTGAATATTGTTTAAATTTCTCCATAAAATAGAAATACTGGCCACCAAAATCGGCAAAGGTTTTTGGATATTTAGTATTATTAACAGTGATGTATTTACTCAATCTCTATATTCATTCCTAACATCATCTGGTACAGTGGGATTGACAAAAATATTCTACCATTTCTATTCAGAATGTCTACAAAGAATATTTCATAAAAATTTAAACAGGCCCTAAACATTTTCAATAAAAAAGGTTAGCTATTACACCAACCTTTACTATGATTTCTAATTACCTTCTTTGGCTTTTAACATGTCGGCATAACTTACGTATAAATCAATTGGGAAATAATTTGCATCTTTTATATAATGTTGTATTTCTTTATCAAATTTTATTTTAAATTGTGCACTTTTTAATTTTTCTTCAATTTCTTGCAATTCATTCAGTGTAAGTAAAGAATTGCTTTCTAGTACAAATTTGATCTCTAATATAGCACCCAAAGGATTGACTTTTGATATTAGTAATAGAAAACCATTAGCCCCTATCGGGAGTTTTCTTAAAGTACTTAGAGGTATCGCATCAGCACATATTTTTGTAAGTAATTTTTTATCAACAGTCATGTGATAATTGACTCTTGCTTCTTGAGGTAAATGTGGTGCATATTGCTCCACATCAGATAGTTTATTTGTAACATTTCTGATTACAGTTAATTTATTGTTGTCTTTTTTTACATTAAATGTTTCTCCAGAAACTTTGATTTTTCCTTCGCTAATTTTGGCAATTGGCTGTTGTGCTTTGCAAGCAGTTATTAAAAGAATGAAAATTGTAAGTATTGATATTAAATTTTTCATATTATTTACAGTTAGAAGTAGAAAATAGATTGATTAAAGTTGTTGGATTTAAATCATATTTAATATTGCCTTTATCGGAATAGCCGGAATATTGTTTAAATTTTTCCATAAAATAGAAATACTGGCCACCAAAATCGGCAAAGGTTTTTGGATATTTAGTATTACTAGCTGTAATAATATTTAACCATAATAAATAATCTCTCTTGATTTCTTCAGGTACTGCAGGGTTAATAAAAGCATTCTGATCACCTCTATCCCTAATAATATCCTGATACAATGCCGTTTCAAACTCAATGTTTACAAAACCATCCGGGTAGCCACCACTACTTGTTCGGGTAGCGTATTGCGCAGAACCACCGGTAATGGAAAAATCCTGAAAACCATGAAAAAACTCGTGTTCAAAGAAATTGGTGTAGTTTAAAGTATTCTCATCCTGAAATTTAAAAGTTCTTGATTGCGGATTGTAGGATTGTAGTGTAGATAGGTTATTATCTATACAGAAGCCAAATTTAGCACCTTTGCTCACCAAAAAGTCGTATTGCTTTTTACGTAAACAACCCCAGTCTGCGTTTCCATCGCCCATAACATACTTGCTTACCATTGTTTGTAAACTTTCAAGCTGCGCTGCGGTTAAACAATTATCCCTCATTATTTTATTTAAGCTATCTTGCTTTGGGCTGGGCGCTGGTGGGTTTGTATTCCCGGCTCCTCCACCTCCATTTCCGTTGCCACCGCCGGTAGTTCCTTCGCACAATGTATACAGGTAGGTCATGCTTAAAATTTCCCCGGTGTGCGCATCGGTTTCAATGTAATACCATGGTGCACAATCGTACATTTCGTTATCTAAAGACATTTTTAACCTGTCTTTAAGTGTTTTTGGATTTTCCTTAAACTTACCAATCAAGATATTGCCACTTGCATGCCAGCCATCAATAAACTCGTGTCTTGGCGTAAACAGCAAGGCATTTCCATCAAGATTCTCTTTTATCTGCTGATTATCCCTGTTAATTAAACTTTTGTACAAACTTGCCTGGCTGTAATCGTTATCAGAGATTTCTGTGTTGATAAATTCTACCAAATAACCTTTAGCTGTCCGATCGGTAACATCAACCAGTAGCAAACTGGTAATCTTATCCTTACCGCTATAAGACAAATTTGTTGACACAGCCAGGTATTGGTTATCGCCAATAGTTAGGTTTTTTGAAGAAGGCCAATCAGGATAGTAAAATTTGATATTCTGCTGAATAAACCAATTTTTTGCCAGATCAATGGCTTCGGTTTTAAGAAGTGCTTCCTGCTTTTTACAGGCATTAAAAGTAACTGCAGTTGCAATTAAAAATGTTAAAACAGGCCAATGCCATTTTAAACGGGCATAAAATTTACTCATTTGGTTAATTTAGATATGATATTTAAGAACTTGTGAGAGATGAGTGAAGTAAATATAATTAAATTTCCGTATTTGAACGGCAAATCTTAAAAAATATTTGCTCCTTTTAAGATTTTTTCAATGAAGTTTTGCTGGCGATCATTTCCCTGGCATCTTTAATTTGCGTTTTGTACTGGCTAGTTTTGATCGAGTTGGCCAGCCATTCAGCCGATTTTAAATCTCTCAGTGCAAGAGTGAAATCTTTCTTTTTAATTTTAACCTGAACAATGCCTAAAATAGATTCGATGTAAGCATTATTGCTTTTTAACTGTTTTGCCAGGATTCCTTGCTGCGTATAAAACCACATGGATTGGGTGTACTTGGTATTGGCCAGATATACTTTGCCTAAAAGATTATAGGTGTTCATTACGCCTGCCCTGTTCCCGGTTTTAGAATAGTTTTTTAAAGCCACATTTAAGAGAATCTGCTCCGCATCAGTGAAACGGCCAAGTTGATAATGCATACTGCTCATCTTGATAACGGCCTGTCCGTACCTGTTGAAGTTTTTTACAGCATTGTATTCGAAAGCGGCTTTGCCAAATAAGGTGAGGGCTTCGTTGTAATCGCCTTTTCGCTCTAAATCTTCTGCTTCCTCAAAAAAAGAATTGCCATCCTCCAGGTCAAATTTAGATACGGCTATATTTATAGCACTGCCATTAGGTTCCTGGATCTCAGATTTATCAATATTTTGAGCTTGTAGTTGTAATGATGCAAAAAGGCCAATTAAAGCCAATACAATTTTGGTCATGCAACAAAAATAATACTTTAAATCTAATTTCAGCTAAATACCTGTAAATTAACATCAAAAGATGCCCAAACCATGTAGGGGTGTGAGTCGCAATGGTACACTTCTCCGGCTGCAGAAATGCCTACAATGCCTGCAAAGCCATCAAAAGCTTTAAGTTCGGCAAAGGATTTGTCTGCTGCTTCTTTTAAAGAAAATCCATCCGTAACACGGGTTACAATTTTTGCGGCCAGGGCGCCACTTACAATATCTTCACCTACCCCGGTACAGGAAATACCTGCGTATTGGTTCGCATAGTTGCCTGCCACGGTTGCCGAATCGCTAACCCGGCAAGGGATTTCGAAACCTTTCCCTCCGGTAGAGGTGGCCGCTGCTAAGTTGCCCTCTGCATCAAGTGCCACACAGCCTACAGTTCCTTTATTGTTCTTTTGGTTTAGTTTAGCTTCGTACTCTGATTGGCGTTGTGGGGTAACCGGATTGAAATATTCAAATCCATTTGCTCTTGCAAATTGCCGGGCGCCATCACCACTGAGTACCCGGTCATCATAGGTTAAAAGGTTCTGCGCAATCTGTATCGGATTTTTAACATCTTCAACATTAATTACACCACTAAACTTTTCTGTTTTACCATCCATTAAGGCAGCGCTTAACCGCACTTTTCCATCGCTTTGAATCTGTGAACCAATACCCGCGTTAAAAAGCTCATTATCTTCTAAAAGCGCAACCGTATAAACCACGGTTTCTAAAGCAGTGTGTGTTTTTAGATATTCGTGTCCGAGTGTAACAATCGAAGCTAAAGCATCTTGTTTAGCCTTTTTCGTTTCCTGGTTGGTAGACGATTCGCTGAAAAAGCCGCCATGAATGATAAGTTTCATCTGTTAGATTTGAGTATTGAGACATTTGATATGAGATTTTAGGCCTTGAACCCTAAACCCTCCACCTTAAACCTTTTAGGCTATTGGAACAACCTTTGGGTGGTGGATCACTAAGCTATGGTCTGTTAAGTCATAAACGTCGCCATCGCACATTACGTGTACCACCATGTTTTTAATGGAAACAGGTTGTCCCATTTCTACATCAGTTAAATTGGTATCGGCCATATTGCGGCCATCTACTAAAATTACCATGCCAGAACCAATGGCTTCCATGGTATGGCCATCAGAAATGAAAAGCCCGGTATCTTCACCAAGGCCAATCCCTAAAATACCAGGATTGCTGGCAGCAGCATATAACAAGCGGCCAATTCTTCCCCGTTGAACAAAATGTGTATCTACAATAACATCATCAATAAAGCCTAATCCACCGGTAATTTTAACTTCTCCTTTAAGTAAAGCATCTTTACTGCTGCCCTGATAGATCATGTTTTTAGAACTTGCTGCGGCTCCGGCCGAAGTACCGGCAATCACTACGGGTTCATTCCTGTATTTTTCCAACAGGATCTGATGAATTTTTGTTCCTCCAAAGATGGAAGAGAGACGGAGTTGATCGCCGCCGGTAAAGATAATGACCTCCGCTGCTTTGATACGTTCATAATTTTCTTCAGAATTGGCTTCTTCACGGTTGGTGATGTTAAGAACACCAACATTATGCACGTCTAATTGTGCATAAGCCTTGATATATTCTTCACCAACTTTTTCGGGCATTAATGATGCTGTGGTGATAATCTCGAAGCGAGATTGAGTATCTCTTAATGATTCTGTAGTAATCCGTTTTAAAATTCCACGCTCAAAAAAATTCATGTTCTCAGGCAGTCCAAATTGCGTTTCTGCGAAGCTACCTGTGTTTATTGCGCCACCAATGATGATGAGTTTACCTTTCGGAACCATTCTTTGTGTATTATAATTGTATCAAAAAACCCAAATATATAGGCTTAAGATAAAAAACACGACTTTTTTTGTCAAGAATATTCAATTTATTAACAAACGTTAAAATATTATAACATAAAATTAACGCTGTTCTGCTTGAAAATAAAACAAATAGGCGCTAAAATTGATTTAGGTAAATGGGATGTCTAATTTCAAAATAAATGCATAATTTACAGTCATCAATTTTATTCTAAAAATTGAGTTAAAAAGGCTGTCCCAAACGCTTGTTTAAATAAAAAACGAACAAAACATTACATGAAGATATCAAACATACAAGTATTAAGAGGGCCAAATATATGGTCAATAAGCCGAAAAAAATTGATCCAGATGCGTTTAGATCTGGAGGATCTGGAGCAAAAACCAACCAACGTAATAGAAGGATTTAGCGAAAGGATTGAGAAACTATTGCCTAGCATGTTTACACACCGCTGTTCTAAAGGTGTAGAAGGAGGTTTTTTTACACGGGTGAAAGAAGGAACATGGATGGGGCATGTAATTGAGCACATTGCTTTGGAAATCCAAACATTGGCCGGAATGGAAACAGGCTTTGGCAGAACTCGCCAAACTAAAACTGAAGGTATTTATAACGTGGTATTCAGTTATCTGGAAGAAAAGGTTGGTGTTTATGCTGCTGAAGCTGCGGTTAAAATTGCCGAAGCCCTGATTAATAACGAGGAGTACGATTTGGAGCACGATATCCGTAGGATGAAGGAAATACGTGAGCTGGAAGCATTAGGGCCGAGTACAGGTTCTATTGTAGAAGAGGCAGTGAGCAGAAGTATTCCATGGATCAGATTAAATAAAAGTTCTTTGGTGCAATTGGGGTACGGTAAAAATCAGGTCCGTTTTAGGGCAACCATGACCGAAAAAACCAGTAGTATTGCTGTAGATATTGCCAGCAACAAGGAAGAAACGAAACGTTTACTTACTGAAGCTGCTATTCCGGTAGCCTCCGGAGTAACCATTTCAAATCCTGACGATCTTGAAGCATCGGTTAAAAAAGTTGGATTTCCACTCGTTTTTAAGCCGCTTGATGGCAACCACGGCAAAGGCGCAACCATTAATGTGAAAACAATGGAAGATGCTTTGGCAGCTTTCGAATACGCCAAAACCTATTCGAGAAAGGTTATTATAGAAAAATTTATTACAGGATTCGATTTTAGGGTGCTGGTAATCGATCATAAAGTTATTGCTGCTGCACAACGCGATCCTGCACACGTAAAAGGAAACGGAATTCATACCATTCAGGAGTTAATTGATAAGGAGAATGAAGATCCACGCCGTGGTTATGGCCACGAAAATGTGTTAACAGAAATTGCTGTAGACCGGGATACCTTGGATCTGCTGGCCAAAAAAGAATATACCTTAGAAACTATTCCCGAAAAGGGAGAAGTGGTTTATTTAAAATCTACTGCAAATTTAAGTACAGGCGGGACATCTATCGACGTAACTGATATTGTACACCCGCAGAATATTTTTATCTGTGAAAGGATTTCGCGGGTAATCGGATTGGATATCTGTGGTATCGACATCATGGCGCAGAATCTTACCCAACCCTTAACCGAAAACGGTGGTGTAGTTTTGGAAGTTAATGCAGCACCAGGATTTAGGATGCACCTGGCACCAAGCGAAGGTTTGCCTAGAAACGTGGCTGCATCGGTTATTGATATGCTTTATCCGCAGGGAAAATTATCACAGATCCCGATTATTGCGGTAACCGGAACAAACGGAAAAACCACTACTACACGGTTAATTGCGCACATCATCAGAAGTAATGGTAAACGTGTAGGTTTCACCACCAGCGATGGAGTGTATGTACACAACACCATGTTGATGAAGGGCGACACCACCGGTCCGGTAAGTGCCGAGTTCATTTTAAAAGATCCGACAGTTGAGTTTGCCGTACTGGAAACTGCCCGTGGTGGAATTTTAAGGGCAGGACTGGGATTTAATGCATGTGATATTGGTGTAATAACCAATATCCAGGAAGATCACCTGGGTATTTCTGATATCCACAATCTCGATGATTTAACCCGGGTTAAAGCCGTTGTGATCGGAGCGGTACGCCGTAAAGGTTGGGCAGTATTAAATGCAGATAATGGTTATTGCGTTCGCATTGCCAAAGATGCGCGTTGTAATGTTGCTTATTTTAGTATGGATGAAAATAATCCTGTAATTAAAGAGCATTGCCGAAAAGGAGGAATTGCAGCCATTTATGAAAACGGATATATTACCATTAAAACAGGCGACTGGAAATTAAGGGTAGATAAGGCCACTCATATTCCTTTAACTTTCGGTGGCTCTGTAAACTTTATGATCCAGAATGTACTGGCAGCAACACTGGCAACCTATTTATGGGGCTATAAACCTGAAGATATCCGTTTATCGTTAGAAACATTTATCCCCTCTGCAGCACATACGCCAGGAAGGATGAATATTTTTAGGTTCAAAGATTTTAAAGTACTGGTCGATTTTGCACACAACCCTGATGGATTTAATGGCGTAAAAGGTTTCTTGCAGGGGGTAGAGGCTACCGAACATGTAGGTATTATTTCGGCAACCGGAGATAGAAGAGATGAGGATATTATCGAAACGGCACGTATTTCTGCACAGATGTTTGATAAGATTTATGTTTGTCAGGAGAAATATCTCCGTGGCAGACAACAACAAGAACTGGTTGACCTGCTGGTAAAGGGCATTAAGGAAGTTGATCCGGATAAAGAGATCATCATCAACAATAAAAGTACCGAATGTTTACAGATCGCGATCGAAACCGCAAAAAAAGGCTCTTATTTAACGATCCTAAGTAATACTATCGATAATACAATCCAACGTGTTACCGAACATTTAGATCGGGAATTGGAATCTTAGTTTCATTAATTTACTTCGCCACCAATCGTCATTTCGAGCGGAGTGCAGCACAGTCGAGAACCACGAAGTGCTCAGCGAAGCTAAATCTAAATAGATAGATCTCTCCGTTCCGCATTGCTCCAGTCGAGATGATGGAAACACTATAAAAAAACCTCCTCCGATAATAAATCGAAGGAGGTTTTTCTGTTTTATGTCTCGATCATTTATGCTTGAGCATCACGTAGTCTTTTAATTTCGTCATGCGATACCCTTAACGATGCTTTTTGGTCAGCAATTAAATCTCTGATGTTTGAAGGGATATCTTCTTCCTCTAATGCCATTTTATACGCATTTTGTGCGGCATCTTCCCCAAATTCACAATTGCTTAAAACAGTTTTGCGGTCATGGCCGGTAAATAAAGCTTTAACATCCATCCATGCCCTGTAAATTTTTCCGGAGTTTGTTGTTCCGGTTTCAATGTCTTCACCCAAAGCCGATATTTCGGTCGCCAAAGCCATTTTATATTTTTGACTTTCGGCAATCATATTTAAAAATAGCGTTTTCAGATCGGCATCTCCATCCTTCAATTCCTGACGTGCTTTTTCATAACCTTCAATACGATCGTTATTAATCTGAACCAGATCGTTTAATACCTCTGCTGTTGCTGTTGTCGTTTTCATGTTTTTTATTTTTATAGTTTCGATGTATAAAAGCAACATGCTCAATTAAAAAAGGTTTGTCATTTTTTTTAATTGTCTACAACAGTGAGCTATATCAGCATAATTATTTCTTTGAAAAGTATTGTGCCAGCTTCTCTTTTACAAAGCGCCTAACACGGGTTACCATATTGCCTTTCCGTTTAATCAAAAAGCTTTTGATGGCTTTGTATGCGATGGGGTCTTCAGCTATTACGGTAGGAAACTCGACAATAGGTTTGGGGTTGATAATTACGTTATAGATATCATTTATTCCTGAGTGCACGCCAGTGCCATCATGGCCGATATTGTTAACGAGTGATTGCGATGGGTTAAGTGTGATGCCTCCTTTTAAAAAGATAGAAGCATACCATCTAATAGCCCAGCTATTGTTTTTTCCTTTCTTAAATTCTAGCATCTGTTTCCAGAAATTCATTTTATTGTCGATGGAAAACGCGGCTCTTTTCTTTTTATCAAACTGTTTGATAAGGACATCAATATCCGGTTCAAAGTTTTTCCATGCCCTGCCCCACGTGGCCCAGCCCCAACTTGTGGCGGCCCTATAAAAAAATGATTGCGAAAGGTTATCTGACTTTAAAGGATACATATAGGCGCCAATATGCATTACTTTTTCCTCTTCGCGATAATGGTTTAAAGCATTGTTGAAATAGGCTAAAGTATGGGGTGAGGTAACCAGGTCATCTTCAAAAACAATTACCTGATCGTATTCTACAATTAATTGAGTTACCCCAGCAATTACCGAATTGGCTAAGCCAGCATTGGCCTTACTTTCGATTACTTTAACCGATTTAAAACCATCTGCTTTTTTGATGATTTTTCTTACGGCAGCGACTTTTTCTTCATCCTGAACTGTTTTGGCGCCATCGGAAAAGATATACAAATGGCTTTGTGCTGCCAGTTCATTTTGCTGCAGAAATTGTAACGTACGCTCGGTGTGCTGCGGGCGGTTGTATACGAAAAGTGCTATTGGGGCAAGGTTTTGCATTTTTGTTTTTTATCAATTAAGTCTATCAATAAACTGGCCAGTTGTTCTCGTCATTTCGACTGGAGCAACGCGGAATGGAGAAATCTTTAAATGATGTTAAGAATCAAGCCATAAGATTTAGCTTCGCTGAGCACTACATGGGTCTCGGCTTCGTTACACTTCGCTCGAAATGACGATCCCCTACTCCTAAAATATATGTAGATTATTGTCAGACTTTTTTGTTAATACGGTATAGGCATTGGCAAACTGTTCTTGCTTTTTCTTCCCCAACAAATTGCCCAAGGTTTTTTTAATGCGGTATTCCAGTTCTATTTTTAAATTTTTAGAAAATGTTTTTGGTGCTTTTCTATTGATAAACTCATTAAACTTTACCGTTTCTGGGGCAGTCATCGAAACTTTATCTTCCAGGATTTCTAAACCCTCGCTCTGCAGCAAGAACCTTAAGGAAGTTGGGGTGTACATGTTAATGTGCCCATAATCCAGAAAATGTTTCATTCTTTGGTCTACACCAAAGCGATAATCTTTAGGTACTTCTACTACAATGTATCTTGCTACCCTTTTCAATTCACGGATCAGGATTCTTTCGTGTTCTACATGTTCTAAAACATGCGCAAGAATAATCAGATCAAATGCATCATCTTCATAAGGGATTTTATAACCATCAAAAGTTTGTGCTTCTTTTAAACTAGCGAGGTTACGGTCTCTTATAATGTCGACACCACTCTGTGCAATTTCTAAAGCATACAATTCTGGTGCGAAATGCCATTCATTTAAAAAATGTAAAATACTGCCATCTCCGGCGCCAACCTCAAGCACTTTTTTAGGCTTTAACCCTTTACAAACGTCAACAATGTTCTGGGCTTTATATTTTGCGCCAAGCATTCTCCATGCTACATCGCTATTGGTATAAAAATTATCGTAGGCCGTTTTTACTTCTTCGCTTAACATGATGCTTACTGATTTAAATACCTAAACAATTATCCTGCTTATAAAAAACTGAGGTTGCTTTTTCGTAAAAAAGGCCTGGTGAAATCCCACTGAAGCTGATTTCTTTAAAACCTTGGGTCTTTAAAAGCATACGGGCAGGATTATAAACTTCACGTTCGCTATCATCCAAAACTAATACTCCGCTTTCTGATAATGCATCAACGCTATATTTACAACAGTTTACACGGTCTCGACCATCAACAATAATAATGTCGAATTTTTTATCGAGCAAGGTTGCTTTTTTAGCATATTCCCCATCTTTTTCCAAATGGCAGAATATCATCTCGGCATTGGCCGGACTTGTATTTTTTACTTTATCAAACCAGCCTTTATCGTGCTCCACAGAAGTTACCGAGCCAGCTCTTTCTGCATAAAAAATAGTAGAACTGCCAGAGCCGTATTCGAAAATGTGCTGTGTTTTGTTTATGCGTTCTTTAATAAAATCGATAAACGAATAGGTTACCCATGGCAATGCTTTTCCTTGCCCGTCTACGGCCTGTTTTTTATCAAAAGCCGTGAACCAGCCAATGCTGTTCAGGTAGCCTTTATGTCCGTATGATAATAATGCCTTAAGCCTGCTTGGCTTTGCCATTAATGTGGTTAATGCTTTAAGAGTACTCAACGTTTAAATATTTTTTGAAATGCGGTGACCAAAAATAATGATTTTAACATCATTATACCTTGTTGCCTGGTTTTAGGAATTAATAAAATATAAAATGCCGAACAGGCACAGGCTATTAAGGTAGCAATTGATGCACCAATACCAGCATAGCGTGGTATTAGCCAGAAGTTTAACAGAATGTTTATAATCGCTCCAAAAGCGGTGCGGTAAAAGGAAATCTTTGTAAATCCCTCGGCCAATAAGTACTGGGAGCTGGCACTTCCTAAAAATACAAATACACCAGACCAAATGTGAATGGGTAACATGTGTTCTGCACCTTCAAAACGGTTATCGTAAATCATACGGATAATGAGTGTTGATGCAAAAGTAATAATTATTGCAACAGGCAAACTTATTGCAACCAATAAGTCATATAGATTTTGCAGGCGTTTGATGTAGCGGCTATGATCGGTTTTTCTGGCATTTATCAAGGCCGGAAAAACAGAAGTAACAATAGCAACAGGAATAAAATACCAGGCCTCACTAATTTTGGCTACGGCGCTATAGATTCCAACAGCACTACTTCCTTCTGTTTTTAACATCACCTGGTCTATTTTCATGTAAATAGATACCATAACTGCTGATAGTATTAAAGGAGCTGATTGCTTTAAAAGTGATTTTGCCCGAGCTTTCTTAAAATGCCAGTTAAATAGATTTAATCCCTTATTTTGGTAAAGTAAAACAAGACCAAGAGCTAAGATAAAACCGTCGAAAACCAATGCCCAGGCAAACCAGATCACCGGCAGGTGTAAAACAACTAATAAAATTTTTACTAGAGCTGAAAGTATTACACAGATATTTTGAATGTGGACTACATACTTAGATTGTACCTGTGATTGAAAGTATGAATCAATTACATTAAATGATTTAAAAAATGCGGCAAAAGACAGCAGTGCAACTACATAGGTTAATGGTTCGCCGGGATTGTCTGATAATTTATGAAAAACGAGATATAAACCGATTGAAATGGGGATCAATAACAAGTTAACACCCAATCTTAGTAATAAGGAAGTTCCTAATATCTCATCTTTTTTAGTTGGATCGTTCAATATTTCTCTGATTATGAACGTATCCAAACCTAAGGCGCCAATAGCTGCAGCAATTGCAGTAAATGCATCGGCAAAGCTTAAATCACCAAAGGAAATCGGCCCCAGGAACCTGGCAACAACAAAGCCGACAATCATGCTCAGTATTTTGCCAAACATTACCCACCCCGTATTTTTTAAATACTTGTTAAATGCTTCTTCGTCAAAACCTTTTATGGCGGGTAATTTCATTAACGCAAAGATGTAAAAAAATGTGCGTTAAGTTAGGTGCTGAAAATTCAAAATATTAAGTACACCATATGCACTGTTATTTTCCTTCACTTTTTGTCTCCAGTGTTTTTGTTTCTGAAGTTTTAGTTGCAGGAGCCGGGACAGGAACCGTATTTACAGCTTGGGCAGGTTTGCTATTTAATGGTGCACCTACAGCAATATCGCAACGATGGTTGGGTTGGCCGTGAGGTGGGTTCAAACCCTTCCCTGTTTTTATCGCTACCGTTTGCTTTACTGCAGGTTGTGTGGCTACTACCTGCGTTGGTTTGCTATCCAGCGGTGCGCCAATAGCAATATCACATCTGTGGCCGGGCGCTCCATGTTTAGGATTAAGTTTTTTGCCTGATGTATTTACTGCAACAGGAGGTGCTGGAACAGTTACTGGTTGTGGAATAGCACTTTTTTGTGGTTGAATGGCAGCTGTTTGGTGTAATGGTGCACCAACAGCTAAAGCACAGGTATGGCCGGCATCGCCATGCGGCGGATTGAAAATAAGGTTAGTTTTGATACTTTGCGCTGCGGGCTGCACGGTATTGCTTTTTTGAAGTCCCTGTATTCCCGTAGGCGTTGGGATAACCGCCTGAGCAGTTTCTTTCATTTCACTATTACAGGCGCAAAGTAGAGTTAAGGCGAACAGATAAAACACATGTTTCATGGCGCTGAATTTAATTTATCCAAATATGGCGAAATTAATTTACGCCTAAAAACTCTTTTCTATCCTTTCTAACTGCTTGAGGTGATGTTTTAAATGAATTTCGATAAATCTTAGCCATTGCCTGGCATTTAAGTATCCTAGTCGTGGGTGTTTTGTTTTACAATCGGCTTTTGCGTTGGCAATTACAGGATAATTATCATCAAGACCTTTTTCAAATTCTAAAATAAAATCGAGCGCTTCTGTTTTGCTGATTTTTTTAACACGCTCAGCCAGTCTTTTCGGAACTTTATATTTTTTTGACGGCGGCAGGGTGCCTAAAAGCAAAATCAGTTTTACAATAAAAAGTGTGGGTTTGTTTTCGCCTTTACCACTTGCTGCGCGTTCAAGTGCAATTAAGGAGAGCAGACTTGAATCGAAAATATGCGAGTATACTTCGCTGTAACTCCATCCGGCAATGGGTGGTGTGGTTTGAAAAATATCCTCAGAATAGTGAGATAATTTAGATTTATAGGCATCGACAATTTTATGTATCGATGCCTTTATTTTTGCAGCCGTCATTTAATAAAGATAAGCCGAATTACTGGTTCTCCAAGTATTTTAAAAAGTCGTCCTTATTAGATTTAAAAGTAAAAATATCAGATAAGGTAAAGTAATTCTGAGGATCGGCAACGGTTTTGTAAAGATTTCGGGCTACCTTCAACCGTTCATCATCAAAGGCGAAAGATTTTAAAAGCACCCTGGCCTGAGCGCTCAGCAATGAGGCGTTTTTACTAACAACATTAATCATTCTGGTTCTGCCATCATCAAAACTTTCCCTTCTATATTGCGTTAAAAAAGCTTGAAAAGCCTCATCAGATAACAATCTGTAATTCAACTCGGGCACTGCTGGTGGAGGAGGAACAATGCCCGTGTTGTAATCTCCTGTATAGCCATCAAAATCGTCAAGGGCATATTGCCTGTTTCGATAGATCGTTAGCTGTTTTAAGGTAATTAACCGTTTATCTTCAAAACTTAAAACAAGCCTTTGTTGTGGGATAACCCTTATTCTCTGTTTCAGGATTACAGTATTGCCCTGAATAATAGATAGTATTGGTGCGGTATTGTATACATCGTAAAAACGGAACCTACCATTGGCCGATCCAACAAGTTCATCGTCTAAATACACGTTATATTTGCCTGGATTAGCAATTTGCAAAAATACTTCGGCAGAACTGCGGTTGTTTTGAGCGAAACTTAGGGTAGCAAAAAGCATTGCCAATCCTAAAAAGATGGTCTTCTTCATTTTTAATTAAGGTTTCATTTGTGTGTTTTAAGCTAATGCCAAATGAATGCCAAAACCAAACAAAAAAGGAGTAAAGCTAAAAAAGTTTCAATAATTCTTCGAGATGCACAATTTCTTTCTGCACATCACCAGGTTTTTCTTTCTGTAAAGGATTGAAAAATATAGCCTCCATACCAAAATTTAAAGCACCATAAATATCAGCTTCAAGACTATCACCGATCATGATACTCTCTTCTTTTAAAGCCTTTGCTTTATCCAGTGCATATTCAAAAATGATGGGGTTGGGTTTGTTTACACCCACATCTTCTGAGATAATCACATTTTCGAAGTATGGGTTAAGGTTAGACAGGTTCATTTTGGTTAAGGTTGTTTCCTTAAAGCCATTAGAAATAATATGCAGGGTATATTTTTGCTGTAGGTAGCCCAAAACATTTTCTGCCCCATCGAACAAATTGGTTTTGGTGGGTGAGATGTTTACATAATCGTCTTCAAATTGATGGGGTACCGCATCAGGATGAATACCTAGTTGAATGAATGTTTTGTTAAACCTTTCCGATCTTAAAAAATCTTTGGTGATTTTTCCCAAGTGGTAATCGGCCCACAGTTGATGGTTGTTTTCGGTATATGTTGTAATAAAGTCGGCACACGATTTTAAGCCAAGCTCCTTTAATTTATAAGTTTGGTACAGCTCATTTAATGTTTCTTCGGCATTACGGTCAAAATCCCAAATGGTGTGGTCAAGGTCGAAGAAAATGTGCTTTTTCATGAGTGATGATTTTCACAAAGGTAGCCTAATGATTTTTGATTTATAAATAATCGGCAACTTTTGCATTTAGTTCTTCAATAAGGTCTTCATCCATATACTGATATTCATCAGGGATATCGAGTGTAATAATTTCCTTATCGCAGGTTTCTTTTGGAAAACGTTCAATGATCCTTTGCTTATGCTTTTTCTCCATCACAAAGATGAGATCGGCCCAGATAATTAGTTTTGCATTGGTTTTAACCCTGGCCGATGGTGCTGTTCCCGCTGACCTTACCTGATGATCGGGATGGTTTTTATAGATATTTTCGGCAGTGGCACTACGCCATTTATTTCTGCTGCATATAAAGAGAATGTTCACTCGATTGTGTTTATAAGAATGTTGATTTTGGACTAAAGACTAAAAGTTAAACTTTCTCTCCGTAGGCCAGATCACCAGCATCGCCAAGTCCCGGAACGATATAAGATTTACTGGTCATTTCTTCGTCGATTGCTCCAAGCCAAAGTTTTGCTTTTGGTAAATTAGCGCGTACATGGGCAACACCTTCTGTGCTGGCTATTGCGGCAACGATATGAAGTTCTGCAATTTTGTAGCGGTTGATCAGTTCTTTACAGCACATCACCATGCTTTGCCCGGTTGCCAACATCGGATCGGCCATAATCAAAACTTTTCCTTCTAAATCAGGGGTAGAAATGTAGTCCATCTGAATCACAAAATCGCCGCTCTTCTTCACTTTTCGGTAAGCAGAAATAAAACAGCATTCAGCTTTATCGAAGATGTTAAGCAAGCCTTGTTGAAGTGGTAACCCGGCTCGGAGTATGGTCGCTAAAACGGGCTGCTGAGTTAAAACCTCACAGGACGATACACCTAAAGGCGTTACGGTTTCTTGAACGGTATATTCCAATGATTTGCTGATTTCATAGGCAAAAAACTCACCTAGCCTTTCCATGTTTTTGCGGAAACGCATCGAATCTTTCTGGATATTCTCATCCCGAAGTTCGGCAATAAAGGTATTGGCGATGGATTTTGTCTTGCTTACATCAAAAATCATCATAATGTTTCCGGTATCTTACAGGTTTATTCCAGTGGGACGTATAATTACTAAAATTAGCAATTTTAAGCCGGATAAATTAAATTAAAATCAATTTCCAGCGTAATCGATCATTTCTTTAAACAGCAGTTTTAGTTTTTTGTATTTTGCATTTGAAGACAGACTTTTTAGGTTCCAACTGCTATAAAAGGTACCGTTTACCACCCTCACGGCTCCGATATATTGATGTACTGTTCTAGTGGCTGCCTCATGTGTTAAAAACTGAAGAATATAATCGGTGAGGCAGTAAGAATTAACGATTAAAGGGGTTACTTTTTCGAGCTGTAGATCGTACCAGTTAAATGGCGTACAGGTTCCGGCCCTAAAGCCCGGTACATTACTATAACCCATAGAATAATCTGAAGTAATGCCGGAATTAAGAATATTTAAATAACAAATGGGGAATTTTAATACTTCTAACTGCTGACTACTTACAGGTGAGGGGTTTGGATGGATTTTTTTGAGCTTAACCAGGCCTTCTTTAATCTCAAGCATTTTTTGCTTATCACTGGCACAAGGTCTTAATAATCCGACTGATTGATCGCTAAGTGTTTTTGAAACGCCATTTATTCTAATGTAATTTATCGGCACATCAGGGAAATCAACAAAATAAAGGGGATTACTTTTTTTTGAAGAAAATAACTGGTTTACTTCGTCCAGAACCTGCTCATTATTAATCCCTACTCCTGTTAACCTATCAAATTTCGAACTCAGGTAATTGTTTTCTTTTTTAAAGATGGCACTGAAAATAAATTTGGTCCTATTTAATAATCCTTCGGGTAGGTTGGGCAAAATATTGAAGTGAACGGTTGGCTGGTGCTGGAATTTTTTTTCGTTGAACTTAAAATGCGGATGCTTTTTTTTGATCAAACTTTTAATGATCAATGCCCATTCATCAATAACCGGTTTATCTAAAATTTTCCATTTATGCTGATGGCTTTTTGATGGCCTAAATTCTTCTTCGTTTTTTTTGGGATAAAAATATTCCTCATACCGGCTTAATATAAAAAATGAGGCAGCAAAAACATCAAATGGCAAGGCTGATTGTGCAACTGGAAAAGGAGCCTGATATTCGCCAAAAGAAATGGTTTTTGGCTTAACTTCCTCCAATTTGTTGGAGAAGAGTAAAGCAGTGCTCTTAAAGAAAAGTTCCTCGCCTAATGGCGCCTCTCCATAACTGATTTTGATATGCTCGCTTTGTAGAAAATATTGGCTATTGCCCGTAAATTCTAATTCTGTTTTAAGAATATCTTTAAAAATAAAGTTAAAGATATATTTTATCCGAGGCGTTAATATGTTGGAGAAGATGATTAGATGCATAACTTATTTTTAACAACACGGTATTTAAAAAAAGATTACAAGAAATATTTCTCAGCAGATATTAACTTTAATAATATTGCCTTTAAAATTAACGGTAATTTAACATTGAGCCGTAATTTAATACAAAAATTACAATTAAAAGTTTGCTGTGAACTTTTTTTCCGGGTAAAGGATTTTTGTGCTTTTACGGTTAGGGCCTTTTACAATATGTACAATGCTCATCTGATCATCAAACATATCATATAAAATAGTATCGTTCACCTCAACAGATTTTATAGACGGAATTTTCTCTACCTCAAGATAAATATTAGTAGCCTCATGATCGATCTCAAATCCGATGTAGTTCATGGCAACAGCTTTGCCATTGGCTTTTATTTGTAAATGAGAAAGCAGGTATTTTTTTACCAATTCATCCATGGCGTTCTTCATATTCGGACTGCTCAGGTCGGTTTTCTGTTTGTATAATCTGGCTAAAATTGCCTCAAAGTCGTCTGAAAAGATTTTACAGCTTACTTCTAAAGTTTTATCCTTCGCATTAAAGCTTACTTCAGTTGTACTTACATGCAAAGGATGTTTTATTCCTGCCCCAACAGAAAAAAAAGCAACACACAAAAGCAAAAAGCTATATTTTAATTTACGCATCAACATATTAAATCTTTCCTTAAAAGGACAAAGTTAACATAATCAGTCTACTTGTTAAATGTAATTAAGGTGTTATGCCCACATTGTTCTAAATGTAAGTGCCTGAAATTTAAGCGGGCAAATATTTTACTTAATTTCTTATGGGATGGATGAACATGTGTAAGCTTAATATTGAAATTTTCATTGAGCCAATAGCTTATTTTAATGGCCAATTTTCTAAAACCCGATTCTTTTGCAAGTTCTTCCTGAAGATATTTCTCATTGTTAACCACAATAAAACCGTACCCGTTTTTTTTAATCAAGTTGTATATACATTTTGCAAACCGATAATCGTTAATGCAGTAATACCAACATATGCGGTTAAAAAGAATATCGAACTTGCCTTGGGCTTCTTCTAAATAACCCAATGAAAAACTTACTGTTATATTTTCGTCCTGAGCCTTGGCTTTTGCTATTGTTAAATAATTCCGGCTAATGTCGTGCCAGGTAACTTTAGCGCCCCTTTTGGCAAATTCAATACTATATTGCCCAGGACCGGCACCCAGATCAAGTAAAGTTTTGTTTTCGAAATTACCTAAGTGGGTTTTTATAACATCTATAATTTTACTGTCTATTTTTCTGTATTCGTTTGCAGCATATTGTTCTGCAAAAGCTTTTGGAACAGGATCGAAACCTTTTTCAGGTTTTTGTAAGTGATATTTGAGCCAAAGCATAGTTTTGAATAGAAGACCAATAGTTGTAAGTACCAAGTTACCGTATTGACCATGTATATGAAACAACAATTTTGTTTACAACTGTAAACCCAGTTGTTTGCGATAAAACTTCACCAAAAAGCACTAAATAACTTAAAAAACAGTAACAAATTTAGTATTAAGGCTTTTGTTTGAAGGATATTTGGGGTTTTTGTAATTAAAAATATAATTTTAGCTATTGTAAACTATTTTATTCTCAATAGTTAGCTTATTATTCATGCCGTTACAAGATTTTATCTTTTATTTTAAATTGGGTTGGGCGCATATCATCAGTGCCGATGCTTTAGACCACCAGCTATTTATTTTGGCACTGGTTGCCATTTACAGTTATGTCAATTTAAAGCAGGTACTCATATTGGTTACGGCCTTTACCATCGGCCATTCATTTACCTTACTTTTAAGTGTATTGGATATGATCAGGTTTGATAGTAAATGGGTAGAATTTTTAATTCCCTGTACCATTGTAATTACTGCAATCAGCAATTTGTTTAGAAAGAACTTCTCTTTAAAATCAATCAAGATCAATTATTTTCTGGCGCTTGGTTTTGGGCTTATTCATGGAATGGGCTTTGCAAACTCCATCCGGATAATGCTGGCCAAAGATCAGCATATTGGTTGGGGCCTGTTTGGTTTTAATGTAGGTTTAGAAGCCGGACAGGTTTTTATGGTGATCATCATTCTTTTAATTACCTTTTTAATTTTTAACTATACCCGCATCAAACGCATGAGCTGGGTTTTGTTTATATCAGCAGCCGTATTTAGCCTGGCTTTAAAAATGGCTTTAGAACGAATTCCTTTTTAATAAACCGTATAATGAATAAACTATTTACTTTAACCGGCCTGCTATTCTTTTCTGGTAGTTTGGCTATGGCCCAAAATACTCAGAATAACCCAGGGAGTAACCATGGGAATAAATTTGAGCAGTTGGGCACCATTTTACCAACACCTAATGAACAGCGTACAGCCAGCGGAGCGCCTGGTGTTAAATATTGGCAGCAGCGTGCCGATTATAACATCAAATGTGAGCTGGATGAAAAAAATCTGTTGTTAACGGGGTCCGAAACGATCACTTACACCAATAATTCTCCTGATCCGTTAACTTATATCTGGTTGCAGCTTGATGAAAACGAGCATAGCACGGATAGAAATGCCAATTATCAGGATGCGACTAAGATGCCTGTTACCGGAACTACTAAAAATTTAGATCAGTTAAGTATAACAGGAAACAATGGTTATGGCATAAACATTACCAAATTAACCGATGCAACAGGTAAAAATTTATCCTATACGGTTAACAAAACCATGATGAGGGTAGATTTGCCTGTAGCACTGAGAAGTGGACAAAAATTTATCTTTAATATCGATTGGAACTATAAAATTTCTGACCGGATGAGTGTGGGTGGCCGTGGAGGTTATGAGTTTTTTCCAACCGATGGAAACTACCTGTTTACCATGACCCAGTGGTATCCGCGCTTATGTGTATACAGCGATTTTCAGGGATGGCAAAACCATCAGTTTACAGGTAGAGGTGAGTTTGCCTTAACCTTTGGCGATTTTAAAGTGCAAATGACTGTTCCGGCTGATCACCTTGTGGGATCGACAGGAGAGTGTATCAATTATAGTGCTGTTTTAAATCCAACACAGTTAAGTAGGTATAATGCTGCTAAAACTGCTGCTGTACCCGTAGAAATCCAAACTTTGGCTGAAGCCAAACTGGCAGAAACAAAAAAATCTACAGCTAAAAAAACATGGGTTTTTAATGCGAATAATGTCCGCGATTTTGCCTGGACCTCTTCCCGTAAGTTTATCTGGGATGCCATGCCTCAAAAAATTCAGGCCAATAACAATACTGTAATGTGTATGAGTTTTTATGGAAAAGAAGCATACAACCTGTACAGCAAGTTTTCTACCCGTGCAGTGGCACATACCATTAAAACCTATTCAGATTTCACCATCCCATATCCTTACCCTGTTGCACAAAGTATTGAAGCTGCGAATGGAATGGAATACCCAATGATCTGTTTTAACTATGGCCGAACAGATACTGATGGAACATACAGCGAAAGCACTAAAAATGGGATGTTAGGTGTAATTATTCACGAGGTTGGGCATAACTTCTTCCCGATGATCGTAAATAGTGATGAACGCCAGTGGACCTGGATGGACGAAGGACTAAATTCTTTTGTTGAGTATTTAACCGAGGAGCTTTGGGACAACAAATTCCCAAGTAAAAAAGGACCTGCGTATACCATTGTTGATTACATGAAGCTGCCTAAGGATGAGCTGGAGCCAATTATGACCAACTCAGAAAATATTACCCGTTTCGGTCCGAATGCATATTCGAAACCCGCTACCGGTTTAAATATCCTTCGCGAAACCATCATGGGAAGAGAACTTTTCGATTACGCATTTAAAGAATATTCGAGAAGATGGGCTTTTAAACATCCTGAACCTGCTGATCTTTTCCGCACCATGGAAGATGCCAGCGGCGAAGATTTAGATTGGTTTTGGAGAGGTTGGTTTTACGGAACCGATCCATGTGATATATCTTTAGACAGCGTAAAATTTGCGAAAGCCGATTTTCCTAAAGATTTACCGGAAGCCAAATCTAAAATGGTTAAAATTGATAAACCCGCTGTTAATGCCTTTGAAGATATTTCAAAAATCAGGAACCGTGAGGATAAGAAAATTAATTTTTACGTAGATAAAACTCCAGCAGCGCAAGATTTCTACTATAAATACGATAGAGGAATGGTTGCTGTTGATACCACTGTTGCTACTAAAACGGAAACTGCTGCAACATTAGAACCTGTTCCCTCAGCAGAGCAGGACAAATATGGCAACAAATTTCTTTACGAACTGAGCTTTAGCAATAAAGGAGGTTTAGTAATGCCTATCATTGTTGAGTTTACCTATAAAGATGGAACAAAGGAAATAGACCGTATTCCTGCTCAGATTTGGAGACATAATGAATTGAAAACAGCTAAGTTTTACGTTAAAAATAAAGAAGTAGCCTCTATTTTAGTAGATCCATTACGCGAAACTGCCGATATTGATACCTCAAATAACACCTGGGGCGGTAAAGCAAAAGAAAGTAAGTTTAAGGTATATAAAACCAAAGTTGGTGGAGCAGTAAGAGGCCAATCGGTTGGTAAAAACCCAATGCAGGCTGCTGCAGGTAAATAGCGTTATAAGTTGCGTCATTCCCAACCTGATTGGGAACCACGAAGTACTCATCGGAGATAATCGTAATGCAATAAGCCTTTAGATTCCCGCTTATGCGAGAATGACCTTGTTTCATAAAAATCCTCATTGAATTTTTCAATGGGGATTTTTATTGAGGTGTAATACTAGGTTGATATGTCTTTAATCTGTCTAAAAGGCTATTTGGGTATTGAAGGGTATAAAATTCTGAAAGGAATAAATTTCTTATTACGCCAACTTTCCTGACTTTATCCTGTTTTACTCTTTGCGGCTTAAACCGTATATTTGGTATACCCATGAAATTTAAAATCACCTCAGAATATCAACCTACCGGAGATCAGCCGAACGCGATAAAACAATTGGTAGATGGCGTAAATGCCAACGAATATTATCAAACTTTATTAGGCGTTACAGGATCGGGAAAAACATTTACGATAGCCAATGTGATCGAGCAGACACAAAAGCCTACCCTGATTTTGAGTCATAATAAAACTTTGGCAGCGCAGCTTTATGGCGAGTTCAAAAATTTCTTCCCTGAAAACTCGGTGAATTATTTTGTTTCTTATTACGATTATTATCAGCCTGAAGCTTTTATCGCATCAAGTAATACTTATATCGAAAAAGACCTGAGCATAAACGAGGAGATTGAAAAACTCCGTTTACGTACTACCTCTTCGTTAATGAGCGGTAGGCGCGATATTATCGTGGTATCATCCATCTCCTGTATTTATGGTATGGGTAATCCGGAAGATTTTTCGCGGATGGTTTTCCGTTTTGGCGTGGGCTTAAGGATTTCGAGGAATGCATTTTTGCATAGTCTGGTCGAAATTTTATATTCCAGAACTACAACAGACTTTAAACGCGGAACCTTTAGGGTTAAAGGCGATACCGTTGATATTTTTCCGGCCTATCTTGATCATGCTTACCGCATTTCTTTTTTCGGTGATGATATTGAGGAGCTTTCGTCGATTGACCCGGTTTCTGGAAAAACCATAGAGAAATTAGAAGATATGGCCATTTATCCGGCCAATCTTTTCGTTACCCCGAAAGATAGGTTCAATTCTTCGATCTGGGGAATACAGGAAGAGCTTGAAATCCGTAAGAACCAGTTAATTGCAGATCGGCATTTACTGGAAGCAAAACGTTTGGAAGAACGTACCAATTTCGATATCGAAATGATGAAAGAACTAGGCTATTGTTCCGGTATCGAAAATTACTCGCGTTTCTTCGATGGAAGGCAACCTGGCATGCGTCCTTTCTGTCTGTTAGATTATTTTCCTGAAGATTATTTAATGGTAATTGACGAAAGCCATGTTACCGTTCCACAGATCAGGGCCATGTATGGCGGAGATAGATCGAGGAAATTATCTTTAGTTGAGTATGGCTTCCGTTTGCCGGCAGCTCTTGATAACCGCCCTTTAAACTTTAATGAATTTGAAGCCCTTGCACCGCAAACCATTTATGTAAGTGCAACGCCGGCTGAATATGAATTAGAAAAATCAGAAGGTGTGGTAGTAGAGCAGGTGATTAGACCTACAGGTTTGTTAGATCCTGTTATTGAAATCAGACCTGCCATTAACCAGGTTGACGATCTTTTGGATGAAATAGATATTACCATAAAAGACGGAGGACGTATTCTGGTTACCACATTAACCAAACGTATGGCTGAAGAATTAACAAAATACCTTGATCGCTTAAATATCAAGACCAGGTACATCCATTCTGAAATTAAAACCCTCGAACGTGTAGAGATTCTTCGTGGTTTACGTTTAGGAGAATTTGATGTGTTGGTTGGAATTAACCTTTTGCGTGAAGGTTTGGATTTGCCGGAGGTTACTTTGGTTGCTATTTTAGATGCCGATAAGGAAGGTTTCTTACGGTCTGAAAAATCGCTGATCCAAACCATAGGCCGTGCTGCCCGTAACGATAAGGGCCGTGTAATTATGTATGCTGATGGCATAACAGATAGTATGGAGAAGACTATATCAGAAACGAACAGACGTAGAGATATACAGATTGCCTACAATCTTGAAAATGGAATTACCCCAAAAACTGTAGGTAAATCAAGAGAAGCAATTTTAGAGCAGACTTCTGTGCTCGATTTTTCACAAAAAGCCAGCGACAATAAAGCCAGGGCTTATGTAGAAAATGCAGAAATCAGTATTGCAGCAGACCCGATTGTACAGTACATGGGCAAAGCGGAGCTGCAAAGGGCAATTGATACGACACGTAAGGACATGCAAAAAGCAGCAAAAGACATGGACTTTTTACAGGCAGCAAAACTGCGCGACGAAATGTTTGCCTTAGAGAAAATGTTTAACGAAAAATTCGGCAAGTAACGATTTGGTTTTAAAGATTGATTTTTAGATAATTTGAGGTAGAATTGCTTTCAATAAGTTATCTAAAAATCATCAAATGAAATCTCTAAAACTACTCGCGCTGATCGTACTCGGCGCCTTGGGGCTTAAAAGTCATGCCCAAAATGCGACAACAATTTCACTCCCACTTGCCGGAAATGCTTACAGTTCCTTACATCAGGATTCAGAAAGAACATTATCCAACAGGGGAATTGTAAACTGGTCCAATCCAAAAGAATATTTTACAGCTTATTTTCGGGTTTCCAAGCCTGGTACCATAACGGTATCATTAAGCGATAAACCTGTAGTCGATGGGCAATCGGTGCTCGAATTTGCCATCAACAATCAATCTAAAAAGGTCAGTTTTGACGAAACCAAAGCTTTTGATGGTAAGATTGGCGAGTGGAGCATTAAAGACACAGGCTATGTAGCCTTAACCATTAAAGGAATAAGCAAAAGTGGAGCGAAATTTCCTTCAATACAAACCTTATCCATTAATGGAACAGCCACGGAAGGCAAAACCGCTTATGTTAAAAACAACGAAGGCAACTTTTTTCATTGGGGCAGACGTGGTCCATCGGTTCACCTGAACTATCAGCAGCCTGATAATGTAAATGCAGCGTGGTATTATAACGAAGTAACTGTGCCAAAGGGTGAAGATATTTTAGGCTCTTATTTTATGGCGAATGGATTTGGTGAAGGTTATTTCGGTATGCAGGTAAATAGTCCAACCGAACGGCATATCTTATTTTCGGTATGGAGCCCTTTCAATACCGACGATCCCAAAAGTATCCCGGAATCGCACAAAATAAAAATGCTAAAGAAAGGAGAAGGTGTACATACAGGAGAATTTGGGAATGAAGGTGCTGGAGGCCAGAGCTACCTGAACTACATGTGGAAAGCAGGAAATACCTATAAATTCTTGTTGCATGGTGTACCTGGGAAAGATAGCCTAACCACATACACTGCATATTTCTTTGCACCCGAAATCAATAAATGGCAATTGATAGCCAGTTTTACCAGGCCGCAGACTAAAACTTATTTAAAACGCTTCCATTCCTTTTTAGAAAACTTTTCACCAGTACAGGGAGACCTATCGCGAAAAGTTTTGTTCGATAACCAATGGATCTGCGATGATAAAGGAACATGGAGTGAATTAAAATCCGCGCGCTTTACTACCGATAATACGGGTGCAAAAGGATATCGGATGGATTATCAGGGAGGAGTAGATAAGGGCGCCTTTTATTTAAAGAACGGTGGTTTTTTTAACGATTACACCACACCAAGAAAAATCTTTACCAGAAGCAGCGCAGGTAAAAAACCTGAAATAGATTTCAGTAAATTACCCTAACACTCAAAATAAATATGGAAATTTGAAGCTTTAATCATACCACAGTACATATGGACGGGCAAAACAGAAAAGACATTTATCCAGGATTAGAGGTCGGAATTATTTTGAAGAAAGATCAACGGTCGGGAAATATCACTTATGGTGTGGTGAAAGATCTGCTTACTTCATCCGCCTTTCATTCCAGAGGGATCAAAGTGAGGCTCGAAGATGGTCAGGTAGGCCGAGTAGCTGAAATTATTGAAGATTAACGTGGATATTAAAACCTTTATAGGTTTATTTACGTATTATATTTGTAATCAAAATGCAATTAAAGGCTCAATAAGTAACAAAATAAATTTTATGACGTCTATATTTGTAACAACAGTAATTTAAAAAATGGCATTAGTAAAATTCATTTTCATCACAATATTGGTACTTTGGCTGATCAGAATGTTGATTAGGTTAATTCTGCCAATGCTGTTTAATAACCTGGCCAGCAAAATGCAGAGCCAGGCTACAGGGCAGCAACAACAAAGACGGTCAAAACCTGAAGGCTCTATTTCGATAGATTATATGCCTCCAAAACCCGATCAAAGTAAAACAGATAAACTCGGCGACTTCGTAGACTACGAAGAAGTGAAATAAAAGTAAACCCTGAACTTGTTTCAGGGTTTTTTGTTTAAATTCAAAATATATAGTCTAAGTTTAATGCTTTTAACCCTCAACTCGAAAATCAGATATATATCCACAACTATGAAATATTTTATTGTTTTTATCTCCTTGTGGATGGTAAGCACGAAATGCTTTAGCCAGACAAAACAGGATAGTTTAGAAATCAAGCGTGTTGCTCTTGATTATATAGAATCGCAACATAACCCAAATCCTAAACAAATGGAGCAGGCTTTGCACCCAAGACTGGTTAAACGCACATTTTGGACGGACAAGGAAACAAACAAGGACTATGTTCGTGAAACCTCTGCAGAATCAATGGTTATCTTAGCTGAAAGTTATAACCGCAAAAAAGATAAATTCCCTGCTGTTCCTAAAAAGGAAATAAAAATGCTTGATATTTCAGAGAAAACGGCTTCGGTTAAACTAATTGCAGATGAATGGATCGATTATATGCACCTTGTTAAATTAAATGGGGCCTGGAAGATTATTAATGTGCTTTGGCAATTTAATGATAGTGCGAGGCACAGATAACGCATATTACCATTCAGCTTGAAATTTGATTACCATGTTTCTTTTCTCAATTAGTTTCAGCATGTAATTTTTGAGAAATATTTTTTCTGCAAGCCGACCTAATAAACCAAACGGTGCCTGAAACTCAAAAACATCAGTCATTTCTGTTTGAGCACCTATTATTTTAAACTGGTGCCGGTGGTGGAGTTTTCTAAAGGGGCCTTTAACCATCTCATCTACAAAGCGTGTTGGGTATTCCATTGTACTAATCTTATTTGTCATTTCGAACGGAATGCCAAAATGTTTGGCCCGCCAGGTGACCGATTCATGTAAGCCGATCAATCCATCTCTTTTCCCAGCGATAGCTTTCTCACCAGAACTTTGCATCGACTGTACATGAAGGTCGATACTTCTAGCCAGATCGAAACAGCGTTCAATCGGCGCATTAATCAGTGTCTTTAAAATAATTGTTGCCATTTTTAATTTACTCATACTGCCGTTGGGCACCCTGCGTGCTCCACTATACCCTTCTAACCCTCCGCTCTCAACCCCCTAACTGCCTCATCTATCTTCGCATACTTAAATTCAAAGCCATTGTTCAACAATCTGCTTGGTTTAACCCACCTGCTTTTTAAAATCAGTTCGGTTTCTGTTCCGATTATTTTTGCGCCTATAGCCAGTAGCCAGGCTGGGGCAGGCAAACCAAAGCTGATACCATATGCTTTTCTGATGCTGTGCATAAACACGTGGTTTTTAATTGGCCCGGGTGCGGTACAGTTGATTATGCCTTCAATCTCATCGTGGTTCAGTAGCCATTCAATACTGCCTGCGGCATCTAATTCGTGCACCCAGCTTACATACTGTTCGCCATTGCCCTGTTTACCACCCATGCCCAGTTTAACCAGGTTGAGCAAGCGTGGAAATGCGCCATCTTTTAGTCCCAGTACAATGCCCATTCTGAGGGCCACTTTTCTGGTTTTTGGGGTTTCGTTTTCAAAAAAACTACTTTCCCAGGCCTTGCATACCTCAATAGAAAAGCCATCGCCGATTTCTCCCGTAAGTTCATCTTGCGGACGGTCTTCAGCATGCCGGTAAATGGTCGCAGAGGTAATGTTGATCCAAAGTTTTGGTGGATTTTCCAGGCTTTTGATTACTTCGCCGAGTAAACGGGTAGGGATTAACCTGGAACTGATAATTTCTTTCTTATTTTTAGGGGTGTACCTACAGTTTACATTTTTACCACAGAGGTTAACCAGTAAATCTGCACCTCTAAGGCTTGTTGCCCAGTCGCCCAGGGTTTGGCCATCCCACAAGAGGGTTTTAATGTTCCCTGCTGCAGCTTGTGGTTTTCTAGATAGGATAATCACTTCATTAGCCAGACTACTAAAGTGTTTGGCCAGTACGGTGCCTAAATATCCGTTTCCTCCTGCAAGTACAATTCTTCCGTATTTCATGATTCCTATAAAGTAAAGATTAAACCTAAAACAATTAAACGGTAAAGCACCCAGGTAATACTCATCGTCCAGCCCAATTGTAACAGCTTGCTTCTGCGGAGGTGCTCCAAAAACATAAGTCCGGCTACCATTAAAAAGTAAAGGATAAAAAATATAGAAGGGATGATGAGGTATTGTGCGATAATCAAAACAGGCAAAAGCAAAAGTGCACCAGCAAAAGAGATGGTCATGATGTTGCCCAGATAATCCCAGCGTTTTTCTTTTTTATAAAAAACAATGATGGTGCCCTGAAAAAACATTTGTCCACCACAGATAAGGTATTCGCGATATTGGCTGCCCAATGGGACAAAATCGGTAAGCAGATGTGCATAAGCGGTTAAAATGTAAGCTGTAACAAACCAGGTAAAAAGCAGATAGGCCAAACGGTATTGGATTTTAAAGCTGGGCTGAATAGTTTTTTCCTTAACAGCCGCAGGAATAATTACTTTACGGTTGTAAGAGATAAAGGCATAAAACTTACGCATCAAATAAACAAAAGGCCCAAATAAAAACAGCGGTTTAAAGATGGGCATGGCATGCGCAATAATTTTAAATAAACTCTGGATGCCATAAGTTACTTCACCATTTTCGGTATTTACGAGTGCAATCTCGTTGGCAGCTCTTTGTTTGTCAACCAAAGGACAAATGTTTTCAGGCATACTTTGATAAGCCTCACGACCACCTTTGGCCAGCATACCTGTTTTTACAAATGCTTTGGTATAGGCATAACACATTGGGCATTCATTATCAAATAAAATCACATGGTTCTTAAGCGTTTTCATTTTATTTAAATTTTAATACTTTCAGTAAAAAATGAAAGATATGATTAAAAAATTAAGCCAGACTTAAGGGTAAGGCTTTTTAATGGTTAGGGTTTATCGTTTAGTGGTTAGCGTTTAGGATGAATATATCTTGATACTCGATACTTACTACTCAATACCTCCCTCTCATATCTAATATCTCACATCTCAAATCTTCCCTTTCATATCTATTTAAACACCTTCAACACCGATCCCCAGAACCAACTTTCTTCAGCTTTAAGCATCGTTTCTAAAGTTTTATCTACGTTGACAGCAAGTTTGTTAATATCGCTTACCGATTTTTTAAAGGTTTTAAACTCAGGATCTTTTTCGTCGCCCACTACGCCAGAAAGCTCATTTAAAACTTTTAAAACAGGTTCTAACTCTCTCTTTTTACGCTCTTTAGCCACCTGACGGGCAATATTCCAAACATCTTTATCTGCAAAAAAATACTCTTTCCGCTCGCCTGCTTTGTGTTGTTTTTCTATCAAACCCCATCCAATTAAATCGCGGAGCGTCATATTGGCGTTTCCCCTGGAAATACTGAGCGCTTCCATAATTTCTTCGGTAGTAAGTGCTTCTGGAGAAATGAGCAACAGCGCATGTACCTGGGCCATGGTGCGGTTAATTCCCCATTCGGAGCCTAATTTGCCCCAAGCTTCTATAAATTTTAATTTTGCTGCTGCTAGTTCCATGCACAAATATAAACTTATTTTTAAACTTTCAATAGTTATTGAAAGTTTATTTTTTTTGGAGGTTATTTGCTTTCGCGTTGTAGTTTATCCAATACCATCTGCCAGCTGGTATCGTTGTTATTTACTTTTTTTAACAGTTCAGCCTGTGCCCTATCGAAATAGACCGATAGTTTTAATACCGGTAATGCTAAATCGGGTTTAAACATTGTGCCGGGAGCAAATCCAGGTTCGTTGTTCTTTGCCCGGTCGCGATCGAATTTAACGGTCGTATTTACATATTCTTCGTGCTGTTTTTCCCCGTTAATGTATGGGATCAACCATTCTACAGATTTTTTGATCGAAGATCCTTTTGGCGACTCGTAGGTATAAAAATTAGGCCCCTTTGCCCTATCGATCATAATGGCTAACTTTAGCATAGGCTCCAGGTCGTAAATGTGGTAATGCATGGCATCTCGCTCTTTAAAATCCAAACTTGTTCCGTCAGCATACAGATTAATATTGATGTGGCTTTTTAAATTGTCGATGGTCCACTTAATAAACTGCTGATTGTTTAAGGTGTAACCAATTTCGCTAACTTCTTTTAGCCGGTGAGCGTTCCAGTTATTAATGGCGGTAGCTCTCCCCGCTTTCATCCGCTTGCTGTTAATTTCTGCTAAAGCCGTTTCAGTAAGCCATTGTTCAATCTGTTTTTTATCAGCTGTTGGGATATCTTTTTTAATCAGGTCGTAAGCTTCAATGGCTTTATCCAGATTGGTATCGTCAATAGGATCGCCATTTGGCTTATTGATTTTGGCCCATGCACCAAGAAATTCTACACATTTGTTTAAATATTTTTGATCATCGGTAATCCGGTATTGTAAGGCCAGTGCAAACATTTTGTTCATATCTGCCAGGGCCAATCTGGTTTTCTCTTTTCTGGGATTTCCCTTTAATAATCCTTCAGTTCTGATGGTATCAATTGGATTCGGGTTTTCGTTTAGATAATTTAATGCCGATTTTTCAAAGCTCAGATATAGTTTTTTGGTTTCCCCGTCATTTTTGATCTGGGTTTTCAGCTTTTTAATTTCATTGGTATTTAAACTTACAATTTGCGAAAACGAAGAAAAAGATAACAAAGCAAGAGCGATTGTAACGACAAACTTTCTCATAATAAATAGGTTGAATTTTTATTCTTTGTTACAAATCTAATTTTTTATTCAGTATGCATTTAATTTATTACTTTTTTATACCGCCCAATTTTTTATTTTTGACGTTCGTTTAAACTTAAACAAACCTTAATGAATAACTGGTTTAATAAAAATGGCATTCACTTAGCCATTATTGCATTTTTTGTAGTCATCACTTTTGCCTACTTCAGTCCTGTTTTGGTAGGTAAAGCCCCAGCGCAAAGCGATGTGATCCAATCGCAAGCGATGCAAAAGGAAATTATGGACTTTAAAGAAAAGGATGGTAAGGCACCGCTTTGGACCAACCAGATGTTTGGCGGTATGCCTGCTTACCAAATTTGGGTACCTTACGCCTATAACGGCGCTACTTATGGAATTGCCTTAATTACCAAAGCCCTGCCTAATCCAACAGGTACAGTTCTTCTATTGCTTTTAGGCGCTTATTTCTTGTTTATTGTATTAAAGGTTAATCCTTGGCTGGCTGCAGCAGGTGCAATTGCATTTACATTTACCATGTACAATTTTGTTTTAATTGCAAGTGGGCACAGTAGCAAGGCATTGGCAATTGGCTTTTTTGCGCCAATAATAGCAAGTATATTGTTAACCCTAAGGGGGAGATATTGGTATGGAGCGAGTTTAACTGCACTGTTTTTAGCCCTTGAAATAAGAACTAACCACGTTCAAATGACTTATTATTTGATGTTGGCTATTTTTATTTTTGTTATTGTAGAGTTTTACCAGGCATTTAAAAATAAAACCGTTTCAAACCTGCTAAAATCGTTCGCTTTTCTAGCTTTTTCAGTTGCTATTGCTATAATGATTAACGCAAGTTTATTATGGTCTACAGCAGAATATGCTAAAGAAACAAACCGTGGTAAATCTAATTTAACCGCCACAGAATCTTCAACAGCAGAAAAAGGGGCAGGTATGTCAAAAGAGTATGCTTACCAATGGAGCCAGGGTGTTGGTGAGAGTTTTACTTTTTTAATCCCAGATTTATATGGCGGTGCCTCTGGAGTAGATAAGTTGGTGAAGCCGGAAGGGAACATGTATAAAGCTGTTTCTGAAATTACAGGGGGTGATCCGACCCAAACAACACAAGCTATTCAGCAGTTGGGGTCACAGTTAAATATGCAACAGTATTGGGGTGAGAAACCATTTACCCAAGGTGGCTATTATTTTGGTGCAATTATCTGTTTCTTATTTGTTTTCGGCTTATTCATTGTTCGTAGTCAGTTAAAATGGTGGATATTGGCAACAACAGTTTTGTTTATATTACTTTCTTTTGGCCGCCACTTCCCTCTTATAAGTGACTTATTCTTCGATTATTTCCCACTTTATAATAAATTCAGAGCAGTTGAATCCATTTTGGCAGTAGTTGGTTTAATGGTTCCGATATTGGCAATTTTAGCAATCAAGGAAATTCAGGATGGTAATGTAGACCAAAAGGTTCTGATCAAAAAATTAACCTGGTCGGCTGGTATTACTGGTGGTTTCGCTTTAATTGTAGCAATCGTGCCTACGCTGTTTTTCAGCTTTAAAGCATCAAACCATATGCAAATTGTGCAGGCTTTAACACAGACTTTACAAAATAATGCTTCCATTGCCCAAAAGATAGCAAACGGATTAGTAGAAGATAGAATAGCAATTGGTCGTGCAGATGCTTTGCGTTCATTCTTTTTTGTTGTTATTGGTTTTGGGATTGTTTGGGCATTTATTACCAAAAAATTAAGTGCACAACTGGCTTTAGGCTTGTTGGCGCTGGCTGTTTTGGTAGATATGTGGCAAGTAGACCGTAGATACTTAAATAACCAAAATTTTGAGTACAAAAAAACGGCTTCAGATTTCTTTAAGCCAAGAGACGTTGATAATTTTATTATGGCCGATAAAGACCCGAATTTCAGGGTATTCGATGCTACCATAAATACTTTTAGTGATGCCAGTACATCTAATTTCCATAAAACAATTGGTGGTTATCATGCCGCTAAATTGAAACGTTTTGATGAACTCATTCAGCATCAGTTTACTAAAAGTGTTAACCAGGATGTATTGGACATGTTAAATACCAAGTACATCATTACACAAGATCCGCAAAACGGATCGTATAAGATGCAGCGTAATGCAACGGCTGCGGGCAATGCCTGGTTTGTACAAAGTGTTCAGTTTGCTAAAAATGCTGATGAAGAAATGAAGGCCATTAGCAGTTTTGATGCTAAAAAAGAAGCCATAGTTGATGAAAGTTTCAAAAATTCGATTGATACCAAACGTTTAGGAACTGGCCAGGAAGGTTTTATTAAATTAACCAACTATAACCCTGATCATTTAACTTACGAATACTCAACCGCTAAAGATGTAATTGCAGTGTTCTCAGAAATCTATTATGATAAAGGCTGGAAAATGTATATCGATGGTGTTGAAAAGCCATACTTCAGGGCCGATTACGTTTTACGTGCAGCGCAATTAGAAGCGGGTAACCATAAACTTGAGTTTATTTTCCATCCAACATCATATTACACTGGAGAGAAAATCTCGTTAGCTGGGTCGATCTTATTGTTGGCCGGATTAGGTTTCGGATTTTACTCAGAAGAAAAGAAGAAAAAGAAAGCAGTTAAAGCTTAATGTATCTTTAAATAGATTTACACCCCGCAGGATTATAATCTTGCGGGGTTTTTTGTTGTCTGTGATTTTTTGCCACGGAAACACAGAAACACGGAATATTTTCACGGTTTGTCATCCTGAGCCTGTCGAAGGACAAATGTTTTTTTGTTTTCGACAAATAAAGGTCTTCGACAGGCTCAGACTGACAACAGATATACTCACTTAATTACATTGTTCAGGATGGTTATCCAGAATGGAAGTGGCGCTGTGCTTAAGAAATACCATTTTAGGCCAACAGACACTAAATCTTACTGTATTCTGCTTTACGGACCATCTCAGCAATGACGACGGTGGGTAATGAACCAATGACAAATGAACCAGTAAACTAATTAACCACCAAACTAAAATTTAACAATGTCGTAACATTTGTTTGATATACAGAGTCTTACCTTTGTAATGTAAATCAGATGATATGTTGGAATCATTCTTTGCCGTGTGCTTATTAATTGTTGTACTTTATTTCTTTAGCCCCTTTGAGGTAAAACTCGATGAGGAAGAGGAGTGGTAACACAGCTAATTTATCTCTGAACTGCTTTAATCGAGCGGTAATAAGATCCTTCCCCCTAAAATTTCCCGTTTATGGATAAAAGAAATGTCGATGTAGTCGTAATATCCGATGTACATTTAGGTACCTATGGTTGCCACGCAAAAGAACTTTTAAAATATCTTAAGAGCATAAAACCCAAAACACTGATCTTAAATGGCGATATCATCGATATCTGGCAGTTTAGCAAAAGTTATTGGCCAGAATCGCACATGAAGGTGATCCGTAAACTAATGAAATTCGTATCGGAGGGTGTTCAGGTTCATTACCTGACGGGAAATCACGATGAAATGCTCCGCAAATTTGATGGCATGGAAATGGGGACTTTCCATCTCCAGAATAAGTTAATCCTGGAGCTGGACGGTAAAAAGGCATGGTTCTTTCATGGCGATGTTTTTGATGTTACCATGCAGCACTCTAAATGGCTGGCTAAACTTGGTGCGGTTGGCTACGATACACTGATCCTCATTAATAGTTTCGTAAACTGGGTACTTACCGCATTCGGTCGGGAGAAAATGAGCTTTTCGAAAAAAATCAAAGCTAAATTTAAAGATGCCGTTAAGTTCATCAATAGTTTTGAGCAAACTGCAGCTGAACTGGCGATTGAAAAGGGATATAACTATGTGGTTTGTGGCCATATCCACCAGGCCGAGCAACGCGAAATTACCACAGAAGATGGAAAAGTGGTTTATCTGAACAGTGGGGATTGGGTGGAAAGTTTAACCGCTTTGGAGTATGAAAATAAAAACTGGACGGTTTTTAAGTACGAACATCAACATTTTACGAAAGACGAATTGGATGAAGGAATCCTTTCTGATGCGGAGGATTTAAAAAGTAAACTTGACATAAATATTCTTTTACAGAATATAAAATATGAAATTGCCCAATAATTTTAGATATTCGGGCATAAATGAAGATACTTTACGCAATACAGGGAACAGGTAATGGTCATATCAGTAGGGCGAGGGAAATTATTCCTTTGCTTCAGCAGTATGGCGAATTGGATATTCTAGTAAGTGGAACACAGGCCGATGTGAAACTCAGTCAGCCTGTAAAATACCAATTGCATGGTTTCAGTTTTATCTTTGGGAAAAAAGGTGGTGTAGACCATTTTAAAACATGGCTGAACATGAATCTTTTCCGCTTTAGAAAAGATATGAAGCAGCTGCCGTTGAAAGACTACAACCTTATCGTTAACGATTTTGAACCTGTAAGCGCCTGGGCCTGTAAACTGCAGGGCATAGAATGTGTATCATTGAGCCATCAGGCTGCCTTTAAATCTAAAAAAGTACCCCGTCCAAGAACTTTAGATTGGGGGAAACTGATCTTGAGCCGCTACGCACCTACCAAATACCACATTGGCTTCCATTTCGACCGTTACGATACTTTTATTCATACCCCGGTAATCAGGGCAGAAATCCGGAATCTGAAAAGCGAAAATTTAGGCCATTATACAGTATATCTTCCAGCCATTGATGATAAACGTTTGGTAAAGCTTTTTACACAGCTCCCTGAAGTTACGTGGCAGGTTTTTTCTAAACACAGTAAAATTGCCTACCAGGAAGGGAATGTTTTTGTAGAGCCCGTTAACAACGAAAAATTTAATAAAAGCCTGGCCACCTGCGAAGGTTTGTTTACCGGCGGTGGTTTCGAAGGACCTGCAGAAGCCCTTTATTTAAAGAAAAAACTGCTGGTTGCGCCGATGCGTTTCCAGTTTGAGCAACAATGTAACGCTTATGCTTTAAAACAGTTTGGTTTGCCTGTAATTTGGGGAAGTACCAGGAATTGGCTGCCGATTATTAAAAGCTGGGTAGAAAACCCGCAACAGCATGAGTTTAATTTCCCAGATGAAACGGCCCAGATCATTGATAATATGGTGAAGAAATACGCGAGGGTTTAGTCCTGAGTCTTCAGCCCTGAGTCCAAAGTCGATCACCCTCGGATTGTCATCCTGAGGGGTAATTTATTGTATAAAAATCAATATGAGTGACGTACAATCGTTTCCCTTTTCCTACTGCTCGGTCTTGCCTCGGCTCGCCGCCGCCGAAGGGCTCTTTCTTTTTGGCATCAAAAAGAAACAAAAACTGCCGGCTGAAAATTTTTCTTTCGAAGCTAGTGGGTTGGCTTGGACAGTGCAGCCCGAAAAATTTGTTAGGCCGGATTTAAGCAGAACGGGGGTATAGTGCTATGGCCTAGCTGGATGGAAATACTAAAGCAGCTAAAGTTTTGATTAATAATGATTTGCAAATAACGTCAATGGTAGCGTAGTCGAAGGATCCTTATCATGATTTTACTCACCAGAGTTAGCTGTTTGATTTTGGAAATGAATGGCAGAAGCTTTTGGCTTGCACAGCCCCGTTATTCGCTTTAGCCCGATAAAGGATCGGGGCTGCCGCTATTCCCGGGTTTATTTAACGCAAAGCAGCGCTTTTGGGAATGGTTAGCTATCTATCGCCTATTGGTACCGTCCGCTGCTACCTATCCGCTTTGATCTTTAGGATTATTCTAATCCGTGGCACAATACTGCGTAATCTAAACCTGACAGGAGCGGACACCGAAAGTAGAGAGGTAAAGCGGATGGCAGGACTATCGGAACCGATATGAACAGGACCCCGCTTTTCTAAAAAGAACAAGATTTCTTTTTAATCGCCCTTAATCAAACGGTCTTCGACTCCGCTCAGACTGACAAAACTTTACGAGATAGACAACTATACATCCCTGCTTTCGTCTTAGCTTATTCTAATCTGTGGTACAGTACTAAGTAATCTAAACCTGACAGTAGCGGGCAGCGAACGTAGTGAGGTAAAGCGGATGGCAGGACTATCGGAACCTATACGAACAGGACCCCGCTTTTCTAAAAAGAACAAGATTTCTTTTTTAATCGCCCTTAATCAAAAGGTCTTCGACTCCGCTCTGACTGACAAAACTTTACGAGATAGACAACTATATGCATCGCTGCTTTAGTCTTTAGTCTTTAAGCTTTGGTCTTTCTGCTATACTGTTAAATTATTTTCTTTACTTTGCCTACTCTTTAAAAAGGCATGATTAATCAGTTTAGAAAGCTAAATCCAATTAACCTCGTATTCTTGCTGGCATACACATTTTTTTTGCGTATTGCCATTTTTCATGAAACGCACGACAAGCTGAACTTTGATTTTTTGGAACCCTTTGCGCGATTGCTGATCAATATAGATTTAGACAATGCCTTTACGCCATATACCAATATTTTTATCGCGGCACTTTTGGTTTATGTACAGGCTTTAATTTTCAACCGAATTGTAAACAACCATAATTTATTGGCCAAACCCAGTTTCCTTCCAGGGCTGATGTTTATAACAGGAACAAGCTTGTTCATGCCATTTATGATCCTAAGTCCGGCATTGTTATGCAACTTTCTCTTGATTTGGATTATAGACAAATTTTTAAAATTGGGTAAAAGTGCGAACTCCATTACCACTGTTTTCGATATCGGGATGATTATTGGAGTTGGAACATTGATCTACTTTCCGTTTATGACCATGTTGCTTATGATCTTTTTAGCACTGTTGCTTTTTAGATCATTTAACTGGCGAGAATGGATAGCTGGCTTGATTGGCTTTATTACGGTTTTCTTTTTTCTGGCCGTATTTTATTATTGGAATGATAATTTAAGCTCGTTTTATCAGATATGGAAACCATTAGGCAATAAGTTTCCTTCGGTTTTTAAAATCAACTATAACGATTACCTGGTGCTGATCCCGGTAACAGTAATTATCATACTGGCATCACTACAGCTCAGGGAAAATTTCTTCAGGAGTTTTATCAGTACACGGAAAAGTTTTCAGCTGTTGTTTTTCATGTTTATTATCTCGGCAGCTAGTTTTTACCTTAAACCCGATTTCAGGACCTGGCATTTTTTGCTGTGTGTACCGCCAGGATCGGTACTGTTGGCCTACTATTTTAGCAATGCCAAAAAACGTTGGTTTTACGAAACATTGTTCGTTTTATTTGTGCTTTCAATACAGTATTTTCTGTTTGTTTAACCTTTTTTAACAAATAACTAGAACGAAACTTGACAAAGATTAATAGCTTTGTGCATGATTTTTGAATTAAAGCTTTTTTAGTTTTAATCAAGATGGATAAAAAATGGAGTCATTGGAATTTCTAAGAACATATTATCTGCAGTGGGAGATTTTAAATGCGTAGGTTAAGCATTGATATTGGAAATTCTGCTGTGAAGGTTGCCGTTTTTGCAGGTAAGGAAATTATTCATCATCAGCGTTTCAATAAAATTGGGATACTTGATCTGGCTCAATTGATTGAGAAGTTTTCGCCAGCGAAATCCATCATCAGTAGTGTTAACCAGGAAATTGGACCATTAGAAGTATTTTTAAAAAAGCATACCGAGTATATCCGTTTTTCAACTATGTTGACGAATGGCGTACAAAACAGATATAAAACGCCAGTTACTTTAGGATTAGATAGATGGGCTGCTATTTTGGGTGCAAATGGCTTATATCCGGCAAACGCAAGTTTAGTGGTTGATGCGGGTACCTGTATTACTTACGATGTTTTAAGTAACTCGAAAGAATATTTTGGCGGAAGTATAAGTCCTGGCATTAAAATGCGTTTTAGGGCTGTGCACGAATTTACTGGCCGGTTGCCATTGGTAGAATGGGATGCAAATGAGGATATTGTGGAAGGCACTGATACCCAATCGGCAATCAAAAACGGCATTTTACAAGGAATAATAAACGAAATTGAAGGCTTTATTGCCCTAAATAATAAAAAAGAAAGTGCTCTGAAGGTAATTATAACGGGGGGTGATGCTAATTTTTTGTATAAACAATTACAAAACAGCATCTTTGCGCCTCAAATTATAAAAGATCCTTACTTAGTATTAAAAGGATTAAATGAAGCTATTGCAGATTAAAATGTACAAAAGAATAAATTATATTGCAGCCATACTCGTTCTAGTTTGTGGTTTAAGTGCTCATGCACAGGTTACCACTTCATCGCCATATTCAAGATATGGACTTGGAAATATAAAGGGATCTTTGTTGCCCCAGCTTAGGGCAATGGGTGGAATTTCTACCGCAGTAGGTAAAGTAACAGGGTTCAATTATATTAATATGCAAAACCCGGCATCTTATGCCGGAATATCTTTAACTACCATTGATGTGGGAATGAGTGCTGGTATAACCAATCTTTCACGAAACAATTTAAGCGAAACGAGTTTCAATTCTACTTTTAGTCATTTGGCATTTGCCGCTCCGGTTACCAAAAGGTCGGCCTTGAGTTTTGGTATTTTGCCTTACTCAGATTTGGGTTATTCTTACAGAAACACAACTAAAGTTGATACAACCACTTTAGACCAGCTTTATGAAGGCGAAGGCGGCTTATCAAAAGCTTATTTAGGTTATGGTTATCGTTTTGGCGATCATTTAAGAATTGGTGGTAACTTAGAATATATTTTTGGTAACCTCCAAACTACCCGGGCTACCGAATTTCAATCGGCAGGGTCTTATAATGCCAAACTTCAAAATAAAAACAGTGTTGGCGGTATAAATTACTCTTATGGCATCCAGTACGATTTTAATATCGGCAAGAAAACAATTATGACCCTTGGTTATTCGGGAAGTACTTCTGGGAAAATAAATTCAACACAAACTTCTTTTGCTACGTTCTACACAAGGGATCAAAGTGGTAATGAAAACCCTGCAGCCGATACGTTAAATATTGCGAATAACGGAAAATCTAACCTTACCTTGCCATTAACGCACAATTTTGGAATCTCTATCCAGCAAAATGATAAGTGGATGATCGGTGCCGATTTTAGAATGAGTAAATGGTCTGCAACAAGTATCAATAATGTAAGTCAAGGTTTGCAAGACAGCTGGGGAGCATCGCTCGGTGGCCAGTGGACACCAGATGCATATTCTTACAACAGTTATATGAAACGTGTAGATTACCGCATTGGTGTTAATTACGATAAAACTTATATTAAAATCGGTAATCAGGATATCAAACAAATGGGTGCATCGTTAGGTTTTGGCTTCCCGTTGCCTACTGCTAACGGTGGTACAGCTTTTTATAAAATCAACTTTACAACCGAGTTCGGACAAAGAGGAACGTTAAGCGATAATCTTGTTAAAGAGAAGTTTATTAATTTCCACTTAGGCTTTACCTTGAACGATACCTGGTTCCGTAAGTACCGTGTAGACTAATGAACTTAAGGACATTTTTATATGGTCTGTTTCTGGTGTTGCCTTTTTTTCTGGCTTCCTGTGGAGACGACGATCTGAAAAATGCCAATTCAGTTTCACCAAATAAGGTAATCCTGTCCAGGGATCGGACCATAGGTGTCGACATTACTTATAGCGATTCGGCCAGAATTAAGGCTAAAGGTTATGCCCCAATAATGGATAAGGTTACGCCTTCAAACGGAAGCGCTTATCAGGAAATGATTAAGGGGGTAAATATCGATTTTTATAACCCTAACGGTACCATTGATGGAAACCTGGTTTGCGATTACGCCATTAGGAAGGATAATGAGCTTAAAACCGAATTTAGGAAAAATGTAGTCGTAAAAAACAGTAAGGGCGATACTTTTTCTTCGCAGGAGCTGATCTGGGATGAGTCGAAAAAGATTTTTTATTCCAATCAACGGGTATATGTGAAAGGTGTTGATGGAAGCATAGGCGAAGGCATTAACTTTAAAGCTCCGCAGGATTTTAGCACTTATGAAATGGATAGTGGAAACGGCGAGCTGAACATGAAGGAAGGCGTAGCGCCCTAGACGACGAGATGAGTGAATGTTAAATGGCTTTATTCGGATGTTTATCCCACATATTATCTAATTCAATCACTCAAAATTCTGTCATTCAATCATTAAAACAGGGCCTGTATTTGCTTAAAAATTAAACACTTGATAAATAAAATTTTGTGTTTTCTTTTTTGAGGCAAATTTGTATCTTGCGCCCTCTTAAAAAAGAACTAAATAAATTTATAATTACAATATGGGATTAATGACATTTTTGCGTAACCGTGCAGGCTATATTCTAGTTTTTGCCATCGGTTTTGCAATTGTTGCATTTTTAGTAGGTGATGCAATTAACGTGGGTAAACCTTTTTGGGCAGCAGATCAAAAAGTTGTAGGATCAATTGATGGTAAGGATATCAGTATTGATGAATTCGGACCAAAGGTTGATCAGGGTGTAAACCAGATGAAACAGCAATATGGCGGCAGTGCAAATGCCCAGATGACTGCTATGGCTGTTGATCAGGCATGGAATGCGGAGTTAGCAAAAGTTTTGTTAACTAAAGAGTACGATCGTTTAGGTTTAACAGTTTCTGAAGATGAACTGGTAGATTTATTACAAGGTCAAAACCCTAGCCCCCTTATTAAACAATATTTCTCTAATCCTCAGACAGGACAGTTAGACCGTGCTACTTTGATGAACTTTCTAAAATCGAAAGAACCTCAGGCTTTGCAGCAATCTAATATGTTACAGGAAGAAATTAAAAATCAGGCCCTTCAGACAAAATATTCTAACCTGATCCGTAATTCGGTTTATGTAACTTCTTTAGAAGCTACTGATGAATATACCAACCGTAATAAACTGGCTAATTTTAAATACGTAAGTTTAGATTATACTTCTATTCCGGATGCTTCTGTTAAATTAACAGACAACGACTACTCAGAATATTATGAGCAGAACAAAGCACGTTTCAACAATCCACAGGAAACACGTGCCTTCGAATATGTTACTTTCAGTATCAGTCCAACCAAAGCAGATTCATTGGCAATCAAAGCTCAGGTAGACAAAATTGCTGCTGATTTCCAGGTGGCTAAAAACGATTCGCTTTTCGCAGCCATCAACTCAGATGTAAAAGTTCCGTTTACTTATATCACAAAAGGCAAGCTAGATCCTGCAGTTGATTCGGCAGTGTTTGCATTACCAGCAGGCAGTTTTTACGGCCCTAAATTAAGCGGTAACTCATACAAAATTGTAAAGGTAGTATCTACCCGTATCTCTCCAGATTCGGTAAAAGCAAGCCACATCTTAATTGATCCGGCTAAAGTTGGTGGCGACGATAAAGCACTTAAATTAGCTGATTCATTAAAAGCATTGATTTTAAAAGGCGCTAACTTTGCAGAACTGGCTAAAAACTACAGTGTAGATGGTTCGAAAGACAAAGGTGGCGAAATGCCGGCTTTTGCCCGTGGCGCTATGGTACCTGAGTTTGAGAATGCAGCTTTTGATGGGAAGACAGGAGATCTTAAAGTAGTAAAATCTCAGTTTGGATACCATGTGCTTAAAATCGAAAAACAGATCGGTTCATCTAAAGTGGCTAAATTAGCTTACGTAGAAAAAGCATTAAATGCAAGTAGCAAAACCCAGGCAGCTGCTTACAAAGCTGCAAGCAATTTCTTAACTGATGTGAAAGGTAACGACTTTAGCAAGTTTGCTGCACAAAAAGGATTAAAAGTTGCTGTTGCTGATAAGGTTGCCGCTACGCAAGGATTTGCAGCCGGATTGGATAACCCACGTAAATTAATCCAGGATGCTTACGCAGCAGATAAAGGTGATGTATTACCTGAAATTTATACCATGAGCAATGCTTATGTTGTGGCGCGTTTAACTACCATCAGCCCGAAAGGTGTTTTATCATTAGCTGATGTGAAGAAGGAAATTGAGCCAATGGTAATTAATGCCGTTAAAGCAAAACAATTAAAAGAAAAATTAGCCAATGCAGGTAAAGGAAGTATCGATCAGGTTGCAGCTAAAGTTGCACGTCCGGTTAATCCAGTACAGAACGTGGTATTTGCCAATCCTGTAATTCCAGGTGTAGCACAGGAAAATGCTTTAGTAGGAAGCGTTTTCGGTTCACAGCCAGGTAAAGTATCTGCTCCTGTTCAAGGCGAACGTGGTGTTTATGTATTTTCAGTAGATGGATTTACAAATCCTGCACCAATTGCCAACATGTTTAAACAAAAAGAAAGCATGATGTTAAGTTTAGGGCAGCGTTCATTAGGATCAGCTTTCCAGGCTTTACAGGAAAATGCAAAGATAAAAGACAATCGTGTGAAATTCTATTAAATAGAAAATACGTAATTTTGTAACCGTTCCGATGATTAATCGGAACGGTTTTTTTATTTAAGGACATGGAAATTCAGGAAAACATTATTAATAAAGTAGCCAATAGCGGTTTAATAACCTTAAATCTCGAAGATTTTTATCATAAAGGCGAAAGAGTGGTTTATGATATCGTGGATAATCTATTTCATGGTTTAATGTTAAGAGAAAAGGATTTTAGAGAATTCATCAAAAATCACGATTGGACGCAATATCAGGATAAGAATGTAGCCATTATCTGTTCAGCTGATGCAATTGTTCCTACCTGGGCTTATATGCTGCTGGCGAATAAACTAAAGCCATATGCCAATGAAGTGGTATTTGGCGATTTAAATACATTGGAGACCGTTTTATTTACCAAGGCATTGGCTAAGATTAATCCGCAAGATTATGCCAATGAGCGTGTGGTGGTAAAAGGATGCGGCGATATCGATGTTCCGGTTTCAGCCTATGTTGAGGTAACCAATCTGCTTACACCTGTAGTTAAAAGCATTATGTTTGGCGAACCCTGCTCTACCGTTCCTGTATATAAAAGAAAAGATTAAATTTTGGTTTGCTTTTTGTATATCTTCATGGGAGAAAGAATTTAACCGCATTTTTTAGGAATGCATTTCTTTCCCAACAACACACAAATGAGTACAAAAGCAATGAAGAAATTATTTATAACCGTCACGGCTGGCTTATGCAGTCTTTTGGCAATGGCTCAGGAACTTCCCCTGAAGAAAGAGGCCGTATTTCAGGAAGGTGAAGTTTTGCAGTATAAATTAAGGTACGGATTTATAACGGCGGCAGAAGCCACGATTAAGGTAGCCAATTCTGATTTAAAGTTTGATAACAAGCCTACCTATAAACTTACGGTTGATGCACAGACTTCCGGAACTTTTGATGTGTTTTATAAGATAAGAGATCATTACGATTCGTATATCGATAAAACTGACCTTTTACCTTACTTCTATCAAGAGAATATCCGTGAAGCCAGTTATAGACGCCAGGATAAGGCACGTTTTACGCAGGATGCAAAGAAAGTAGTTTCGAACAGAGGGACTTTCACAACACCGACTAATCAGACTTTTGATCTGGTTTCGGCTTATTATTTTGCCCGAAACCTGGATATTAGTAAAATCAAGATTGGTGATAAGTTTAAACTGAACTATTTCTTGGGTGATGAAATCTCAGCCTTAGAGGTTGAATATATAGGAAAAGAAACGATTAAAAGTAAGTTGGGAAATATCCGCTGTTTAAAATTTAGCCCGTCCATTAAACCGGGAAGGATCTTTAAAAAAGATAGCAGGTTATACCTTTGGGTAACCGATGATGGAAACCGGGTACCGGTAAAAGCCCAGGTAGAAATATTGGTGGGTGCAGTTACAATGGAATTAAAATCGGCCAGTGGGCTGAAATATGCTTTAGCAAAAGAATAATGATGATAGAAGTTGAACAGGTGCTGGTGCACGAAGACGTATTGAAAGAAAACTTTGTTTGTAATTTAAGCAAATGTAAAGGAATCTGTTGTGTGGAAGGTGATTCGGGTGCGCCATTGGATAATGACGAAAAAGCCATTTTGGAAGAAATATATCCAAAAATAAAACACCTGTTGAATGAAAAGGGCATTAAAGCTATTGAAGAACAAGGCGTTTACGTAGTGGATGAAGATGGCGATTTAACCACCCCTTGTGTGGATAAAAATAAAGAGTGTGCTTACGTGCTTTTTGAGGGGGGTATTACCAAGTGCGCCATTGAAAAAGCGTATGAGCAAGGCATTGTAGATTGGCAAAAGCCGATTTCTTGTCACCTTTACCCTATCCGGATAACGAAATATCCAGAATTTGAGGTATTAAATTACGACCGCTGGCACATCTGCCATGATGCCTGTACCTTTGGCCGCGAACTTAAAGTACCAGTTTATAGCTTTTTAAAAGGACCACTAATCCGTAAATATGGAGAAGAATGGTATAAAGAATTGGAAAGTTCTGTGGCAGCGATGTAGTTTGTCTTTCTTAAATTTTATTTTTATCAGTGCAACTGTAAAGTCAATTCTAAGCTGTGTCTACACTTTTCCTGCACATATCTATTGCAATTGTAAGCTTATCTATTTATGCAGAAGATGTTCATAGAAATTGGCTAATTGCTTCTGAATTATTTCGTTCAGTTTTCTGCTTATGTCAAAATTAAGTTGTTTTTTGCCTGAATCTAACTTACTTTAGCGGAATTGAAAATCATTTAATAACTGTGAAAAAAATCTTAATCACTGGTGGTGCGGGCTTTATTGGCTCTCATGTAGTCCGTCGTTTTGTAAATAGCTATCCTCAATACGAGATCGTAAACTTAGATAAACTTACTTATGCAGGTAATCTGGCTAATTTGACCGATATTGAAAATAAGCCAAATTATAGATTTGTAAAAGAAGATATTACTGATGCGAATGCGATGTTTGATTTGTTTAAAACAGAAAACTTCGATGCAGTTATTCACTTAGCGGCAGAAAGCCATGTAGATCGTTCTATTTCTGATCCAACAGCCTTCGTCATTACCAATGTAATTGGTACTGTAAATTTATTGAATGCGGCCCGCGAATATTGGAAAGGTGATTACGATAAAAAACGTTTCTATCATGTAAGTACCGATGAGGTATATGGTGCTTTAGGTGAAGAAGGTATGTTTACCGAAACCACTGCTTATGATCCGCATAGCCCTTATTCAGCATCAAAAGCGAGTTCAGATCACTTTGTAAGGGCTTATCATGATACTTATGGGATGGATTGCGTAATTTCTAATTGCTCAAACAACTATGGTTCTCATCACTTTCCTGAGAAACTGATTCCGCTGGCCATTAATAATATCAAAAATAACAAACCAGTACCCGTTTATGGTAAAGGTGAAAATGTACGCGATTGGTTATGGGTAGAAGACCATGCCAGGGCAATCGATGTAATTTTCCACAACTCGAAAACAGGAGATACTTACAACATCGGTGGCCATAACGAGTGGAAAAATATCGATTTGATCAATTTGCTTTGTACCATTATGGACCAAAAACTTGGCCGCGAAGCAGGAGAATCAGCTAAATTAATTACCTATGTAACCGACCGCGCAGGACATGATTTGCGTTATGCCATTGATTCGAGTAAATTACAAAATCAATTGGATTGGGTACCAAGTTTACAATTTGAAGAAGGCTTGGCCAAAACAGTAGACTGGTACCTTCAAAACGAAGACTGGTTAAATAACGTAACCTCAGGCAATTATCAATCTTATTACGAACAACAATACAGCAGTAAATAATGGAAATTGAACAAACAGGATTAAAAGATTGTCTGATTATTAAGCCAAGAGTGTTTGAAGACCCCCGGGGTTATTTTTTTGAAAGCTTTAACCAAAATACATTCGAAGAAAAAACGGGTTTATCTGGCAGGTTTGTTCAGGATAACCAATCCTATTCTTCATATGGTGTAATCCGCGGCCTACACGCCCAAACCGGTGAATTTGCACAGGCAAAGCTGGTCCGTGTAACCAAGGGTGAGGTGTTGGATGTTGCGGTAGATGTTCGCCCAAGTTCGCCAACATATGGCAAACACATTGCGGTGCGTTTAAGTGCAGAGAATAAATTACAGCTGTATATTCCAAGAGGTTTTGTTCATGGCTTTTCTGTATTGAGTGAAACCGCAGAATTTTTATACAAGTGCGATAATTTTTTCAATAAAGCCTCAGAAACTGGCGTAATTTATAACGATACGGACCTAAATATCGATTGGTTAATTCCAGAGAAAGATCAGGCGGTATCTGATAAAGATCTACTTTTAAAACCATTTTCAGCTTTACAGCACATATGAGCAAAATATTAGTAATTGGTGCCGGCGGACAGTTAGGCCAGTGTTTAAAAACGGTAGCTGAAAGAAGAAGTATTAACGATATTGTTTTTCCTGCAGAACAAGATGCCAATATTCTCGATGAGCCTGGTTTGAACGATCTGTTGGCTAGAGAACGGCCTGCTTTTGTAATTAACTGTGCGGCTTATACCGCTGTAGATAAGGCAGAGGATGAAATTGATCTGGCTAAAGCCATTAATGAAACAGGTGCGGGATACTTGGCCTCAGCTTGTCTAGTAAATGGAGCAACGCTTATACATGTTTCTACCGATTTTGTTTTTGAAGGAAATGAAGTTAAATTGCTAAAGGAAGATGACATTGCTAAACCCATTAATATTTATGGTGTAACCAAGTTAGATGGAGAAAAAGTAGTTTCATCCAAGCTGCCAGCCCATTTTATTATCCGCACCAGCTGGTTGTATTCTGAGTACGCCAACAACTTTGTAAAAACAATGCTTAAACTTGGTGCAGAGCGCGATGAACTGAATATCATTGCCGATCAGGTGGGTACACCCACTTATGCGATCGATCTGGCAAATGCCATTTTTGATATTGTAAGTTCTTCATCCGCCGCTTATGGTATTTACCATTATAGCAATGAGGGGGTAACCTCGTGGTTCGATTTTGCAAAGGCAATTTTTGATATCAGCGAAACAGCAGTTAAAGTAAATCCTATTCCAGGGTCTGCTTATCCGACCAGGGCCATCCGACCAGCATTTTCGGTAATGGATAAAACTAAAATTAAAGAAACTTTTAGTATCGAAATTCCTTATTGGAGAGATAGTTTGGTGGAGTGTATAAAACAAATTAAAATGCAATAAATAGGCATCATTATTTCATTTAGGTCTGTAATGACCAATGAACTAATGACCAATGAACTAATAACTAAAATATGAAAGGTATAGTCTTAGCTGGTGGCAGCGGAACCCGTTTGCATCCTTTAACTTTGGCTTGTAGTAAACAGATGATGCCGGTTTACGATAAACCAATGATTTATTATCCTTTATCTACGCTGATGTTGGCTGGGATAAAAGAAATCCTGATTATCTCTACCCCACACGATCTGCCAAATTTTAAGAAATTACTGGGCGATGGGGCATCTTTAGGCTGTAAGTTTAGCTATGCCATGCAGGCAGAACCGAATGGTTTAGCGCAGGCTTTTGTGATCGGTGAAGAATTTATAGGAAAAGATAAAGTAGCTTTAGTACTGGGCGATAATATTTTTCATGGAGATGGCATGGCCAAATTATTACAGGCCAGTTCCGATCCCGATGGAGGTGTGGTATTTGCCTACCAGGTTGCTGATCCTGAACGTTACGGTGTTGTGGAGTTTGATGAAAATAAAAAGGCCATTTCGATTGAAGAAAAGCCAATCCAGCCGAAATCAGACTATGCAGTGCCTGGATTATATTTTTATGATAATGAGGTGGTAGAGATAGCGAAAAATATTAAACCTTCGCCACGTGGAGAATACGAAATTACCGATGTAAATCGCGTATACCTAGAACGTGGTAAATTAAAAGTAGGCGTATTAAGCCGTGGAACAGCCTGGCTGGATACCGGAACTTTTACTTCCTTAATGCAGGCCGGGCAATTTGTGCAGATCATTGAAGAAAGACAAGGCTTAAAAATTGGGTGTATTGAAGAAATTGCTTACCGTATGGGCTTTATCGATGCAGAACAGCTAAAAGCTATTGCTACTCCGTTAGTTAAAAGTGGGTATGGTAGTTACCTGTTGAAGCAGATCAAATAAGAAGTTCTACTTTAGTTTAATTCAGTTATAAAAAAATCACCATTCAATACAATTGTATTGAATGGTGATTTTTTTTAGTGCGTTATCAGCTTTAGGGGTAATTTTAGTTCTCCTCGAAGTATCGTCATTTCGAGCGGAGTGCAACGTAGTCGAGAACCACGTAGTGCTCAGCGAAGCTAAATCTAACTAGCATAGATCTCTCCATTTCGCTGCGCTTCAGTCGAGATGACGCCGATTTTAGAGTCGCTCCACCCAACTCTGCGTATTTCGCGCCTTCTCTTTGAGCCCTTTGTGGTTAAAGGAATTAAGCATTCTACATTTATCTTATATTTGCCCAATTACCGAAAGAAAATGAATTCAAAAAAGCAGATTGCCATTATTGGTTTAGGTTATGTTGGTTTGCCACTGGCTATCGAATTTGCAAAAAAATATCAGGTCGTTGGTTTTGATACGAATGAGGCCCGCGTGACGGAGTTGAATCAGTTAAAGGACCGTACAAATGAAGCAAATCTGGGCGATTTGCAAGCTGTACTTGCTGCATCGGAGATGGGATTAACCCTGAGTGCCAGCCTGGCCGACCTGGCCACCTGCACCATCTATATCGTCACCGTCCCAACCCCTATCGACCACCTGAAAAGGCCAGATCTGCAACCCTTACTTGCGGCCAGCAAAATGCTGGGTATTGTGCTTAAAACAGGCGATATTGTCATTTACGAATCGACTGTTTATCCGGGTTGCACCGAAGAAGATTGTGTGCCTGTATTGGAAAAAATTTCAGGATTAAAATATAATATCGATTTTTTCTGTGGTTATTCCCCGGAGCGAATTAACCCAGGCGATAAAATTAATACCCTTACCAAAATTAAAAAGGTAACCTCGGGCTCTACGCCTGCAATTGCTGCTGAAATTAATCAACTCTACACATCTATCATTACGGCAGGTACTCATTTGGCGCCCAGCATTAAAGTAGCAGAAGCCTCAAAAGCAATAGAAAATGCACAGCGGGATGTAAATATCTCTTTTGTAAACGAACTGGCCTTAATTTTCGATCGCATGGGCATTGATACAGCAGATGTATTAGCTGCTGCAGCCACAAAATGGAATTTTCTTAACTATAAACCAGGCCTGGTTGGAGGACATTGCATTGGTGTAGATCCCTATTATTTAGCGCATAAGTCAGAGTCATTAGGCTACAAACCTGAAGTAATCCTGTCTGGCCGGAGGGTGAACGATAACATGGGCATGTTTGTAGCCAATAAGGTGATTAAAATGTTGGTAGCAAGAGATAAAGTGATTAATGGCGCTAAAGCCCTGATATTGGGCTTTGCATTCAAAGAAAATTGTCCCGATACCCGAAATACAAGGGTAATTGATATTTACAAGGAACTGAAAGCTTTTAGTATGGATGTTGATGTATATGATCCATGGGCTAATACTGATGAAGTGAAAGCGGAGTACGGCATCGAAATGATTGATAGTGGTCAGTTTAAACATTACGATGCTGTTATCCTTGCTGTGGCGCACCAGCAGTTTTTAGACATTGATTATAGCAGTATTAAAGAAAAAGGAACACTCATCTTTGATACCAAATCTTTTATCGACAGGAATTTGGTGGATGCCAGGTTATAGGCACTTCGCTTCCAACCTGCTCAGCTTTGGCTATGAATGGGATCATTAACACCGTGCGTCATCCGATAGCTATCGGATCCCGCGCAGGCAGAAACCTTAATGCATGAGCAGCTAATATATTCGGGCGTTTTGTATTTTGCCTTGCCCACCATTTTCCATACCCCAATACCGACACAGCTGTGGCCCAGAATAACCCCAGGCCATGTTTCACTTTACCTTTTATTTAACTATTGTTAACCCGTCAACCTAAAGCGATGCAAATCTTTGACATCGCTGATCTTCAGCACGGTTCTGTTTCAACCAAAGCAAGTCCGAAGCAGTAGACAAGTAGGTGTACAGCAAAGCATAGCCAAGCCTGGCAGGAAGGTGGCCTAAACGTGGGGTAAATGTGGCGTAAAGGTGGGGTTTGGGATTTTTAATCAGATTGAGTGATCATCCCTTTTGTTTAACCTAATATACTAAAATTATGGCGCTCCGGAATGGAATTATTAAAATTAACGGGCAACTGGGCACTCTTGTTTTTTACAAACGAGGAAGTAAAACTGTGGTAAGACAAAAAGTTCCTCGTAAACAGCAAACCTAAGCCAGTAGGAAAAATCTGAAGATTTTGTAATTGCAATAGGCATTACTACCACCGCGTGCGATTTTAGCCCATGCATTTTGCCGAATTGTGGGATTGATATAGAGTTTTCGGGAAAGGATGAAAACGAGAAGGGGTTAGTAATCGGTTTAGATGTGGAGCTACTTAGCCGTTTCGCCTTAGAAGCAGGAAAACTGTGTTTTTGGACAGCACATAGTTAAGGTTGATCCTAATATTTCAGGCCTAGGGAAGACGATGCGTAACTGGGAGGTCCAACGAAATCAAAGACTCAACTCGGATGAGACCTAAATACAATTTAGCCACTTTGGTTAAAAATATGGTCATTTTCGATTTTCAATTAACGAAAAAAGGATGAATATAAAAGAACGGTATTTTAAAGCCTTAACTATTCTCGAATTACATTTCTGGTGTACTGTTGATAGTGTGTAGGTTATATTTTGTTAATTTTCTTGTGCAAATTAAGCTGCAGATTCTTTTTAAAGCATCATTTTCGACTATTTGTCTGATTTAATCTACTCTTTATTGGAAAATAGCGCGAATTTCCTTAAATTTAACTCGTTAATTAGAGTACTTTTGTTGTTCTATAAATAATAATTTCAATTCGCATATTATTGCCGTTATTGTTTCGTTTATAAACGAGTGATTATGATAAGGCGAGTTAATTTGATATTCCATTGCTATAAATATGTTAAGTTTTTTTACAAAAAAGAATAAAGTAACTGATATCTCCTGGCTAGGCGTCGATATTCATTCACATATCCTGCCCGGTATCGATGATGGTTCTCCAGATCTGGCTACTTCTTTGCGTTTTGTTAAATCATTACAGGAACTGGGGTTTGATCAGTTGATAGCTACACCGCATATCTATCAAGAATTGTATCCAAACACAAATGAAACAATCTTGGGTGCAAAAGATTTACTACAACAAGAAATGGATAGAACTAATGTTTCTTTAAAATTAAGTGCTGGCGCAGAGTATATGGTTGATCAGGATTTTAAAATGGATGGACCGTTATGTACTTTAGATCAGAAGCATTTGTTGATTGAGATGTCTTATTTAAATGAAAGCCCAGGGATTAGTCAAGCCATATTTGATTTAGAAATTAAAGGCTATAAACCCGTTTTAGCTCATCCGGAGCGATACACTTTTTATTTTAAAGATAAAAGTAGGTTAAAGCGGTTTAAAGAAAAAGGATGTTTATTACAGCTCAATTTATTATCAATTTTAGGCTATTATGGGAAAGAGGTAAAACAATTGGCTGATATATTGTTGAAAGAAAAAATGTACGATTTGGCTGGTACCGATTTACATCATGACAAACACTTAAATAACCTCACAGAAGCTGTTCAATCTGGTAAATTATATGATTTGATAGGTACTTATGACTTTAAAAATCAGGAAATTTTTGGTTCTATTCTAGTCTAATAAATTGCTGCAAGTTCATGGCATGATTTTTATTACTAACGCTCAAAATTAAAAATAAACTACATTGATCATTTTTCGATTTTACAATTAAATGATTAAGTTTGCAAGCTGTTCAAAGTGTCTCTTATTACTTGGAACAGATTATATACCTATGAATAAACTAAATAATGTGATTAAACGTATGAGTAAGGTTGTTGCCTTATTCATGCTAGCCTTGACCTCATCCTGCGTAAGTAACAAAAAAATAGCTTACTTTCAGGATATACAGACGGTAAACCAAGCAAAGTTAGATAATGCCGTTGCATTTACAGAACCTCAAATTCAAGCAGATGATATTCTTAGCATAAATATCTTTACACTTAATCTACAGAGTGGTGCCGTCATTAATCAAGCTGCTGCAACACCAACACTTGGTGGCAATACAAATGCTAGTTTAGCCGCTCAAAATACTGGTTTTTTAGTTGATAAGAATGGCGAAGTGGAGTTATCTCTTATAGGCAAGGTTAAGGTTGCAGGTTTAACTACTTATCAGGCTCGGGAATTGATTAGAGAAAAGGCGGCAGAAGTTTATAAGCAGCCTAATGTGCAGTTGCGTTTTGCCAATTTTAAGGTAAGTGTATTAGGTGAAGTAAATGCTCCATCAGCCTATACTTTGCCAAATGAGAAAGTGAGCATATTAGATGCTTTAAGTTTAGCGGGCGATTTAACTATTTATGGAAGGCGTGATAATATTCTTATTGTTAGAGATAATAATGGTAAAAAAGAATTTGCTCGCCTTGATCTGAATTCTTCAGACATCTTCAATAGCGCATTTTACTATTTAAAGCAGAACGATGTAATTTACGTAGAGCCAAATAAACGTAAAGTGTCAGCGTCTAACTCGGCTCAGATCCAAACCATCGGTGTCATTGCTTCTGTTGTATCTGTTATAGTGTTGGCAATTTCTAGTTTTAAATAGTATTATAATCAAATGAATAACTTGCCGAAAAGAAATATGGTTGACCATATTGATGAAGAAGATAGCATAAATCTAAAAGAGATTTTCAATAAATTAACAGATAAATGGCTTTTTTTTGCCTTAAGCGTCTTTTTCTGTCTTTTGATATCCTTTCTGTATACTAGGTATACTCCACCTACATATCAAATTAAAGCGAAGCTTATTGTGAATGATGATGAAAAGGGTGGTGGTGTAGGCAAGCAGGCTGGCGCATTGATGGATCTAGGAGGATTAATAGGTGCAAAAAACTCTGTAGACAATGAAGTCGAGATCTTAAGAACACGTTTTTTAATGGAACAGGTAGTTCGCCAAATGCAATTAAATATAGTCTACACAAAGAAAATAGATTTTGTAAGCAGAGAATTATATCAACCGCCATTTAGGTTCAATATTATTAAAGGCGTAGATACGATCAGAGCAACCAAATTTGATGTTCGGAAAATTTCAAATTCAAAGTTCAGGGTAACATCAAAAGATTTTACTAAAGATGTTTCGTCGGGAGATAAGTTCGCCGTTAATGGTGTTGGTATAATCCAGTTAGAGCCAAATCAAATTGGGCAAATGGATAGTGGAGAATACTTTGTTCAGGTTACATCTATAGATGAGCGGGTAGCAAGTTTAATGGGCCAGTTATCTGTAGCGGTTTCGAATAAACAAGTATCTATCATCGATCTTGGTTTGTCATATACACTTCAACAGAAAGGGGAGGATATACTAAATACATTAATTAGAAAATATACAGAGGCTAACTTGAGCGACAAGAACGCCATAGCTGACAGTACATATAGGTTTATCAAGGAAAGGTTAAATTTAATTGCCTCTGAACTTGGTGATGTTGAGAATAAAGTTGAGACATTTAAGCAACAAAACCGATTAGCTGATATGAGCGAGCAAGGTAAATTACTTGTTCAGAATACTGGTGAGTTCAGCACTGAATATGCTAAAGCCGAAACCCAAGTTAATGTACTTACAGATTTAGAGAAATATCTTAAGGACGAAAATAACAATAAACGTGTTTTCCCGTCTGCACTTGTTCCATCTGATATGGTTTTCTCAAATTTAATGAGCCAATATAATGCACTTTTGATTGAGAGAGAGAAACAATTATTAAGTGATACTGAAGAAAGTCCCTTTGTTAAGAATATTGATAATCAGATAAGAGGCCTGAGGAGTGATATTTTGTCTAATGTCCAAAGTACCAAAAGTGCTGCAATATTTACTAGAAATAAGTTGCGTGGCCAATTAAACCAAGCTGAAGGCCAAATATCTGGTGTACCTCAAATTGAAAAAAATTATCTCAAATTGGCCCGGAACCAACAAATAAAGCAAGAATTATATATATTCTTAATGCAGAAAGCGGAAGAGACTGCAATTTCAAAAACTTCAAATATCTCGATTGCAAAGACAATTGACCCTCCTAAAGCGGATATAAGCCCAATTAGTCCTAAAAAATTTGTTATTTACATCGCTGGGCTATTAGCAGGCCTAATTTTACCAATGATCTGGATTTTTGGTCAGGAGTTATTAAATACAAGCATTAAAACAAAAGATGAAATTATTTCTCACACAAGGGTTCCGGTAATCGGTGAAATCAGTCATAATTCTAGTACAGATAATTTAATTGTGGCTAACCAGAGCCGGTCTGCTATCTCGGAACAATTCCGTGCTTTACGAACAAACTTATCTTTTTATCTAAAAACTAAAGAGGAAAAGGTTATTCTTTTGACTTCAAGCATGAGTGGAGAAGGAAAGTCATTTACAGCAATCAACTTAGGTAATATTTTGGCATTAGCAGGTAAGAAAGTACTGCTTATGGAATTGGATCTACGTAAACCAGGTCTCTCAGCCAAATTAGGTGTGAGTAATGATATTGGCTTTAGTAACTATACTATTACAACAGGTTTAAAAGTTGAAGACATTGTGAAGCCATTGAGTATAAATAAAAATATGTTCATTATATCTTCTGGTCCTTTACCCCCAAATCCTGCAGAAACCTTAATGAGTGAGCACATGCCCAATTTAATAAAAGAATTAAAAGTGCAATTCGATTATATTATCATGGACGCGCCACCCATAGGAATTATAGCTGATGCGCAGCTCTTATCTGTGTATGCCGACGTCACCCTGTACTTAGTTAGACAAAAGGTCACTCAAAAAAATCAGCTAACTATCGTTGAAGAACTCTATCGAAGTGGGAAGATGAAAAATTTAGGAATAATTGTAAATGATATCTTTAGCAAAGCCTATGGTTATGGTTATGGTTATGGTAATTATGGTCAAGAAAAGGATGAGAGCATCCTAAGCAAGATAAAAAATACCTTTAAAAAACGAGGATAAAATAGCAAAAATATGAAAGTAGCATTAATTACAGGTATCACAGGCCAAGATGGATCTTATTTAGCTGAATTATTATTAGAAAAAGGTTACATGGTGCATGGGATTAAAAGGAGAAGCTCTCTTTTTAACACGGATCGCATCGATCATTTGTACCAGGATCCTCATGATAAAAATGTTAGATTCAAATTGCATTATGGAGATCTTTCTGATTCGACAAATTTAATCAGAATTGTGCAGGAGGTTCAACCAGATGAAATTTACAATCTGGGCGCTATGAGCCATGTTAAAGTTAGTTTTGATTCTCCAGAATATGTAGCCAATGTTGATGGTATTGGAACCCTAAGAATTTTAGAGGCAGTAAGAATACTGGGTTTAGAAAAAAAGACTAGAATTTATCAAGCCTCAACTTCTGAATTATATGGTGGTTTACCAGAAAATAAGAATGAAAAAGGCTTTTATGATGAAAGTTCACCTTTTTATCCACGGTCTCCATACGGTGTAGCTAAAATTTATGGTTTTTGGATAACTAAGAATTATCGTGAGGCTTACGGAATGTTTGCTTGTAATGGAATTTTGTTTAACCACGAGAGTCCACTTCGTGGTGAAACTTTCGTTACCCGTAAAATTACAAGAGCAGTTGCTAAGATAGCTCAAGGCTTACAATCTAAATTATATTTGGGTAATTTAGAAGCAGAACGCGATTGGGGGCATGCTAAAGATTATGTAGAAGCCATGTGGCGGATTTTACAGCAAGATGAACCTGAAGATTTTGTAATTGCAACGGGAGTAACTACCCGTGTTCGTGAGTTTGTTCGAATGGCTTTTTCCGAAGTTGGGATAACAGTAGAATTTAATGGATCAGGTGTAGAAGAAAAAGGTTTTGTAGTGAATTGCTCAAACCCTGAATTTCAGATTGCTATAGGTACTGAGGTTGTTGGTGTTGATCCTGCATATTTCCGCCCAACAGAAGTGGACGTATTAATTGGGGATCCAACTAAGTCTAAGACTAAATTAGGATGGGAGCCTAAATACGATTTGGCAGCTTTAGTTAAAGAAATGGTTGTAGCAGACGTGGACCATTTCAGAAAAGAAACTTTGCTTAAATCTCACGGCTATGTCATTAAAAATCAATACGAATAAATGTTAGATTTACATTTACAGCATAAAAGCGATAAAATTTATATTGCTGGACACCATGGTATGGTGGGGTCTGCAATTTGGCGAACACTCTTAGCTAAAGGATATACCAATTTGATTGGAGCGTCTAGCGCTAAGTTGGATTTGAGGAATCAGGTAGCTGTTAAAGAATATTTGCTTCAGGAACAACCAGACGTAATTATAGATGCTGCTGCAAAAGTTGGAGGAATTTTAGCCAATAATGATTATCCATATCAGTTTATTATGGAAAATATGCAAATCCAAAATAATCTTATTGATTCGGCGATGCAAACTGGAATAGAGAAATTTATTTTCCTGGGAAGCTCTTGTATTTATCCAAAATTAGCACCACAACCTTTGAAAGAAGAATATTTGCTCACTGGAGATTTGGAGTCAACAAATGAATGGTATGCTATTGCAAAAATCACGGGTGTTAAAGCTTGTCAAGCCATTCGAAAACAATATGGAAAAGATTATGTGAGTTTAATGCCAACAAATTTATACGGAACATATGATAATTTCGATTTGAACACTTCCCATGTATTGCCAGCGATGATACGAAAATTCCATATTGCAAAAGAAAATAATCATGAATCAGTTACGCTTTGGGGAAGTGGAACACCTATGCGTGAGTTTTTATTTGTAGATGATATGGCAGCGGCAGTTGTTTTTGCTCTGGAAAATAAACTTCCGGATTATTTGTATAATGTTGGGACAGGGGTAGATTTAACCATAAAAGAATTGGCAGAAACAATTCAAAAAATCATAGGACACCAGGGTGAGATTATTTGGGACACTACAAAACCTGATGGGACACCAAGAAAATTAATGGATGTAACCAAAATGCATGATTTAGGTTGGAAACACCAAGTTGATTTAGAAGAAGGTATTCAGAAAACTTACCGTTGGTTCCTGGAAAATGTAAATAAAATTAAAGAAGTAAAGATGTAATTTGTATCAGGCGAATTTTACCATTGCTTAAACAGCGTTTTGCGAAAGATCTAAAGGAATTTGGATATTGGGAGATTTTTATCGCGGCTTATGGCGGCGTTGTTTTCGACAGGCAAGAAATTGGTTAGGTAGTTACAGATTCAAGTTAAAGTTTAAAATAGAATTTTCTGTTAACCTCCATCTTAAAGGGAGTTGAAAATTTGAGTTTCAGATAATGGAATGACATTGTTTTTTTGAGAGATTAGATATTTTAAAATAAATTAAAAAATGAAAAGATTAATAGTAGATTTAGATGATACCATTTCAATAACGGTAGAGGGAGATTATGTAAACAGTGTTCCTATTCAGTCTTTCATTGATGTTTTGCATAAGTACAAAGCCCAGGGATTTGAAATTGCCATCAATTCCAGTCGTAATATGCGTACTTATGAATCTAATGTGGGCAAAATAAATGTTTATACCCTGCCCAATATAATAGAATGGTTGGGGAAATATAATGTGCCTTTTGACGAGGTTTATATTGGCAAGCCTTGGTGTGGTTTTGAGGGTTTTTATATTGATGACAAGTCGATTCGACCATCAGAATTCATAAATATGGATTACGAGGAAATTATTGCCATGTTGAAAAAAGAAAAAGAATTCATTCATTCATTGGTATGATTTTAATAACTTCTGCGGCATATATTTCGCCAGAGCTCATCACTGAATTTGGAAAATTGCCGCCATCTATGTTGCCTTTGCAAAATAGACGTTTGTTTCAGCATCAGTTGGAATTATTTAATAATCGGGAACAAATTGTTATTTCTCTGCCACATGATTTTGTTTTGACAGAAAGAGATGAAATATTGTTTCAGGAAAATAATATTTTGATAGTAAAAGTTCCGTTAGAACTATCTTTAGGGCAGTCAGTCGTTTATGTTTTGAATGTGATTGGCAAGTATCAAGAGTCACTGAAAATTTTACACGGAGATACTCTGTTTAAAGAAATACCGCAAGGTAATGATTTGTGTATCGTTTCGGATGAGCAGATTAATTACAGTTGGGCGCATTCTTCAGGTAATAATCAGAATAAAGTTTATGCAGGATATTTTTCATTTTCTAATCAGAGCCTGTTAATAAAGAAGATCACTGAGCATAAGTACGAATTTATGGATGGGATTAAATCCTATCGAGATGAAATTCAAGTTAGAGAAATTGATACTAATTTTTGGCTTGATTTTGGACTTGTCAATTCGTATTACCGTTCAAAATCTTTTCTGACAACACAAAGGGTATTTAATGATTTAGCCATCAATCGATTTTCTGTGAGAAAATCCAGTAGCGATAAGAATAAAATGTTGGCGGAGGCAATGTGGTTTAAAAATTGTCCTCTGAATTTGAAACCCTTTCTACCTTCTCTATGGGAATATGGTGAACAAGAAAACAAGTCTTATTATGAAATTGAGTATTTCTATTTGAATACTTTATCTGATTTATATGTTTTTGGAAACCAGCCGCTGTTTGTTTGGAGGAACATATTCCAGGCCTGTAATTTATTTGTCACTACTTGTTTAAGTAACAGATCTACAGCGGACGTGGATTTAAGTTCGTTCAATGATAAAATATATTCGGAGAAAACTTTTTCCAGATTAAAAATGTACACTTCGCAAGAAAATATAAATCTTGATGAAGCATGGATCATTAATGGTATTGGAGTGCCCTCATTAAACGAGATTGTTTTGGAAATGAATGCGGCGATCCCAGATCCTGAAAGGAAGCATTTATGCATTATGCATGGTGATTTCTGTTTTAGTAACATTTTATATAATTTCAAAACACAATCCATAAAAGTAATTGACCCAAGAGGTCTGGATTTGGACGGCAAAGAGACTATTTATGGAGATGTTCGTTATGATGTTGCTAAATTAGCACATTCTGTTTTGGGGCTTTATGATTATATTATTGGAGGTTGTTTTTCTTATAAAGAAACCAGTCAGTACACTTTGGAATTTGAAATACAAGCGGAACCACATATTGCTCATATCCAACGACATTTTAAGGCACAAATTTTTGGGGATATGAATTTAGATCAATTAAGTACCTATCCTATATTAGTGCATTTATTCTTGTCAATGTTACCCTTGCATAGTGACCATCCCAAGAGACAGAAAGCGATGTTGGCCAATGCATTGAAAATTTATGTGGAATACAAATCACGGAGCGAAATTATAGATTAATAAGATTATGACAATAATAATTCCAATGGCAGGTTTAAGCAAACGATTTACCGATTCAGGGTTTACTTTGCCGAAATATATGTTGTATGCTAGAGAAAAGAGTCTTTTTAATTTAGCAGTTAGTAGTTTTGAAGCCTATTTTAAAACTGAAAAATTTATTTTTATCGCGAGGGATGTATTTTGTACTAAAGAATTTATCAAAAAAGAATGTGAAATATTGGGTATTTCTTTTTTTGATATTATTATTCTTAATGAACCTACAAGGGGACAAGCAGAAACTGTTTATTTAGGTTTAATAGCTTCAAATTTACCAGACGATGAGCCCATTTTAATTTTCAATATTGACACTTTTAGACCAAATTTCAGCTTTCCGGTTGAATTATTAAATTGGGATGGTTATTTGGAAGTTTTTGAGGGTGAAGGGGCTAACTGGTCCTATGCAAAAACCGAGCATAAAGACTCTACAAAAGTAATTCAAACAGCTGAAAAAGAAGAGATATCCAAATATTGTTCTACAGGTATCTATTATTTCAAGAAGAAAGAAGCATTTGTAGCTGCATTTGATGCGGCTAATGTTGATATATCTAAAATAAAATTGAAAGAGCTTTATGTCGCTCCATTGTATAACTATTTGATTTCTAAAGAATTTAATGTCCATATTGAAGTTATTAGGCGTGATGAGGTTATTTTTTGCGGAGTACCAGAGGAATATTTTAATTATTTAGATAAAAAATTATCATGACCTATAGTTCAATACAGTATTTAAGAGCTTTTGCAGCTTTTTCTGTGATTTATATTCATCTGACTTATTTGTTTTTCGATATTAATTTTTGTGGCGCTATTGGGGTAGATCTTTTTTTTGTGATTTCAGGGTTTATAATGGCAAATTCTATTACGAAAAAAATAGAATCGGGAAGGGAATTATCTGCTTTGGCATTTATAGGTAGAAGGATTAGGAGAGTGTATCCACTTTATTTTTTGTTGTCAAGCTTGTTTTTAATTATATTTTTAGTATTTCATCGTGATCCTATTTTTTACTTGAAGCAGTATTACTTATCTATGTTATTCATACCCATACAGAATGGTAATAAATATGCAGACCCAATTTTATTTGCAGGATGGTCATTAAATTTTGAGATGATTTTCTATATAATAATTGCTTTTTCAATTTTATTATTCAGAAAATTCTGTTTGCATATCGCTTTTTCAATTCTTTTGCTCTTAGGCTTGGTCGGTTTGTGTTTTACTTTTAACAATATATACGTAGATACAATTTTTTGCAATCTTTTTTTAGAATTTGCATTAGGTATTATTGCATTCTGGATATGTAATAAAATTAATGTTAAAAAAAAATTCTTCCTAAATATCTTTTTTTGCCTTTCTATTGTTGTTTTTTTTGTAAGTGCTTTAGGCAAGGATTCCGGATATGGGTACTTGGGAATTCCAAGAGATTTTATTAAGTTTTCTTTCGAACATGTTGAGCTTTTAATGCCTAGGTCTTTAATTTGGGGAATTCCTAGCTTCTTTGTTTTTTTATCTACTGTCCTTTTCTTTAAGGATAAAAAGCAAATAGTTGCACTTGAAAAATTAGGTGATATTAGTTATTCTATGTATTTAGTGCAAGTTCCATTGATTTGGTTTTATGATGGTCATACATTGTTAGTACATAATAATATTTTGATTGTGCTGATTGCGTTAACGATGTGCGCGTGCATTGTTTTGATTTCATTGTTCACCCATAAATACATTGAAAAAGAAGAATTTTTGGCTTTTTTCAAAAAATGATAGGGATATAGGGTAATATGTTTAGTAATTAATTATTAAAATGCTAAAGTACCAGCTGTATCTGGAAAATTAAATTTCACTTTAATAAATTCCGTGTATCTAGGGTTCAGTAAGACCAATATCACAGAAATGTTCTATGGTATACATGAGATAACAAATGGTAAGAGACAATAAACGATATAGAATTTAAATACAAAGCGTAAACGAGAAATCAATCAACTAAACCTTTATATGTCTGTTTCAATAAAATCAAATTATATATTTAATTTAATCAATACAGTAACACTTACTTTATCTCCTTTAATAACGTTTCCATACGCAACCCGAATTATGCAAGCAGATGGAATAGGTATTGTCAATTTTTATAATTCGATAGTTGTATACATAACAATAATTGTAGGCTTAGGGATTCCGTTATATGCAGTAAGGCAAATAGCAAGAGTAAGAAATAATAAAAAAGAATTAGATCAAACAACAGTAGAAATATTTTTTCTACATTCCATATTAACAGTAATTGGTTATTTAGTTGTTTTTATTTTATGTTTAACGGTTCCTAAAATATATTCTAATACTTATTTGTTTCTCCTTTTAAGCTTGTCGATAGCTTTTACTACAATTGGTTGTGAGTGGTATTATCAAGGAATGGAGGATTACAAGTTTATTACAATAAGAGCAATTATCATCAGGATTTTATGTGTTTTAATGTTATTTCTCTTTGTTCGTTCTAAGGAGGATGTTTTGTTGTATGGAACTTTTATTGTATTAGGCACAGTTGGCAATAATATTTTTAATTTCATTAGGCTTACAAAATTGATTGACGTCAAAAATATCCAGATTAAAAGATTAAATCCATTTAAGCATTTGAAATCTGTATCTAAAGTATTTATGTTGACTGTTATATCTACTATGTATATATCTCTTAATTCTATTTTTCTTGGCTTTACTAACAGTGATTCGGCTGTAGGTTATTACACTACAGGCCTTAAAATATTTTCTATAATTTTCGGAATCATTGGTGCGTTAACTGCAGTAATGCTCCCACGTTTTTCTAATTTATTTGCTGAAAAGAAAGACGAGGAATTTAAATTTTTAGCACGACAAAGTTATAGATTCGTGATAAGCATAACTTTACCACTCACAGTTGGATTAATAATTGCAAGTCCGTATGCTGTAGTATTGTTAAGCGGAAAATCGTTTGAGCCAGCTGTGCTTGTTTCTCAAATTATTGCACCACTTTTACTTATTATTGGTTTGTCCAATGTTTTTGGTATGCAAATTTTATATCCGATTGGACGCATAGATATTATAATTAAGGCTGCTATTTTTGCGAGTATTGTTGATATAGTAATCTTAATACTAACAATTAAGCACTCCCTACTTGGAGCGGCACTGGGGTATTTATGTGCTGAAATAGTAGCAACGGTAAGTATGTATATACTTGGGAAAAAATATATTCCAATAAAAGTATTTGACAAATCACTTATTAATTATGTTGTAGCTGTTGTGTTTATGACTGCAGTACTCTTAATTATTAGATTATTAAATGTGTCAAATCTAATTATGATATTGATTATGTCAAGTACTGGGGCGCTGAGTTATTCTATTATATTAATTTTACTTAAAGATTCTCTTTATATTGATTTTATCAAAAAAATAAAACATGGAATCTTTAAAAAATTGGATTATAATGGTCATTAAGAAGATTATTACTCAAGTTCTAATTGTAATAACTCGATTTTTAATGTATTGCATTAGTCGTGTGGATAAGAAAGGTAATTTAGTGTTGCCATTATTGTTTAATGGATATGAAAGATATTCCGAAAACTTTTGCAACTTTAAATTATATCCAAAGAACGCTGATTATTTTATTCCATCGAACATAAAAACGGTTACAAAACCAGGAGAATTTGCAATCGTATTACAAGGTATTATTGAAATACGTGATAATTTCACAATTGAAACGGTAAAACTATACAAAAAAATATTTCCAGGTGCAATAATTATTATTAGTACATGGGATTATACCGACAAAGATTTATTAGATGAATTTAAGATTCTAGGATGCGAAATTGTTCTTAGTAAAGATTTCAAACCTTGTGGTTTTGGTAATGTGAATTATCAAATTTGTACATCACTTGCAGGAATTAAAAGAGCAAAAGAACTAGGGGCTTTATATACATTGAAAAACCGTAGTGATTTAAGAATATACAAAGAATTCGCATTCGAATACCTCAAGAGTCTTTTAACTATATTTCCAGTTGATAAAGATAATCCTTTTCAACTTAAAGGCAGGATAATATCTCCTGCTGGTAATTCCGGACAAATGTTTATGCCTTTGTGGCTACAGGATTTTTATTATTTTGGATATACTGAAGATATGATTAATTTTTTTGATATTCCATACGATTCTCTACAGGTACATTCCGCACAAAAATACCTAAAAGAAAAATATGGTAAATTTGATGGAGAGATTATGTGCAATATTCCAGTGCCCGAAATATATATCACTAAAACTTTTATCGAAAAGTATATGAGGGCAGAGATGAAAGTGATAAATCACTGGAATCTTATAAGGCAGTATTTCATTATGGTTGATCATGAAGCTCTCAATTCTTATTGGCCTAAATATAAATTATATAACCTTAGTTCATTTTATTGTGAATATGATGGTAAACACAATTTTATTGATCCTTATAAACATATCAGTTCTGTAGATTTTTTAAATCTTTATAACAACCAATATGAATATGAGGATTGGATGGAAGGAATTCGCAAAAAAAATATTTATTAGAATTATGAATCAATATAAATAATATGAAATACATAATAATTGGAGGTGGAATATCTGGATTGTCAATAGCCAATCTATTGAATAAAGAGAATGAAGTTATCGTTCTTGAAGGAGATAGTAGACCAGGAGGAATGATAAAATGTGATGTCATAGATGGTTCTTTATATCATCGTACAGGTGGTCATGTATTCAATAGCAAACGTAAAGACGTTATGGATTGGTTCTGGTCTTTTTTCTCAAAAGATGAAGATTTTACAAAAGCATTGAGGAATTCAACTGTTTTTATGCCAGATGGTAAAGTCATTCCATATCCTATTGAGAATCATATTCATATGCTGGATAAAGTTAATGGTGAGAAAATTGTAAAGGACTTGGTGCAGATGGCAAAAGATTCTGATAATGAGCCAAATAATTTTGATGAATTCTTAAAAGGTAGATTTGGAAAAACACTATATGATTTATATTTTCAGCCTTATAATTATAAAGTTTGGCGCAGAGACTTAACTAATGTGCCTTTGTTTTGGCTTGCAGGTAAATTACCAATGCCTACAGTTGAAGAAATCATTTTTAATAATTTATTTCATGTTGATGAAAGATCTTTTGTACATAGCTCATTTTATTATCCACAAAAAGGAGGTTCTCAATTTATTGTGGATTCAATGGCAAAAGGTCTAAAGGTTATTTGTAACTCTAGAGTAGATAGTGTAAAGCGTAATGGGGTTAAATGGATTGTAAATGATATTGAATGCGATAGAATTGTCTTTTGTGGAAATCTAAAACAAATTCCTGCGCTGTTCGATGAACATTTTAATTTATCAGGTTATGATAAGAAAATTGAGGAGTTAGAATTTCATGGAACAACATCTGTCTTCTGTGAAATAGAAGAAAACCCATTTAGTTGGGTATATATGCCAAGTCGTGAGCATGAGTCTCACCGAATCATTTGTACAGGTAATTTCTCAATTAACAATAATGCTCCCGGTAAGATGACGGGAACCATAGAGTTTACAGATTATATATCAAAAGATGATATTATTGACAATTTACAAAGAATACCTCTTTCACCAAAGTATATTTCTCACCATTATGAAAAATATTCATATCCTATTCAGAGTACAGATACTCGAAAAATGATTGAAGATCTAAAATTTGATTTGGAGAAAAATAATATTTATTTAAGCGGTCGTGCAGCTGAATGGGAGTATTATAATATGGATGCAGCCATGGGAGCTGCATTAGATTTGTATAACAATAAATTGAAATAATTATGGTATCAGTATGTTTACAAGCTGGATTGGCAAATCAAATGTTTTGTTATGCTTTTGCAAGAGGCTTAAAAGCTAAAGGATTGGATGTCTATATAGACCAAAGTAATTTTAAACCAAGAAAGGAGTGGGCTTTTGAATTTGTGAGATTGCAAGATGCGTTTCCAGATATTGACGTAAAGTCGACTAATGAACATAAATTTAAGTATAGTTGCATTACTGGTGTAAAAGGATTTCTTTTGCGGAAATTGTCAAATATTTTTGGTAAAGAAAAGTACATAAAAGAGCCGGTCTTTAGTTATGTGCCGGATATGCAAAAAAGAGCTACTAAAGATTGTAATTTTATTGGCTTGTGGCAGACAGAGAAATACTTTGAAGATTGCAAAGAAGATGTGAGAAAGAATTTTACTTTTCTACCATTTGATGAACCAAAAAATATTGAGATTTACAAGAAAATGGAGCGTGAGAATTCAATTGCAATTCACGTTCGCAAGGGTGCAGATTATCAGAAATTTGACTTATATCAGGGTATTTGTTCAAAGGAGTATTATGAAAGATCAATTGCACATATGAAGGAATGTGTGGATGATCCAGTATTCTACGTGTTCACAGATAACCATGATTGGGTGAAAGAAAATATCAAAGATATAGAATATACTTTAGTGGATTGGAATCCGACGAGTAATAAGAGAAATTTTCGCGATATGCAATTGATGTCGTGTGCCAAACATAATATTATTGCAAATAGTACATATAGTTGGTGGGGTGCATGGCTTAATAGAAATCCTGATAAGATTGTAATTGCTCCAGAGCCTTGGTTTAATCCTGAGGTGGAATTTTATAAGCATAACAATGTAGTTTCAGACCTATGGGTAAAGATTGATAGTGTTAAAAAATAATGATTTGAAAACAATAAAAGAGGATCATTTGATAATTTTATCTAATAATACTACTTGAGATAATTTATCTAATACTTGTGCGTGTTTTCGTAATTTATTTAACAATTCCAAATTTAAAAATTTTATAATTTCATTTTCACAAGTTGCTTGTTTTATTACAGCTACGTATTTTTTATCAGGATATATAGTCGCAATAATTTATAATAGTTATAGTGTAATGTTTCATTGTTTTTATCTTTATCAATTGTATATTATTTAACTATATTTTATTGTACGTTTTTTTAAAACAATTTATTGCACTAATAAAAAAAATAGAGAATGTTATTTAGGTTTATCAATATTTGTCGCCGTGTTCAGAATATAATCTATTCTTATCTATATGTATTTGGTATAAAATCTGTTGGCAAGAATTTTCGTATTGAATATCCAGCTCGTATTCATGGAGGAGAGTTCATAAATATCGGTAAAAATTTTAACAGCTTTGCTCGTCTAAGATTAGAGGCATATGCAAAACACAATGGGCATACCTACAAGCCTTTAATTACTATAGGGGATAATGTTTCGATTAATTTTGATTGTCACATTGGCTGTATAAATAAAATAGTTATTGGTCATAATGTACTCATTGCTAGTAAGGTATTTATTACTGACCATTTTCATGGAAGTACTGATTTTACGTCAATACAAGTTCCACCTTCAAAAAGGAAAGTACAATCTAAAGGCCCAATAATTATTGAAGATAATGTGTGGATAGGGGAAGGTGTAGCTATAATGCCTAATGTTACAATTGGGAAAAACAGTATTATTGGGGCTAATGCGGTAGTTACAAAAAGTTTCCCCGAAAATTCAATAATTGGGGGTGTTCCGGCACGTTTATTAAAAAATGTTGAATAATATGATGATTGGAAATATTGTTTTCAGTATAGAAGGGTAAAAATATGTCAAGGTTAATGTTTCAAAAACTAGGAATATATCTAACTATATTCACTTTAATATTTTATAATTTTCACAGATATATATTTAAATACAATTCAGAGAGCACGTCACCCACATATACAAATACCCCTATCGTTTGGCAGATATCTAAATATATATTAATTTTATTCTTTATTAGTCTGTTTTATTTCGGTTCAAAATTTAAATTCGTTTTTAATAAGAACTTTTTGCTCGTTTATTGCACTATTTTATTTGTAATATTTATTAATATTATAGCTATATTCTACTACAAAAATTTATCTTCTTCAGTTAATGAACTTGAATATTGTTTTTATTTTATTGTCTTGATGCCCCTATGGTTTACAGAAAATAATTTGGAAAGCATAGGTATCAATTACCATAAGATTATTAATATAACTGGAATAGTGCTCTTTATTTCGAATGCTCATGTAATTCTAAATTATTTTCTATTTGGAAGATTGCCCGCCTTAGGTTACGAAGGCGACTTAGTACGCTTTGGAGGATACTGGGATGATCCAAATGGTTTTGGTTTTATCAGTGTAATTTTGGCTTTTTATTTTTTATTCAATAAGAATTATTTTCTTTTGTTTGCGGCTTTAGTTTCCATAATAATGACATTCTCATTTACAGCATATTTTATGTTATTTATATCTGCGATTTTTTGGGTATGTAAGTATTTTAAACAAATCAACGTTAAAATCATGTTTTATGCATTTGTTATAGTTGTTTTTTTAGTTTATCAAGTGCTTGAAAATTGGGCCGCTGTGAGTTTGCTGCTAGAGTCCAAAAATGGGTCAGTAAATCAACACTTAAGTAATGATTTGATTTTTAATCCTTATCCGCTAGCAAACTCTAACATCCAATTTTCAGAAACATGGTATTTGTCGTTTATATACAATTATTTTCCTTATTCAATATTTTTTATTATTTTAATTTTAATATTATTTTTTTGGTCAATAAGAGGAAAGTCTCAACTTTTTTTTAAATATATTATCTTTATGTTTTTGATGTATAGCCTCTTTCTTCCAATGTATTATGTTTTTCCAATTAATTTTATCTTTATTGTATTACTTACTACTAGTTTAAAATATAGACAAAAGGAGGTTATAGCTATAAATTATTCTAAGAATGCATAAATATAATAGGCCTGTAGACAATACTTAGAAATTATGAATTGAGAATTGCCAAAATAAGGCATCCTAATGATTTGAGAACGATGACATCACATGGGATTGGTGAGAAATATAAAGAATCATCTATTTTACTTTTCAGAAGATTATAGATTAGATATCCACCTCTATTAATCGCTGAATGTGCTTTTTTTATACGGATAAAAAGAGTTCGTAGTTTTAACTTTAAAATTTATTCTTTTTCTGAACAAGATATTTTTTTCTCACATTTATTTTATAAGTATACAGGAAACATTAGGTTTCTTTAAATGGGGGCTTTCAATAAATTATGATTGCCGTATAGCTTGTAATAATAAAATTATAATCGATTATAGTATAACATGGTTAATAAATTTTTTATAATACATCATTATAATGATGATGCAGCGTTTGAATATATAATTTGCCTCCATCACTTAGGAAAACTGAGCCAAAGGACCGGTAATATGGGAGATAACTTTTGCAAAGGCGAAGTTGTTGCCATAATGCCAAACGTAACAATAGCAAAAAATAGTATATTTGGAGCAAATGGTGTTGTTACCAAGAGTTTTCCACCAAATTCAATTTTCGAAGGTTTTCCTACAAGCTTATTTAAAAAACGCAGAGTAATATGAAGAATAAAGATATAGTTTTCAGCATAGTTGCAAAAAACTACCTTCCATTGGCTTTCACTTTAGGAGAAAGTTTAAAAAAACATAATACAGATTTAGATTTCTGTATTTTATTAGTAGACAAAGTTGATGACTTAAAACTAGCAGACCAGCCCTTTAAAGTTTATAGTTTAAATGAAATTGATCTATCTAGAGATAAGCTTGAAAATATGTCTTTCAAGTACAACCTAACCGAATTTTGTACAGCTGTTAAACCCTTTTTCTTTGATTTTGTATTTAAGCTTGGTTATGAAAAAGCGATATATTTTGATCCTGATATTTGTACATTCTCTTCAGTACAACCTATCTTCGATGAATTGAACAATAAAAGCATTGTCGTTACACCACATTTCTGCACACCAGAGTTAGATTACACTGGATTAATTACCGAATCTTTACTATTGCATGTTGGGGCATTTAATTTTGGCTTTGTTGCAGTTAGCTCAACAATGCAAGGTAAACTTTTTATCAATTGGTGGATGGCTAGGTTATATGACAAGTGTTATCAGGATAAATTAGAATCGCTACATACGGATCAGAAATGGGGAGACTTAATCCCATCCTATTTTCCTAATGAAACCTTAATTTCTCATGACATTGGAAGAAATATGGCTTTTTGGAACCTTCATGAGAGAAATTTAATAAAAGTTGATGGAAACTTTTATGTTCAAAACAAGCTTGTGGCTAATGATGATACAAAATTAATATTCTTTCATTTTGCAGGATTTGATATTTCCGGGGCTACTGGGCGTGTACATAAAAACCACCCAGAATATATGATTGAAGAGTTTCCTGCATTAGGTAGCCTGTTTAGTTGGTATGCGGATCAACTAAAGATAAACGGTTACGACTTTTACATTAAATTTAGATATGGTTTTGATTTTTTCGATAATGGAGAGTTAATTCAACCATATCATCGTAGGCTTTACCGTAGACTTTTTGAAGATGACATTGATTTAAACAATCCTTTCGCTATAAAAGGGGGTAAATTTTATGGTATGCTAAAAAACAATAAGCTCTTATCCGGAGTGAAGTCAAACGCTTTGAAAGGAAACCATTTAACTCACCCAGGCTTTGAGTCGAAAATGAAAAAATTGAATAAGTTAATGTTGTTGTTAAAGTTTGTATTGGGTGTCGATAAATATTTTCTTCTGCTAAAATTTATGCAGAGATATTCAAGAACCGAAAATCAATCGTTTTTAGTTAAAGAAGTTAGAGATGATTATTATTTTATAAATGAAAATATTAATTATAGGAAGCTAAATCAAAAGTTAAAGTAAATATGCATATATATATATTGTTAAAACGAGCAATGAATTTATACTCTCTCATAAGTGGTATTATTGACGAATAACATTTAAAAACCAAATAAATTTAGCGAAAATAATTATTATAAATTTGTAACTTAATTAAGTTATGGTAATATCATTATTTTCTCAACAAAGTTTAGTGATTTATTATTATGTTAACGGATCGATTTAGAAAATTCCCTCTATCTTACATACATATTTCTTTTACAAGCTTAATTATTATAATTTGATGTTGATGCTTGATGTATACATTTCCAGTTAGCAAACACTCTAATTTATGATAGATAAAAAGATAGTTATAGACGTAAGAATGATAAATAGTTCTGGTATTGGTAGATATATTCAATCTATGATACCTACAATTATTTCTAAATTTCAGCACTTAGTTTTAATTGGTAATCCAGAAGAATTAGTAAAATTTGATTGGTTTAATAAAGTGGAAGTTATTAGTTTATTAGAACCTATTTATTCAATCAAAGAACAATTTAGCTTAAGATCATTAACCCCAAAATGTGATATATTTTTTTCACCTCATTACAATGTTCCTTTGTTCTTGCCACAAGCAAAAAAAAAGGCAGTAATTATTCCAGATGTAAATCATTTAGTCTTTCAGGAAGGTCTTTCGTACCTCAAAAAGATTTATGCTAAATTTTTTTACTTTAGAGCATCTAAACAAGACCTTGTATTTACTATATCTGAATTTTCAAAGAAAGAAATTAGTAGATTTACAGGCTGCGACGAAAAAAAAATAATTGTTGCAAAATGCGCAATCGATAAAGAATATTTTAACAATTTAATAGAGTTGAATTCAAGAAGGGAAATACCTGATGAATTGAAGAAGTATAGCAATGAAAAATTTATTTTGTATGTTGGAAATATAAAACCACATAAAAATCTAAAACGATCATTATTCGCTTTTGAACAGTTGTTAAAGAAAGATGGTAACATAAAATTTGTTATGGTTGGCAAACGAGATAATTTCTTAACAAAAGATGTTGAAATTTTTAATATCGTTGAAAATAATCCGGTATTAAAAAAGGCGGTTGAATTTACGGGGAAAATTGATGATCTTGATTTAGCATACATTTACAGTAAGGCAGAGTTGTTGCTCTTTGTATCATTGTATGAAGGTTTTGGCTTGCCTCCATTAGAAGCAATGTATTTTGGTTGCCCAGTTATATCATCAAAATTTGGATCATTACCCGAAATTTGTGGTGATGCCGCTCTTTATTGTGATGCCCTAAATGTTGATGACATTGAAGCAAAAATCTCAGAATTACTTGTAAATGATCAACTAAAGGCAAAAATTTTAACAAACGGAACAAACAAAGTTAATGAATATGATTGGGATAAATTTAATCGAACAATTGTAGAAAATTTAGAATTACTTACATAAAATTAAAGAATTTATTAAAACAAAAATTGATGAAAAAAGCAATAATTACTGGCATAACCGGGCAAGATGGAGCGTATTTATTGGAATTACTTTTAGATAAAGGTTACGAGGTTCATGGTATAAAAAGACGTAGTTCTCTTTTCAATACTGATCGTATTGATCATCTTTATCAAGATCCACATTCAGATAATGGAAGGTTTAAGCTTCACTATGGTGATTTAACCGACGCGACCAACTTGATTAGAATTGTCCAAGAGGTTCAACCAGATGAAATTTATAACTTGGGTGCTATGAGCCATGTGAAGGTATCTTTTGATTCGCCTGAATATGTGGCCAACGTAGATGGTCTAGGTACCTTAAGAATATTAGAGGCCGTAAGGATTTTGGGTTTAGAAAACAAGACTAAAGTGTATCAAGCGTCTACTTCTGAATTATATGGGGGAATGCCGGAAAACAAAAATGAGAAAGGTTTTTATGATGAAAATTCACCTTTTTATCCTCGTTCGCCCTATGGAGTAGCTAAAATTTATGGTTTTTGGATTACTAAAAACTATCGTGAGGCATACAATATGTTTGCTTGTAACGGTATTTTATTTAATCATGAAAGTCCATTAAGAGGTGAGACTTTTGTGACCAGAAAAATTACAAGGGCTGTAGCTAAAATTGCTCAGGGTTTGCAAACTAAACTATATTTAGGAAATCTTGATGCTCAAAGAGATTGGGGCCATGCAAAGGATTATGTTGAGGCGATGTGGAGAATTCTGCAACAAGATGTTGCTGAAGATTATGTTATTGCCACTGGTGTAACCACTAGAGTAAGGGAATTCGTAAGATTGGCCTTCGAAGAAGTTGGTATCGTTGTTGGTTTTGAAGGAGAGGGAGTAAATGAAATTGGCAAGGTAATTTCTTGCTCTAAAGCTGATTATCAAGTACCTGTTGGAACAATAGTCGTTGCTGTTGATGCTACATATTTCAGACCTACTGAGGTTGATCTTCTTATTGGTGATCCAACCAAATCAAAAACAAAATTGGGATGGGAGCCTAAATATGATTTATCAGGCTTAGTAAAAGAAATGGTGGCGGCAGATGTTGATCATTTCAAAAAAGAAAAATTGCTAAAAGAAAACGGATATTATATCAAAAGTCAATTTGAATAATAGCTAGATTATGAAAAAGAAAATAGCGATTATTTCCGGAATTACCGGACAGGATGGCGCTTATTTGGCACAACTACTGGCCGGGGAAAATTATACAATTGTCGGGCTTACCCGAAGTAGTCATAATTTTAGTACAAAGAATTTTAAGTATTTAAACATAAAAAATGATATTGTAATTGAGGAATGTGATCTATTGGACTTTTCGAGTATTATTAAGGTTTTGCTGAAATATAAGCCTGATGAATTTTACAATCTAGCGGCTCAAAGTTCTGTTGGGATCTCTTTTGAACAACCCATCGGTACATTAAATTATAATACACAATCTGTTCTTAATATATTAGAGAGTGTGCGTTTATTGCAATTAGACACGAAAATTTATCAGGCCAGTAGCAGTGAAATGTTTGGCCAGGTGAAATCTCTACCTGTAACTGAAAGTACTCCAATGCATCCACTAAGTCCTTATGCGATTTCAAAAGCATCCGGGTTTTGGATTGGTGTTAATTATAGAGAGTCTTACAAAGTATTTTGCGTAAACGGTATTTTGTTTAATCACGAATCGTATCTACGCAGTCCGAACTTTTTTGTTAAGAAAGTGATCAGAACATCATTGGAAATAAAGAAAGGTCTGAAAGATGAGCTGAGGGTTGGTAACATCGATGTGAAACGTGATTTTGGCTATGCTCCAGACTATGTTAAGGCCATGTGGCTTTCTTTGCAGCAAGATAAAGCTGATGATTATTTAATATGTTCGGGAACGTCTATTTATTTAAGGGATATTATAACCTACACAATGGATTATCTTAGCATTTCAAAAGATAAGTTAGTGGAGGATCCACAGTTGTTTAGACCTACTGATATGGAAGATATGTTTGGTGATAACAATAAGGCAAAAACAGTTTTAGGATGGGAATATGATAAGTCATTTTTTGATGTTCTCGAAATATTAATTAATGAAGAAGATAGAAACTTTAAATAATGAAAGTAGCAATTGTCCATGACGAATTAATGCGAAGGGGTGGGGCAGAGCAGGTGGTGATGACAATGCTTAAGACTTTTCCTCAAGCTGATGTTTTTACACTTGCTTACAACCCTGATGGTACTTATCCAGAATACAGGGATTATAAGATTAGGACATCTAAGCTTCAGTTTCTTTCGAAAAGTGTAAAGTGGATGCAGCGGTTATACTTTCCTTTTGGGGTAATGGCAATGAAAGCATTGGATGTTCATGGATATGACGTAGTATTAATTTCAAATACGCATAGTGCTAAGTATGTAAATATCGATGCAAAGGCATTAGTATTTATCTATACGTATACACCTTTCAGACTTGCCTGGAATCCAACCTCCTACAGTCAGTATAATAATTCGTCAGGTATTTCGCGTTGGATATTTGATCGGGTGGTGAGTGTTTTAAGAAAAATTGATAAAAAGGCTGCTCAGAGGGGCGACTATTATTTAGGCATGACCGAAGAGACTGCTCAACGCATCCGAGATGCTTATGGTGTAACAGATATTAAACTTATCCCCCCAGACGTAAAGACAAAAAACTTTCATATTTCCAACAAACCTAAAGAGTATTATCTTTTGGTTTCCCGCCTTGAATATTATAAGAAGGCTGATCTGGCAATTGAGGCTTTCAATAAACTCGGCTTAAAATTAATTGTTGTAGGTAATGGTACGAAAGCTGAAGAATTAAAACAGCTTGCGGAGAATAATATTGATTTCAGAAAGGGTCTTTCAAGCGAGGAACTTGCTGAGTTATATGCCAATTGTAAAGCACTTATTTTTCCACAACATGAAGACTATGGGATCACGCCTCTAGAAGCAAATGCATCTGGAAGGCCGGTGATAGCCTACGGTGTTGGTGGAGTATTAGAAACCATGATTCCCTACACCAATGACGCAACTAAGGCCACCGCAATCTTTTTTAAGGAGCAGACTATAGAAAGTCTTATTGAGGCTGTAAAGCTATTTGAAATGCTTGAGTTTGATCCCGACTTCATCAGAGCAAATGCGGAAAGATTTGATGAAAATGTCTTCCAAGAAGAACTTAAAAAATTTGTATTAAAAAAGTATAATGAAAAAAAATAATTATGTACTTATTATGGCCGGCGGTGTTGGCTCTCGTTTTTGGCCAAAAAGCCGTAATCATTTTCCAAAGCAATTTATTGATATTTTAGGAATTGGTAAATCTTTATTACAGCTTACCTATGAGCGATTTTTAAACATTTGCCCAAATGATCAAATATTTATATTAACCAATGAAAGCTATTCGGATTTAGTCGCCGAACAATTGCCCGCTGTTTTAAAGGCTAATATTTTGTTAGAACCTAGCCGCAACAATACTGCACCTTGTATTGCTTATGCTATTTATAAAATTGGTCAGTTAAATCCCGATGCCAATATCGTAGTTGCACCTTCAGATCATTTGATTTTAAAGGAAGATATATTCTTAAATAAAATAGTACAGGCGTTAGATTTTAGTGCGAAAAATGATGCCTTATTAACCTTGGGCATTACACCGACTAGACCGGACACAGGCTACGGTTACATTCAGTATCAGGATTTTAGTATAGAGAATCAAGGTGTGCCAGGTGAGATTAAAAAAGTAAGTGCCTTTATGGAGAAGCCCGTTTTGGCTAAGGCAGAGGAATATTTACAAAGTGGAGATTATGTTTGGAATGCAGGAATATTTATCTGGTCAGCAGGTTCCTTGAAGAAAGCATTTGAGAAATATGCCCCCGAAATAACTACGCTGTTTGAAAGTGGCTTGCCTTTTTATAATACACCTGATGAAGCTAATTTTATTGCTGAAAATTACCCATTAAGCCCTAATATTTCTATCGATTACGCCATTTTGGAAAAAGCCGATAATGTATACACCATTCCTGCTGATATTGGCTGGTCTGATTTGGGCACCTGGGCTTCTTTACATGCGGTTGGAGAAAAAGATACCGATAATAATATGGTTAATCTTACTAAGATTAATTTGAAAGACACGAACAATTGCATTATACACTTACCCAATGATAAAGCGGCGGTAATAAGGGGATTGGATAACTATATTGTTGTTGATGATGGTGATGTACTTTTGATTTATCCAAAATCGGAAGAACAGGAAATTAAGCAAGTAGCTAAGGAAATGGTTAACGAACATGGAATAAAATATGCTTAGTATAATAAAGCCAAATAACATTAAGAAGTTTACATTTTTGTAAACTTTTTTTGTATCTACATATTTGTACGACTAGTCGACTATTTATCGTTATATAGATACTCCTTTTTATTTAGCAATTTTTAAGGCATATATTGTGTGATTATTACTGATTTTTATTTTGGTAATGATTATTTAATTTTGAATTCGGATTTGGGCATCAATTTTGTTCATTATGATTCATTCAAAACAAAAACAAGAAATAAATGTTTAAGTTTTCCCTTTAAGCCTATGCAAACACGTTACTTATTTATACTCAAATACATTTTACCAATAACTGACCTGATTATGGTCAATATTGTGTACTTTTTTGCCTACGAATTTACTGCCTATATGGGTAAAGCGGTAAGTTCTGAATTACAATGGCATTATATTGTGGTGTGTAATCTGATCTGGATTGTGAGCACTACAAGTTTTGGCTTATATAGTGAATATGGCTCAAGAAGAATAGAGCGGATCTACCGTGGAACCTGGAAAAGTGTAGTATTACATGCAGTACTTTTTTCAATCTATTTGTTTTTCTCAAAACAAAATGATTTCTCCAGATCTTTTTTGGTGATTTTTTATGGCATGTTAGCCATTTTATTTTTGGTGAATCGTTTCATCGGCACCTCATTCCAATTTTTATTGTTTAACCATTTAAGAGGGGTTAAATCTGTGGCCATTATGGGTAATAACGCGACTGGTTTGCAGCTGGCAAGTTATTTCGAAAAGCAACGTTATATCGAATTTCATGGTTTTATTAATGATGTGCCCGAGGATTATTTAGATCGTAATGGGCAGATTTCTGATATGGTTGGACGGCAGTTTAAGATGGCTGTTGATAAGGGCATTAAAGATATTTATGTAACCATTGCACCAGAGCGGATGGCTGATATGACGTTATTAACAGAAGAAGCTGAACGGCAATGTGTACGATTAAAGTTTATTCCAGATATTAGCGGCGCCTTATTGTCGCCCTATACGGTAAGTTATCTGGGGAACGAATTCCCGGTCATTTCTTTACGTTCTGAACCACTGGAGAAGATACATAATCGCTTTAAAAAACGCGCTATTGACGTTGTATTTAGTGGTTTAGTAATTCTTTTCGTATTGAGCTGGTTGTATCCAATTATTGCGCTATTAATAAAAATGCAGAGTAAAGGCCCCGTATTATTTAAGCAGCTGCGAAGCGGTAGGGATGATGAGCCTTTCTGGTGTTTTAAATTTAGAAGCATGCGTATGAATGCTGATAGTGATAAAAGACAGGCGAGCAAAAATGATGACCGGATTACACCGATAGGTAAATTTCTTAGAAGGTCAAGCTTAGATGAGTTGCCGCAATTTTTTAATGTGTTCATGGGACATATGAGTGTAGTCGGTCCCCGTCCGCATATGTTGAGCCATACCGAACAATATAAAGGTATCGTAGATCAGTTTATGGTTCGCCACTTTTTAAAACCGGGTATAACAGGTTGGGCGCAGGTAAACGGCTACCGTGGTGAAACAAAAGAAGACTATAAAATGGTGAAGCGGGTGGAACATGATATCTGGTACCTGGAAAATTGGAGCGCGATGCTGGATGTAAAGATTATCTTTATGACGGTCATTAATATGGCTAAAGGTGAAGAGAACGCATTTTAAATAAATATAAAGAAAGCCCTAAAGGGCTTTTTCTTTTATCAAAGTTTGGATAGGATCGTTAATTTCATAATTAATAACGTTCTTTGCCGTTTGAATTAAAATTTACCAGATGAAGAAAATCTTATTCCTCCTACTTTTAGTCGTTTCTTTTTATGAGTTAAAAGCACAAGCTGTTTATCAACCATATTCTTTCCAGTTTTACCAAAAATTGAGTGGTGAAGTCTATAATCCCAATACACGGATTCATAGTTCTTTAAAACCTTTTTTTATTGATGACAGTTTGCTGCGTGATAAAAGTAATATGTTACTAAGTATCGGAGCAGACTCATCCAGAAAATCGTGGGTATCGAGAAAATTATTTCAGGAACATTTACTTGATATCCAAAAAGAAGACTATACCGTGTACGCAGATTTTTTACCTGACTTCCAGATCGGTCGTGATGCGTCGGGTAAAAAAACTACCTATTTAAATACCCGTGGTTACCAGGTTGGTGGTACAATAGGAAAGAAATTTTCTTTCTACACCAGCGGATTTGAGAATCAAGGGCGTTTTGCAGCTTATTATGATAATTATGTAAACCAGACTAAAGTTGTACCAGGCCAATCTTACGATAGGAGTTTTGGTAAATTAACCAAAGATTGGTCGTATGTTACCGCAACCGTATCTTATACACCCATAAAATATTTGAATATAACTGCAGGTTATGATAAAACTTTTATTGGTGACGGCTATCGTTCTTTGTTGTTATCTGACTTTTCATCTCCAACTCCCTTTTTGAAATTGACCGGGAATTTGGGGAGTGTACAATATATGGTGATGTGGACCTCTATGCAGGATCCAGGTGCGACAAAACTATCTTACGATGCAGGTAACCGTAAAAAAGGAGGAATTTTTCATTACCTCGATTGGAACGTCAACAATAAATTATCAATTGGATTTTTCGACTCTATTATTTGGGCACAGACTGATGATGCTGGGAATAGAAGGGGATTTGATTGGGGCTATGCTAATCCCATCATCTTTTTACGACCTGTAGAAGCCTCGAGCGGTTCTCCAGATAATGCATTATTAGGATTTACCACAAAATATGAATTTGCAAAAGAATTGGTAGCTTACGGCCAGTTTTCATTAGATGAGTTTGAGGCTAAAAATTTCTTTTCTAGCTCCGGCAGTTCCAGAAATAAATATGGTTGGCAGTTAGGATTGAGAGGGGCAGATGTATTTAATGTAGAAGGTTTAAACTATCTATTGGAATACAATACAGCTAAACCCTATACATTTTCTTCAAGAACCCGTATCGGCAATTATGCCAATTATAATGAGCCGCTAGCGCATCCTTTTGGTGCTAACTTTAGAGAGCTTGTTGGTTTGTTAAATTATTCTTATAAACGTTTTGATTTTAGTGGTGAACTGATGTATGCTAAGTATGGCCTTGATGTCGCTGGACAGAACTATGGTAAGAATATTTTCGAACCTTATACTGATGCGGTACAAGCTACAGGAAATTATACTACTCAGGGTATCCGTACCGATCTTTTTTATGCAGAAGGAAAAGTAGCTTATGTAGTAAACCCAAAATATAATCTCCGTTTAGAACTAGGTGGTGTGGTTAGGAGAGAAAGTAACAGTTTAGGTAAAAATACTACCGGATTAATTACTTTCGGTTTACGGAGTTCGTTCAGGAATTTGTATTCTGATTTTTAACAAACTATATCATATAAAAAGAGCCTCAGTTATAAGATAACTGAGGCTCTTTTTATACTTGTCATCCTGACGATGGAAGGATCTTTCTTTATTATTGAGATTCTTCGCTGCGCTCAGAATGACAAAATATAATGGGGCAACTAACCTGCCATACTATCAGTCGTCCTTTTCACAGCAACCTTTCTTACTGCCGCTACAATTGCGTTTTTATCATAACCGCATTCGGCCCAAAGTTCGGCCTGTTCGCCATGTTCGATAAACTGATCAGGAATACCTAAACGGATTACATTGGCACTATAACCATGATCGGCCATAAACTCCAATACTGCCGAACCCACTCCACCGGATAACGAGCCATCTTCTACCGTGATTACATGTTTATATTTAGCAAATACTTCATGTAGTAGCTGCTCATCCAATGGCTTCACAAAACGTAAATCGTAATGTGCCGGATAAAAACCCTCGCTGTTCAGTTCAGCACGTGCTTCAACGGCAAAGTTACCTACGTGGCCAATGGTTAATAAGGCTACATCTTCGCCATCGCATATTTTACGTCCTTTACCAATTTCTAATGCTTTGAACGGTCGTTTCCAATCAGGCATTACACCATTACCACGTGGGTAACGGATTATAAATGGACCCATATTTTCTTGTTGAGCGGTAAACATCAGGTTTCGCAATTCTTCTTCGTTCATCGGAGAAGAGATCACTAAATTCGGGATACAACGCATGTAAGCAATATCATATGCACCATGGTGTGTTGCACCATCGGCGCCTGCTAAGCCCGCTCTATCCAAACAAAATACGACGTTCAATTTTTGAATAGCTACATCATGGATCACCTGATCGTAGGCCCTTTGCATAAAGCTCGAATAGATGTTACAGAACGGAACTAATCCTTGTGCCGCTAAACCAGCCGAGAAAGTCACGGCATGTTGCTCTGCGATACCCACATCGAATGCACGTTTTGGCATCGCTTTCATCATAATGTTTAACGATGATCCTGATGGCATAGCCGGTGTAATACCTACAATTTTATCATTCGCCTCAGCCAGCTCTACCATGGTATGTCCGAAAACATCCTGGTATTTTGGTGGTTGTGGCTTATCTGGGATACTTTTTTTGATTTCGCCGGTAATCTTATCGAAAAGACCTGGTGCATGCCATTTGGTCTGATCTTTTTCTGCCAGCGCAAAACCTTTCCCTTTTACGGTAATACAGTGTAAAAGCTTAGGGCCAGGAATAGCAGATAAATCTTTTATGGTCTGCGCTAAACGTTTTACATCGTGCCCGTCAACAGGACCGAAATACCTAAAGTTTAAGGCTTCGAATAAATTACTTTGTTTTAGTAATGTTCCTTTGATGCTTTTCTCAATTTTCTTAACATACTTATGCGCGTTAGGGCCTAACTTAGAAAGCCCTGTGAGTACATGAGAAATATCATCACGGAAACGGTTATACGATTTTGAAATGGTGATGCTGGTTAAATATTCCTTAAGCGCACCCACATTCGGATCGATAGACATGCAGTTATCGTTCAGGATTACCAGCACATTACTGTTTTCGATCCCTGCATGGTTTAATCCTTCAAAAGCTAAACCAGCTGTCATGGCGCCATCGCCGATAACAGCAACGTGTTGCCGATCGGTTTCGCCTTTTAATTGCGAAGCCACCGCCATGCCCAAAGCGGCCGAAATGGAAGTAGAAGAATGGCCTACACCAAAGGTATCATACTCACTTTCCGAAATTTTCGGGAAACCGCTAATGCCACCGTATACACGGTTGGTATGGAATAAATCCCTGCGGCCGGTTAATATTTTATGTCCGTATGCCTGGTGGCCTACATCCCAAACCAATTTGTCGTAAGGGGTATTTAATGCATAGTGTAAGGCTACTGTTAATTCAACAACACCTAAACTGGCGCCAAAATGGCCACCGTTAACACTTACTACATCAATGATATACTGTCGTAATTCCTGGCTTATTTGTTCTAAGTCAGAATCGCTATATTGCTTTAAATCAGCGGGATAGTTGATTTTAGATAATAGGGGGCCAGCTTTTACTTGCATTCGAAATTTATGGTAAAAAACAAGATACAAAGTAAGGCAAATTTGTTTTAATATAGAAGAGAAAAATAGTGGTTTATTCTTGAGCGTTAAGCGGTTGGCGGTGAGGGCTTAGCGGATGGAGGTTAGGGATTAGAGTTTAGTGGTTAAGATTGTTCGGGACTAAAAATTTTCATTATGTTTGTCTCTTCACATGCAGGCAGAGAATTTTGAAATAAAGCTTCCGGTATTCGAAGGCCCCTTCGATTTGTTGCTGTTCTTTATAGAGCGGGATGAACTTAATATCCAGGATGTGGAGATCGCCAAAATCACCAACGACTTTTTGGCCTATATCCATCAGCTCCTTGCATTAAATGTAGAAGTGGCCAGCGAATTTATTTTGGTGGCGGCAACCTTGATGCGCATTAAATCTAAAATGCTTTTGCCCAGGATTGAGGTTGATGAAGCCGGAAATGAAATTAACTCAGAACAAGACCTGATTGCCAGACTGATTGCCTACAAACAATTTAAATCTGCAGCAGAAGAAATGAAAGTTTTGGAAGGGGAACGGTTTAAGCAAGATCAACGGGGTAATATTGCATATGATTTAACCCTGGCCGCTGCATCTTCCGGTCACCAGGATGAACTTTTATCATTGGATCTCTATAAACTTTTAACCGTTTACCACCGAACAATGCAGAAATATGAACTGCGCAGCGAAGAGGTTAAACACACCGTAGTACAATATCCTTATACTATAGAACAACAAAAACACTTTATTGCTAATCTGCTCGATATCAATAAACAGATCGATTTTGCTTTGGTGCTTAAAAATTCGGAGAATAAAGTGCATTTTGTTTATAATTTCCTGGCTATTTTAGAAATGTTGCAGCAACAAATCGTAGAGATAACCATTGGAAGTGGCTTTAACAACTTTAATGTGAAAGCATTATCCTAATACGGCCTAAATTAAATTTGAATTTCTTACTTTTGCAAAAAAAATACAAACCTCATATAATGATGACACGCGACAACCAAATTTTTGAACTTATTGATAAGGAGTTAAACCGCCAAGAGCATGGTTTAGAGCTTATTGCATCAGAAAACTTTGTAAGCAAGCAGGTAATGGAAGCTGCCGGATCGGTACTAACCAATAAATATGCTGAAGGCTTACCAGGAAAACGTTACTATGGCGGTTGCCAGGTAGTGGATGTAGTGGAGCAAATTGCTATCGATAGGGCAAAAGAGTTGTTCGGTGCAGCATGGGTAAACGTTCAGCCACACTCTGGCGCACAAGCTAACGCAGCAGTAATGCTTGCCGTTTTGCAGCCAGGCGATAAAATATTAGGATTTGATCTTTCTCATGGAGGTCACTTAACACATGGTTCGCCTGTTAACTTTTCGGGTAAACTATACCAGCCTTTATTTTATGGGGTAGAAAAAGAAACCGGACTTATCGACTATAAAAAATTAGAGGAAGTTGCTTTAGCCGAAAAACCTAAATTAATTATCTGCGGTGCATCTGCTTATTCCCGTGAGTGGGATTACGCTTTTATCCGTGCTGTAGCTGATAAAATCGGTGCTTTGGTTTTAGCTGATATTTCTCACCCGGCAGGTTTAATTGCAAAAGGATTGTTGGCCAACCCGCTTCCACATTGCCATATTGTAACCACTACAACCCACAAAACTTTACGTGGTCCGCGTGGAGGCATGATTATGATGGGACAGGATTTCGAAAATCCATGGGGATTAAAAACACCTAAAGGCGAAATCCGTTTAATGAGTAACCTGCTTGATATGGCGGTTTTCCCTGGCACACAAGGCGGTCCGTTGGAGCACATTATTGCGGCTAAAGCAATTGCTTTTGGCGAAGCGCTAAGCGAGGAGTACGGAACATACATTAAACAAGTTGCGGCTAACGCACAGGCAATGGCCAAGGCATTTGTAGCTAAGGGATATGGCATTATTTCTGGTGGTACAGATAACCACTTGATGCTGATCGATCTTCGAAATAAAAATATTACTGGTAAAGTAGCTGAAAATGCTTTAGAAAAAGCAGAAATTACAGTGAACAAAAACATGGTTCCTTTCGATGATAAATCGCCATTTGTAACTTCAGGTATCCGTGTAGGTACTGCAGCAATTACTACGCGCGGTTTAAAAGAGACAGAAATGGAGAAGATTGTAGATTTAATCGACCAGGTTTTAACCAATCCGGAAGATGAAGCTAACCTGAATAGTGTAAAAGCCGAGGTGATTAAGTTGGTAAGTGCTTTCCCACTATATAAATAAGATTATACACTCACTCGGCTAGAGTGGCAATAATACAGGCAGTTACATTAATTTGTAACTGCTTTTTTTTGTGAAGTAAGTTTTTCGCCTTAATGATGCAAAACAAACGTTTGTTTTATATATTTGACCAATAAAATGATGTAACTTATGTGTGGAATAGTAGGCTATATTGGCTACAGAGAAGCCTGGCCGATTGTATTGAAAGGTCTTAAAAGATTAGAATACCGGGGTTATGATAGTGCTGGTATTGCACTGATGAATGATAGCGGTCAGCATATTTATAAAAAGGCCGGGAAAGTAGCTGTTTTAGAAGAATATGCAGAAGACAAAGATAAGTCTGGTACAATTGGCATGGGGCATACGCGATGGGCAACGCATGGTGTGCCTTCCGATCGAAACTCTCACCCCCACACTTCAAATAACGGTAAACTCTCCATTATCCATAATGGAATTATCGAAAACTACGCCACATTAAAGGAAGAATTGACTAGTCGTGGCCACGAGTTTAAGAGCGATACCGATACAGAGGTATTAATCCACCTGATTGAAGAAATCCAGGAAATTGAAAATATTGATCTTTTAGAAGCAGTTCGTTTGGCTTTGCAGGAAGTGAACGGTGCCTACGCCATAGTGATTATGGATAAAGAACACCCTGATCGTTTAATTGCTGCCAGGAAAGGAAGTCCGATGGTAATCGGTGTTGGAGCAGGAGAATATTTTATTGCTTCTGATGCAACTCCAATTATTGAGTATACTAAAACCGTAATTTATCTAAAGGACGGAGAAATCGCACTGATCACCAAAAATGACCTTTTAGTTAAACAATTGGATAACGTAGTGCAAACCCCCTTAATTCAAGAGTTACAGCTAAAGCTTGAAATGCTGGAGAAGGGTGGCTTTGATCACTTTATGCTTAAAGAAATTTATGAGCAGCCACGTTCAGTTAAAGATTGTATGCGTGGACGGATTTATCCTGAAGAAGGAAAAGTTCAGCTTGGCGGGATCAAAGAATTTGCAGAGAAATTAAAAAATATAGACCGGATCATTATTGTGGCCTGCGGAACATCATGGCATGCAGGTTTGGTTGGCGAATACCTGATCGAAGAATATGCCCGTATTCCGGTAGAGGTGGAGTATGCTTCAGAATTCAGGTATAGAAATCCAATCATCACCGAAAAAGATGTGGTAATTGCCATTTCACAATCCGGCGAAACTGCCGATACGATGGCGGCCATCGAGATGGCCAAAGAACGTGGAGCAACTATTTTTGGAATCTGTAATGTTGCGGGCGCTTCCATCCCACGTTTAACCCATGCAGGTGTTTATACCCATGCGGGACCAGAAATTGGCGTAGCCTCAACAAAAGCATTTACTGCACAGGTAACGGTTTTAACCTTGATGGCCTTTTATATGGCGCAGCAAAAAGGAACCATTACCACTTCAAAATTAATTGAGCTTTTAACCGAACTGGATCATATCCCTGAAAAAATTCAGGTTGCTTTAGAATCGAACGAGCTGATCAAAGAAGTTGCAGAAAAGATCAAAGATTCTACCAACTGTTTGTTCTTGGGCAGAGGTAGTGGTTTCCCTGTGGCCTTAGAAGGTGCCTTAAAACTTAAGGAAATTTCTTATATCCATGCAGAGGGTTATCCTGCAGCAGAAATGAAACATGGGCCGATCGCTTTAATTGATGAAGAAATGCCGGTGGTCTTTATTGCTACGCAGAATTCATCATACGAAAAAGTGATCAGCAATATACAGGAAGTAAAAGCAAGAAAAGGTAAAGTGATTGCGATTGTAACCCAAGGCGACACTGAGGTGAAGAAAATGGCCGATTACTGTATCGAAATTCCTGATGCCAATGAAGCCTTTTTACCACTTATAGCAACTATTCCGCTTCAGTTACTATCGTATCATATTGCAGTGATGCGTGGTTGCAATGTAGATCAGCCTAGAAACCTGGCTAAATCGGTAACCGTCGAATAACTTAACAACAAAACAAATAGATAGAGCAGCTGCATTAATTTGTAGCTGCTTTTTTGGTTCTAGGCGTATTTAAATGCTGACTTTGTTAACTATGCCCGATTGAACGGATGCCGTTTTGAATCATATATTTTTGATATCGGGAAATTAAAACGCCAGGAGGAAAAGTGGGGGCTGCAGGCTGCCATAGGCACCCATGCTAAATTCTAAAGAAGTAAATCTTGTTAGAGATTGAAGTGATGTTAAAAAAATAGCCTAACAATTGAGCGGCAATCTTAAAATCTTGGTGAAAAGTAAAGGGCCGATATTCTTTAGAAGAAATATCGACCCTTACCATCTAAATTAACGCTCTCGAATATATAAACGGAAATTATCGCCATTTTGTTTTGAGAAAATAAAAAAAATAAATTATTTCTCGTAACTACCTAAGGTTGAGGGATAAATTCTTATATTTCCTTTTGCATCTTGATTAAGGTAATTAAAGAAGTAAGGATCGGTACTTAAATCAGCTCCCTTTTTTCTGACAATGCTACCGGGAGATACCCGAAAATCTTCTAGATCCTGATTAATGAAAAGCGGGTCGGTATTTAAAATATTGCCATTGTTGCTGTAAGCGCTGTTGGTAGATCGGATTAAATTGCTCCATAAATTGAATTGCACTATTGCAGACGTTTTCTTTTGGATATCCAGTTCATTCGTTAAACTTCCCCATATGATATTATTGGTTAAATCTACCTGAAGTTTGTTATAAGCATTTGCCGATAAATAATCTGAAAAACTCAGCGAGGCAGTTTTACGTGGAAAATTTGAGTTATAACCAGCAAAGGTATTCTGTTTTAAGTTGTAATTCCCTCCCCCTACCGCATATATTAAGTAATTCCCGCAGTTATACATCACATTATTAAATGCAAGCAGCTCTGAGCGGTAGCCAATATAAGCCGCCACCTGCATGTTTTTAATAATACTATTGCTTAAAATTAATTTGGGATTGTTGTTAACGGACAAAGAATCGGAGGTAATGCCAACAGACGCATTTTTGATGATGGCATTTTTAATCAATCCATATCCGGTTCGTTTTAAGAAAATCCCTTTCCATTGTCCGGGCTCATCGCTATATATGTATTCCAGCCTATCGCTACAAAATAATACGGGTTCAGTAAGGCTGCCATTTACCTGCAGGTTCCCTTCTATGTTTAAATTGGCATCTTTGTGAAAATAAATTTTAGTTCCAGGTTGGATGGTTAGTGAGCTCCCGCTCTTAACAGTTAACGATCCATTAATAATGTAGGGTAATGCTTTTGTCCAGATGGTATTGGCATTAATTGTCGGTTCATTAACAAATACAGCATTCTGCCCATAAGCTAAAAGCTGAATCACCTGTTTATTCCCATTTGTATTTAATATGATAGAATCCTGGACCAGAAAGGGCAGGTTAGTTGAATTTGGGTTGATCGAAACTTTGACAAAAAGGTTTATAGAATCCCGGCCGTTTATAATGAGATCATTTTTGTTTTGCGTTTGCTCCCCGTTAATGTTAATGCTAAAAGCCGAAGTATTGCCGCCTGATAATCTGATTTCGGAAATTTTAACCGCATCATTGTTCCAGTTAACGATCTTTATTCTTTTGGTAGTTGAGCCTACCGAAGTAAAAATGGTATCAAATAATACTTCTTTATTAGAGATATTTAGTTTAGCATTCGGATCTGTGGTTATACGCTCCCCTTTCCTGCAAGCTGAAGCAAAGAATAAAATTAAAAGCACTAAACCAATATTTAAACGCATAAATCAAACTTAGAAAAATGTTTGGCTACTTACAATAGCGCTTAAGCTATATAATCTTTAGTTATTCTGCAAAGGCAAGAGCCGCAATGCTAACTTTTGCTGCCCCGATAGCTAAGAGTGTATTGGCGCATGCTTCGAGTGTTGCCCCGGTGGTAATTACATCGTCTACCAGTAAAATATGTTTACCAATTATATCTTCAGCAGAATTTACCTGAAAAACATCTTTCATATTTTCATATCGGTTATACCTGCTTTTTTTAGTTTGGCTCTCAGTAGAAGCAGTCCGGATAAGGTGATTTTCACTAATATCGATTCCAATTTGTGATGCAATTCCTGCTGCAATAAAGCTACTTTGGTTATAACCCCTCATCTTATATTTTTTACGGTGCAAAGGAACCGGGATAACAATGTTGATATCTTGGTAAAGAATCCCGGTTTTTAACCGCTCTCCCAGCATATTGCCTAATAGTACCCCAACATCGGTTCTGCCGTTATATTTTAAGTTGTGGATTAAGTTTTGAACCTTCGCTCCTTTTCTAAAATACAACATGGCCATTGCAGCATTAAGCGGTAAGCGCCCCCATAATTGCTTGGCAACCCTGTTATCTGCATATTGGTGATAGTCTGTAAAAGGAAGATCGTGTAAGCATTTTAAACAAATCAACTGTTCGTAGCGAAATAAAGAATTGCCGCATGCATTGCATAAATTTGGGAATAGCAGCCCAAATAAATCAGAAGTCCATTGTTTAACCAGAAGCATCTAACTAATTTATAAAATATTTTCGACTTCCGAGGTTTCAATAGGCATAGGCGTTAGAAAACTTCGGAAGTTTATTCAGTCCACAGGTTATCTTACACTATATATAAGAGTGTTTGTTTTTTAGCAAAGCAGTTTTGGTGCTACGATATAGGTCTGTTCCCGCTATCCGCTTTATCCCGACGTGAAGTCGGGAGCTGTCGCTACCATCCCTTAGGTTTGAGAAAGATTATCAAAGAATTAAATTTGACAAAGGAAACCTTAAAAGCAGAGGTGAACTATGCTGCGATCCAGACTTACGATCTAGAACCTGTAACAGACCTCTGCTTTTTAGTTGAACAAGAACCATATAGAATTTTAGTCTAGCGGACTATTAAGGGATTCAGTTTTATTCAACTTTAGGATTTCCATTTCACTTAACCGTAAAGTTATGAATTATGAACTATTTGTTGGAATAGATATTTCCAAATCAACCATCGATGTTGCTGTTGTTACACAGGCCTGTTTCGAGAAGCCCCTCCACCATGTTTTTAAGAACAGCTATGATGGCTTTGGCCTAATGCTGGAATGGCTTTCCATACATGGTATCGCGCTTAAGAAGGTTCTTTTCTGTTGCGAGCATACAGGTATTTATATCTGCCCCATAACCAACTTTATGCATGCAAATGATTTATCTATATGGGTTGAAAACGGGCTGCACATTAAGCGTTCCATTGGACTTAAACGGGGGAAATCTGATAAGGCTGACGCACAGGCAATCGCAAGCTATGCTTTTTCAAATCAGCACAAAGCCCGTCCTTACCTCCTTCCTTCGGCAACAAGCTCAAAACTCAAACACCTGCTGGCACACCGCGAACAGTTGGTAAGACACCAGACCTCTTTTAAATGCACCTGCTCAGCGCTTAAAGGATTTGATAGGGAGAACGCTGGCTATTGCATAGCCGATAGCCAGGAAATGCTTGCCCTTTACGCCGAACGGATAAAAAAGGTAGATATCGAGTTGGCAGCCTTAATAACAGAGGACCAGGAACTAAACGAACAGTTCAGCCTTGTGCAGAGCGTGCATGGGATCGGAAAGCAGACGGCTATGTTTATCCTGATCCATACTGAAGCCTTCGCTGCATTTTCAGACTACAGAAAGTTTGCGAGCTATTGTGGAATAGTCCCATTTCCACATAGCTCGGGGACGAGTATACGAGGGAGAAACCGGGTAAGCAACCTCGCCAATAAAAAACTAAAGGCGTTACTGACCATGTGTGCGCTAAACACGATAAAAAAAGATAACGAATTCAAACGATACTATGATCGAAAAAAAGCTGAGGGAAAAAACGCTATGTGTGTACTGAATGTGATAAAAAATAAGCTACTGAGCAGAGCTTTTGCTGCTGTTAAAAGAGGTACGCCATACCTCCTGGAGCCTGCTGCATAAATCTAAAGTAATGCTTCTCAGAAAAAAAACTTTTTATTTGCATAAACCATAGAATACGGGTTTAGGTGGCAGGGGCATCCGAAGTTTTAGAGGGGCTGTGTGCAAGCGAAACTTCGGAAGTTTAGTGCGTTTATCCAGCAGATCCGTCATCCCGAACTTGTTTCAGGATCTTTTTATTAAACCGGATTCTGAACGTTATTAAAACCTGCAATATTTACAGGACAACATTAAACAGCTATTCTTCCAAAAAGTTTTGTCCTTAACAACATTTTTTCCTGTTGAAAACCATGGAGTTATCTCAATCCTTCGGTTAATCTGTTAAAAATCTTTGCAATAGTGTTAATTTTTCCTACTTTTGCATCCCGCTTCGGAGGAAGGGTTTTGTTGAAAGGACGGCACAGGGATAAGGAGAGCGGTATTTATTTTAAAATAAATATTGCGGATGAAGAAAAGATTGCTACCTTTGCAGCCCGGTTCGGAAGGACGGAAAGCTGGTCAACATCAGCGTATTGAAATAAGGGGACAGGAAGAAAAAGAAGACAAATAAAATAAAATTTATTTTATTTGGAAGTTAGAAAAAGATCCTTACCTTTGCACTCCCAACCGAAAGGAAAGGGAAAAACCGGAACGGCGGATGCCGGAAAGGTAACAGAAAAAAGATTGAGATAAACAGAAACACAGGAGGGACGAACAAGACTTTCCGTAACTGAAGTTTAACGATATATAACGATCGGCCGTGAGGTTTACCAGATCGATAAGTTCTTAAAAGAGATGTCAATGTAGCGTAGCGAGGTAATGGAGTACCGATCAAAGTACATGATTACGTAGCTTTATTTTAAAGGTGGTGTCTAACAGACAACATAACAAAAAAAGAAGACTATTTTTAACAATAGTTAAAACTGGTCAGCATCTTACAACACATTTTACAATGGAGAGTTTGATCCTGGCTCAGGATGAACGCTAGCGGCAGGCCTAATACATGCAAGTCGAACGATATCATCCAGCTTGCTGGATGAGAAAGTGGCGCACGGGTGCGTAACGCGTATGCAACCTACCTTCATCTGGGGGATAGCCCGGAGAAATCCGGATTAATACCGCATAAAATCACAGCACTGCATAGTGCAATGATCAAACATTTATGGGACGGAGATGGGCATGCGTGTCATTAGCTAGTTGGCGGGGTAACGGCCCACCAAGGCGACGATGACTAGGGGATCTGAGAGGATGGCCCCCCACACTGGTACTGAGACACGGACCAGACTCCTACGGGAGGCAGCAGTAAGGAATATTGGTCAATGGAGGCAACTCTGAACCAGCCATGCCGCGTGCAGGAAGACTGCCCTATGGGTTGTAAACTGCTTTTATCCGGGAATAAACCTATCTACGTGTAGATAGCTGAATGTACCGGAAGAATAAGGATCGGCTAACTCCGTGCCAGCAGCCGCGGTAATACGGAGGATCCAAGCGTTATCCGGATTTATTGGGTTTAAAGGGTGCGTAGGCGGCCTGTTAAGTCAGGGGTGAAAGACGGTAGCTCAACTATCGCAGTGCCCTTGATACTGATGGGCTTGAATGGACTAGAGGTAGGCGGAATGAGACAAGTAGCGGTGAAATGCATAGATATGTCTCAGAACACCGATTGCGAAGGCAGCTTACTATGGTCTTATTGACGCTGAGGCACGAAAGCGTGGGGATCAAACAGGATTAGATACCCTGGTAGTCCACGCCCTAAACGATGAACACTCGCTGTTGGCGATACACAGTCAGCGGCTAAGCGAAAGCGTTAAGTGTTCCACCTGGGGAGTACGCTCGCAAGAGTGAAACTCAAAGGAATTGACGGGGGCCCGCACAAGCGGAGGAGCATGTGGTTTAATTCGATGATACGCGAGGAACCTTACCCGGGCTTGAAAGTTAGTGAATCATTTAGAGATAAATGAGTGAGCAATCACACGAAACTAGGTGCTGCATGGCTGTCGTCAGCTCGTGCCGTGAGGTGTTGGGTTAAGTCCCGCAACGAGCGCAACCCCTATGTTTAGTTGCCAGCATGTAATGATGGGGACTCTAAACAGACTGCCTGTGCAAACAGAGAGGAAGGAGGGGACGACGTCAAGTCATCATGGCCCTTACGTCCGGGGCTACACACGTGCTACAATGGATGGTACAGAGGGCAGCTAGCCGGCAACGGTATGCGAATCTCACAAAGCCATTCACAGTTCGGATTGGGGTCTGCAACTCGACCCCATGAAGTTGGATTCGCTAGTAATCGCGTATCAGCAATGACGCGGTGAATACGTTCCCGGGCCTTGTACACACCGCCCGTCAAGCCATGGAAGTTGGGGGTACCTAAAGTATGTAACCGCAAGGAGCGTCCTAGGGTAAAACCGATAACTGGGGCTAAGTCGTAACAAGGTAGCCGTACCGGAAGGTGCGGCTGGAATACCTCCTTTCTGGAGTAGACTCACCTACTCGCCACGCAACATGATATTTCGAATAAGGTAAAAGGTGAAAGACCAAAGCTGAAATGCAGACAGTCCTGATGCCGGTTACTTTAAAAGACACAAGAGAAAAAAGAAACACCCAGAAGAAACGGTGTGCAATAGCCTAATGGCAACAGCATAACGGAGATCAGCTGAGGTTAGCAAAGGAAAGCGGTAGCGGTAAGATACTATATACTGCATACAGATGCTGCCGAAAAGCAAAGTCCCGTAGCTCAGCCTGGTTAGAGCACTACACTGATAATGTAGGGGTCTCCAGTTCAAATCTGGACGGGACTACACATTGAAGATCCTTTTGGGGGATTAGCTCAGCTGGCTAGAGCGCCTGCCTTGCACGCAGGAGGTCAACGGTTCGACTCCGTTATTCTCCACTTTTGAGCATAAAGCTTAAAGACCAAAGCTGAAAGCTTTCAAAAAACACGGCATTACAGAGATTACCGGGATCGGTGATATACATTGACATAAAGATTAAGAAGAAACGCCACGGGGCACAGATGTAACTAAGAAAACATCTGAAACGGTTCGAGACCGCAGTTTTTTACTAACTAGGATAAGCTAAAGGCTTAGGCCGGGGACAATGAAACCCCCAGCCTTTATACCCTCTACCTTAACCTTGGTAAAGTTCTTTGACATATTGGAAGAAGTTAAAAAAGAAGAGCAAACAACAATAGGCGACTGTTGTGTTTGTGCTCGCTTGAAGGAAGAGCAATCGACCAACAGGTATGAGACATCATGACAAGAGCAAAAAAAGCATACCATACGGCGCAAAAGGCGTATGAGTAGAAGAAAGTAATAAAGAGTACACGGGGGATGCCTTGGCTCTCAGAGGCGATGAAGGACGTGATAAGCTGCGATAAGCTTCGGGTATTTGCAAATAGGAACTGATCCGAAGATTTCCGAATGGGGCAACCCGGCTAGTTGAAGACTAGTCACATATAATGAGCAAACCTGCCGAACTGAAACATCTAAGTAAGCAGAGGAAGAGAAAATAACAATGATTTCCTAAGTAGTGGCGAGCGAAAGGGAAAGAGCCCAAACCTACCTTGTTACGGCAAAGTGGGGGTTGTAGGACTGCAACATGGCATCAGCAAACAGAAGTGGAATGGGATGGGAAGCCCAGCGATACACGGTGATAGCCCGGTACACGTATAGAATGCTGGCCTAGCAGTATCCTGAGTACCGCGAGGTCGGAGACGCCTTGTGGGAATCTGCCGGCACCATCCGGTAAGGCTAAATACTCCTGAGAGACCGATAGTGAACCAGTACCGTGAGGGAAAGGTGAAAAGAACCCCGAACAGGGGAGTGAAATAGAACCTGAAACCGTGTACTTACAAGCGGTCGGAGCATCCAAGTGGTGTGACGGCGTGCCTTTTGCATAATGAGCCTACGAGTTACTCCTCTCTGGCAAGGTTAAGTGCTTCAGGCACGGATCCGAAGCGAAAGCGAGTCTGAACAGGGCGTATAGTCAGAGGGGGTAGACGCGAAACCTTGTGATCTACCCATGGACAGGTTGAAGGTGCGGTAACACGTACTGGAGGACCGAACCGATAAACGTTGAAAAGTTTCCGGATGATCTGTGGGTAGGGGTGAAAGGCTAATCAAACTGGGAAATAGCTCGTACTCCCCGAAATGTTTTTAGGAACAGCGTGGACATTAAGTTTCATAGAGGTAGAGCTACTGATTGGGTGCGGGGGAGTCAAATCCTACCAAATCCAGACAAACTCCGAATGCTATGAAATATGGTCTGCAGTGAGGCGCGGGGTGCTAAGGTCACGCGCCGAGAGGGAAAGAACCCAGACCATCAGCTAAGGTCCCCAAGTTACAGTTAAGTTGAACTAACGAGGTCCGATTGCACAGACAGCTAGGATGTTGGCTTGGAAGCAGCCATTCATTTAAAGAGTGCGTAACAGCTCACTAGTCGAGCGATCGGGCATGGATAATAAACGGGCATTAAACTGTACACCGAAGCTATGGGATTGAAATATATCGGTAGGGGAGCATTCTAGCGGCAGCGAAGGTATCTGGTAATGGGTGCTGGAGCTTCTAGAAAAGCAAATGTAGGCATAAGTAACGATAAGGCGGGAGAGAAACCCGCCCACCGAAAGGATAAGGTTTCCTGATCAACGCTAATCGGATCAGGGTCAGTCGGGACCTAAGGAGAACCCGAAGGGGAAATTCGATGGACAACTGGTTAATATTCCAGTACTTTTTATAACTGCGATGTGGGGACGGAGTAGTGACACTGCCGCGATCTGACGGAATAGATCGTTAAAGACAGTAGGTATTAGAACGGTAGGCAAATCCGCCGATCTAGCTGAAAGTCGATAGTACCGCAAGCCTTCGGGTAAGCGGATAGCGCAGGTAATCAGACTTCCAAGAAAAACCGCTAAGCTTCAGGTTATAAAAACCCGTACCGCAAACCGACACAGGTATCCGGGAAGAGGATTCTAAGGTGCTCGAGTGAATCATGGCTAAGGAACTCGGCAAAATGGCCCTGTAACTTCGGGAGAAGGGGCGCTGGCAGCAATGTCAGCCGCAGTGAAAAGGCCCAGGCGACTGTTTAACAAAAACACATGGCTTTGCAAAATCGAAAGATGAGGTATAAGGCCTGACACCTGCCCGGTGCTGGAAGGTTAAGAGGGGATGTCATCCGCAAGGAGAAGCATTGAATCGAAGCCCCAGTAAACGGCGGCCGTAACTATAACGGTCCTAAGGTAGCGAAATTCCTTGTCGGGTAAGTTCCGACCTGCACGAATGGTGTAACGATCTGGGCGCTGTCTCAGCCATGAGCTCGGTGAAATTGTGGTCCCGGTGAAGACGCCGGGTACCCGCAACGGGACGGAAAGACCCCATGCACCTTCACTACAATTTAACATTGACATTGGATACAGGATGTGTAGGATAGGTGGGAGGCTTTGAAGCGGCGTCGCTAGGCGTCGTGGAGCCAACGTTGAAATACCACCCTTTCTGTATTCGGTGTCTAATCCCCTCATGGGGGAGACATTGTTTGATGGGTAGTTTGACTGGGGTGGTCGCCTCCAAAAAGGTAACGGAGGCTTTCAAAGGTAAGCTCAGTACGCTTGGTAACCGTACGCGGAGTGCAATAGCATAAGCTTGCTTGACTGTGAGACAGACAAGTCGATCAGGGTCGAAAGACGGATATAGTGATCCGGTGGTTCTGCATGGAAGGGCCATCGCTCAAAGGATAAAAGGTACGCTGGGGATAACAGGCTGATCTCCCCCAAGAGCTCATATCGACGGGGAGGTTTGGCACCTCGATGTCGGCTCGTCACATCCTGGGGCTGGAGAAGGTCCCAAGGGTTCGGCTGTTCGCCGATTAAAGTGGCACGCGAGCTGGGTTCAGAACGTCGCGAGACAGTTCGGTCCCTATCTGTTGTGGGCGTAGGAATTTTGAGTGGGGCTGACCTTAGTACGAGAGGACCGGGTTGGACCAGCCTCTAGTGAATCTGTTGTTCCGCCAGGGGCATTGCAGAGTAGCTACGCTGGGAATAGATAAGCGCTGAAAGCATCTAAGTGCGAAACTAGCCACGAGATGAGAATTCCATATAGGACCGTAGCAGACTACTACGTTGATAGGCTACAGATGTAAAGGTGGTGACACCACAGTCGAGTAGTACTAATCATCCGAAGCTTTCAAAGCAAACAGACTGTTGTTTGTTCTTCATAATAACTTCTTTCAATAATATGTCATTTAAGCTCGAGATAGCTTATCTAAAGAAATTCAGGTGCCTATATCGGTGGTGTCCACCTCTTCCCATTCCGAACAGAGAAGTTAAGCCCACCAGAGCCGATGGTACTGCGGTAACACGTGGGAGAGTAGGTCGGTGCCAGATCTTAAAAGAAACCCTTTAACAGCAATGTTGAAGGGTTTTCTTGGTTATATACAAGGCCTTGTGTTTTAAGGTCGCATAGTTTGAAGTATTGAAATCGATATTCAAGGCTTAAGGTAAAAGGCTTAAGGCGTAAGGTTAATACCTTATACCCTACACCTTTCAACCCTCAACCTTATTTAAAAATATTCAGGTGCCTATATCGGTGGTGTCCACCTCTTCCCATTCCGAACAGAGAAGTTAAGCCCACCAGAGCCGATGGTACTGCGGTAACACGTGGGAGAGTAGGTCGGTGCCAGATCTTAAAAGAAACCCTTCAGCAGAAATGCTCAAGGGTTTTCTTCGTTTTATGGCCATTCTGTTCTGTACAGCCCACTTTTCCAACCATAATCTTCTCTTAATGCCCTTAATCCCTTAATGGTGAAAGGGAATTGTAACAACGGTTATTTCTACCATTAAGGAGTTAAGAAAAGCTAAGGGCCTGTTCCCGCAGATTACGCTAATCTCCGCTGAGTTTTACAATACTGGCTCAGGTTCTATAGCCCTGATGGAAGCGAAAATCCCTTTTGGGTAAAGGTATATTGTTTATTCCAATGATATCCAAAAGGATTGCAGGAGACAGCAGGACCGAACCCAGCCTATATGTCACTGCCATTGCGCTCCAGATCATCAAAAATTAATCTTCTGGGTTATACTTAACAGATACTATCGAATTAGAATATTTAAATGGGGTGATTAAGCGCTGGCCTCTTCTTTAACCGCCAACTGGCCGCAAGCGGCATCAATATCTTTACCACGGCTACGGCGGATGTTGGTATTGATACCCTGGCTTTTTAGATAGTTAGAAAAAGCATCGATCTTATCACCTTCCGCATTGGTAAAATCGGCGAAAGAAATGGGGTTATATTCAATTAGGTTTACCTTGCAAGGAATATGTTTACAGAATTTGGCTAAATCCATAGCATCAGAAATTTCATCGTTAAAATGATTAAAAACAATGTATTCGTAAGTTACCGGATTTTTAGTTTTAGCAAAATAGTATTTAAGTGCATCTGCCAGCGCTTTTAACGAGTTGGCCTCATTGATCGGCATGATTTCGTTACGCTTTTTATCATCAGCGGCATGAAGCGAAAGTGCCAGATTAAATTTTGCGCCATCATCGCCCAATTTCTTAATCATTTTGGCAATACCTGCAGTAGAAACCGTAATGCGCTTATAACTCATGTTTAAGCCATCTGGTGCAGTGATACGCTCAATCGACTTCAGTACATTGGCATAGTTTAAAAGCGGCTCTCCCATGCCCATATACACGATATTGGTAAGGGGATTGTTATAGTTCTGTTTAGCCTGTTTATCGATCAATACCACCTGGTCATAAATCTCATCAGCGTTTAGATTACGCTTACGGTCCATGTAGCCAGTTGCACAGAACTTACAGGTTAAACTGCAGCCTACCTGTGAGCTTACGCAAGCCGTCATACGGTCTTCCAGAGGAATTAAAACGCCCTCTACAATATTGCCGTCTGCTAGCCTGAAGGTATTTTTAATGGTATGGTCGTTACTGAACTGAGAATTGTTAACCTGAACAGCGTTAATGGCAAAAGTTTCGTCCAATGCCTTACGAAGATCTTTAGAAAGATTGCTCATCTGCTCGAAACTCGTAGCTGATTTCTCCCAAAGCCATTGATAAATCTGCTTAGCCCTAAATGCAGGCTGTTGCATTGCTACAAGGTGTTGTTGCAATTGAGGTAGATCTAATGCCCGGATATCGGTTTTTTTTGCTGTTACCATTTGTTGCAAAGGTACTTAAAAAAGGTGTAAGGCAGAAAGGTAGAAGGTTGAGTGTACCTGCAAGATGCCAAATTTTACAATTAATTAGCTTTATCTCCCTCTGCCTCTTGAGTTTGACTTGCTGATAGTCTTACCTTTGGCAGGTCTGGAATTTCTGTTCCCCGCATTGCTTTTACCTGTTGGTTTTGCTCCGGAATGACCTGCGCTCTTTTTTCCTGTTGATTTTGGGCCAGACGGCTTTGGTTTAAAAGATTTTTTTGGCTGCTCTTCCCTAAGTTCAGGGATTTCTTCCCATGCATTTGCTTTTTTCTTAGCGCTTTTTGGCTTTGTTTTGGCCTCGGATGATGAATTTTCAACACTTTTGGTGATGCTTTTCATCTCGTCTTCGGTAAGTTCTCTAAATTCTCCTGTAGGAATACCTTTTAAATTGATATTCATAATGCGCGTACGCTCTAATTTGGTCACTTCGTAGCCAAAATGCTCGCACATTCTACGGATCTGCCTGTTTAAGCCCTGGATTAAGATAATATTGAAAACAAAAGTGCTGATCTGACGAACCTTACATTTACGGGTATTCACACCTAAAATCGGAACACCATTGCTCATCTCGAAAATAAAATCTTCAGTAATCGGTTTGTTAACCGTTACCACATATTCCTTTTCGTGTTTATTCCCTGCCCTTAAAATTTTGTTAACAATATCGCCGTTGTTGGTCAGGAAGATCAATCCTGATGAATCTTTATCTAATCGGCCAATGGGAAATATCCTTTCGCTATGGTTAACATAATCAACAATATTATCGCGTACGCTGCCTTCTGTGGTACTGGTAATACCAACAGGCTTGTTAAAGGCTAATAGGATGAAATTACTTTCTTCTTTAGGTTCGATATTATGGCCGTTTACCATCACTTTATCGCCTGCAAAAACCTGGTCGCCTACTTTAGCTCTTTTTCCGTTGATGAAAACTGTACCTTTTTCGATATAACGGTCTGCTTCGCGGCGTGAACATAATCCACTTTCACTGATGAATTTATTTAAACGGGTTGCAGAATTATTGTTCATACTGCAATTTTACGGAAATAAATCGTGTTATCCATTCTCTATACTGGCAACAAATGAATCGACAGTGCTTTTAAGCGCAGCTAAAGTTTCCTGATCGGTAATCGCTCCCTCATTATTGATCTTCGCTTTTGCAAATGGGATAAGCTGGGGCGATACCCTCGCTTCAATTACTGTTAAAATGTCGATGATGGATTGATAGGCTTTTTCACCCTGGGTTGAAGCAACAAGTGCTAAAACGGGTTTCCCCGAAAATGATGCTGAGCTTACAGTCCAATCGAGTAGGTTTTTTAGTGAGCCTGGTAAGCCCATTGCGTATTCTGGTGTAGAGATGACGATTCCATCTGCCTCTTTGATGGTTGAGCGAAGCTCTTCGACAACCTGTGGTGGATTTTCCTGGTCTAAATCAGGATTGAAATGTGGGATAACCGCAATGGAGGAGAAGTTTATTGCCTCGAAGTCTCCGCCCAAAAGCCTGAAAATGGCTGTTATGTAAAGTGCATTGGTTGATACTGCTTTCGTGCTTCCAGAGATTGCCAATATTTTTTTCATTGCTAAAAGTAGCAAAGTGGAAATGGAATATCAAGATAGGCTGGTAATCGGGTTGTCATTTCAAAACGGGCCATCGAAACGCACCAGGTTTCGACAGCCTATTCTGAACTTATTAACAACTAAAAATTTTGATCATCTGCACTTGGGCCATAACTGCCAGGGATTGGGATATCCAACAATCTTAGGTAAACGCCTAACTGTGCCCTGTGGTGAGTGGTTTGGCTAAGTGAATGGCGGATGGTTTCGTATTTAGAATAATCTGCCAAAACCTGTTTACCCATACTTAGTACCCAACGGCCGTTAAGGTCTTCCTGCGTGGCTTTTTCTAATTCTGCTTTTCCCAGGGCATAATTTTCCTCCAGGATTTTAACCAGGTCATCGGCACTTTCTACAGTTTTTTCTACATAAGGTGCTGTTTCAAAATCCAGTCCATCAGTAGTTAAAGCCAGTGAAACCCAACTCGGCAAATCAGCAATATGAACCGCAAGCGATTTCATTTTCATGCTTTTTTCGTGTGGTGCCCAGTCAAATTTATCTACAGGCACAATAGCCAGGAATTTTTTTGTTGTATTAAATTCGGCTGCTAACTCTTTCAATAATAATTTAATAATGTCCATATTTTTCTGTTTTGTTCTTTCTGCAGTGCTTAAATCCATTAGTAGTAAATCGGCTATACTCATGATTTTGATGTTTAGTTATACAAAGAAAACACAGCCCACTGACAACCCTATGGCAGTGTGAAAAATATTTTTTTTAATAATTTACAGGAAGCAGGTGCATGTAGTCACTGAGTGGCATGTGCTGCGTTTTTTTGAAAGGAATACCCAGATTTTTAAGGCAGATAATCCGGGTGAGGTTAAAATCACGATATTCATTCCGGTAATGGCACCAGGCAATTAAATGCCAGCTAAAAGCATAGAAAATCAAGCCAATTGGCTCTACTTCTCTTTTGCTTACTTCTTCTTTATTGTTTTTATAATCGAGTTCGATCAGGTGTTTTTCGGCAATGGCGTGTTGAATGAGTGATAGGTATTCGAAGTTAAAATTAAGCCTTTCCGGAATCTGCAATTTAATATGCTGGTTTAAGGTTTCGAGCTTTTCTTTTTGTCCCGATTTTAATACCGCCTTTACTTTTGTCAGTGCTGTAGCGTAATGGGTGCGGATGGAATTATCAGCAAATCCATTCACCAAACTTTCAACCAATAGTAATGCATTGGCTTCGTCCATATTAAAAGAAACTGGCGGCAGGAAATAACCTTGAACCAGACAATAGCCTTTATGCTGCTCAAAACTTACCGGTATTCCCTGTTCTCCTAATGCTTTAATATCGCGATAAACCGTGCGTATGCTCATATCAAACCTTTCTGCAATTTTTTCTGCTGTAATGTATTTTTTGGATTGAAGCAGGGTCAAGATTCCGAAAAGGCGGTCGATACGGTTCATAGTTTGTTTTTTTAGGCCTTTAAAATTAAAGTTTTTTGATCAATTTTTCTTGTGGTACGTTATTTGTAAAAGATAAACACATATCAATTCTACAGGTTAAACCGTTATAATTAGGGTTTAACATACTTAATCTGAATTAAATGGCTGCTATTATCCAAAAGCGTTTCTTCCGGGCAATAAAAAGTAAAGTAATTATAGGTTTCCTGTTTGCCTGTTTTGCATTGCTATTGGCATGGGGTATCAGCAAGTTTGCTTTTACGCGGATGCTGGATACAGTTGAAGAAATTTCAGCCCCGAACGACCGCTTAAGGATTGTAAATGATCTCTCACATAAGATTGCCAGGCTAGATCAGTTACAAAGGGATGAGGCTTTCAATAAACAAGGTACCTATAGTTTTCTTAAAGAATCTCGTAAGTTAAGGGCTAGTTTAGATACCTTACGTAAATTGTACAGGGGCGATTCCGCCCAGTTGGCCAGGATAAAGTCGATCAAGAATCTGTTAACCGACCGCGATAAACAATTTATCAATTACTTAAAAGTGAGAGAAACATTGGTGAATACCAAATCGTTCTCTAATGAGGTTCAGAAATTAAATGAACTGGTTGCTACACGTACCAGGCAGACGGACAGTGCGGTACTGACTACCGAGACAACTACATCAACCACTACGGTTGCACCTGAAGAAGAACAGAAATCGAGAGGGTTTTTAAGTAAACTGTTTGGTAAGAAGAAATCTGACGTATATAAAATTATCAACGAAGAGTTTAAGGTAAAGCGCGATACCTTAAATGCAAAGGCCGAAGATAGCATTATGAAGAGCATGACAGGGGCCTTAAAAAATATCGAACTGGAGCAACGACAGAAAAGTCAGAAATTTTTAAAACGCGAAGCAGACCTATCTAATGCGAGTAATGCATTGACAGCCCAGATGCTACAGATTTTAAGAGAAGTGGAAGGTGAGGCTGTAGCCCAGGTAGATTTAAACGGTATCCAGGCCAAAGAAGTGGTTAATGACGGGATTACGCAGATCACAACCATTATCATTATCTTTTTTCTCCTAACGGTTATTCTGCTGTATTTAATTTTAACTGACATTACAAAAAGCAATAGATACAGAAGGGCCCTGGAGCTTGCTAAAGATGAGGCCGAATACCATGGTAAGGCTAAGCAACGGTTTCTATCGAATATGAGCCATGAGATCAGAACGCCATTGCAGTCTATTTTAGGCTACGCCGAGTTAATTACCCAGCAAGACGTGCCAAATAAGAAGGATGTGGATGCTATTTATCAATCTTCTATTCATTTACTTCAAATTGTGAACGAGGTATTAGATTATAACCGGATTATTTCGGGCGAATTTAGTTTCAATAACCAGGTATTCAACATCAAAAAAGCTTTAGATGAGGTAGTTTCGGTAATGCGGCCTTTGGCAGAGCAGAAATCACTTCATTTAAATACAGCACTTGATCTTGCTGGTCTGGAATTTGTAAAGGGAGATGCTTTTAGGCTAAAGCAGATTTTATTTAACTTATTGGGTAACGCCGTAAAATTTACGTTGAAAGGCGAAATTAAGCTTTCTGTATCTTATAAAAAGCAAGGCGATAATCTGCATTTCCATTTTACCATAAAAGATACCGGAATTGGTTTTGAAGAAAAAGATATTCCCAAAATCTTTAACGAATTTGAGCAGATAGAATCTCCTGAAAAATACATTATCAACCAGGCCGGTACGGGTTTGGGGCTGCCTATTGTTAAATCTTTGATCGAAACGCAAGGAGGAAGAATTTACGTGAAAAGTAAACCCGGCATTGGTACCACATTTAATATTTACATGAAGTATGAAAATACCACGGAGCGTGTAAACGATACTTTAGATTTAGAACATTATGCAATTGTAAACCCAGGTACAGTTTGGGTAATTGATGATGATAAACTCATTCTGGATTTATGCGGAATGATTTTTCAGAAAAACAACATCCCGTTCAGAAGCTTTACCCAGGTAGCCGATATTCTGCACGCAGCACCTGAGCCGGATTTGAAATACATATTGGTTGATATGCGTATGCCCGAAATGACGGGATTCGAACTTTGCCATTTATTAAAGAAGAAACTGCCGGCGCACGTTAAATTTTACGCCATTACTGCACAGGTTTTACCTGAAGAACGCGAAATGGTTTTGAGCGAGGGCTTCGACGGACTGATAATGAAACCGTTTAGGGCTGTAGATATTCTATCTATATTTGATAGAACTGAAATTTTAACCCAGCAGCCTGAATTCGATTTCTCTTCCATTGAGAAAATGACCTTTGGCGACCAGCAAATGCTGGAGAAAATATTGAACCGTTTTAAACAGGATTCTATAGATGACGCTGCAGCATTGAAAAAACATTTAACCGATGATGACCCAGATCAGGCTAGGTTACTCGTTCACCGCCTTGCAGGACGCACGGCGCAGATGGGTTCGAAGACTTTGTCAGGCGCATTCCGCACACTGGAATTAGAAATTGCCGAAAAAGGCTTAACGACCAATATTAAATCTGAAGTTTTATTGGAGATCAGAAAACTGGATAGCTTAATTGCCTATATGGAGGAAATCGACTACGCCAATGCAGGTTGATTATTCTATGCCGTATCGCTCCATTTTGGCATAAAGGGTTTTACGGTCGATGTTTAAAATCTTCGCTGCTTTTGACTTGTTATGTCTCACTTTGATCAGCGTTTCAGTGATCAACGCTTTTTCATTCTGTTCGTTTACCGCTTTGAGATCGGATGAATTCCCCGGAGCCGACTGGTGATGGACAGAAATCATCATTTCATCAGGTAATGCACTAATCTGTGCAACATCGCCCGGACTCAATAAAACCATACGTTTAATCACATTGCTAAGCTCGCGCAGATTTCCTGGCCAATCGTAACTAAGTAAAAGTGCCTTTGCCTCATTAGAAATGCTTTTAACATTTCGTTCTAAATCGCGGTTTGATAATTGTATAAAGTGGTTAATAAATAATTCTAAGTCTCCACCTCTATCTCTCAGCGGCGGAAGCTGGATTTTGAATTCATTTAACCGGTGATATAAATCTTCTCTAAATTCTCCCTGCTGTATGCTATTGGCTAAGTCATCATTTGTTGCGGTAATGATGCGAACATTAACAGGAATCTGTTTGGTGCTACCTAAGGGCTGAATTACTCTTTCTTGTAGTGCCCTTAATAATTTAATCTGCACTTCATAACTCAGGTTACCCACTTCATCTAAAAACAAAGTTCCTCCGTTAGCAGCCTCAAACTGACCTTTTTTGTCGTTTAACGCGCCTGTAAACGCACCTTTTACGTGTCCGAATAATTCGCTGGCAGCTAAATCTTTCGATAATGCACCGCAATCTATTGCTACGAAAGGCTTATCGGCACGCTTGCTCTGCTGGTGCAGGGTTCTGGCGGCAAATTCTTTTCCTGTACCGCTTTCACCCTGTATAATTACCGACATATCGGTTGGGGCTACCAAACTGATGTGCTCATAGAGTTTATCTGCAACTGCACTTTTCCCTTTTATAAAATCACTATTGGTTTCTTTTGGTTCGGCACTTTTTAAATCCTTTTTAGCTAAAGAATTTTTAATCACCATGAGTAACTCGTCCGGGTTAACCGGCTTGGTAATATAATCAAAAGCACCCAGTTGAATAGATCTGACCGCAGTCCGAACATCATTAAAGCTGGTCATGATGATTGCAGGTATGGATAAGCCCAGATCACGGATGTGGGTAAGCACTTCGAGGCCTGTCCCATCCGGAAGACGGTAATCGATTAAAAGTAAGTCGAATTCGTTGTTTTCAACTTGCTTAAATGATTGCTTTACTTGGGTTACAAGGGTAATTTCATGACCGTTTTTTGTTAAAAAACCTTCAAGTAATTGAGCAAATGTAGTATCGTCTTCTAAGATCAGGATTCTCGCCATGTAACAAAAATAAGAAAAGCCGGACATAATCCGGCTTTCTTATAATAGGTAGATGTAATTATTTGGGTTTTATTGTACTGGCTTACCGTCTTTATCAATTTTAACCGAACCAGTTTCTGCTTCTTTTTTAACATTGATTAAGTAGTATTCCTTTGTTCCTTCTTTAACAGACCAAGCTTCAGTAGCAGTCCATCCTTTATAAGCATCAGATTTTAATGCTGTTGTAACTGGAGCAGGAAGTTCTTCCAATTTAACTGGAGTTTTTACTGCGCTATCCTGAACTGCAACAATTGCAGCATTTTTAATTGTATTTACTTCACTTGCCTGTACTGCTGAGAATCCTGCAAAAGCTAAGAACGCAGCTGATAAAATTAATTTTTTCATGATATTATTTTTAGATAGTATTATTTTTTAGTTTATGCGCAGCCCGAAGGCCACGCTTATATTGATTATGCCTGTGTGGCGTATTTATTTGAAATTATTGTACTGGCTTACCGTCTTTGTCGATTTTAACTGAACCAGTTTCTGTTTCTTTTTTAACATTAATTAAATAATATTCTTTCGTACCTTCTTTAACAGAGAAAGCTTCAGTAGCAGTCCAACCTTTGTATGCATCTGATTTTAATGCGGTAGTTACTGGGGCAGGAAGTTCTTCCAATTTAACTGGAGTTTTTACTGCACTATCCTGAACTGCAACAATTGCAGCGTTTTTAATTGTATTAACTTCACTTGCTTGAACTGCTGTGAATCCTGCGAATGCTAAAGTAGCGGCTAAAATGATCTTTTTCATGATATTATGTTTAAATATGATTGGTAACTTGTGTTATGTTAAATACTCGTTAATTATGGAGCGCTAACCGGACTTATTTATTGAACTGGCTTACCGTCTTTGTCGATTTTAACCGAACCAGTTTCTGCTTCTTTTTTAACGTTGATTAAATAATATTCTTTAGTACCTTCTTTCACCGACCAGGCTTCAGTAGCGGTCCATCCTTTGTAAGCTTCAGATTTTAATGCTGTTGTTACTGGCTCAGGAAGTTCTTCCAATTTAACTGGAGTTTTCACTGCGCTATCTTGAACTGCAACAATTGCAGTGGTTTTAAAATCTTTTACCTCACTTGCCTGTACTGCTGAGAATCCTGCTAATGCTAATACTGTAGCTGCTAAAACGAACTTTTTCATAGTATATATTTAAAAATTTAATTTGTGTAACAATACTTGCTAATGTTTCACAATGATGCCAAACCATTGATTTTATTTAATTAGCTGTTTTTTAGGTGTTTATGTGTGTGCCAGAATTCTGATGCTGTAGAGCTTCTCCACACTTTGTGGTGAATGACTACAAGTTTTGCCGTTATTTATGATAATAACAAATTCTTGCGCTGTCAGATGGTAACATCTGAGAGCACACTAAATATTTTCAAAAAATTAATTTTCAATTTTAAAAAAAAGAAGATTTTTTTCTATCATTGCAGCCCGATTGAAAGCCTCCTTAGCTCAGCTGGTAGAGCAACTGACTTGTAATCAGTAGGTCATTGGTTCGATTCCGATAGGAGGCTCTTTTTCTTTCCCTTTTCTAATTTCTTAAGAAATTAAATCAAAAATCATTTTATCATCAAAATAGGTCAGGCACATAAAAATATTTTTTATTTGCTCCGGTTATTCCGCTAATTTGCGATATGTTAAAATACTTTTCAGCCGATTGGATATTTCCTGTTTCATCACCTCCGCTTAAAAACGGAGTGGTAGCCGTAAATCCAGATGGTAAAATTGAAGAAGTGTTAACCCAGGAAGAGGCCACCAGCCTTGGTTTAGCCATTACAAAACATAAAGGATCAATCGTTCCGGGTTTTATCAATACCCACTGCCATTTAGAACTATCGCACCTATTGGGGCAAATTCCCGAGCAAACGGGTTTGGTAGAATTTGTACAAAGTATTATTAAAAGCAGGCAGGGCGATATAGAAGAGATTAAAACGGCTATGTATGCTGCTGATCAGAAAATGTTCGAAAACGGGATTGTAGCTGTTGGCGACATTTCCAACCAAATTTCATCAAAAGAAGTAAAAGAGCATAGCAAAATATATTACCATACGTTTATCGAAGCTATGGGCTTTAACCCTGAACGGGCAAATGTGATAATGGACCATGTAATGGGAATTAAGCAGGCTTTTGGGCCTTTGCCAGCCTCAATTGTACCACACGCACCTTATTCAGTATCTCCTGAATTGTTCGCATTGATAAAAGTGGAAGCCGAAAAAGATAACGCCTTTATAAGTGTTCACAATCAGGAAACCGAAGATGAAAATGCTTTCTTCGAAAATAAAACAGGTGGATTTTTAGCGCTATACAAATTTTTAGGGCTCGATATTTCTTTCTTTGCCCCTACAAAAAAAACATCTTTACAAACCTGGCTACCCTATATTAAGGAACAGAAAACTTTGTTGGTGCATAATACCATTTCGAGTAAGGCTGATATTGCCTTTGCAAAAGAAAACAACAATAATTTATATTGGTGCCTTTGCCCGCAGGCCAATTTATATATCGAAAATGCTTTACCCAACGTTGACCTGTTAATTGAAGAAAATGTAAAGATTACCTTGGGAACAGATAGCTTGGCCAGCAACCATCAGCTTAATATTCTATCAGAAATGATCACCTTGCAGCAATACAAGCAGGTTAATTTTGAAAAACTTTTGAGGTGGGCAACTATAAACGGAGCTGAATTTTTAGCGCTTGATCAACAAATTGGAACAATAGCGGTGGGTAAAAAGCCAGGATTGAACCTAATCCAGCTATCCGCTGATTTTAAGATTGAGAGCGACCAAGTGAAGCGGTTAATTTAAAATATATGAACCCAATCTGTAAACTTTTCAATATTAAATACCCTATTATTCAGGCTGGAATGGTTTGGTGCAGTGGGTGGAGATTGGCATCGGCAGTTTCTAATGCAGGAGGCCTTGGCATTATTGGAGCCGGTTCAATGTATCCTGATGTTTTAAGAACACATATTCAAAAGTGCAAATTGGCAACTCATCTGCCGTTTGGCGTTAACATTCCATTGCTCTATCCTAATATTCAGGAAATTATAGATGTGGTAATCGAAGAGAAAGTAAAAATTGTATTTTCTTCTGCTGGTAATCCTGCTACATGGACCAGTTTTTTAAAAGAAAAGGGTATTACCGTTGTTCATGTAATTGCGAATACAAAATTTGCCTTAAAAGCACAGGAAGCTGGCGTTGATGCCATTGTTGCCGAAGGCTTTGAGGCAGGTGGACATAATGGGAGAGAAGAAACCACCACCATGTGTTTAATCCCGATGATAAGAGAGGCTGTTAAAATTCCGGTTATCGCTGCCGGCGGTATTGGAAGTGGAAAAGCCATGCTTGCAGCATTTGCCTTAGGTGCTGATGCCGTTCAGATCGGTTCGGCTTTTGCTGTTGCCGAAGAATCGTCTGCTCATCCGGCATTTAAAGATAAAATTATTGCTGCTGCAGAAGGCGATACTAAATTGGCCATGAAAAAACTGGTTCCGGTTCGGTTGCTGAAAAATGAATTTACCGATGCAATATCGGTAGCTGAAGCTGAAGGTGCAGACCGAGGCCGCTTAATGGAACTTTTGGGCAGGGCAAGGGCAAAGGCAGGTATGTTTGAGGGCGATATGGAAAATGGAGAACTCGAAATCGGTCAGGTTTCAGCTATGCTGAGTGAAATTAAACCTGCAAAAGAAATCCTGGAAGAAATATGGTCAGGTTTTAGGTCCGAACTACAGAGATTTAACAGTTTACAAAATGAATTGGACTTATAAAATAACGATACACAATTGGTTTACTAACTTTGCAAGATTAGAACATTTCAATTTTACAACAATAAATGAAGCATCTTAATATAATCGTAACAGGTAAAGTGCAGGGCGTTGGCTTTAGGGAAACCACAAAAATTATTGCCAACCAAATGATGGTAACGGGTTTTGTAAGGAACGAAAAAGACGGATCGGTTTATATCGAAGCGGAAGGCGAAGACATTTTTCTGGAAGAATTTGTAAACTGGTGCCAAGAAGGGCCCGATCGCTCGCGTGTAGAAAATGTAACTGTAAGCGATGGTGAAGTAAAAAACTATCGTAATTTTGAAATCTTAAGAAAGTAGCAAGTATCATGTAGCAAGACTACTCAAATATCTTGGTACCTGATACTTTTATCCTGATTATAACAAATGTCTGTATATAAAAAGTTTCTTGGGCAAACAATGGTTTATGGTATCAGTACCATTGCCTCTCGGTTACTCAATTTCATATTAACACCAATATTTACCAGGAGTTACGGTGCCAGTGCCTTAGGTGTTTTTACCAAAATGTATGCTTATGCATCTATGATAAATGCTATACTGGCCTTTGGAATGGAGACCACTTTTTTTAGGTATCTCAATAAACATGAAGATAAAAAACAGCAGGTTTACAACAATTCTTTCCTGATTGTTGCTTTTATCTCGACACTCTTTTTAATTACTGGCCTTGTTTTTACCGAACCGATAACCAAGTGGTTGTTAAATAGTAATATGTCGCATTATCAGGATCAAAAAAGATATGTGCAGTATTTTCTTTGGCTCTTGTTTTCGGATGCAATCTGTGTAATTCCTTTTGCAAGGATCAGGGCTGATGGGAAGCCTTTTAGATATAGCATCATTAAATTTGTGAATATCTTAAGTTATGTGCTCTTAAGTCTGTTTTTTATTTATGGTATTCCACTGATCATTAAACACGATTTACCTGGCGCAGCGTTCTTTCAAAGTTGGTTCCGTGATAAGTGGGTTGGATATGTATTTATTGCCAATCTGGTAGCAAGTGCGCTTACCTTTTTGCTTTTAGTGCCAGAATTTTTAAAGGTGCAGTTTAAATTTGATCGCGATTTATTCAAAAAAATGCTTTCTTACAGCTGGCCTGTTTTGATTGCAAATTTATCTTTCATTGTTAATGAAAATCTGGATAAAATACTTTTGGATAGATACACAACCGAAGCAGAAGTAGGTATTTATGGAGCTGTTTGCAAACTGGCCATATTCCTGAGTATTTTCAATATGGCTTTTAGATTGGGTGCCGAGCCGTTTTTCTTCAGCTATGCCAAGAACGAAAATGCAAAGGTTACTTATGCAAAAATTCTGGAATATTTTGTAATTGCACTTTCCATTCTTTTTGTGGCCCTAACCGCCAATATCGAAATCCTGAAATATTTTATCAGCCGGGATGCAAAACACCTGGCCGAGTATTGGGTAGGTTTGCCCGCAGTCCCTTATTTACTGGTGGGATACGTATGTTTAGGTATTTATATGAATCTTTCTATTTGGTATAGATTGTCTGATCAAACGAGATTTGGATTGTATATTTCTTTAATTGGGGCCTTTATTACTATTGTATTCAATATCATATTAATTCCAAAATTTAGTTACATGGGTTCTGCCTGGGTTTCGATGGCAACCTATGGAACAATGATGATTATTTCATACATCCTCGGGCAGAAATATTATCCAATTCCCTATAACCTTAAAAAGATTTTATCCTACTTAATCATTTCTATCATTCTGGTATTCTCTTCGTTTTTTGTATTCCATAGAAACATTTATATTGGTAATGCCATGTTGATTATTTTTGTCGCGGGCATTGCCTATTTTGAAAAGAATGATTTAGTGAAAATATTGAAAAGAGGTTAGTTAGAGACTTTTTATTTGGTTCATAGTTAATGGTCAATGGCCATCAGACCATGATCTATAAGCCATTAACCTTAAAGTACCCAACAATAAAAAAATGGAAATAAAAATTATCAATACATCCGAGCACCCACTTCCACAATATGAAACCGCACATGCGGCAGGTATGGATCTGAGGGCATCAATTACAGAAGAAATGATATTGAAACCTTTGCAGCGCTTATTGGTGCCAACGGGTTTGTTTATTGAATTGCCGATTGGTTACGAAGCACAAATCAGACCCAGAAGCGGCCTGGCCTATAAACACGGTATTAGTATTGTAAATGCCCCAGGTACAATTGACGCCGATTACCGTGGTGAAATAAAAGTTTTATTGGTAAATTTATCAGATACAGATTTTAAAATCGTTAATGGCGATAGAATTGCACAAATGGTTGTTGCAAAACACGAAACCGTTAGCTGGCAAACCGTTGAACAATTAGGGGAAACTGCACGCGGCGAAGGCGGTTACGGACATACGGGGAAATAGTTCACAGGCCTAAGTCAAAAGTCCTTGGTCTGGAGTAAATTATTTGGATTGATAAATGATATGAAATACAAAGTATATTTTCTTGTTGGAGCTGCTTTAGTGAGCTTACAGGCTTTTGGGCAGGGAACGGTTACCCCAAGTACCAATCGCGATAGCAATATGGTAAAACAATTGTTTTTTGCGGGCTTACGGGAGAAAATGTCTGAAAATTATGTTGTTGCCTCTACCAATTTCAACAAAATTGTTGGCTTAGACCCCAATAACCACGCGGCCTATTTTGAGCTGGCCAATGCAAACCTGCGTTTAGATAAACTTCCGGAAGCGGAACAGAACATAAAACAGGCCATTAAATTAAACGCCGGCAATTTATGGTACTGGCGCTTACTCGGTGAGGTATACAAGCGCACCAATAAAATGCCCGAACTAATTGAGGTTTTTAATCAGTTGATCCGCCTCGATCCCGAAAACGATGCTTATTATTTTGATAAAGCCAATGCGCAGTTTTTAGGCAATCAGCAGGATGCCGCAAAAAAGACCTATGATGAAATTCAGGCTAAATTTGGCGAATCAAGAGATTTGGCAAACGCCAGAAAACGTCTGCAATCTAACGGCAATGCTACTGAAAGTGATATTGTTAAATTGCTGGAAGGCAATCAGGCCGATGTAAAAAACTATTTATATGCTGCAGGTTTGCTTTTGCAGAAGGGAAATGATCCGGAAGCATTAAAGGTATTAACCAAAGCCCAGCAGCTCGAACCTAATAATTTTGAGATAAACCTGGCTTTGGCCGATATTTACCGCAAGCAGAAAAATGACGAAGCTGCATTTTCCTCCTTAAAATTGGCTTTCGAAAGCAGTGAAATGCCACTTACTGAAAAGGTAAAGATTATCGCTGCACTTTTTCCGAAACTTAACCAACCCACTGTTGCCAAAAATGTAACTGAACTAAGTAAACTGGTAGCGGAAAAAAATCCGGCTGATGCAAAAGCATTGGCACTTTATGGCGATGTACTTTATCAGCAGAATAACTTAAAAGAGGCATTGGCCCAATATCAGGCTGCTTTAAAACTTAATGAACAGGTTTATGTAGTGTGGGAACAGGTAATTAATATCCAAACACTGCTCGGACACTATGAGGAAGCCATAAAGGTTGGCGATGAGGCTTTAAGCATTTACCCCAATCAGGCCAGCTTATATTATTATATGGCTTATGCCCTGTTTAAAACAGGTAAATATGAGCCCGCTCAAAGCAATTTAAAAACATCTTTACAGTTAGATGTGGAGAATAAAAGCCTGCAGGCGCAGATTTATGCATTACAGGGCGATATCTACATCAACCAGAATAATTTCGCCTCAGCTAAAACAGCTTTCGAAAAAGCCATTTCAATAGAACCCGATAATTATCTCATCATGAATAATTATGCCTATTATTTGGCGTTAAGAAATGACGACTTAACCAAGGCAGCGAAATATGCAGAAACAGCGGCCAATGCAATGCCCAATAATCCCTCAATTGTAGATACTTACGCCTTTATTCTGTTTAAACAGCAAAAATACGATCTGGCGAAAACGTGGATAGAAAAGGCTTTGCAAAACAATAGCAGCAAAAACGGTGTTTACTTGGAGCGATATGGCGATATACTTTTTATGAAAGGTGAAAAGGATGCTGCATTAATCCAATGGCAAAAAGCAAAAGAGGCCGGAAACGGATCAGAAGTATTAATTAAAAAGATAAATGAAAAGAAGTATTTTAAATAGCGCATTCCTATTAGGAGCTGTAATTTTTGTTTCGGCATGTAAACCTAAAAAAGAAATTGTGGTGGCTCCTCCTACCAAAACAGAAACCAAAACAGATAATTCGAAAGCAGAGGCCTTAACACTACTAAATAGCAAACAACTTAAATTTAATACACTTTCTTTAAAAGCTAAAGCAACTTTAGATATTGCTGGTGATGCAAACGATGTAACCATGAATTTCAAGATGAAAGACAAGGAAACCATTTGGGTAAGCATTACGGCCTTAGGTGGAATGGCAGAGGTGGCAAGGGCTTTGATTACGCCTGATAGCATCAAGATCATGAACCGGATGAAAAGCGAATACCTGAAAAAACCGTTTAGCTATATTTACAATTTCACCAATAAACAGGTTAATTTTAATACCCTACAATCCATTTTAACGGGCAATGCCATGGGCGAGTTTTTAACAGCAGAATCAGATGTTAAGCAGGAAAATGGTGTTTGGGTGGTTTCTGGAAGCAAATCGGAGTTGGATTACAAACTGCTTTTTAACACGCTGTTTAAAGTATCTGAAACTAATTTAAATGACGCTAAAAATGGTCAGGCGCTAAAAGTTACGTATACCGACTATCAAAAATTAAACGAATCATTATTCCCTAGCGCATTGCAGATCAAAACACTATCTAAAGCAAAGCGGATAAATATCGACCTACAGTTTGTGAAAATTGATGGCAATGTTCCGGTCGATTTTCCGTTTAATGTACCAAAGAGATTTACGGTTGTAAAGTAGGTTTAAAAACTACATTCAAGTATTCTATCAAGTGATCTGCCAGGTTAGGTACTGCATTCGTACAGCTGCTCTGGCAATCTTTGTTATGTATGAAGATTGAGTGAAGACAGTTCTGTAATAAGCAATTATGACTTTAGTATCTCGATTTTAATATTTTTTACTACAAAATTTTTATACTTTTGGCTTAATGAAGCTACCAAAACTCCTATTTATCCTTTTTTTAAGCGTGTTAACCCTTTCGGCGGTTGCACAAACTGAAAGCCAGCTCAGAAGGAAAAAAGAAGCTATACAACGCGAAATTGAACAGCTTCAAAAGAATTTGAATAAAACTGCAAATGGTAAAAAGCTTACTATACAGCAGATTAATACTATAAATGCACAGATTAGGTTGCGCCAGGATAAAATCGGTACAATCAACTCTGAAATAAAAAATCTGGATAACCAAATCTCTCAGAACACAAATACCGTACATACGTTACAAGGTCAGTTGGGCGATCTTAAAAAAGAGTACGCTGGGATGATCCGTTTTGCACAGCGCAACAGAAATTCGTACGATAAAATGATGTTCATTTTTGCAGCGAAGGATTTTAACCAGGCATATAAAAGAATAAAGTATTTACAGCAGTTTAGTCAATATCGTAAAAAACAGGCCGGATACATCGAAAATACACAGCAAGACCTGAACGGTAAGATTAAAGTCCTGGATAAAACACTCAGGGAAAAAAGTGATCTGCTGAAGGAACAGGAAAGGGAGCGTGAGCGTTTAAGTAAAGATAAAAGTAAACAATCAGTAGAATTAAACAAACTGAGCAAGGACGAAAAACAGTTTAAACAGGATATTACCAGCCGTAAAAAACAACAGGCCCAGATAGACAGAGCCATTAGTGCCGCAATTCAGCGGGCAATTGAAGAAGCGAGAAGGAAGGCCGCGGAAGAGGCAAGAAGAAAAGCAGCTGAAGAAGCGCGGATTGCGGCAGCAAAAGCCAAGGCTGAAAATAGACCTGCACCTACTGCTCCAACTACACCAACCGCTAAGGCAAAATCGACAGGAGAATTGCTTACTGCAACACCTGAAGCAGCCAGATTATCGGCAGGTTTTGAAAATAACAGAGGAAGGTTACCTTGGCCGGTAGCAACAGGAACAATAACCGAAAGGTTTGGTTTACATAAGATCGACCAGGCAAGTTATACCAACGATGGTGTAGATATCACTACAACTGATGGGGCAACTGTTAGAAGTATATTTGCAGGTAAGGTTGTTATGGTGCAAAATATTATGGGTAGAACTGCCGTAGTAATTAACCACGGTGAATACTTTACAGTGTACCAAAACTTAAGATCGGTTAGTGTAAGTGTAGGTAATTTAGTTGAAACCAAACAGGCTATTGGGCTTGTGGCAAATACCGGTGACGATGCCATTTTAAAATTCCAGATTAGAAGAGGCCAGGGAACTTTAAATCCTGAAGCCTGGATTAGTAAATAAACTTAAGACAAGTTAAAATGTCTATATTTGTATAAATTATATTAGTGATGTATCAAGGCACGTTATTAGAGTTTTTAAACATGGGTGGATCAGAGATCGTGCTCATTTTAGTGGTGGTTCTATTGTTGTTCGGAGGTAAAAAATTGCCTGAACTTGCAAGAGGGCTAGGGAAGGGGATCAGAGAATTCAAAGATGCCTCTGATGGTGTTAAGCGTGAAATCCATAGGAATATCAATGCAATGGATTTAGATAAAGAAGAAGCAGAAGAAACAGCGGTAAACCATAGTCAGCGCCATCATCCAACAGAAGAATCGCCTGTTGATGAAAAGGCAGAGGCAAGTGCACCAAATATTGATCTTGCAAAGCCTACTGACGAAAAAATTATAACTGACAAAGAAAAAGTTTAAACAAAAAGTTATGTTAAATACAACAATAGCAGCAATGCTTGGAACACCAGAAATTATCATTATTGCGGTAGTGGTATTGTTATTATTTGGTGGTAAAAAAATTCCTGAACTAATGAGAGGTTTAGGTAAAGGTGTTAAAGAATTTAAAGATGGTAAAGATGGCGTTGATGGAGAACAGGTAGATCCGTCTAACCGTGATAAAACCGTTTAATTGCAATAATTTTAGTTTTGAAGAAATACAGCTCTCTTAAAGAGATTCAAACACTCATTGCGCAAAAGCAATTAACTTTACCCGATTTACTAGCTTATTATTTTAAGCAAATTGAAAATAATGAACACCTCAATGCATTTAATGAGGTGTTTTTTTTGTCGGCCGAAGTTCAGGCGAAAGCGATACAGCAAAAAATAGAAGAAGGTACTGCAGGGAAACTTGCAGGGATGGTGATCGGTATTAAAGATAATATCTGTTATAAAGACCATATCGTTACGGCATCATCAAAAATGCTTGAGGGCTTTGTATCTCCATATTCTTCTACAGTTGTGCAACGATTGTTACAGGAAGATGCCGTTATTATCGGCCGTTTAAACTGTGATGAGTTTGCTATGGGCGGCTCCAATGAAACTTCATACTATGGGGTTGCTAAAAATGCAGCAAATCCCGATCTTGTTCCTGGTGGATCTTCAGGTGGCTCAGCTGTAGCCGTTCAGGCCGATATGTGTTTGTCTGCCCTGGGTACCGATACTGGTGGCTCCGTAAGACAGCCAGCTGCATTTTGTGGTCAGATTGGGCTTAAGCCTACTTATGGTCGTATTTCAAGGTATGGTGTTATTGCTTATGCTTCCTCTTTCGATCAGGTTGGGCCAATTACATCTTCAGTAGAAGATGCTGCTTTGCTTTTACAGGTTTTAGCTGGCGCTGATGATTACGATTCTACTGTTTCTCCTGTTGCAGTGCCCGATTACCCTGCTCATTTGAACGAACATAAAAAACAAAAAATAGCTGTATTAAAAGAGACTATTGAGAGCGAAGCCCTCGATCCCGAAATCAAATCGGCTATTTTAAAATCAATCGAGCAGCTCAGATCAGATGGGCATACCGTTGAGTACGTTTCTTTTGATCTGTTGGATTATCTGGTTCCGGCCTATTATATCTTAACAACGGCTGAAGCCTCTTCAAATCTTTCGCGTTATGATGGCGTTCATTACGGACATCGTAACCTAGAAGCGAAATCGTTAAATGAACTTTATAAATTATCCCGCGCCGAAGGTTTTGGCGAGGAAGTAAAACGCCGTATCCTTTTAGGTACTTTTGTTTTAAGTGCGGGATATTACGATGCTTACTATCAGAAAGCACAGCAGGTTCGCCGATTGATCAGAGAAAAAATGGATGTTTTGTTTCAGGGTTATGATTTAATTCTTTCTCCTGTGGCACCAACAGCAGCTTTTAAAATTGGCGATAATGTTCAGGATGCAATTGTGATGTATATGGCCGATATTTTTACCGTATTGCCTTCTTTAAGCGGGAACCCGGCTATTGCTTTGCCACTAGGCAATAATGCAGCAGGATTGCCGTTAAGTATACAGTTTACAGCCAAACATTTTGAGGAAGATAAGCTTCTGGCTTTTTCTCAGGCATTTTTATCATAGTTTTATCGTCATTGCGCGGTACGAACCAATCTTAATGCAAAAAGCATTATAAGTTAAGTATGGCAATGGCATTTTATTAACTGTTTTTTAGGCTTGGTCTAGAAGGTTCGCAGGTTCTTACGCTTTTCCTTGTTATGAAAAGAAAGAGAGTTCTGTGTAAAGCTTTGTGGGGACACATGCCACGGTTAATGAAAATTTAAACCAATAGCCCATGATTAAAAAAATACTTTTTGCTTCAATTTGTGCTTGCTTAGGATATGTTTCTTCCTCTTCCGCGCAACAAACCCTCAAACTGGATAGTCTTCCGAAGATTCACAACAACATTTTTATCAATACCGATACCGTAGCTGTACCGGCTGTTTCAGAAAACCCATTAACCATGGGCCAGAATTTTATCTATAAACTCAGGCTCGATTCTATCGCTAAAACGGTACCCCTTCCTTACAACGAGTACGTTCAGCAGTATATCGATATTTATGCCAAGCGTAAAGATATGTTCGGGAAAATGATTGGCTTATCGAGCTATTACTTCCCGATTTTTGACAAAGCTTTAAAAGATTATAATATTCCGCAGGAAATAAAATATTTAACGATCGTCGAATCGCAGATGAATCCGCATGCCATTTCCAGAGTTGGGGCTACGGGTATCTGGCAGTTTATGTTCGGCACTGGTAAGGCCTATGGCTTAAAGATGGATAATTTTGTTGATGAACGTAAAGATCCCATCCAGGCCAGTTATGCAGCGGCAGCCTATTTTAGAGATGCTTTTGAAGAGCTTGGCGATTGGCTGTTGGCCATTGCCGCTTATAACTGCGGAAAGGGGAATGTTAACCGGGCTATTGATAAAGCCGGATCGAGGGATTTTTGGGTAATCAGGCAGTTTTTACCTAAAGAAACCAGAAATTATGTACCCGCCTTTATTGCCGCAGTTTATGTAATGAATTATTCTGGCAAACATCAGATTACGGCGCAGGCCTCGAGCATGTTCTTAAAAACCGATACGGTTCAAACTACCCGTTTCGTTTCGCTAGCTACGCTTGCAAAAGTGTTAAATGTTGATGAGGCTGCGATTCTGGCTTTAAATCCATCGTACAAGAAAAAAATTGTAAATGGTACAGATGATGAACCGAAGCGTATTGTGATGCCCAAGTTAAGGGATATCGACTACGCAGGTATTTATGATGTGCTTAATAATCAGGACGTGGATGTGAACATGAAAGTGGTAGCCGCCAGTACTGATGATGTAAGAGATTTAAGAAAGAAAAAAACTAAAAGTATCGCTACAACCGCTGTAGTTTATCATAAAGTTACCTCCGGACAAAGTTTGACAACTGTTGCCAATAAATATGGTGTAGAGGTACAGGATTTAAGGGTTTGGAACGGTTTAAAAAGTAAAACGCTGGTACCAGGACAAAGACTAAAGATTTACGCCAAAAACCGGATGCCATTAAAGGTGCCTTCATCGTTTTTAAGTTACAAGGTTAAAACCGGCGATACCCTGTCTGAAATTGCAGAGAAATTTGACGGTGCAACCGTTCAGCGCATCAGAAGAGATAACCGTTTATCAAAAGCTGGTTTGCAAGTTGGTATGATTTTGAAAATTAGCAGAGGATAGTTTACTTTATATTGTATTGTCAGTCTGAGCTTGTCGAAGACCTTTTTATCTAAGAAAATAACATTTGTACCTTTACAAGGCATCTGTGAAGGATCTGTTCATGCTGTGGTCTCGACCATAGCGGAGAGATTTATGAGCAATAGCTAAGGATTTCTCTATCGACTCAGCATCAGGACGACGCTTCAGTCTCTTACATCTCATTTAACTTTTTTTGAAAGGTATTTTATTTTAAGCCTCATGAAAAGAATTGTACCTTTGCGCCGTCACTAATAAGTTACTTAATGAGTAATACGAATAGAAAGCAAGATGCGTTGGATTACCACTCGCAAGGCCGTCCGGGAAAGATACAAGTAGTACCCACGAAACCTACCACCTCACAAAGGGATTTAACTTTAGCATACTCGCCGGGAGTTGCAGAGCCCTGCTTAAAAATAGCAAATAATAAAGAAGATGTTTATAAATATACCGCCAAAGGTAATTTAGTTGCAGTAATCAGTAATGGAACGGCCGTTTTAGGTCTGGGCAATATCGGCCCCGAAGCCGGTAAACCCGTAATGGAAGGTAAAGGCCTTTTATTTAAAATTTTCTCTGATATAGATGTATTCGATTTAGAGCTTGATACCGAAAATGTTGATGATTTTGTAAAGATCGTTAAAGCATTGGAGCCAACTTTTGGGGGGATCAACCTCGAAGATATCAAAGCTCCGGAGTGTTTCGAAATTGAGCGCCGTTTAAAACAGGAGATGAATATCCCTGTAATGCACGATGACCAGCACGGAACAGCCATTATTTCTGGCGCAGCTTTATTAAATGCCTGCGAAATCCAGAAAAAGAAAATCGATAAAATTCAGGTTGTAGTAAGTGGCGCAGGTGCTGCAGCTGTTTCCTGCTCTAAAATGTACCTCAGTTTAGGGGTTAAAAAAGAGAATTTGGTGATGTTTGATATCAATGGTTTAATTGATATCCACCGTTCTGATCTGGATGATATCCGCATGAGCTTTGCGACTACCAGAAAGGATATTTCGAACATTGGAGAAGCAATGAAAGGTGCAGATGTTTTCATCGGACTTTCGGCTGCAAATGTAATTTCACCTGAAATGTTAATGGGTATGGCTAAAAATCCGATTGTTTTTGCCATGGCCAATCCAAATCCTGAAATTGCATACGAACTGGCCATTAAAACCCGTAAAGATCTCATTATGGCTACCGGCCGTTCTGATTATCCCAACCAGGTGAACAATGTGTTGGGTTTCCCTTATATTTTCCGTGGAGCGTTGGATGTTAGGGCAACCAGTATTAACGAAGCCATGAAAATTGCTGCGGTTAAAGCCATTGCCGAACTGGCTAAAAAATCAGTTCCAGAGGCAGTTAACTTAGCCTATAATGCCCGTAACCTAAAATTCGGTAAAGATTATATCATTCCAAAACCGGTTGATTTCAGGTTGATTACCGAAGTTTCTACTGCTGTGGCAAAAGCTGCAATAGAAAGTGGTGTGGCCAGAAAAATCATTACCGATTGGGATGCTTACAACGAAGAACTGAGAAAACGTTTAGGCCTGGATGATGCCATTATGAGGGCTGTAACCACCAAGGCTAAAATGGCCCCTAAACGTGTGGTATTTGCCGAGGCTGATAATTATAAAATCCTAAAAGCGGCCCAGATTGTAAAAGATGATAATATTGCTATTCCGATCCTTTTGGGCAATAGAGATAAAATACAGGCCATTATTGATGAACATGCTTTAGAACTGGAGGGTGTAGAAATCATCGATCAGATGCAGAATCCGGAAAAGACCAAACAATATGCCGAAGCGCTTTTCAAAAAACGCCAGCGCAAAGGTGTTTCATCTATGCGTGATGCCACTAAACTATTGCGAGACCGTAACTATTACGGGGCTTCGATGGTCGAGTTTGGTGAGGCAGATGCAATGATATCGGGCTTAACCAAAAACTATGCTGCCACCATTAAACCAGCCTTGCAGGTAATCGGCGTAAAATCGGGCGTAAAGCGTGTAGCCGGTATGTACATGATGATGACCAAAAAAGGTCCGGTTTTCTTTGGTGATACCACAGTAAATGTTGATCCAACCGCAGAAGAACTGGTAGATATTACCTTGCTGATCGATAAATCGGTAAAACAGTTCAACATCAAACCACGTATTGCATTATTATCTTATTCAAATTTTGGCTCAAACGATGGCGTAACCCCGAATAAAGTAAGGGAGACTGTTAATTTGCTTCATAAAAACCATCCTGAAATTGTGGTAGATGGAGAGATGCAAGGAAACTTTGCCATTAACAATGAGTTGTTAAAAGATAACTTTCCTTTTAGCACATTAGCTGATGCTCCGGCGAACACTCTAGTGTTCCCAAATCTGGAGTCTGGAAACATTGCATACAAATTGTTACAAGAGTTGGGCGGCGCCGAAGCGGTTGGTCCGATCTTGTTAGGACTGAATAAACCTGTTCATATTGTTCAATTAGGTAGTTCTGTACGCGAAATCGTCAATATGGTTACCATTGCTGTTGTAGATGTGCAAGCAAAAGAAGAAATTGCAACATCAAAACGAAAAGGTATATTTGGAAAAACAACTAAAAAGTAGAATTATATGTACGCCTATATTGATGGTAAATTGACATTCAAAAACCCAGCATATGTTGTGGTTGAAGCAGGAGGTATAGGCTATCATATAAACATTTCTTTAAATACATACAGTGCTTTAGCTGATGCAGAAAGGTGTAAACTATACACCTGGCTGCATGTAAAAGAAGATGCACATACATTATACGGCTTCGCCGATGAAGGCGAACGCCGTTTATTTTTACACTTAATATCGGTATCGGGAATTGGACCAAATACAGGCAGAATGATTTTATCATCTATCACACCTGTTGAAATCCAGACCGCAATTGTTAAAGCAGATTTACCCCTAATTCAAAGAATTAAGGGCTTAGGAGCTAAAACCGCACAACGCCTGGTTTTAGAGCTACAGGACAAACTAAAAAAAGAAGGGGCAGATTCATTAATTTTTATGCCTCAACACAATACTGTTAAAGATGAAGCGTTATCAGCATTAGTAATGCTCGGATTCGCCAAACAAACCGCCGAAAAAACTATTGACCAGATTTTAAAAGTGACAGAGGGGACACTTTCGGTAGAGCAACTAATTAAACAAGCTTTAAAAACTTTATAGATCTACTGCCTTTGAAGAGAATATCTACATTTCTGTTTCTCATCCCTCTTTTCTTAATTGCTTCTCAAAACGCTTTCTCTCAAGTTGTTCCAAGCAAAACGGATACTATTACCCCAAAAAATAATTTTAGTTTACGCGAGAAAGAACGTTTGGGACTCAGCCCGACCATTAATCCATTTTATCCGGCGCCTAGCAATTTAAAACGTGTTGTAGAATACGATGCCAAGAATAAACGTTATGTGGTAAAGGAATTAATTGGCGAAAAATTTGTTTTAAACACACAATATTTAACCATTGATGAATACCAGCGATTGGTTAACAGTGAGATAAAACGCGGTAACTGGCGTAGCATTTCAAATGCAGAAGTAAGTGATTACAGAAGCACTGGTATTATTCCGCAGATCCAGGTAAACAGCAAAGCTTTCGAAAAATTATTCGGTGGAACAACCATTGACATTCAGCCCCGTGGAGAGGCAGAACTCACCTTTTTAGGCCGGGTAAATAAGAATGAAAATCCGCTTTTTAACGAAAGACAGCGGGTGCAGACCAATTTCGATTTTAACCAAAGGATCCAGATGGATCTTGTTGGTAACATCGGAACCAAACTAAAAATCAAAAGCAATTACAACACCGAGGCCCAATTTGATTTCGAAAATCAGATTAAACTCGATTATACCGGCGGACCCGATGATATTATCCAGAAAATTGAAGCGGGTAATGTAAGCTTGCCTTTAAATACCTCTTTAATTACCGGAACCCAGGCACTTTTCGGTATTAAAACACAATTAAAATTCGGGCGTTTAAACGTAACAAGTGTTTATACGCAGCAAAAATCTCAATCGCGGGAAATTAAAATTACCAATGGAGCGCAACAAAATACCACCACGGTAAATATTGATAGCTACGAGGCTAATAAACACTATTTTTTATCACAATATTTTAGGAATAACTACAATAAGAACCTCGCTAACGCACCTATTATCACCTCTCCGATCCAGATTACCAAAATTGAGGTATGGATTACCAATAAGGCGGGTAATACCACCGACTCCAGAGATGTATTGGGTTTGATTGATTTGGGTGAAAATGTTCCTTTTAACAATAATTTAATTACCGGAGGAACTTCTGGTTTGCCGGCAGGAACTACCGCTACGGGTTTCCCGCAACAATCAAACAACCTGATCTCGCAGTTAAATGCTTATCAGGGCGGGGCTATAAGACAGACAAATTCCAATGCTATCCTTTCTTTCTTCCAGACAACGCCAGCTAACAGTAGCAATACAGATAACTTTGCCAAATTGGTTTATGCCAGAAAGTTAACCGAGCGTGAGTTTACCTTTCAGCCGCAACTGGGTTATTTATCGCTGAACAATCCGTTAAATGCCGATGAGGTTTTAGCTGTTGCCTACCGCTATACCTATAACGGTGTAGAGTATCAGGTTGGTGAGTTTTCTACCGATGTTTCTTTTGATGCGGCAAATCCAAAAGTGCTTTATGCTAAATTGTTAAAGAACGAAACCACTAAGATTCAATTGCCAACATGGGATCTGATGATGAAAAATATTTACTCTATCGGAGGGTACCAGATCAGCAGTCAGAATTTTAAACTTGATATTTACCGCATCGACAATGAAACCGGTGTGGATAATCCGGTAATGACTGAAGGACAAAATACTGCAAATAAGCAGTGGATTGCCTTAACCGAATTCGACCGTTTGAACCAGCAAAATGAACGCAGGCCGGATGGAGTTTTCGATTTTGTGGCCGCAAATAATGCTTTTGGCTCTTATTCTACTGCAAGCAATGCCAATCAGGCAAGTATGTTCGGCGTGGGGAGCAATGGGCAAACTTCGTTGGTTACCAATACCAATTCGGGTTATATAACCATCGATCCGGCAAATGGAAGGATTATTTTTCCTGTAATTGAGCCATTTGGTAAAGATTTAGCTGCAAAGTTTTTACCGAGCGAGCAGGCTTTGATCGATAAATATACTTTTACTGCGCTTTACGATTCAACCCAAACCATCGCTAAACAGCTGTTTCAAAACCAGAACAGGTACACCATTAAGGTAAATTACCAATCTGATATTTCTTCTGAATTTAGTTTAAATGCCATTAACGTTCCGGAAGGATCGGTAAAGGTTTTTGCAGGAACGATGCCATTAACTGAGGGGATAGATTTTACTGTCGATTATCAGGGTGGCCGGGTGAGCATCATCAATCAGGCACTTTTGGTATCTGGTCAACCCATTAGGATCACTACAGAAAACAGTGAAACCTTTGGCCTGCAGCAACGATCACTTTTTGGAACCCGTTTAGATTATCGTGTAAACAATAAGCTAAACCTTGGGGGTACCATCATGAACCTAACCGAGAAACCTTTAACCCAAAAGGTAAATATTGGCGAAGAACCTATTTCAAATACCATTTGGGGAGCTGATATTAATTACAGCTCGCCGTCAAGATTTTTAACAAAACTGGTTGATAAACTTCCGTTTATTTCAACCAAAGCACCTTCGAGTGTAACGTTTTATGGTGAGTTTGCGCAACTGATCCCTGGTCACCCAAGGGCGTTGAATTTTGCCGGCAGTAAAAACGGAGTAAGTTACTTAGATGATTTCGAAGCATCCAGATCGGTAATAGATTTAAAGAGTGCCATTGCCTGGCAGCTGTCAGGTACGCCACAGCTTTTCTCAGAGTTTGATAGATCCAACGATTTATCTTATGGTTACAATCGGGCAAGAATTGCATTTTATAACATCGACCCAACTTTTTATAACTCAGCAGCATCTACCACTCCGGCCAATATCAGGGGCAACCGAGGAGAACTTTCCAATCACTATGTGAGAGAGGTAATTGAACAGGAGGTTTTTCCGTTTAAAGAAACGGCAACCGGGCAAGCCTTAAATATTACCACTTTCGATGTGGCATATTACCCAACCGTTAGGGGGCCTTATAACTTCCGTACTACCGGCTTTAGTCCCGATGGAACATTATTGCAGCCTAAAAATAATTGGGGAGGTTTCCAACGAAAAATCGAAACCAACGATTTTGAAGCCCTAAATGTGGGCTTTATTGAGTTTTGGGTAATGGATCCATTCATCTATAAGCCAAATTCTGCCGGTGGCGACATGTATTTTAATCTGGGGAATATCTCAGAAGATATCCTTAAGGATGGCCGGAAATCGTTAGAGAATGGTCTGCCAGCCACAAACGACCCAAGCAAATACGAAGAAACCGCTTGGGGCCGTGTGCCCAAATTGCAACCCGTTGTACAGGCTTTCGATAACAATGCCAGTTCGCGTAGGGCACAAGATGTGGGTTTGGATGGATTATCAGATGCTGATGAAAAAGTAAAATTTGCAGCGGCAATTACGCAGATTAAATCGCAGTTAAATGCCACGGCTTCTGCCGCACTTGATGCCGATCCATCATCAGATAATTATACTTACTTCAGAGGCCCGGCACTGGACCAGATTAATGCGGGTATTCTCAAACGCTACGAAAAATATAACGGAACGGAAGGAAACTCTAAAACTTCGCAACAGTCGCAAGAAGAATTAGGACTTGAAAACTCTGCATCTACTTCTTTACCCGACGGGGAAGACATCAACCGCGATAATAACATGACACAAAGTGATGAGTATTTTCAGTATAAAGTTTCGATCCGCCCGGGAGATTTAAATGTTGGTCAGAACTTTATTACCGATAAGGTTACCTCGCAGGTAAAATTAGCCAATGGCAATACCCAGGCTGTTTCATGGTATCAGTTCAGAATCCCAATCGGTCAGTACCAGGAGAAAGTAGGCGGTATCCAGGATTTTAAATCGATCCGTTTCTTCAGGATGTTTATGACCAATTTCGCTGATACTGCTGTAATGCGTTTTGCAAAGTTGCAGTTAATCCGCGGCGAATGGAGAGAGTATAATGCAGCCAACCAAGCTGCACAGGTAATTGTAGACCCATCATTACCGGCACTTACCCCTGATAATTCTACTATTGAAGTTTCGACAGTAAACATTGAAGAAAATGGAAAACGTTCACCGATTCCATATGTTACCCCTCCGGGCATTCTTCGCGAGCGCGACTATAGCAACTATCGTGGCGATACTCGTTTAAATGAGCAATCGCTATCGGTTATTGTAAAATCGTTAAGAGATGGCTATGGTAGAGCTGCATTTAAAACAGCCTACAGCGATTTCAGATCTTACAAACATTTGGAAATGTTTATTCATGCCGAGGCTGTTAATAACCAAATTTTAAATGACAATGATGTTGCTGCATTTTTAAGAATCGGAACCGATAACCAGGATAACTATTATGAATATGTAATCCCGTTAAAGGTAACCAGTCCAGGTACAAGCGATCCTGATGCCATTTGGCCGGAAGCCAATAGAATGGATATTGATTTAACACTTTTCCAAAATGCTAAGCTCGCCCGTAACGTAGCTAAACAAGCCAACGGACAACCATGGCCTACAAATGTTCCGTTTACCTATACCGACGGAACGAGAACCATTATAGTTAAAGGGCAACCTGATATGAGCAAGGTTAGGGTGTATATGGTGGGGATTAAAAATCCGCTCCGTGCCGCCAGTGATGAACGGAACGATGATGGCCTTGATAAAAATGCACTGGTTTGGTTTAACGAATTGAGGTTAACTGAATTTGACGAAAAAGGCGGTTGGGCAGCTACGGGAAGATTGAACTTAAAATTGGCTGATTTTGCAGATGTAAATATTTCGGGAAGTAAATCTACCATCGGTTTCGGATCTATCGATTCGAAAGTGAGTGAACGGAACCGTGCCGATAATGTATTGCTGGATGTTTCTTCTGCCATGGAATTAGGTAAGTTTCTGCCGCAAAAATCGGGTGTGAAAATCCCGATGTTTGTGAGTTACTCTAAACAGGTTTCTACACCGCAGTACAATCCTAGAACACCGGATATTGAGCTTAAAAATGCATTGGAGCAGTCGACAAAAGAACAGAAAGATTCGATTTTGAACTTTGCACAGGATTATACCGTTAGAAGAGGCATAAACTTTACCAACGTTAGAAAAGAACGGACCAATAACAGTAAACCTGTTCGCCTATGGGATATTGAAAATTTTGCTGCCAGTTATGCTTATACGCAATATAATCATCGCGATTTTATTAATCAGAGCAGTATTCAGAATACCTACAGGGCATCGCTGCAGTATAGTTATTCTAGAGAAGCCAAAACAATAGCACCGTTTGAAAAAATTATTAAATCGAACATGCTGGCCTTACTGAAGGATTTTAACTTCAGCATTTTTCCAAGCGCTATTAATTTCAGGATTGATGTAGACCGCTTATATTCAGAAAATACCTTACGGAATAACGACCCGAATAATACCATCGGGGTTTACCAGAGTGGTTATGGTACCACCTTTAACAAAAACTTTACCATGAGCCGGATTTATGGTATCGCCTGGAACCTTACCCGTTCGTTACAGTTAGATTTTAATGCCACAAATTATTCGATCATTGACGAACCAGATGGAAGACTTGATGGTTTAAAACGCGATACCGTTTGGCAAAACTTAAAACGTTTAGGGCGTACAACCGATTATAACCATAATTTAAACGTTACCTATAACCTGCCAATTGATAAAATACCAGGACTAAACTGGATTACAGTAAAAACCCGTTATGGTACCAACTTTAACTGGCAAACCGAGCCGCTTTCTACTTTACGCGACCCGAATATTAATTTGGGCAATACCATACAGAACAGCAGAACAGTACAGGTAAATCCGACCTTAAACCTAACTACTTTATACAATAAGTTTGGTTTTATCAGAAAGGCAGGCAACGATCAGGAAGGAAGTGGTGCTAAGACATTTTTTATTAATCTATTAACGAGTGTAAAAAACGTTAATGCCAGCTTTGTACAAACCAAAGGTATTTTCTTGCCGGGCTATCTGCCAACCACCAAGTATTTTGGTATCGATAATGCAACGGGGGCACCAGGTTTGGGCTTTGTTTTCGGAAGTCAGCGCGATATTCGCGATATGGCATTAAACAACGGATGGTTAACTACCGATACCTTACAGAACCAGTTATATGTAAACACGCTCCGAGAAGATTTTCAGCTTACCGGCCAGGTAGAGCCATTTAAAGATTTACGGATTACGCTAAAAGCCAATAAGGCGCAAACAAGAAACTTTTCTACTAATTTCAGGTATGTAGCCAGTGTATCATCGTTCGAAAACTTAAGTGCCATTACCACGGGCGATTATAGCGTATCATATATTGCTTTGGGTACGGCTTTCAAAGAAAATAACTCAACGGTAATTTCGGGTCTGTTTAATCAGTTTATGGCCAATCGGATCATTATATCCCGAAGATTGGGTGCTCAGAATCCAAATTCAGGAGGCATAAACGGCGGTTATGCCGATGGTTACGGTAAAGAAAGTCAGGATGTAATTATTTCTGCTTTTATGGCAGCTTATTCGGGCAAAGATGCCGGAAAAACAAAAATGAATGCCTTCCCTAAAATTCCACTTCCAAACTGGAGTTTAACCTATAGTGGTTTAACACGTATTCCTTTTATCGCCGATAAATTTTCGTCTGTCGATATCAGACACGGCTATCGCTCAGCCTACAATATTAATGGCTTTAACTCATTATTGCGTTATCAGGAAACCAATGGCGCGGTTAGCAGTAGAGATGTAAACAATAACTTTTTACCTGAATACCAGTTTGCTCAGGTAACCATTTCTGAATATTTTTCTCCCTTGGTTGGCGTTGATACCAGGTTTAAAAATAACCTGACTGCTTCTTTCGAATTAAACCGTTCACGTTTATTGGGATTGAGTTTATCAAACAGCCAGCTGGCACAGCTATCAGAAAACAATATGGTTTTAGGATTAGGCTACCGTACCAATAAATTCCGCTTCCCATTTGGATGGTTTAAAAGCCTGAAAATGGATAACAACATGGATTTCAAATTGGATGTTGCTATCCGCGATAATAAAACCGTTATTTACCGGGCTGATGTTACAGAAGCCGAAGTTTCTTCAGGCGCGAAGAACATTACATTAAGGCCAAGTGTAGATTATGTGTTGAATCAGAAATTTAATATCAAATTGTTTTACGATTCGAATATTACAAAGCCATATACTTCGCAAACCTTTAATACTTCATTCAGTAATTTCGGGTTTAGTTTAAGGTTTACGCTGAATTAATAAGTAAGTTGCTTAGGCAGGTAAAGGCTTGTCCTTTTGTGCCGAGAATATTCTGCTAAATACATATGCCGTTAAGAACATAGGGGCATAACTGAACAGCAGGTAATCAAAACTGATGAAATACATGGCCCCACTGATAATCAGATAAAGTAAAAAGATAACAATCGAATGTGCTATCGGTCGATCGTTGATAAATCTTTTATAGCCCGATTTTTCTATAAAAAAATGATTTATCGTAATAACTGCAGCAATTATAGCTACAAAGATAAATAGATGGGTAAAAGGTAGGTTAAAATTAAAACTATAATTAAGCGGTTTGATGAGCATGATTAGTCCAATATAGCCGAATCCAATCGCCATAGTTACCGGAACAGAAACAACTAAAGTGGCGAGACATACTTTTAAAGTATAAATTTGTGTGGGTTTCATGTTTGAGTGTTAATTTGTTTTGTGAATATAATATATTATTCTTTGAATCTGTTTATCTGTACGATTGCCTGCTCGGGAAGCTGTGCTCGAAAAGCAAGATCAAACCTTTTTACGATAAGTTAATTTGCCAGGCATTGCGATATGTTAAAGTAAATTGTATTTTTGGCAGGTAAACGCTGAGAAACGTTTAATCCATACAAACTTAATAAAACAAGAAAATTAATATAACTTATATTCAATAAATACAAACCATGAATTTTCCATCAGAATTAAAATACACTAAAGACCACGAGTGGGTTAAAGTTGAAGGTAACGAAGCTATTATCGGTGTTACTGATTTCGCTCAGCGCGAATTAGGTGATATTGTTTATGTTGATATCAATACTGTAGGCAGCGAAGTAGCAAAAGAAGAAGTTTTTGGTACTGTAGAAGCTGTTAAAACGGTGTCTGACTTATATATGCCAGTTACAGGTACGGTATTAGAAGTTAATGCTGAACTGAACGACAATCCTGAATTGGTAAATTCTGATCCTTATGGAAAAGGTTGGATGGTAAAAGTATCTTTAGCTGATTTAGCTGAAGTAGAAGGTTTATTAACTGCAGAAGCTTACCAGGAATTGGTAGGCGCTTAATTATTATATTTTGTACAAAACACTGAAACAACAAAAATGGGCCGTTCTGTGGACACTTGTTGTTTTAGTGTTTTGTAATATGAGAATATCCGATTCTGTTGGTGAAAGCGGTTTTTTCTTTAAAGGCTTTGATAAGATGACCCATATGGGTTTTTTCTTTGTCTTATCGGTATTACTCTTCTACGGGAAAATAAGATATCAGCATACTTTCGCTTTCCGAACATTAACCATTTTTAAGATTCTGCTCATCAATGCGATACTTGGAGGCGGAATTGAACTGTTACAATGGAAAGTTTTCACCTACCGATCTGCAGAATGGTGGGATTTTGGCTGCGATATGTTAGGTGCATCTATGGCAGTTTTTAGTTATGTATTACTCCATAAATTAAATTTTAATGAAACCATGACGAATACACCGCTTACCAAAAAAAATTAATGTATCCGGAATCGCTTCATTGCAATTGAAAATAAAATAAAATCAATGAAAACGAAAGTTAGCATCATCTGTATAATTGTGGCCATAGGTTTAAGTGGATGCAGTATCTTTAAAAAGAATTGTAACTGCCCAAAAGTGTACTACAAAACTTATCCTTCCCCACAAAAATAGTACCTTTCAGATCGACCTTCCTTTTAGATCTGATCACCTTCCTAAAAAGGCTGTATTTAAAATGTTACCAAGCTTTTAACACACCTTAACAAACCTTTGCGCCTTTCCCTAGTCTGATAGCTTAGTTTTGTATTATAATATCTAATTTTTTTTAATGAAAAGAAACGTTCAGCGGGCAATATTCATTGTGCTCCTATTTTGTGGATATATTGCCCAGGCTCAAAATACTGGCTCAATAAGCGGTAAAGTAATTAACGCGAAAGATAAAAAGCCGGTTGATTTTGCTACCATAGCAATTAAGAGCTTGAAAGATTCGAGCGTTGTGGCTTCAGGGCAAACCAATCCGGATGGATCTTTTAGTTTTAAGAGCATTGCCCCAGGTAAATATAGAATTTACTCCGCCTTTTTAGGTTTAAAAACAGCTACCAAAGATATAGAAGTGGCTAAAGCAGCAGTAAATGCCGGCGAAATTGCCATGAGCGACGATGGCGTTGATTTAAAAGATGTTAATGTTACCGCAACCATTCCAATTGTAGTAAAGAAAGATACCATTGAATTTGATGCCAAATCCATCAAGGTACGTGAAAATGCCGTTGTAGAAGATTTATTAAAGAAAGTACCAGGCGTAGAGGTGGCAAAAGATGGAAGTATTAAAGCCCAGGGTGAAACCATTACCAAAGTAAAAGTGGATGGAAAAGAATTTTTTGGAAATGATCCATTATTGGCTACCAAAAATTTACCAGCCGATATGGTTGATAAAATTCAGGTAATTGACGAGCTTTCCGAGCAGGCCCAGTTTACCGGTATTGATGACGGAACAAGAAATAAAATCCTGAACATTACAACCAAAAGCGGCATGAAACATGGTTATTTTGGAAACAGTACGGCAGGCTACGGTTCCAATGACCGTTATGATGCAAGTTTGAACGTCAACAAGTTTGATGAAGATAGGCAGATCAGTTTTATCGGCCAGTTTAACAACGTGAACAAACAAAACTTTGGTCAGGGCGGTGGTGTAGGCAACGGATTTGGAGGTGGCGGTGGTCGTGGCGGCGGTGGTTTTGGCGGCGGCAGTAGCTCCGGCGGAAGCGGTGGTATCACCAATACCAATGCGGCAGGTTTAAACTTTGCCGATACCTATAAAGATGGTACACAGTTTCAGGCCAGTTATTTCTTTAACAAAGCAACTTCCGAAATTATTCAAAACTCCAATACCCAAAACCTTGCTGGAGCTACCAATAATATTGCTGAAGATATAAATAATAATTCTGATCGGATTAACCACCGTTTTAATTTCATGGTTGATACCAAGATAGACCCATCTTTATCAATTAAAATACAGCCGAACCTGGCCTATACCGAAACCGATGGCAACAATTTGAATAGTTATACCAGAACGCTTGATGATGGCTCAACTGTTGGTACGCAAAGGAATACCACAACTGCTGCTACACCTACGTTTAGCAATAATTTACTGATCCGCAAAAGTTTTAAACGCAGAGGCCGTACGTTATCATTGAATGTAAACACCAGCATAAACGATAATGATGGTACAAACCTTAACTATAGAAATGATAAAATTACGGAAGGTACAGTAACAAGAGATACCATTACCAATCAATTCAATAATACCAATAGCCATTCGATAAGTAATACCACAAGGGCGGTATATACCGAGCCTTTAAACAAAACCTTAAGCGTTGAGTTTAATTATCAGAATGGTTATTCGAATAGCGATTCGCATAGAGATGTGTTTAATTACAATCCCTTAACCCTGCAATACGATCTGGTAGATAATACCTTTTCTAATATTTATAACAACCGTACCTTAACCAATGCGGCAGGTGTAAGCTTAACCACTACAGAGAAAAAATACAACTGGAACATCGGTGTTGCTGCACAGCAGACCAACAGGGTAAACACCAATTTAACTACAGGATTAAAACGTACACAGAATTTTATTAATATTACCCCTTCTGCACAGTTCAGGTATAACTTTAGTAACCGTAAACGTTTGTTCATTAATTACCGCGGTTCTACAAATCAGCCTAGTATCGATCAGATTCAACCGATCCCGGACAATACAAATTCGCAGACACGTTATGTGGGTAACCCCGCTTTAAAGCCTTCGTTTAACAACCAATTGAGGATTAACTTCAATAATTTCAACATCGAAAACGGCCGTTTTTTCTTTGCTGGTTTAAACCTTACCCAAACATTTAACGCCATTGGAAATACTGTTGTGCCTTTGTCAGGGGGTGTTCAACAGGTAAGTTACATCAATGTTGATGGTGTTTATGCCGGTAATGCCAATGCAACATGGTCTTTACCTTTAATGGCAGAGCGTAAGTTAACACTGAATATTTCTGGAAATGGATCGTATAACAGAAATGTGAATTTTATTGCGCAACAAGGGAGATCCGATCTGGTAAAAAATGTGACCAACAGTTATACCATTTCAAATGGTTATAAATTGGTTACCAATGTTGATAAATTCGATTTAACAGGGGGTATAACTGGTAGCTATACCAACTCTACTTTTTCTGCCAGGTCATCGTCCAATACCCAGTATTATACCATTAACCCAAGTTTTGATGTGAGTTATGTATTGCCAGCCAATATCCGGTTAGCAATCGATATCGATTATTTTAGGAACTTTGGCGGCGGCGATCAATTTAACCAGGAATACACCATTCTTAATCCTTACATCAGCCGTCAGTTTTTTAAAAACAGGGGAACTTTCAAGTTTTCTGTAAACGATGCACTTAACCAGAACACCGGCGTAAGCAGAACCGCTACAGGCACTTCAATAGTCGATTTAACATCCAATGTATTAAAACGTTATTATATGTTCTCGTTCACTTACTCTTTAACCCGCATTGGCGGAAGAAATATGGGCGGAGATATGCAGATGCCGGGGCAACGAGGAGGCGGTGGTGGTCAACGCATAAGAATGTAAAAGAAAGTAAAAAAATACTAAAGTCCCGGTTTTAACCGGGACTTTTCTGTTTTTATAGCCAAAGGGGTTTTATGATTAAATGTATTATTGACATTTATGTATTTCAAATGTTACCTAAGTAAAAATAAACCTTTATAAAAGTCAATAGTCTCTATGCTATAAACCAAACTAACCGAATGAAACAAATTTTTACGCTCCTGCTTATTTTATCGTCTTTTTATGTTTACGCTCAGAAAACGGGTTCAGTTAGCGGGCGGGTTATCCAATCAAAAGATAAAAAACCAATTGATTATGCCTCTATAGCCGTTAAAAACTTAACCGATTCTAGTATGGTTGGTGCAGTGAGCACAACAGAAGATGGAAAATTTGTTTTCAAGGGGCTAAAACCTGGCAGTTACAAGTTGTATGCTGCATTTTTAGGCTTAAAAAATACCACTAAAGATTTTACCATCTCAACAGATAAATTTGATATCATCTTGGGCGACATTGTTTTAGAAGGTGGCGCAATAGATCTGCAAACGGTTGATATTAAAGCAGAAATTCCGCCAATTGTGGTAAAAAAAGATACCCTTGAGTTTAATGCAAGCTCGTTTAAAGTAGTAGAGAATGCTGTAGTAGAAGACTTGCTAAAGAAATTGCCAGGAGTAGAGGTAGATAAGGCAGGAACAGTAAAAGCCCAGGGTGAAACCATTACAAAAGTTAAGGTAGATGGTAAAGAGTTTTTTGGAAACGATCCTTTATTGGCCACTAAAAACCTTCCGGCCGATATGATCGATAAAATTCAGATTATAGATGAACTCTCAGACCAGGCACAGTTCACCGGAATCGATGATGGCTCGAGAACCAAAATCATTAATATCACCACTAGAAAGGATAAAAAAAACGGTTACTTCGGAAATAGTACAGGAGGTTATGGATCTAATGACCGTTATGATGTAAATGCGAACATTAACCATTTTAATCAGGATAAACGATTAAGTGTAATTGCCCAGTTTAACAATGTAAACAAACAAAACTTTGGTGGTGGCCTGGGTGGAGGGAATGGCGGTAGTAATGGTGGCCGGGGTGGAATTACCGATACCAAGGCTGGCGGATTTAATTTCTCGGATGAATATGCCGATCAAACCGAAGTTAGCCTGAGTTATTTCGTTAATAAATCTGATAACCTTATCCTGTCGAATAGTGTAAGACAAAATTTATTGGGTAATGAAACTACAGTTTTTAATAACAATCAGGTCAATAATTCCGATCGGTTAAATCACCGCTTAAACTTTATGGTCGATACCAAGATTGATTCATTGACCTCGCTCCGGATACAGCCAAATTTAAGTTATACCGATAACGAGAGCTTGAACAAGAGCACCTATACCCGCGATTTTAATAAGTATATGATTACCGGATCTCAATCGTTAAGAAATCACAATACCGCACCATCCATTAGCAACAACATTTTATTACGTAAAAAATTTATGCGCAGGGGAAGAACGTTATCGTTAAATTTCAGTACCAATATCAACAATAACGACGCTGATAATTACAACAATAACCCTGAGTTAAAAGATAGTGCCAGCGTGCGGACTCCAAAATTAACCAATCAATTTAACGATCAGGAGAGCGAGTCTCTCAGTCAGAATACAAGATTGGTATATACAGAGCCCCTGGATAAAACCTTGAGCTTAGAGTTTAATTATCAGAATGGTTATAACCACAATACATCCGATCGTTTTACCTATAATTTCAATCCAGCTACCTTACAGTACGATCTGTTGGATGAAACTTTTAGCAATGCCTATGAAAATACCATTTTAACCAACTCAGCGGGTTTTAGCTTTAATAAAATGGCGAAAAAATACAACTGGAATTTGGGCATGGCGGTTCAGAACACTGATCGCACAAATAACAATATCAGCAAGGGATTTGTACTCAAGCAGAACGTTTTCAACTATACGCCTTCAGCCATGTTCAGGTATAATTTTAGCAACAGCAAACGTCTGGTATTTAACTATAGGGGCAGTACTAACCAGCCAACCATTCAGCAGTTGCAGCCGATCCGGAACAATACCAATACGCAAAGCGTTCCTGTAGGTAACCCGGATCTGAAACCCGAATTCAATAATACCCTTCGCGTAGCCTACAATACATTTACTGTCGGAAAAAACAGATCCTTGTTCGTGAATTTAAACCTGACCCAAACCGCTAACCGGATCGCAAATAGCAGTAGCTTAATTCAAAGTGGCGAAGACCAGGGGAAACTGGCTATTACCCCGGTGAATGTAAGCGGTGTTTACTCGGGGTCTATTTCCTCTTCATTAAGTTTGCCGATTAAGGCCGAGAATAAGCTGAATTTCCATATCAATGTTAGTGGTAGTTATGATAGGGATGTAAACTTTACCAATTCTTTAAAAAATATTACCAATAGTTGGTCTATTACCAATGGTTACCGCTTGGTTTCCAATTTAGATAAGCTCGATTTAACAGCTGGTTTAAATGGTTCGATTAACCGTGCAACTTACTCGGTTCAACCTACTTCTAATACACGCTATTATACCTTCAGCCCGAATATAAGCGTAAGCTATTTGTTCCCGGGGAATATCCGCTGGGCAATAGATGCCGATTATAACCAGAATACCGGAAGAGGAGAGGGGTTTGATACACATTTTACGCTCGTAAATTCTTACATCAGCAAACAGTTTTTCAAAAACAGGGGAACCTTTAAAGCGGCGGTAAACGATTTGCTGAACGAAAACCAGGGTGTAAGCCGTACAGCTAATAACAATACCATCCAGGATGTGAGTTATAATGTACTGCAGCGTTATTTTATGTTTTCGTTTACCTATTCGCTTAACCGGATGGGCGGTAAAAACCGCATCAGGGGCGGCGAAGAAGGTGGCAGGAACCGTGGTGGCAACGGCGGCGGGGGATTTGGCGGGGGCAGACAACGGAACTAGATCATTTTAAGGTAAAGCTGTGCAATTTATATCCCACGTACGACTATCTTATTTGGAATAAATCTAAAGAAAGGTTAACTTGCGCCAAATTTAGCACATGAAGCTGTCGCATCTAAAAGTTGGAGAAAAAGGAACAATTGTAGCTTTTACAGATTTAGATATGTCTGTAAAGTTAATGGAGATGGGCTGCTTGCCAGGTGAGGTGGTAGAGGTAGAGCGATTTGCTCCTCTAGGCGATCCAATGGCGATCCGTGTTGCTGGTTATCAGCTTTGCTTGCGTAAAAGCGAAGCCGATGTTATCATTATACAATAAATAAGCTGGGTTTGGATATTAAAGTTGCGTTAGTTGGTAATCCCAATACAGGTAAATCTACTTTATTTAATCGTTTAACAGGGTTAAATCAAAAAATCGGAAATTTTCCAGGCATCACTGTTGATAAGAAAACAGGTTTTACAAAACTTGCCAGTGGTAAAGAAGCTGAAATAATAGATTTACCCGGAACCTATAGTTTATATCCAAAAAGTGCTGATGAAAGTATCGTTTTTCAAGTACTTGCCGATAAAAAGAACAATAGCCACCCTGATGTTATTGTCCTCATTGCCGATGCTTCCAATTTAAAGCGTAATATGCTTTTGTACTCACAAGTGGCAGATTTAGGCATCCCTATGATTTTGGCCCTGAATATGATCGATCTTTCGACTAAGCAGGGAATTGAGATCGACCTGGATAAACTTGCAGAGAAACTGGGCGTTCAGGTGGTTCCCATTTCAGCACGAAACAACATTGGGATTGACAAACTAAAACAAGCCATTGCCAATACCAATAAAATTGCCACACAGTTGCAGGATGTGGATGTGAATTTTCTGGCTCCTGAAGCGATTAACGCCATAAAATCGAAGCTTAATTCTGATAACGATTATTATGCGCTGCAGGTTTTGCACCAGCATGAGCATTTAACTTTCTTTACCGAAAAGGAACAAGAAGAAATTGAAAATATAGAGCAGTCGCACCATTTCGAATCTTCAAAAATTCAGGCTGCAGAAACCATTGCCAGGTACAAACACCTTAGTACTATTTTATCTGATGTGGTTGTTGACAAAGGAACGGAAAAGAAGTTTTCTTTCAGTGATAAATTAGATGCTATTTTAACCCATAAAGTATGGGGATTTGCCATTTTCCTGCTGATTCTTTTTGTTATTTTCAATGCCATATTTGCCTGGTCATCCTATCCAATGGATTGGATTGAGACTGGTTTTGGTTTTATAACGAGTACCGGTCACGAGTATTTACCGGCAGGCATGCTTACCGATCTGTTATTGGACGGTGTTGTTGCCGGGCTAGGCGGCATATTCGTGTTTATTCCACAGATTGCAATCCTTTTTGCCTTTATATCCATTTTAGAAGATACCGGCTATATGGCCCGTGTTACCTTTATGATGGATAAAATTATGAGCAAGGTTGGCCTTAACGGTAAATCGGTGGTGCCGATGATCGGTGGTTTAGCCTGTGCAGTTCCGTCTATTATGGCTGCCAGGAATATCGAAAACTGGAAAGACAGGATGATTACCATCATGGTTACCCCATTAGTAAGCTGCTCGGCAAGGCTTCCGGTATATATTTTAATCATTTCGTTAATTATTCCTTCTCAAACCGTTTTAGGTGTTTTTAACCTGCAGGGACTGGCGTTGATGGTGATGTACCTGGTCGGTATTATTGCTGCGGTATTGGTGGCTTGGGTAATGAAATTCATCATTAAAACCAAAGAAAGGTCTTATTTTATCATGGAGTTGCCGGTTTACCGCATGCCAAGGTGGAAAAATGTGTTCTACACCATGTACGAGAAATCGAAAACCTTTGTTTTCGAAGCGGGTAAGGTAATCATAGCCATTTCCATCATCCTTTGGGTAATGGCTTCTTTCGGGCCGGGAAACCGTTTCGAAAGTATCGATAAAAAATACGAAACCGCTTTAACTGATACCACAAAAAATGCAGATCATATTAAAACCCTTGTGGCTACTGAAAAGTTAGAAAACTCTTATGTAGGTATCCTTGGTCATTGGATCGAGCCTGCTATCCGCCCTTTGGGCTACGATTGGAAGATCGGTATTGGTTTAATTACCTCTTTTGCCGCCCGCGAAGCCTTTGTAGGTACTATGGCTACCATTTATAGTGTTGATGGTGGTGATGAGGATACTAGCACCATTAGGGAACGTATGTCGGCCTCGGTTAATAGCCGTACCGGTTTGCCTGTGTATACTTTTGCTACTGGTATTTCATTAATGCTTTTTTATGCCTTTGCCATGCAGTGTATGAGCACGGTTGCAATTGTTTATCGCGAAACTAAGGGTTGGAAGTGGCCTGTAATCCAATTGACCTATATGACAGCCATGGCTTACGTTGCCGCACTTATTGCTTACCAGTTGTTGAAATAAATAGATCCGTCATTTCGAGCGGAGTGCAACGCAGCCGAGAACCACGTAGTGCTCAGCGAAGCTAAATCTATCTAGATAAACCTGGCTCCAGACTTAATATCTCGACTAAGCTAAAATAATAGTTTTTACAACAACATATCCCTGTGTTGTTACCCCGAGCGGAGTCGAAGGGCGTTATTAAAATATTATAATGATTAGAAGAGCAATTCCTGTACAACTTATGTGAGCTACCTCCCGCTTTCCGTTTTACTTTGCCTGCGGCTTCGTGTTCACTTCAATCGGGTCTAGGTGGCCTGGTAAGTGCTACTATTTTTGGCTGGGTGCTTAACCTGCGCAAACCCTCATTTCTAAACCCGGTAGTAGCGGCAACTTCCGATACCAACGCATTCTCTTTCTCGTTTGTCGCCCTGATGGATAAGGAAGGTGAATGGTCTTGAAATATCGTCATTTCGACCGCAGTTGAAGAGTCAATAGGCAAATTGCTGTTTATTGCACAGATCTTCGTTTCTAAACCCGGTAGCAGCGGCAGCTCCTCCCGATTTTACATCGGGATTCATCAGGACTATAGCGGATAACGGGACTGCTGTTCCCGAAATCCTACTGAATGCTTGTTTCCAAATCATCCTTAATAATTTATTTGAATTTTCACCATATAAGACATATAAGCTAAGGTGTCTGTTTCAGCTAAATTTCTGCTTTGGTCTTTCTGCTTTACCCCAGCTCAATCTGGCGCTTAATGCTCTCTTCTAACGAGATTAAAGTCTCCGTACGCTGAATACCGTTCACGGCCTGTATTTCTTCGTTTAAAACGTGGCGTAAATGATTGGTATCCCTACAGATGATTTTGGCAAACATACTGTAGGCACCGGTAGTATAATGCAATTCTACCACTTCTTTAATTTTGCTCAATTGTGCAACTGCATCTTTGTACTGGATTCCTTTCTCCAGGTAAATACCTAAAAAGGCACAAATATCATATCCAGCTTTCTGAGGATCAATGATTAAGTGCGAGCCCTTAATAATGCCCATTTCCTGCAGTTTCTTCATCCTAACGTGTATCGTTCCGCCCGAAACAATCAGATCTTTAGCGATTTCTGTATAAGGTTTAGTGGCATCCTGCATCAATTGCTTTAATATATCGATGTCGAGGTTGTCAATTTCTAAATTGGAATTGTCTTTTTTAAGCATATTTTTGAATTATGATAAGCGAATTTACGAATATTTATCAATATTATAAAAATAAAATTAAATGTTTAAAATATTTGCAAGGTATTGGTTGTTCCTTTACATTTGTATCAAGCAATTAACAAAAAGGAAACGTTCTTTCAAAATTGCTTAACATAATGTAGGGTGGTGAAACAGGCAGACACACCTCCTTGTCTCGGTGGCGGAGAATAATGGGAATATACCGGTTTCGGTACTAACCACTCCTTGAAGGTTCGATTCCTTCCCCTACAGCGGCTTTAGTCCTAAGTCAAGAGTCCACAGTCTTTAGTAGACTTACGACTGCAGACTTTGGACTAATGACTAAAATTGTTGGGTGGTGAAATTGGCAGACACGCCTCCTTGTCTCGGTGGTGGGGAATAATGGGACAAACGCAGTTTATTGGGTTGACCACAAATTAATTTTTTGAACTGTAGCTAACTACCCCTTGAAGGTTCGACTCCTTCCCCAACAGCATTTTTTATGAATAATAAGTTAGTTAATCGAGCAATCCTGGATAGGTTGCTCTTTTTCTTTTTTAGGCTAGTTTTTTTCATATCCATCATATATTTATAGATATATTGTTATATTACCAATCAAATTTTATTCGTTCAATGCCTGTGATGAAGAAACGCGTTTCGATTAAGGATATCGCTAAACAATTAAATATTTCCATTACAACTGTATCGTTTGTAATTAATGGGAAAGCAAGAGAAAAAAATATTAGCGAATCGCTTACCAAAAAAGTTTTAGAACTGGTTGCTGAATTAAATTATCAGCCCAATACCCTCGCAACAAGTTTAAGAACAGGCAAAACAAAAATTATCGGATTCTTGGTTGATGATATTTCTGAACCTTTTTTCTCGGGTATAGCACGCCGAATTGATGAAATTGCTTCGAGCCTTGGTTATAAGATACTTTTTAGCAGTACCAGGAACGATACCGAAAAAGCAATAGAGTTGCTGCAGATTTTTAAAGACAGGCATGTCGATGGCTATATTATGGCCTTGCCTGAGGGATTGGAAGAAGAAGTTAAAAAACTGATTCAAACAGATGCACCTGTTGTGCTGTTCGATCGGTACGTACAGGACGTTAAAACAGATTATGTAATAATCGATAATCAAAGCAGTACTTATGAAGCTACGGAGCATCTCATTAAGAATAATTATAAAAGAATAGGTTTTGTAACCATCGATACTTTACAGCAACAGATGGTAGACCGCTTGGCTGGTTACGAAAGCGCTGTAGAAAAATATAACTTGCCGGCAATTGTAAAGAAGATTAAATATGTAAACTCTGCCGACTCAATTGAGGAGATGATAAAGTTTTTTAAAACAGAGAAACAGCTAGATGCGGTAGTTTTTGCAGCCAACTATATCTGTTTAGACGGATTAAGAACTTTTAGAAAACTAGGTATCCAGATCCACAAGGATATGGCAGTTGTTTCTTTCGATGATTTCGAAATCCTGGAGTTTTGCGAGCCTCCGGTTACGGCTATTGCACAGCCTCTTGAGGCCATTGCCGAAAACGTGATGAAAATTTTATTAAACAAGCTTAAAAAAGCCGGAAAGTCTGTCGAAAACATGCAGGTATCGCTACCCACCATTTTAAACGTTAGAGGATCAAGCGCAAAGAAATAAGGCAATAAAAAAGGGAATAGATTTAAGTCCATTCCCTCTCCGATTGTATTTATACAGATTAAACTGTCATTACATCTTTTTCTTTGGCTTCGGCATGTTTATCAACCTTGATGATATAAGCATCGGTTAATTTTTGCACTTCGCCTTCGCCTGTTTTAATCTCGTCATCAGAAACACCTTCACCTTTCAGTTTTTGAATTTTGGTATTGGCATCTTTACGGATGTTACGAACGGTAATGCGGCCTCTTTCGGCTTCTTCCTTAACTTTTTTCACTAAGTCTTTTCTACGCTCTTCTGTTAAAGGCGGCACAACCAGACGGATAACAATACCATCATTTTGTGGATTGATACCAATATTGGCTACTTGAATAGCTTTTTCAATTGTAGTTAAAAGCGATTTTTCCCAAGGTTGGATTACGATTGTTCTGGCATCTGGTGTATTTATACTAGCTACTTGTGATAATGCTGTAGCTGCGCCATAATAATCCACGAAAATACCATCCAACATTCCAGCTGATGCTTTACCAGCTCTGATTTTAGTTAATTCAGATTCACAATGATCGATGGCCCTTTCCATTGCAGATTGAGCATCCATTAATTGTAATTGTATGAGGTCGTTCATAATTGTGTGTATTTCTACAAAAATAATAATTTTTATTCCTTATTTAACCAGGGTTCCAATAGGTTCGCCATTGGCGATTTTCATGAAATTGCCATGTTTGTTCATATCAAACACAATAATCGGCACTTGGTTTTCTTCGCAAAGGGTAAATGCGGTCATATCCATTACGTTAAGCCCTTTATCGTAAACTTCTCTAAAAGAAATTTCTTCGTATTTAGTGGCCAATGGATCTTTTTCTGGATCGGCAGTATAAATCCCATCAACACGAGTTCCTTTTAAAACAACATCAGCTTTGATTTCGATCGCACGTAAAGCTGCTGCAGAATCGGTTGTGAAGTATGGGTTGCCGGTTCCGGCACCAAAAATAACCACACGGCCTTTTTCTAAATGGCGAACAGCTCTTCTGCGGATAAATGGCTCACAGATCTGCTCCATTTTAATGGCAGTAAGTAAACGTGTTTTAATACCCACTTTTTCTAACGCATCTTGCAGGGCCATAGAGTTGATAACTGTTGCCAACATGCCCATATAATCGGCCTGTGCCCTGTCCATCCCACTTTTTTCGGCGCTTAAACCCCTAAAAATATTTCCTCCTCCAATTACGATTGCGATTTCTAAACCTTTATCGTGTACGGCTTTGATATCTTCTGCGTATTGTTTAACGCGTTCATTATCAATTCCATATTGTTTTTCGCCCATTAGCGATTCTCCGCTAAGCTTTAATAGGATGCGTTTGTATTTCATGACCTCAAAAATATTAACATTTTTTTAATACCAAGCTATGCTTTTTAATAATTGATGTAAATATTTAAATAGAAATATCGGTTTGAAAAAAAAAGGTTAATTTACTAGATGCGCTGCCCCCAAATAGTGTTACTATTTGGGGGCAGCGCAAAAGAAAATTCTAATAAATTGATTACTAATTAAAAATATAACGGACACCGAATTGTGCCTGCCAGCGCGAAATCTGATCGGTAATATTTTTATATGTTGTAGTATACGGAGTTAAATTTGCTTTGTCTTGATAAGGAAATGAATAAGTGGGCTTCCCCGACACTGGATCTAAACCTTTATATGCCAATAATACTGCGGTATTGTAGGTTGATAGCGGAATGTTTGGTGTTTGGTATAGTCCCCAATCGCTATTTAACAGGTTGCCAACGTTGATAATGTCTAAAGTAAACTGAAGCGTACTTCTTTTCCCTTTAGGGCCAACAAAGAAATCCTGCGCGATGTGAAGATCCGCTCTTTTAAAGTACGACATGATGGCGCCGTTTCTTTTTGCAAATTCACCTCTGTGTTTGCTCAGGTAACTATCTTGGCTAATGTATGCATTTAACTGGTTCCAGATCTGAGCCGCTGTACGGGTATCGCCAACAAAATCGGGAACCAAAGTGATGTCGCCTTGGTTTTGTGGGATGTAAAGCAGATCATTTGCGCCGCCATCATTGTTAATGTCGCCAGATGAAACATAACTAAATGCACCATTATTAGCTGATTCGAAAATTAAACCAATTGTGGTTGCTGCATGTTTAAAATATTCTCGTTTGTAGCTTAATGAAGCAATGACTCTGTTGGGTTGAATGAAATTGGTGTTGGCTAAAACATCTGAATTTGCATCTCCTGCAATAGCTCTTTGCGACCAGATTGAGCTTGCAGTAGAACCGCCATCATTAACAGATCTTGATTGGCTGTAAGTGTAAGCTACACTTGCATTAAATCCACCGAAAAAAGATTTTTGCAACTGACCTGTAATGAAGTAAGAATAGCCTTTTTTGGTATTCTGCATATAAATGAATGGCGAAATTGACGGATTTGCCGCAGTAGTGCCAGTCTGTGTGGATTTTACGGTATAACGCTGTTGTCCTTCAATTCCAGGAAGGGTAATTAAACCTTTATCATTGTTTGGCAATGCTGCATTGGAGAAATTTACGGCATTGATATCTTTGGTGTATGAAGCTTCTAAGGTTGCAATAATACCCATTGGTAATTTTTGATCAACAGCAACATTTGTTCTCCAGATCTGAGGGTATTTAAAATCTTTCGAAGCCGCATCTACCTCATAAGAAGTATTGGCGGTTGCGGTACCAGGTGCAGGGCGGTTGGCATTTACATTCGGATTAAAAATCAAACGTGGATCGCCAGGGGTAGAAACGGTACTTGAGCTAAATAATGTTCCAGTGTTAGAGGCCTGGTTAGAGATCCAAACGTAGGGCACCTGACCTGTAAAAATACCGGTTCCACCGCGTAACTGTGTGGTTTTGTCACCAAAAACATCGTAATTGAAACCAACACGTGGCGAGAACAATAATTTTTTGTTCGGGAATTTAGAAATATCTACCTGTAAACCATTTTGGAAGGTTAATGCTGCCAAATTTGGATTTGGATCTAATTTGGTTGGGAAATAGGTATAGTCGGCCCGTATGCCATAAGTTAGTTTAAAGTTATCGCTAACCTGATACTTGTCCTGTGCATATAAACTCAGGTTATAAGATGACATTTTTGCAAATGGAAATGCACCATCCGCCAATGCAGAATTACGATAAGAATAACTTACAGCGGGTTGATTATTGATAAAATCATCAGCAGTTCTGAAATAATATAAACCGTTATAATTTGGTGCAAAACCATTTAAAAATTTATTTAACTGGTTACTTGTTCCGATGGTAATTTCATGTTTACCCGCATAGATAGAAAAGTCATCAGAAAATTGGTAGATATCGGAGTTTAGCAAGTTGTTTGCAGTAAAAACCTCGTATCCAAAACTGGTTAAAATGCCACCATTTCCGTTGCCTATATCAACCATTGGTAATTCTGAGCCATTAGACTCGCGGAAATCTCTCAAAGCAGAGTAGCCAAGTGTTAATTTATTCGACATGCTATTGCCGATTCTGGTATTTAACTCAACTATACCGATGTTAAAGTTGTTATTAATGGTATAACTCGAGCCGAAGTAGGGCATAGAAGTTGAAGAAGGAGAGCGGCTACCATTTAAACCTGCAGGAATACCCGATCCGCTGGCCACAACCTGCCTGTTAGACTTTAAATAGAAATACTTTGTGCTTAAAGTATTGTTCGCATTAATATTCCAATCTATTTTAGCAGTGATTTTATCACTTTGCGTTTTGTAAGGATAATTCTCGTAAGCACCGGTAACATAGTTGTATTTGCTTAACAAATAGTTCGATAATTTATCCAATGTGGCTGCATCTGCACCCGAAACATTGGCTCCTGATAAACCTGGTCGTGAGGCTACAAAGGAAGTAGCAGGTGTGCTGATCCGCTCTTGTTCGCCCGAAACAAAGAAAAATAATTTGTCTTTAATAATCGGTCCGCCAATATTTAAACCGCGTTGGTTATACTTGAAGTCTACAACCGGTATTTTTGTAACCCCCGCTGAGTAGCCTGTTAAATCGGTACCTCTCGTATAGTAATAGGCCGAGCCCTTAAAGTCATTTGTTCCCGATTTTACAATGGTATTGATACCCGCACCGGTAAAAGATCCCTGACGGACATCGTAGGGTGCAATATCTACCTGAATCTGTTCAATCGCATCCAGCGATATTGGCTGAGAGTTGGCCTGTCCACCTAAACTGCCAGATAATCCGAACGAGTTGTTAAACAAGGCACCATCAACGGTTAGGTTGTTATAAGAACCGCTTCTGCCACCAAAACTTAAACCGCCAACTGTTGTTGAATTTGCTGATGGGGTTAATTTGGTGAAATCTGATAATGAACGGCTGATTGTTGGAAGATTATCAATCTGCTGTCTGGTAATGGTTTCTCTGGCTCCGGTCCTGGATGAATTGATTACTTTATCCTGCGTTCCTTTTACTACAACATCGGCTAGGTTTTGCGATGTTTCTGTCAGCGAAGCATCAACCCTTAAATCTTCTCCGATAGTTGTGCTTAGGTTTTCTTTAACCAGCTCGTTATAGCCGATATAGCTTATTTTAATGGTATATGGCCCGCCTACACGTACGTTTGGTAAGTTGTACCGCCCGTCAGCCCTCGTAATTGTTGCGTATCTTGTGCCTGATGGAATATGCACAGCAGTAACTGTTGCACCAGGAATTACCCCTTTTTGATCTTTAACTGTACCAATAAATGATGCAGTGGTAACACCTTGTGCGAAACCATAAACGGTTACCACAAGCATAAATGAGAATAATAGTAGCAATTTTTTCATTAGTTCATGTTTTTTTATTGGTGATGAAGCAATTATAATTTGTTGTTACCCTTATCGTACTTAAAATTATGATATTTCACTCAATTTTCAACAAAAATACACTGACTTAATACTGCTAATGTTCTATTTAAATTAATTAATTGTTAAGTGTCTACCTTGTTCAGGAAATATCAACTTTAAATCTTTCGATTTGCCTGAAATTAATTGTTTTTTTACTTTTTCGGCAGTTTTCTGCGGTGGTTTAGTGTGTGTTACAATAAAAGATATTTTTTTGAAAGCATTTGCATCAGTTAAACTTTCGAGTTTTGATAATTCACTATAAAAAAGCTTTGGTGTAAGGTGCCCGAATAATTGTTTATCAGGTTGTTCATTTGGGAAAGAAACTTCCAAAAAGATTGCTTTTAATTGGCCTTGATTAACCAACGGAGATATGGTTTGCCATAAGTTGGCGAGTTTGTCAGATTTTTCAATTTCATCTGCGCCGGTATCTCCGAGGTACAATACATAACTATCATTGTGACTGATTAAAAAAGCAGTACTTTTATACGGATTTCCATGGCTTAGTTCAAAAGCCCTTACTTTCATTTCCGTTCCATCAAGCGGATAAGTTTCACCTTCATTAAGAGGTGAATAGGTGTACTTTTTTAGCTGTGGCTTTTCGCCTTCATTAGCAAAATTGGCCCAGGCATCCCAGGTAAAATATTTATCCCTCAAAATATTCAGGACAGAAGGTATGCCGTAGATGTTTTTAGATGTATCGGCCGGAGAGTTGATAATCAAACCTGCTACATGATCTAAATGTGCATGTGAGATCAAATATCCCTTAATCTGTTTTCGCTGAATCTCTTCACTTATTCCTCTTAATGATTTATATTCAATGGCTTTTTGAATACCGGCATTTATGGTGCCTGCATCTAAACAAACATAATTTTCGCTGCCTTTGGGAGCAATCATATAAGAGGATAAATTACTCTCATCATCGCCGCCCTTCACCCCAAGGGGGATTATTGTAAAAGTAGTACCTATTTCTTGTCCCCAGGAATTACTGGTATAAACAGACAGTAATATTATTGCCGCAAGGATTTTTTTGAACATGTTTAATTAATTATATCGTTTCGCCTTTAAATATGACTTCTTTTAAATTCAGGTCATCATCAAGTACCAATAAGTTTGCCTGATGCCCGGTTTTTATCGTTGCAGTAAGATTTTCTATTCCGATCAATTGGGCAGGGTAGAGCGTTCCCATTTTAATTGCATCATTTAAGCTGATATCACAATGTAATACACAATTTTTGACAGCTTCTAACATGGTGAGTGATGAACCGGAAAGCGTACCATCAGGCATCACATATTTATTGCCTTTTTGAACATGCTGATACGGCCCTGTTGAACAAGCGGTAACCGCATCGGTGATGAGGAACAAACGCTCTTTTAAAAGTTTTTGGGAAAATTTCACCACTACGAAATCTACATGCTGCCCATCGGCAATAATGCTGGCCATTGCCTTATTGTGGTTAAAAACAGCTGTTGGTATTCCAGGTTCGCGATGGTGGATGGGGCTCATGGCATTAAAGAGGTGGGTGGTGGTTTGAATACCTTTATTATAAGCAGGTTGCTTCATCAAAGGTTGCGTTGCTATGCCCTAATGAAACCACAACGCCATGGTCTAATAAGTACTGTATTACTTCATCATCCTGGATTTCTGGTGCTATTGTCATCATTTTAATTACACCATCTCCAAAATCGATTAGTTTCTTAATTTCATCCAGCGAGGCTTTACGTACAAAGGCCGGAACATGGGCACCTAAACGTTTTGGATTTAAAAATGGCCCTTCTAAATGTAGCCCAAGGAAGTTTTTTGCAGATTTACGGTGTTCTTTAGCTGCTTTGATACATTCATCAAAAACTTCAGGAGAATTTGTTGCCATACAAGCTAAAAAACCTGTAGTCCCTTTTTTAAGCAGGTCATTTTCCATGATGCTTAACGATTCGATGCTCGGCTCGGCTGAAAATAACCTGCCGCCTGCACCATAAATCTGTAAATCTATAAAACCTGGTACAACAAGCGAATGGCTGGATGCTTTGTTGCCGCTTTCATTAATACTGGAAATTAGCGTGCCATTAATTATGATGTCCTGATTCTTTTTTAAATCGTTGTCCTGAAAATAGGAGGTGTTGGAAATTACTTTAGGCATATCAAACGTTTGAGTAAATTTAATCTTACACGGTCAAAGTTAAATATTGTAGCTATATATTTGGTTAATAAGATAAAATAACCAAATGAATGAAAATCAGGCAAATAGGAGAAGTTTTTTAAAGGCCGGACTAACTTTAGGTGCTGCTACCTTAGTAGCGCCATCTGCAGCCATTGCAGGCGTACCCCTTGGAGACGATGAATTTAAAATAGCAGTTGGCCCTTATCTCCAAACCAATTTCAGTAACGAGATGACCATTCTTTGGTTAACCAATAAAAATGCTGCAGGCTGGGTAGAATTTGGAGAGCAGACCGATCAGTTGAGCCAAAAAGCTTATGGAAAGGCTGAATTGGGTTTGATGCAGGCTAATAGTAAGTTAAATGCCGTAACGCTCAAGAATTTAAAACCAGGAACAAAGTATTATTATAAAATTGTTTCGAAGGAAATTAAAGACTTCCAGCCCTATAAATTAACTTATGGTGTAACGGTAAGTAGTGCTGTTGAAGAATTTGTGAATGCCGACCAGGCGAAAGAAGAGGTTTCATTCTTAATGATGAATGATACGCACGATCGCCCGGAATCAATCCCTCAATTGTTAGCGCTGGTTCCAGATAAGAAGCAAGACTTTATTTTCTTTAATGGAGACATCTTCGATTATCAAACAGATGAAAAACAGATTATCGAACATATGCTGCAGCCCTGTGTAGATAATTTCGCGAAGCATACACCTTTTATCTACGTAAGGGGCAATCACGAAACACGTGGTAAATTTGCACGAGAATTTCCGCAGTATTACATGCATGTTGGCCATGCATCTTTTACCTTAGGTCCTGTTCGCTTTGTAATTTTAGATACTGGTGAAGATAAAGAAGATGCACATCCAGTATACGCGGGTATTGTAGATTTTGACGATTACAGAGTTCAGCAGGCTGAATGGTTGAAAACAGAAATAAACTCAAAGGAATTTAAAAAAGCACCATTTAGAGTTGTGTTAATGCATATCCCGCCACGCTTTTCGGGCGATGCACACGGGCCAAAACATTGCACTGAACTATTTGAGCCATTGTTGAATCAAGGTAAAGTAGATTTGGTTTTAAGTGGCCATACCCATAAGTACATGGTGCACCAACCCGATAAAGCATTAAATCATTATCCCTTAATTATTGGTGGCGGGCCAAGGACAGGAACAAGAACAATTACCAAAATAAAAGCTGATAAAAATAAATTAGTTGCGAGTATGCTCGATGATTCGGGCAAGGAAGTAGGCAGCTATACTGCACTTAAGAAGTAGGATAGCACAACTGATCGTCATTTCGAGCGGAGTGCAACGCAGTCGAGAAATCCATCTAGATAGATCTCTCCATTTCACTACGTTTCAGTCGAGATGATGGGGAAATTATTGGAATATAAGGCATAAAAAAAGCTCCCAATGTTAAGTCGGGAGCTTTTTGTTATTTTAGAAATGCTTATGCACCTAATTGTACACGTTTGAAAGCTGTTACTGTTAAACCTTTAGAAGTGTTATCTAAAAATTTGCGAACATCAATAGAGCTATCTTTAACAAACTCCTGGTTTAATAAAGTACTGTCTTTGTAGAATTTGTTCAATTTACCAGCAGCAATTTTCTCAACCATTTCTTCTGGTTTGCCTTCTTGACGGATCACGTCTTTAGCAATCTCGATTTCACGTTCAATAGTAGCAGGATCAACACCGTCTTTATCAACAGCAACTGGGTTCATTGCAGCAATTTGCATAGCAACATCTTTACCAGCTTCAGTAATATCTGCACCATTAGCGCCTTCAAATACTACTAAAACACCCATTTTACCATTAGAGTGGATATAAGAAACGATTTTCTCGCCAGATATATTTGCATACTCTTGAATAACGATTTTCTCTCCGATTTTACCGGTTAGTTCAGTTATCGTTTCGGCAACTGTACGTCCATCTTCCAAAGTAATTGCTGATAATTCTTCAGTAGTAGCAGGATTGTTGGCAACTGCAGCAGCTAAAACAGCTTGAGCTAGGTTACGGAAATCTTCAACTTTAGAAACAGGCTCAGTTTCACAAGCTAAAGCAACTAATTTACCATTTGTGCCATCCGCTGAAACATTGATTGATACCAGACCTTCAGAAGTAGCATTGCCAGAACGAGCGGCAGATACTTTTTGACCTTTTTTGCGCAATAAATCAACAGCAGCTTCGAAATCGCCATTAGCTTCTAATAATGCTTTTTTGCAATCCATCATACCAGCGCCAGTTTGTTGGCGTAGTTTATTTACATCAGCGGCAGTAATTTGTACTGTAGACATTTTATTTCCTTTTTTAAATTTACAATCTTGTTATAACAATTACAGGTTACAAGTTACAAGCGCCAAGTTAAACTCATGTTAAGCCAACTTAAAACCTGAAACCAGTAACCTGCAATTAAAAAATATTACTATTCTTCTGTTTTAGTTTCTTCTGATGCAGACGCTTCAACTTCTGCCTCAGCAGCTTTTTTACGTCTTGGCTCTTTTGCTTCTGGAGCATCAGCCGCAGCTTTAGCAGCTACTGCTTCTTTTTCAGCCTCATCATCTTTTTCGCGTTTACGCTCATCTAAACCTTCTTCAATAGCTTTGATAATTACATCAGTAATTAAAGAGATTGATTTTGTAGCATCATCATTCGCCGGGATAGGGAAATCGATGTTAGAAGGATCAGAGTTAGTATCAACCATCGCAAAAGTAGGGATGTTTAATTTTAACGCTTCAGTAACTGCAATGTGTTCTTTCTTAACATCAATTAAGAATAATGCTGCAGGTAAACGGTTTAAATCAGCGATACCACCTAAAAGTGATTCTAATTTAATACGCTCACGTTGAATCATTAAACGCTCTTTTTTAGATAAGATCGAATAAGTACCGTCTTTAGTCATTTTATCGATGTTAGACATCTTTTTGATTGACTTGCGAACAGTAGCAAAGTTAGTTAACATACCACCTAACCAACGCTCGGTTACGAAAGGCATGTTTACTTTTTTAGCTTGTTCAGCTACGATTCCTTTTGCTTGTTTTTTTGTTGAAACAAATAATACTTTACGTCCTGATTTTACGATTTGTTTAATCGCAGCCGCAGCTTCTTCAGTTTTTGTTAAAGTTTTATTTAAATCTATAATGTGAATTCCATTACGCTCCATGAAAATGTAAGGAGCCATTTTTGGATTCCATTTACGGGTAAGGTGACCAAAGTGTACACCTGCATCCAATAAGTCTTGATAAGTTGTTCTTGCCATTGTCTTTGCCTCTGTGATTAACGTTTACTGAATTGGAATTTCTTACGAGCTTTAGCACGTCCTGGTTTCTTACGCTCAACCATACGCATATCACGCGTCATTAGGCCTTTAGCACGTAATGCAGGTTTTTTCTCCGCATCTAGTTCAACAATCGCTTTAGCAATAGCTAAACGAACAGCTTCTGCTTGTCCCTTTACTCCACCACCTTGTACATTTACAGTGATATCATAACGACCTACAAGCTCAGAAACTTCTAAACTTTGGTTTACGATATATTGCAATGGTAAAGTTGGGAAATATACTTTGTGATCTTTACCGTTAACGGTAATTGCGCCAGCACCATCTTTTAAGTAGATACGTGCAACAGCTGTTTTTCTTCTTCCTGAAGTGTTAGTAACTGACATTTCTTAAAGTTTAATGGTTTTTGGAGATTGAGCTGCATGAGGGTGAGTTTCACCAGCATACACAAAAAGATTGGTGTATAATTTTTTACCCAATTTAGTTTTCGGTAACATACCACGTACCGCTTTCTCGATTACACGTTGAGGGTGTTTCGCCATTAACTCCTTAGGAGAAATAAAACGTTGACCACCTGGATAACCAGTATAAGAAACATATTGCTTTTCGCTGAATTTGTTTCCTGTCAATTTAACCTTGTCTGCATTAATAACGATAACGTTATCTCCGCAGTCTACGTGTGGGGTGTACTCAGGCTTGTTTTTACCACGGATGATCATAGCGATCTTCGATGACAAGCGCCCCAAAATCTCGCCTTGCGCATCAACAACAATCCACTGTTTGTTAACAGTTTTCGCATTGGCCGAGACAGTTTTGTAACTTAACGTATTCACTTGCTTGTATTTAATTTATTAAACAATTTATTATTCCCATTAAATTTGGGACTGCAAAGATAGATAGAATACTTTTATTATCAAATAGTTGATTGAAAAAAGTTTTGCGTTTTACCTCGCGATCGTCATACTGAATTTATTTCAGCATCTAATAGACCGTATCTTTTTTGAGGTTGTGGAAAGCAAAGCCAGAAATTATTTGGGTGGTTCCAGTCGGGCTTTTCGCTAAATCTTTTTTGTTTTTTTAAGTTTTGACAAATTTCTTGCCTCAGTGCTATTAATTTGTCAAGGCAAAAAACAAAAAAAGGATATCGCTGCAATCCCGTTTAGAAAATTCAGGTAGGGTGGTGCTATTAATGGTTAAATTTATGGCGCCAATTTCCTGAATCAAATCTTGAAGTCGCAAATTGCGACTTCAAGATTTTTTAAATATTCATTAAAATCACAAATCATCAGGCATATAGCCAATTCTTTTTCTCGGCCCAATTTTCTTATCGATGAGTTTATCCAAATAGGTAAAAACCAATTCGATGTTTTTATCCTGATTACTTACTTTTTGTTTAATCTCTTCGATTTCAAGTTTGAGTTCGCCGCTATCAATAATGAATTGGCGTATGCGCGAGAAAATCCTTACAATTTGAATATTCACCTGAATCGCTTGCTTGCTATTTAATACACTCGAGAGCATTAATATGCCATGTTCGGTAAAAACATTGGGTAAATAGGTTCTTCCACCTCTTTTGCCTTTTGAGGTCACAGATTGTGACCTCAAAAATTCCCATTCTTCACTGGTTACTTGGAACATGAAATCATTTGGGAAACGTTCTATGTTTCGGCGGATACTTTGATTTAAAACCTTAGTTTCTACACCATAAAGCTCTGCGAGGTCGCTATCTAGCATCACTTTAAAACCTCTTAGCTCATAAATTTTATTAACTACAATATTGTCAGGGATGATAGGAAGCAATTGTTTAGCTGTCATATCATTTTTGGATTTATCTTGAAGATACAAAAAATAGATTCTTTAAACCAAAATTGAATCTATAATCTTTTTGATCTTTTCTTCCCGCTCTCTATAATTACCACTGATCTGAATGTAGTTTATTCCACGTTTTTCGAGCTCATCCTTAAATAGATTAAACATCTCCAGCCGCCTGTCTCCAAAATCACGGAGATGATCGGCTACCCATTCTACATCAATATCTAACAGGAAATATAAATCGTATTTGATTTCATTTTCAAGATCGTTTAGGATATCCGGAATCTCATTTAAATAATATCGCGAGTATATTTTTGTAGTAATTAAATCGGTATCGCAAAAAACAATCTTATTGGCGCTATTGATTTTTTCTTTTACCCTTTCGGTTTGTGCTGTCCCGATTTTGATAATGTCATCAACAGTAATATCGTTCGAGGTAATTAATTCGCGCGCAACTTCCGGAACGAAGGTAGTTTGATAATGCATAGCCATTTTTTCGGCCATGGTCGATTTTCCTGTGCTTTCTGGTCCGTAGAAACAAATCTTCTTTACAAAATATGGCCGGACTTGTTTTGGGATAAATTCCCAATATTGAAACGGATGGTTTCTGATTAGTGTTGCCGAAACGGGAATAGATTTTCTCGGCTCGTCAAATAAGATGTGTTCGGCTTGTAGGTTAAATGCAAATGGTGCTCCATAAAACTCGGAGCTAAAAAGAATATTAATTTTTGGATATGCCTCCCGCATCCTGATCGCCCAAGTATTTGTCCTTTCATCCAATGGTAGGGTTTCATCATCAAAATCATCAGCAATAATGGCCGGTTTGATGTTGATTTGATCTTTAAAAATTTCCTTGATCCATTCAAAACGTAAAACCGGATCAATCTTGTCGTCAGGAGTAAAACTCATTGATACAATCAGCTCATCGCAATGTGATGCAGCAAAATCAATAAGTGCAATATGCCCATTATGAATAGGCATAAACTTGCCAATCACTAATCCTCTTTTCATGCAGTTTTTGAATAGTTTCTGTATTCTTTTATCCAATGCCACAATGCAAAAGCAGCAATGATGGTAAAAATTAAATACTCTACCCCCATAAACTTGATGCCTTTTAAAAAGTATAGGTAAGTAGCCACTACATCGATGAGCAGCCAGATAATCCAACATTCTATCCTTTTCTGGATCATTAGAAAAGTGGTAATTACACTCATTACAAAAATAAATGAATCGACAAAAGGATAGGCACTTGGCAGGTTGAAGAGTAACGGAAGCCAATTGTGGAGCTGACTGGCTAAGGTACCCATCAGCAATGTGCCAACAATACCTATAGCCAATAAGGTTAAAAACTGTCTTACAGGCATAAAACTAATTTTAAGTTCTTTGTTTTTGTCTTCTTCTTCTGGTTTTGGATTTGTCCATCGCCACCAGCCCATAATATTGGTTATAAAAAAGAAAGCCATCAAAAACATATCGGGGTAAAGCTGGTTTTGGTAATATAAAAAGGCCGATAAGAATACATTAACAATGCCAGCGGGCCAGCTCCAAACGCTGGCTTTTGCTGAAAGAATAACTGAAATAATCCCCGTAATTACCGCGAAGAATTCCAGATAGCTCATTTTATATTCAAGAACCGTGAAAAATATACTTTTGGCATCGAAAAAATCCATCTTTTCTTTTTTGAAGATATACAAAAAGCTAATGTAAATAATTTATTTGCGGCTCTTGGTTTCCTGTTGGCAAACAATCCAAAAATATAGCTGTTATAAGAATATCCATTGGCTGATCACCGTATTTATTAACCACAAATTTCGTTTATGCAGTATATCGACCAGATTTTCGGTTATCCAATCCCTTTGTTTTTTAAGAACCTCATTATAGGGGTAATAGCGGTATCTCTTGGTGTTTTAATCAAGTTTATCATTCACAAAACTTTCATCCTGCTTTCGCGTTGGTGGGATTTTATCATTATAAAATCGACAGTAAAGCATTTGAGGAGACCTGTAGCTATTTTTATTCCCCTGTTGCTCCTTAATTTTTCGTTAACGCTGATGGAGATGGCGCCAACATATCGTCTTCCAATAACGAAAATATTAGAAATTGCCCTGACGATTACTTTTGCATTGATTTTGGTTAGGACGATCAATGTTTTGGAAGATTATTTCTACCTGAAATATGATCTAAACAAAGAAAATAACCTAAAAGAACGTAAGATCAGAACGCAGTTGCAGTTTGTTCGGAAGTTTATAGTTTCGCTTATTATTTTAATTACTGCTGCTATTATTTTATTGAGTTTTGAAAGTATGCGTAAAATCGGAGCAGGGCTGCTTACCGGGGTTGGCATCGGCGGAATTATTATAGGCTTTGCAGCGCAGAAGTCGCTCGGCAATTTATTGGCCGGTTTTCAGATCGCCTTTACCCAACCCATAAGGATTGACGATGTTTTGATTGTGGAGGGTGAATGGGGTAAGGTAGAAGAAATTACTTTAACCTATGTAGTGGTTAATATCTGGGATCAGCGGCGGTTAATTTTGCCGATTACCTATTTTATTGAAAAGCCTTTTCAAAACTGGACCCGTGTTTCTGCCGATCTGCTCGGAACGGTTTTCTTATATCTTGACTATACCATCCCGATTGAACCATTGCGACAAGAATTAACCAGGTTATTGAATGCTAATCCACTTTGGGACAAACGCGTAAATGTGGTACAGGTTACCGATAGTACAAAAGATGGCGCCATCGAAGTCCGATTTCTGATGAGTGCTTCTAATTCTTCAAGGGCTTTCGATTTGCGCTGCCATGTGAGGGAAGCTATGATTTCGTTTATTCAAACAAATTATCCTGAAAGCTTACCGAAGAAAAGATTGGAGTTTAAAGACAAGTTTGAAAATGTATAATCGATTTATGTCAGTCTGAGCCTGTCGAAGACTCCTAAAATACTTCAACAGGCTCAGTAGGACAATGATGATTTTATTTAAACATCCCTTTCAACTTTGCTAATTTTTCCTGTAAATCGCCATCAGCATCTTTTGGCTCATTGCGGGGCTTGAAATTAGGCTTGCTGTTATTTTGTTTATATTCTTGTTTCGGTTTATGTTCCTTAGTCTCCCGACTACGGACTTCCGCCTTCGGACTGGCTTCAGTTTTCATCGATAGTGAAATCCTTTTACGGGTAGCATCAACTTCCATAACCGTAACTTCGACCTTTTGATGTACTTTAACCACATCGTTTGGATTAGCCACAAAACGGTTAGCCAGCTGACTGGTGTGAACCAAACCATCCTGGTGTACGCCGATATCGACAAAGGCGCCGAAATTGGTGATGTTGGTTACAATTCCAGGGAGCTTCATACCCACTCTTAAATCTGAAATCTCATTTACACCATCTGTAAAACTAAAAGCTTCAAATTGTTCACGTGGATCGCGGCCAGGTTTTGCAAGCTCTTTTAAAATATCCGTTAATGTTGGTAAGCCAATTTCATCGGTTACGTATTGCTGTGGTTTAATCTGCTTTTGCAGTTGTGTATCTTTCATTAAGGCAGAAACAGTAGTGCCAAGATCTTTCGCCATTTTATCTACTACGGCATAACGCTCAGGGTGAACACCACTCGTATCCAAAACATTTTCTGCATTGCGGATGCGTAAGAAACCTGCTGCCTGCTCATACGCTTTATCGCCCAAACGAGGTACTTTTTTCAAGCTTTCACGGTTTTTAAATGCTCCATGCGTATTTCTGTATTCTACAATATTCTGTGCTAAAGTCGGACCCAAGCCCGAAACATAGGCTAAGATCTGTTTTGAGGCCGTGTTTAATTCTACACCAACAGCATTTACAGCACTGATTACTGTATCATCTAAACTTGCTTGTAGTTTATTCTGATCAACATCATGTTGGTACTGGCCAACGCCGATAGATTTTGGATCGATTTTTACCAGCTCAGCCAACGGATCCATTAAACGGCGACCGATTGAAACTGCTCCACGTACGGTAATATCCTGCGTAGGGAATTCTTCTCTGGCCGCTTCTGATGCTGAATAAATCGAAGCGCCACTTTCGTTAACCATTACAATGGTGACGTGCGGTAAATTTAACGCACGAACAAAAGCTTCAGTTTCTCGCCCTGCGGTACCGTTACCAATGGCAATGGCTTCAACATTATGTTTTTCACAAAGCTGTTGGATCGTAAATTCGGCATTTTTTACATTCCCTTGTCCGGTATGGGGATAAATGGCTGTATTCTCTAACAGTTGACCTTGTTTATCTAAACAAACCACTTTGCAGCCCGTACGGAAACCCGGATCGATAGCCAGTACATTTTTTTGTCCCATTGGGGCTGCCAATAATAATTGACGTGCATTTTCGGCAAAAACCCGGATAGCTTCTTCATCCGCTTTTTGTTTGGTAAATACACGGAGTTCGGTTTCCATGGCTGGTTCCAATAAACGTTTATAGCCATCTTCTAAAGCCTGCTGAACTTGTTTTGAAGCGGCGTTATTACCTAAAATAAACTGGTTCTCTAAAATGGCAATGGCATCTTCTGCTGGTGGAAGGGCGTCTAATCTCAAAATCAGTTCCTTCTCACCACGGCGCATAGCCAGAACACGGTGTGATGCAGCTGTTTTAACCGGCTCGCTCCATTCAAAGTAATCTTTATATTTAATGCCTTCTTCTTCTTTTCCTTTGATCACTTCTGATTTAAAAACAGCTTTTTCCTGAAAATAAGTACGCATTTTGGTCCGCGCCTCCACATTTTCAGAAATCATTTCAGCAATAATATCCCTTGCGCCTGCTAAAGCTTCGTCAAGTGAATTTACTCCCTTCTCAACATCGATGAATTTATCTGCTGATGCCTCTAGATCAAAAGCATTCTGCTCAAATATCTGCAGGGCCAAAGGCTCTAAACCTTTCTCTTTTGCTACCGATGCACGTGTTTTACGCTTAGGTTTAAATGGCAGGTAAATGTCTTCTAAAAGTGAAATGGTTTCTGCTTCGTTGATTTTTTTTTCCAGTTCGGGTGTTAACTTGCCAAGCTCGGTCATCGATTTTAAAATCGCTTCCCGGCGCTTATCTAAATCGCGCAGCTGCAAAACCCGATCACGGATTGCGGCTACTTCAACCTCATCTAAACTGCCTGTGGCTTCTTTACGGTAACGCGAAATAAAGGGTACAGTTGCGCCTTCATCTAAGAGATTTATGGTTGCTGTTACTTGTTTTTCTGCAACTTTTAATTCGGCTGCAATTATTTTATGGTGGGTTAACATATCCTAAAGGTAAAAATTAAAGGGAGCAAAGCTAATCAGGATTTGCGGGATTTAATGATTTTTAGAATGAAGTTTTCCACCGAAATTTGTGAGTAAGTTTTTGAAAAAAGCAACGGTTATTTATCAATGTTCGATCATTTTTCCATTTATAATCAGCCAGTTGTTGGGGAACATTTTTGCAAGCCTTTGTTTTTCAGTATCTGTAATCTGTCCGGTAAGTTCTAATCTCCTGATTTGAATTTTACCCAGTTCATCAGGAATGACAATATTTTTGGTGAACTTGATTCTTAGGGTGCCTATGCTTTTTAATGTATACAGCTCTTTTGGAATTTCGCTAATGTTGCTCATTGAGAGATCGTCGGCATGGGTTTTATTGCTGAAAACAGAGGTTTCGGATGGTGCACTATCTTTATTTACAACAGCCCAGCTCATTTCCGGTCTCATGGTAAAATCTTTGTTGTTTTGGGATAAACCGATAAAGCCCGCCCAGATTTCCATGTTATGTTTTGTATGAGCTTGCGCGTCTTCCAGAATAAAACGAACTTTTACAATCTCCGAAGCCAGATTGTTTATACTGGTAATTGGTTTTAAACCTGTTGTATTTCCTTCTTTAGTATAAGGAAAGAACTTTACAATCCATCCGTCTATTGTGTTTACCGTTCCATATTTCTTTTCGGTATGGTATTTTACCATATTCATCCAGAAATCTTTATTCACTTTTCCTTTTTTTGCTGCTATGATTTCTTCGATAATCGGGACGAGTTCATTTGTCCACCACTCTAATTTATATTTGGAAAGGTATTTGGTCTTTTCTAATAATTTTTTCCAGTCCTGAGTGGTGCCCTCGATGGTTATTTTTGGAATGCCGCAGCCAATAATAATCACTTTAAACTCGAAATAAGATTTTACCGTTTCCATAATTGTAACCTGGCTCACAATTTTTGCAGTGGGGGTGGTGGTGCTAAAATCGGAAGTTAAAATGCCCACCAATTTTTTGCCGGTATAATCGTTAATCTGCTCGTTAAACTGCGGGAAAATTGAAGCCCAATCGGATTGGGGATTGCCAAGTTGGATTTTATCTGAAATAATAGTCAAGGTTTTTCTGCCCTCAAAGTTTACCATCTGCGACCTTAATTCTTCTGCATTTTGAGTAATATGCCTTGCAAAACCCTGACTAATCAATAACCAGAAAATATCAGGCGAGATCACAAACGGTCTGTGATCGATGTAAGAGTTTAAAATACCGGTCAAAAAAGGGTGTTCACCATAATAAACTAAACTGTCGGGTAGGTTTTCGACGTTTCTTTCTACATCTGCTTTCAAAACTTTAAGTATTTCCTGATTAGGAACAACAGGAATCAGTTTTGCTGGTTTCGAGAGTGTTTCAATTTCTACAACTGTTGCTTTCTGGCAAAATGATTTGGTAGAAATAAAGATGATTATGAGTAAAAGTATTTTTTTCATCTGGTCGGCGTCTATTTAGTAAGATTTTACTAAACGGATGCTTTTTTGAACTGTATTCCATAATCTACAGTTCCATTTTCCCCAGATAGGAAACCAGAGCTATTATGATTTCTTCTTTTTCACTTTCTCCAAATCCCTTTCTGCTTTAAACCTGGTGATTCTGGCAATCAGATCTAGGGGTAAAGGCTTGTCTAAAGGAAACTGAACAGCTCCCTTACTCCATTTATACTGAGCAAATTCTTCTTTAAATGCTTCAATGCCCGAGCCGGTTGGATAAAAGCCAATGTGTTTAGCATAGCCCGCAAAATAAACCAGCACCGTGTTTTGTTTAAAGGCGGGCATCCCATAACTGATTACTTCTTTGGCTTCCGGTATGGCTTTGTGTATAGTTTCGCGGATTTGCTGTAATAGCTTTTGCGTTTCTATTGGGAAATTAGCAATGTATTGATCAATGTTTTCTGGTTTGGGCTGTTCCATGATCGGTGGTTTTGTAAGCTGAATTTACAAAATTTCTTAAAAATCTATTCGCTGACCTAGATATCGTGTTTGTGTAATAGTTGGCAATGTAAAGCACATTTGGATGTTGCCCTGAAAGAGGGGAATAAAAAAATCCCCCAAATTGCTTTGGAGGATTTATATCTTTTGGTCTTCGACTAAGCTCAGACTAACAATTTGTAATTACTTTTTAACGTACATTACTTCTTTTACTGCTTTAACCACACGCTCAGCATTTGGTAAGCTTGCTGCGATTAAAGTTGGTGAATATGGAAGTGGAACGTCTGCACAAGTGATACGTAAAACCGGTGCATCTAAATAATCGAATGCATGTTTTTGTACCATGAAAGCAATCTCTCCAGAAAGAGATGCTAAAGGCCATGCTTCTTCTACAACAACCAAACGGTTTGTTTTCTTAACAGAAGCGATAATGGTATCATAATCGATAGGACGTACAGTACGTAAATCGATCACTTCAACATTGATTCCTTCTTTAGTTAATTCTTCTACAGCCGGGTTTACAACGCGAGTTAACATTTTACCGAAGGTTACGATGGTTACATCAGTACCTTGTTTGGTTACGTTTGCTTTTCCTAATTCGATATAGTATTCTTCTGCAGGAACATCGCCTTTATCGCCGTACATTACTTCAGACTCCATGAAGATAACCGGATCCTGATCTATTATTGATTGCTTTAATAATCCTTTTGCATCGTAAGGAGTAGCCGGAACTACCACTTTTAATCCTGGCGTATTTGCAAACCAGTTTTCGAAGTTTTGAGAGTGTTGTGCACCTAATTGACCGGCGTTACCTGTTGGGCCGCGGAAAACCATAGGGCATGAGAACTGACCACCACTCATTGATAAAATTTTTGCAGCACCGTTGATAATCTGATCGATAGCTACTAATGAGAAGTTAAAGGTCATAAATTCCACAATTGGAATAAGGCCTGCTGTTGCTGCACCAGTTGCAATACCTGCGAAACCTAGTTCGGCAATCGGGGTATCGATAATGCGTTTCGCACCAAACTCATCAAGCATACCCTGACTTACTTTGTACGCACCGTTATATTCTGCTACTTCTTCACCTAATAAAAAAACGCGGTCATCTTTACGCATTTCTTCGCTCATGGCTTCGCGTAGTGCTTCTCTAAATTGGATTTCTCTCATTGTAAATTTTAATAACGGTGGCAAATATAATTATTAATCGCTTTGAAACCAAAGGCTAAAATGCCTATGTTTTGTAATAATTATAGGTAATCTGCCTAATTATTCAGGCTTTTTGATGCTGTATTTTTTGTTTATCTGCTAAAAGAAGAAATAATATTGGGCGATTGTGTTTTTGGTTAGCTTATTGTATCAAAGCTTATGCTTTTTTCGAAATTTTTTCTTCAAAATGAATAATATTACTGCTATGATTTAAAATAGCAAAACTGGTTCATCCCTAGGGCATATTTTAATTTTTAAGAACAAGGCTTAAAGCAGTTAGTTGGGATTATTATCTAAATTTAATGATTTGGATTTAACAGTCCATAAATCTCGCTATCAAGAAACTTGCCCCTAAAATAATAATCTTGCTTAAAATGTGCTTCTTTTACAAAACCATGTTTGATCAGCATCTGCCTTGAAGCATCATTTTCTACATTAATATTAGCGCTGATGGTATGTAAATTAACGTCTTCAAAGCCAAATGCAATTGATCTCTTTAATGCCTCGGAGATAATCCCCTTTCTCCAATAATCGGGATGGAGCATGTAACCAATTTCAGCCCTGTGGTTAGCAAAATCAGTGCGCCAATAACCTACGGATCCGATCATTTGTTCAGGGGTTTCTTTTAAGGCAATTACCCAAGCCAGGTTATCGCCATTTTCGTAGCCATTTCTAAAACGGGAGATAAAATCTTTGATCTCAAAAATATCTTTTGGCCTTTCTCTGTCAATATATTTCATTACCGTTTCATTGGTACGCATGGCAAAAAGGGTTTCGGCATCGGCAAGATCGTGTTCACGAAGGATTAAACGTTCGGTTTCGAGGATAGGGAATTTTGTGAAATTTAAGGTTAGCATTTTTAAATTTAAGAGATTAACCGCAAAGCGCGCAAAGTTTTTCACAAAGGACACAAAGTTTTGTTACCACAGCGTACACGGAGATTTTCTCGGACACGAAGTTGATATTTTTCAATCCAGATTTGAGTACGCTGCGGCTTACTTTGTGTGCTCTGTGGTTATTTTACTAAGCACCTGGCGCGCTTTGCGATTTACTTTATTTCTTTGCGGTTGAAACTATTTCCCAAACAGCGTTTTATAAATAGAATATTTGTAATTATCCTCAACAGCGCTGGCTACAAAATAAGGAGCTTCGAAAAGTTCGGTCAGTTTTTTTCTTAACTCGGCAAGAAATTCGGGTTTAATTTCTTCTAAATAAGCTCCTGATAGATTTTGTCTGCCTGATTTAAACCAAACGCCATCGACACTCATGGTTTTTACCACGTATAAATTAGGTTCGACAAAGCTTTTGCCCGAAAACTGTTCATAAGCATAGGTGTACAATAAAGTTTGGATTAAAGCTTTGTTAATATGTTTGCCGTCTGAGTTGAACAGTTCAGGTATATCTTTAAAGGTCAGCTTATCACTTCCGGTTTTGTAATCAATAATTTTTGTTACCCCGTCTTTTACATCAACACGGTCTATAAAACCGAATATTTTGATGCTGGCTTCCCTGTCTTTAAGCGGGAAGCTGATTTCAGCTTCTACTTTTTGCTCAAGACTGATGATTGTAAATGGTGTTTGTGCTTCGTCCTGATTTAATATGATGTTTACATAAGCATCGACAATTGATAAAATTACCTTTTGCATCCCCTTATATTCCATCACTGTATCTGGATTTTTAAACATCACAGCATTAAAACCTTTTTGTATTAAAGTGGGAATCTGTTTCCGCTTTTCTTTAATCCGCTCTGCAGTAATTTCAGCCGACCTTAAATCCTCGTAAAAATACTCCATCACTTTGTGTAAAATCGAGCCGATTTCGTTGGCTTCTACCACGGCACTGATCTCTTTAGGCTCTTTAATGCCTGCAATGTAATTGAAAAAGAAGTCTATCGGGTTGGAGATGTATTGCGTAAGTGCCGATGGCGAAAGCACCTTCTTTTTATCGAGGTATTTCTGAAGTGTTTCCTGGATAAAGGCATTATTGGTTTTCTCGATTTTTACTTCCTTAAAGGGCTCGGTTTTTACCTCCAGATTAAGCTCATTATAAGCAAAATCGAAACCACTTTCGTACTCGAGCTGTTTTAAGATTCTGCTGGGTTCGCCCGAAGTAGATTCGTCTGTTAAGCTATTATAGACAAAATTGATATTCTTTGCTCTCTGTAATAGACGGTATACCATGTAAGATGAAATGGCATCAAGATTTTCGAGAACCGGAAGGCCATAAACACGACGTATGGAATCAGGAATAAAACTATTACCGATGGAAGATTTTGGAATAATACCTTCATTAAAACCTAAAATCACCACTTTGTCGAAATTTAAGTTCCGGGTTTCAAGCAATCCCATTACCTGGATGCCATTCAGCGGATCGCCAGAAAGCGGTACCGCAATGGCTTGCAGCGATTTTTGAACGAGATAAATTACAAAAGGTATTTCTTCTTTCCCGATATGGTTGCTAAAAGTATCGTGCAGTCTATTTAACTCCTGAATGGTTTTTACAAACAGTTCTGCATCGATTTTTTTTAATGTTTTTGCATTCGATAATCTTGTTAACACATAATCCAATACGTCGAGTAAATTGGTGACTACATGCTGCGGATCATCGATTTTTTTATAAAAAGTTTCAAACAACCCACTTTGGCGTAATAAGCGTTTATGGTCGATCTCCACCTGGTTTTCTTCCAGTAATGCTGTTAAAATTTTGTCACGCATTTTTTGGGTAAGGCCTGTTAAGGGATGGGTTAAAAAAGCTTCTACATTTTTGTAGCTTACTTTATCGCGCTGTAAAACCTCCAACTGACTGCCCAGCCATAAATCGACCAAACCAAAAATGCTTGAGGTTGACAGCGCAAACCCCATCGTTACATTAAGATCGATTTCTTTTCCATTAAATGTAGTTGGAATCGTTTGTAAAGTTGGAATCAACAAACTCTCATCTGCCAAAACCACCACTGTTTTGCCAATAGTTTCAGTATCTGTATAATCTTCTTCTAAAATATTATTCAGGATTTTGGCCTGTGCCGATTGCCCCTGAACTTTGAAAACATTTACTTGATGCTTTGCTGATTTTATTAAACTTTCCTGTTCAGCAAACACATTTTTTAGGCCAAGCTGATTAATGTTTTTTCGCAAAAACAAACCGGCTTCCTGCGATATATCATCTAAATAATAAGTATCAGTATCAAAATAAAACAATGCTTTGTCAGCTTCTTGTAGCTTGGTAAATATTTTGGCTTCGGCACTGCTCAAAGCATTAAAACCTACAAAAATGATCTTGCCCTTATCAAAATTCGAAATAAATTCCTGGTGATTGGTAATGTCATCGGCCAGATGGCGATAAACAGAGCCATTGGTTAAATATCCCTGTTCCTTAAGCATTGAGTGGAATTTATGGTAAAGCTTGGGCATCCTGCGCCACATCTTGATGAACAGTTCCTGCTGTTTTTTGTGTTTTCCTTCAGAATAGGAAGTCCAGAACTGGGAGAGAAATTCGTACTGCTCGGGACTTAAATAATCGAAATCCTTATTGATAACCGAAATATCTTCCAGATCGCGATACAATTTTTCTGCATCGACCAGATCGGCATCAATCTGGTTAAAGTCACTTAGGATAATTTTGGCCAAGGGAAAAAACTTATGGCTCGAAATGCCTTCCAATTGCTCTTCGGCAAGCAGTTGGTTATAAATACGGTGTAAAGTAAAAAACTGGAGATAAAAATCGGCTATCTTATAACTGGTAGAACTGGCGAAAAATTCTTGGATGGTGAAAAAAGAGGGACTGAAAAAAGGCTTACCAATGATGTCGGCAAAGTGTTTCTGTAAATAGGCTGATGGACGCTTGTTATTAAACACAATGGCACAGTTTTCCAGCTGATTTCCAAACCTGGTGACTAAATCTTCGGCAACTTCCTGTAAAAATGCGATCATCCTTCTAAATATTTTGTTTTTACTTATTCTTTTCTTAATCTGAACGATTTACCTCCAAAAGTCGATAAATTATAATTCAATCCAAAAGTCACAACGCGCATAACCTGATTGGTTCTACTCTCTATTATGGAATTCCCTAGTACCCGCTGGGAAATGTTGTTCCCTTGGTTAAGGAGATCGCTAACGCTAATGTTGCAATTTAACGCTCTGTTCTTTAAGAAAGATTTTTCGGCTCCAATATTGATCATGAGCGGGTTAATGTTGGTTAGGCTATACCCTTTTGTAATTCTCTTATTTGCATTGATAGTAAAATGATATGATTTAAATATTGTTGCATTACCCGATGCTCCAAAGTTAAACGATTGTATTCTGGTATTTACATTGAGGGCTGTATTGTTGTTATCGTTCTTACTATTATTATAGCTGGCGTTAAAGCTCAGGTTTAAGTTTTTTAGCCTCAAGGAAGTCGAAAAGCGACTGTTAAAATTTTTGGTCTTAAAAAAAGACTGGCCTGTGTTGAGCAGTAAGTTATAAGGGGTTTGGCCATTAGTGGAAAATTCTCCTAAACTATTATCATTGTTCGTGCTCGTCGAATAGCCCATGCCCATATTTGCGTTGAACTTCTTAACGGTAAACGAGCCTGAGATATTCTGAGAAAAATTAAAGCCTTTATTAAAGGTTCTATTATTATTGATTATGGCCGTTTTTTTTGAATTGCCTGCAGTTCCATTGAAACTGATTACATATTTACGTGATTTAAAAGGAATATTTAAGTTATAGTTAAGGTTTGCGTTATAGTTCCCATTTACATTTTCAAAACGGGTTTCTTGTTTAAATGCACCCAAAGTATCGGGAATGATGATAATATTGTTAACAACTTCGTTACTGGTTGTGCTGAAACCTAGCCCACTTTGGAAAGAGAAATTCGATTTTTTTCCGAAGTAATTAAAATTAGCAGAAATAGAATGGCTAAAAGATGATTTCAGATTAGGGTTTCCAATCACAATGTTCTGTAAGTTTTGAGTATTCCTAACCGGTTGCATCTGTGAAATGGATGGGTTACTGTTTTGTCCATTATAATTAACAGATATTGATTTTGATTGGGTTATACTTCTGGAATAGTGAAATATTGGGGAAAAGTTGATATAGGTGTTGTTAAAATTGCTATTAAGTTCCGGATAATTATTCCGGACCAGATTTGGCCTGATATTTAATCCACCCGTTATCCTGTTTTTCTTCCCTGATTGATAGTACGAAAGATTAAGCGACTGATTGATGGTTGAATTATTGGTGAATACACCTAAGGAATCTACTTTAACTGAGGCCATTGATAATGGATTGAGTACATAAGTTTGAAGATCGCTCTGTGTGATATTCACGCTGCCATTATAATCGAAAGAAATACTTTTTGTTGCTAGCGAATCTTGTTTAAGCATGAGTGCATAACTCAACCCAAAACCAAATTGTTTACTGTTGTTGCTGTTGTACACACTTCGGTTAAGTAAAGAGTCCTTTTCTAAAGTGCCATTTGCATCATAATATAAAGTATTGGTTATGATATTTTGATCAGATCGGTTTGACGATGTTGATACGGAAAAATTTCCTGATAAAGTATTTTTCTTGAACTTCCTTGAAAAATTTAAACTGGCACGCAGTGAGGGAGAATTACTATTGTTATTGGCATTGTTTTTAAAGTCCTGTCTGCTAAAACCCGTTTGATAATTTAATGAACCTGTACGCGAATCATTGTTGTTATAATTGACGTTGATCGAACTTGATAAATAGATCTTTTTTGTTCTTTGATTAAAATTTAAACCCAAACTCTGTCCATTGTTTGCAGCGTAATTGGTGTTTTCTAGCTGGCTATTTAATTTTCCTAAAGAATTAACGGTTTCTACTGCCTGAAAGGTTTTAGAATTGTTGTTGCCTCCATTGTAATTATAATTCAGGCCAAAGTGGGCATTGGTTCCAATTTTGTTGCTATGGCTTATTCCGATATTTCTACTTTGAGAAAGCCCAGCTCCATTGTCTCCGATATTATAACCTAGGCCTGCACTCGATTGTTTCGAGCCATTCCATAAGTTAGCATTGCCATGGCTTCCAATTTGTTTATTTGTGCCCCCATTAATGGATAGGCCTCCAAATTGACCATTATCCATGCCGGGCTTGGTTAGAATGTTTAGCATTTTTTGCGATTCTCCAATTTTTATCCCTGTAAAGTTTGCCTGATCGCCAAAATCATCTATTACCTGTATTTTTGCCACAATGCCAGCAGGTAGTTTTGATATAAAGTCCTTAACATCATTGGTGAAAAAGTCCTGTCCGTTAACGCGGAGTTTCGTCATGCTTTTTCCCATAGCCGTAACATGCTCGTCTTCATCTACCTCTACACCTGGCAACTGTTTTAAAAGATCAGTAACCCGGTCATCTTCCTGTACATGAAAAGCATTTGCATCGTATTCAACAGTATCTTGCTTGTATTTTATAGCAACGGGCTTCGCTTTAATGATAACATCGGCTAGTGCGATTTCTCCACCTTTCAAAACAATGGTGCCCAAATCTATTTCTTTCATGCCGGCCTTAATATTATAATTCGCCAGGTACGTTTTAAACCCTATGCCACTTACCTTTAGGGTGAATTCTTCAACCTTTATGTTTGAAAAAGAAAAATACCCCTTATCGTTAGTGCTGGTATTTAATGAATCGTTACCAAAATAGAGCCTGACAGTGATATTGCTGATCGTTTTTTTTGCAGAATCGGCAATAATACCATTGATGTTGCAGTTGATTTGTGCGCTAACTGGCTTACAGTAAACCACGATGATTAATAAGAGTGAGAGCAGAAAGTTTTTCAATGAGATGTTAATTTGTTAAAACGGGTTTTTAGTTTAAGATGGATGATTTAATGATTTTCCATAAGCTTTTTATTTTTTAATTACATATTATACTAATTTCAATTTGCCTTTAACCGCGTAGAAAAGATAGGTTTTGATATTCTGATAACCCATTTCTGAAAGCAGTATTCTGTAACAATTTACCTGCTCGATATGTTTGTCGCTTTCTTCCAAGGTAAATTTATAATCGAGAATAATTACTTCATCGGTATTGATCAACACCCTGTCTGGGCGATGAAGCTTACCGTGGGCATCAATAATATTTTTTTCTACGATACTTTCGCTCGCTTTACCCAAAATGGCCTTAAGTTCGGGATTGTTTAATACTTCAAGTGCCGAATCGATTAATTTCTGTTTTTCTTCTTCCTTGATAATGCCTTGCAAAACCAGGTTGGTGCTATAATCATTCACTTCTTTTTCGGTACTGGCACTGGCCAGGATATCATGTAACAACGAACCTTTTCTTCCTGATTTTTCAATATTGACCAAATGCTTTAAATGTTTGTCTTCTGATGGGATATATAACTCTGATAAGCGGGTTGTGGTTGGATAACTATTTAAGTCGATAAAACTCGAATCCTCTGATTTGCTTTCAACGGATACATAATCAACAATTTCATATACTCCGTTTTCATCAAACTGCTCATCGAAAGTAAAGTTGATCACATCGCCCATGTTGGATAATTTCAATTCCTTTTTTGCCATTGTGGCGATGTACAAATAATCTTTGGAACGTGTGGTAGCCACATAAAGCATATTCAACGCATCCATATTATTATAAAGTAATTCCTCATAATATGCTTTCGCAATTGCCGAATCTGCCAAAGCTTCATTGTATTTTAAAGGAATACCCTTAAGTTCCTTGTAAACGGTTTCTTCTGAAGATACCCAGAAAGTACCATTCGGTTTGCCTTTAATCTCCCAGTTGCAAAACGGGACAAAAACAGCTCTAAAGGCCAGTCCTTTAGATTTATGTATGGTGATGATCTGTATGGCATCTGCACCTTCTGGTGAGGGTAGTGATTTTTTAATGCCATCTTCTTCCCACCAGGTTAAAAATGAAATAATACCTTTTTCGCCAAGCTTGCCAGCAGAGGCGGTTAAATCTCTAAAAGCCAACAAATAGGGTAAATTGGCGGTGAGATTTTTTAATCCATAGCTTTCAATTAAAATCTCAACCAGCTCTGGCAGTGGAAGCTGTAACCAACTTTGCCAGTTCTCGCACAAAGCTACAGGTAAAACTTCGGTGAGTGTGTTTAAAGGCTTATTGTTAAGGTTTAAATAATAATTGGCGCCGATCTCTTTCTCGTGCAAGGAATGGTATAGCGCAATACAATTCGCTTTGTACAATGCTGTTTGCGATTCTAAACCGATGAGTACTTTTAAAGTGTTGATGATGAGCTGTATCGCCGAGTTGCTCGAAATCAATAAAGCATCGCCTGATAAAACCGGTAAGTTATGCCCCATTAATTTTTTAACTGTTAGTAAGGCTTCACTATTCGAACGAACTAAAATGGCAATATCCTTTAGGGCATATTGCTGCTGGTTTTTGAGATAATTTATTTCTTCAACAATATCGTCTAAAGCAATGTCCCTGAAAACGGTTTCAGTAAAACGCGCTTCATTTGGTGCATGATCTTTGCCGAACTTTTTAATTTTGATGGTTCCGCCTTTTAAGGTATTGGTGGCAAAGTTTTGGGTTGAGCCACTATAAATATCGGTAATAATCTGTTGGTAATGCTGTTCCTGCCACCATTTAGAGATGCTTTCAGGTTTGCTTGTCAGATTTTCGTTCAGTTCGTTCTGCAAGGTTAATGGGATAGCCTTGTAAAGGAAATTGTTAAAGGTGATGATGTTCTCGGCACTTCTATAATTTTCTTCCAAACTTTCCTCCAATACATTCTCTGCGCCAACATCTAACTTGGCGTGTTTATGCAGGATGTTCCAATCTCCATTGCGCCAACGGTAAATAGATTGTTTGGTATCGCCAACAATCAGATGATCGATCAGATCCTGGCTAGGCGTGGCCATCGCATTTGTTAAGAGCGATTTAAAACTTCCCCATTGGCTGGTAGAAGTATCCTGAAATTCGTCGAATAAGAAATTACGGTAGCGGTTGCCAACTTTTTCCCAGATAAAAGAAGGGTTATCGCCTGCATCTTCGGTAATACCGGAGATCAGTTTTTGTGCATCGCTAATGAGCAGATTGTCATTTTCAGCCCGGTACGCTTTTAATAGTACGGCAATTTCCTGCATCAACCTTAAATAGTAAAGATTTTTATTAAAAGCGATGGCCAGGCTGTAATTTGGTAAATGTGCTAAATAATGCGTTTTTAATTTCTGGAGGATCGGATTTACCGTATCGTAAGCCTCTGGAAAATTTGCGTTTTTTTGAAACCACTCATCTGGTTCGTCGATTAAATTGAAAAGCGGCTCAATTTTAGAAAAATCGCCCCTGGCCACCAAAATAATCTTAGCCAGCGGACTACGCGATTTCCCTTTGAGGTGCTCCGTTTCTACACCGATTACATTCAGGGCTTCATTAGCTTCGGTTGCTAATGCAACCAGCTCTTCTTCAAAATTTTTAATTTCAGCCTTGGTAACACTGATGTATTTTTTAAATAATTCGTCGACGTTTTCTAAACCAAGGGTGCTTACCGCATCTTCAAAAATCTGGAAACGTTCAGAAAATATCTCTCCAATTAAGTTATAAAGTTCGAATTTATAGTTCCAGCTTTTATTGTCGCTAATGCGTTCGATAGCCAGATCGATTATCCATTGTAAGAGCTGTTTATTATGGTCTAAAGCTTCGTCCAGTTTGTTTACAAGGTCATCTTTAACCTTGTCATAATTCATTTCTAAATTATAATCTGCGTTAAGACCCAGTTCGAATGCAAAACCACGGATTACTTTTTGCACAAAACCATCTATCGTGCTTACCGAAAAACGGCTGTAATCGTGCAAAATTTTTCGGTAGATCTTATCCGCTTTAAACTGTAATTCCTGCGGGCTTAATATCGGATAGGCAAGCAGAATAAGTTTCCGATAGTCTTCGATTTTTTTCGATGGATTGCCCTTTGCCAGCCCGAGCAACACCTCCAGGATTCTCGTTTTCATTTCTTCGGTCGCCTTGTTAGTAAAGGTTACCGCTAAAATTTCGCGGTATTTGTTCTCTCCGCTAAAAAGCAGCGTAAGGTAATGAGCGGTAAGACTGAATGTTTTACCTGAACCTGCGGAGGCCTGAAGAATTTTGAGGGGTTGGGGCATAATATGATTTCTCTCGAATTTTAAACTTACAACAATTTAAAATTTTCCCGAAATCATGATATCAACAATTCTATCTCTATTAAGATTTTTTGCTTTTCCGTTTATTGAGTGTTTTATGGCTAATCCTTGCAGGGCGTTCAGCCATTTCGATTGGCAGACCAAGCAGATCGCGGATTACAACCGAGGCGCAGGCACCGCCAAATGCTGCAGGTAGGTAAGAAACTGTGCCATAAGCCGAACGCTTGAAATTACTTCCATCAGTCATGATCATGGAATTTTTATCCATTTCTTCTGTTGAGAAAACAGCTTTTATTTTGCTGGCATTTGCAAGTTTGTTCAACCTCTTACGCACGTAACTGGCAAAAACGCATTGATAGGTATCCGGAAGCATGGTAATTCTTAATCTAGTTGGGTCCATTTTACCACCTGCACCCATCGAGCTTACAATAGGAATATTCTTTTCAAGGGCTGTTCCCAACAAAGTGATTTTTGGCATTACACTGTCAATGCAATCCATAATGTAATCAAAGCCAGATTCTAAAATTTCCCTGCATTTCTCGGGGGTAAGAAAAGTGTTTACCACATGGAGTTTTAATTCAGGATTAATGGCTAATAAACGCTCTTGCATGATTGCAGCTTTGCTTACACCATGATTGGTCGCCAAAGCAGGTAGCTGCCTGTTCCGGTTGGTTGGGTCAACTACGTCTCCATCAACAATGGTCATTTCGCCAACGCCTGAGCGGCAGATAAATTCGGCAGCAAAAGAACCTACTCCGCCCAAACCGATCACTAAAACATGCTTCGATTGGAGTTTATCTATTCCATCATTTCCAACAAGGAGGGCAGAGCGCGAAAGCCAGGTAACATCAGACATATATTTACTATTTACCATAGATGAAAAAGACGAACACAAATGTTATTTATCTGCGTGTGTCTGTGCTAATCTGTGGTTAATTCTTTAAAATCAATTTATTCCAGTCTGCAAAAATACGAGCTTTAAGCTCATCAACTGTACATTTTTTTAAATTGGCTGCGGCTTGGTAAATTTCTTCAATTGAGATATCAGAATCGTCAGTTTCCAGGAAAAATTGATCGGTACTTTGAATCAGCTTAGCTGTGCCCGAATTTTCTTTTAAAGCAGTTATTCCAAAGGAAAGAAGGAAACCTTTATCCAGTAGCTGCTGGCCAAGCTGCTCATTTTTGTTGAAACCATGGATAATCATCGGTACTTTAACTTTTAATCGTTCTTTAATTGCAATTAATTCTGAAAAACATTTAACACAATGTAAAATCAATGGTTTATTGATTTTTTCTGCCAATTCGATCTGATTTTCTAGGATTATAGTCTGATTTTCCAGGTTTTCACCCCTCAGCCTATCTAAACCACACTCTCCAATCTGTTTCACGTTTGTTTGATTGGCCACAACACTTAGGTATTTCATCTCTAGTTCGAGTTGATCAATTTTAGCAAACCAGGGATGTAGCCCAACAGAAATCGGCTTGGTTTTAGGCATTGCTAAAAAGATATCGCTAGTTAACGACAAACTTTGAATGCCGATTACCCCAGGTTGGGTGGCAACTTTGTGGGTATGTATGTCTAAAAAATCCATTGAAAAACAAAGATAGGTAAAAATGGAGGACGGAGAATGGAAGGTGGATAAAGTAAAGATATTGATTAAACTAAACCTTCCACATCGATGCAGTTCCATTCTATGGACTATGGACTATGGACTATGGACTATCATCCGTTTTGCCTATCACATTTTCCATGTCTCTGTAAAGAATTTGCGAATAATCTATTGTAATACTAGACTTTATTACATTTGCTATTATTATTCATCGAAAATCATGAAAAAATTAATCATTTTATTAACTGCTGTATTGATTTCGACAGCGGCGTCTAGTCAGGCGAAAAAAGAAGGCGTTCATATTTATAACCCTCAAGCGGATGCTAAAACCGAAATTGCGACGGCGGTTGCAAAAGCGGCCAAAGAAAATAAGCATGTTTTGTTACAGGTTGGTGGTAACTGGTGCAGCTGGTGTATTGCCTTTCATAATCTGGTTGACAGCACAGCAACGCTGAAAAAATATATTAACGATAATTTTGAAACCGTTCTGGTGAATTACAGTCCTGAAAATAAAAACGAAAGTGTTTTAGCGAGCTTAGGATATCCTCAACGTTTTGGCTTTCCTGTGTTTTTGATTTTGGACGGCAAAGGAAAAGTATTGCATATCGAAAATTCCTCTTACCTGGAAACAGATGAATTAGCAGCCAATGGTAAAAAGAAAGTTGGACATGATGTAAAGAAAATCACTTCGTTTTTAAAGGGATGGACGACCACGGCGGTGAATCCGGAAACTTATAAACCGAAGGCTAAGTAAGGTTTAAGGTAAAAGGCATAGGGTTTATAGTAAACCTGGTAGAGAGTATAAAAGCCGTCCTGATGTGAAATCGGGACGGCTTTCTTGTTAGTCGCCTAAATCATCTTCGTCTAGCTCATCATCTAGATTTAGCTCATAAGAGGCTCTTGATGCTTCATCAGCTTGTTCCAGCAGATTTTTATCGTGTTCAATGCTGGTGTCATCGCCGTTAAGTTCATTGATATTTTCAACATCATCCTCTCTGCGCAAGGCATCGTTCGGATCGTTTGAATAATTGTCATCTTCTGGATCTATCATAACATTAAGGTTTTATATTAGATAATCGTTTTGATAGTGAAATTGTTTTAGGGAAAGCCAAAAGGCTGAAGATAAAACTATTAATAGAGACCCTGAAATAAATTTACTACGTAGCTTTCCGCTTCGCTACAGGTCAGGGTGACGATATGGTTGAGGCTAATGCGGAATATTAATCCACTTCTCGGTGGCAAAAGATTCTTCGCTGCGCTCAGAATGACAAAATATTCTCACCTGATATTAATTCTTTGTGTCTTAGTGGTAAAAACTTATAATCCGTCGCCGAATTTATAAAACGGCGCTACACCTACAGGCAATTTTCCTGTTGGTACCAATCTGTTGTTAATTACGGCAGCAGCTGAGATCTGCATATAATCTTCTTTTTGATAGGCAACAACCAAACCTTTACTGTTTTCTAAACCAGATAAACCGGCCAGATTATATGGATTTGCAAAGAGCGCAAAAACAGCATTCTTTGCCGATAATTCTTTAATAAAATTCTTTACGCCTGCATTTAGTGGGATATTATTAGCTGGTCTTGCACGACTATCGTGAATACCCACAATTACCTGGTCAAATGCGCCGATTTCGCGGGCGATGTTCGAAATCTGAGTAGCACTGGCATCTTTATCCAGCACATAATAAACAGAGTTATAATAACCTTTCGAAACCTCTTTTTGGAAAGTGGTAACCGAAGGTACACCGATGCTGATAATGGCGGTTCTTCTGATTGGGATGAGGCGCTTGATATAATCTTTGCCTTTTAACAGCGTTACTGATGCATTGGCAAGTTCCTGCACCAAAGCATTGCTAGACTTGCGGTTTACACCTGCAACAACACCTTGGGTTACAACCGTGTCGCGTTTGGCCAGGCCAGCCCAGTATTTTGCGGTCAATATTTTACGCACACTCTGGTCTATTTCGGTCATGCTTACACGATCCTGCCTTACGGCTTTACGCACCAGTTTAATGGCCCTGTCGCTGTTTTCAGATAGCTCAATAATGTCGTTTCCGGCAATGATACCCATTAAATCAGCTTCTCCATCTTTGAAATATTTTACCACGCCTTTCATATCCATTGCGTCAGAGATAATCAAACCTTTAAAGCCTAATTTCTGTTTCAAAATGCCCGTAACAATCGGTTTAGATAGGGTAGAAGGTAGGTTGGGTGTGGCATCTAAGGATGGGATGTTCATGTGGGCGATCATCACGCCTGAAGCTCCCTGTTTAACCAGTTCTTTAAAAGGATACATTTCCAACGTATCTAAACGTGTAGCAGAGAAAGTAAGCTGTGGTAAATCGTAATGCGAATCTACATCAGTATCACCATGACCAGGGAAATGTTTCAGTGTGGTTAATAAGCCGCCATCCTGCATGCCTTTCATATAAGCGGCAACCTTAGTGGCTACGTTATATTTATTTTCACCGAAAGAACGGTAATTGATTACGGGGTTCTTGGGGTTGTTATTGATATCGGCATCAGGAGCTAAATTCATCTGCATTCCCATGCGCTTGTAATCTTTAGCCACTTCAAGGCCCATTTTATACAATAACTCTTTGTTTTGGATAGCACCCAATGTCATTTGATAAGGGTAAGAAATGGTACTGTCCAGGCGCATACCTAAGCCCCATTCGCCATCATTGGCTACAATTAATGGTACCCTGCTTAATTTTTGATAGGCATTGGTGGCTAAAACCTGCCGACCGGGACCTCCCTGAAAAAAGATAACCCCACCCAATTGTTCTTTTTTAATTACCTGGCCGACCGAATCGGTATATTTTTTACCCAGATTGGTGTGTGCCCGAACAAAGAACATCTGTGCAATACGTTCTCTGCGGTTAAGTTTGTTAAAAACCGAATCCACCCATTTAGGTTGATTGGCCAATAATTCTAAATAGGTTTTCTGTTGTGCGCTTGCCGAAAATGCAGCGCCAAAAAAGGCAATGAGTATAAATAAGTTTTTTTTCACGTGTTTTGTTGTATCTGCTGCCGCTAAATTAGTAATCAAAAGGCGAATTAAACAAAAACCAATCCAAGTAATCGATTTAATACAATTTGTTGTAAGCCTGTTGCTTTTTTAGGTGCTGTATAGGTTACAAATATTGATCTCTGCTATTTATACATTCCCTTGCCTTCAATGAAATCGATCACTTTATCAGGCAGAAAAAACTGAACATTCTTTTTCTCTTTAATGGCTTTGCGGATAAAAGTTGACGAAATTTCCATTAAAGGGGTTTTGGTAAAAGTGATGGAAGGGTGATTTTCCCATTCACTTACATTCGCCCCAGGGCGCGGGTAAACATAAATCTGGTAGTTTTTTAAAAGCACCTCGTAGTTTTTCCACTTTTTAAATGACACCAGATTATCAGCACCCATAATCAACACAAATTCCTTATCAGGATATTTCTCATGGAGATAGGTTAAGGTATCGATGGTATAAGAAGGCTGCGGCAATGCAAATTCGATATCGCTAACACGGATATGTTCTGCATTTTCTGTAGCCAGTTTGGCCATTTCCAAACGGTCGTACATGTTGGTTAAACCACTTTTGTCTTTTAAGGGATTATGTGGAGAAACCACCAACCACACTTCATCAAGCTCAGTATGGTTAGCCATGTAATTGGCAATAATTAAATGCCCTGTATGGATTGGGTTATATGAACCGAAGAAAAGACCAGTTTTCATGTTTGTGGTTTACCAAATTGCTTTAACGTTATAAAAGCTAAAATTTTGGTCTTTGTTAATATCGTTAAGTTTTCAGAAATGCCTTGGGCAATCAAAATCCGATCGAATGGATCGCGATGATGAAAATCTAATTCATTCAGCTTCATAATATGATCAAATGAAATTGGCAATATTTCTATTTGATTTTGATCCAGAAAGTCTAAAATTTTACCGAAATCTGCACCTAAAGAAAGTTTGTTTAATTTAGACTTTATTGCAATCTCCCAAATGCTGGCAATGCTAATATAACATTGATTATTTAGGTTTTTGATTTCATCAACAATCTTCTTTGGCAAAGATGAATCTCCATTTATAAACCAGATAAATGTATGCGTATTTAACAGAAACTGCATTACATATAATCTTTAAAGTCTTCTAATGGTTCATCAAAATCAGCAGTCATTTTAAAGAAATCTTTGGCATAACCAAATTGTCTTTCTTTCAATTTTTTACTGGCTTTCGATTTTTTCTTTAAGGATAAGACGAAATCAGACACTTGCTTCTTCAGGTCTGAAGGCAATGAAGATATTTGGCTATATAATTGAATATCAGTCATCACCCAAATATAAAGATTTCTACTTTCTTAAGAAAGTTATTTCTTCAAGAAATCTCCTACTAACTTTTCGGCTTCTGCACAAGCTGCAGCCAGATCATAATTTTTTAAAATCACATCAAACTTATCTGCATAAAGCAATTCTTTTTCAGCTTTGATAAAACGTTCCTGTAATTTTTCCGGACTATCTGTTCCACGACCGCTTAAACGTTCTTTTAAAACATCTAACGATGGTGGCTGAACAAAAATGGCCAAAGCATCTTCTTCATATTTTCTTTTCAAACGGATACCGCCTTCTACGTCAATATCGAAAATAACATGTTTGCCATCATTCCAGATCCGCTCGATCTCGGAGCGTAAGGTGCCATAAAAAGTTCCGTTATAAACTTCTTCAAATTCCACAAACTCCTGGCGGGCAACTTTGTGTAAAAACTCTTCCTTACTAATAAAATAGTAATCGTTTTCATGTGTTTCAGCACCTCTCAATTCGCGCGTGGTTGCAGAAATAGAAAAGCTCAGCTCAGGAAATTTCGTTAATAAATGATGTACTATGGTGGTTTTACCTGCTCCTGAAGGTGCCGAAAATATGATTAATTTGCCTTGCATTTTTAAAAGTTTTGCGATTGGCGTTAGGCGTTAAGCGCTTATCGCTTTCCGCCTAACGCTATAACACATTCAATAATTGTTCTTTTATCTTTTCTAATTCTTCTTTCATACCAACAACAAATTGTTGCATCTGGGCATCATTTGCTTTAGCGCCCATGGTATTAATTTCTCTTCCTATTTCCTGAGAGATGAAGCCCATTTTCTTTCCATTTGCTTCTTTGCTTGCTAATGTTTGCAAGAAATAATCGCAGTGGCTTTTTAAACGTGTTTTTTCTTCCGTAATATCGATTTTATCGATGTAATAGATTAATTCCTGTTCGAAACGGTTCTGATCGATATTTACTTTACCAACCGCATCATCCAAAAACTGGCTGAATTTATCGCGGATAGCGGTAATCCTTTTAGGCTCTAATTCCTCTACAGATTTAAAATAAGAAAGAATATTTTTAATTCTCAGCTCCAAATCGGCCTTTAAAACAGCACCTTCGTCTTCTCTGAATTTATTGAAATTGGCCAATGCCGAATTGAAAATCTCGAATAAATGGTTCCACTCATCCTCACTTACACTTTCTTCCTTGTAACTGATTACATCAGGAAAGGTTAATGCTGTTTGCAATAAATTACTGCTATCAGCACCTAATTCGTTGTTAACGGCAATAAGCTGTTTGTAGTAGTGGCTTAATAACGCTGTATTGATGGTAGCACCCGTAACTTCACCATTGGTACGCTCTACATTGATGCTTAAACTTACTTTTCCTCTTTCGATGTCTTTACTGCATATGTTGCGCAGAATCAGCTCTTTATCAGAAAAAGCTTTAGGATATTTTAAATTCAGCTCCAGGAATTTACTGTTGAGCGATTTGATTTCGACACTATACTTCGCATTTGCATAATCGGCTGTTGCTAAGCCGTATCCTGTCATGGATTTTATCATGCGCAAAGATAGGGTTTTAAGCGGAAAGGAGAAATAATAATGGTCGTGGCGCCAGAGTAAAGCTTGCGGGATAAAATACTTTTACATTCAGAAAACCAGCGTTCCGTATTTCTTTGGTAATTGCAGCCCCGCTTTACACTTTACTCCGTTACACTCCGTGTTCGTTTCAATCGGGTTTATGTACAACGTGGAATAGTTTTTGGCAGGGGCCTGTTACCTACATGGTGCAGAACTTCTCTTCCTAAACCTGATGGAAGTGAACATCCCGATTCTTCCATCGGGATAAAACGGACAGCAGGGCTGGTTTAGCCAAAAGTACCAAAGCCTTCATTTCCTAATAAAATGCAACATTACGCTACTTTTCCAACAAGCTCAAAATGGCATTAAATGTTTTTCGCTTCAGTTCTTCAATATCTTCGGCAACCAATCCCTTCGCCTCAATGGCTCCTCCAAATACTGTTCTAATCATCCCGGGGTTGAGTAAAAGTGGATTTGTCCTTGGCAAATGCACTCTACTGTTCAATATCGCAAAAGGTAAAATCGGTGTTTGGGTTTCTATGGCTAAGCGAAAGGCGCCATCATAAAATGGATTTAAAGGGTTGTCTGATTTATTCATCGTTCCTTCGGGGAAAATCAGGATCGATTGTCCGTCGGCCAGGTCTTTTCTCAGTTCGGCTACAGAATGGTCGCGGCTTTCCCTGCTACTCCGGTCGATCATCACCACTAAACGTTTGTAAATCCAACCAAATACCGGGATTTTAAGCATTTCTATCTTCCCCAGTGGACTGAAGGCTTGTGGAATACAGATTACAATAGCAACAGCATCTAAAAACGAACTGTGATTGCCTACATAGATATAAGCCCGAGAAGTGTCAATTTTTTCTCCTGCGGCAGAAAACCATAGAAAAGTGAAAAGACTAAAAGCCCATGCCCAGAATTTTAAAAAATAGAAGGAAATTTTTCTTCCTGTTTTCTCCTTAAAAATACCTGTACTGATCAGGATAAAAGGGCAAACGATAAGCATGAGTATAAAAAATACAATTGCCGAATAGAGTAAATAAAATCCACCCATTAGTTTTCTCATGTTTATTAACGTTTATTTAACAGTTTTCAAGGTTAACAAATGTTAATTTTACAAAAATAATAGTAGATAAGAAAGTATTTTTCATCCCTTTTAATTCATTAAGGGAGATGAATTAGTTTTCTGGTCAGGATGTAACAATTAAAGCAACAAACAAACAACAAAACCGATCTGCTGTTAAAATAGAAACCAATTTTCGATACCAGATAATTTAACTTGCCATTTAACGCGATGAAGCATTTGAAAATTATTCCTCTATTGTTCTTCTTAATACAGGGCTTAAAAATAAAGGCTCAGGATTTTGTACTTAGAGGTGTTGTCATTGAAAAAGGTTCAAATGTGCGGATTGCTTTGGCTGGGATTACCAACATACGTAATAAAATGGGTGCCACAAGTAACGATATTGGCCTATTTCAGTTAAATGCCCGGATTGGCGATACGCTGTTAATTCAAAAAAGGAACCTGAATGAGCAAAAAGTGGTGGTTAAAACAGACGATGACCTGGTTGTTTATCTGATCAGAGGAAGTACTATGTTAGATGAGGTTACAGTTAAAGGGCAGACCAAAAAGCAGGAAATGGAAAGTATAACAAGAGACCTGAAACGAAATGGCTCATTTTATGCAGGTAAACCCCCATTAATTTTGTTAAACCCTTTTGGTGGAAGTCCGATAACATTTTTTTATGAACTTTTTGGAAAAACACCGGCAAGAGCGCGTAATTTTAACCGTTATTATAAAAAGGAGCTAAGTTTGATTGAGGTAGACAAGTTTTTTAATAAAAGTTTAGTCTCGAAGAATACTACATTAACAGGGAAAGATCTGGACAAATTTCTGCTCGATTATTACCCAACACGCAGCATGACCATTAATTGGAGCAATTACGATGCTGTTAAATACATCAAAGAATCGGCTAAGAAATATACCGATACTTTGAAACATACAAATTAACACACCATGAAAAACTTTAAATTTGCCGTTATACTCTTCGTTTTTACCTTAGTCAGCTTTTTCGTAAAGGCACAGGATTTTATTGTGAAAGGTGTGGTGATCGAAAAAGGTTCAAATATCAGGATTGCCCTATCTGAAATTACCAATCTGCGCACCGGAATTGGTGTAGGCAGTAATGATATTGGTATGTTTCAGCTAAAAGCCAGAATTGGCGATACACTGCTGGTAATTAAAAGGGATTTGATCGATCAGCGTGTTGTGGTGAACAGCGAAAAAGACCTGGTAATTTATCTGATTAGGGGAAGCACAACCTTGGCTGATGTAACCATTAGAGGGAATACCAAAAAAGAGGATCTGGACGAAATTAAACGGGAATTTAAAAATAAGGGCGTATATAATGGCGGTAAAACAACGGTTTTGTCGGCTATATTCAGTCCGTTAAATGCACTATATAACTTATTTGGCACTGATCCTAAAAATGCACGGAGATTTGGCAGATATGCCGATAACGAAATTAAACAATCACAGATAGATGTATACTTCAACCAGAGTATTATTAAAAACAATACCGAATTAAGAGGCGATACCTTAGAGAAATACATGCTAAACTGCCGTCCTGAGTTTGATAAAGCACAGCATTGGAACAGTTATGATTACATTAAATACATTAAAGAATCTTCGAAGAAATTTACAGATACGTTAGGTAAGGGGAAGTAGGTTTAGTCGGGAGTCTTTAGTCCTGAGTCAGTTTGGAGTTGGGCATTTGGAGTGATGAGTTTTGGTTGTATAAAATAAGTCCGAAGTCCGGGGTCGGAGGTCTGAAGTGTTTGGTCCTGAGTTGAGAATTTAGCGTTAGTGGAAGTTTTAACCCACCTGTACAATTAACCAGTTTATACAGTTAACCAAATCCCCCAATGAACAAATGACCACTGAACAATTAACCGATTTAAACAATTAACCAATCTTCTATATACTCAACACTTCGCAAGCCTTCTCTGCAGCTAGTTTTTCTGCGTTTTTCTTGTTGTAATCCCGTCCGGTACCCACTTTTTCGCCTTCTACTACAGCACTAATGGTAAATAATTTAGCGCTTTCACCTTCGCCATTCTCAGCCAGTTCGAACATAACGTCCTTACCATGGCGTTGGCACCATTCGATCAGTTTACTTTTGAAATTGGTTTCTGTAAGTTCTAAGGTGTGGATATCGATATGAGGTTTTACAATTCTACGCAATAAAAATTCTTTGGTAAAGTTGTAGCCCTTATCCATGTAGATGGCACCCACTATGGCTTCAAAAGCATCGCCCAGCATTGAATTGTGCTTGGTTTGTATGCTAACCGAACGCTGATCGAACTGAATAAGCTTATCAAAACCGATTTTCTTTGCCAGCTGGTTTAAATTGGCCCGGTTTACAATCTTCGAACGCATTTCGGTTAAAAAACCTTCTTCTTTGTAGGGGTAATGTTTAAAAAGCAGCTCTGCTATCACCGAACCCAGAACGGCGTCGCCTAAAAATTCTAAGCGTTCGTTGCTGCTCCTGCTTCCATTTTTTAAAACTTTTGCTACAGAACGATGCCTGAACGCCATTTTATAGAGCGTAACATTGCCTGGAACAAAGCCTAAAATGTTTTTCAGCTTTTTAACAAACTCCTTTTCGGGAGAGAGATAAAGTTTATATAATTTTAATATCGGCATTAAATAAATAACACAATTAACGGCTAATTAGCATATTTAACTAAGTTATCTATTTTTAACTAGCATACAAAATTATATAGCAGGGCTGTTTTAAATTAATCTTCGTATTTCTTAAAAATAACAGAAGCGTTATGGCCGCCAAAACCGAATGTATTACTTAGAGCAGCTCTAACGGTACGTTTTTGCGCTTTGTTAAAAGTAAAATTCAATTTAGGGTCAAATGCAGGATCATCTGTAAAGTGATTGATTGTTGGAGGAACAATATCATTTTTAACAGAAAGAATTGCTGCAATAGCCTCAATAGCTCCGGCTGCGCCCAAAAGGTGGCCAGTCATCGATTTGGTTGAGCTGATGTTTAAACGATAAGCATCCTCACCAAATAATGTACCAATGGCTTTGGTTTCACTAATATCGCCCAAAGGCGTAGAAGTACCATGTACATTGATATAATCTATATCAGCAGTTGTTAAACCAGCATCTTTTAGGGCATTGGTCATTACCATTCTAGCTCCTAAACCTTCAGGATGCGGTGCAGTGATGTGATTCGCATCCGCACTCATTCCACCGCCAACAAGCTCTGCATAAATTTTTGCACCTCTTGCTTTTGCATGTTCAAGTTCTTCTAAAATAATCGTCCCAGCACCTTCACCAGCTACGAAACCGTCACGGTCTTTATCAAAAGGGCGTGATGCCGTTGCCGGATCTTCGTTACGTGTTGATAATGCATGCATGGCGTTAAAACCACCCATACCCGCTTCGTTAATTATCGCTTCAGAACCGCCACTGATAATTACATCGGCCATACCCAAGCGGATATAGTTAAATGCATCAATCATTGCGTTTGTTGAAGAAGCACATGCCGAAACAGTTGCAAAATTTGGCCCACGTAAGCCGTATTTGATCGAGATATGCCCTGGAGCAATATCAATAATCATTTTAGGGATAAAAAATGGATTGTATCTTGGCGTACCATCTCCCTTGGCAAAATTCGAAATTTCATCCAGGAAAGTTTTCAACCCACCTATGCCTGCGCCCCAGATTACTCCGATGCGGTTGGTATCTAATTTTTCAAAATCAAAACCACCATCCTTCACAGCCTCATCTGTTGCTACAAGAGCATATTGTACAAACGGATCTAGCTTGCGGGCTTCTTTTTTCTCCAAAAAGTCTTCCGGATTAAAATTTTTAACCTCACATGCGAATTTGGTCTTGAACTTTTCAGTATCAAAACCCTTAATAGGAGCAGCGCCACTCACCCCGTTAGTCAATCCTTCCCAAAAATCGGGAACATTATTGCCTATAGGAGTGAGCGCACCCAACCCTGTTACTACTACTCTTTTTAATTCCATTTATACTGAAAAAGCGTAATTCTATTTAACGTTTTTTTCCAAATAAGCAATCGCTTGACCAACTGTACCGATGGTTTCAGCCTGATCATCAGGAATAGCTACATTGAATTCTTTTTCAAATTCCATAATCAATTCTACGGTATCTAAAGAATCTGCACCTAAATCGTTGGTGAATGAAGCCTCTGGCGTAACTTCGCTTTCGTCAACACCTAGTTTTTCTACGATAATAGCCTTAACTCTTGAAGCAATATCAGACATAATTTTATAATTTAATGGTTAAATAATTCTGTGCAAAGAAAAATAAATTCTTACAATTTTCAAATGTTTTTATTTCGATACGTAATTTTGGTATCTCAATAACACAGCGAATATAGAATTAGTTTTTTAATTTCGTTCTGTAAATAATTTATTTCGCTTTGAATAAGACTTACCTAAAACTTACCTTAGACCTTGATTTTATACTAATTGCGATCACAGCACCTTTAAAAGACTATGTGCTTTGCCACAAAATTAATACCCGGTTAAATACTCAATTTGAAAAAATAGAAGACCATGAAATATTTTTTAATATCGACGAACCAGCCTGGTCTTTCTCGAAATATTACTTTTTTGTAGAGCAAGGGGAGGTAGAATACTACTTAATCTGCAATAAAAGCAGCGATGGTTTTCTAATTCCGGAGATGAACAAGGTAGATTTTTTTATTATTATTAAAGAATTTATTGATAAGGAAGATTTAGATTATTTAATCAATGGTTTAAATAAACTGCCTGATATACAGGTGGCTGCAAAGATAGATCCGGCCAAGTTAAAGAGCCGTGAGAATTTGGTAATATAAAAATTATATACTTGGTGTATTAAATACACTATATTTGACGGTTACAAACAAAGAACAAAAGAACAAAATATATAAAATTTGATGCAGTTTGATTATTTTAGATAATAATTAATGCTTTAAACTGCATTGCTAAAATCAATTAATTAAATGAAACCTTTTCATTCGAGAACTAAAATTGTTGCCACGCTTGGGCCTGCATCAGCAAAACCAGATGTATTATATAGTATGTTTAACGCTGGTTTAGATGTTTGCCGCTTAAACTTTTCACACGGATCACAAGCAGATCACCAAGCGGTTTTGGATACTATCCGCGATTTAAACAAAAAATACGATTATAATGTAGGTATCCTTGCCGATTTACAAGGTCCTAAAATCCGTATCGGTTTAGTGAAAGAAGGTGGCATTAACCTGATCAATGGTAAAACTACCGTAATTACTACTAACGAATGTATTGGTAACGAAGAACGTATTTACATCACTTACCAAAACTTCCCTCAGGATGTTCAGGCGGGCGAAATTATCCTTTTAGATGATGGAAAGCTTCAAATGAAAGTGATTTCTACCAATTTAAAGGATGAAGTAGTTTGCGAAATTGTTCACGGTGGTATTTTAACCTCAAGAAAAGGTGTAAACCTTCCAAATACTAAAGTTTCTATTCCTTCATTAACGCCAGAAGACCGCGAAAACTTAGAATTTGTTTTAGAAAATGATGTAGAATGGATCGGTTTATCTTTCGTGCGTAAGGCAGAAGATATTATCGAACTTAAAAAAATTATAGCAGAACGCGGTAAAACCGCACGTGTAATTGCTAAAATCGAAAAACCAGAAGCCATTGCCAATATCGACGAGATTATTGCAGTAACAGATGGTATTATGGTTGCCCGTGGCGATTTAGGGGTTGAATGTCCGATGGAAGAAGTTCCATTATTACAAAAAATGATCGTTGCCAAATGTAGAGCAGCTTCTAAACCTGTAATTGTGGCTACACAAATGTTAGAGAGTATGATCACTACACCTCGCCCAACACGTGCAGAGGTAAATGATGTGGCGAATTCTGTTTTAGATGGTGCTGATGCAGTGATGTTAAGTGGTGAAACATCAGTTGGAGAATTTCCGCTGATCGTGATCGAAACCATGCAGAAAATTATCCAGAACATTGAGCAGAACAACTATCCTTTCAATCCGGATAAGTTTTTAAAACCAAAGTCGCCATCTTTCTTAAGCGATGCCATTTGCGATTCAGCTTGTTTCTTAGCGAAACAAACTAACGCGGTAGGTATTGTATCGATGACTTTAAGCGGTTACACTGCATTCGAAATCTCAAGTCACCGTCCAGAAGCTTTAACCTTTATTTTTACCAGCAACAGGGCATTATTAAATGCAGTAAGTTTACTTTGGGGTGTAAGAGGTTTCTATTACGATAAGTGGGAAAGTACCGATAACACCATCATTGAGGTAAACGAGTTCTTAAAAAGCAAGAAACTGGTTAAACAAGGTGATATCATTATCAATACTGCTGCTATTCCAATGGAAGCAAAAGGTAAAACCAATATGTTAAAAATTACGGTTATAGATTAATTTCTAATATCATATTATAAAATGCTCCTGATTTTAATCGGGAGCATTTTTTTTATCAATAAAAAATATACTTTTGCAATCCAGCACGGAGAGGTGTCAGTCCAAAGGACCCCTATGGGGAGTGTTGATCGAGCACGCTTGGAAAGTAGGGACTAACAATTAAACTTTGTATACTTGCAATAAAAGATAATTATGTTTTATAGTTATATTTTGAAAAGCGAGAAAGATGGGAAGTACTATTATGGAAGTACTGAAAACCTGGAAATAAGATTAATCAAACATAATAGGGGAGATGTAAAATCAACGAAAGCTAGGCGCCCTTTCATCATTCACTTTTTTGAAGAATTTAATTCAAGAAGTGAGGCTTTTAGAAGAGAACAATATTATAAGTCTGTAAATGGCTACATTTATTTGAAACAAAATAACATCATATAACCGGAGAGGTGTCAGAGTGGTCGATCGAGCACGCTTGGAAAGCGTGTGTACTGCAAGGTACCGCGGGTTCGAATCCCGCCCTCTCCGCTTTAGATCCATCCCAGTCCTAATTAAAAGAATGCCTGAATTCCAAGGGAGATAAATGCGTTTTTGTTTTAAAGAACTTACTGAATGATTGTGGATGCTCAAAACCCAGTTGGTAGGCAATTTCACTCACCGACAATTCAGTCGTCGAAAGTTTTTCTTTTGCTTTTTCAACTAACTTTTCGTGAATAAGTTGTTGGGTATTTTGCCCGGTCAAAGCCCTGAGCATATCGCTTAAATAACGTGGCGAAAGGTTTGCTTCTGCGGCTAGATATTCAACTGTTGGCAATCCGCTAATCAAAGATTTTTCATCAGCAAAATAATCCTCCAATAAGTACTCTATTTTAGTCAATACATCATTGTTAACCACCTTTCGGGTAATAAACTGACGTTTGTAAAAACGGTTGCTATAATTGAGCAATACTTCGATGTAAGATACCAACACATCCTGACTAATTTCATCAATCGAAGTGTTCAGTTCTTCATTAATATTATCGAATAGTCCTAAAATTATTTTCTTCTCCTTGTCTGACAGAAATAATGCTTCATTGGTTTCGTACGAGAAAAAACCATATTTTTTTATGGTCGACCCTAGCGGATAGTTCCGGATGAGATCGGGGTGGAACAGAAGTGTAGCCCCGTAATATTTAGCTTCATTATCTGCAAAAATCAATTGGTTTGGTGAAGTAAACATCATACCGCCCTCGTTAAAGTCGTAATAACCCTGTCCATAGCCCATTCGGCCCGTCGTTGAATATTTATAGGAAATCTTGTAAAAGTTGAAAAAAAACGGGCGGTCTAACATTTCTGTGTCGGTGACCATCAGCGAATTATCGACCAAACTGATCAACGGATGGACAGGTTTGGGAACCTGCAGCAACGCATGTATTTCAGAGATTGTTGAAATGCGTAAAGGGACTTTCTTTTCCATAATATAAAAGTACAAATATTAGGGCAACACAAATCATTGGGCTGCATTGCCCTCGGTAATTAATTACCTAAAAATACCTTGGCAAAATCGGCCCTGAAAGCTTCATCACCCTGTGCCAGTCGCTGTGCATATAAGGCCTTGGCATCTTCACCAGCTACATAACGCAGTTTGTTTTTGCCATCTGTAGCCGCTTCGTACACAACTGCAGCAATTTGCTCAGGAGAAGAAGCTGTTTCCATCATTGAACCAAAACCCGCCATCATTGCTTGTACCATCGGATCATAATCTTCGTTGCTTGCCAGTTCTAAAGAACGGCCCGAAAAATCGGTTGCAATTCCACCTGGAGATACGGTTTTAATGTTTACACCAAAAGTGTTTAGCTCAAAAGCCATGCTTTCGCTCCAGCCTTCCAATGCCCATTTTGTAGCATGATAGGTTGAGCCTAGTGGGAAAGCGATTAATCCGCCAATAGAAGTTGTAGAGATAAACAAACCTTCTTTCTTTGCTCTGAAATAAGGAATGAATGCCTGCGTAACACGGATTACACCTAATAGATTTGTGTTAAGTTGTTTTACGATCTGTTCGTCGCTCAGTGCTTCTAATGGCCCGATTAAGCCATAGCCGGCATTGTTAAATACGACATCTACACCCTGTTCAATTGCTTTTTTTGCAGTCGATTGGATCTGAGCAAGGTCGGTCACATCCAAAGGAAGTACGGTAACGTTGCTTAATGTGCTTAATTCTGTATCCTTTTCAGGGTTGCGCATGGTTGCAATTACATTCCATCCTTTGCGCTGAAATAATTTGGCAGCAGCATTTCCCAAACCTGTAGAAGCTCCTGTAATAAAAATTGTCTTTTGCATTTTCTATTGTTTTAAATTAACAATACAAAGTTGCGGCAAAGCGCAAATGCTGATGTAGCCAAATTGAGTTTGCTTGTAGTCTAAATGACGGCTGTTTTTTTGAAGGGCAAGCTAAAGCGTCTTGTTTGGGAGAAAATTCGGCACAATTTTACCTTAATTATTGCCGCTTTGTTGTAAGGATAACGCCAACACTTGTACCATTATTGCGCTTGGAAAAATATAGTTGAAAAACGTTGTTTTCATGTGTTATAGCCTATATTTTTGGATTTATTCCTTAAAAATGCCATTAAAGATAAATGAATTTCTACCAAATTAAATCAGGAAAAATATGGGTAAATATGTAATTGGTTTTCAGGAAATTGACAGGTCTGATATTTTAGAAGTAGGGGGCAAAGGTGCCAATCTTGGCGAGCTATCCAAAATTGGCGGAATGCAGGTGCCACGGGGCTTTTGCATAAACACAAAGGCCTATAAAGAAATAACCACAAGCAATAAGGAACTGAAAACTTTATTGGATGAATTGAGCCAGCTTAAAACAGAAGATTTGCAGGAGGTAAGTAAAGCCAGCGCCAAAATCAGGACAATTATTGAAAACATATCCATTCCGGATGATATTGCCCAGGAGACCGGAAGGCACCTTGCCAATTTTCACGAATATGAGGCTTTTGCTGTCCGGTCGAGTGCTACCGCCGAAGATTTGCCAACATCATCGTTTGCAGGTCAGCAGGATACCTACCTGAACGTTATCGGAAAAACATCGATCTTTAAACATATCAGCAAGTGCTGGGCCTCATTGTTTACCGATAGAGCGGTAATTTACCGCATTCAAAACGGTTTCGATCACCGTAAAGTGCAACTGTGTGTTGTTGTTCAGCAAATGGTCTTTCCACAGGCAGCAGGAATCTTATTTACGGCAGATCCGGTTTCCGGAAATCGGAGAATGTTATCTATTGATGCCAGTTTTGGGCTGGGTGAAGCCTTGGTTTCGGGTCTGGTAAACGCCGATAATTATCAGGTGTGTAGTGGCAGGATTATCGATAAAAAAATATCAATTAAGAAACTGGCTATTTATGCCTTAAAGGATGGCGGTACAAAATCTCAAGCGCTTTCAGCGGAAGAGCAAAACAGGCAAGTGCTTGCAGATGAACAAATTTTACAGCTTGAGGAGCTTGGTAGAAAGATCGAAGCACATTTTGGTAGCCCCCAGGATATTGAATGGTGTTTGGTTGATGATATCTTTTATATTGTTCAGAGTAGGCCAATTACTACTTTATATCCCATTCCAGAAACAAACGACGCCGAAAATCATGTGTATATATCTGTAGGCCATCAGCAAATGATGACTGATGCCATGAAGCCACTAGGGCTATCGTTATGGCAGTTAAGGGCAGCCAGACCAATGTTTAAAGCCGGAGGAAGATTGTTTGTTGATGTAACAGATAGTCTGGCCACCCCAGCTGGGAGGGCGAATTTATTAGATGCGATGGGGCAACATGATCCGCTCATCAAAGATGCATTGATCACCATCACAGAAAGAGGTGACTTTATAAAACAACTACCAGATGATGGAAAAGGACCAGTGCTGGTCAAGAGTACTAAGGGCCTGTCGGCTGCCGATATTTTAGCGCAAATAGGAAACGACCCCGCTATCGTTGCTGATCTGATCAAAACTAATGAGGCATCAGTGGAAACACTAAAACAAAATATCCAAACGAAATCGGGACCAGATCTTTTTGATTTTATCCTCGAAGATATTGAGCAATCAAAAAAGATGATATTTGATTCGCAACATATGGGGGTGATTATAGCCGCCATGAATGCTTCATCCTGGCTCAATGAAAAGATGGAAGAATGGTTGGGTGAAAAAAATCCCGCAGATACACTGTCTCAGTCGGCACCCAACAATATTACTTCAGAAATGGGCCTGGCACTATTGGATGTTGCAGATGTAATCCGTACTTACCCGGTACTGATTAATTATTTACAAGAGATAAAGAAGGATAATTTTTTAGATGAAATGATTCAAATTGATGGTGGAAAGGAAATCCGGAATGCAATCTACGCATATCTCGAAAAATACGGAATGCGGTGTGCGGGAGAAATTGATATTACGAATACACGCTGGAGCGAAAAACCATCGATATTAATTCCCTTAATCCTTAGCAATATCAAAAACTTTGAGCCCAATGCTGGTAAGCGAAAATTTGAGCAAGGAAAACAGGAAGCTTTAAAAAAGGAAAATGAATTATTGGGTAGATTGGCTCATTTACCAGGTGGTGAACAAAAAAAACTGGAAACAAAACAGATGATCAGTCTGCTCCGAAATTTTGCTGGTTATCGTGAATACCCAAAATACGGCATTGTTAACCGCTTTTTCGTTTATAAGCAGGCTTTACTAAAGGAAGTCGAAAAACTCGTAGATGCTCATGTTTTTCATGAAAAGGAAGATAGCTATTACCTCACTTTTGAAGAACTTCGTGAAGTGGTGCGCACACATCAAATTGATTACCAGCTTATTGTTAAGCGAAAAGAAGAGTATAGCAAATACGAGAAACTTACGCCGCCACGGGTAATTACCTCTGATGGAGAAATTATCACAGGTAAATACAATCGCGAGAACCTTCCGGCTGAGGCTATTATCGGTTTGGCGGTTTCTTCAGGAATGATTGAAGGAAGGGCACGCGTAATCCTAAACATGGAAGATGCTGATCTTGAAGAGGGAGATATACTGGTTACCTCATTTACCGACCCGAGTTGGACGCCATTGTTCGTCTCAATAAAAGGCCTTATTACAGAGGTCGGTGGATTAATGACGCATGGTGCCGTGATTGCAAGAGAATATGGTCTGCCAGCGGTTGTTGGCGTAGAAAATGCCACCAAACTGATTAAAGACGGACAGCGCATTCGGTTAAACGGAACGGATGGATATGTGGAGATTTTATAAATAAGTCTGAAGTCTTTACCCTGGAATCATGAGTCGATTTATCTTGAGCTGGGCTTTTGGAATTGAGAATTTGAAGTGGATTAACTGATCGATTAGTCCAAAGTCTAGAGCTCGCAGCCGAACTCCTGATTTGTTGTCCTGAACGCAGTGAAGGATCTTTAAAAAGATGGATGATGATGTTAGTACGGGGTTCGGAGTGGATTATATAAAAAAGAAAATCTAACTTGGTGCCATTTGTGGTTAAAAGAACGCTACATCCCGGGAATTATATCAAGATTAATACCTGCCATTTCCTAAAACAGTCTTATTTTTAGCGCAAGATTAACTAACATGATGAATAAATATTGGCTTACCGTAACGGCTTGTACTTTGGCCATTACAGCAAATGCTCAACAGAAGGCTTTAACCGTTAAAGATTACGAAAGAGCAGAAAGTTTTATGGGCTATAATACAGCAAAGTATATCGACCATGCAAGCGTGCAACCGAATTGGCTGGAAGGTGATAAATTCTGGTACACTACTAAAACCAATGGCACTGAACAAACTTTTTTGGTAGATCCGGTAAAGAAAACAAAAACTTTAACTACCGATTATAAAGGCAGTGCAATGCCATCACGTCGCGGGGCTGGACGTAATGAAGTCTTATCTCCCGACGGGAAAAAAGCCATTTTAATTAAAGATTATAACCTCTTTGTTAAAGATGTGGCTACAGGAAAATTAACACAGTTAACCACTGATGGTATTAAAGATTATGGTTATGCTACCGATAATGCAGGATGGAAACATAGCGATGCGCCAATTTTACGCTGGTCGCCTGATTCGAAAAAGATAGCCACTTTTCAACAAGACCAAAGAAATTCGAAAGATATGTATCTGGTAACCACGAATGTGGGGGCGCCAGTATTAAAAGCCTGGAAATATCCTTTACCCGGCGATAAGCAGATCGCAACGATTAGAAGAGTAGTGATTGATGTAGAAAACGCGAAGATGGCTTCGCTAAATATCCCTGCAGATCAACACCGTGCTACTTTAAGCGATGATATTTCGAGTAGTGGTACTTTTGATGACATCGATTGGAAAGCTGATGGCACTGAAGTGGCATTTCTGTCTACCTCCCGCGATCATAAAAATGAAAAATTCCGCATTGCCAATACCACAACTGGGGCCGTTCGAGAAGTTTTCGAAGAAACGGTAAAAACACAGTACGAATCTGGTCAGGGAGCAATCAACTGGCGTTACCTTCCAGCATCTAAAGAAATTATCTGGTATTCGGAAAGAGATAACTGGGGACATTTATATTTATACGATGCTACCAGCGGAAAATTGAAAAATCAGATTACCAAAGGCGATTTCGTAGTTACCCGTTTAGTTAAAGTAGACGAAAAAACGCGCACGCTTTACTTCATGGCTAATGGCCGGGAAAAAGGAAATCCTTATTTTAGCCATTTGTACAAGATCGGTTTCGACGGAAAAAATCTAGCATCGTTAACCCCTGAAGAAGGTAACCATCAGGTGGTATTTTCTCCATCATTCGAATATTTTGTAGATACTTATTCACAACCAGATGTATCAGCCGTTACCGTTTTAAGAAGTATCAATGGTAAACTGATCAACACTTTAGAGAAAACAGATGTATCCAGGTTAGCCGCTACAGGCTGGAAAGCACCTATCCCCGTTTCTGTTAAAGCCAAAGATGGTAAAACCGATATCTATGGACTCGTTTTCACCCCAACAAAAATGGATGCAGGGCAGAAATATCCGGTTATCGATTATATTTATCCAGGTCCTCAGGGCGGTAGCGTAGGTAGTTGGTCGTTTGCTGCTTCACGCGGCGATAACCAGGCTTTGGCCGAGCTCGGCTTTATTGTAGTAGTAATAGAAGGCACCAGTAATCCAGACCGCTCTAAAAGTTTTCATGATATGAGCTATGGCAATATGGCTGAGAATACTTTGCCTGATCAGATCGCAGCCATCAGACAGCTCTCTGCTAAATATCCTATTGATACAACAAAGGTGGGTATCTGGGGGCACTCTGGCGGAGGTTTTGCTACTGCTGCGGCCATGTTCCGTTATCCGGATTTCTTTAAAGTAGGAATTTCAGAATCAGGTAACCACGATAACAGAAACTACGAGGACGATTGGGGCGAACGTTACAATGGTTTGGTAGAAAATTCTGATTATGAAGCACAGGCCAATCAGAACTATGCTAAAAACCTAAAGGGGAAACTGATGTTGGTTCATGGTATGATGGATGATAATGTACCACCTTACAACACGCTATTAGTTGTGGAGGCATTAGAAAAAGCAAATAAATCTTTCGATCTGGTTATTTTTCCAAATAGTGCACATGGTTATGGTGAATACTCACCTTATATGACGCGTCGCCGTTGGGATTACTTTGTACAGCATCTTTTAGGAGCAGAACCACCTAAAGATTATCAAATGAAAGGCCCTTCAGCAAGATAATTTTTAAAGACTGTATTTTTTTGATTGAACCCCAAAAGTTGTACAAAACTTTTGGGGTTCACTATTTATATCAAAATTGGTCACAATTTTTGTTATGTTTTCCGAGTCTCTGTGACTAAATATATCTTCAAATAACTTTTCTCAAAGCAAATCTATGCGTAGGGACAACGGGAATCAATTTTAAATTCATACTACCAAAAGTCAATTTGTAGCCTTTTAGGGCTTTGTATGTGTTATTAATACTAAATTGCTACCTGGCCAGGCCCTCTTTGTCACATCTTATTAATTGCAGCAGTTCTCTGATAGTAAGTTACCTCGATAAATTATTTTCCTTTTTATGGTTTTACATAATTTATAAGCTATCTTCATATTATAAAATGGATAAGATGTGTAAACTTAATAGTTCATCACAGACACTTAATCATTACATTAACCAAATACTAAACTAAATCACAATAGCTCAGGCTCCTATCCGTAGGGATCCGATTTGTTGTACCGAAAATTATGAGACAATTGAAACTGTTTATCATTTTATCCCTCCTGCTTTCTTTCATTACCGGCCAACCGCTGCCTATTGCCAGCAGTTTTGAAAATAAAGGAAATGATCTTTACAATTATCAAAATACGCCAACAAAATGTCTTTCGCTTGTAGATATGAATAAATATGAGTTAAAAATGCTCAATCATATTGGCATCATAAATATCGGGAACGATCCCGTAAATTTTGAATTGCCCATCTGCACAAATATTAAAGGTATAATCGACTAATACGAACATAAAAAGTAGAAACTATGAAACATACTCCACCTTAAATTAGAAAATCCTGAATCCTTAAATACTCCTATTTTCTAACCAATTAATTAAATCAACTATGAACATTACTTTACCAAAAAGCAATTGGGCTGTTTTATCCAACAAACAGAAATTGTATTCTTTGCAGAAACTTGTGATGATAAGTTGCTGCATGCTGCTGCTCAGCGCATCGGCTTTTGCACAAAGTGTAATTAAGGGCACGGTGCTCGACGGTGATAAATTACCAGTAGCCGGTGTAACCATTCAAGCGAAACCAGGTACAGCAAAAGCACAGACAGATGCTGACGGAAAATATGCCATTACCGCTCCTTCAGGCTCCACACAGCTCGTTTTCAGCTTTGTAGGTATGGAAACACAAACGGTAAGCATCAATAACCAAACGGTAATCAATATCACTATGGCATCCTTAAATAATCTGGAAGCAGTGGTAGTGATAGGTTATGCCTCCGTAAGGAAAAATGATTTAACCGGTGCTGCAACAACTGTTTCGGCAAAAGATTTCAACAAAGGGCCTTTAAATGCCCCCGATCAATTGATCCAGGGTAAAGTTGCAGGCGTACAGATGATCAACAATAGCGGTCAACCAGGCGGAGCTTCAACAGTACGCATCAGGGGTAACTCTGCCATCACCGGCACCGGACAGCCACTCTATGTGGTAGATGGTGTTGCTTTAGACGGAAGGTCGGCCAGACCATCAACCAATGCAGGTGTTGGAGGTTTAACCGCCAGCGCAGGTACAGGTACCACTCCGGATGGCAACCCTTTAAACTTTATCAACCCAGCCGATATCGAATCGATGGAAATCCTTAAAGATGCATCGGCAACAGCCATTTATGGTTCGCGTGCGGCTTACGGTGTGGTTTTAATTACCACGAAAAGAGGAAAATCAGGTGAGACCAAAATCGATGTAAGTGCATCTGCAGGCGTAAGTAACATTGCAAGGCGGGTTGATGTTTTAACGGGCGATGAATACCGTGCAGCATTAAAAAAATATAACCTCACCACTGGGGATTTCGGCAGCAACGTAGATGCGCTGGATGCCATTACCCGTACAGCTTACAACCAGAATTATTCTGTAGGGATAAGCGGTGGCAATAACGGAAACACTTTCCGGGCATCCCTCGGCTATCAGAACCAGCAGGGAATCATTAAATCAACCGATTTTAAAAAATACAGTGCTGGCTTTAACGGTAATTTCAAATTTTTGGAAAGTAAAAAGCTGGGGCTGGACATTAACATGATCAGCAACCAGTACCTGGAAAGTATAGCTCCAATTACTACTGATGCAGGTTTTACAGGAAGTTTAATTTCTCAGGCACTATCGTGGAACCCTACGCAGTCTTTTTATAATCCTGATGGAAGTTTATTTATCGATTACGGTTCTACCACCATCAATCCATTAGCGGCTTTGGCTGCAAACAGTGATAAGGCAAAGGTTTCAACTATTTTGGGAAGTATATCGCCTTACTACAAAATTACGCCATGGTTGGAGTACAGAATGCTGGCCAGTGTTAATTATAGTACAGGCATTAGAAGAGCTTCAACAAGAAGTACTTTAAACCTGCAGGGTATTCAGCCTTCTGGAGATTTCTTAGGCGGATATGCGAGTTATTCCAACACAGAACTAGTAACACAACAATTTACAAATACTTTAAATTTTAATAAGGAGATTGTGAGCAAGCTGAATTTAAATGCCGTTTTAGGTTACGAGTATTCTAATTTCATTCGTAAAAGTGCAATTAATACAGCTACTGGTTTTGGGGACATTGCTTCAGATTATACCGATGCATTTGAAGCCACCTTACCAGCTAACCGTACTTTTGTAACCAGTAATGATCCAACAACGGAATTGCAATCTTATTTCGCAAGGGCCATTTTTAATTACGATAGTAAATACATTTTAACAGCCACCTTCAGGGCTGATGGTTCGACGAAATTTGGAACCAACAATAAATATGGGTATTTCCCATCATTCGCTGCTGCATGGGACATTAAAAAAGAAAGTTTTTTAAGTGATGCGCAATGGCTCGATCAATTAAAATTAAGACTGGGTTATGGAAAAACCGGTAATCAGGATTTCCCATCTGGATCTTCTCAACGGCGTTTCGTAAATAAAGGTATTGATGGTTCAGTCGGTATAAATAATGCCAATCCAGATTTAAAATGGCAGGAAGACAAACAAACCAATATAGGCGCTGATTTTGGCTTTTTAAATAATAAATTAACAGGATCAATAGATTTCTTTAATAAAGTAACCACAGATCTTTTATTTCCACAAAATGCATTATCACCAGCTGCTCCAAATGGTGTAATTACTTGGTACAATTTAGATGGAGAAATTCAGAATAAAGGATTGGAAATTAGCCTAAATGCCAATATCATAGACAATGATAAATTTTCCTGGTCTTTAGGTGGTAATGTAACTTTTATTAAAAACGAGGTAAAAAACCTTACCGGCTTAATTAGAACAGGTTCGTTAAACGGACAGGGATTAAGTGGAGTAAATGTAGAGGTTGTACAGAGTGGGCTACCCTTATTTGCTATGGTAACCAGACAGTATAATGGTTTATTACCAAGTGGATTTTCGAATTATACAGATGATGGTTTCACCAAATATTACCTTGGAAACCCCAATCCTAAAGCAATTATAGGTATAAGCACTAACCTTAGATATAAAAAATTCTCACTCACCGCCAATCTAAACGGTTCATTTGGTCAGAGTATTTACAACAATACAGCAAATTCGGTTTTAGCCATTTCAAATCTGGGCAATAGAAATATATCATCAGCACTAATAAATTCAGACATACAGGAATCATTAGCAAACCCTATTGCTGCTTCATCAAGATATATTGAAAAGGGAGATTACTTAAAATTGGCCAATGCAACCATCAATTACAACATTGGAAACATTGGTAAATCAATTAAATCACTCAATATTTATTTAAACGGTCAGAATCTTTTTGTAATCACCAATTATACAGGTTTTGATCCGGAAGTAAATGTAAACAAAAGCATCAATGGTGTACCATCAGCAGGCATCGATTATACAGCCTATCCTACTGCCAGGACATTCAATTTCGGTGTCAATTTTTCACTTTAATTTTCAATTATAATCACATGAAAAATAAATATATAATCAGCTTCGTAGCCGCAACACTTGCACTATCGGGCTGTACTAAATTAGACGAAAACTTAAATGGTCAAGTGAGTTCAGGTTCATTGGGTTCGAACGATGTACCTGGATTGATCACGGCAAGTTATACCGCAATGAGAGGACCTTACCAGGCTCCCTGGAACTGGTCTGCCCTACAGGAAGTAACTTCTGATGAAGTAATTGTGCCCACACGTGCCGGCGACTGGGATGATAATGGTGCTTGGCGTGCCCTTCATTTGCATAAATGGGCAGCAGACGACGCAAGAATTTCGGACGTATTCAGAGATTTAAATAGCGTTAGTTATGTAAGTACGGATGTACTGGCTTTTAATCCCACTCCTGCCCAGGCCGCGGTTGCCCGTTTCATCAGATCCTTCTCCGAATTTTCGGTTTTAGATGGATGGGGTCAGGTACCTTATCGTGATCCAGGAGAAGGTGTAACCAAACCTTCAAGAGTTAGAAACGCGGCCGATGAAATTGCTTATTTAATTAATGAGCTAACTGCGATCATTCCCCTATTACCGGATGGGCCAGCAAGCCAAGCGAATAAAAATGCCGCGCGAACGCTGCTAATGAAGATTTACCTCAATAAAGGAGCAATTTTAAACCGCGCAGCACCAACTTTCGATCCGGCAGATATGGCTAAAGTAATCTCGCTGGCAAATGAAATTGCAACAGGAGGATATACACTTACGCCCAATTATTTCGATAATTTCGCTCCTACAAATAATATAATTTCCAAAGAAAACATCTTTACTTCTCAAAACCTTGCCAGTGTAACGGGAAGCGATTTAGACGGGATGTGGAAATGTACCCTCCATTATAACCAAAATCCGAACGGTTACAATGGTTTTTCTACCCTATCCAACTTTTACAATAAATTTGAAGCAAGCGATACCAGAAGGGGTGGCACTTATACCGGGCAAACCAATGTATCAGGAATCCGTGTAGGCTTTTTGATTGGACAACAGTTTGATCAAAACGGTGTTGCATTAAAAGACAGGAAAGGCAATCCTTTAGCTTTTACTCCTGAAGTCGCAATTATTGAACGTGATCCAAACCATCTGGAAGTTGCAGGTATTAGGGTAGTTAAATACCCAATAGATTACCCTAATGCAGGATCTAAAAAACCTGATAACGATTGGGTTTATTTCCGTTACGCCGATGTATTATTGATGAAAGCAGAGGCCCAGTTAAGAACATCGCAGCCTGCTCCTGCCTTAGCGATTGTAAATTCGATCAGAACCGTTAGGGGCGCTTCAATTTTACCAAATTTAACATTGGATATTTTATTGGACGAACGTGGACGTGAGTTATACTGGGAAAGCTTTAGGAGACAGGATTTAATCCGTTTTGGTAAATTTCTTGCTGCATGGCAGGAAAAACCGGCAAGTGAGGCTAAATACCTGCTTTTTCCTATTCCTGATAATCAACTTGGCAACCCCAACCTGATCCAAAATCCGGGTTATTAAAATTTAATATCTATATCAGGGGCCGCAACGGTTAACAGGCTGATTACTGTTAACGTTACGGCTTCTTTATTTTTATAAAAATCGATTAAAAAAAAATGAAAAAAGAAATGCTACTTAATTGTTTTTCATCAGTTTTAGGAGTACCCCGTTTGTCCAACCGAAGCCATCCTGAAGTGGATATTCACCGCCACCACCTTTACTGTCGGTTTCTACCACATTATACTTCTCCATTAATTTTCCGGTGCCTTTAAATACAGAAATATTAAGGTTTATCCATCTCACACTAATGGTATCGGCCAGTTTATCGTATCCATAATTGCGCAATCCCGCAATGCTGATATATTGCAGTGGTGCCCATGCTTTTGGAGAATCCCATTGCTCTTTAGTGGTGGTTAACGTGGTAATTAAGCCGCCTGTTTTAAGAAAATTCCTTTGCAGTTTTTCTTTAACAGCTTTGGCCTGTACCAATGTTGCCAATTTAAAATACAATGGAAATGCTGCTGCAAGTGTAAGCTGGTTAGAAAGTGACCGGTTTTTCCAATTGTAATCAGTAAAAAAGCCCTGTTTTTTGTTCCAGAAGTATTTTAGGATAGCTATTTTACGCAGATTAGCTTTTTTATTAAATAGAGCAGCCTTTGTTCTGTTGCCTGCCTCGTTGTTTGCCGTAGCAATGGCAGTTTCGAGATTATATAATAAAGTATTTAAATCAACCGGGAGCAAATCCGTGGTAATAATCTGGTTGTAACTTTTACCGTCGGCAAACCACCTGCTGCTAAAATCCCAACCCGATTCTGCAGCAGAACGTACATTTCTAAGAAATATGGACGGAACCTGTTTGGTTGATTTAACGGCTTCAAAATCCTCCCTGTACGATTCTTCGCGGGGCTGATCGCCAGCATCATAGTAACGGTTTAAAATAGCGCCGTCAGCAAGTTTTACTACATGGTTTATCGCTTTGCCATTGCTTAACTGACTAGCCCCTTTCATCCAAAAATTATATTCTTTTTCCAGAACGTCCTTATAATCTGCAAGTTTTACATTTTTATTGTGCTGGGTAAGCAACTGAACCATAGCAGCAAAAAACGGGGGCTGCGAACGTGTTAAATAATAAGTACGGTTTCCATTGGGGATAAAACCATATTTATTAATGAGGTAAGCGAAATTGTCAACCATATCTTTTATGGTTTTTAATTTACCGGCCTTTTGCAAACCGAGCATTGTAAAATAAGAATCCCAATAATAAATTTCCCTGAACCGGCCACCGGGAACAATGTAAGGCTTCGGTAATGGCAGCAGTGATGTTTGGTAGGTGGAAGCCGTATCAGGATCTCTTTTTAAAACCGTCCACAAGGTATCCAGGTGTTTTTCTATACCTGCACTAATATTTGATTGGTAAGTCGCATGATGGCTTTCAGGCATATTAAAATATTCATTTACGAATGCCGTTAAGTTAAAATTTTGGTTGTTTTTTAGGGTGTTATAAGCCTTCATGATTTCTGAAGGACTCTTTTTTGGAATGGCATCTGCAAAAGATTTACTATCAGGATAAATTCTTGCCATTTGAACTTTCTCAAATAAATCGGGATAGGTTTGCCTCGGACTTAATTCGTTTTGTGCAAATAACTGGCTAGAGATAAATAATAAGCAGGTAAGCACCATCATTTTCATGCTTAACAAATTTTGATTTATCATATTGCTGTTTTATTAAATATAATTAATTTATCATAAAATTTACCTTCTTTTACCTCGACGAAGCAAAAAGAAACCCAACTGGCTTTTAGCAAACAAAGATTAACCTATCTTCGTTTTGATTATTAAATAAACTTCCCATGGGAAAAACCAGAGATCAGAATAATGTAATCATAACCGGTGCTACCGGAATGGTAGGTGAAGGGGTAATGATGCAATGCCTAAACAGCCCTGAAATTGATACTGTTTTAGTGATTAACCGCAAGCCATGTGGTTATAGCCATCCAAAACTTAAGGAGATCATCCACTCCGATTTTTTCGATTTTTCGCAGATTGAAAATCAGCTTTCGGGTTACAATGCATGCTTTTTTTGTTTGGGAATTACTTCGGTGGGTGTTGATAATGATACCTATTACAAAATGACCTATACACTAACCATGCATGTTGCCGAAACGTTAAGTAAGCTAAACGATAATATGACTTTTTGTTATGTTTCTGGCGGGGGAACCAATGAAAATGGACGGTTGAAATGGGCACAGGTAAAGGGTAAAACGGAGAACGATTTGATGAAATTGCCTTTTAAGCAGGTGTTTAATTTTCGCCCGGGTTTTATTAAGCCACTGGCAGGACAAAAATATGCCCATAAATTTTATAACTATATCAATTGGTTGTTTCCTCTTGGAAGGGCTGTTTATCCTGGTGGGTTTTGCACCATGGCCGAGCTGGGCAATGCCATGATTAATACTTTAAGCCATAATGGCGAACGGAGGGTTTTAGAAGGAAAAGACATTATTGCCTTATCAAAAGAATAGCCCGGGTGCTGCAATGAGCTCCCGGGCTTATAATTATCAGCTCCTTATAGACCAGTTTAGGTTTGTTTAGTTGTTTTTAGCAAATTTTAATATAATACAGCAGTAGCATCTTTATCTTTTTGCGATAATACTGTTGCACCTGATCCGCATTGGCCACCATTCATAAGTGATAGGGCATCCGTTCCGGTAACACCAGGTACATTTGTAGCGGTCGATTCGCCCTGGGCTGCCCAATTGGTATGTCTGAAAGAAATACAGTGACCGAATTCATGGCATATCGTTCTTGCCCGTTGGGCAAACGAATTACCAGCAATGTAATTTTTATTGATTTTAACCAAAGCACCTGCACTTCCTCCCGAAGGGAACTGTCCTTGCCCACAAACACCATTTCCTAAATTTTCATCTTTGATCAGGATGTCATAAGGTGCTGTGGTTACAACGCTAAAACGTAAGGTGGAATTTGGAACACCATTCCATTGCGCAATTGCACTATTGATCTCACTGCTCATAGAAGTCATAGACGGATCTACAAAAATTCTAATGTTTAGCTTTTTAGTGCTGTTTACAATGCTTCCGGTATAATACTGTTCGGTTTTAGCCCCAGTGCCATTGGCAGGGATTTCCATGTTTTTAGGGAATGTAATATCTTCTTCTACGATAAATTCATTTCCATTATCAACAATACTTGTTGCAGGGAAGCCCAGGTCTTTAATATACTGCAAAACTTTGTCCGAATTTTTTACCGTTTCTTGAGGCTCAGTGATCGATTCCTGATTTTTTTTACAGGCTGCAATTACCACTGCAACCATGGCAACGATGGCAATCTTTTTTAGATTATTTTTCATGAAGTTTAAGTTAGTTAAGTCCTTTCGGAGCTGATAAACAAATGTAACGGAACTTGTTACATTAATTTTTGGCTGTAGGATAATTTTACACGAAAACTTAATCAATACGGTTTGTAATGTTTAAAAGCTGTATTTGTATTTAAAAATTTACATAAACAGTCTGTTTTACCGATAATATTTTAGTTAAATAAGCGTTATCAAGGAAACCAAGATTAATTCCATATCGCTTACCAATCAAAAAAAGGTTACTACCAGTTAATTCTTCTTACCTTGCCAAATTATGGCCAAAAAAGCCCAAATTTTATAATATGCAAAATGAGAGTATAGCCTTACAGGCGAAAGTGTTTTTATACCATTTAAACAATGCCAACAACGAAAATGGTTTTCGGGCCAAAGAATCGTGGAAGTTTAGCCAGGTAAGTGAGCAGGGAAAGGCCAAAATAGAACACGATTTCTTCCCTACGGTTTCTGTTCAGGTAGACCCAAAAAAGATACATGATTTTGCAGCAAGCGTATTATTGCAGCTTAAAGAGCAACCTAAAATTAATGTGCCGGATCTTAATGTTAGTATCCAAACCGGATCGGAATATTTTATTGCTTTTTCTCCTGACAGGATGATCAGGTAAGACTGGAAAATGCATGATGTGAATATGGACTGAGATGATGAAAACACTTTATTTAAAAATATTTTTATGTTGATTTTTACACTGCCATAGGGTTGTCAGTGGCCTGTATTTTCTTTGTGTAACTAAAACAAAAAAGACATGGTACAGGAACAATTATTCGCAGAAACAATGGAAGAAACTTCCCTTGTGTATTTAATGAAAAATTATGCAAACTATAATTTCTGGGCAAATTTAACCTTGGTAAATTGGTTAAAAAATCAACCGGAAGAATTATTGGAGCAGGAAGTATTATCGAGTTTTAAAAGTGTAAAGTTAACGCTCGCCCATATTTTACAGGCACAGGAGTATTGGTATTCAATTCTCACTAAAACCGAATTCGAATTTCGTGAATATGGAAGTTTGAATGATATTTTTGATGCGCTGTTGAAGCAGTCAGAAAACTTAGCTGTTTATATTACAGCAATCAGTGAAGATAGATTTAATGAGAAAACAGAAATCCAAAGCCCTTGGTTTACTTCCGACTTTCAGAATTTTGAATATGTATTACATGTTTTCAACCACAGCACCTACCACCGCGGGCAGATCATTACCATTTGCCATAATTTAGGAATAACAGGTGCCCCAATGACCGATTATAATTTTTATAATGTAATGGCGAAATAAAATACCATTCGTTAAATAATGGCTTGTCGGAAAATCTCATTCAATACGGATCTTCCGACAAGCTTTTTTGGTATATTAGCTACCTGCTATTATTTTTTATTGTCGTATTTTCTTTGATTGTCCTTGTTGGAAGTCTGATCTGACCGTTGTCCACCCCCATTGGTTATTCCCTGGATTTTTTTATCCGTTTTAACATCATGGTTAGCCCGATCAGCTATTGAACTGCCTTGAACTGTTGGATTGTTTTTTGGTGTGCTCGTATTTTTCATAACTCAAAGATTTAGTGAATAAATTGCAAAGCGCTATGATAACAACCAATATATTCTCGGATATGTTTTGATTTTTTGAAATTGTTCGTCATTGCTAGAGAAGCCTTTTCTGCCGACGAGGCAATGACGAATACTGTTATGAACCAATGGCCAATGAACTAATGACCAATGAACCAGGTTATTAGTACAATAAAAATATAGTAGGCTGTTTATGAAGATCTATTTCCTCTTTGCGCCAATTATAAACACTTTGAGTTTTAATAAATTCATCTTCTGCCGTAAGATTGCTGGCTACACAAACCTGCGTATTGGGTTTGCAGCTTTTCAGCACTTCTTCAAAAAGCTGGTTGTTGCGGAAAGGTGTTTCGATGAATATCTGTGTTTGTTTATAACGGCTTGCCGATAAATCTAAATCTTTAATCCGTTTGGTACGTTGCTCTTTATCGATCGGTAAATAACCCCAAAAGGCGAAACTTTGGCCGTTAAAACCTGAGGCCATTAAAGCCAGTAAAATCGAACTTGGCCCCACCAATGGCACCACTTTAATGCCACGTTTATGTGCTTCGGCAACAATGTCAGCTCCAGGATCGGCAATGCCCGGACAACCAGCTTCGCTCATTAAGCCTACGTCTTTTCCGGCAGCAAGCTCAACAAAAAACTGACCTAAATCTGTCCGGTTATGTTTGCCATAATCGTGCACGATCAAATCTTTTTGCGGTGTTTTTAAACCAGCCTCTTTCAAAAAACGACGGGCTGTCTTACTGTTTTCTACAATGTAGGTATCAATCTGGTTAATGGTATCAACCAGATAAGGGGTAAAAGTTTTATGTGCTACCTCTTCGGCCAATGGTACGGGAATAAGGTATAGAGTGCCTTTTTGCATGCTACAAAAATACTCACAATAAATAGAATTTAAGTTCTAAAGTTTACGGTACTGGCAATATAATCTCTTTTGTAAACAAAGGTGTAGCAAATTTTATTTCTAACTGACTTATTTTCTGCACAATTAAACTTGGCTTAAAACGTTAAATATTAGTTAAATATGCTTCATAAGGCAATATTTGAAGGAAAATACGGAAACTATGCATGCATATTAAACCTTCTGCATTTTTGGTTCTCTAATTGATACACACACATTAGGTTATTAAAAATAAAACACACAAATGAAAACACTGAAATCTACGGCAATTGTGCTGGGGCTGTTTGCGCTCCTTGCCGGAACCACAACCCTTGTCAGGGCACAAGACTACCAAAATGATTACCAGGACGATGGTTACAGCACTGGCAATATTTCTTTACAAACTTTTTACGACGAACTTTCGCCATATGGCACCTGGATACAAGATCCTCAATATGGATATGTTTGGCGTCCGGATGTAGATCAAAGCGAATTTCGTCCATATTATACAAACGGACGTTGGGCGATGACCGAATACGGTAACACCTGGGTTTCCAATTACGACTGGGGCTGGGCACCTTTCCATTACGGTCGTTGGGTAATTAACAGTTACAGACAATGGATCTGGTTACCTGATACCAATTGGGGACCAGCCTGGGTAGATTGGAGAAGCGGTGATGGTTATTACGGATGGGCACCAATGGCGCCAAGTATTAGTATTAACCTAAGTTTTGGCCGCCGCTACGTAGTACCAGAATTTTGCTGGAACTTTATTCCACAACGTAATATTTATATCAATACTTTTCCTAGATATGATTACGGACGCAATAATGTATACATCCGCAACACCACCATTATCAATAATACGTATGTATATAACAGAAGAACATATTATGGTGGCCCTAGGGTTGAAGATATAAGACGTGCAACCAACAGGGATGTAACCGTTTACAGGTATGCGCAAAGCTCAAGACCTGGTGCGAGTAGGGTTGGCGGTAGAGAGGTTTCTATTTACAGACCAAGACCTGAACGCAATGCAGTGGATAACCGTAATGCTGCACCAAGAAGATTTGAGCAAGGCAATGCTGGCATTAGCAGGGGCGGAAGGAATGAAGGTTATACCAGTCGCGATCAAAGAGGTGGTAATAGCAATAATAACGATAACCGTTTCGGATCGAGAGGGGATAACCGTACCGGGCAACCTGATAGGAACAACGGTACCAGAGATAATAATAATCAGCCTAATAACAGAGGCGAAGTTTATAATAGAGATGCTAACGGACGTGTTAGCCGTGGCAATACCAACGGTATAGACGGAAGAAACGGACAAGATAATGTAAACCGTGGTCAGGATCAGCAACGTTTTGAGCAGATGAGACAACAGCGTACGCAGCAAGACCGTATGAGCCAGGATCAGCAACGTTCACAACGCGATGTGCAAACGCAGCAACGTGGTCAGGCAGATCAACAACAACGTGCGGCTCAAATGGAGCAACAAAGGGCACAACGTAACGAGCAATTTCAACAGCAGCGTACGCAACGTGATGCTCAGGTACAGCAACAACGCAATGAGCAGATGCAACAGCAAAGAAATGAGCAAATGCAACAACAACGTGCCCAACGTGATGCTCAGGTACAGCAACAGCGTAATGAACAGATGCAACAGCAACGCGCACAACAATCACAGCAACAACAGCAGGAACGTGCACAGCGTGATGCCCAGGCTCAACAACAAAGAGCACAACAGCAGCAGCAAATGCAACAAAGACAAGAACAAAGAAGAACAGAAGCACCACAACAACAGCAACAAAGAGGTGGTGAAAGAAGCGGCTCTGAAGGAGGAAGACCATCAAGAGGTGGTAGAGGATAGATTGATAAGTCCCGATGAAAATCGGGACTTTTTTATTTTAAAGACTTTTTGGGCTTAAACCAGGAAGGTAAGGGATTTCTTTCTGTTTGGGCTTGGAAATGAACATTCAGCGTCACTTCGGCAACAACAGTCCCGTTATCCGCTATAGCTCCGATGAATCCCGATGTAAAACCGGGAGGAGGCTGCCGCTGCTACCGGGTTTAGAAACAAAGGTTTGTGCAGCTAAGCACTCAGCCCAAAATAGTACTATCTCACTAGCCACTTAGACCCGATTGGAGAGAGCACGCAATCCCAGTTTTTCAACTGGGATAAGTAAAACGGAAAGCGGGGAGAAACTGAAATAGTTGCAGAAAATAGCTCTCCAAAGGCTTAATGTTTATTTTATGCCGAAAATAAGTATCGGGTAATGCACTTTTTCCAACTGTGTTTACCTTTCGACTACGCTCAAGGAGACAACCCAAGGGAAGATTGGTTTACTGCCCAGCCGCCGTATGAAGGTTACTTAAATCAGTTCCCCTAAAAGTGCTTTCGGCATTTGGGTGCAGGTTTTCGGGATCGAGTAAAAAAGTAGCTATCCCCAGTTCCAGCCCAAATTTAATTTCCGATTCTGCATCATCGCCTATAATTAAAATATCATCCGTGTTTAAAGCGTATCTATCAATAAGTAGTTTAAAAACTTCCTTTTTGTTGGTGGTCGAAACATCCACAACGTGTACGGCTTCAAAATCATCAGCGATGCCCAGCATCTTTACTTTTGAGGTTTGCTGTTTCGGAAAACCCGCCGTTACAATAAATTTTCGGCCATTAAGGCTTTTAATGTAATGGTAATCATCGCTCGGCTTTAAGGGCTTGGTTACCTCTCTATTATGCAGATATGAAATCACCTCAGGCATTATCTCTTCCTTAAAACCATATTTTTTAGCCACTTTTACAAAAGGCGTTCTCAACATTTCCCCTTTTGCCAACTGAAATTTTTCATCGCTTATTCCTAAATCCAGGCTTTCTAAGTAACGGTAAAGTTCACTCATCAATTGTTCTTCGTTAGGTTTGGTAAAATAGATGGTATTGTCTAAATCGATAAAAAAAATATGCTTCATGTAAATGGAATGATTTATGTTAGAATAAAACCAAAACAACAAGTGCCAATTAATGTTTAATTATTAAATAATAAAGTTATGACAAAGGAAACAAAAATTATAGTAGGCGTATTAGCTGGAGCAGCACTTGGTGCAACAATCGCATTGGCATTATCTTCAGACTCAACCAGCGATTTAAAAGGTAAGGTATCAGATTTTTTTGCTGATCTATTAGATGCTTCAAAAGATAAATTAGCGGGTTTAACAGATAAAGCTACAGGTGTAGCAGATAAGGTGAAAGATAAAATAGCAGAAATAAATGCATAAAGAATTGGAAGTGCCGGAAATATCCGGCATTTTTATTCTATATATTTTCTAACCACCATTTAGATGAACATTGCTTTTCATGGTGCCGCCCGTACTGTTACGGGGAGTAAGCACCTTATTACCTTAAAAAACGGCACTCAGATTTTATTAGATTGCGGCTTATTCCAGGGGATGGGCCGTGTTACCGATAAATTAAACGACTTTTTCGGTTTCGATGCCAAAAAGGTTACCTACCTGGTTTTATCACATGCCCATATAGATCATTGTGGCTTATTGCCTAAATTGGTTGCAGAAGGATTTGAAGGTAAGATTTTCTGTACCTCTGCAACTATGGATCTGGCCCGCATTTTAATGATGGATTCGGCCAAAATCCAGATGCAGGATGCTGAATTTTCTAACCGCCATCTGCGCGAAGGCGAAGAAATGGAAGAACCGCTTTACACTGATGAAGATGTTACCAAAACGCTTGGTCTGATGAAGATTGTGGAGTATGAAGAAGATTTCGAAATTGAAACCGGAATTCGGCTAAGGTTTACTGATGCAGGCCACATTTTAGGCAGTGCTGCTGTTCACCTTATCATTACAGAAGACGGAAAACCTACACGGATTACCTTTTCTGGAGATGTTGGCCGTTATGGCGACCTGCTTTTAAAAAGTCCGCAACAATTTGATCAGGCCGATTATATCTTAATGGAATCTACCTACGGCGATTCGCTGCATAAGGATCTGGATCCGATCGAAAACATGCTCTTGGAGATTATTAACAATACCTGTAAAATTAAAAAGGGAAAAGTTATTATCCCAGCCTTTGCCGTTGGCCGTACCCAGGAACTGCTTTATGCTTTAAATGGGCTGGAGTTAAAAGGTAAATTGCCCGATGTACCTTATTATGTAGATAGTCCTTTATCCTCAAAAGCGACTGAAATTCTTAAAAACCATCCTGAAGTATATAATAATGGCGTTAAAGAGACTTTAAAGGTAGATCATGATATATTTGGTTTTAAAGGTTTGCGTTTTATCGAAAGTGTAGAAGAATCGAAAGCTTTAAATGCCGATCCCAGGCCATGTGTAATTATTTCGGCATCGGGAATGGCTGAGGCTGGCCGTGTAAAACACCACATCAGGAATAATATCGGCAATCAGAAAAATACCATTTTGATGGTAGGATATTGCGAACCTAAATCGCTTGGCGGCAGGTTAATTGCCGGACAAAAGGTAGTAGAAATTTTCCGCGATGAATATGAGGTTAAAGCTGAAGTACGATCGATAAAATCGATGAGTGCACATGGCGATTATGAAGATTTACTGCAATTTTTATCAGGTCAGGATCCGGCTAAAGTAAAACAGCTGTTTTTAGTACATGGAGAATACGAAGTGCAGCAACATTTCGCCGGCAAATTGAAAGATGCAGGTTTTAAACATGTGGCTATCCCCGAGTACCATCAGGTATTTGAGATTGAATAATTTTGAGGTGCTGGTCTGGGTTTTAATCCGGACCTTTATAAGATCGTCATTGCGAGAAGGCTTTTTCAGCCGACAGCCTGTCCCGACCTCGGGAAAGCAATCTTACAACGATCGCTATTAGCTTGTGCTTTAAGATTGCTTTGTTGCCTTGCAATTGACGACTTTCTTATGGAATCAATTAATAAAAAGTCTGTTCATTAGTTACAGATGCGTCGTGCCTTCGCATGACATCACACGTCTCACCTCATCCATCTTCCATTTTTCCTATCTTTGCCCGCATGGATGTTTTTGGTAAAGCGTTAACAGATATTTATAGAACAGGCGAGGCTGATACGCTTTGGTTGCACAATTCGTATGGAGAACCAGAAGAAATGCCTTTAGAATTCTTCTTCCGTGATGATGAAGATATGCCCGTTCTAGAACTTCAGGCGTTACACATGTGCAGCGGAAAGGTATTGGATATTGGTGCTGGTGTAGGCAGTCACGCTTTACTTTTACAGGCTTTTAATATCGATGTAACTGCTATTGATATTTCGGAAGCGGCTGTGGATATTATGAAAGCGCGTGGTGTAAAAAAAGCATTCATACAGGATATTTTTACCTATCAGGAGAAATTCGACACCATTCTCATGCTCATGAACGGCATCGGTTTAACAGGAACTTTGCCCGGTTTTAAGGATTTCCTGATCAAGCTAAAAGACCTCATCAATCCCAATGGACAGGTGATTTTCGATTCTTCTGATATCGCCTATTTATATGAAGATATGCCTAAACCGCAAAACCAATATTATGGCGAGGTATCTTATCAATATGAATATAAAGGCGAAAAAGGCAATTGGTTTAACTGGATTTATATAGATGAAGAAACCATCAAGCGTACGGCCCATGAAACAGGATGGGATGCTGAATTGATTTTTGATGATGGTGAAAATCAGTATTTGGTCAAATTGACTTTGGCGTAATAATCTAAAAGTCATAAAGCTTTTTGCACGTCTATTTTAAATGAGTATGCTCATAAATTTGTTAGATACGAATATGAGCAATACGAAAATTAAACTAAGTGTGTTAGATCAATCGCCGGTGCGCAAGGGTGTTACAGCCCGCCGTGCCATTGAAGAAACCACTATACTAGCACAAGAAACCGAAAGATTGGGATACCACCGTTTCTGGGTTTCAGAACATCACAATACCACCAGTTTAGCGGGTTCAACACCCGAAATCTTAATTGCGCACCTGGCCAATCATACCAAAACCTTAAGAATCGGTTCTGGTGGCATTATGCTGCCTAACCATAGTGCGTTAAAGGTTGCAGAAAGTTTTCGCTTGCTGGAGGTGATGCACCCTGACCGGATCGATCTGGGTATGGGGCGTGCACCGGGTACCGACCGCATTACGGCTTCGATGCTTAACCCCTCAAACAATTGGAGCGAGCAGGATTTTGTAGAACAACTGCGCGAGCTGCAACATTACCTGCATGACACTTCTGATGGTGGTATTCAGGCAAAAATAAAAGCTATTCCAATTGCTGAGACCGTTCCGCAACAATGGCTTTTGAGCAGCAGCGGACAAAGTGCTTTATTTTCGGCCCACTTTGGAATGGGCTTTTCTTTTGCACATTTTATTAATCCACATGGAGGACCACAGGCTGTTCAATACTACCGGGAACATTTTAAACCTTCGGTTGATTTGGCAAAACCAGTCGAAAATGTGGCGCTTTTTGTTTTCTGCTCAGAAGATGAAGAAAAGGTAAAACAGCAGGAAGCTTTGATGGGTTATCGTTTTCTCCAGTTAGAAAAGGGTGGAGGATTACCTTCGGTAGGCTGGAACGATATTAAAGATATCAGTTATAATGCTGCAGAACAGGAACGGATTAATGCCAATAAACCACGGATGATTTACGGTACCCCTGCAGAAATTAAAGAACGGCTTACCAAATTGGCTGCCGATTATGATGTTGATGAACTGATGGCCGTTACCATTACCGAGCATTTTGAAGACCGGATAAAATCGTACGGGTTACTTGCGGAAATGTTTTTGTAATGATAAATCGTCATTTCGACCGCAGTGCAACGTAGTGGAGAAATCTACTTCCATGGTCTGTGTCTCCACAGATCATTATTGCGGGTTTGAAACAAAGAGTTTTAATGTGGTCTGTGGAGACACAGACCACGGGATTAAAAATTAAAAAACGTTTGTCTGCCACCAACTTTTTGGCCAAAGTTTTGGATATTATAAGTAAGGGTGAGCATGCCATATCTGCCCAGGTTATTACTCTGCGTATCGATAACACTGTTGCCCGTAATCTGGATGTTCCTACGTACATTGCTCTGCAAAATATCATTCACCGAGAATTTTAACTGCGCCCTATCGTTTTTCATGAATAGGTAAGTGAGAGCAGCATTCCAGAATTTGATGTTATTGTTATATCGGGCGATTTTTTGATCATTGATGGTTAAAGAATAGCTGGTTTCGAAAACCAGTTTTTTTGGATAACGGATAATCAGTTCGGATGTGCTTTGGTGGGTGTTGTAGCTAATGTTAGTGTAATAGCTATCATCGTACCTGCTGCGATTCAGGTTTACCGAATACGACTGGTTAATTTCTACCTTATCGTTCAGGTTTAACCTTACACTTCCATTAGGACCTACATAAAACACATTTGCATCGCTCTCAATGTTATTCACAATAACCGGACTATGATCAAAATTGGCCCAGAAACCCAAACCTACTTTTAAACTTGTTTTATCTTTTTTGAAATCTTTCGAAATATTGGCCCCACCACTAAAATTATAAATACCGTTTTTATTAACCGGGTTAACCGTTTGTACACCATCTTTAATGGTAATAGCGTTAACAATGCCGTTTTTTGTGAAATTACCGTAACCGTATAAATTGTAATTGATCAGGCTTTTAGGATCATATTTGTACATATTCATGCTTAAACCCTGCACACGGGCGGGCAGTAGATTTGGGTTTCCATTTCTAATGTAAAATGCATTGGTATTGTCGGCCACTGGCTGAAGATAACTTACATTGGGCTCTGTAAAACGGGCCGAATAATTAAAGCGGAATATTTTATATTTTAATTGAAAGGTTGGCCACATAAAATTATAACGCTGATTAATATCTACAGTATTGGTAAAGCGGTTGTTTAACGAAATATAGTTGTGTACCAATCCCGGTTGAAGGTAAAGATCTTTAGTTACTTTATACCCAAGGCTGATGTTCGTATTGGTTTTAAAACCGGCCTGTTTAACTGTTTGGGATAAATTGGGAATGGCAATATCGTACAGCTGGTTAGCCGGATTGCGGTAAAAAGTGCTTAGTGCATTTTCGTTATTGATGATATTTCCGCTTACATCTGCTTTAAAATTCAGTTTTTTGCTGATTGGTTCGGTATAGTTGCTGTAGAGGTAAGACCTGAAGTTATCGATAGTATTATTTCTCAACTGATCGATCTCTGAAGTGGACGGGGTGAGGTAAAAAACACTGGTGCTTCTGTTGTAATTGATAACGGGATTTGGGGTTGCAGAAATATCGGCTCCTATATTGAAAGCTCTTCCAGCCTTTTTAAAATCCTTACTAAAATCGGCCCTTAACTGATATTTGTTGCTTGAAGTATTCAGGTCATTCAGATTATCGAGGGCATTAATGAGCTGACTATTCGCATTGTTGTTACGAGAAGAGACCTTGCTTACCGAATTGTTAGAACTTAGTACAATTGCCGGCTCGATAGTGAGTTGTGTTAAAGAATCGATTTGCCAGTCTAATTTTCCACCTATATTATGTTTCAATATCAGTGTATTGGTGTTTTCGCTGGCATTGGTAATCAACCTGTCGGTACCTAATGTTTGGTTGGTATTGGTGAGTTTCTCCAGAAGATTATCCGATCGGCCAAAGAAATATTGCGTATTAATTTTGATCCCCTTTTTAGTTAAGGTGTTAAAGTTAAAACCACCTCCAGAAGATGTCTGAACACCATTATAACTGCCGCCGAAATTAATGCCGTTAAACTCGAAATAACCTGTAGAATTCATCATCATGGAATTAATGCCACTTCGGTTAAAACCACCTATTCGCTGTACATCGTTGGGATTAAAGCCTGGCTGGTTAATGTTGTTGCCATAAGCCAAAATACTTACCTGTGTGGTATCCCTAAAGAAATTCATTAATCCACCGGCCTGATACAGGTCTTTTAAACCGCCGCCAGCATATAATTTGCCGAAAGCTCCTTTTTTAATCGCTTTTTTTAATTTTAAATTGATAATCTGTGGGATTTCTGCTGCCGTTAAATCCGGATCGCGTCTTTTGGCCTGTTTATCATCAACCACCTGCACTTTATCAATAATGTTGGCAGGAAGGTTTTTAGTCGCAATCTGCTGGTCGCCACCAAAAAATTCTTTTCCGTCTACTAAAATTTTACTCACTGCTTTACCGTTAACCTGGATAGAACCATCGGCTGCAATGGCAACGCCAGGAAGCTTTTTTAACAGATCTTCTACCACAGCTGATGGCAGGGTTTTAAAGGATTCTGCATTAAATTCTATGGTATCTTTACGTACAACTACGGGTGGCCTTTCTCCCGAAATTACAACCTCGTTTAAGTCATTTGCCTTAACGGAGAGATAGAGGGTGCCCAAATTTAATGCGGGATTGGCCGCAGTTAGTTCAACCTCTTTTCGGTATGTTCCATACTGCCATGCGGTTACCACTAAACGGTATTTTACACCTATGGTTAAGCCATTGATTTTAAAAACGCCTTTATCATCCGATAATTTATAAGTGCTCAATATACTATCTCCAACTTTATATACCGAAATTGTTGAGTAATTTAAAGTGGTCTTGTGATTGGCGCTATCGGCTAAAATTCCGGTAATACTTCCGTTTTTTTGTGCAAATAAATTAAAAATAGCTAAGGTAAGGGCGATTGAAAGTAAGAGTTTCTTCATAGATGTATTAAATAACAAGCTAAAATTAGGCGCTATGCTTTTATGGTACAGATAAATGTGATGAACGATATAAAAAATGTGATGGACTAAAAATCTAATAGACGTACTGGTTGACTAAACGTTGCACTTAACTAAAACAACTAATCTTTTAGGTAAAAATAATTGCCTTAAGGTGTTTTTGCAAGTACTAAACGAAAAAATTACATAGCGCTAAAAAGAAAAAGCCCCAGGCTAGTGCAGTGGGGCTGAGAAAGCGCATATTATTAGTTTAGTACAAGTCGTTATAATTGATGATTTTAACTTCGGGATTTTTGGCTAAAATTTCTTCCATCCATTTGCGATGCGAGGCACCAACGCCTACCACAACCCTTTTTGCTTTTTTTGCCTTTGCCTTATCGATGATGTTTTTGCACATGCCTTCGTTTCTTAAAGTCCATTGCGCAATCATCTCTTTTACCGTCTCGGTCGGAAAACCTGCGTAACCATAAAATGACGGCCACCATAAAAGTTCCAGGCTTCATCCAATACACCGTATTTCACGGTATTCATTCCTGCATATGGATCGGCATTGAAAACCTTCGCTTCAGCTTCACTGTAAGCCCAATATTTTTCTATGGCTTTAACGGTAGCGGCTTCCTGTGAGGTGCTATCAGCTTTCGCTTTGTTGATTAAAATTTTGTATAAAGAATCTGTTTTGCCCCAGGCTTCACTCCATGGTTTATCATAAGTTTGGCAATCCATGTTGTAAATCCGATCTTGTTTTAATTGGTAAATAAGAGGGAAATAGATTTTGCTATACTCACTTCCAGGTCTGCAGAAACCTTTTTTCTTTAATGAATCGGTACTTCCGAACATTTTTGCATATTCAACCTGCTCTTCTTTGCCAAAGCTTTGTTTCATGTAATTTTCGAGTACAAAGATTTGATAATCGGCATTGCCCCTATCCCAGTTTTTAGCATAATTAACGGCCAAATCCATTCTGGTTTTATGGTAGTAGGCAAATTTAGCGAGCGCTTTCTGGTCATTTTTAATTTGTGCACCAATATTTTTGGGAGATACCGGATTTAATTTTTCTATATAATCATGCCCTTTTCTAAATGCTTTTTTGGCCCAGTTGTTTTCTTCCAGATTGGCATAATCGCTTTGCGGAAGGTATTCGCCAAAAACCATATCGGGTTTAAAGTTCTTAAGCTTATCAATTATGGCCTGAAAGTTTTGTGTCGATTTAGAATTGTCGTGGGCAGAGCCTACTATAACAATTTCGATTTGGTTCTGGGCATTCGATTTAACCGCAACTGCGATTAACAATAAAAATGCTAAGCTGAGTTTTTGTATAGTTTTCATAATGAATCTTGTTTTGGTTTTTGTTGATTCAAAGATGAGCATACACACTTGGCTGCCATATTTAATTATCCCAATGGCTTATTATATTATCCCAACCGGTAAAAAGGAAGCTGGAGACATTGAGGGCCTAGCATTAAGCGTTCGAATAGCAATTTAAGGCTTTGATCCTAAAAATGAGACTATTCCATCAGTTTCTGGTTAAATCCAACGATCAGTTTAAACAGATCTTTATACTCAGTAAGCGGCAATGTTTCAGGTTTATCGAATATGTCGTGGTAAGCAGACGGACCACCCTGAGTGTAAATGAAGAATGCAGGCACACCACTTTCGGTAAAGAAATAGTGATCGCTGTTGGCTGCTTTACCTCTGGAGCTTATTTTAGAGATATAATGATTTTGGTTGTTGATTGTGTTTAGCAAAGCAAATGCTTTAGGATAAACGGATGCATTAACCACCGTCATGCCCGCTTCACCGGTTCCAACCAAATCTAAGTTGATTAGGAATTTAATCTTGCCTAAAGGAATTAAAGGGTTTTCTACGAAATATCTCGATCCCAATAATCCGGCTTCTTCGCCAGCAAAACAGATAAAACCAATGGAGTAGGGTTGGGGATTGGCGGCATAATATTTGGCGAGACTCAATAAAGTGGCTACACCGGCAGCGTTATCGTTTGCGCCAGGGAAATAAGTTTCTGCACCCATTCCGCCCAAATGATCGTAATGCGCGGTAATGATTAAAAGGGAGTCAGGAAATTTAGTGCCTTTAACCAAACCGCAAACATTGGCAGCCTGAAATTCTGGAATGAATTTATTTTCGATGTCGACGCTAATTTCTTTGGGTATTGTGGTTAAGCTCTTTTTATTGATCTGGATCGTTGTTGAATCACCAACTTCTGTGGCTACAGACCAGGTTAATTTATCTTTTAATAAAATTTTTAACGATGGAGATGCCTGATAATTAAGACTATCAACCCCGGTTAAATCTGCTTTTTGTTTAACGCTGGGACTCTCATTGTTTACAATGAAATCTTTACCGGGGATAAGTTTTTGACCATTTATTGCCACCATCATTTTTCCCGGGAATGTATTTACTGGGAAATTAAATGTCTGCTTATAAGATTGACCCATTGGCAACAGGCCAATTTTTTGATAGACCGCTGCAAGGTAATCGGCAGATTTTTTCATCCCGTCTTTGGTATAACCTCTGCCCCAAAATTGCTTTGAAGTAAGGGTATTTATTACGTTTCTGGTATAAGTAGAATCTTGTGCGAAAGTGTTGATTGCTAAAAACAGGAAGATAATAAAGCCAAATTTTTTCATCCCGAAATTTAGTGAATTAAATTGTTATCAAACCTCGTGTTTTTTTACCGGCGCAATCTTAAACCCTATAATAACTGTGCTAAGGTGTCTTAGGGGCTCGATATTTTTTTGGAAATCAAGGTTCTGTGTGCTTCGGTTACGAAAGTCCTGCTATCACTTCAAGTCCTCACTCGTGTCTCGTTCCGGGCTTTCCGTTCTATCAGGTTTATTTAACTTAGGCCTGTAGTTCTTAAGTGTAAAAACGAAGCTAATCAAAGCCCCACAGGATATTTTGAATCCTGTGGGCTTGTAATATTGTAAATCTGCGTTGGGGATTGTAAGGTGTCTGTGCCGGTTTTCACCGGTACCGGAGTGCAGCGCAGCCCTGAAAAGCCCGGCCCTTGCGTAGCTTGGGAAACGCCCTTATCAATTGGCGGTTAATAATTTGAAGTTTAAACGGCTTATCGCTTGTAAGGTTTATGCAAAAAATGGTTGACAGTTAACCGGCCATTGCCATTAACCATCAACCACTCACTATAAAAGCAATTCTTTTACTTTGCCAAATAAGGCTGTAAAGCTGTTTTAATTTTTTCTTTGTTCTGGCTTGCTGTCCATTTTTCTTTAATAGATTGATCGCCCAGGTTAAAAAGTGTTTCGTAAAGCAATTTTCCATTTGCCATTGTTTGTACTTTGAATGTGTTTTGCGAACCAATAATATCAGCCCAAACACCGCGAACATCTGCCCAATAAGTTTGCTGGCTGGCCCACCATTTTTGCGCATATGCAAAAGTTTTAGGATCTATTTTTGTAAATTCTTCATAACCTTTTTCAACAGCTAAAAGTTTATCGCCACTGGCAGATCTTACAATTTTTTTATTGTCCTGCTCAAACATCCAACCGTTTTTAGTAATGGTAATTCTGCTGCCACGGTTTAACACATTATAATCTTTACGCACTGTAGATTCTCTTCTTGGTAGTGGAGAGTCGGTTTCGCTTGACCAAGAATCGTGACCGCCAACGTGGCTCCAGGTTCCGTAACCCTGATAACGAGGACTATCATCAACCTGATAAACTTTTTGCGTCCATTTTCCTTTTACATCGGCCGGTGTTAAATTGCCTTTTTTCCATGCATTACCTTCGGTATAAAGCATAATGTTGGTATCCTCATAAGTCCAGTCCTGGCGCCAGTGTTTAATAACTGTGGTATCGTTAATGGCCAGCATGTGTTGAATTACAATTCTTTTAGGTTCATCAACAATAATCTCTGCCCATTCGTTGCCATGGCTTTCGTAAGGCTTACTGAATTTGTAGTTTGGATCTGGAGCGGTAACTTCACCGTAGTTGAAATTCACTTCATAAAAACCAGCCAACGATTTTATTGCTTTTCTATCCTTTTCTAGTTTTTCTTCAGGAGAGTCGACTTTTGTTTGTGCATTAGTATTAAGGGTAATCAAACCGGTTAATACTAAAATTAGGTTTAAAAATTTCATTTTTATTATTAATTAGGGTGTATTTAGCTTTCCGCCGCTGCGGTATTTTTTTTCTTTTTTCCTTTCCCCCACCAGATGATGAATCCGGTTATGGGTAAACTTGCTGCAATCAAGCTTGCAAAAAATGCCATTATTTTTCCGGTCAATCCTAAAATGGCACCTACATGGATATCGTAGTTCATGCCAATTACAGTTTCACCACCATTTTTTTCTGATTGGTTTGTTCTATGCAACAATTTGCCGGAATACTGATCGAACTGAAGTACGTCGTAATTCCAAAACGTTTCCTTGCCCCGGTATCCTGTGGCGTAAATGGTTGCCGAACCGCCATTGGCAGGCGACATGGCAATGCGATCTTCATTTTTAAATATTTTTTTGGCTTGCTCAAAAGCAATATCAAAAGGAATTGCAGTAATGGTTTTGGTTGAATCTGATTTAACTTCTATCACTTTTGGAGGCGTTGTACTTCTCGATGCTACTACGTAAACTGTAGTTTGGAACCATTGAAATGCCCAAACCAGACCAGTTAAGGCCAGCATTAGGCAGATCAGCATTACATAAAAACCCAGCACATTGTGCATGTCGTAATTAATGCGTTTAAACTTGGCCTTCCATTTTATTTTAAAGCTCTTATCGAAGTTTGATTTTTTGAGGTTTTTAGGCCACCACATCACCATTCCAGAAATGAGGAGAAATACAAAAATGAAGGTAGACCATCCGATAATCTGCTGACCAATGGGGTGATTGATCAACAAACTCCAATGGATCATTTTAACTACCCCAAAAAACTCATATTTATAATCGGAAACTAAAGTTACTTTTCCGGTATAAGGGTTAATCAGCACAACATCATAATAATCGATAGAATCGAAATACCAGAATGCTTTGGGATCGCCAGGTTTGTAAACACCAAGTTCCCATGCCCTTTCTGGTGCTTTATAAGCAGAAACAAAGGTGATTTTCTTTTTATTCCCCAAAGCTTTTTCGGCATTGGCCTGTAGCACACTTAATGGTAGCGTTTTAGGATTTAATGGGACTTCGACAAAAATCTCCTTGTGGTGAACGAGTTCTGTAATTTCTTTTTGAAAAACATAAATACATCCGGTAACGCCTAACATGAATACAATTAGTCCGGATGCAATACCCAGCCACAGGTGCAGCCAGTCGCTGATCCGTCGTAATCGCGATTTTTTATTTTTTGACTTTATTGATGTTTTTGTTAGTGCCATTAGCGAGCTGTATGAATAAAAGAACCAATTAGCCTTTGTTAAGATTAATTGGCTTTAAATATTATAAAATTTTGGACTATTTAACTTCAGTAGTGTAGGTTACCAAATGCCAAACTTTATCGTAGTCTTTTCCATTTAATTTTCCAGGTGTTTTATCTTCTGTAAAGGCTTCCAGAAAATAATTTCCTTTTTGTTCTGGTTTGAAAGTGAATTTTCCTTCTGCATCGGTTTCAGTAGGTTGTGCTTTTCTTTCAGCGTTTACAACTGTTAACTTTTGTTTTGCAAAAGGTGTTTTGTTGTAGATTACCTGATGAACTGAAGTTTCACCCACTTTTAAGGCATGTTTGTCTGGCCTGATGGTTAGTGCTGCGGTAATGGGGAAAGCCGTGTTAATTTTTGCGTTTCCTACAGCTACATCTGCAAAGGCATAATATTCTATTTTAGCTTTTTCATAAACGGCGGCTACTTCGTGAACTACAGAGAGTTTATAGGTACCTTCCTGATCTGGAGTGAAACTTGCTTTAAAGAAACGTACATCTGGTACGGTGGTTAAAACCTTCGTTGTTCCGTTCGGAGCGATTAAAACCAGTTTAAATTCTTTTAAGTTGCTGAACCATTTTGCGGCAGAATCAGGTTCGTTACTTTCGTATTCTCCGAAGAAAACTTTCACTTCCTGTGCTTGTCCTTTTTTGCCTGTTGAGGCTGTTTCTATCCATAACGCATGTGCAAATGCACTCGAAATGCTAAAGGCTAGGAAGAAAAATAGTAATGAGATTTTAGTTTTCATGTTTTCTGGTTTTTTTAACCAGGAGAGACTGATCTGATCCAGCTTCTCCCGGTTGGTTTAATTAAAATTTATATGCTATGCTTACTCTGTAGTTTCTTGGTGCTTCGGCTTGCCATGAGTAGGCTGGTTGATCGTAGGTTGGAGCATTCCAGTAGTTGGTGTAATATGCACCACTATACAGATACTTGTCTAAAATGTTAAATACATTGGCGGTTATTTTTATTTTTTTATGTGACCAGAATAAGCCACCATCCAATTTGAAATAATCAGGAAGATTTTCATTTGCATTTTCACCGCTATAGGTGCCTACAGCCCTATCGGCTAAATAGGTAAAACCACCAGAAATTCCTGCTCCTTTAAGTGGGCCATTTTGTAATGAATAGGTTAACCATGCATTAGTGGTATGCTTTGAAAAACCTGGTACTACCTGGCCAACAAAAACGCCTGAAACTCCATCGGCAACTTTCGTTACTTTACCATCGGTATATGCATAATTTGCAATTAGATTTAAGCCTTTAGCCAATTCTCCACGTAAATCGAACTCTATACCTTGTGCTCTTTTTTCGCCAATTACAATACTGAAAGTTTCTCCAGCTTTGTTAAGTGGATCTGCAGTAAGTTCGTTTTGTTTGGTAATTCTGTATACAGATAAAGTGGTATTCCAACGACCGTTAAACCAATCTTTCTTGATGCCAAATTCTTTGTTATTTCCTGTAATTGGTTTTGCGGTACCACCATCCCGGAAAAAACCGGTTTGTGGAGTAAAAGCTTCATCGTAAACCGCATAAACAGAAGTGTTTTTATCAACCGATACACTTAAGCCAACCCTGGGGGTAACGTGTTTTGCTTTGTCTGCCGGACTGCCATAGGCCGATTGGTTAACATAGGTATAACGGCCAGCAAGGGTTAGGCGGACAATATTGTTAAAAAAACCTAATTCATCCTGAACATAACCACTCAGGTATTTTTGATCCATTAAGCCTCCTGCTGCAATAGCCCTTTGTTCTAATGGCGTAACACGGTCAAAGTTTGGATAACCGTTTGATGGGAAGCCATAATTAGGGTTGTATAAATTAAACGGAGAACTGGCGAGATCTAAATCGTGAGACTGACCCCAATCGGCCATATAATTTTTCTTGCCACCATCAAAACCAGCTAAAATGCGGTGTACAATACCTCCCGTTTTAACCGTTCCATTCACAAATAACTGCGCTAATTTCATACTGCTTTCGGCATCCCATATACCAACATTACGAATAATGGTGCCATTTGGATATATCGCCGACGGCCATGAGCTTGAACCATTTTGTAAATATTTATAATAAGCTGCTTGTGCGGTTAATTTCCAATTCTGACCTAGTTGTTGTGTTAGGTTCAATGTTAAACTATGGTCGTTTATTCGGGTAGGCTGTACCCCGGGCTGTGTTAAAGTAAAATCTCTAGGTAAGGTGGCATACCCGGCAGTATTAAAAATGTAATAAGAACCTACTTCGGTCATTTTTGCATTTTGCAAAGTATATTCTGCTGTTAGTTTAGTGCCAGGTGTTATTTGATAACTTAATACGGGTGCAAAACTGTAGCGATCATTTTGTTCGAATGGTCTAAACGATCCCTTGTTTTGTGCAGCTGCGTTTAACCTGAATAAGAATTTACCATCAGCTGTTAGCTTATGGTCGAGATCTATTGTTGTACGGTATAAATCGAAGCTACCGGCAGTAAACGAAACCTCACCCTGGTTTAAACCAGTAGGTTTTTTGGTCACCACGTTATACATTCCACTTGGATCGCCATTGCCAAGCATAAATCCTGCAGGACCTTTAACAAACTCAATATGGTCAACAAAGCTCATGTCTTCGGTTAATGGCCCCCAGTAAGATGAAACCACATTGAAGCCATTACGCATGGCCTGAATTTGCGATCCGCGCATTAAAATATTGGTGTACAGATCTCCCCAGTGTTCAAGGCGAACTGCACCACTTACATTTCTAATCAACCCATCGCTCATGCTAATGATCTGCTGGTCTTTAAGGATACTATTACTTACAATCTGAATGTTTTGCGGTGCCTCTAGTAGTGGTTCGTTTAATCTAAGTGTGGCAGAAGGTAAGCTTACTTTGTATTTTTGATTAATCCCCGCTATCGTAATTTCCTCCAGCGCCTGATCATTTTCTTTCAATACGAAATCGATAATTTTAGTCTCACCTGCAACGATCGTAATGCTTTTTTCTGATGCGTCGATGCCAACTGCAGAAGCTTTAATTATATAAGTTCCGGCTTTAACGCGGTTTATGGTGTATAAACCATTATCATCTGATATAGTGCCTTGACCCTTGCCCTTTAAACCAATTGAAATAAAGGCTGCTGGTTTTCCATTAGAAGTGCTAATCTTTCCCTTTATTGTTCCAAATTGTTGCGCAAATGAAAATAAGCTAAAGAGAGAGAGTAAGAACGTTAAGCTAATGGTTTTAATTTTATTCATTTTTTAATATTTATTGTGTTTTTAATTAGAATTTGTAGGTGACACTTCCAGTGAAGGTTCTCAGATCCTGAGGGTTCATGGTGCTGTAACCTGTCCAGTATTTTTGATTGGTAAAGTTGTCTGCTTTTACGCCGATCCTGAATCTTGAATGATCGTAAAATACTGAGGCATTGAAAACTTCATAAGCAGGTAATATAAATATGCCCTGACTCACACTGTTTACAATTTTATTATCGCTGGCATAATTACCTCCGGCACCTAATCCAAAACCTTTGAGCGAGCCTGCATTGAATTTATAACTGATCCATAAATTTGCTGAGTAGGGTGCTGCCGAATAAGCATCTCTTCTGCCTTCTACATCCGGCGATGCATTTTCTAAATGGTTATCGTTATAAGCGAAACCTGCAATAATATTTAAGCCGTTAATTGGGTTTGCAATAACTTCGGCTTCGATGCCTTTGCTGATTTTATTGCCATCCTGGATTTGTGCATTTGGATTTGATGGATCTCCGTTATAACCCCTAACAATATCTTTAACTTTAATATAATAGTAAGATACAGCGCCTGTTAGCTTGCCATTAAATATGTTTGTTTTAACACCGCCTTCAATTTGGTTCGCTTGCTCTGGTTTAAAAGCATTACCTTGATAATCTATACCGTTTAAGTTGTTAAAGCCGTTCTGGTAATTGGCAAATAATGATAGCTGATCTTTAATCGGCTGAAATACCAAACCGAATTTTGGAGAAAAAACAGTTTGTTTGTAAGCACCTTTTGGAGCCGAACCTGCACGGTCAGAATTACCTTTGTTATCAAACCTGTCTACTCTTAAGGCAGCTAAGGCGATTAACCTATCTGTTAAATTAATCACATCAGAAACATAAGCACTGTATGTATTGGTTTTGAAGTTATATGGATATTTAGGGACATTAGGAAGTGCCGCATAAAATGCTGCTAAATTTGCTTCGGTAAAATTATTGTAGTTGGCACCAGTTCCGTCTTTTTTGGTTAGATCAAAAGTATCGATCGAATAAAATAACTGATCGGAATTTTGACGTAAATAATCCAGGCCTAAAACCATTCTGTTTTTTACCGAACCTAAGTTAAAAGTGCCATTAAAATTTTGTTGTACCTCATACGTAAAAACCTTACTGTTATCGGTTGATTGATCTGCTCTTGATATCAAATCGGCACCTGGTGCAGCCATTGGGTTGCCCAATGGAGGATAATTGTTTGGGACTAAGAATAAATAAGTGCCACGGCCGTTGGAAAAACTATAATTGCTTGAAAAGCTGGTGTGAGACGACCAATTATCATTAAACTTGTAATTAGCCTGCCCGAAGAAGTTTGAGCTGTTGTATTTCTGCTTCATCGCATCAGCGGTGAAGGACTTATCGTAAGGTATGCCAGATTGATCCGCCCTATCAAAACCAAGGTCTTTTACGGGGAAATAGAAGAAAACGAAAGGTTTTAGGGTGCTTGTACCATTGGCAATTTCGGCATCGAAAACAAAGTCTAATTTATCGTTTACTTTATATGACAGGCTAGGTGCAATGAAGAAACCTTTATCGTAAACATTCTCCTGGAAAGAACCTTTGTAATTGTAAGACGTATTTAACCGGGCATAAATGTGGTTATCTTTATCAACAGGAAAATTGAAATCGGTACTAACCCGGTTAAAATCGTAGCTACCTGTCGAAAAGCTTACCGCACCTCCCATTCCTTCGAAAGGTTTTTTGGTTATGCGGTTAATTAGACCACCATATGAGGTTAATGTACTACCGAATAAGGTAGCAGATGGGCCTTTAATAAACTCTACATTTTCTAAGTTAGCAGCATCGTTGCGGCCGGTTACGTTACCAGCAATTCCATTTCTCAGTTTAGCCTGTACAATAAAACCTCTTGATGCGTAATAAGCACCACCATCACCTCCACGGGAGGTTGCTTCCCACATTTTTTGAACACCGGTTGCATTACGGGTTGCATCATCAACCGAAAATACAAGCTGATCGGCCATTGTTTCTTTCGTAATTGTGGTATAAACCTGAGGGTTTTCCAAATTATTTAGGGGCATTTTTGAAACAAATTCACTTTTCTTAGCGATATACTTATTTACGCCCTGGTTAATATTTACTTCATTAAGCTGATTTGAATTTTGGTTGATTACAAAATCGACAGTTTTGTGGTCTCCAGCGGTAATAACTACTGGCTTTTCTATATTTTGGATACCAACAGCCGATACCCTTAAGGTATAAGATCCTGGTTTAACTCTCTGGATTTCGAAAATACCCTTTTCGTTGGTTACATTCCCCAGGCTTTTTCCTTTTAAACCAACCGAAATGTAAGCAGCAGGTTTACCATCAGAAGTGGTAACAGTGCCACTTATGGTCGAAAATTGCTGGGCAAAGGAAAGTATACTGGTAAAAGTTAAGAGAAATGTTAAACTGAAAAGTTTGATTTTAAGCATGATAGTATTTATTTGGATTAATTCTAAACAGTCGCAAAATAACGATAGAAAATCCTATTATCCAAATTATTTTGAATTATTCTAAATAGTATGAAATGATATATGTTTATGGAGATTTTCGATTTGACGATTAGGGATTACTAAAAGATTAGTTTAACGTTTTAGTGGCAACTATGCTTAGATTTTTTCAAATTTTTAATATAAAATTCATATGCTAATTAATTAGCAGAATGTATTCCGAAAATGATTGAAAAATATGACTTATTTCATTTAAAAGTGCCATTGCATGCGATAGGAGCGCGTTTTGGATTGCGCAAGAGCGGCGTTAAAGAATTAAATGTTAAATAATGTTAAATTTTTAAGTTAAAATATGGTTTCATTTAGCTAAAAAGCTGTTGAATGGCAGTTAAAAAAGTTGATACTTTTAATTAAAATCAAACCTAACTAACTAATCATCAATGGAGAAAAATTCTACAAGACATTCCTATGTGAAATTTTTAACGGCAACATTCTTTTATTTATTAATTCCCTGGCTGGCTTTTGCACAGAAAACAATTAAAGGAACCGTTTTAGATCAAAATGACAAACCCATTCCCGGGGTGTCTATTCTGGAAAAAGGGACAAAAAATGGTACTTCCACCAACAGCGAAGGTAAGTTCGTAATCGCTGTACAGGGCGATAAAGCTGTGCTGGTTGCCAGGATAGTTGGTTTCGTTACCGTTGAAAAAACAATTACGGCAAGCGGCACCATAAACTTTTCTCTGCAGGATGACAATAAGACGCTGGATGAGGTGGTACTTATTGGTTACCAGAAAATAACCAGGAAAAAATCTACGGCTTCTATTTCCAGTATTTCTGGTAAAGAGCTGGCAAATTTACCAGCTGCGAGTTTCGATCAATTGTTACAAGGTAGGCTTTCAGGTGTAAACGTTCAAAACTTTACCGGTCAGCCAGGGGTAGCACCTACTGTTTCGGTACGTGGTAACTCTACAGCAAGTAGCAGTTACGATCAGTTTAATGTGATCAGATCGCCATTATATGTGGTTGATGGTGTTCCTCAAACATCAGACGATTTTGTACCACCTGGTACAGGTACAGGTACAAACTATTTAGCCGGTATCAACCCTAATGACATTGAATCTATTGATGTGTTAAAAGATGCGTCTGCTGCAGCCATTTATGGTTCTCGTGCAGCAAACGGGGTTATCTTAATTACCACCAAAAAAGGCGTTAGTGGTGATACCAAGATCAACCTAAGCACCTATTTTGGGTTCGTACAGCGTCCAAATTTACGCGAAGCAACCATTGGTAGTACAGAACGCAGGCAAAAAATGGAAGTATTGCAGCGTCAGCTCAATTACGACCAGAGAAGACAGCTGCCCTATATACTTACCGATAGTTTAAATCCAGCTTTTAACGGAAATACCGATTGGCAGGATCTGTTTTATCAGGTAGGTAGAATTAACGATAACAACATCAGTTTAAGCGGTGGTTCAGACAATGGCATGACTTACCGTTTTAGTGGCGGCTATTATAATGAAGAAGGCGTTGTAAAAGGAACTGGTTTTAAACGCTATAGCAGTAGACTGAACTTAACCTCGAGAGCATTAAATAAAAAGTTGATGATCAATCCACAATTTTTTTATTCGAGAGCTGATCGTGCAAGGGGCAACGAGGATCCTAACGATCCTTCCAAGCCTACAAAAATAGGGTCTGGCAATTTACCTTCTTCGCTGATCAACTTATCGCCAGAAAAGCTCGACTTTTTTGTGAACCCTAGTAGTGAGAACCTGGACAAGAATATCAGTAATCAGTTTAGTATAAACCTGAATTTATCTTATGAGTTTAATAAAAACTTTACATTGAATTCTCAATCATCTTATAAGGCTGATAATGCACGTCGGGATGCCAGTCTGAGTAGCCTGCTAAACAACGGTTCTGGAAATAGTGCGACTAGTTTTTCTTCCACTAATGTGAACCTGAGAACTTCTAACTACTTAAATTATAATGGTAAGCTTGGTAAACACAATTTCAGTGCAGTAGTGGGTCAGGATATTGAATATAACCAGTATCAAAATACACAAGCGGGAGGCTATGGTGGTGCATCTGATAACATCCAAGTGGTAACAGGATTTCAGCAAGCCAACGTCTTTGCGTTCTCTCAGTACAAAGCACATGGATTAATTGCTTATTATGGAAGGTTTAACTATGATTATGCAGAAAAATATCTGTTATCTGGAACGATCAGAACCGATGGTTCATCAGGTTTTGGTGAAAATAATAAGTATGGGGTTTTTCCATCCGTATCACTGGGCTGGATATTATCTGAAGAAAATTTCATGAAAAACATCACCAATAACCCTTTTACATTAGTTAAAATTAGGGGAAGTTATGGTGCTACCGGTAATGAAGATTTAAATAATTCTTACGTACAATACAACAATTACCTGGTTAATAATGGTGGTTTTTCTGGCAATGATGGTTCTACTTCCTATAACGGTGTTACGGTTATTACACCAAATTTTAGAAATGGAGTAGCGCAAAAAGACCTGAGCTGGGAAAAATCTACCCAATGGAATATTGGTACGGATATCGAAATCCAAAATGGAAAATATGCCTTAACATTTGATGTATATAACAAAGAAGTGAAGGATAAATTATTCAACGTAGATCTACCTGCTACTTCTGGTTACGATGTTGCCTATACCAATGCCTTTTCTGTACGTAATTCGGGTATGGAATTGACTTTTAATGCAACTCCGATCAGTAAAGTGGTTAGATGGAATACTTCATTCAATATTTCTTACAACAAAAATCAGATCATGAGTTTGCCAAATGGTGGCAGGGATATTATTTTAAGTGGCGATCGGTTTGATAAAACACATATTTTATCGGTTGGTAGCCCTATTAATGCTTTTTATCTGTATCAAACAAAAGGTGTATTCTCACGAACTGGAAATATTCCACAAAACCCATTTACCGGCGAGCGTTATAGAAATAGTAATGGAACATTTAACGAAGGAGATTTCTATCTGGCCGATTTAGATGGTGATTACTTTGTTGATATTTTTAATGATGGAATTAACCCAGATAAAATGCCAATCGGAGATCCAAACCCTCGCTTTACAGGAGGCTGGACCAACACCTTTAACTATAAGAATTTCTCACTTAGTATTTTTACAAACTTCACCTTCAAAAGAGATGTATTGAATCTATTTGATTCAGATCGTTTTGCCAATTCGCAGGATGGTAACGCTGTAGCTAATTTTGCAAGCTTCTCTACTCCTGATCTAGACAGATTGAATATCTGGAGAAACCCAGGCGATAATGCGGAATATGCTAAATACGATTTAGGTACTTATCGTTATTATTATACTGGGGCACAAACATTTTTCTTAGAAAAAGGTGGTTATTTAAGGATAAAAAATATTACCCTTGGATACGATTTGGGCGCAAAAACTTTAAGCAAATGGGGCTTAAGCCAGTTTAAAGTGTTTGCTATGATGGATAATGTACACATGTTCCAACAATCAAAAAAACTGCCAGATGCAGAAGCTGTAAATGGTTATGGAGAGTATAATGGAAATGGGTATCCGATTCCAAAAAAATACACCTTAGGTCTTCAAGTTCAATTTTAATAGCATTAACATGAAAAATATAATTAAAAAACTCAGCATATTAATTACTATCCTCATTATAGTAACCACAAGTGCCTGTAAAAAATTACTTTACGAAGAACCGAAGGATGCACCGTACGAACAAACATTTTGGAAAAATTCTAAAGACGTGAGAAGTGCCATGGCAGGTAATTATGCCTTACTCCGCAATGCCATTACCGATAAAAGCAACCGGTATTACATGTATGGTGATGCCATTGCCAAAAATTATTTTACCATACAGTATACAGGTGATGGGCTTGAAGGAATACAAAATGGTGATTTTACCTTTCAGTATAACTTAAACTCTTTGGCAAATTATACGCTTTATTACAAAAGCATAGCGATGTCTAATCTAATATTGTCTAAGGTAGGCGCGATGACCAATTCTCAGTTATCTACGGAGGATGACCCAACCGAATTTAAAAACAATACTTTAGGGCAGGCTTATTTTTTAAGGGCTTTGAGTTATTTTATGATGGTAAGGGTTTGGGGTGATGTACCAGTAGTTACCCAGGCATACGAAGATCCGCTTAATGCACCCCAGCTTCCAAGAACACCAAAAGCAGAAGTGATGAAGCTTATTGAGGATGATTGTCACAAAGCTATTAATTTGTTGGGCTGGACTTATGCCAATAGTGGTGATGCTAAAGTAACCGCAAACAAGGGCTCAACCTATGCGCTCTTAGCACATTTATATTTGTGGAGAGCAACAATGTCCAATGTGGCTACAGATGCACCTAATCTGGTTGATGTAAATAGTGCGGATACAACGATTAATACTTTAATTAGTCGTGGAGGTTATGCATTAACTGATACTGCAAATTATAAAAATACCTTTATAGGCCGTTCTACAGAAGGTATTTTTGAGATAAACGTGAGTGAAAATACCTTGGAGGGTTCAAATAGTTCTGTTGGCGGTAATTTTCTTAATGAAACTTATGTTAAAGGCTACGGTAATAACCCGAGATACTACGTAGTACCGAGTTATTTCAATAATTTTTACACAGATACCGATATCAGGTATAAAAAAGGATTTGACGTAACCTTGCCTGATAAGCCGATGTGTATAAAATATAGCAACGTAATTTACAGGAATCCCGGTCAAAAGTTAAATCCCTATTTAAGCAATAACATTATCATATTCAGGTTAGCTGATATGATGTTACTAAAAGCTGAAATTGCGCTATATAAAGGAGATGCCGCTACTGCTACTAACATTATCAATACCTTCAGGAAAAGGAATGACCCTGATCCGGTACTGGTAGATGCTGGTTTATCTAAAGATGAAGTGATGGACGAATACATTACAGAACGTTCGAAAGAAATGTTTTTAGAAGGGCACCTGTTTTACGATCTGTTAAGAACCAGGAAGTATGGTAATGTGGTAGAGTGGCTCCCGGAAGAGCGATTTAGAAAAGAGGGCTATTATTGGCCGGTAGACCCTGCTTTATTCAGGAATAATCCATTGTTAAAGCAAACCACATATTGGTTGGGTAAAGTGTAAAATAAGTTGATTCTTAGATTTAAAAATATGAAAAATAATATTCTAATATACATAGCTATTTTTTTATTAGCCTTATCGGCATGTAAAAAAGACGACTATAAGCGAGATGGGGGGCCGAGCAATGCCTATGTGGATATGACCACTTATGACTATTTAAAATCTAACCGGAATTTTGATTCCTTGGTTAAAGTGATTGATAAGGCTGGTTTAAAAGATGCCGTAAACGGAGATATCACTTTGTTTGCGACTACGAACTATGGCATTGCCGATTATGTAAAAGCCAAAAAATACCAGAAGAGTCTTCAGACCGGGAATGAAAATTTTGATTTCGGAATTAAGGATCTTCCATCTCAGGAGCTTAGCGATTCATTAAAAACCTATCTGTTTACAGGCAAGATAAACAGGGATCAGATTACCTTGGGAGGTAAACTTTACAATAGTTTATTAGGTGCAATTCCAAATGTTCAGTATTTAATAAAATTTCGGCGTTCTTTCGACTATAACCAATATCTAAATTACGTAGATTATGTTACCTATACCAAAGTGATTGGTACGCGCGATGATAAAGAGCCTGATTTGAATGCCATACCAGATGATCAGAAAGACAAAGGAGTAGACGTTCAAACTTCCGGTATTATTACCAGAACCGGAATTGTTCATGTTTTAAACGGAAATCACCGCTTGTTTTTTAACGGACAATCGCTAGGTAATTAAACCATAAATATTTCAATTATGAAGATAAAATATATTTTGGGCATACTATTTTTATTAAGTATGTATGCCTGCACAAAAATCGAAAAGGGTTTTCTAAGTAACGGCATTCGATATAAAGACAACGATATCTATGCCAAAAGAGGATTAATACTCTTCCAGTCTGACAGAATCAATGCCGATGGCTCTACGCCGCCATATACCTATAAATTGATAAACTTAAGAAAGGAAGATGGCTCTCCGGCACCGGCAGAGTTTTCTAAAGAATATGAAATTCTGGTATTTAAGGAAGGAACAAGTTTTGATCCTGAAACTGATGTAACCGTTGAATTGCTGAATAAGAAAAGAGAACTGGTAAAAAGGTTGCCCATGTACTTTAATGAAAACAGCGGGCAGTTAACGTTTAACAGGGCATCAGCTAATTTGCCCCTGGGTAGGTATGTTTTTGATGTAGAAATGACGAATGTTACAGGTACAAAACTTTTTCCAAAATTGGCTACCATAAATGTGGTAGATCCGGAAAAAGATGATTTGTTTGTGATTACAGATAACGTTTCGAATGCTTTTCATGATGTTACCGGTGTAGCAACCCCAATGAAAAATCCGATCATTACCTGTACAAAAATTTCTAACCAAGGCGCAAGGGCTATTTTAAAAATGGTGGATAAAAACGGAAAGGTTTTTAACCCTAAAGCTGGTGAAATCATACAAAGAGGTGATCGACCAGTTTTTGAAAACTACGCAAAGTTTAACCCCGTGATCAAAACTGATACCGCCATGATCTGCGATTTTGAAGTAGCGCCTTTCCCACTTACCAAATATGTTACACCAACTACCGATTGGGGATTTTTGATGTACTATAGAATTCCAAGTCAGTTTGTAACGGTAGATGGTTTTCCTGCATCACTTGGTACCTTCTCTGTAAATCCAAGATGGTCGTGGCAATTAAAGCTCGAAGGAACCTATGTGATACAGGTAAAATTTCCTGATGTAACCAAAAAATAGAAAAGAATACCATCTCCCTAACAGGAGGATACCTTCGATTTTCATACAAACCAAAAACGGCAATTTTCACATTGAAAATTGCCGTTTTTTATGAGGGGCAAACACAAAAGCGTTTTTTATTTGATCAATATAACCTGTAAACTTAAAGGGCGTTCGGTTTCATTTGCAGGCGTTACCAAACCACCACAAATAATGTCATAATGATAACCCGCTGTAAAACTGTTGCTTGCGGAAGTAGCTTTAACTGTTCCCGATGAGGTTTCTTTTGCATCAAATGTATAAGTTCCTGCATCTACAGCAATAAAACCACTCGCACTTTTATAGGCTTTATTGGTAACCAATGTTGTTGAGGCGCTGGTCTTCGCTAGATCCAATGCAGGTGCATCAGGCGATAAATTGATAAAACGGATGTAAGCTTTATCAGTTGATGGAATAGAAAGATCATCACCAATGGTATACACATCTAGCGCAGCCGGTTTATTAATTAAATAAGAAGAGTAATAGGTGCTTGCATTTAAAGTAATGGTTTTGGTTAACAAACTCTCTGCGCTGCTGGCTGTTGTGAATTTTAAACTGTAAGTGCCTGCAGCATAAGAAAGATAAGCGGCAGAGCCTCCAAATGGCAAAGCTGCCGAATTAACCATATTGCCATTAAAGTAGGCATTATAGGTAGCCAAAGAAGGTGATGCATTAACTACCCTTAAATAAGATATTGTAGGATCGGCAGTTTCGGTTTTTTTACATGAAGTGAATGCCGTAAAAGCAATTAGAACAAATAAAGGGATCGATTTGAAATGAAATGGTGTAAAATTCTTCATACGGTTAAAATTTGATTTAATATTTAAGGAGTATCCATAAAACGATAGTCAGATCGCATTCGCTACAGACATACAAATATTGAGTTTAAACAGTATTACAGAATGTTAAATGATGTTAAGCAGATGTTAAAGTTTGTCGCATTCTTTTAACAATGTTAAAACTGGCAATAGAACCTATAACTGAAATGTAAGATCCTCAAAACTTTTTAAATTGATAAGTAGCCTTAATACATGTTTAAGTCAGATTAGTTCAATAAAATTGAAAGCTTAACATAAAAAAATGATGATATTATTGTGTAACTCGATTTTTATTTAAACCTTTGCACCTCAATAGAGTTAAAGCCGTTTTAATACGCAAGAAATGATTAAACAAATTTTACATAAACTTTCTGTTTCCACAGCACAAAATGTGTCTGGAAAAGGTGTGTTTATTAATCATTTTCAGCCCGTGTTTTATTATCCCACAAGCCGGCAAAATTTCACTCCACGTATTTAGTACCTACACTAAACGTAATGAGGAATTGATCCTCTCTAAAAACCCAATTAACAAGAATACTTATAATTTTTCGTTAGAAAACGAATGGATATTAACGAATTTATAGTGCAGGTTGCACTTCCTGAACATCGTGTATTTGCAGAAGAAATAGTAACCGAAATGGCAGAATCGGCAAAAGCTCGTGGAACAGGGATTGCTAAGCGTTCGCCGGAATATATTTCTAATAAAATGCAAGAAGGCAAATCGGTTATTGCTTTCCACAAAGATGGCTCTTGGGCAGGATTTTGCTATATAGAAACCTGGAGCCACGGACAGTTTGTGGCCAATAGTGGTTTAGTGGTAAGTCCTAAATACCGCAAAGCGGGATTAGCGAAAGCCATTAAAAATGAAATTTTCGGTTTATCGAGAAAGTTGTACCCAAAGGCAAAAATATTTGGTTTGACAACAGGCTTGGCCGTAATGAAAATCAATTCAGATTTAGGTTACGAGCCTGTAACCTACAGCGAACTTACCCAGGATGAAGAGTTTTGGAAAGGCTGCCAAAGCTGCGTAAACTTCGAAATTTTAAAAATGAAGGAACGCAAAAACTGTATGTGTACGGCGATGCTTTACGATCCGGCCGAGAAGAAACATGAGGTGGCCAAGCAATTTGCCGAAGAACTGCAAAAGAAACCCAAATTATACGAGCGCTTTATGCGCATTAAGCAGCGTTTAGTTGTTAAACCTAAGCCAAAAAATGGCTTAAAAGCCCTTTTATTTTTATTTACCTTTTTATTTAAATAGCATGAAAAAAGTTGTTTTAGCATTTAGCGGAGGCTTAGATACCTCATTTTGTTGTATTTACCTGGCACAAGACCGTGGATTAGAAGTTCACTCGGTAATTGTAAATACCGGTGGTTTTTCTGATGAAGAGTTACAGGAAATTGAGAAAAGAGCATATGCTTTAGGCGTAAAATCGCATGCTGTTGTAGATGAAACTGAAAGTTACTATGAAGGGTGTATTAAGTACCTGATTTTTGGTAACGTATTAAAAAATGCTACTTATCCATTATCAGTAAGTGCAGAGCGCGTTAGTCAGGCAACAGCTATTGCCAACTACGTGAAAAAAATTGGTGCAGATTATGTAGCTCATGGAAGTACCGGTGCAGGTAACGATCAGGTACGTTTCGATATGATCTTCAATATCCTTATTCCGGAGGTTGAAATCATTACTCCAATTAGAGATTTAAAATTATCCCGCGAGGCGGAAATAGAATATTTAGCACAACATGGTGTAGAATATAGTGCAGAAAAAGCAAGATATTCGATCAACAAAGGTTTATGGGGAACTTCGGTAGGAGGAAAGGAAACTTTAACTTCTCACGAAACCTTACCTGAAAGCGCCTGGCCAACCCAGGTTTCGGAAACAGAATCGCGCAAGGTAGAATTAACCTTCGAAAAAGGCGAACTGGTTGCTATTGATGGTGAAAAATTAGCACCTGTTAGGGCAATCCAGAAATTACAGGCAATCGCTCAGCCTTTTGGTATTGGTAGAGATATCCACGTTGGTGATACCATTATTGGGATTAAAGGTCGCGTAGGTTTTGAGGCTGCTGGTCCCATTATCATTATCAAAGCACACCATACTTTAGAAAAACACACCTTAACCAAATGGCAGTTAAGCTGGAAAGAACAACTATCCTCTTTCTATGGTAACTGGTTGCACGAAGGTCAGTTCCACGATCCGATTATGCGGAATATTGAGGCTTTTTTAACAGATACACAAAAATTTGTGAGCGGTAAAGTATTTGTAGAGTTGTTGCCGTACCGTTTCCAGATTATCGGAATTGAATCTAACCATGATTTAATGAGCAATAAATTTGGTAGCTATGGCGAAATGAATAACGCCTGGAGCGGAGATGACGTTAAAGGTTTCTCTAAAATATTCGGTAACCAGGTAATGATCTGGCATAAAGTAAATAACGAAGCATAGCTTCAAAGGCTGAAGGTAAAGGGTTAAGGGTTTATGGCTGCATAGCATAAACTTTACGCCTTAAGCCTCAAATCCTAAACCTTTTTAAATATGAAAATTAAAGCAGGAATAATTGGTGGTGCGGGTTACACCGGAGGCGAAATGTTGCGTATTTTGGTTAACCACCCGAATGTTGAAATTGCTTTTGTAAACAGTACAAGTAATGCCGGAAACTTAATTTCTGATGTGCATACTGACTTAATTGGCGATACGGACTTAAGATTCGTAAGCGATATTCCACAAGATATCGATGTGCTTTTCCTTTGTGTTGGCCACGGCGATGCGAAAAAGTTTTTGGCTGCTAATCCAATTAACGATAACATTAAAATTATCGATTTGTCTCAGGATTTCAGGTTGAATGCAAATGCTAGCTTTTCGACCAAAGACTTTGTTTACGGATTACCCGAACTAAACCGCGATAAAATTAAAACGGCTAAAAATATTGCTAACCCTGGCTGTTTTGCAACTTGTATCCAATTGGGCTTGTTGCCTTTAGCTTCAAAAGGGCTGATTAAAAGTGAGGTTCACATCAATGCTACTACCGGGTCTACCGGTGCAGGACAGAGTTTATCTACCACTTCGCACTTTAGCTGGAGAAACAACAATCTTTCTATATATAAGGCATTTGAACACCAGCATTTGAATGAGATTAGCGAGAGTTTGTTGCAGTTGCAACCTTCACTTTCCGAAGCTTTAAGTTTTATCCCGCAGCGTGGTGCATTTACCAGAGGTATTTTAGCTGCCATGTATTTAGAAAGTGATTTAAGTTTAGAAGAAGCGCAAAACATTTACGAAGCATATTACAGTGCCCATCCTTTTACGCATGTGAGCCGGAAAAACATAGATTTAAAACAGGTTGTGAATACTAACAAGGCATTGGTACATGTAGAAAAACATGGTGGTAAATTATTTATCATCAGTATCATTGATAACCTGTTAAAAGGTGCCAGCGGACAAGCGGTTCAGAATATGAATTTAATGTTTGGCTTGGATGAATCAGCGGGACTTAAGTTAAAAGCCGCTAATTTTTAATTAAGACCAAAGCTGAAAGACCAAAGACTAAAGTAAGGACGGTACTAGCAAAAAGTAAGTGATAATTTAAATTTGCAATTAGCTTTAGTCTTTTTGCTTTTACCTTTAAGCTTAGAAAATGAGAGACTATCAAAAATTAGACGTTTGAAAAAAATCACATCTAATGGTTTTACATGTATATAAAGTTATTTTGCCTGCTTTTCCTCCTCATGAGAAATACGATTTGCAAAGTCAGGTTAAAAGAGCAGCATATTCTGTCCCACTAAATATTGTTGAGGGAGCAGGACGGCGGACCGAAAAAGATTTTGCCCACTTTCTCGATAATGCGTTGGGCTCAGTACAAGAAATGGAATATGCTTGTTTTCTCGAAGGATTTAGAATATCTAGAAGAAAGCAAATATTTAGAAATTTATAAAATGGCTGGTGAAGTTAAAGCAATGTTAATTGCCTTAATTAAACACCTTCGACAATAACCAAGATTAAATACTATCGGATTAGGCTTGCTGCTATATGAAATGTTACAGGAAGCTTTGGTCTTTGGTCTTTAGTCTTTAAACTTATTAAAAAATGAACTTATTCGACGTTTACCCACTTAACGATATAGAGATAACCAAAGCAGCAGGCAGTAATGTTTGGGATGCTAACGAACAGCAATACTTAGATTTATATGGCGGGCATGCTGTAATTTCAATTGGTCACACCAATCCACATTACGTTAGTCGCTTAACCGACCAGTTAAATAAAGTTGGTTTTTACTCTAACTCGGTGAAAATTCCTTTACAGGTTCAACTTGCAGAGAAACTTGGTGAAGTTTCTGGTAAAAAAGATTTCCAATTGTTCTTGTGTAATTCGGGAGCTGAGGCAAACGAAAATGCTTTAAAATTAGCTTCATTTTATAACGGAAGAAAAAAGGTAATTGCCTTTACAGGTGCTTTCCACGGACGTACATCTTTGGCAGTTGCCGTAACCGATAATCCTAAAATTGTAGCACCGGTTAATCAGACCGAAAATGTAATCTTTTTGCCTTTTAATAATGAGGTTGCTTTAGAAGAAACTTTTAAAGCACAGGGCAATGAAATTTCGGCCGTTATTATTGAAGGCATTCAAGGTGTTGGCGGGATTAAAGAAGCCTCGAAAAGTTTCTTGCAGAAAATCCGTTCACTTTGTGACGAATACAATGCAGTTTATATTGCCGATAGCGTACAATGCGGTTACGGACGTACAGGGTCATTTTACTCGCACGATTACTCAGGGATTGAAGCAGATGTTTATACCATGGCGAAAGGAATGGGTAACGGCTTTCCGGTAGCAGGAATTTCTATAGCGCCTAAATTTAAGCCCTGGCATGGAGAGTTGGGTACAACTTTCGGTGGCAATCATTTAGCTTGTGCTGCGGCTTTAGCTGTTTTAGAAGTGATGGAAAAAGATAACCTCATCAAAAATGCCGAAGAGGTTGGAAACTACCTCATCAGCGAACTGAAGAAATTTGAGCAGGTGGTAGAAGTACGTGGCCGTGGATTAATGATCGGTATCGAGCTACCTGCCGAACTGGCGCATGTTAAAAAAGAATTATTATTTACATACCATATTTTTACTGGCGAGGCAAAACCGAATGTGATCCGCTTATTGCCGGCCTTAAATTTAACAAAAGCACATGCTGATGAGTTTTTGGCAGCTTTTGGTAAATTAGTAAAATAGATATTGTCATGCTGAGCTTGTCGAAGCACCCTTTAAGCTTTAAAAAATGAAACTTTTCACTTCCGTACACGATGTTCCAAGCATCAAACAGTTTGTAAATGATGCGCTAGCGTTAAAGGCGAATCCTTATGCGCACCAAGATTTAGGTAAGAATAAAACCCTAGGTTTAGTTTTTATGAATCCAAGTTTACGTACCCGGTTAAGTACCCAAAAAGCGGCCTTAAACTTAGGTATGAACGTAATGGTGATGAATCTGGATAAAGAAGGCTGGGCTTTAGAAACACAAGATGGTGTGGTGATGAATGGCTCAACGGTTGAGCATATCCGCGAAGCCGCTGCAGTGATGGGCCAATATTGCGATGTTTTAGGCTTGCGTTCTTTTCCGAAACTGAACAACCGTGAGGAGGACTACAGCGAAGATTTCTTTAATAAATTTGTGAAATATTGTGCGGTTCCAGTGGTGAGTTTAGAGAGCGCAACACGTCACCCTTTACAAAGCTTTGCCGATATTATTACCATTCATGAAACCTGGACAAAGAAACCCGATGGACGCAAACCCAAAGTAGTTTTAGCCTGGGCGCCTCATGTAAAGGCTCTGCCTCAGGCGGTACCAAATTCTTTTGCAGAATGGATGTGTAAAGCACAGACAGAAGGAATGATCGATTTTACCATTGCCCAACCAGAAGGTTACGAGCTTTCGGAAGATTTTACGCCTAACGCCGATATTCAATATAATTTAGAAGAAGCTTTAGCCGGTGCTGATTATGTGTATGTGAAGAACTGGAGTAGTTATAAAGAGTACGGAAAAGTGTTAACTTATCCTGATGGCTGGATGATGAATAATGAGAAATTAAAATTCACAAACGATGCTAAAGTGATGCATTGTTTGCCTGTACGCCGCGATCTGGAATTATCATCAGAGATTTTGGATGGACCAAATTCATTGGTTATTCACGAAGCCGGAAATCGTTTATGGGCGGCACAAGCAGTAATTAAAGCGATGTTGGAGGAATTGTAGTATAAAAAAAAGTCATTGCGAGGCACGAAGAAATCTTAATGCGGTAGAAATAACCCACCCATAGTAGTAAGATTGCTTCGTGCCTCGCAATGACGAAAAGGTAATAAATTATGAAACAACTCACTATCATAAAAATCGGCGGAAACGTAATCGATAACTCCGAAAACCTGCACCAGTTTTTATTGGATTTTAATGCATTGTCCGGAGATAAAATCCTGGTGCATGGCGGGGGTAAAATTGCAACTGAACTGGGCGAATCGTTGGGCATTGAAGCCAAAATGGTTGAGGGAAGAAGAATTACCGATATCGAAACACTACGTATTGTAACGATGGTTTACGCCGGACTGATCAATAAAAATATGGTTGCCCAGCTACAGGCCAAAGGGAGTAATGCCATTGGGTTAAGTGGAGCTGATGGTAATGTGATCAGGGCAAAAAAAAGACCGATTAGTACCAAAACTTATGGCACAGAGGCGGGCCCTATGGCAGGTGCAGTTATTGATTACGGTTTTGTGGGCGATCTGGATGAAAACTCTGTGTCTTCAACAACTTTAGATAGTTTATTGAAAGCTGGCTTAGTTCCGGTTTTATGTGCCATTACACATGATGGTGATACTCAGCTTTTAAATACAAATGCTGATACCATTGCCTCTTCTGTTGCGGTGGCCATGTCAAACTTATATGAAACACGTTTGGTATATTGCTTTGAGAAAAAAGGGGTACTTAGGGACGTTAATGATGATGCTTCTGTTGTAAGAGAAATTAAAGCTGATGAGTTTGAAGGCTTAAAAGCTGATGGAACTGTGCAAGGTGGAATGATCCCTAAACTGCACAATGCCTTTGAAGCGATTAAAAAAGGAGTTTCTGCAGTTTATATCGGCAAAGCCGATGAGCTTGCTGAACTTGCCGAGGGAACTTTTGGTACAAAAATGTTGAAATAAGGTAGGGGGTAGAAAGGTTGAAGGCTGAAGGTTTTGGGATTAGAAAAGAAAAGAAACCGACTAATGCTGGCTTTGTCATTTAAACCTGATAGAAACGGAAATACTTTTTGTGCTCAAAACGAGAAAGATTGCCATGTCGTTCCTCCTTGCAATGACGATAAATGGAGGGAATGGCTGAAGTAAAAAGATTGAAGTGGATAGCAGGACTGAACATCAATAGCATTACTGAATCTGCTTTTCTAATAAAAATATAAATCTATGTCAATCCGAAAGGAGATAATAAACGAACCACATGAAGAAAATATCCATAATTGGTAGCGGAAATATCGGTTTATCTTTAGCGAAAGGTTTGGTAAAGGCCGACTTTGCTCAAGCAGACGACATTACACTTACCCGTAGAAATATCGACCATTTAAAATCTTTCGCCGAAGCCGGATTTAATGTAAGCAATAACAATAAACAGGCCGTAATTGATGCTGATGTTGTGATTTTGGCTGTTCTGCCACAACAATTAAATACGGTTTTAGATGAAATTCAGGCTTCAATTGTTCCGGCCAAACATTTGGTTATATCGGTAATTTCTGGCGTGAGCTGTGCTGCGGTTAGAGAAAAATTGGGTGATAATGTTGAGGTAATCAGGGTAATGCCTAACACAGCAATTGCTATTGGTCAATCGATGACTTGCATGGCCAGCGATAACGCATCGGCAGAAAACATTGCAGATGTGACCAAAATGTTCGAAACTGTAGGATCTGTTGTTAAAATTAATGAAGATTTAATGACTTCTGCAACAGCGCTTTGTGCTTGCGGTATTGCGTTTTTCTTAAGGGCAATCAGGGCTGCATCGCAGGGTGGGGTAGAAATCGGTTTTCATGCTGATGAAGCTTTAAAAATGGCTGTTCAAACGGCTAAGGGAGCAGCCGATTTGCTTTTATTACATGGAACACACCCTGAATCAGAAATAGATAAGGTAACTTCGCCGAAAGGTTGTACCATTGCCGGTTTAAATGAAATGGAACACAACGGTTTTAGCTCATCATTGATAAAAGGTATTAAACTTTCGGCTTTAAAAGCAGGAAATCTGTATACCAAAGAAGGTTAAAAGGGATGCAAAATGGTAAAGTGAGATGATGTGCCTAGCCATAAATTAAAAGTAACAGGTTAAAGATAAAATTATCTTACTACTTGCTACTAATTACTTGATACTATGTTACTAGAAAATATACAAAAAGAAAGTCTGGATTTATTGCGACAGTTGATCCGCATTCAGTCTTTTAGTAAAGAAGAAGATCGGACGGCGAATTTAATTGCGCAGTTTTTGGAGGAGAGAGGGATTAAGACTCAGCGCAAAATGAACAATGTTTGGGCTTACAATAAACATTTCGATGCCAATAAACCAACATTACTTTTAAACTCACATCATGATACGGTTAAGCCAAACTCTGGTTATACCCGCGATCCTTACGATGCTGCAATTGAAGGTGATAAACTGTTTGGTTTGGGCAGTAATGATGCTGGTGGCTGTTTAGTTTCATTAATTGGTACATTTCTGTACTACTACGAACAAGAAGATTTAAAATATAACATCTGTTTGGCAGCAACTGCTGAAGAAGAAATTTCTGGTAATAATGGTTTAGAACTGGTGCTGCCTGATTTGGGCGAACTGGAATTCGGTATTGTGGGTGAGCCAACAGAAATGAATTTAGCCATTGCCGAGCGCGGCTTATTGGTCTTAGATTGTGTGTCTCATGGAAAAGCCGGTCATGCGGCACGTGAAGAAGGGGAAAATGCAATTTACAAAGCCCTAAAAGATATTGAGTGGTTTAGAAATTATCAGTTTCCAAAAGTATCTGAGGTTTTCGGACCATTAAAAATGACGGTTACGATTATCAATGCAGGTTCGCAGCATAATGTGGTTCCGGCAAATTGTACTTTTACGGTTGATGTTCGTGTAACCGATGCTTACACTAATGAAGAGGTTTTAGAGATTATCAGGGCAAATGTTGATTGTGATGTTACCCCCCGGTCTATCCGCTTAAAACCATCGTCGATTGACAAAAACCATCCGGTTGTTCAGGCTGGTGTTGCCCTTGGAAAAACTACTTATGGTTCGCCTACTACTTCTGATCAGGCGCTATTAGATATTCCATCGGTAAAATGCGGTCCGGGTTTTTCCGGTCGCTCGCACATGGCCGATGAGTTTTTATATGTTAGAGAAGTAGCAGAAGGAGTTGAGGGATATGTAAACATGCTTAAGCCGGTAATAAACGGTAAATAAAAAGAAAGCCTCAGGTCTAATAGAGCTGAGGCTTTCTCAAAATAATCAATTCTCTTCGCCACCATCAAAAGCTCTTGCCTCTAAGTGTTTTTCCATATCTAACCGGTTTACCCCTTTACTCCACCATTCGGGAGCAGATTTTCCTTTAAGCATATAATCGAAATACTCCATCATCCGTACGGCATAATCTTTACGGTTTGGCAATTTTGCAATTCCGTGGTTTTCGCCGCGATAGGTAATCATCACAACAGGTTTGTTTAACCTTCTTAAACCGTTGTAATATTCAATGCCCTGGGTAAAATCTACAGCCCCATCTTTATCATTGTGTAAAAGCAATAACGGAGTTTGTACTTTTTTGATATGATATACTGGAGAGTTGCGCGCGAAAGCATCCCAGTTATCCCAATAACCAGGCGTTAACCTACCTTGACTGGCTTCGAAAATGGCTTGGTTTGTGCCACCGCTATTCCAGTAAATTAAGCTATACATGCTGATCATGTTGGTTAATGGAGCCCCGGCTGCGGCCGCTTTAAAAATATTGGTTTGGGTAATTAAAAATGAAGTTTGATAACCACCCCATGAGTGACCATGGATAGCCACATTTTTTTCGTCAACAATTCCGGTGGCAATGGCTGCCTTCACTGCAGGTACTACGCAGGCAACGGCCGACATGCCCGGATCATTCAGCTTATATTTAATATCGGGCATTAAAACAGCGTATCCATTGCTGGTATACATCGCTTTATTGAAACCTCCACCAGGAAATGTAGGCATGGTATAAGTATTCAGGTCATCAGTTAACCTTTCATAAATGTATGTGATGGTAGGATAAGCCTTTCCAGGAACATAATTGGCAGGTAAATAAATGGCCGCTTGCAAGCTATCGCCATTTGCACTCACATAATCAATTAGTTTTACACCCGAAGACCATGCATATTTAGCCTGATCTGGAGTATTTGTAGTTACTTTTTTGGCAGTACTTAAATCGGCTGCTGTACTTATATAATAATCTGGAGATTGCTGAAAATTACTTTTGGTATAAGTAAAAACTTTAGCTTGTTCGGCTTTTGAAAAACTTTGGTAAGCATTGTCGTCTAGGAACAAAATATTGATTTTAGATTTACCTGCAGGTAAAATCCCAATGCCGTTTTTCTTGTTTTTGGTGTTAAATACCGCAAAATACTGGTCTTTGCTTAAATCAACACCTTTCTCATCAGCATCAACGCGGAAACGGGAGGCCACTTCGGTTTTCTTGCTTTTCCAATTATCAGATAATGGAGTAATACTATTTCCGTCAGCAGAGATTTTCCATAAATCGTAATTATCCTTAATCAATGCATATTTAGAATCAGCTGACCAGCCCAGGTTTTGCGTGGCTGGTTTTATTATGTTATGGTCATCTAATTCATCAACAAAAGAAGATTTAATCTTGCTGGTAAGGTTAGCCGTTTTTCCGCTTTCTAAATTGATGCTATAAAATGCACCGTCAACATAATAACTGGCTAAAGTTCCGTTGGGTGCAACTACAAGTCTCCCTCCGTTAGAGGCATACATTTTTTCAAATAGTAATTTCTTGCCAAAGGTTTTAAGGTTGATCAGATAAACATCCACATAACTTTGCCCATCTAAATTTCCCATCAACTCATATTTCGAATTATCGTAGCCAATCGCGTATAAACTTTTAGGGTTTACACTAACTGAGCGCATATTGCTGTCTGCAAGTTGAATGAATTTTTTATCCGCAATGCGATAAGCACTTAAATAACTAAAATTTTTATCGCGCATTTCTTGCGTTTGTTGGGCCGATTGTAGTCTCTTATCCTGCCAATTCCAGATAATCATATCAGGTTTCTCAATATCATCTTTTTTAACTTCAGGTTTTGCTTTAGCTAAAGTATCCGTTTTCTTATCATCCTTTTTCTCCTCTTTCTTTTCTTCTTTTTTTGTTAGCGTATTGATGCCAAGGAACAAAACAGATTGATCATCCGACCAGAACGGGGTGGCGTTGGCATTGATCCCCATATTTGTTGGAAATATTTTGTCATCAATGCCATTATAAACTACCTTGTTCGTTAAATCACCATTGATTTTGTTAAAACCAAGCATACTGTAAACATCATCTTTATATTTATCGTTTTTATTGGCCTTAAGCAGAGCAAATGCAGTTCCCTGTTCATTCCAGCCCAGCTTTTGATAAACGGCCTTATCATTATCGAGCGCTGTGGTAATGCCTGTTTTCATGTCGCGTAGAAAAATACCGTTTCCATTTTGCCCAGCTGCATCGATAACATAAGCGAACTGGCTTCCTGTTTTGTTAAATGCAAACTCTGAAACATTGCCAAGGTTGTAACTTTTTTTGGTGATCAGGTTGTAAAGCAGCACGTCGGTACCTTTCGGTGCATCTTTCTCTTTAGAAGCATTTTCTGCCGGAGCAAATTGGATGGCAATCCATTCAGGTGATTTTTCAGAAAAGCTAAAACTTTTTACCTTTTCAAAAGTCGTCTGCTTATTATCACTCAATGAAACCAGCAAGAGTTTATCATAAACCGGCTTGTTTGTTTTCTTTGCTGCTTTGGCTTCGCTATCCTTAAGCGCAACTTTAAAAGCCGCGAATTTTGAATCGTTTGAAAATGAGATGTTATTGGCCGTTGCTCCAATTGGGTAGTTGCGGCTTAAAGTATCATTGGTTTTTCTGATCGTCATCTTTAGATCTCCCTCAACCGGTCCGTTGGCTAGGGCAATCCATTCGCCATTGGGCGATAAAGTAGCAGGTCTATTAAAGGTCCATTTAGAAACATCTTTCCAGCCTAATGCTGGCTTTTCCTGTGCCTGTAGATTGGGTATAACAAGCATGAAAAAAACGGTGGAGAACAGTTTTAGGGATTTCATAATAAGTTTAAGTTTATACGAAAATAAGCTTTTAAACCAAGAATTATGAGTAGCCATATAAAATTGAGTTTATTGGCCTTTAAATGTGCGTTACAAATCAATCTCATTACTGATTCTAATCTATTTATTGTACTTTTGCGGGTATTTCGACTGCCTTTGTGCAGGTATAAAATAGAGCAATCATAAGAATGAAAATCTGGCAAAAAAATATAGATGTAAATCAGTTTGTAGAGCGTTTTACGGTTGGAAGAGACCGTGAACTGGATCTGCAAATGGCAAAGTTTGATGTATTGGGTTCTTTGGCGCATACCCAAATGTTAGAAACCATTAATTTGCTAACAGCTGAAGAACTGAAAATGGTTCAACAAGAACTGAAAAACATTTACGCTGATATTGAAGCTGGAAATTTCACTATTGAAGATAGCGTAGAAGATGTGCACTCACAGGTAGAGTGGTTGCTTACTCAGCGAATTGGAGAGGCAGGAAAAAAAATCCACAGCGGCCGTTCACGTAATGATCAGGTACTGGTTGATTTGAAACTGTTCTTTAGGGCTTGCATCGAAGATATGGTTGGCCAAACCACAACCTTGTTTAATGAGCTAATTAAGCTGAGCAATACGCACAAAGATAAATTGATGCCAGGTTATACGCATTTGCAGATTGCCATGCCATCGTCTTTTGGCTTGTGGTTCGGTGCTTATGCCGAAAGCCTGGCAGATGATATGGAATTGATGCTGGCTGCATGGAAAATCTGCAATAAAAATCCATTAGGATCTGCTGCTGGTTATGGGTCTTCGTTCCCTTTAAACAGGACTTTAACAACCCAATTACTGGGTTTTGAAAGTTTGAACTATAACGTGGTTTATGCACAGATGGGGCGTGGCAAAACCGAAAGGATTTTAGCACAGGCCATGAGCGCTGTTGCAGCAACTTTAGCTAAAATGGCTATGGATGTGTGTTTGTTCATCAATCAGAATTTCGGATTTATTAGTTTTCCGGCAGAGCTTACCACAGGTTCGAGCATTATGCCACACAAGAAAAATCCTGATGTTTTTGAGCTGATCCGTTCACGTTGCAATAAAATTCAGGCTTTGCCGAATGAAATTGCCATGATGATTACCAATTTGCCATCGGGTTATCACCGCGATTTACAATTGCTGAAAGAAAATCTATTTCCGGCGATTACTTCTTTAAACGAATGTTTGGAGATCGCTACTTTTATGTTCCAGAACATCACGATAAAGGATGATATTTTAAAGGATAAAAAATACGACTATCTGTTTAGCGTTGAAGTAGTGAATGATCTGGCGCTCCAGGGTGTTCCATTTAGAGAGGCTTATAAAATTGTTGGCGAACAGATAGAAAATGGTAGTTTTGCACCTTCTGGCCAAATACATCATACACACGAAGGAAGCATCGGCAACCTTTGTAACGAGCAGATTACTGCTGCAATGCAGAATGTACTGTCGCAGTTTGGCTTCGGAAAAGTGAATAAAGCAATTGAAGATTTGGTTAAATAAAATTTGCTAAATTTGTAAATATGACAACTTTAACAATAGAAATTAAGGATAAAGATGCAGGTTTTGTAAAAGAATTCCTTAGCAAAATTGGTGCAAAAGTTAAATCAGAACCAACAAGCCAGATAACTTCTGAAATTGCTCAGGCTTTAAAAGAAATTAAGGAAATGCAGCAAGGAAAACGGAAGCCTTTAAGTTTAAGAGATATTTAATGGCTAATGAGGTTATTTATTCAAACGTTTTTATCAAAAAAGCTAAAGTCTATAAAAAGAAATATCTTTCTTTAGTAGAAGATCTCTACGAACTTGAAGAAAAACTTCTTGAAAATCCGCAGCAAGGTACTGATTTAGGTGCAGGTTTATACAAAATTAGACTTGCTGTAAAAAGCAAAGGAAAAGGTAAAAGCGGAGGATTTAGGATAATAACTTATTTAGTTTCAACTACTCCTGATGGTACAATTATCAATATGTTGACCCTCTACGATAAATCAGAAGAAAGTAGTATTGATAAAAAAGAACTTCAAAAAATAATTAAAGCATTATAAATCTGCTAATATTAGCATTCAATATATAAGTATGAAAGTTTCAGTGTTGGCCAGTTCATTAATTGGCTCAGAAATTATAAAAATCGGTAATGAGGTGAACGAAATGAAGCGCAAAGGTGCTTCGATCGCTAATTTAACCATAGGCGATTTTGATGCAAACATTTACCCAATCCCAACTGAACTAAAGGCTGGAATTGTTGATGCATACAATGCAAATCAAACCAATTATCCACCTGCTGATGGTGTTTTACCTTTGCGCGAAACGGTTTCGGAATTATTAAAGGATAGATTTGGATTAGAATATAACACCAACAGCATTTTAGTTTCCGGTGGTTCACGTCCGTTAATTTATGCTACTTACCTGGCTTTGATCGATCCGGGAGATACAGTGGTTTTCCCTGCTCCATCTTGGAACAATAACCACTACTCTCACTTGACTTCGGCAAAAACTATTGCTGTAGAAACAGATGCTGCACATAACTTTATGCCGACAGCTGCACAGCTAAAGCCACATTTAAAAGGAGCAACTTTGTTGGCATTGTGCTCGCCGTTAAATCCAACGGGAACAATGTTTGATGCAGATTCACTAGCTGAAATCTGTGACGCTGTTTTAGAAGAAAATGCATCTCGTGGAGCTGACGAAAAACCATTATACATGATGTATGATCAGATTTATTCACTTTTAACTTTCGGAAAAGAGCATGTAAACCCGGTTTCTTTACGCCCTGCAATGCGTCCGTTTACCGTTTTTGTTGATGGTAGCTCGAAATGTTTAGCTGCAACAGGTGTACGTGTAGGCTGGGGTTTTGGCCCGGAGGATATTATCAATAGGATGAAAGCTTTGGTTGGCCACATGGGTGCCTGGGCACCAAAGGCCGAGCAAGTGGCGATGTCTAACTATTTTAATGATAAAGCACAGGTTGATACTTTTTTGACCAGTTTTAAAGGCCAAATTCAAGATAGCTTAAATGCACTTTACAATGGCTTTAACGAATTAAAAACTGAGGGTTTTAACGTTGATGCTGTTGAACCGATGGGCGCAATTTATTTGACCATTAAAATCGATTATATCGGGAAAACCACTGAAGATGGTCAGCTTTTAAAAGACAGTGCAGATGTGAATTTCTATCTGATCAAAGAAGCCGGCGCAGCTTTGGTTCCATTCTCTGCGTTTGGAAATGAAGACAGCATGCCTTGGTTCAGAGCATCGGTTGGTGCTTGTACCCTGCAGGATATTAAAGACATGTTGCCTAGGATTAAAACGGCATTGAGTAAGTTGAAATAAGCATTTATAGCTAATAGAATATTATAAGTGCTTTTTTTGGAAAGCAATTGTTGTGCTAATCGGTTATTGTAGCCCTGCTTTTGGTACAAGTCCCGATGAAAAATCGGGAGCTTTTCCCGTCAATCAGGTTTATTTAAGTTAAGCTTGTTCCGATCGGTTAGACAAAAAATAAGAATCCTCTTCAAAATTAATTGAAGAGGATTTTTTGTTTTGCGCCAACAAACATTTTGATTCGTTTCCAAACCCAATCGTCATGCTGAATTTATTTTATTAGTAGTTTTTTATGGCTTCAATGGCCTAATAGCTATTTCGTGGTCAGCATCTTTATTGGGAGATAGACCCTGAAATAAATTCAGGGTGACGACTGTATAGTAGAACCCAGACTAGGGATTCCAGACTAAAAACTAATCCTCCCTGCTACCATCATCAGCCATTCTCACCATTTTAGGTTCAAATTTAGCCACTACATCAACCAGTTCTGTTTGTGCTGCCATCACTTTGTTAATGTCTTTGTAAGCCATTGGCGCCTCATCCAAACCTGCTCCGATTAAAGTAACATTATGATCTTTCAAAATGGCTTTCATATCCGATTTGGTAATCGATTGAATCGCTTTTGTTCGGCTCATTTGACGTCCCGCACCGTGAGATGCAGAATTGATCGCACTGATTTCGCCTTTTCCCCTAACCAGAAATCCCGGCGCAGTCATACTTCCTGGAATAATCCCCATCACATCTTTACCTGCTGGCGTAGCACCTTTTCGGTGCACAATTACTTCTTCCCCATTAAGCATTTCTTTCCAAGCAAAATTATGGTGGTTTTCTACCTTGGCCAAAACTTTGGCGCCAATGGCTTTGGTTAATCTTTTATGGATCACCTCATGACAAGCTGAAGCATAATCGCCAGCTAAATTCATGGCAATCCAATATTCTTGCCCTTCGGCAGAATTTAGATCCAAATAAGCCAGGTTTGCAGCCTCTTTCGGGAGTTTACAGATGTCTTTCGCCAGTTTGGTGTAATGACCAGCAATGGTTGCGCCAAAACCACGGGAACCTGAATGGGTCAACAATGCTACGTAACGTCCTTTATCAATATTTAAAATCTCATCGCGTTCAGCAAAATCGATGATCCCCCATTCTACAAAGTGATTCCCACCCCCTGAAGTCCCTAATTGAGCCCAGGCTTTTCCGTGTAAATTTTTAAGGAAAGGAGTAGTATTAAATGCTTCGTTTTCTAAAACATCATGATCAGCTCTTTCATTACCATTAAAATTTTGACCCGCACCAAATTTGGTAAAAGCAATTAATTCGCGTTTGTACATTGCATCCTTTCCGAAATAGTGTTTCTCTGGGATATCGAAAATACTCAAAGCCATTCGGCAACCGATATCTACACCTACACCATAAGGGATAATTGCATTTCTGGTCGCTAATACACCACCAATCGGCAAGCCATAACCTTGGTGAGCATCGGGCATTAACGCCCCAGCTACTGAAACAGGTAGTTTCATCGCAATATCCATTTGATTTCGGGCACCATCTTCTATATAATCAGCACCGAAAATAGAATAATCTTTAGTACTGTTGATCAGTCCAATGGTTCCGTCTGACTTTGGATTGGCTTCCTCAATCACAGCGGTTGCGAGTACATTTAATACTTCATCATCCAAAAAACTTTCAGGATAATCTTTTACTTTTTTAAATAAGGTCAATAATTCTTTTTCTTCAATTTCCGTGAAATTTTCATTCAGGATAGCTAAAGCCAGACCTACTATTTTTCCTTCGGAATAACCTATTTCTATGAGGTCTTTTCCTGTTATGTTGTTGTTCATTGTTTAATCTTTTAATCGGCATAAAGTTCTGCTCTGATCTCAACAAGTATCGATTCGATTAGTTGAGCATCTGGTTTTTCCTGAAGCTTACTTTTTGTTGTTTCTTGTTCTATTTGTAGCATTAGTTTTTCCGCCATTTTTAATACTTCATCGTAATCAAGTTCTCCTCTTTTTATTAAAAGTAACTCATCCCGATTTCGTCTTTTTACATTTAGTTCTCCATCGCGTACAATCTCAAGCGCTACCTGCAAAAGTCTAATGGTATGCATCATGTTTTTGGCATCGTAATCTTTGCCATGGCTTTTATTTAAGCTGTACCTATCTTCATTTCGTTTTTCTACCCAATCCCAATATTCATTGTACTCTTTGCAATAAGATGAATAGCTATCCTTGTTGAAAAACAAATAAGCGATTTCTTGTTCTCCTGCAGGTATTGATGAGACTGATACTTCATTTGCCGCTTCCTTATTTGCAATACCCTTATAATTCAATTTCTTCTCCGCATCATGAAACAAGGCATACAGATCTTTAGCATTTGGAATTTTCGACAATCCACAATCAGCTTTTGAAATAGCATTTTTTGCAAGCCAGCTTTTCGCTTTTACAGATGAATAATTTTCTGTGATGAAACAAAAATCCAATACTGTTTTTCTGGTCTTCGGCATTGGATTTAAAATCTTCTTGTTCAAACCTTTTGCTTTTCTAATCTGTGTTAAAGCATATCCGCCAAAGGTATCTTTGCACAGCTTTGATAAAATTATGTCAATATTTAGTTTATACAATATCGGATGCTTATATAAGATACATTCTTCTGGTGTTGCCAAGATCTCTACAATATTTGGATTGTTTTTAATCAATAATTCAATAAAACGGCCAATTTCATAGTAAACTTCGTCATTACTTTCATTGCTGATCTGTGGGATATACTTCAAACCAAAAAACATTTCTTTTGGCATATAATATATTCCTTTAATATCAGTATCAGATTGTGGAGTATCTAACCCATAAGCCTTACTACCGCTTAAACATTCAAATAACAGTAAATTTTTATCCTTTAAATCTTTAATCGTCATAACGGGTTATTGTATCTCTAAAAAATGCATCAAGCATTTCTGCATTAAAACTTTCTTTTGGTAAATCTTTGGCTCCTTCGGTACAGTTTTTAAATTCAGCATCAATGTATCTACTCAACTCAGGGGCTATCTTGATGATAAAACCTTCTGCTGAGGTCGATTTTAATATGACTAAATCCCTTACCAATGTTTGAAGATGCTCGGGCATTAAGGTTAAAAGCGGCCCGATGGTCATTGGCGCAATCGTGTTTTTCTCCAAACACCATTTAGCTGAAAGTAGGGGGCGAAGTACATAAAAAAGCTTTTTAATCTTAATTTCATTTTCGTTTACTACAGTTTCTAGTGCGCTGTGTGCTATTCCTAAATAATGATTGATATTTGTTTTTCTGTAAAAGTATGTTTGACAGAGTGTCCATAAATCATTTCTAAAATTACCCAGTTCACTATAAATGATTGGCGATTGTAACCACTCGAAAGGAGTAGTATTAGATTTCCGGATCAATTTAAGCACCTTCCTGATGTCCCATCCGTAAATATCTAGCTCATCATTAATAGGAAAACCCAATTGATCATCCTTATCCTGAACAGAAAGATAAAAATTGAGCGGGCGCACATAAATAAAGCGGACATCGAAATCACTATCCGGTGAGGGAAATTCCCATCCTCTGCTACCTGATTCACATGCAAATAATATTTTGATATCATTTGATCTTTCTATTTCTGCAAGTTTATTTATTATTGTGGTTTTCATTCTATTCTTGTTCAATCCCCGGCAGGTAATACTCACCTGACCGAGGGTTTCTAAATTTAATTTATTTTAGGAAGATTTGTTTCAATTGATCTACAATTTGTCCACTGCCCGATAAGCTGATGTTGTTGATTTTTTCTGCGATTTTCTCCACATATTCCATCTCTTTCAACTTATACAACATAACGTTGTCTTCCATCAATTTGGCGGTGTTTAACAAACTTCTGGTTGATGCCGTTTCTTCTCTCCGGGTAATGATATTGGCTTGCGCTCTTTTTTCGGCAACTAAAACCTGGTTCATAATTTCCTTAACGTCACCTGGTAAAACGATGTCTTTAACACCACAGTTTGTTAATTTTACACCCAAATTTTCAACCTTATCTAAAGTGATGGCCATTACCATTTCAGCAATTTTTTCCTTGCTTTCCATCAATTCGTCAAAAGTCATTAAGCCAATGCATTCTCTTAATGCCAATTGCATGGTGATGTACAATTGTTTTTCAAATTCTTTGTTCTCCAATAAGGCTTTGATGATGTCATCAACTTTATATTGGATGCTGAAATTTACCCTCAATTGTGCTTTATCTTTGGTTAAGATTTCTTGACCGATAATTTCCATATTCAATTGCCTCATATCGGTTTTCAAAACTTGAACAGTAGTACTGTTTTTCCAGTAAACATAGTTTCCTGATTCCAATACGTTTTCAAATTTACCATCAACAAACAATAAAGCTTTCTCAAATGATTCTACTTTATAAGCCCTGATGTAATTCAACAATGGCGCTTTCTCCAACAAATTTTTATCAATCGTTTCATCAATTTTGATGTTACTGATATCTACCTTAACAAAGTTATATGCAGACAAACCTTTCCAGATGGCATGTCTGCCAGCCGTTAAAACGTTCTTGAAATTTTTGTTTTGATAAACCAAGGCCAGTTCATTATCGGCAACACTTACCAAGTGAATCAAATTCACAAAATCTGTGTTTTCCAATAAGACATCCAATTCGGCAACCGTGTAATAGTACTCTTTTGCCATATCGTACAAAGTCATATCTTCACCGAAACCTAACCAGTAAGTTCCAGCTGTTAAAACGTTTTTTAATTTTCCTTTTTTAAACACCAATCCAACATAATTGGTGTTAATGGTTACTCTTTTCATGTTTTCTGATGTTGAGATTTATAATTATTTAATTTCTTGTTTTACAAAGCATTGCAAAAGCGCATTCATTCGTTTCTTGCGGAAGTAAAAAGAATCCTGATGTTTTTAAGAATGAAATTAAACTTTAGCAGTTTTCGCATCCGAAGATTCTGTTAGCCGCTAATTGCTGAATTTGATTTTTAAACCGTTTCGTTCATCTGTTTTGCTTACAAAGCAAAAGGCAAATTCGCTTTTGAGATTTTATGATGAACCTTAAAGCTGAATGCGGTTTTACAATGCTGATCTTTTGAGCGGTTTGAAAAGTTGCCCTTCTTTTAAGATGGATCCTAAGTCCATTGCATTACCCTTATGCGATTCCAAGTGATGGTTGGAAGCAGGATTCGAACCTGCATGATTTGTTGTTATTCTACCCCTGAATTATTCCGATTGCTCGGAAGTGGGATTCGAACCCACGACACACAACGTGTTTAGACAGTCTATCATAATCCTTATCAGTATATTCCAAGCAATTTGCCCGAATACTTTGGGGCTATTCCGAAACCCACAACATTGGATAGATCTTATTTAGTGTTGCCATCCCTTTCGGGATTTCTTTATATTAATCTGATTGTGATAACCTTTACTAACGTAACCCTGTCCGGCATATCCCGAACAGGGGCTTCATTTTAATGAAATGCTGAGCCAAATAAATCGGAGCAGCATGACAGAGCGCGCGTATCATTTAGAACAGTAGACTGTTTCTGTCAATCAGATTGTTATCATTAATATTTCTCAAAGAACTGTATCGACTGGCGACATTACAAAGATGCCACCACCACTACGCGGTCGATTTGCGTAGTAAAATTTATTTTGTAATAAAATAAATAAGTATCTGGTAATTAGATTAATAAAATTTATTTTTCGATTAAATTTATTCTTTTAACACTCAATTGCGCAATTGTATTGCGTAGATGAAGAACACTTTGCTATATTTAAATAAGCTTTATGATCAGATTTTTAGCTTGAAGACCAAATTGATTAAAATGGCAGTAAATAAATTAGCGCTTATCCGGTATAAAACCATTGATGATTGTTTGAAGAACCGTTACCGTAAATGGACATTAGAAGACATCATCGAAAAGGTGTCGGCAACCCTGTACGAGCTCGAAGGGATTACCACTGGGGTAAGCAAACGGACCATCCAAGCCGATATCCAACTGATGCGGAGTGACAAGCTTGGCTACAATGCGCCGATTGTGGTAAAAGATAAACGCTTTTATGCTTACGAAGACCCGGGTTTCAGTATTACCAAAGCGCCGATCAATAATGCCGATGTAGATAAAATGAAAGAAATTGTTGGCGTACTGAAACAGTTTAATGCCTTTAACTATTTCGACGAAATGAGTGATATGATTGCCCGTTTAGAAAATAACCTCTACAAATCGACCAAACAGAGTGGCAATAATATTCAATTGGAGAGTAACAAGCTGGTTAAAGGCTTAGAATGCATTCCGCCCTTGTATCAAGCCGTTTTAAACAAACAATCTTTGTTAATAGAATATAAATCTTTCAAGGCGCAACAATCTCAGCAGGGAATTTACTATCCATATCTATTGAAAGAATACCGCAACAGATGGTTTTTAATATGTAAGGCGAAAAAGCGGCCAGGGATCTTAAATCTGGCATTGGATAGGATAGTAGAATTTCAGGAATTGCCCAACGAAGAATTTGTAAGTTATCAAGGTGTAGATTTCGATCGATATTACGATGATTTAATTGGTGTAACCAAAAACGAACGTGACCGTGCTCAAAAAGTAATCCTCGAATTTACCAACGACCATGCACCTTATGTGTTAACCAAACCTTTGCATTCATCGCAGGTAACATTAACTAAGAACGATAAAACAACCGTTTTTAGAATAGATGTGGTGTTGAATTATGAATTGGAACGCGAAATATTAGGTTTTGGAGAGTGTGTTAAAGTGCTTTCGCCGAGGTTGCTCATCTCAAAAATTAAAAGGCGTTTAGCACAAACGTATCAGCAGTATGATCATATTGATGAAGAAAAAAAAAATGTAAAGATCTCAAGAAGCGAATTAAAACGTTTTAGTAATTGAATTCTTATTTGTAATTTGAATTCACTATGTTCAAGACCAAATATATTCTCGTTTTTTTAATTTGCTGTTGGATAAGCACTTTCGCTCAACAGCCTACGCCTCAATGGAGGCCGACCTATCATTTTACAGCACCATCAAATTGGTTAAATGATCCAAATGGGTTGATTTATCTGAATGGGGAATTTCATCTTTATTATCAGTACAATCCGTTCGAAAATAAATGGGGGCACATGAGCTGGGGCCACGCCACCAGTAAAGATCTGGTGAGCTGGAAACACCTTCCGGTTGCTATTCCCGAAAAAATAACAAATGACACCACTACCATGATTTTTTCGGGTTCGGCTGTGCTGGATAAGCATAACGTAAGCGGATTGGGAAATGGAAAAGCGCCAGTTGTAGCTTTTTATACCGCAGATCTTCCGAAGCAGCGCAACGAATCGCAGTATATGGCCTATAGCAATGATGGCGGATTAACCTTTACCAATTATGCAAAAAATCCGATTATCGATTTAAACAAAAAAGATTTCAGAGACCCTAATGTCTGGTGGCATGAAGCGTCTCAGCAATGGATCATGACCGTTGCAATGGTTGATGAGCATCAGGCGAGGTTTTATGGCTCAAAAAACTTAAAAGACTGGACCATGCTGAGTGATTTTGGGAAACAAGGTAATCAAGGTAGTGGTTGGGAATGTCCGTTTATTATTCCCCTTGCTGTTGACGGAAATAAAAACAATATCAAATGGGTTTTAGCCATTTCATTATTCGGACCAAAAGGACCAACAATGCAATATTTTGTCGGTGATTTTGATGGCAAAACTTTTAAAAATGACAATGACGGAAAGTTGACCTTATTGGTTGATGAGGGGGATTCTTTTTATGCTGCCATTCCCTGGAACGATGCGCCAAAAAACCAGCGGATTTTATTGGGATGGTTACAGCCAGGCGGCAAAGAAACATTCCCATGGAAAGGACAGATGTCAATCCCGCGGGATTTATCTTTAAAAACTACACCCGAAGGGATTAGGTTGTTTCAGCAACCGGCTAGCTTGATCGGTGATAACATTAAAAAACATTCGAACGGTAAAGTAATAAGCAGACAAAACCTGGTTATCGATCAGAATATTGATTTGGGTACCAGTCAAAATTCATATTGGATTAATGCTGAATTTTCTATCAAGGATACAGAAAAAATAGGTTTTAAGCTTGCTCAATTAAAGGATGAGAAAGGAAATGTTGTTAAGGAAGTTGAAGTTGGCTATGATGCTATTAAAAAACAACTTTATGTTGATTGCACGCGTTCAGAGAAAGGGATTAAAAATGATAAGAACATCATTCAAACTGCAACCGTAAATCCGGTAAACGGTAAAATTAAACTCCAGGTGCTGTTTGATAAATCTTCGTTAGAAGTTTTCGGGAATGCTGGCGAAAAGGTAATTACCACGATGATTTTTCCCGATGAAAAAGCCACTGGAATTACGGCATTTTCCACAGGAGGTAAAGCGGTTTTAAATAGTCTTAAAGTTTGGGATATGAGTAAATGAAAATGATTGGACTTGAGTGATTGAATTAATGAATTTATTAGCGCTGTTGCCAATATTCTTTTATTCAATCACTCAATTATTCAATAAGCTAACTCTTAAACTCGCTGGTTTTATGAAATTCAATATCAGGATAATCCTGTTTCGTTAAATTGATCATGTATTCACTGTCCGCCAAATAAACCGGATTAGCTTCTTTATCGAAACCGATGTGTTGTTGTTTACGTTTTACAAATTCATCCAGTTTCTTTCTGTCGGTAGAAGTTACCCAGCTCGAACGGGTATAACTCAGGGTACGAAAACGACATTTAGCACCATACTCATGCTCCAACCTAAAGTTGATTACCTCGAACTGAAGCTCACCAACTGCACCGATCACTTTCCTGTTTCCAGGTTGCATCACGAATAACTGAGCAACTCCTTCATCGGTTAACTGCTCAATACCTTTTTCCAATTGTTTGGTACGCATTGGGTCCATATTTTCTACCTCTTTGAAGATAGATGGAGAGAAACTCGGGATGCCTTTAAACTGCAGTTTTTCACCTTCGGTTAAGGTATCTCCAATTTTAAAGTTGCCACTATCGTATAAGCCAACCACGTCGCCTGGCCAGGCCTCTTCAACAATACTTTTTTCGTTAGCCATAAAGTCCATCGGATTAGAGAATTTTAGTTTCTTATCCTGACGGGTATGATAATAAAATTTATTGCGTTCAAATTTACCTGAACAGATCCTTAAAAAGGCAATCCTGTCTCGGTGTTTTGGATCTAAGTTGGCGTGGATCTTAAACACAAACCCACTGAAATTTTTCTCTTCAACCAGTACATCACGCTCTTCAGCTTCACGGTGACGAGGGCTTGGGGCGATATCGATGAATGTATCTAAAAGTTCTTTTATCCCGAAGTTATTGATCGCACTGCCAAAGAACACTGGCGCAACCAAGCCATCAGTATATAAATCCTTATCTATCTTACCGTAGATACCGTCAACCAATTCAACATCATCTTTCAACGTATTGATTTCGTTTTCTTTCAGGTAATTTAATAAAGATGGATCATTTAAATCACTTGCCGCCACAACCGATTCTGTTACTTTGGTTTTATCCGAATTAAATAAATTTAAATGTTTGTTATAAATGCTGTAAACACCTTTAAAGGTATGCCCCTGGCCGATAGGCCATGAAAGTGGACAAAGACTGATGTTTAGCTTTTCTTCAATTTCATCCAGTAAATCGTAAGCCTCTTTACCTTCACGGTCCATTTTGTTGATAAAGATAATTACCGGAGTGTTACGCATACGGCAAACCGACATGAGTTTCTCTGTCTGTTCCTCCACACCCTTTACACAGTCTACCACCAAAATCACACTATCTACCGCCGATAAGGTTCTGTAAGTATCTTCTGCGAAATCCTTGTGACCAGGTGTATCCAAAATATTGATACGTTTACCACTGTATTCGAAACCCATTACCGAAGTCGCAACCGAAATACCACGCTGCTTTTCGATCTCCATAAAATCGGAGGTATTGCTTTGGTTCGCTTTGTTCCTTTTTACCGCACCAGCAGTATTGATAGCACCACCAAAAAGCAGAAATTTTTCTGTCAGTGTGGTTTTGCCCGCATCGGGGTGGCTAATAATGGCAAAGGTTTTACGTTTTTCTATTTCAGGGTTAAGCATAATAAAATTTTGGGTGTAAAAGTGATGAAACCTTGTTAAAGGAATTTAACAGCGATAAGATTTGAATATTGTTGTTTCATCAGGCCGCAAAGATAAGAAAAAGCTTTATTATTAATTGCTAGGTTGTTGTATTGTTTTATGGTGTGGTTGAATAGATTTAGAAAATGATTTGGAAAAGCAGGGACAGTGGTTTTTTTGTTATTACGGTCCTGCCATCCACTATAGCTCCGATAGAAAAAATCGGAGGCTGCCGTTTCTGTCAGGTTTAGATTGCTTATGCAGTAATTCTATTTGGGGCATTAATTCGTTGCTAATAATAATTATCTTGAATCAGAAATCTAATAAAAATTGGCTCAATTACTCGTCTTAACTAAAATTATCGATCCAAAATTAAAATTTCTCATCAATCATTCTTTAGTTTTGTGCTAAAATGTTTAGCTTTATTCATCCCTCCGTTTATTGTTGACTAAAATTTTACTGCCGATGCCTACTTTGGAAGAAACTTCTATGCCCGCAGAAATTGCGGCTAAATTTGTTAATTATACCTCAAAACATGTTTTTTTGACTGGAAAAGCAGGTACAGGTAAAACAACTTTCTTACGAAAACTGATTAAACTCACGCATAAAAAGGCCTTAATTGTGGCACCAACGGGTATTGCTGCAATCAATGCATCTGGGGTAACTATCCATTCGCTTTTCCAACTTCCTTTTGGAGCTTTTTTCCCTGATGCTGCAGGAGGATTGATCAATGAAAATATCAATTTCAACTTTAATACACCCAAAACTTTAGTAAAACATTTAAACATGCAGGGCAATAAACGCCGCATGTTGCAGGAATTGGAGCTGCTGGTAATAGACGAAGTGAGTATGCTGCGGGCCGATATGCTCGATGCCATAGATTTTGCTTTACGATATGTACGGAGGAACAGAAACCTTCCGTTCGGCGGGGTACAGTTATTGTTTATCGGCGATCTACACCAGTTACCTCCTGTGGTAAAAAATGATGAATGGCGCATTATGGCCAAGTTTTATAAAAGCATTTATTTTTTTGATGCCCTGGCTTTGCAGGATAATCCTCCTGTTTATATCGAACTGGATAAAATTTACCGTCAGGATGACGCTGTTTTTATCAATCTGCTGAATAACCTTCGGAATAATAAAATTACCACAGAAGATACAGCCCTGCTCAGACAGCATTTCAAACAGGATTTTAAACCAGCGGCCGATGAAAATTACATCACTTTAACCACGCACAACAATAAGGCTGATAGCATTAACCGTGAGCGACTGGCCCAGCTGAAAACCAAATCTTACTTTTTTGAAGCAAAAATTCAGGGTGAATTTAATGAATATGCTTACCCGAATGATAAAAGTTTAGAGCTAAAGGTTGGCGCACAGGTAATGTTCATTAAAAATGATATGACGGCCGAAAAACGATATTACAATGGCAAGATCGGCGTGGTACATCATATCGAAAAGGACATAATCGAAATTGAGCTTCCTGAGGATAGGACAGTAATTGAGATTTCGCGTTATACCTGGGAAAATGTTAAATATAAACTGGATGAGGCAACCAATGAGATCAAGGAAAATGTGGCTGGTTCGTTTATTCAGTACCCCATCAAACTCGCTTGGGCGATTACCGTGCATAAAAGTCAAGGTTTAACTTTTGATAAAGCGATTATTGATGTCGGGGAGGCTTTTGCGCCGGGTCAGGCTTACGTGGCCTTATCGCGATTACGCTCATTAAAAGGTTTGGTTTTAACTTCTCATCTGCGCGAAAGTGGTTTGCAACAGGATCAGAATGTGCATTATTTTTCTAAAACTAAACTTCCATCAGCGGTACTGAATGAGCAAATCAGTATAGAAAGTTATACTTTTATCCGTAGTTATTTGCTTGCTGCATTTGACCTAAACCTGATCCGTTACTATTTAAAAGAACACCGTCAAACTTTTGATAAAAGCGAAAAATCGGCTAAACAAAGGCATGAAGAATGGACGGATACCATTTATACCGACTTTCAGAAAATCACGGCTACGGCTGATACGTTTGTTAATCAGCTTAAGAACCTGTTCGCACAGCAAACTGAGCATACTTTATTTAATGTATCGAAAAGGGTAGAGGCTGCCTTAAAATATTTTAATCCGCTGGTTAAGGAGATTTCAGACCGTTTTCTGGCTCAAATTGAAGTGATAAAGGAAGAAAAGCAGATTAAAACCTACGTTACAGAACTGCTGGAATTTGAAATTCTGGTGTATGAGCAATTGAAAAAGATGCATAAAAGCAAGGCCTTATTGCAGGCACTTATTGAGGGGAAAGAGTTTAGCAAAGCCGATACTGATGCATTGCTGAATACGGTTGAAAGAAACAATCAGCTTCAGAAAGCCATCCAGCTAAAAGGAGAAACACTCAAGGTAAAATCAGCAGCCGAGAAAAAGAAAAAAGAACCAAAGATTGATACCAAGTTAGTGAGCTTCGAACTTTATGAGCAAGGGAAAACCATCGAAGAAGTTGCAAAAGAACGTGGTTTTTCGACAGGTACCATTGAAGGGCATCTGGCCTATTATGTATCAACCCAACAACTTGATGTTACCAAATTGGTTAAGGCCAATAAGATCAGGAATATTAGTGATGCAGTGGAAAGCCAGAAAACAAAATCAATGGCAACGATAAGGGAGTTTTTAGGTAAAGATTATTCTTTTGGGGAGATCAAGCTGGTGCTGGCGTCGTTGTTTCCATCAGAAGAATAAGCTTAGGTTTAACCGCAAAGGGCGCTAAGAACAGAAATGCAAAGGGCGCAAAGACAACATAATATTATGAATGAGAATGAACTTTCAAAAATTGTGATTGGATTGGCTATAGAAGTTCATAATGTTTTAGGGCCTGGATTGTTAGAAAGCGCCTATAAAGAATGTTTATATTACAAAATTCTTAAGGCTGGATTATTTGTAGAAAAAGAAAAGATGATGCCATTAGTTTTTGAAGAGGTTAAACTTGATTGCGGTTATCGGATTGATATTTTAGTAGAACGGAAATTGGTTTTAGAACTGAAAAGTATTGAAATGTTAAACGATATTCATTTAGCCCAAACATTAACTTATATGAAATTAGGGAATCACAAATTAGGCCTTTTGATGAATTTTAACGTAATTAGGTTAAAGGATGGATTAAAACGTGTAGTGAATGGCTTGTAAATTTCTTTTGTCTCTTTGCGAAAAACTTTGCGAACTTTGCGGTTAAATGGAAAAGGTTAAAGTTTTAGCGCAGTACATGCCCGAACCAGCGGCACCGCTAATTGCAAAATGGATCGATTATTTTCAGTGCGAATTTAAGATTGCTAAAACCCGCTCCACAAAACTGGGCGATTACCGTCATCCTTATCAAGGCAAAGGCCATCGCATTTCGGTAAACTTCAATCTTAACCATTACGCTTTTCTGGTTACCACAGTACATGAGTTTGCACACTTGCTCACCTGGAACGATTTCAAGAATAAAGTAAAACCACATGGTACAGAGTGGAAGAAGAACTTCCAGCGGATGATGGTTCCCTTTTTTGACATGAATATCTTTCCAGCCGATATCCATAAAGCAATTGATAATTATATGTCGAACCCGGCGGCATCCAGCTGTTCCGATCTGCATTTATCGCGTGCCTTAAAAAAGTACGATAGCAATAAAGCCGAGACTTTACATTTAGAGCAATTGCCCATTAATACCACTTTTAAAATTAAAGATGGACGGCGTTTTACGAAAGGCGAACGGATTAGGAAGCGGTACCGGTGTATCTGTTTAGATGATAAACGGTTATATCTGTTTAATCCCCTGGCAGAGGTTTTTGTGATGGAATAAGATTAATTTGCTGTCATTCCGGATGAAAAATTACAATTCTCAAAAATCGTCATTTCGAGCGTAGTGAAACGAAGCCGAGAAATCTAACTCGATAGATCTCTCCATTCCACTGCGTTTCAGTCGAGATGACAATGCTTATTATTTAAATCATTTATACCCTATTTAAACAAACTTAAACTCATTCCCATCAAATAAACCTTTGTCGCTTAATTTTAAGTGTGGAATCACCAATAAAGCCATAAAAGAAAGCGTCATGAAAGGGGCAAGCAAAGTAGAGCCTAAATCCTTTGCAAACTGATCTATTGAGGTATAACTTTTTGCAACCTCGTAGCCGTTATGATTGCTCATCAAGCCTGCTACTGGTAAAGCTAAAACTTCTTTTTCCCCATTTCCCAATGCCACTACACCCCCAGTTGCTGCAATTACCAGATTTACGGCTTCACAGATGCTTTTATCATCTACACCAACAGCAATAATGTTATGACTATCATGAGCAACACTTGAGGCAATGGCGCCTTTTTTTAAGCCAAAGTTTTTTACAAAGGATATTGCAATAGGTGCATCATGATAACGGTTCACGACTACCATTTTCAAAACATCGTTTTCCAGATCACTAATGATATTTTGATTTAAAACTTTCGGTTTGGCAGATATTCTGTTCGTAATCAATTGCCCGTCTAAAGCTTCAATAACTGGAATTTCTATTTGTCCGGTAAATGGATAAATAAAATCTTGTTCCTTTTTCAAGCTGCAATCGAAATGGTTTACCGATTCGCGATCTTCGACATGTTTTACCCAATTGCCTACTGTTTTTCCATTTTCGGCAAGCAATAATCCATTGATATAGGTTTGTTTTACCTTGAATGTTTTTAAATCTTCAAGCACGATAAAATCTGCATTATCATTGATCTGAAGTGAGCCAACATCTAATTTGTAATGAAGAATAGGGTTGATGCAGGCTGCTTGTAGGATATTGAAAATATCAATTCCCTTTTCTACTGCCCTTGTACAGAGCTGATTAATATGATTTTCGACTAAACTATCAGGATGTTTATCGTCGCTACAGAACATCATCATTTCTGGCCAATCGTTCAATAGATCGATCAGCGCCTCAAAATTTTTGGCCGCGCTTCCTTCGCGGATAAGAATTTTCATGCCCCGTTGCAATTTATCCAGCGCTTCATCTGCGGTAAAACATTCATGATCGGTAGAAATTCCGGCATTGATGTATTGTTGAACAGCATCGCCACGTAAGCCCGGGGCATGTCCATCAACTGGTTTGCCGAGTTCATGAGCGGCAGCAATCTTTTTTAAAACCCCTTCATCTTTATAAAGTACACCTGGGAAATTCATCATTTCGCTGAGGTATTTTATTTCGGGACGTTCTAAAAGTGATTTTACATCATCATGATCCAATTCAGCTCCGGCCGTTTCAAAAACGGTAGCCGGAACACAACTCGGGGCACCAAAATTAAATTTAAAAGGGACGGTATTGCCATTTTCAATCATAAATTCTACCCCTTCCATTCCACAAACGTTGGCAATTTCATGTGGATCGCTAATTGTGGAAACAGTTCCATGAACAACCGCTAATCGCGCAAATTCACTTGGAATTAGCATACTGCTTTCGATGTGCACATGGCTATCTATAAAACCTGGTGAGATAAAATGTGCTCCTTCTTTCTGTTCGGAGATTTTAGAAATTGATTTTATTTTTCCATCCTCAACGGCTACTTCGCCAAAGAAAATATTCCGCTTGGTGATGTTGATGATATTCCCTTCGACTTTGAAATTGCTCATGTATTTTTTTGTTTTTTAATGTCGTCACCCTGATCCGATAGCTATCGGATTTATTTCAGGGGCTTTTAAGATGCTGAAATAAATTACCTTCGGTGAGCTCGCTTAAGGCTCGGTTTACTTCGTAGCTTTTCGCTGCGCTACAGGTCAGTATGACGATTGCGTTCTGAACCGCTCTCAATATTTCAATAATTTATCAATTGTTTCTGCCAATCTTGCTTTAGCTAAAAAATCTTCTTCCAATACTTTGCTCATTGGAATTGCCGTATCTAAGCTTGCACAGCGCATTACAGGTGCATCGAGATAAGCGAAACAGTGCTCTCCAATCCAGGCGGAGATTTCGGCACCAAAGCCATTGGTTAAGGTATCCTCATGTAAAACTAAAACCCTTCCGGTTGCTTTAACCGCCGCCCTTACAGCTTCTTTATCCCAGGGCTGTAATGTACGCAGATCAATCAATGTTGCACCGCTTTCAGGATATTGCTTTAGGTAATCTAAAGCCCAATGAACGCCAAGCCCGTAGGTAATGATCGTGAATTTATTTCCTTCGGCAAGCCTAATTGCTTTCCCAATTTCTGTCGTATAATAACCATCTGGAACAGGAGCGCTTAAACTTCTGTAGAGGTATTTATGCTCGAAATAAAGCACTGGGTTTGGATCTTCGATGGCTGCCAATAGTAAACCTTTCGCATCTTCAGGGAAGGCCGGATAAACGATTTTTAAACCCGGTGTTTTGGTAAACCAGGCTTCGTTGCTTTGTGAGTGGAACGGACCGGCACCTGTTCCGGCACCCGTGGGCATACGCACCACCACATCGGCTTTTTCGCCCCATCGATAATGCGTTTTGGCCAGGTTATTCACGATCTGATTAAAGCCAACGGTTACAAAATCTGCAAATTGCATTTCTACAACAGCTTTATAACAATTTATAGATAGACCCAAACCTGCACCTACAATGGCCGATTCGCAAATAGGGGTGTTGCGGACTCTGCCTTTGCCATATTTAGCAGTAAAACCATCCGTGATTTTAAAAGCTCCACCATAATCGGCAATGTCTTGCCCCATTAAAACCAGGTTAAGATACTTTTGCATGGCCAAGTCTAATCCATCGGTTATTGCATCTAAATATCTTTTTTCTGTGGAAGTTTGACTAGGTTGGACAACATCTTGCTGATAAGGAAAATACATATCGGTCTCCTCCTGATCGGCATTAGCAATAGGCTCATCCTCATTGAAAGCTTCTTCAACTTCCAACTCAATGTCTCTTTTAACCTGAATTTTGATGTCGACAATTGAATCTGAGGTTAAAACACCCTGCTCAATTAAATAGGCTTCGTAATTACTTAGCGGATCTTTCTTTTCCCATTCATCAAACAGTTCTTGTGGAACATATTTAGTGCCTGATGCTTCTTCATGTCCACGCATCCTGAAAGTTAGGCACTCTACCAAAACCGGTCTTGGATCTTTTCGGATTTCCATGGCCAGCTGGTTAATGGTATTATAAACTTCCAGAATATTATTTCCATCTATCTGAATGCCTTCCACACCATAACCAATAGCTTTATCTACCAGGTTTTTGCACCTGAATTGCTCTGATTTTGGAGTAGAAAGGCCATATCCGTTATTTTCGATTAAAAAGATAACAGGAAGGTTCCAAACTGCGGCAACATTTACTGCTTCGTGGAAATCACCTTCACTGGTTGCCCCTTCTCCGGTGTAAACTAATGTGGCGTGCTGCTTATTGGCTAAAACATCGGCCAGCGCAATACCATCTGCTAAAGCCATTTGTGGCCCCAAGTGGGATATCATCCCAATTATTTTATATTCTTGTGTGCCGAAATGGAAAGAGCGGTCGCGGCCTTTGGTGAAGCCGGTAATTTTGCCCTGCCATTGGGCCATTAATTTTTTTAAAGGAATATCGCGAGAGGTAAAAACGCCCAGATTACGGTGCATAGGCAAAATGTACTCATCGCTTTGCATGGCTAAGGTGCTGCCAACAGCTATTGCTTCCTGGCCAATGCCCGAAAACCATTTGCCAATTCTACCCTGACGCAAAAGCTTGAGCATTTTGTCTTCAACCATCCGAGGGTAAAGCAATCTTCTGTATAAGTTCAGCAAGAACTTGTCGTCTTTATCACCTCTGTTAAATTGCATATCTGGTTATTTTGACTAATGAGTCCTGATTTAAGACTCCTTATTTTTTTTCAATTCTTCCCATTGTTTAGCAAAAGATTTATCGGCAACTTTAGGCATCTCCCGGTATTTGCCCCAGCTTTTTTTGAAAAATCTTTTGAGCATAAAGTTTTTAAACTTTCCGCCAAAGAAATCCATCCATTTGCGTTTTTGCATCATTCTGCTGAACATGCTCCAACCGATTTCCTCTTTTTTGCCGTTTTCGTGTGCTGCGGCGGCATCTCTGCGGTTAAGCAGGAGCATTTTATGGATATCGATTTTTACGGGGCACACTTCTGAACATTTACCGCAAAGACTAGAAGCATAGCTTAAGTGTTTAAACTCTTCCATACCCTTTAAATGAGGTGTAATTACTGAGCCAATCGGGCCACTATAGGTTGTATTATAAGTATGCCCACCAATATTTTTATAAACCGGGCAGGCATTTAAACACGCACCACAACGGATGCAGTACAAGCCCTGCCTCTGGTCCTTTTGTGCCAATAAATTGGTGCGGCCATTATCCAGCAAAATCACATACATTTCTTCTGGCCCATCTGTTTCATTGGCTTGGCGTGGGCCACTTAAAATGGTATTATAAACCGTTAAGTTTTGTCCGGTTCCATGCGATGCCAGTAAAGGCCAGAACAGGTCAAGATCAGCCATTGAGGGAATTACCTTTTCGATACCTACTATAGCAATATGGATTTTAGGGAAAGTGGTGCTTAAACGTGCATTTCCTTCGTTCTCCGTTAGGGCAATGCTTCCGGTATCAGCAATTAAAAAATTTCCACCACTAATGCCAATATCAGCTGTTAGGTATTTATCGCGGAGCAATTCTCTTGCTTTTTGTACCAGTTGAGGAGGAGTGGCATCGATAGGTGTGCCAAATTTATCGTGGAATAACTGTGCGATATCTGTTGCACTTAGGTGCATGGCCGGGGTAACAATATGATATGGAGCCTGACCAAGCAATTGAACAATATATTCGCCCAGATCACTTTCTAAAGATTCGATGTTGTTCTTTTCCAGGAAATCGTTCAAGTGAATTTCCTCAGTAGTCATCGATTTTGATTTGATAACTGTTTTGCCGTTATTTCTTTTGATGATGTTGAGGATTTCCTGTTGGGCTTCTTCGGCATCATTGGCCCAGATTACCTTACCGCCACGCCGCTGGAAATTTGATTCGAATTCTGGTAAGAACTTATCAAGGTTTTCCATCACGCGCCATTTAATTACGTGTGCCTTTTTTTTGGATGCCTCTAAATTTTCGAATTTTGATAAGCCCCGTTCAACAGCTACATTGTATTTCCCAATATTATAATTTATGGTTTTACGATGCGGCAGATCGAAAGCTTTCTCGTCAGATTTCTCTAAAAATTCCTCGGCAATATTCATCAATAGTTATTTTGTAATAGGGTAACGAATATTAACTGATTTTAGTTTTTAGCTATTTCGTTATAACATCAAAGATAGGAATTTATGCAGGCGCGAAAAGGTATTGTGCATAAAAAAGCCCCGACATTTTGTCGAGGCCAAGTATTTTGAACTATTATTTCTTTGGATTTCCTTTTCCGTCCATATCTACTGCCGGGCGTTTTGCTCTATTGGCCAATTCCCATGCGGTAAAGTAGGTTAGTTTTGCTCTTTTGGCCAAAAGTGGGAAGTTGATTTTACTTACTTCGTCACCAGGTTTGTGGTAGTCTTGCTGTAACATGCCATCATAATAGAAGATGATTGGAATGCCTAATTTTGCGAAGTTATAGTGATCTGAACGATAATAAATCTGTTCAGGATCTTTTGGATCATCGTATTTATAATCCAGTTTCATTTTGGTATAGGTTGCATTAACCTGCTCGCTTAAGTTAGCCAAATCACTACTCAACATTCTAGAACCTACAGAATAGATATAATTTGCCGAATCTGGCTTACCTAGATATTCTTCGCCAGTACGGCCAATCATATCGGTATTTAAATCAGCAATGGTATTTTCGACAGGGAAAACAGGATGCTCGGAGTACCATTCAGAACCCCAAAGCCCTTTTTCTTCACCAACAACAGTCATGAAAAGGATACTGCGTTTAGAGCCTTTTCCAGCTTTTTTGGCATCTGTAAATGCTTTTGCCATTAATAAAACGCCGGTAGTTCCCGATCCGTCATCATCTGCTCCGTTGTTTACTTTGTCTTTTGCGTTTGGATCTGTTTCCAATCCAATGTGGTCGTAATGGCCGGTTAAGATCAATACTTCTTTTTTAAGTACAGGATCAGAACCCTCTAAATAACCCAGAACGTTCTCGCATCTAACTGGTGTTTCTGTTTTTGCAGCACTTGCAGAAAAAGGCACATTTAATACTTGCGAGGCAGGAGCCTGACTATCTACTATTTTCTTTTGCAGATCGGCTACTGTAGTGCTCGAGATCTTTAACAGCTCGTTTGCCAAAGCAACCGATATCGATATGCGCGGAATATCATTTTGCTTTTGAGCTTCGATAGCGGCGTTGGTTTTCACCATTACCCTTCCATTTTTAAGGGTTTGTTTCGTGTTTTCAGTTATTCTATCAACCGCGGGGTCGATCAGAATAATGGCTTTCACATTGTTTTCTGCAAAATATTTTGCCCTAGCTTCAAGCGTAGCACGATAAGCTGCTCTATCAATTCTTGTACCCGGTTTTATGGTTGGATCGCCACCATTAAACATGATAACCACTTTTCCTTTAATATCTGTACCTGTAAAATCGTTATAGTTGTCTTTCTTTAAACCATAACCAATAAATACAAGTTCGTTGGCTGAGAAAGTAAAACCCTGATCGCTGATTAAGCTTGGAGATACTAAATAATCTTTCTGATATTCTTTAGGCTGGCCGTTAACCGTTAAATGGCTTTCTTTTAAGGTAACGTTAACCAAATCGATTTTTTGGAAATAACTGCCATTCACCGGCGCTTTTAAACCCAACGATTTGAAATAATCGCGAATATAATCAGCAGCCATCCAAGCGCCTTTCGTTCCTGTTTCGCGGCCTTCGTATTCATCAGAAGCCAATACAGATAGGTGTTTGTATGCATTTTCAGGGTTAATGGCCTTGCTGAATTTTATAGCATCCTTATTCGGTATAAGGGGCTTTATTTGGCTAAAGCAACTTGCGGTAACAAGCGATGCCAACCCAAGGGTTAAAAATTTTTTGTTCATTATGTAATAGTTAGTTAAGTTTCTTGTTAACACGAAATCTTTTCAACCCTGTTCTGGTGGCGCCCGCCTTCAAATTCAGTTGTTAAAAAGGTTGTGGTAATCTCTTTAGCCAGTTCTTCTGAAACAAATCTGGCAGGTATACACAAAACATTTGCGTTATTGTGCTTGCGGACTAAAGAAGCAACTTCATTCTCCCAGCATAAACCTGCTCTGATATGCTGATGTTTGTTCGCGGTGATGGCTACGCCGTTTGCCGATCCACAAAGTAAAATCCCGTAAGTAAATTCTCCATTTTCTACAGCAGCAGCAACCGGATGAGCGAAATCTGGGTAATCAACAGAGTTTTCTGAGTAAGTGCCAAAATCTTTTACTTCGTAATCCTGTAAAAAATCTTTTAATATTTCTTTGTATTCAAACCCAGCGTGATCGGCTCCAATAGCAATCTTAATTTTTGTACCAGACATTGTCAAATTTATGGAGAATTATAAAATCTATTCGTAATGTTTTTGTTAGTTAGCGTAGAAAGCAGCTTCGGCCTTTTTCTTCTTTTTTTCTATGTAGGCTGATACGAAAATACTCAGCTCATAAAGCAAGAACAATGGCGTAGCTACAATTAGCATCGTCATAATATCAGGTGTTGGGGTAACAATAGCTGCAATGATTAAGATAATAACTGCGGCATACCTTCTGCTCGATCTCATCAGTTTTGGTGTCATCAACCCAAGTTTCGACAGGACGAAAATAATAACCGGAAGTTCGAAGATAATCCCTGTGCCTAAAGTTAAAGTTGCTACAGATGATAGATACGAATCAACTGTGAATGTGTTTTTGATTTCGGCACTGACCGTGTAACCCGTTAAAAAGTTGACTGATAGTGGGCATACTACAAAGTAGCCAAAAAATATACCAATAATGAAAAGTACCGATGCGAAGAATACAAAGCCACTTGCCGATTTACGCTCATTTTCATGTAATGCAGGTTTAATGAAACGCCAGATCTCCCACAATAAATACGGGAAACCAACTACAATACCGCACATCACGCAAACATTTAATTGCAGGTTAAACTGACCAGCCATTTCGGTGTTAATAATCTCTCCATTAATTTTCGTGATACACATATCTGCACCAAGTGAAGGAAATTTTTCTACCAGTTTACACATCATCCTGTAAGTCCAGAAATCGGGCTTTTTTGGACCAAATATGATTTTATCTAAAATGAATTCGTTGAAGTAAAAAGCAATACCGGTAAAAACGGCAATGGCAATTACGGCCCTGATTAAATGTTTACGGAGAACATCCAGGTGATCAAAAAAAGACATTTCTGCCTCTAATGTGGTGCTCTTTTGTCCGATAGCTTTTGTAAGTGAAGTTTTTTTAGTGTCGCTCATGTTGAAAACAAAAATACCATTCTATTTGAATAGAATGGTATTTACGTGTTAAATATAGAAATAGTTTATATTATTATGAGAAATGACTGCAAAAATAGAAAGAAGCTATAACAATAGTTTTAACGTTGCCCTTTAATTATACTCAGCTGCTTTAAATTTGCGGCATTGTTATAATTAAATTGATATACACCATCTTCTCCTGTAACGATTAAAGATTTAGGGCCAGCAATAACATCAAAGCTTTTGATGTTATTCAAATGCTGCAGCATGTTGTCGCCTATTTTGGTTTTATCGGTAATATTGAAGCTCTTTATTCCATAGTTGCCTTCGCAGAGGAACAAATTATCACCACTGGTGCTTAGACCGTGTGGGTTTTGCATAGGATAAACTGCAATCTGTTTAGGCTTGGTCGGATCTTCTATATCTACAACTTCCAATTGATTAGTTGCTTGCCTGCACATATTGCCTGTGCGTAAGGTAACGTAAGCGTATTTGCCCTGTACAACAACAGGGTCGCAGGCAAAAATATGGCTGTAAGTAGATAGTTTTACGGGATTAGCCGGATCGGTAGCACTAAAAATGTGCATACCGCTATTGGTACCTATAAATAATTTATTCTCGTAAGGGAAGATGGTTTCGACACCCCAACCTAAACTGATAGCCTTTAAAAAAGTTGGGCTTGACGCTGTTTTAACATCAAACAGGCTTAAATTATTCATTCCAACAGTATATAAATAATCATTCATTAAGGTAAATCTGGCCATCGAGCCGCCCTGTCCTGAAGAAGAGTTGCTGCTGTAAGCGAGATCGTTAATTACCCCTTTGTAAGTTTGTTTCTTTACGAGAGTATCTTTATAGGTGTAAAGATACTTTTGTGCACCTGGCAAATAGAACTGATTGAAAACATCGGTTACTCTTTTTACCTGTTTGATGTTGTTCATATTTGAGATATCAAAAGCCAGTAAATCAATAAAATTGTCGGCGTAAAGGACATTATTATGGATTGCTAAATCTACGTTTCCCGGAATTTGTAGAAAACCCACGTTTACAGGAGCACCCGGATTAGCATTGTTGTAGATATGAATACCTTCATTTGGTTCATTAATGAAAAGATAATCGTTGTAAATGTATATTTTTCCGGTTTTTTTGGCAGGAGTAGCTTTTGTCATCCCTACAGGTAAAGCCCTCATTTGCTGAACAGAAATCATTTTTACAATCTTTATCATTTCATACTCGTCTTTTTTGCATCCTGTAAATACCGCGAAAACAAGTAGGAAGAGTAATACGTTAATTAGATTTTTTTTTCATAATTGGAGTGTTTTAGTATTAAACGTATGGCATTAATTAAACGCTACAGTATTCGATAAATATTAATTATCAGTTAGTTATGCAACAGTAACTGAAATCTAAAACAATAAAAAGGCTATCCAAATTATTGAATAGCCTTTTTGTGTTATTAAGTATAGAAATACTTTTATTATTCTGAGAATTCGAACGTTTCCATAAATTTCGTAGTGAAATTTCCTGCCCTGAAGTTCGGATCTTTCATCAACTGAAGATGGAAAGGAATAGTTGTTTTTACACCTTCAATTACAAATTCACCTAAGGCACGCTCCATGGTACAAATTGCCTCTTCGCGTGTTTGTGCTACACAGATTAATTTGGCAATCATCGAATCGTAGTTGGAAGGAATTGAATATCCAGCATAAACGTGCGTATCAACGCGAACACCATGGCCACCAGGAGAGTGAAAATTAGTGATTTTTCCTGGAGATGGACGGAAATTATTTGCTGGATCTTCTGCATTGATACGGCACTCGATTGCATGCATATCAGGGAAGTAATTTTTACCTGAAATTGGAATTCCGGCAGCAACTTTAATCTGTTCTTTAATTAAATCGAAGTTGATTACCTCTTCCGTTACCGGATGTTCTACCTGGATACGTGTGTTCATTTCCATAAAGTAGAAGTTACGGTGTTTATCAACCAGGAATTCGATTGTACCAGCACCTTCGTAATTTACGGCCATTGCACCTTTAATAGCTGCTTCGCCCATTCTTACACGGAGTTCATCTGTCATAAAAGGAGAAGGAGATTCTTCTACCAATTTCTGGTGACGGCGTTGGATTGAACAATCGCGTTCTGATAAGTGACAGGCTTTGCCAAACTGATCTCCGATAATCTGGATTTCGATGTGACGTGGATCTTCGATATATTTCTCTAAATATAAACCATCGTTACCAAAGGCTGCACCAGATTCCTGACGGGCACTATCCCATGCATTTTCGAAATCTTCGTCTTTCCAAACTACACGCATACCACGACCACCACCGCCGGCAGTTGCTTTTAAGATAACAGGATAGCCCATTTCATTCGCAATTGCAATGCCTTCTTTAACACTGGTAAGCAAACCTTCAGATCCTGGAATGGTTGGTACACCAGCAATTTTCATGGTTTCTTTTGCAGAGGCTTTATCGCCCATACCATTAATCTGCTCTGGAGTTGCACCAATAAATTTGATGTTGTACTCGCGGCAGATGTTAGAAAACTTAGCATTTTCTGATAAGAAACCATAGCCTGGGTGTATAGCATCGGCATTGGTTAATTCTGCAGCAGAGATAATATTTGGAATATTTAAATAAGAATCTTTACTAGGAGGGGGACCAATACAAACAGCCTCATCAGCAAAACGTACGTGTAAACTTTCGCGATCTGCGGTAGAGTAAACAGCAACCGTTTTGATGCCCATTTCCTTACAGGTACGGATAATGCGCAAAGCGATTTCACCCCTGTTGGCAATTAGTATTTTTTTAAACATAATTTTTTACGTTTCGTCTCTGTTTTAAAATAATCGTCATGCTGAATTCATTTCAGCATCCATTTAAAAAGAAGACCCTGAAATAAATCCGATAGCTATCGGATCAGGGTGACGCCAATCTTTAAATAGGTTCTACTAAAAATAACGGTTGATCGTATTCTACTGGTGATGCATTATCAACCAAAATTTTAACGATACGGCCAGAAATTTCACTTTCAATTTCGTTAAAAAGTTTCATGGCCTCAATAATACAAACTACTTTACCAGTGCTAATTTCGTCGCCAACATTAACAAACATTGGCTTGTCTGGGCTAGCTGAACGGTAGAAGGTACCGATCATCGGAGATTTGATGGTTAAGTATTTTGAAGTGTCTTCTGCAGCCGGTATAGCAGGTGTTGCTGCATTTGGAGCAGTAGGAGCTGTAGCAACAGGGGCAGCAGCCTGTACAAGCGGAGCCTGTGGTACCGTAGCATGCACAACTGTTGGTGCTTGGTTTGTTTTGATCGTGATTTTGAAGTTTTCCTGCTCAATAGCAACTTCATTTACTCCAGAACGAGAAACAAATTTAATCAGTTCCTGTATTTGTTTGATATCCATTTTTTAGGCTAGTTATGTAAAAAATAGTGTTTATTGAATTAACTAAGTTATACTTTTTTTGTTTTATTTTTTTATTGCTGAGGGCCATTAATCGGACTCAGGACTAAGGACTTCTGACTAGTTAGTATCGTAAGCCCATTTAAGGTATACCGAACCCCAGGTAAAACCACCACCGAATGCAGCTAAAACGATGTTATCGCCTTTTTTCAGTCTGCTTTCCCATTCCCATAAACATAAAGGAATTGTTCCGTTGGTTGTATTTCCGTAACGTTCGATGTTGATCATTACTTTATCAGTGGTAACGCCCATGCGGTTTGCGGTGGCATCGATAATACGTTTGTTGGCTTGGTGAGGTACCAACCATGCAACATCATCAGCAGTTAAACTGTTGCGTTCCATAATTTCGGCAGCAACATCGGCCATATTGGTTACGGCAAATTTAAATACTGTTGGACCTTCCTGGTGTGCAAAATGTTCTCTTGCATCGATGGTTTCGTGTGTAGCAGGTTTAACAGAACCGCCAGCTTTCATACCCAGAAAATCTCTTCCAGAACCATCTGTTCTCAGGATAGAATCCTGAATACCCAAACCTTCTTCGTTTGGCTCCAATAATGCACATCCGCAACCATCACCAAAAATGATACAGGTTGTGCGGTCTTCGTAGTTGATGATTGACGACATTTTATCGCCGCCAACAACCAAAACTTTTTTGTGTCTTCCCGATTCGATGAATGATGCACCTGTAGAAAGTCCGAAAATAAAGCCAGAACAAGCTGCCTGTAAATCGTAACCCCATGCATTTGTAGCACCTATTTTATCAGCTAAAACGTTTGCTGTTGCAGGGAAAGTAAAATCTGGAGTAGTGGTGCAAAAGATAATCAGTTCAATTTCTTTTGCATCAATTCCCCTCTTTTTAAGTAAACCGTTTACAGCATGAACAGCCATATCGGAAGTGCCTAAACCTTCTCCCTTTAAAATTCTACGTTCTTTAATTCCCGTTCTGCTGGTAATCCATTCATCCGAAGTATCAACCATGGTTTCTAACTCTGCGTTTGTAAGCACATAGTCGGGAACGTAACCATTTACTGCTGTAATAGCAGCGTGAATTTTACTCATTTTAAGAATTTTAATAAATTATTTAAATGCCACTCTAATTTTTTCTACCAATCCTGTAGTGATCATTTCTCTGGATTGTAGAACCATGTTTTTAACAGCTAGCGGACTGGAAATTCCATGTCCGATAACAACGGGAGCATTAACGCCTAGAACCGGACTTCCGCCGTATTGTTCATAATTAAAACGATCGAAGAACTCATCTTTAAGTCCCTTTTTGATGGTAAGCACGTAAAACGATTCTGCTAATTTTAGCATTACATTCCCCGTAAAACCATCGCACACAATTACATCGGCTTTATCGTTAAATAAATCTCTTCCTTCCACATTGCCAACAAAGTTGAAGAGGTTGGTTTCTTTCATTAACGGGAAAGTAGCCATGCTTAGCATATTTCCTTTCTCATCTTCTTCACCAATATTTATTAGGGCAACTTTCGGATCATTTATATGCAAAAGATTTTCAGCATACAAACTGCCTAAAGCACCAAATTGTAGTAAAATATCGGGTTTACAGTCGGCATTAGCACCTACATCTAACAGTAGGCCGGTGCCACCTTTAATTTTTGGAAGAATTGTACATAAACAAGGGCGGATAATGCCCGGAATGGTTTTAACGCTAAAAACTGCGCCAACCAGCATAGCACCAGAGTTACCAGCACTTGCGAAAGAATCGATTTTGCCTTCTTTTAAAAGGTTAAAACCAACTGCTATGCTCGAATTTGGTTTCTGAACGATTGCTTTGGTGGGATGTTCGCCCATACCAATTACTTCATCAGTATGAACGTATTCAAAATGATCTGGATTAAAACCTTCTTCTGCAAGAATGGGTTTAATCTGTTCGGTATCGCCAATAAGAACTAAATGCTCTCCAGCGTTAAGCGATTGATGAGCAGCTATTGCTCCCAAAACAATTGCTTTGGGAGCATAGTCTCCGCCCATTATGTCGAGGCCTATTTTCATAGAAAAAATCTGTTTGTGTTAAGTCAGGTGTAATCCTGAATTTTTCAGTTGACTAAGGTATGACTAAAGCCGCTGAAAACACAAACAATTTTTTAAGAAAATTACCCTATCTGAGTATTTTCGATAACCAGTTTGCCGTTGTAGTATAAGTTACCATCAACGTTGTAAGCACGGTGAGGTACGTGAATAGCACCTGTTGCCGAGCATGTTGCTAAAGAAGGAGTAACAGCTTTATAGTGTGTTCTTCTTTTATTTTTTCTCTGTTTCGAGATTTTCCGTTTTGGATGTGCCATTGGTGTATAATCTAATTATTTTTTTAACTTATTAAGGGCTTCCCAACGTGGGTCGCTTGTTTGTTCATTTTCTTCAGCCTGCTTTTCGATCGATAATTGATTTAAACGGTCAATCATCTCCTGATCGCAATCTTTATCTGCCTGCTCGCAGTTTTTGATATAAGGTACTGCTACGTTAATCATTTCGTATAAAGGACCAGATATATCAATCTCGGTATCTTTACGGCTTAGCGAAATAATTTCTTCATCATCGCTCTCTAGTTCATCTTCAGCAAACTTTACAATCTGCCTTTCATAAAGATTTACAGGCAACGAAAACTCAGATAAACATTTGTCGCAATCTAAATTAACTGTGCCAATAACTTTGAATTTTAGAAGCAACATGGTCTCTTGTTTCTCAAGTTCCAGGTCTACTTTTAAATTTCCGCTTTTAATTAACGAATACTCAAATGCATTAAAAAAGCGGTCATCAAGCTCATAATCAAACTGATGAGTTCCCAATTTTAATCCGGTAAACGGTAATGAAAATTGTTTTAGTGGGTTCAAAGTACTGTAAAATTTTAGCCTGCAAATGTAGGGATAAAATAATTAGATTAAAAATGTTTTTTAAAAATTGTTGATGTTAATGGGACAGGTTTTCAGAATGTTAATTGAAATACTGAAAGACCTTACAGGTTTCTGAAACCTGCGAGGTCTGTAAGAAGCTTAATCAGCCAATACCATTTCTTTATTATTCCTACTCCATTCGCTCCATGAGCCTACATAAAGTTTAGGGATGGGTAGGCCAGCATAATCCATCGCCAATAGCGTATGGCAGGCGGTAATGCCCGAGCCACAGTGTACAATTATGTTTTCGGGTTTAACGTGGGCCAAAGCTTCAGCATATTTTTCTTTCAATATTTCGGGGGCCAGGAAAGCACCTGTAGTATCTAAATTTTCGGTATAGGGAATATTGGCCGCACCAGGGATATGGCCTGCAATCAAATCGATAGGTTCGGTCAGGCCTGCAAAACGGTTGGCATCGCGCACATCAATCACAATGTGATCATCCGTTTTAGCAACTTTTTCTACTTCATTGATATCTGATAACGGTAAGTTCCATGCTGTGATTTCGTATTTTTCCACAGATTTTGGGATTTCTACTTTATCGGTAGTCGGGAAACCTGCCTCAACAGCCGCCTGAAAGCCCCCGTCAATTACCTGTACTTTTTCATGACCGATGGCTTTTAGCATCCACCACAGCCTCGCAGCTGCATTACCGCCGTTTTTATCATCGTAAACTAGCACATGACTGTCTTTTGTGATACCGAGCCGCTGTAAAACGGCAGAAAACTGGTCGAATGTTGGTAAGGGATGCCTTCCGCCAATAGCAAAATCGCCAATATTAGCTAAATCGTTATTTACATCTGCAAAAAGTGCGCCTGCCAAATGTTGTTCATCGTATCTGGCTTTCGAACCAGCGCTGGCATCGATAATAACGATTTCCTCGTCTTGGTTTAACCAGGTTAATTCTGCTGGTTTTATGATAGGTGATAATTTCATCTTTTAGTTCTTGAATCCAAAGATAAATAAATTTGAAATTAAGACTTGATAAAGGATGCACGACAAATTTCGCATATCAAACTCAACGACCGTTTATGCAATTTGTCGTGCGCTCCTAGATAAAGTACAGCAGACTATTTATACGCTTTTAGCGATTGCGCTTTATTCCAATTAATAGTGCCCATAACCCCAAAACTGGTCCAACAGCCAAAACCATATAAAGATAATGCGAATTCATTTCTTTAGCCAAAAGATTAATCACCTGAATGCTAATAATCGTAATGGCAAAGCCGATACAGTTCACCAGTGTTAACGAAGTTCCTCTCAGGCTTTCTGGTGCATGTTTGGCAATTAAAGAAGAAAACAAGGGTGAATCGGCTGTGCCGGACAAGCCCCAGCAAAATAAAAATATAAGAAAAGGATATACTGAGCCGCTGAATAGGAAAATTGGGGAGAGCAGGCAACATGATCCAGAAATGGACAGCGAAATAGTGGCAATCCGTTTTGCACCAAATTTTTGTGAGAGCAAACCGCCGATCATGCAGGATAGACCTCCTGAAGCGATAATTAAGAAAGAAAACAGCGGGATATTTAAAGTTGCATGTGCATGTTTGGTGTTGTAAAGCAATAGCATACCTGGTAAAAAAGCCCAGAAGGTATAAAGCTCCCACATGTGCCCGAAATAGCCGAAAGCAGCAGATCGAAAATCAGGGTTTTTAAAGCCATTAAAACAAGATCGAAAATCGAATTTTTGTCCGGCAGTTCTAAATGGGCCATTTGGTACAAACCATAAAATAGCAATTGCACCAATTAGAGATAAACCCGAAGTAGCAAAGATTACGTACTGCCAAGGAAAATTTGCAGTAAATGTTTTTAATAAATGAGGGAAAGCAGTACCCAAAACCAAAGCACCAACTAAAAAACCTAACGATTTTCCTAGCCCGTCTTTAAAGTAATCGGATGCTATTTTCATGCCGACAGGATAAATTCCAGCCAACATAAAACCAGTTAAAAAGCGAAAAAGTAGCAGTAAATGAACATCGGCTAGTTCTAAACAGATGCCGAGGTTAAACAACGCAGCTGCTATTCCACAGATAAAGAACACTTTCGAGGGTGAAAAAATATCGGAAATGGCAAAAAAAGCGAAAACTAATGTTCCGCTGATGAAACCAAACTGTACCATGCTGGTGAGGTTGGCCAAGAGGTTCGTTTCAGTTGGGAAGCTTTTAACAATATCGGGTAATACCGCATTGCCAGCAAACCACAACGATGTACAGAGAAACTGTGCAATAACAATTGTGGGGAGAATGTAATTGGGTTTTTTAGTGCCGCTCATTTTGAATTTGATGCACAATTTTACCAAAAATAAACCTGATAGTAGTGGAAATACTTTTTGACATGGTGCTTCAACAAGCTCAGCATGACAGTCACAAAAAAAGATTTTAACCGATAGCAGTACTTTCGGAACCCATGAAACATAGAAATTGCTTTACAAATAAGAATGGATCACTTTAGTTTATGGAAGTCCGAGGTCAGATATCCGAAACAAGGGTGCCATAGCTACCGATTATTACTTTGGTCTTTCAGCTTTAGTCTTTCTGCTCTTAAAACCTTCAACCTTAATGCCCTCAGCTTTCTGCCTTAAGAAGCATCATCTTTAATATCAAACTGCGTTTCAACTACTTTTCCACCTGTACGCAGCTGATTGCCCAACATTTCTTCTTGCTCCCTACGGTTTTTTACAATATGGATGGCAGAAAACAAAGCTTCGGTAAATGAAGTAGAATCTGCAAGATCTTTACCTGCAATATCGTAGCCCGTTCCATGATCTGGAGAAGTACGGACGAAGTTTAAACCAGCCGTATAGTTTACGCCATTATGGAAAGCCAATGTTTTGAAAGGAATTAAGCCCTGATCGTGGTACATGGCCAAAACGGCATCAAACTGTTTGTAGCTACCGTTGCCGAAAAAACCATCAGCAGGGTATGGGCCAAAACAAACAATACCTTTATCGTAGGCTTCCTGAATGGCCGGTGTAATAATTTCAGCTTCCTCGGTGCCCAATAAACCATTATCGCTGGCATGTGGGTTTAAGCCTAAAACGGCAATTTTTGGTTTTTCGATCCAAAAATCTTTTTTCAGGCTTTCGTTAATCAGTTTTAATTTATTTACAATTTTATCTTTAGTAATTGCTGTTGGAACATCTTTCACCGGAATGTGACCAGTAACTACACCCACGCGTAAATTTTCGCTGATCAAAAACATCAGCACATCTTTACTGCCACTTTTTTCCTGCAGGTATTCGGTATGGCCGGGGAAGGCAAAAGTTTCTGATTGAATGTTATGTTTGTTGATCGGCGCAGTAACCAGTGCATCGATATCACCGTTTACCAGATCGGCTGTTGCACGCTCTAATGATAAAAGTGCATATTTCCCACCTGTTGGCGTTACCTGCCCTAATTCGATTTTTACATCTTCTTCCCAGCAATTAATCATGTTTGCCTTTTTTGGCTGTGCCTGGTTGGCATGGCTAACTACATTAAAACTGAAATCGCCCAGGTTATTTGCTTTTCTATGAAAAGATGAAACTTTGGTATGGCCATAAACAATTGGCGTGCAATAATTTAAAATAGCAGGATTGGATAATGTTTTAATGATTACCTCTAAACCTATGCCGTTTACGTCCCCTATACTGATGCCAATTTTAAGTTTATCGCTCATAATTACTGGAAAATTTTAGCGCAAATTACTGATTTTCGATTAAAGACTTTAAAAAAAATGAAACCTCAAAGAACAGAGATTGATTCGCAAAGAAATAATAAGCCTATCTTTGTTAATCAATTTTAATTTTTAAAAGCCCTTTTTGGGGTTTGGGGTATGAGTTTAGTAAAAGCGAAAAAACATTTAGGGCAACATTTTTTAACCGATAAAGGCATTGCCAACCGCATTGTAGAAGCTTTGGTGAATACCGATAAATACAATCAGGTTTTAGAGGTTGGGCCAGGGATGGGAATCCTATCTGATTTTTTGCTGCAGCGCAAAGATTTGGAAACTTATCTGATCGATATCGATACCGAGTCTTTCCATTTTTTAAATGAAAAGTATCCTCAGCTGGGCGACCGGCTGATTAATGGTGATTTTTTGAAACTCGATTTCGATGCTATTTTCCCAGGTCAGTTTGCCATTATTGGTAATTTTCCATACAATATCTCGTCACAGATTTTGTTTAAGATTTTAGATAATCGCAATAAGGTTGTAGAAATGGTTGGGATGTTTCAGAAGGAAGTTGCCCAACGCTGTGCTGCACCCGCGGGTAACAAAGAGTACGGGATTTTAAGTGTGTTTCTTCAGGCCTATTATAAAATCGAATACCTGTTCACGGTTAAACCGGGCACTTTTAATCCACCGCCAAAAGTACACTCTGCAGTAATACGTTTAACCAGGAACGAAGTGGAGACTTTAGACTGTGATGAAAAATTATTCTGGCGGGTGGTTAAAGCAGGGTTTAACCAGCGGAGAAAAACTTTGCGTAATGCTGTTTCTGCTGTGATGTCTAAAGATAAAATGGACGATCACATCTACTTCGAGAAACGTGCCGAGCAGTTGACCGTGGCTGATTTTGTGACTTTAACACAGCATGTGAGTAAGTTGATGGCGGTTTAATATACCTGTTGTCTTTCTGAATGCAATGACGAACCCAAAAGCTCTGCGAAGCAAATCTTTTTTTGAAGCGCGAATCCAGTAGTCAATAGGAGGGGTTCTGTCCTGCTGTACATTGCAATCCTTTTGGTAGATTATTATTGGTAAACAATTTAGCATTATCCAAAAGGGATTTCCATTGCCATCAGGGCTATTTAACAACAGACGGTTATCAATAGACTATGTATTCTCAGATGCAAAAGGCAAGTATTTCAAAGGCCCAGATGCTTCATGCCGCAGTACGACTGGTATGAAAAAAATATCAGTGTAGTCACAAATCTGTGTAATCATCCGCGAAGCGATTCTTGCAAATTCGTGATTATTTTCATTGAATTTCTTCTTTCCTTTGCGACATAATTTTAAACATAATGGTTAATTACAGCGAAATTTTCAGCGAACAAGGAATGGATTATCAAACCTATCGTGCATTGATTGATCAACTTCTACTAGAGGGAAAGGCTACAGGTGATGTAACTTACGATTTGCACTATACTAAAATGAATGTGCAAAGGATGAATCGCGTAGATAAGACGATCAGCTTAAATGATGAGTTAACTTCAACCATTGATCATCTTAAAGAAAATTATAAGTTTTTAGTGATTACCGAAGGCTGGTGTGGCGATGCTGCCCAGATTGTTCCGGTGTTCAATAAAATCGCGACTGCATCATTAGGTAAAATTGATCTGAAATTTGTGCTTAGAGATAAAAATTTGCCATTAATTGATGCGCATTTAACCAATGGTGGAAGAGCTATTCCGGTTTTAATTATATTAAATGAATCGGCAGACCAAGTTTTAGGAACCTGGGGTCCAAGACCACAAATTTTGCAGGAGCTTTTAAAAGAGTGGAGAAAAGAAATCACTGAAATGCCAATTTTAGCGGAAAAACTTCATGGCTGGTACGCTAAAGATAAAACGCAGACTACACAGGCCGGGTTAAATGAACTTTTGAAAAGATTAGAGCGTTAATTTTACAGAATAAGTCGTCATCTCGACTGTAGCGAAGCGAAATGGAGAGATCTGCCTAGATAGATTTAGCTTCGCTGAGCACTTCGTGGTTCTCGACTACGTTGCACTCCGTTCGAAATGACGTTGTTGCGAGGATGAAAGTTTGCGAAAGAAGTAGCCTTAATCAACAGAAACCGTTAGTCCTTCCTGCTGTAAAATTTTACGGTAAACTTCCATTTCGGTAAATGAGCCTTCCAAAACAGGGCATTTGCCTTCGTTATGCACTTTCCATGCAATTTTTTCGGCCTGCGATTCGTTATAATCCAGATATTTCATCATGCAGTAAATCACATGATCGAAAGTATTGATATCATCATTCCACAAAATAAGGCGATGTACGGTTTTTAGGGAAGTTAAAATTTCTTCGAGCGTAAAGGTCTCTTCTTTGGTTTCTGTAGACATGGTGCAAAAATAAACATTAGTATCAAGTATTTAGTATCGAGTAACAAGATTTTGTTCCTTTGTTAATAATAATGGCTTAGGCAATAAATGATTAACTTTGTTTAACCAAAATATAAATAATAGCATGCACCAGTCTAAAATAGCCGGAATAGGTTACTACGTTCCGAAAAATATATATACCAACGATGATTTAAGCCGTTTTATGGATACCAATGATGCATGGATCCAGGAGCGTACCGGCATTAAAGAGCGCCGTTTTGCCGATCGTAACGAGGAAACCACTACCACAATGGGTATTGAGGCAGCCAAAATTGCAATTGAGCGCGCTGGGATTACGGCTAAGGAGGTCGATTTTATCGTTTTTGCCACATTAAGCCCCGATTATTATTTTCCAGGCTGTGGTGTATTATTACAACGCGAAATGGGCATGGGTGAGATCGGGGCTCTGGATATCCGTAACCAATGTTCGGGTTTTGTTTATGCACTTTCTGTGGCAGATCAGTTTGTAAAAACAGGTATGTATAAAAATGTGCTGGTAGTGGGAAGTGAAAAACATTCGTTTGCAATGGATTTTGAAACCCGTAGCCGTAATGTATCGGTGATTTTTGGCGATGGTGCTGGTGCTGTGGTATTGCAACCTACAGACGAGCCCGGAAAAGGGATTTTAAGCACACACTTGCATAGCGATGGTGCCGATGCCGAAATTCTGGCCATGTATTATCCAGGTTCTCATGCCAATAAATGGTTGAAAGATAAGCCTGCCTATCCGGAACAGGAGCTGGGCGGATTATTTATGACACAGGAAATTTTAGACAGTGGTGCAGCTTTACCTTATATGGATGGCCCGTCGGTTTTTAAAAAGGCAGTAGTGAAATTTCCTGAAGTAATTAAAGAGGCTTTGGCTGCCAATAATTTAACAGAGAAAGATATTGATATGTTAGTGCCACATCAGGCAAATTTGCGTATCAGCCAATACGTGCAGCAGTTGTTGGGTTTAAATGACGATCAGGTTTTTAATAATATCCAGAAATATGGCAATACCACAGCCGCTTCTGTTCCGATAGCTTTATGTGAAGCCTGGGAAGCCGGCAAAATTAAAGATGGTGATCTGGTGTGCCTTGCCGCATTCGGATCGGGCTTTACCTGGGCCAGTGCGTTGATTAGGTGGTAGGTTTAGGGTTTAGGGAAAATAGCCAGATAAGGTATGATAAAAGAAAGGCTGTGAAGTAAATTCAAAGCCTTTTCTTTTTTGCTTCATCACCCAGAGAGATGAATCTTTTTAACCGAAATATTGGAGTAGAAAGATATAGGCGGTTCGTCATCCCCAACTTGATTGGGAATCGTAATGCAATTGGCTTTAAGATTAGCTTCGCTGAGCACTTCGTGGTTCCCGCCTACGTAGGAATGACGATTGATCCTTTATATTTTAGATGTCACCCTGAGCCTAGTCGAAGGGCTCTTCTCCTAAATTAGTTTTGCGTTTTTGGCTTGATAAAATCTCCTAAATAACTGCATTCTCCTGCCGCAACAGCATAAAAAGGCGTTTTGGCATAATTAAATCTTAATTCTTTAAGATAAGGATTGTTGTAATTTGCCTTGATGAAGTTTCTCCATTTCACATCTTTTTTATCGTAATAATAAAATGATAACGGGTTGGCATTCATGATGATCTGTTTCTGCAAACATTTAGCCAACATAAAAGTACATTTGGCTTTAAAATCAGTATTAGTACTTAATGCCCTGGCTTTTAAATACCAGGCTTTTGCCGTTTGCGCTTTTTTATAATCGCCATCGTATACATATTTTGCCGGGTTGCTATTGTCGTATGACGACCAGTCGTAACTTATTAAAAACCAGCTATTGCCATAGTAACCAGTTTGGTAAACGGCGTTAGCCATTTTATAATAGTAAAGTGCTGCATTCTTTTTATCACTAATGGTTAATTTCTGCAGGCGGAGCATTTCTGCAGCAAAAGCCTTTTTAGTAATTGATGCTTTCGCCGTTACATATTTTTTAGGATAATCGTTTATCGTTTCAATGAAAGGATTAGCATAAAGTTTTGCATTGGACTCATCTCCATACCAATTCTCTGGATTGAAGTATTTGTAACTTGGCGAAACCTTTGCAAACATTTGAACGGCCTTATCATACTGATGTGTGCGTAAATAAGTTGTCCCAAAAAGTTCATAAAAATCATCGTTTTTGAGCTGGTTTAACGCCGAAGCCAACAAAGCGGTAACATCATTGCCTGTCGCCCTGGTTTTATAAACAGCTAAGCCCTGCATGCTTTTCGGGCTTAAGTTTTTCTGCCAAAAAGCAATACTTTGATAACTCATGTTCTGGAAAAGTGAATTCTCCTTTAGTGTTTTGTATTCCAGGTCGCCTTTAACCATTGCTAATGCCGCTTTTGCAGTATCGCCCATATTCAAATAAGCTGGAGCCAATATCTGCTGATAAAAATTCCTGGTCGTTCTGCTAAAGCGTTTGCTGGCACGATCTGTATCATAGTAATATGGCCCTTTTGGTTGCTCGCTGTTTTCTGCAAAACGTTTTTCGTCAAGCCATTTTAGGGTCGGCAATAAATCGTTCTCATTAAAAGGATTTCCTTTTTTGATGTTTTTCGCCTTGATCAATAAATCGGTAATGCGATATTGGTCGCGTAATCTTTCCGGTAATTTATCGGGCTTTAAGATCGCAAGATAATTTGAAGCCAGAAAATCTTTATTCTCCATCCACGATAAATAAGCTGCGGTTAAAGTGCCTAGCTCAGGCTGCGGATATTTTTTCTCTGTAGCGAGTTTTACTGCAAAATTCCTGATTTCATTCAGTTGTTTAAGATTGACGGCTTTTAGACTGTCTTTATACTTAGAATTGCCGTTATCAGAAAAATAATAATTATAGCCAATTTTTGCAATATCATTCGCCTCGATAAGATCTTGCTCTAATTTATTTACTTCGCGTACCAGCAGCGTGCCGTTAAGCTGACTTTTCGGTTCGTATTGATAAACTTTATTCAGGCTTTCTATACCCGAATCTGCATCTCCAAACCCATTTATCGCCCATATATTAGCTTTCTCGTTATTGGTTTTGGCATATTTTAATGCTCCATTAACTGGCGTGCTATTATAGTAGTAGTTTTTATAAGCTTGTACCCTTCGCTCCGGATTGCTTGCGAAAACTTTTGAAAATAAAAAGGCTGATTCTTCCGGATTTCCCAACCTGCGGGTAGACCCGGCATATAATGCCAAAGCCCAGCCTTTAGCTGCGCTATTTACTTTGCTGGTTTTGATATACTTATCGTAGGTCGATTTGCTTTCGGTGTGCAATCCTGCAAAATGGAACATCCGCTCAGTCTGATAAGCATAACGTAGTTTTAGAAAATCGTCTTTTTCAGTTTCTGTTAATTTTAGGCCTTCTTGGGCTTTTGAAGCCATAGCCGCTGTATCGCGGGGTTTAGGGTCCCAAAGACTAAAATCTACATTGGCCAAAGGTTCGCAGCTTTTGGCAAATTGGTAATACTTTAATGATTCTTTGCGTTTGCTTAAAGCCTGGATAAAACTATTCTGTTGTAGGCTATCAGGTAATTGTGATGCGTTACCATTAAAATTAGTGAGTTTTACATCAGTGGCACTATCTGTTTTGTACATTACTTTTAGCACATCCTCTTTTTTAACATTGAGGTATTTCGCCCATTCACGACTATTAATATCTGGTTCGCTTTCTATATCCGTTTCGCTGTTGAGGTAAACCATCTGATTGTAGGCGAACGGAGAATATTCATCCCCCTCAATGTTGTTGTGAAAATAAGAAATGTAATAATCGTATGGATCTATCTCGCCACCACAGGCAAGATTTACGGCAATTTCGCCGAAAAAAGTAATCAGGAATACGCTAAAAATTAGCGATAACTTTTTGAACGTCTTCATTAGTAAACTGTTTTAAAAGGTCGGTGTCTAAATGGTAAAAAACGAGGTTCCGGTCTCTAGGGCTTAAATATCGGGATAAAAATTTAGAGGTAGAAAGTAAATCTTTAGCAGAAATCTGTTCCCACCTTACCACATCTCCTTTTTTTAACCCGGCTGCAGGATAATCAGCCAGTAAGTCGTAGAGAATGGAATTTCCCCTCTGTTTAAAAAGTTTTTTATCCCCGATCTGGATTTTGCTGATCCGTTTGGAGATACCTGCGTATTGCCCGTTCCTGAATACCACTGCCCATTCAAAAATCGGTAAGGCTATATCTAGTGGTAAGGGATATTGCTCAAGGTAATCTTTTAGGTAAAGATTCATTTCGTGTTGATCCAATATAGAGTTCTGCTCGCCATACTTACGCAGGTTACCCATGTTGTAGCACATTAAAATGGCCTTTTCTACTGGAGGTACGCCGCTTGATATGATGTTTTTAACCTGATGCAACCGCAAGGTTACTGAAATGGTTTTGCCCTTTAAATGCGGATTGGCGCTTAATTGTTCGAGAAATTTAAAATACCTGTTTCTGGTGCCTTTGGTCCAATCACAATCAATCTGTAATTCCGCATAATTTTGCTTTCCGGCCTGTTTAACCTTTGCGGCTACAAATTTGACAATGCGATCGGCCATAACCGCTGTTTGCATGGTGTCTATCTTGTTAAAAACCTCGTTAACAATAAACACAACAGGGATAATATCGATCTGTTTTGGTAGCGGATCTGAAAATTTAATCGGCGAAACAGGTACAGGCAGCTGTAGATCTGGATTAAAGTCTACATCCATAATCCGCACGTACAAAGATTTAGATTTGAATTGATCGAGATAACTGGTTTCTTCCTTTTTGTTCTGATAATCCGTTTTCCAATAATAAAAAGTAGGGTGAACAATTGATTTTTGCTTACAACCAAGGAAGAGAAACACAGAAATCACTAAAATACTTATCTTGCGCATATCAATTTTATTGAGCAAAAGTAGTATAAAATGCGAGCAGTTTTACAAAGAGTTACACAGGCAAGTTGCACGGTTGATGGCGAGGTAACGGGAGCGACTGATACTGGATTTCTGGTGTTGTTAGGTATAGAAGACGCCGATACTTTAGAGGATTTGGATTGGTTAGCGCAGAAAATTATCGGTATGCGTGTTTTTGGAGATGAAAACGGAATGATGAATAAAGCACTTGCCGATGTGGGCGGAGATATTTTATTGATCAGCCAGTTTACCTTATTTGCATCTACCAAAAAAGGAAACCGTCCGGGTTTTACAAGGGCAGCACGACCAGATGTAGCGATTCCACTTTACGAGAAAATGATCGAAAAGCTATCGGCTTTATTGGGTAAAAAAGTAAAAACCGGAATTTTTGGTGCTGATATGAAAATCGCACTTTTAAACGATGGACCGGTTACGATTTTGATTGATACAAAAGATAAGGAATAATTAAGTTTAAATAGCAGTGGCGTAACTTATTAAGTCTTTAATTGTCAAAAACCATATTAATTGATTCCAAACTTTTAACCTAAGTTAATATGAAGAGTAAAAATCCGAACGGGCTAGCGGAGTACAGTTGTCTTGTGTTTTTTCTGATTTTAAAGTTAGTGTTATCTTTTGCATTAGTTAATTCGGTTTACGAATTACATCGCGACGAGTTTCTTCATTTAGATCAGGCTAATCACCTGGCTGCAGGTTTTACCTCAGTTCCGCCGTTAACCTCGCTATTTTCATGGCTGATTAAAGCTTTTGGCAATGGTGTTTTTGTGGTCAAGCTCGTGCCTGCATTAATGGGAGCCATAGCCATACTATACTGCTGGAAAATTGTCGATTTCTTAAAAGGGAACTTATTGGCTAAATGTTTGGTCGCAGTAGCCTGTATATGTTCATCTCTGCTTAGACTAAATACCCTTTACCAGCCCAACTCTTTCGATGTTTTAGCATGGACGGCCATATTCTATTATCTATTAAGATATTTCGATAAAAACGAAGCCAGATATCTGTATGCCTTTGCCATTTTCGTGGCTTTAGGTTTTTTAAATAAATACAACATCCTTTTTCTCATAATTGGTTTACTACCAGCTATACTCATTACATCAAAACGAAAAATATTTGCCGATAAACACCTTTATCTGGCAATTTTACTGGCACTTTTAATCATTTCGCCCAATGTAATCTGGCAGATTAACCATCACTTTCCGGTGCTAACCCATATGAAACTTTTACAGGCAACGCAATTGGTGCATGTAAACCGGATTGATTTTTTTATCGGACAGTTTCTCTTTTTTATCAGTTCGATCTTTATTCTTTTAGCAGGCATTGGCAGCCTCATTTTTTATAAGGATTTCAGCAAATACAGGTGGATTATTCTCTCCTACCTGTTTACACTTATTGTATTTAGCTATTTTAAGGCAAAAGATTATTATGCATTAGGTTTATACCCTGTTTTATTGGCTTTCGGAGCACATTATTTAAGCCGGGTTTTAGCAAAGAAATATGTACTAACCGGATTACTGTTTGCATTTAATATTGGTTCATTTATTTATTTGTTGCCTCTTTTGATGCCACTTTATAGTCCCGACGAAATTATTGCACATCATAAAAGATTTGAACGGGTAGGGGCTTTGCGTTGGGAAGATGGGAAAAATCATGCGCTGCCACAGGATTATGCCGATATGCAGGGTTGGAAAGAATTGGCAACATTGGTTGATATTGCTTACGGAAAAGTTAAAGATAAATCTACATTGTTAGTGCGTGCCGATAATTATGGGCAAGCAGGTGCAATCAATTATTATTCAAAATATAAAAACATCAATGCGGTATCATACAATGCCGATTACCTGTATTGGTTTAACATGGATAAGCCGATCAAAGATTTAATTATAATCACCGAGTGGAAAGATGAAGATCCACAGCGGAAGAGAGAGCAGCCTTATTTTGCCACGATTACTAAAATAGGGGAAATAAAAACACCTTATGCAAGAGAAAGAGGAGCAGGTGTGTTTTTGCTTGAAGGTGCCAAAAATGAAGTAAGCGGTATTATAAAATCAGAAATAGAAGAAGAAAAACATGACCATTAACGAAGCACAGGAAACCGTAGACCGTTGGATTAAAACCACAGGCATCCGCTATTTTAACGAACTCACCAATACGGCCATTTTGATGGAAGAAGTTGGAGAAGTTGCACGGATTATGGCGCGTAAGTATGGAGAGCAGTCGTTTAAAAAAAGCGACGAAGAGGTAAACCTTGCCGATGAAATGGCCGATGTAATGTTCGTTTTAATTTGTCTGGCTAATCAAACTGGCATAAACCTTACCGATGCTTTAGAAAAGAACCTGGAAAAAAAGAGCATCCGCGATGCAGATAGGCATAAGAATAATGAGAAGCTAAACCCCTAAATCCCCTAAAGGGGACTTTAGATTTTTAATGGTTTAAGCCTCCTTTAGGAGGTTGGGGGTACAAATTCCATTAAGGTACGATAAGCCACAAAGCGGTTTTTGTATCTTTCGTTTAGTTCGGCCTGTAAAGCAGGCGCAAATACTTCCTGGTATTTATTATAATGATCTAATGTTTCGGCAACGTACTGTGCGCAATAGGTTACCCCTTCGTTCGGTGAGTCTACGACCTTTAATAAACGATTGGAAATAAACATGCCCGTAGCCATCACTTCAGGGATATGAACATCTTGCATCCACTGTAACCACTCTTCGGCTGCTGCATCATCAAGGATGAGCGTAACATTATATAAAAACATGGCACAAAGGTAGATAATATATAAATGTTAAAAAATTGCTGATAATGGATTTTATTCTTTAAAGTGGTGTCAATCTGTTAAATTTGACGAATTCCATTGTTTTTAAGCATGATACGAACTAACGACTCTCAAAAAATAGATAACTCAACGCGTAATTATATTTATACAGGCTACCTAACTGCAATTTTCGGTGGCATTTTAGGGCTCGTGATTGGTTGGGATTTAATGAAGAAAAAGAGGAAATTGAGTACGGGTGAGAAAGTTTTCTCTTATTCGCTAACTGATAGACAACACGGAGCAAGGATCTTAATTTTATCAGGAATTTGCTTCATTTTGTTGCTAACCTTAACTATTATTGCATTAGATGCCTAAACCATCTAGATCCAGAAATGATTACCATTACCAATTCGTCTACCACTAAGGAACTTGAAGGGATTCTTGAACTCCAAAAACAAAACTTAAAAAAAGATTTAACTCCTGAACAAATAAGAGAAGAAGGCTTTGTTACCGTTTCGCATTCGCTTGAAGATCTGGAAAAGATGCATCGGTACGAACCCAACATTATTGCAAAAGATGGAGAATTGGTTGTAGCGTATGTGTTAGCAATGACTGAGGAGTCTAAAAATGATATCCCGAGACTGGTTGAAATGTACGAAAGTTTCGATCACATCCAATATCAGGGTAAATCCGTTTCTTCTTATTCCTATATTGTTGTAGGGCAGGTTTGCGTTAGTCAGGCTTATCGTGGTAAAGGTTTGTTCGATCAATGTTATCACGCCTATAAAGATTATTTTAAATCTAAATACGATTTTGCGATCACTGAAATTGCAAGCATCAATTTACGATCTATGAATGCACATAAACGTATTGGTTTTGAAGTAATTTATACTTATACAGATAGTAGTGAGGTAGAATGGAACGTGGTGGTTTGGGACTGGAAAGATTAACCGGTGGCCAGTTTTCAGTTGGTAGTTTTCAGTTAACCAATTTCAACAATTAACCGATTAACCATCCACTAATGAACCAATGACTAATGAACTAACAAAGGATTAAACCCCATCTCCACGTAAATTCCTAAACCTTTTCCTGGCTTCGGCGCTGAACATGCTCCCAGGGTAATCTGTAATCAGTTTCTGGAAATAGATTTTGGCCTGTGCAATGTCGTTCAATTTCTTTTCATAAAGATCGCCCAAGGTAAAAAGTGCATCGTCTGTCCAAATCCCATCTTTAAAATCTTCAGTTACCTTTTTCAAAATATCTGCGGCTTTTTGGAAATCTTTTGCTTTGATGAAAATTCTTGCTTTACTCATCATTATCGCGTCGGTTAGGCTATTTTGCGGAAACGCTATTGCAATACTATCCATTTTTTTAACTGCACGTTCGGGGAGGTTTCTGAATAAAAGCATCTCTGCATCGGCATACATTTTTAGTGCGTTGCTATCTGCAGGGGTTTGAATATTATCGTTAATGAGTAAACTCAGGTTAAGGGCGTCGTTTGCAATGAGTTGCGAAGTTGCGGCCTTTAAAACCAGGCATTGACCATTGCTGTATTCGAAATTACCCTGATAAAAGGAAAGTTTAGCACTCCTGAAACGTGCCTCATTTCCTACGGGCTGTCCTTCAAATTGTTTGCTCACCTGCTCGTACACTAAAAAAGCTTCCCAGGGCTGGTTGGTTAAAATGTAAATATCGCCTAAATCGAGTTTTAGCTGGCCTAACTCCTGATCGTTAACACCTGGCATTTTTATCGCTTCTTCTAACTCTTTTTCAGCATTGCCGGGTTGGTTTAAATAATAAGCCTGAAGGTTTGCCAACTTTTTAATCGCGAATAGTGTGTTCCTGTTTTTGCCGTTTTCGTCCAGTAGGGCCTGATAATCTTTCGCTAACAGATCAAGATCGGCTACCGTATATTTTCCGTTGGTACGAAGATTATACTTGGTATTCAGCATTTCTATTTTTGAAGGGAGGTAGTACTGGTTATCCTTTCCTTTAGTTAACAGGTAATCGTAGGCTTTGATAGCCGTTTCGTATGCACCATTGTCAACAAAGGTATAAATAGCATTAAATAATGTACCTCCATCAGCTTTGGTACGTTTATCGTATGCAATCAGCTGGCGCAGGGCCATATCAAATTCCTGTTGTTGAATATAGTTCCAGGTAAGTAACTGAATATAAATTTCGGCATCGGGCTCTTTCTGTATTTTCCTCAAAATGGCTGCCTGAAAAGTTTGGTAATCGTTTTTATCCTCAAAAATGGAGGCCAGTACGGCTTCAGCTTGTGGTAAAAGCTGCGGCATGGTACCCATGGCATCGAGGTACTCCTGCATGAGCATGGGCTTATCCTTTTTAAAACGGTAGATGTTCAATAGCTCAAAGGCAAAAAGTTGATCGTTGCCCAACAGTTTTCTGCCCTGCTTAAAAGTTTGAACCGCAAATTCATAATTTTCAAAACGATAAAAACTATTGGCTAAATTCCTGATCTTAAATTCATCTTTCGGAAGTTTATTAATCACATCGGTAAAAATCTTGTTTGCTGCCTGTACATCACCCTTCTCTTGATAAAGTTTGCCTAATGCTATTGGATAAACATCACCCTGGGGATTTTTTTTTATTTCCCTTTTAACCACTTTCTCCGCAACATCATAACGCTTCAATTTTACCAATGTATTAAAGTAAATATCGAAATAGGCCTCATTATTGGGTATGGCGTAAAGTTTTTCCAGTAGCACAACTGCTTTTTCATAATCCCCATCATTATAGTATTGAATGGCCAGGCTGCTTTCATCAGGTGCAATCTGTTGATTGGGACGGAAGATCTGTGCATTGGCCCCAAGAGATAAAAATAAGAATATGATGAAAAGCAAGCGGTTCATAAACCCTAAATTATAAGTTTTAAATGTAACATTTTAATACATCTTTAGCTAAAGCATCAATTGATATTAAACGTATTTTAAATGTTACCTGTATTTTATTTTGTAGGTATTTTATAAATACTAAATTGAACCACGACTTATTATTGATTGCATAAGTAACATTGTTGGTGTAAATCGCAGTTAAGTTGTTATGATACTTATTTTTGTCATCCCGTAAAGGATTTATTTATGCTAAAAAAGATTTTTCTATTGTTAATGGTTGCATTGATCTGGGCCTGTAAAGGCACAAACAATGATACTATTCCTGTGGACGATTTTTTTAAAACGCAAGATAAAGCCTATTATCGCATTTCTCCGGATGGGAAAAGTCTATCTTACTTAAAGCTTCATGATAAAAAGCTTGATCTTTTTGTTGAAGATCTTGCTACCGGAAATAGTCTTCAGTTAACCCATTTGAATGGAAAGAATATCAGTTTTCATTTCTGGACCAGCAATAACGAATTGATTTATTATACTGAAGACGAATCTAAAGAGCGTAAATCGGATATTTTCGTGATCAATAAAGATGGAAGCAAGCAGGTTCAGCTAAGTGCAAATGAGAAAAACAGGTTAAGGGTAATAGAAGATCAGTTGATTGATGATAAATACATTATTGTTGCATCCAACAAGCGCGATTCGACAGTTTTCGATGTTTACCGGTTAAATGTTCGGAATGGTAAAATGGATATTGCAGCTAAGAACCCTGGCAATATTACCGAATGGATGACTGATAATAGAGGGGTATTGAAAATTGCTGTAGCGAGCGATGGAGTGAACGAAACCTTAATGTATCGGGAAAACGAAAACCAGCCTTTTGCTCCGGTAATAACCAACAATTTCGAAACCACTTTACAGCCTGTTGCCTTCTCAGAAAGCCAACCCAATATACTTTATGCCATTTCAAATGTAAATAGGGATAAGAATGCGCTAGTAGCACTCGATTTAAAAACAGGGAAAGAGAAACAGGTACTTTTTGCAAACGATACCCTAAACGTGGTAGATGCAAAATATTCGCGACCACAAAAGAAAATGCTTTTTGTAACCTGCGAAACCTGGAAAAAGGAAAAATATTACCTTGATGACAGTACGAGGAATACCTATTCCAAAATAGATCGGCTTTTGCCAGGTACTGAATGGAAGATTATGGATAAAGATAAAATGGATAAGGTTTTTGTAGTAAGAACATTTACCGATAAAAATCCGGGTTCTTATTATCTCTATACCGTTAGCGAAAATAAACTTAAAAAACTAACTGATATTAGCCCATCTATTAAGCAGGGCGATATGAGTGCGATGAAACCAATCTCTTTTAAAAGCTCCGATAATTTAACCATAAACGGTTATTTAACCTTACCCAAAAATAAAAAAGCTGTTAATTTGCCAGTAGTGGTTCTGCCGCATAATGGCCCTACAGGGCGAAATAGTTGGGGCTATAATGCAGAAGTTCAGTTCTTGGCTAACCGTGGTTATGCTGTTTTGCAGGTAAACTATCGTGGGTCTACCGGCTATGGTAAATCTTTTTATGCTGCTGGTTTTAAGCAGTGGAGCGATAAAATCCAGGAAGATGTTAATGATGGCGTAAAATGGTTAATTGTACAAAAAATTGCCAATCCTAAAAAAATCGCCATTTATGGCAATGGTTTTGGTGGTTATATTGCATTAAATTGTTTGTATAAAAATCCCGATCTTTATAAATGTGGAGGGTCAAATTCAGGTGTAATCAATTTGTTTAGTTACCTGAAAACCATACCACCGTTTTTAAAAGCGAATTTGCAGATGTACTATGAAATTGTTGGCAATCCGGTAACCGATACCGATTATATGCGGTTTGCATCGCCTGTTTTCCATGCCGATCGGTTTAAATCGCCTGTTTTTATAGCACAGAACCCTAAAGATCCGCGTGTTAATGTAGCAGAAGGTGTTCAGTTTATCAAAGAACTGAAAAAACGGAATGTTCAGGTTACCTATATCGAAAAGGAAGAAGGGCCAAACCCTATAGTACGTCAACAGAGCAGAACGGCTTTGTACAAAGCATTAGAAGAATTTTTACAGGAAAATCTAGGTAAGAAATAGGGTATGGCCTTAGATAAAAAAAGTGGTTATCGTAAAAATTTCTCGCTTGGTATAACCTTTATTGTACTCATTTCCATTCTTTTTATCCTATCGCTTTTTTTAGCATTTAACTACAGTAAGAAGTCGATTGAAAACGATTTTGTATCTGAGAAAGTAAACGTGCTAGAGCAAAGCATTAAGCCTTATAACGATTTCTTTCAGAATAAAATGCCCGAGATTTCATATTATAGTGGCTTTTTAGATTCTTCTACAGCGGCAAAGTTTGTAGATACCGTGATGTTAAAATATCCTTTTATCTCGAAGGTTACTTTTTACGATACCGAGGTAAAGAATGTTCCTGTAAAGGATGGGATCAATGCAAACCACTTAGGTATTGGGCCTAAATCTATTTTTCAGTTTGGTAAAGGTGTTAAGCCCGATTCGGTAAAATTATATTCAGAAGATGATACCAGATCTTTTAATGTGGGAAGCGATTTTAACGCCATAGCCATTAAACTTGCCACGTTTGTTGAGGATCTGGATACGGCATCGGTACCTACACAAGAGGAATTATTTACTAATTTCTCTATCGTTAACTCGAACGAAAATAAAATCACCTATTTAAATATTCCCCGCCGGGAAGATTTAAGGGCTTATAAAGATATGATCAGACGGAAATTAAATCCGGCACCTGTTTATCAACAGGATGTACTGGTTTTTAATCTCGATGCACATAAAATCAAGGTCATCAATACCAGACCATTGTTGTACCAAACGATCAGGATTGAACCGCTTACATACGACCCGATTGATACTTCTGACGAAAATATTAATACTGAAATTGCCCTGCCAGGCGCATTTTCTGATTTTAAACTGTACCTCATTTCATCAAAATCTTACATTAAGAAAGAAATTTTTATTTACTTCATGCCGATTGCCCTGGTGCTTTTATTGGTATATGGTGTGCTTTTATTGGTGGCATTTTTAATTTACCGTAACCTCAACATCAATAGCAAAATGTTTAAACTACAGTACGATTTTGTGAATAACCTTACACATGAGTTTAAAACACCCGTCAGTGTGATTAAAATTGCGGGGAACAATATTAAAAGTGCTACCACATTAAGCCAAAGGGAGCAGCAGCTTTATGGGAAAATACTGGATGAAGAAGCCGACAAGCTGAATGGTTTAATGAACAAGTTACTGGCCTTTACGCAGATTGAAAATAAGGCGATTAAGCTGAACCAGGAAGAAGTTAATATTGTAGATTTTATTGAAAGTACCATCGAATCACATACGTTAAAACATCCCGATTTTAAGATTACTTATGAGGTGGTGGGCTTTAAAACCTTTATTACCGATCCGGTATTATTGGGGAGTTTATTCGATAATCTGGCAGAAAATGCCTACAAATATTCGAAACCAGAACAGAAAAAATTACACATTAGTGCAAAGTTGATTAAAGGGGTGCTGGTTTTTCGGTTTGCTGATAAAGGGATAGGTATCGCAGCATCAGAATTAAACAATATATTTAAGAAGTTTTTCAGAATTCAGAATGAATATAACCAAATGGGCAGTGTAGGCCTGGGTTTGGCATTCTGCAAAGAACTGGTTAACTTTATGGATGGGGAAATCTCTGTAAAAAGTAAAGTAGGAAGTGGTACTGAATTTAAAATAGTGCTGCCTTATAATAGTTAATTTTAGGAGTTGAAAGGTTACAGGTTGAAAGGTTGTAAAGTTGAATTAACCTTCAAACATTGCAACGTTACAACCGCAAATAAAACACATACAAATGTCAAAAGAAGTAAAAATATTAATCGTAGAAGATGATGAAAATCTTCGCTTTCTTGTGGCCCACCGTTTAAAGGCTGAAGGTTATACTGTGCTTGAAGCAAATGATGGCGAAGCTGGTGAAAGAATGATTGTTGCCGATCAGCCCGATATAGTTTTATTGGATTGGATGATGCCGGGTAAACAGGGTGCCGAGGTTTGCGAGAATGTGCGCAAGCAAGGATTCGAAAACCTGATCATTATGATGACTGCTAAAGCACAGGACGTAGATAAAATTGATGCCTATAACTTTGGTGCATCTGATTATATTACTAAACCATTTAATATGGATGTTTTGGTTGCGATGCTGGAGAGCAAGGTGAAATTTATCGTGAATAAAGATACTGCCGAAATTCACCGTTTTGGTAATATGGAGCACCATCCAAACATCCACACGTTGTTCAGAGATGGAAAGAAAATCGAGTTAACGATATTGGAGAACCGTATCCTCCTTTATTTCTTGCGCAACCCGGGGAAAGTAATCAACCGTGATGAACTGATGTTGGTGGTTTGGGGCTACAACTCTGATGTTAATACCAGAACGCTTGATATGCATATTGTGCGCTTACGTAAGAAGATAGAATTAAATCCTGATAATCCGCAGTTGTTACAAACTGTTAGGGGGGTAGGTTATCGCTTTAATGCGGGATAATTATATTGTGCCGTCAGATGGTAACATCTGACATCACTAAAATTATAATTTTGTCATCCTGAACTTGTCGATGAACCTTTATAGAAGCATTTCGACAGGCTCAATGTGACATCAACTTAGTATATTCGCAATTATGCTCTTTTTAAAGTAAATATTGTGATCTCTGGTAAAATACCAACCCTGCCCGGGTAGCCTAAAAAGCCATAGCCCACGTTAACGTAAAGCTGTTGTTTTTGCTCCTGGTATAAACCTGCCCATTCTTTGTAAATGTATTGGACAGGGCTCCATTGAGCCTCTTTGAAACGAACGCCAAACTGCATTCCATGTGTGTGGCCACTGAACATCGCATCTATTTGCGGGTATTTCTTTAAAACCTCTCCACGCCAGTGTGAAGGATCGTGACTAAGCAAAAGTTTAACCGGTAAATCGTCTGTATGCTGAACTGCAAGCTCCATTTTTCCATATTTAGGAAAGCGGCCCATGCCCCAGTTTTCGATACCTAAAATTCCGATTTCTTCTCCGTCTACTTTTAATCTCCGGTTTTCGTTCATGAGTAAATCGTATCCCATTACTTTATGCACATCAACCATATCTTTCAGGTTTTTTACCTTAGCAGGAGAGGATTCTTTGCCAAAAAAATAATCACCATAATCGTGGTTTCCCAATGTTGAATATACACCCAGAGGTGCTTTTACTTTCGAAAATATATCCTGATAATCTCTTACCTCATTGGTAAGGTTATTCACTAAATCGCCGGTAAAAAAAACGAAATCGGGTTTCTCTCCCAATAGCATTTCTACACCGCCCTTTACGGCTGTTTTGTTGTAAAAACTTCCAGAGTGGATATCAGAAATCTGCCCCATGGTAATGCCGTCAAAAGCTTTAGGTAGGTTAGGGAGGATTAAATTTACCCGTCGCACCTGATAATCGTATGCGCCAGAAATAATCCCCCAGCTTAATGAAGTTAAGGGTACTGCTGCTGCCACCAATCCGGCTTTAACCAGAAACTCAGAGCGTGAAATGGGTTCTGCTGCTGTATTTTGCACTGTTGAAACTTCACTTTTTTTGTTCCTCCTGAAAATTTTAATGAACAATCTACGTAAATCATCCAAGATCAAAAATGGAAGCATAGCCAGTTTACAGGCAACAGTTAAAAAGAAGGCAACCAAAATAATGGCTCTTAACGTAAGGAAAAGGTTGAGGTAAATTCCACAAAAAACGCCGAGAATCAGAAGCAGGCTATAACTCCAATATGCAATAGCAAATATTTTTTTAGTAGTCGGTTTCCATTTTTTAAAAACAGCAATAATGGCCTTATAACAATAAATATCAAATGCAATGATGAAAATGCAGGCAGCAATGATAAAAGGTAATCTTCCCATATATCGGGTTTATGTATTAAGTAAATAATCAGGCTAATTCTTTGAATGCCTAAATTTAGGTATTTGAGGTAAATAAATTATCTAAAATTCGCTTATGACTATCTAAAAAGGATTTGTAAACTCTATAAACCTCCGATTCTTCATACTTTATCCTGGTTGTTTTACCATCAGCCATTTCATAAATATAGGCATTGGGATAAGCTAATAATATCGGCGAATGTGTTGTGATAATAAATTGAGCATTTTTATCGACAAGATTATTGATTTTTGACAACATCGCAATTTGTTTTGTTGCCGAAAGTGCCGATTCGGGCTCATCGAGAATATAAACACCATTTCCGCTAAATCGATTCATAAATAGTGCCCAAAACGATTGTCCGTGAGATTGTTCATGTAAAGATAGCCCGCCATAAGAATCTATAATTTTTGGTCCGCCAAGCTCCTCATCTAGCTTATCAATCTCGCTGGCAACATTGTAAAAACTCTCACCTCTAAGAAAATAACCATCTCTTGGCTTTCTAAAACTTTTCGATATTGTTAAAAAATTATGAAGGTCAGAATGTGTTTCTGCACTTCTAAAGTTGAAGTTTTTACTACCGCCCTCCGCATTAAAGCCAAGATAGATTGCGATTGCTTCAATTAATGTAGACTTACCAACGCCGTTCTCGCCTGTGAAAAATGTAACGTTTGGATGAAAAGCTAATCCTTCAAAAGATTTTATACATGGAATGTTAAACGGATATCCATCAGGAACATTGTCTTGATTTAATCTCATCGATAAAAGATATCCGTTAAACTCCATTAAATATGATTATCTGAAATCGTCCTCATCTTCTTCTTCGTCAAATTCGGCGTTAAATAAACTGCCAAACATATCAGCGAAACCGAAGCCGCCATTTAAATAATTTTTGCTTAATTGCGAATATTCAGCTAAACCATGCAATACGAATTCCATTAACAATAAAGTTTGATTTTCGCTTAATTTAGGATGGAATTTTTTAACCAGATCGTACAGGTTCGGTACCAGCATTAGCGCTTTTTTGTACTGTGCATTGGTTAACGCATCGGTAACATCTACATTATTACCTTCGGTAAACCATTCGGTTACTTCGGTATAAGGATTGGCCGTTTTACTTTTCTTCGCTTTTTCAGGATCAGGAAAGTAACGTGCAAACAAGGTTTTAACCGCCTTGCCGATTAAAGTTGTGGCTACATGTGCTGGCCCTTCCAGTTCCCCTTCGTAAACCAGTTCTATTTTACCGGTTATTGCCGGGATAATTCCTGCAAGGTCAGATAAACGTACAAAAGTATTTTTCTCGCCTGCAATCAGCATTCTTCTTTCAGCCGTGCTGATTAAATTTTCATAAGCAGAAATGGTTAACCTGGCTGAAACACCTGACTTTTGATCTATATACTCACTTTTACGTGCCTCAAAAGCAATCTGCTCGATTAAATCCTTTACCAACCCGTCGGCCTCAATATTGGCTTTTTGATCGGTGGTTAATTTTGCCTCCTGAAAAGTAATTTTGCGCGAAATTTCGATAGTTTTAGGGTAGTGGGTCAAAATCTGACTTTCGATCCTATCTTTTAACGGCGTAACAATGCTTCCACGATTGGTGTAATCTTCAGGGTTTGCGGTAAATACAAATTGAATATCCAGGGGTAAACGCAGTTTAAAACCACGGATCTGTATATCTTTCTCCTGCAGCATGTTAAATAATGCCACCTGGATACGGGCCTGTAAATCGGGTAGCTCATTAATTACGAAAATGCTGCGGTGTGCACGCGGAATTAAACCGAAGTGGATTACACGCTCATCATTATAGGTTAATTTCAATGTTGCGGCTTTAATTGGATCAACATCGCCAATTAAATCTGCAACGGTAACGTCGGGTGTCGCCAGTTTTTCGGTGTATCTTTCGCTGCGGTGTAACCAGGCGATTTCGGTATCATCGCCTTTTATGGCAATTTCGTTTTTAGCATACCATGAAATTGGATTTAACGGATCATCAAAAATCTCACTTCCGGCAACATATGGCACATATTCATCCAATAAGTTTACCATCAAACGGGCAATCCGTGTTTTTGCCTGCCCACGTAAACCTAAAAGTAAAATATTATGGCGTGATAAAATGGCTGTTTGCAGCTCAGGAATTACTGTTTCATCGTAACCGATAATGCCCTCAAATTCGGTTTTTTTATCGCGGAGAACTTTAATCAGATTTTCCCTAAGCTCTTCTTTTACAGATCTCGATTTATATCCTGTGGTTTTTAATTCGCCTAATGTGGTGTTTTGCATCTTTTTAAAATCGGTTTTAAGGTTTAGGGTTTAGGGTTGCAGCGCGCAGCATTCAACCATTAAATCTTCGCCTGTTTAAAATGTTTTCTTAGACTCGTTAGGTAGGTGTTTCCGGCTTTGGGTTTGCCTTAAACCTTCCACCTTTCTGCTCTTTACCTTATTTAACTGTCTTACGTCTGTTTTTAATGTAATCTTCAAAAATGTACTCGCCCAAGCCATTTAACGAGCTATAAAAAGCCCTGCCGCCATTAATTTCGGTAAACTGGCGTACAAACTGTTGCAGGTAAGGGTCTTTGGCAATCATAAATGTAGTGATCGGGATCTTCAGCCGCTTGCACTGGGCAGCCATATTTAAGGTTTTATTAATTACCTTCCTATCCAAACCCATACTGTTTTTATAGTATTTGCCATTTTCTTTTAAGCAGGTTGGTTTTCCGTCGGTAATCATGAAAATCTGCTTATTATGCGTTTTTCTTCGGCGGAGTAAATCAGCAGCTAATTCTAGGCCTGCATAGGTATTGGTATGATAAGGACCAACCTGTAAATAAGGCAGGTCTTTCACGCTAATTGGCCAGGCATCGTTTCCGAAAACCACAATGTCTAAAGTATCTTTAGGATATTTCGTTTTAATCAGCTCGGCCAAAGCCATCGCAACTTTTTTTGCAGGGGTAATCCGGTCTTCGCCATATAGGATCATTGAGTGCGAAATATCGATCATCAATACAGTAGATGTTAATGTTTTAAAATCCTTTTCCTCTACTTCCAGATCGCGGTCTGTTAAAGTGAAATCGCCAATACCATGGTTAATCTGCGCATTGTGGATAGAGGCCGTCATATCAATCTGATCCAAACTATCCCCAAAACTGTATTCACGTCTATCGGCATTTTTCTCTTCGCCAACCCCCGATTGGTTGCTGTTGTGGTTTCCCCGTCCTGATTTTTTTAGTTTCCCGAAAATTTCATCAAGGGCCGATTTGCGGATCGTTTGTTCGGTTTTGGCGGTAATTTTAAATTCTCCAGATTGATTGTCTTCCGTAAGATAACCTTTGTCCTTCAGGTCGTCGATAAAATTCCCTATACCGTAATCGTTATTGGTTAATTTATATTGCTTATCGAGCTCATTCAGCCAGCTTAAGGCCTCTGCTGCATCTCCAGCTGTATAATTCAGCAGTTCGCTAAATAATTTCAGCAATTCATCAAAGCCACCCTTTGGCGCATCGCCCGGCTTATAATCAGAAAAACGAAAACCTCTCATGTGCTTATATTAACGATTTATCGAAGATAAAAGTTTCGCTTTGCATTAATTTAAGCGGGGTGTCATATTTGGAAACAAGCAGGAAGGTAAAAGTCGAAAGACCAAAGCGGATTAAATTGCCAACTGAAAACTGTCAAACTGATCTGGGCGTTCCCCAAGCTGCGCAAGGGTCGGGCTTTACAGGGCTGCGCTTCGCTCCGGTACCGATGAAGATCGGCACTGAACCCTTACAATCCCTAACGCAAAACCCACCGTTTTAGAAATAAAAATTCCGTGTCAATCTGTGTTTCCGTGGCTAAAAAATAAAGCTAACCCAACGCCATATGATAAATCTTTTTATTGTAATTCGGGTTTGCTCCAGCTTGCGAGGCTACAAAAGCCCCAACTTTGCAGGCATTATCTAGTGTGGTTTCAATAGAGTAACCCTGTAGGTAACAGGCAATAAATGTGGCTAAAAAGGCGTCGCCGGCGCCAACTGTATCGGCCACCTGCACCTTGTAGCCAGGGTGTTTAAACAATTTGCCATCTTTTAAAACGCAGGCACCTTTATCACCAAGCGTGAGGCAGATGATTTCGATATTAAACTGACTGGAAAGTTGTTTTAAAAGTTGTTCATCTGTATTACCGCTTAAACCAAAAGATTCTTTTACCCATAAAATTTCCTCTTCATTTATTTTTAGGATATCTGCTTTTGCCAAAAGTATTCCAATTAATTCTTTGGTATAAAAAGGCGCACGAAGATTTATGTCGAATATTTTAGTTTTGGCGTTTTCTAAAAGCGCAAGAATGGTTTTTTTAGATTCTTCCGCTCTACAGGTTAAACTGCAATATACTAAGGCATCGGCCTGTTTTACGGCGGCTATGTTTTCATCCGTGATTTTGATGTCATCCCATGCTACAGGTTGTTTAATCGTATACGTGGCCTGATGGTTTTCATCCAACTGCACCACAACCGTACTGGTTGGTAATTCGGCGTTTACCTGGATCAAATCAGTTGCAAAATGATTACTGGCTAGAAAATCGAATAGCTCTTTCCCATTTTCATCATCACCAATTGCGCTAATAAAACTGCTATCTATACTTTGTTTGTGTAAATTAAGCGCAACGTTCATGCTCGATCCGCCAGCTTTTTTACCTTCTGGGAAAACATCCCAGAGTATTTCGCCAATTGTGATTACTTTATTTTGCATAGGAGATTTATAGGTATGTAAATAAAGAATTTTTACGCATGGAACAAAATAATTTGTTTCATATCTTTAATTTTTACCTCAACTCAAATGACCATGAAAAGAATACTTGTATTTGCATTGTTTTTAGCTTCTTTTAGTGCTTTTGCTCAAAATGCGAAAGATAAACAGGCCATACTTAATTTACTCGAAAAGCAACGCACAGATTGGAACAAAGGCGATGTTGAAGCCTTTATGCAGGGTTATGAAAAATCGGATAGTTTACTTTTTGTAGGTAAAAACGGACCGACTTATGGCTGGCAAAAAACATTGGATAATTATAAAAAGGGCTATCCGGATAAATCAGCAATGGGTTTTCTGGTATTCGGAATTAAAAAGGTCGATTTTTTAAAGCCTGATTTGGCTTTTGTGTTGGGCAGCTGGAATGTTAAACGTGAAAAGGATGAACTTAAAGGATATTTTACCTTGTTAATTAAAAAAATTAAGGGCGAATGGAAAGTAGTTGCTGATCATAGTTCATAAGCAGTAATTTGCATCAAATGTGAAAAATATATTTAGAATTATTTTTTCTTTATTGCTATTCGCTTCTTGTAATTACGCTTCAAACCGTAAAGACCAACCCGTCGTTTACCAAAAAAATGGATTGAGTTTCCTATTGCCCAACAAATATTGGAAGGTTAAAAAAGACAGAACGGTGGAAGGAGCAAAAGGAACCCGCATAATCTCTCTGGAGAATGATGAGCCCTTAAGCAAGGATGCTTTTTTGATTTTGACGCAAATTAATAAAGACCTTAATCTAAACTCATTTCTTGAAACAACCATTCGTTCTTGCAGAAGTAGTTATCAGCAACGAAAGATAACTTTTGGATTGCTCGATACCGCTCGCAATATTAAAATTGGAAATAAAGCAGTGCTTAGGGTGGGTTTTCAAACCTCAATCATTGCGGATAGAAATATCGGGAGTATCACTCTTTTTAAATTGAAAGGTAAAACCTATTCTTTTATATTCAGTGGCGAAGCGATAGAAGCCAGGCTTCATCAAAAACTACTTGATTCGATGATCAGCTCGTTTAAAGCAAATTAATGAACGGTTATTCACAATTAAAGTTGAATAATTAATCTAAATCTGTCCCCGTTTGTAACGAGGGTTGGCGAGATCAGTATTTTTGAGAAGTATAGAATGGCGATAAAATCGTCCATCTCATGCATCCCCGTTGTCCCATAAGAATCACTTTGTGATAAACGGGGATGATGATTGTTTTATATTTTATTTATTCTCCCAACTTAAAATCCTTATAATAATAATCCTTATCAGCATCTGTTAACTGGCGGATTACCCTGCATGGATTTCCTGCGGCAAAAACATTATCCGGAATATCCCTGGTTACAATACTGCCTGATCCGATGACCACATTCGACCCAATTTTTACCCCGGGGTTAATCACTACATTTCCACCAATCCAAACACTGTTGCCAATGGTCACTTCCTGCGCCCATTCATATTCCTGATCGCGTAAATGTGCATGGATAGGATGACCGGCGGTATAAATAGCCACGTTCGGAGCAATGAAAACGCTGTTACCAATGCGTACTTTTGCGCAATCTAAAATAACAAGATTAAAGTTTGCATAAAAATTATCACCGATTTCGATGTTGTAACCATAATCGCATCTAAATGGAGGTTCTACGTAAAACATCCTTTCTGTTTTTCCGAATAACCTTTTTAATAACTCTTTTCGTTGTTTGATAAATTTCGGTGCGAGGTTATTAAACTCGAAAACAATTTCACGTGCTTTTAATCTTTCTTTTGATAGTTCTTCGCCGCCAGCCTGATAAGCTTTGCCGGCCAGCATTTTTTCTTTTTCGCTAAGGATATTGTTTTCCATCTTTTAGTATCTGATTTTTAATTCCCGGTGTTTAACCGCAATAATAACAAAAAACGGGGCTATCGTAACCGATGCCCCGTTGTATTTTACTTTTTCAATACTTTTCTATGGTCTGCCTTTGGCTAAAGCCCTTTCGGCAATTTTAACTGCTTTTTTCTCTCTCCAGTGTGCATATTTTTCTTTGAAAGTCATTTTAATTAAACTGTCTATAGCTCCATGGGTAAATAAACTCCAAACACTGGCTACTTTTCTCGTAATTGATTGATCCCAGGCTCTTAAACTTAAAGAAAACGACCCATCCAGGTATTTCATCCAGTGCCACATTCCGGTTGGCATAAATAAAGTATCGCCATGCTCCAGGAAAACTTCATAACCTTCTACACCATTTAGTGCCGGGAATTTTTCGAAATCAGGGTTAGCCACATCGTAATCTTCTAAAGCATAAGTTGCATTTGGCAGGCAATACAATCTGTCTTTCCATTTGTTGTCGAAAAGAACGATGTGCTTTCTACCACCAAAATGCGTATGGAAAATATGTGGTAAATCGATGTCGTAATGTAAAAAGGTCACTGAGTTAGAACCGCCAAAGAACATAGCAGGCATACTTTCGATGAAACCACCCATTAAATCTTTAGGGATTTTTACATCATTTATTAAGCTAGGCACTTTTTTAAACAGGTTAAAAAAGAATATACGCAGCTCAGTTGGCTCGCGTTTGATCAGGTCAAGGTAATCGCCAAATTTCATATGCGCCGTAGCAGCATTGATCGGTTTAGATGGATCTGCTTTAGAGTTGTCGTAAAGTGGAACTTCAAGCTCGCCACCAATTTCCTTTAAATATTCAGTCGTCCATTTTTCTCTGGCAGGCCAGTCTTTAGTTAGGCCCCTGATTACTAACGGACGTTTAGTTTTCAGATAATTTTTCTTAAAATCTTCGGGAGTGATGCTCTCAACGATATCAACAGGTTTTAAAATGAAACTCATGCGCTTAAAATCGGTTATTTGTGCCGAACAACAAATGTGTAAATTTTATTTTACAAAATTGATGTTAACAGGTAAATGTGACTAAAATCACGTAATCTAAATTAGCAAATACTTAACAATTTAGTAATTACGCCTCAACTTTATTTTTAACAATTTCGGCATAGGCAGCGTCCCACAGGTCGATCCTTTTTTGTAGTGCCTGTTTTGTGGTTTCCTCTGCCTCAGCCCAAAAGGCCTCATCTTTTTCACAAAGTTTCTCTGTCATGGAGAGTGCCAAATGGCTATGGTGATCGCCATCTACTTCGATATGGCGCTCTAAATAATATTTAAAGATAGAAACTTTATCTGCCTGGGTACTGTTCAGGTCATTTACCATGCTAAAAAACATATTTGGAATTAAATCCTCTCGGCCAAAAGTAAAACTTGCAGCCTGTAAATGTGTTTTTCCACTGTTAATGGTTTCAAAGGTAGCATTTACAAAACCCTTTGCTGCTGCAGGAACATCCGCTTTCTCGAAAGCCTCATTAAAACTTTTCCCGTTTTTTAGTTCCTGTAAAAAAATATTGATGGGTTTTGTATTGGCACCGCATTGATCCATTGCATCTAAATATAACTCGAAGTGACTTTTAATCGCTCCATTGGCATCTACATCCGATTCTTCACCGGCCACAATTTCGTTGATCAGTTGTCGGGTAACAGGATCGCCTACTGGGAACCAGGGCAATGTAGTACAGGTTAAATTAATTTGTAAGGCTTTAAGCAGCGACATGAAATCCCAAACGGCAAAAATGTGGTGTTCCATAAAAACCCGAAGATCTTCTATTTCACTAATGGCTGAATAAACTTTGTGGTTAATAATTTCCTGCCTAAGCGGCGCTATTCTTTCCTGGATTTTTATAATGTTAGGATGCATATTGAGTTTTGTGTTTGGAGCTAGGCGTTTGGTGTCCAAACCTTATTATCCAATCGTTAGCTTTTGTTTTTATTTTGGTAAATTCTTTTCTAGTGCTTTACTTGCTCTTTTAATTGCAAGCCCTTCTTTCCATTGCATGTACTTCTCGCGATAGTTTGCTTTCATAAAGTCGTCAAATTTACGCTGTAAAGTTAAGTTATACAAGCTTTTTGCTTTTACCCGCCAGCTTTTATCCCATGCCCTTAGGCTAATAGAAAAAGATCCATCCAGGTATTTCATCCAGTGCCAGTATCCGGTTGGCATAAATAAGGTATCGCCGTGTTCTAAAAAGGCTTCAACGCCCTGAACACCCTTTAGTGCCGGGAATTTATCAAAATCGGGGTTCTCTACGTCATAATCTTCTAAAGCATAAGTGGCATAGGGGATTTGATACAAACGTTCCTTCCATTTGTAATCGAATAAGATCACATGCTTACGGCCATTAAAGTGAGTATGGAATATATGTGCTAAATCAATGTCGTAGTGTAGGAACGTTACTGATCCCTTACCGCCAAAGAACATATTTGGATAACTATCTAAAAAACCGCCCATTAAATCTTTCGGTGCGATATAATCTTCGAGTAGTTTGGGGGCAAATTTTATCGGATCGAACAAAAAAATGCGCAGATCGGTCGGTGTTTCTTTTATCAGGTCAATATAATCGCCAAATTTCATTTCGGCAGCAGAGGCATTTATAGGTTTAGAAGGATCGGCTTTAGAACTGTCGTAAAGCGGAACAGTTTTATCGCCTACAACTTCTTTCATGTATTCCAACGTCCATTTGTGATAAGCAGGCCATTTTTTGGCCATGTTTTTTATCACCAAAGGTTTACGTGGTTTAAGGTAGTTCAGTTCGAAATCTGATTGAGATATGTCTTCAACTACATCTATCGGAGATAAATTGAATTTCATGTTAAAAAACTATTAATGCAACAAAATTAAATAGTTAAAAAACACTAAACATTACAAATACAAAAACTTTAAAAAAAACTGACAATTCATCAAAAAAAGTCAGAAAGTATGATGCTTGGCAACGAAAAACGCACTTACTTATAAGCAAGTGCGTTAATGTTAAAACCACTTAGGGTGTGATTTTTGATTTTAATAAGGATATTTTTTAAATTTTATTTCGGCATTAAAACGGTATCAATTACATGGATCACGCCATTTTTCTGGTAAACATCTGCAATGGTTACAGTGCTCATTCCACCTTTTTCATCTTTTAAAACTAATTTTTTGCCTTCCATCCAGGCCCAAAGTTTACCACCTTGTACTGTTGTAAGTTCTGCTTTGCCGCCACCAGCTTTAATTGCTTTTGCAATTGCCTTGCTATCCATTTTGCCAGCAACAACATGGTAAGTTAAAATAGTAGTCAATGTTGCTTTATTTTCTGGTTTAACAAGGTTGCCAACAGTTCCGGCAGGAAGTTTATCAAATGCCGCATTTGTTGGTGCAAAAACAGTGAAAGGACCAGCACTTTTTAAAGTTTCAACCAACCCTGCAGCTTTAACGGCCGCTACCAGCGTAGTGTGGTCTTTTGAATTTACAGCATTGTCTACAATATCCTTAGTCGAATACATGGCTGCGCCACCGACCATTGGATTTTTTTGAGCATAAACCTGAGTAGTGAATGCCATGGTAATTACCGCGAATGCGGTTAAGATTAAATTTTTCATTATTTCTAATTTTTAAGTTTCTGTTATTTGATTCCATTTACGATGGCTTACAGATACTTGGTTTTTAGAAATAAAAAATAATTTATAATATGCTGATTGTTAGTGTTTTAATTTTTATTTTTTCGATTTGTAAAGATGCTGTGGTGGTTCTTGGGATGGGTTAGTCCCGTTTTTCGCTAAATCTTTTGGCTATGCTTCGACTCCGCTCAGCATGACGCCAAAAGTATATCGCTTCAACCGGGTTTAGATAAATTGGGCTCGTCCCTTAGTCGCATCCTTCATAAACTTTGTGTTTCACGCTTAACGCCAACCTCAAAACGCAGTGCTAGTTCACCTTCGCCGTTCTTACCTTTTTAGAAAAAATCTTCGGAAAAAAGCGTTTCAATAATACGGCTCTGGTTTCTTTTCCGCCGATATAAACTTCTTCTTTTTTGTTGCTAACAGCCTGCATAATTTGTTTGGCACATTCGGCCGGGGTCATGGCATTTTCGTGTGCATCACCCATTTTATTTAAGGGTTTACCATCTGCGGTAAGTGCATTGTAGGTTACATTTGTTTTGATAAAACCTGGGCAGATGATGGTAATATCGATGTTTTTATCGTAAACCTCCGATCGGAGTGAATCGAAATAACCATGCAATGCATGTTTTGATGCCGCATAAGTAGAGCGGAATTTTGTGCCGAATTTCCCAACAAGGCTACTAATTACAACGATCTGTCCACCACCATTGGCAATCATTAAAGGCAAAACCGCTTTGCTTAATACCACTGTTCCCCAGAAATTCGTATCCATAATCTGTTGCTCTGTTTGCAGGTTGGTTTCGAGGGCTAAACTTCTCTGGCTTACACCACCACTGTTGATCAGTAAATCTATTTTTCCAAAAATACGGATGGCATCGGCAGCTTTGTTTTCGAGTGTAACCGTTTCGCTTAAATCGAATGGTAAAACATGTACGTTAAAAGAGTTTTGGCAGTTTCCTTTTACACGGAATAACTCATCGCGATTTCTTCCCGAGATGATCAGTTTGTTACCCGCTTTAAAATATTCATATACCAAGGCTTCACCAATACCTGATGATGCGCCTGTAATCCATATAATTTTTGACATAATATATAATTATTGAATTAAAGAATGATTGATGAGAGAATAGTTGGTTTCTGCAGTAAAATAAATTCAATCATTCAAAATTCATTCCTTCAATCATTCTCAATAATAAACAATTCCGAAGCAATATGATCGGCAAATAATTTTCCATTTTGACTCAAACAAATCTTATCTCCGTCAACCACTAGCCAATCTTTATCCTCGAAATTTTTAAGGTTGTGCTCTGTTTCTGTTAAAAAGTCTTTCCCGAAATCTGTATTTATTTTTTGTAAATCAGTACCCCACATCGTTCTTAACGAAGTCATGATGTACTCATTAAATCTGTCGTTTAAACTCAGTTCTTCAATAATTTCAGGAAGTTTGTTATGGCCTAGTGTTTCCATATACAGGGCGTTATTGGCGGGGTTCATATAGCGGTTCTGGCCATTAAAGCCATGGGCTGATGGGCCTATGCCGATGTAATCTACACCTTTCCAGTAATTGGTGTTGTGTACGGCATAGTGGTTCGGTTTTGCAAAATTCGAAATTTCATAATGTTCAAATCCTGCATCAATCAGTTTATCCATCAAAATTACAAACTGAGCAGCACTTTGGTTATCGTTTACGGGAGTTTGTTTTTTGTTTTTGATGGCATGAGCTAAAGCCGTCCGGGGTTCTACTGTTAGGGCGTAGGCCGAAATATGCGGAACCTCCAGCTCAATTGCTTTCTGGATATTGTTCAACCATTTTTGATCGGTAAGTAAAGGATAACCATAAATTAAATCGAGAGTGAGGTTTTCAAAACCGGCGTCCTGGCTTCTTCTGATGCAATCTTCCGCTTCTTGGACCTGGTGCGCCCGGTTCATCCAGGTCAGATCTTCATCGTAAAAAGATTGAATACCCACGCTAAAGCGGTTAACAGGTAACTGTTTCAGTTCTTTTAATTTCTGCGTGGTTAAATCATCGGGATTGGTTTCGATGGTAATTTCAGCATTCGAATCGACTGAAAAAGTATGATTAATCGTATCGAAAATCTTTTGTAAAGCTGCCTGCGATAAAATAGAAGGTGTTCCTCCTCCCAGATAAATACTTCCAACTTGTCCGCTAATCCGATCTTTTTTCATTTTAATCTCCTTGCAGATCGCATCAATCATTTCATCAGCATATTTTAAGGAAGTGCTGAAATGAAAATCGCAATAGTGACAGGCCTTTTTACAGAAAGGGATATGAATATAGATACCAGACATTGATGCAAAGATAGCGAAGTTAGGTTTTCTTTATTGTCATAATATTTAGTTAGTAGTTTGAATGGTTGCATAAATTTATGATAACAAGAAAAGTAAAGCTATATATTTACTTTTTATTTGATTTTGTAAAGTAATAGCTTTACTTTTGTGTTCATTAAGTAAAGTAATAGCTTTACTATTAGTGTTATGGGAAAGAAATCATTAATGTTGCAACAACTAAATGGCAAGCTTTTAAGTTTCGCCACTTTAAGCAGGATTGCAATTCCGCCGAGTGGCTGGATTAAAGCAATCCGTAACACACTTGGTATGTCTATGCAGCAATTGGCCAATAAATTATCGGTAAGTAGACAAGCGGTTTTAGATATCGAAAAAAGAGAGGCAGATGGTTCGATAACTATAAAATCTCTAAGAGAATTAGGTCGGGTTTTAGATATGGAACTGGTTTATGGCTTTGTGCCTAAAGATGGATCGTTGGAAGCAATGATTGAAAAAAAAGCCAATGAACTGGCTACGAAAATTGTACTTCGAACTTCAAACACAATGCAATTAGAAGATCAGGGTAATTCAAAAGAAAGGATCGAAAAGGCGATAATTGAAAGAACGGTAGAAATTAAAAATGAAATGCCAAAAATTTTATGGGATTAGATTTAATTTATATTGGCGGACAAACCCCTTTGGATGAAGATGAAAAAGAGGGTTTGCTCATTTCTACCATTGCTACAAGAGAGGAGCTTGATGAGTTTGAGCAACAAAATATAGAAGGAGCCATAAAATGGTCCATCGGAAAAAAAATTAAATCTGATAAACTGTTTACTGAATCCTTTATTAAAAATGTGCATAAACGTATGTATAAAGATGTTTGGCTTTGGGCAGGAGCTTTTCGCAAAACAAATAAAAATATTGGGGTAGATAGATGGCAGATTGCTATTGAATTAAAGAATTTGCTGGATGATGCGGGGTTTTGGATTGAAAGCAATACCTATTCTCCTGATGAAATTGCTATACGTTTTAAACATCGCATAGTAAGTATTCATTGTTTTTCTAATGGGAACGGAAGACATAGCCGTTTAATGGCTGATATGATTATTGAAAAGATATTTGATAGACCTGTGTTTACTTGGGGTGCTGGAAATCTTTCAAAAGAAAGCGAGAATAGAAAACAATATTTAAATGCGCTGAAATTGGCAGATTCAGGTAATTATGAAGCGCTTCTTCGGTTTGCCAGATCGTAGCAAGTACAGTGCGCGAGACAACTTATCTTATGTCCATTTATTTTCTTTAGGTAAACAATGTTTATTCGATTACTTTTGCATCCTTAAGTTTTGATTTACAGCATGCCGAGATTTATTTTCTTTTTGTTTGTGTTTTTATGGTCTGCTCAATTTGTAGCAGCACAGGAAATTCCTGTTCAAACAGATAGCATAGCGGTGAATCAATACCAGTATCGAAGATACCGGCCCGATTCGGCAACTCTCGCCAGACAGAAATTTTCGACCGATTCGCTTGTTCACCATACCTGGGTGCTTCCTGATAGTTTAATTAATAGGGGGGCTTTACTCGATACCATCGAAAAGGAATATCTTTTCCCTAAACTCGATTTACTGGCCTGGCAAAAAAAATATCAACACTTAAAGAAAAAGGCAAACCCCTATCAACTGGGCACAAAAATCCCAAAAGGTAATGTTGGTTTGCTTGGATTTATTTTTGGTATGCTTATCATCTTTGCCATTCTAAAAAATGCTTTTTCGAAACAACTATCTGCAATCGTTCAATCGTTTTTCAGTAACAGAATTTTGAATAATATTAACAAGGAAGATAACCTCTTTAGTTCGTGGCCTTTTTTGTTGCTTTTTGTGCAGTTTGGATTCGTTTTTGGGATGTTCTTTTTTCTGGTAGCACAGTGGAATGATATGTATCAGGCTAAAGATGGGTTTAAATTCTTTTTTAGTATATCGATTACTATTATTGTTTTTTATGCCCTTAAGCTGGTTCTTTTACGCTTTTTGGGTTATCTGTTCAATGTGCAGAAGCCAGTGGGAGAATACATCTCAATTTTGTACCTCAGCTACTTTAATGCATCGCTATTGTTTATTCCTTTAGTTGTTGCTTTTGCCCTGTCTCCACTTAAATATGGTGGGGTGTATATCGTGTTGGCATTCTTACTGTTAGGCATTATTTTTGCTTTTCAGCTACTGCGGGCAGGTATAACGATACTTTCTAATAATAAGTTTTCTAGAATGCATTTATTTTTGTACTTTTGCGCCCTCGAAATATGTCCTATATTAATACTAATTAAAACGATAGGACTGTAGCAGGAAAAAGGAAAATGCAAGAAAAGAACGACTCTAGAATCCGCAAAGTAAAAAGTATTTTGGTTACTTTACCAAAACCTGAAACAGAAAAATCTCCTTACTACGATTTGGCCAAAAAACACAACTTAAAAGTTGATTTTAGGTCCTTTATTCACGTTGAAGGCGTACCCGCAAGAGACTTTAGAAAGGATAAGATTAACCTGGCCGATTTTACGGCAGTAATTTTTACCAGCCGTAATGCAGCAGATCATTTTTTTAGAATCTGCGAAGAAATGCGTTATGAAGTGCCAGCAGAACTGAAATATTTCTGTCTGTCTGAGACTATTGCATTGTATCTGCAGAAGTATATTCAGTATAGGAAGCGTAAAATCTTTTTTGGTAAACAAACTGCAGCAGATTTAGCAGAGGTGCTAAAAAAACATGCAAACGAGAAGTTTTTATATCCTTGTTCTGATATGGCTACCGAAGACACGATGAAGTTCTTGGAAAAAAGCGGATATAATTTTACCCCTGCAGTTTTGTTTAGAACAGTTGTGAGCGATCTATCTGATTTAGCTGAAGTATTCTACGATGTTATTGCGTTTTTTAGTCCTTCAAGTATCCAGTCATTGTTTAAAAATTTCCCCGATTTTAAACAGAATAATACCCGGATTGCTGCTTTTGGAACTAACACGAGTAAAGCTTGTACCGATATGGACCTGATAGTGGATATTGCTGCGCCAACCCCAGGCGTTCCGTCTATGACGATGGCTATTGAAAATTACATCAAAATATCTAATAAATAATACGATAAATAATTTATTTTAAGTCAACATAATAAATGCGTAACTTTACTCTCAGTAAGAGAGTTACGCATATTGTTGAACAAATATAAGGCTGTTGGATAAATGTTAATCTAACTTTAATTGCCTTTGACTGATGATTTAACGTAAAATATTTGCTTTTGTTGATAATTTCAGTGATTTTTGATAAAATTGCTCCTAATCGTGCTGTGCACACTATAAAAATATGAAGAAAATCTACCTTCTAGCTATTGTAGGTATAACTGTAATGCTAGCAAGCTGTGGCCATGGCGGCCAAGGCGAGCTGGTTGGTGCTTATAACCGAAAGTTCAAAAACGATAGAATCCCGCTAGGAATGGTTTATGTGCCACCAGGGCATACCCCACTGGGTGGATCGGATGAAGATATTACTTTCTCTCAGAATGGGCCAAGTAAAATGGTTACCATTAGCGCATTCTTTATGGACCAGACTGAGATTTCCAATGCAGAATACCGTCAGTTTACCAACTGGGTACGCGATTCTATTGCAATTGTGATGATGGGCAACCCTCAACAGTTTATGGTTACTCCTAAAGGAAATGCTGCAAATGCTGTTGGTGGGGAGAAATACATCGACTGGAAGAAAGTTGGACCAAACGGTGCCAACATTTGGCGCAATAAAGGTAGGGGTACTGCTGCCGCTCAGGTGAGCCAATTAGATGGCATGTATTATTCAGGCTTGGACGCACTTCCGGGAAAAAAAGAACTGGATGTTCGTAAATTCGAATATTCTTATGCCGAATTAAATATGGAGAAAGCTGCTCTTGGGCATAAAGACCCAAACAGCAAACGCCAGGATTATATCGATCGTTATACCGTTGCTATTTATCCTGATACAATGGTATGGAAAACAGATTATTCTTATTCACAAAACGATCCTATGGTACGTGGTTATTACAATCACCCCTCTTATGATGATTATCCTGTGGTTGGTGTAAGCTGGGAGCAGGCAAAAGCATTCTCTCATTGGAGAACGAGATTGTACGATGGAGTTGCTACAGCAAGAAAATTGCCCGTAGGATCTAGATCAGATTATAGATTACCAGCCGAAACGGAATTTGAATATGCAGCAAGAGGGGGCAATACCAAAACCAAATACCCTTGGGGAGGTCCTTACATCAGAAATACAAAAGGATGTTTACAGGCTAACTTTAAACCAGGCCGTGGCGATTATTCGAGCGATGGAGGTATTTATACCGTAGGTGTTAGATCGTATTTTCCTAATGATTATGGTTTGTACAACATGGCAGGTAATGTTTCTGAATGGACATTAACTGCTTACAATAAAGGTGCAAGCCCATTGTTACATGATCTGAACCCGAATTTTACTTATGATGCTGGTGCAAGCGATAGCAAATACAAAAAGCGTAAAGTGGTAAAAGGCGGTTCGTGGAAAGATACAGGCTATTTTCTGCAAAATGCCGTAGCTACATATGAATATCAGGATACACAAAGATCATACATTGGTTTCAGATGCGTTTCATCTTATCCTGGTACCGACCTAAGACATTAAACCAAACAAACTAAAAACTAAAGAAAAACATCAAAATTTTATGGCAGCAAAGAAACAACCAGGCTGGTTACACGTAGCGATTTCATGGGGAGCAAGTATTGTAATTATCGGAGCGTTATTTAAAATTCTACACATTGGTGGAATTATGGGTAACTACATGATAGGTCTTGGACTTGGTGTAGAGGCATTTTTATTCTTTTTAACAGGATTTTTTCCACCGGAGCCAGAACCAGCTTGGGAAAGAGTTTACCCTGAATTAAAAGCAGATTTTAAAGGAGAATTACCAACGGCATCTGCCAGGCCAGTAGCAACAACAGCACCGAACACAGCAGCTTTGGATAAAATGTTATCAGATGCTAAAATTGGTCCTGAATTGATTGAAAGTTTAGGCTCTGGTTTGCGTACTTTTGGTGATAAAGTAGCAACAATTTCTAATGTTGCAGATGCATCTACCGCAACTAACGAATTTACTGGCAAAATTAAGACAGCTTCAGCTGGTTTCGATAATTTAAGCGCATCTTTTGATAAAGCCACGGCTAATTTGAAAGCAATGGGCGAGAGCACTGTAGATTCTCAGGCTTACCATGATCAGGTTAACAATTTGGCTAAAAATTTATCAGCTTTAAATGCGGTATATGAGTTGGAATTACAAGATTCTAGTGCGCATCTAAAATCGATGAATAAATTCTATTCAAACTTATCGTTAACCATGCAGAACTTTAACGAATCGATGGAAGATTCGAAACAGTTTAAAGAAGAGGTGAATAAGCTGGCTAAAAACCTATCATCGCTTAATGCAATTTATGGTAATATGTTATCGGCTATGAACAGCCCACGTGTATAATTTGTTTAGTTTTTAATTTTAAAAGGAAAAGCTACATCAAACATGGCAGGCGGAAAAGAAACAACAAGGCAGCGGATGATCAATATCATGTATTTGGTATTGTTGGCCATGCTCGCCTTAAACGTATCAGATACCATTTTAGATGCATTCAAAAATATCAATGATAGTTTGGATACTTCTAAAAACAATGTAAATACAAGCATTAATCAGTTGTTTTCTGCATTCGAAAATTCGAAGTTGAAAGAAGAGCCAGCCCGTGCACAGCCAATTTACGATAAGGCAAAGCAGGCACAGAAGGCAGCTGATGATCTGAATAATTATATTGAAAGCATTAAAAAAGAGTTTACCCAGGCAGGTGATGGAATAGATCCGGAAACTGACGACTTGGTAAATAGATCAAATCAGGATATTGCACAGAATATCATGATTAATCAAAAGAAAGCAGATGAGCTGAAAAAGAGAATTAACGCCACACGCGAAAAATTAATTTCTTTGTTAGACCCTGCTGATAGAGTAAATGTTTCATTCTCTCTTGAGGCTAAAGATCCTGCAAGAAAAAGAAAAGGCAACTGGCAGGAAACTTACTTTGGGGAGGGAACACCATTAACTGCCGCAATGACAATTTTAACTAAACTGCAAACAGATACTAAAAATGCTGAAGCTGAGGTAGTTAAAAAATTATTCGGAAACATGGATAAAGCACAGGTTAATTTGGATCAGTTTGCAGCAGTTGCAGTAGCACCTACTTCTTACGTAATTCAAGGTCAGCCATATACTGCTGAAGTATTTTTAACCGCGAGCGATTCAAGATCAACTCCTGATATTACCGTTAATGGAAGTAAATTATCCGTTAAAGATGGTAAGGGAACTTATAGCGGCGGTACAAGTAGCGTTGGACAGTTTACCTGGGTTGGTACGGTTCGTGTTCGCCAAACCGATGGTCAGGTAAAAGAATATAAAACCCAACCACAAACTTATCAGGTAGCGAAACCATCAGCATCTGTTTCTTCAACCAAACTGAATGTAATTTATGCAGGTATCGCTAATCCATTTACGGTATCGGCAGCAGGTTTCCCACTAGAAAGTGTTCGTGCTTCCATTTCAGGAGGTTCAATGTCTGGTGGCAACGGAAACTATAATGTTAACGTTCCGGGAAGCATGGTTGGTCAGGAAGTATCAATCAATGTATCCGCGAATAATGCTGGTAAAACGGTTAGTTTAGGTTCACAAAAATTCAGGGTTAAAGCTATCCCAGCTCCTGTAGCTAAGGTTGGTGGTCGCGCTGGAGGTGATGTAGCTTCAGTACAGCTAAAAAGCGAAACTGAAATTGAAGCAGATCTGGATGATTTTCCTTTCGATGTTAAGTTTAAAATACAACGTTATAAGTTAACAATTATAAAACCGCGTTCTGATGCCGTAACCATTCCCGGTAGTGGTGGCAGTTTCGCAGGTGCAGTTAAAGGTGCAATAAACTCAATTACGCCTGGTACAAGGGTGTTTTTTGAAGATATTGTTTCTGTGGGGCCAGATGGTCGCCAAAGAATTTTGCCTTCATTAGCGTTTAGCGTAAAATAAAAAGAAGATGAAAAGGATTTTAAGTATTGCTATTTTAGTGTTGTTAACCTCATTTGCTTTTGCACAAAAAAAGCCAACCAAGTTAGCGCCAAAGAAAACTGAACCAGTAGTTGCCGCACCTCCTGTTACAGATACGGTAAAAGCCCCGGTTAAAACAGCTAAAAAGAAACTTAAGGTACCACCTAAAGATGGTTTTTATGCCCGTAAGGACATTGACAGTACTGAAATGGTTCCTTTGGCTGACGTGAGGGAAGAGGATGTTTTTTATGCAAAACGGATCTGGAGGGAAATAGACTTACGTGATACGGTTAACTCAGCCTTAAAATCGCCTAAATCTCGATTAATTGATGTATTGATAGCCGCAATTAAAAAGGACGAACTAACAGCGTATTCACCAATTGATAGTGCATTGAACGAAGATGACGCTTTTCTTAATCCAATGTCGGCAGATTCTGCGGCAAAATCGGCTTTAGGAACAGCAGAGGTTTCGAACAATAAAACCGGAACAGTTACTACTGTAGTTAATGATTTTAACCCAGAATTATTCCTGAAATTCAGAATTAAAGAAGACTGGATTTTCGATACCAAACGTTCTGTTTTCGAACCGCGTATTGTAGGTATTGCACCATTAAAATATAATGAGGTTTCTAAACAATGGCAACCAGTATTTTGGGTGTACTATCCGGAGGCTAGGGAGATATTAACGAAGAAACGTTTAATTAATACCAATAACGATGCTTCTTCATTGAGTTTCGATGATTTCTTTATCCGTCGGTTATTCAGTAGCTATATTGTTAAAGAGTCGAATCCTGGCGATAATAAGATCAGAGACATTATTACCAATCCTAGAGAAAGGTTGTACGAATCAGAAAGGATTAAAAAATCCGTTCTTGATTACGAACAAGGCCTTTGGGAATACTAAATATTACGAAAAAGCTCTGATGAAAATCGGAGCTTTTTTGTTTATAATGTCATTTCGACTATATTGTAGAAATTGAGATTTCTCTTCAAAGAGAATCAGGATTACAAGCGTTATTCCTGATTAAAATAGGCCTGAAGGGTAATCATCTGTTTTTTATTCAGCACTTCTGCCAGTTCTTTTTCGGTAGCCTCTTTAATTTTTTTAACCGATTTAAAATGGGTTAGCAGTTTATCAGCGGTAGTTTTACCGATACCCTCAATTTGCTCCAGTTCTGTTTTAAGTGTCCCTTGATCGCGTTTCTTGCGGTGAAAGGTAATCCCAAAGCGGTGGGCTTCATCACGTAACTGTTGGATCACTTTTAAGGTTTCTGATTTTTTATCCAGATACAAAGGATAGGAATCGCCAGGGTAGAAAAGTTCTTCCAAACGTTTGGCAATTCCAATTACGGTAACTTTGTTTTCTATGCCCAATAGCTTTAAACTCTTCAGAGCCGACGAAAGCTGCCCTTTACCACCATCAATGATGATGAGTTGAGGCAATGTCTGGTTTTCATCTAACATTCTCCTGTAGCGGCGGAAAACGGCTTCTTCCATGGTCGCAAAATCGTTAGGACCCTCTACCGTTTTCACATTAAAATGGCGGTAGTCTTTTTTCGATGGTTTTGCATCTTTAAAAACAACGATTGCCGAAACCGGATATTTCCCCTGAAAGTTGGAGTTATCAAAACATTCTATGTGTTTTGGAAGCTGCGTTAAACGCAGATCTTTCTGCATGGTCGTTAAAATACGATCAGTGCGTAAATCAGGATTTAATTTTTCGTATTGATTAAGTTTCTCTTTTTTAAAGAACAAAACATTCTTCTGCGAAAGCTCCAGGAGTTTTTTCTTCTCGCCTAGCTTAGGTACAGTAAATTTTAAACTTTCATCTTCTAACGACGGCTCAAAAGGAACAATAATTTCTTTTGAGGTGCTGTTGAACTTCGTTCTGAATTCTAACATGGCCAATGTTAAAATTTCATCATCACTCTCATCCAACTGCTTTTTAACCTCAATGGTCTGCGTCTGGATAATGGTTCCATTCATCACTTTCAGGTAATTTACAAAAGCATAACGCTCATCCGATGCTATACTCACCACATCAACATTGGTAATGGCACTATTTACCACTGTAGATTTACTCTGGTACTTCTCCAATACTTCTAATCGCCTTGCGTATTGATGCGCCAGTTCGAAGTTCAGGTTTTCTGATGCCGATTTAATAACTCCTTTAACATCACGGATTACATTCCCGATTTTGCCATTCAGGATCTCTTTAATCTCAGCTATATTTTTATCGTAGTCTGTTTCGGTTTGGTAATTCTGACAAGGACCTTTACAGTTACCAATTTGATATTCCAGACAAACTTTAAATTTCCCTTCAGCTATATTTTTCTCCGTTAGGGGTAAACTGCAGGTACGGAGGGGATAGGTTTCTTTAATCAGATCCAAAATGGTATGCATCATGCCTATCGAACCATAAGGGCCAAAATAGGTAGAGCCATCTTTAATCACTTTCCTTGTCCAGTAAATCCGGGGATAATTTTCGTTTTTAACAATAATCCATGGATAGGTTTTGTCGTCCTTTAGGTTGATGTTAAATTTAGGCTGATGTTTTTTAATTAAACTATTTTCGAGTAGCCAAGCATCGATCTCGGTATCAACAATAGTGAATGTAATTTTACTGATTTTGGAAACGAGTACCCTTGTTTTACCATTAAACTGATTCCTGTCGCTATTGAAATAAGAACCTACACGGTTGCGCAGGTCTTTTGCCTTTCCAATATACATGAGCTTTCCATCAGCATCCCAATACTGGTAAACACCAGGTTTATGCGGAATTGCGGTTAATGCTGCTTTATGGTCGAAACTGCTCATTATTACAAAAATAAGATTCGAAAGGGATAATTTTGATTAAGTGGACGTCGATTTAGTGTAATTTATCATTTGGGCGTGCCCCTAAGCTGCGCAAAGGGTCAGGCTATCCGTTACAATCTTTTGTTGCCTTTTGGCTGCGCTCAAGGCGACAACAAAAGGATTTCCACTGCTATCCTTCACGCAACCCTTAAAGCATTAGAAACCCAACTTCTCATCCAATTCGGTTGCGCCTTCTTCCTGTTGCTGGTATTGGTTGCAATCGTAGGTGATGGAAACACCAGATTTTGGCGCCTCAAAATCAGCATGACTAATTTTTAAGGCCGGATTGGCGTATACTCTTTTGATAAAACCTGCAAAAATTGGTAGCGCGGTATTGGCACCTTCGCCCTGGTTGGTACTGATAAAGTGGAATGCCCTATCCTCACAGCCGGTCCATATACCTGTTACCAATTGAGGGGTAATGGCCATAAACCAACCATCTGAGTTATTTTGGGTAGTACCTGTTTTAGCTCCGATAGGTGCGTTTACTTTGTATTTATAATTCAGCCTCGATCCGGTTCCGTTAGTTACTACACCTTTAAGCATTCTGGTCATTACGTAAGCAACCTCTTCGCTCATGATCGGTTTTGGTATTTCCTTTTGAGAAAATAGGACCACACCATTTTTATCTTCAATTCTTAACAAATAAATTGGCTTGGTATAGGTTCCTTTGTTTGCAAAAGCACCATAAGCGCCTACCATATTGTAGACAGATGAATCGAAAGTACCTAAGCAGATGGAAGGAAATGCAGGAACATTAGGAATCCCCATTTTGGTTGCCAATGTTGATACTGCAACCGGGCCAACCTGTTTCATTAAATAGGCAGTAACATAATTTTGAGAGTAAGCCAGGGCTTTTTGTAAAGTAATGCTGCCCGGCAGTGGTTTACCCGAATTTCTTGGCGTCCATGGTTCTCCATAGCCATCTATCGTTACTGGTACATTTGGCACAGTGTAGCAAGGAGAATAACCATTTTCAATTGCTACGGCATAAGTAAATGGCTTCGCAGTTGAGCCTACTTGCCTGGTTCCCATTTTAACCTGATCGTATTTAAAATGCTCGTAATTGATTCCGCCAACCCATGCTTTTACATGGCCATTTGTGGGGTCCATTGTCATCATAGCATTACGCAGCAACATTTTGTAATAACGTACAGAGTCGATCGGTTTCATTACCGTATCAATATTACCTTTCCAGGTAAAGATGGTCATTTCTGTTTTGGTGTTGAAATCATCTTTAATTTCATCGTCCGATTTACCTTCCAGTTTTAACGATTTATAACGGTCTGATCTTTTAATCCCCTGTTCAATCTGTAAAGCTTTATCCTTAAAAGGGTTTCTACCTTTCCAGCTGGCGATAAACTGCGCCTGTAGAATCTTCATGTATTCTTTTTGCGCCTCTTCGGCATATACCTGCATATCATAATTCAATGTGGTATAAATTTTCAAACCATCGCGGTCTAAATCGTAAGGTGTGCCGTCTGGTTTGGTAATCGACTGCTCCTGAAAAATGTTTTTGATATCATTCTTCAATACGGAACGGAAATATGGTGCAATACCATCGTTAACGGTTGCTGCATTAAAATGCAGGTTTAAAGGTTTCTCTTTTTGCTCATCAAATTCCTGTTGGGTTAGAAGCTCAGATTTAACCATCATAGCCATTACGGTATTTCTGCGGTCTCTTGATCGTTCGGGGTGGCGAGTTGGCGAATACATGGTGATCCCTTTTTGCATACCCACTAAGGTCGCTGCCTGTGTTAAGGTCAATTTATCGGGAGTGGTATTGAAATAAACCCTTGCCGCCGATTTAATACCATAAGCCTGGTTACCAAAATCGACCGTGTTTAAATACATGGTAATAATTTCTTCTTTGGTATAGTTGCGTTCTAGTTTAACCGCAACAATCCACTCTTTAAACTTGGTTAATACCAGGGAGAAAAAATTTAGGTTTGATTCTCTTGGGAAAAGATTTTTAGCCAACTGCTGTGTAATGGTACTTGCGCCCTGCTTTTTGCCGATTAAATTGTAACCGATAATGGTGAAGGTACGCTTAAAATCTATGCCTGAGTGTTCTTTAAAGCGGGTATCTTCAGTCGCAATTAATCCGTTAATTACATTTTCGGAAATATCTTTATAAGTAACATTTGATCTGTTCTGAACAAAGTAAGTGCCTAAGGGACGACCATCCTCCGCAATAATTTCTGAAGCCTGATTACTTTTTGGGTGTTCGATATCCCTGAAAGAGGGCAGCGCACCAAAAAGGCCCAACCCGATCATCGAAATGAAAATGGCAAACAGGGCTATTCCCCCGATCAGTATTTTCCAGATGATTAAACTATATCTTTTTGTTTCTTGTGCAGAAAGGGACTTATTCATTTTGTATTGTTATTTTCCATTAATCTCCAGAATAGAAGATTTTGGATGCAAATTTATTAATTTTTTATAGAATAGGTTTTTCTCCACCAGCTTAAACCATACTACTTATTTGTAATTGTCTTTTAAAAACTCCAGATACTCGTTAATGCGCGATCGGTCTGTTAGCTTTTCGAAGTTTTCTTTGCTGATGATAAACCCCTTATATAGATTGGCTGGAACTTTCATAATGTTCTTTAACTGGCCTGTAATGCTTGATTCATAAATTTTGGCATCTTCAAGATCGATAAAACTAGTAATGTAAATCAGTTGGTCGTTATCTAACTCCACCAATTTATGTACCAAATCATTATCAGGATAATTACCGCGGTTAAATTGTCCTATTCCGAATCGCGATGAACTTAAGGTTAAAGTTGCGTCGGCAACGTCGATCACGTAATAGTATTCTTCTGATTTAGCTGCGCTGAAAATACTGGCCGGCTTAGTAGGATCGGCTGGCTTAACCTCAACCGGTTTAGCCACTGGAGCAGGCTCTGCCGTTTTTACCGTGGCATTATCGGTTACCAAAGGTTTTGTTGGTACGGCAATTGGTGTAGCCTGGCTTACAAAACGTGGTGCATTGGCATCAAAATCTACAAGGGCGACCGGCCTTTGTTTAAATTCATCGAGGTTTGCTTCAATGTATTTTAAATGATCGCGAACCAATGGCGTAATAATTTTATCGTTTGGATAAAGCGTGGTAATCTGGTTAAATTCAGTAAGCAGAGGATCAATTTTTGCTGTACGGCCAATGGCAATTGCTTTTAAATAGGCATACTGTGGTGCCAGATCATTGTTGGGAAAAGCAGTGATGTTATCGTCAGCCTGTTTTACCACATTTGCATAATCTTTTTTGGCATAAGCATCAAAGGCTACATTGTAATTGTTAATGGCAATGTTTTCCATTTCCGTTTGTTTGGCCGAGTATGATGGATCTAGGATATTCTTTGCAAAATTTGATTCAGGGAACTTAGTAAGCACCAATTGTTTGTACTGATCTGATTTTACTTCATCAACACCCTTGTAATTTAGATGTAAACTGTAGTAAATGGCAACTAAATGGTTGTTGTCCGGATATCTTTTAATCAGTTCCAGGTAAATCTTATTTGCTTCTGCTTTATCGTTTAGCTCTTGTTGATAGAAACTGGCGATTTCGAAATAAGCATCAATGATTTTTTGATCGGAGGTAGCCAATAGGGCCGGAGTGGTTGGCAAACCATCCAAAAACTGCTTTTCTAATGTGGTTTGATCTACAGCCGCTTGATTCGTTTCTCCATTTGCAGGCGTGATTCCGGTAGCTACATTCCCACCTGCCAAAACCTGATTGGTTTCCTGGGCGGAAGACCGGTTGCTTTGTCTCCAGTTATCTTCCAGCTGCCTGTTGCCCCAGCGTTTTTTGAAATCGCCAAAGCCATTGCTTATTGCTGCATTGTTGTTAAAATAAAAAGTATTCCCTGCAGTATTATTCGAGGCATTTAACGATCGGTTAGGAAAATCAGGATCATTTAAATATTGATTACTGATAACCCCTCCAGTATTGCTTACTTCAACTTTAGGTGTTAAATAGGCTTTAACCTTGGCTTCACGCTCGCCAGCAGGAAGTTTGGCAATAGCCTGGGCGGTATCTTCCTTTGCAATAATGGTATACCTATCGGTTAAATATTTTAGGTTGTCAGCTTTTTTAACAATATTATCGTAATCAGGAAAGTTTTTAGGCAAAATCATCACCGTACTATCGTAATACAGTTTTGCTTTAATGTAGTTGTTAAACTCTTTAAAGTTTAAATCGGCAATTCTTAAATAAGATAATGCCTTTTGATTTTGGTTCCTGGTGCTTTTTGCAATCGATTTGTGGTAATTTTCTTCAGCTTTTACAAAGTTCCTTTCTGCAGAAAAAAGCTCTCCAACCTGATAATAAATCTGATCGGTATAATCGAAGTTTTTATCGTCTTTAAGTAATGCTAAAAGCTGTTCTTCTTTATTTAGCTTAACGCCGCTTAGTAATGCTTTTAATTTAATCCGGTTTAAATTAGCATGAAAATACATTTCAAAGGGGGCATTGCTTTTTTCTACTTTGGTAAAGTTAGCATAGGCATCCTGAATATTTTTCTCTTTCTCCTGCAATTGAGCAAGGATAAAGCGCCAGCGTATACGCAGCTGTTTTTCGGCCGGAAGGGCAATTGCCGATTCTAAAAACAGGATGGCTTCTTTATTGCGTTTTTGATAAATACGCATCTGGGCAGCAGTTGCCAATGGCTCTGCCAGATCTTTCTTCAGCTCGTCAGAAGCACGCAACATGGTATCAAGAATTTTATCGGCCAGCACCATATTGTTCAATTGCATTTGGCTACGTGCTTTCCAGTTCATTGCCATAATGAATGTTTTTAAATCGCTGCTATAGGTTTTTGCCGTATAATCAAAGTATTCTGATGCGATAAAATAATTCCCTTTTAAATAATTTGCCTTACCCAAAAGCATATAGGCATCATCAATATAATTACTAAAACTTTTATCGTTTATAACAGTTTGTCCCTTGGTAATAACCTCATCGAGCTGTTTATTGGCTATCCCTGGTGTAAGCACCAGATTTACCTGTGGCTCAGGATCGAGGTAAACAGGCAGTGTTTTTTCATAATTATCGGAATAACTTTGTAAAAGGCTCTCATTGTATTCGGTTAATAGAACATTGGAGTTGTAGATATAGTTATACCTTGCCGTTAAGTTTTGAAACCTGCGATCTACTGCTGTATCTTTATTTGCGACACAGCCATAAATAAGGAGGACGCTTATAAGGATGAAGAAGGGATTTAAGTTTTTGTTAGCGTAATTTTTCAAGTATGATAAATCTCTTAGGTGGATATACAATAAACAATATATGTAGAAAAATATTTTATTTGGCAACAAATTTTAATTATTCAAAGTTAATTTAATTATTGCATTAAAAAATGGAAAATCCGAAAGAAGAAGATACAAAGAAAAAGGTAAATGCAGCTGCAAAATATTCGGCCATTGGCTTCCAGATGATTGCTACCATTGGCCTGCTCACTTTTATTGGCTATAAGATTGATGCGCACAGAAACAGCAAAACTAATTTAATCACTGCTGCTTTTGCGTTGGCAGGGGTGGGGATTGCATTATACCAGGCCATTAGGCAGGCTACTAAACCATAAGTTTTCAGTTGGCAGTTTCCAATAGGCAATTCTCGGTTTTCAATCGACAGTTTGCTATCAGCAGTTAATATAAAACAATTTAAATTAGAAGTTTTGTTTCGCTTAACAGATTAACCAATTTAAAACAATTAAGCAATAGAACAATTTGCTGTTTGCTTCAGTTAACCGATTAATCAATTTAAACAGTTAACCAACCTTCATAATAATTATCTCCCACACTACTTACTTGATACTAAAAACCTTATCTTTGCAAAAGTTTTTATCTGCTAAGAAATTATACATTGACTCTAGCCAAATTTACCAGTATCTATTTCATTTTTGTGGGCCTTTTAATAGGTGTTATTGCCGTTTTACCTACCGTATTTCCTGATAAACAATTGTTTGTAAACAACTTTTGGGTGATGTTTGGCTTTTTGGCCGGCATAACTTATGTGGCTTATATGCTTGTGGATATCGGTATAAAACGCGATCCTGAAGTAGGTGTGATGGCGATTATGGGATCAATTGCAGTGAAGATGATTTTTTGTATGGCTTTTGTGTTGATTTACAGTATAAAAGCGAAGGGAATTGGGCTTGTATTTCTGCTTAATTTTTTTTCTTTATATTTATTGTTTACGGCCTTTGAAATTTACTGTTTGTTACGTAACTTGCGCCACCAAAATTTAAAGTAAAAAACTGCCAATAAATGGATTGTAACCAAGTTTTTGTGTCGAAAGTTAAAAGACTAATTGTTGTTTTTACGCTTTTAATCGCGTTTTTATCTATCAAAATTGATACTTTCGCCCAGGTTGATAGCGCTGTTGTTCCTGTTGATAGTGTTGTAGCCGGATCTGCCGAAGCAGTTTCTGGTGAGCATGGTGCTGCTAAACATGGTGAAGAAAAATTTGAGCCAACCAAAGTGATTATGGAGCACATTGCCGATTCACATGTGTGGCATCTTTGGGGGCACACTTCGTTGCCTCTTCCGGTGATTTTGTATACGGCTAACGGTTTAGAGGTTTTCTCGTCAGCTCATTTTCATCATGGAGAACATGATTATCAAGGTAAGTACAATAAATACCGCTTGGTAACTGGTTTAAAACAAAGCATGACTAAGGATATGTTTAATAAAAACATTAAAGTAGTTGGTGCTGATGGTCAGATCGATGAAAATGCGTCTGATACAGTAATTGATTTCTCTATTACCAAAAACATTGCTGCGATGTTTGTAGCTATTCTGGTAATCGTAATTGTATTTGCTGCTGTGGCAAGTGCTTATAAAAAACGTGTAGGTAAAGCGCCAAAGGGTTTGCAGTCTTTCTTTGAGCCGATCATCATTTTCGTAAGAGATGATATTGCTAAACCGAATATTGGTCATAAATATGCGAAGTTTATGCCGTATTTGTTGACTACTTTTTTCTTCATCTTATTTAACAATTTATTAGGTTTAGTGCCGATTTTTCCAGGTGGCGCAAACGTTACTGGTAATATTGCATTAACATTTGTTATGGCTTTGGGTACTATGCTTATCGTAAACCTAAATGGTAATAAGTATTACTGGAAACATATCTTTTTGCCTGATGTTCCATTTTGGTTGTGGCCTTTAATGGTTGTTGTTGAGGTTATTGGTATCATTTCTAAGCCGTTCGCTTTAATGGTTCGTTTGTTCGCAAACATTACAGCTGGTCACATTATCGTATTAAGTTTAATATCCTTAATTTTTATTTTCGAAACATTGGCTATTGCCCCAGTTTCAGTGGCATTCGTTTTATTTATGGATGTATTGGAATTACTGGTAGCATTTTTACAAGCCTTTATTTTTACATTATTAACTGCCTTATTTATTGGTATGGCAGTAGAAGAACATCATTAATAGAAAACTATTTTTTACAAATTAATATAAATTAAATTAGTTATGGTAGGTTCAATCGCGGCAATTGGTGCCGGTTTAGCAGTAATCGGTGCAGGTATCGGTATCGGTCAAGTAGGTGGTAAAGCAATGGAAGGTATTGCTCGTCAACCAGAAGCTGCATCAAAAATTCAGACTGCAATGATTATCGCTGCTGCCCTTATCGAGGGTGCTGCTTTATTCGGTGTGGTAGTTGCATTATTAGGCTTAAACGGTTAATAATCACTGAAGAAATTAGGTTGGGTATTTAACGATTGGTTATTTACCCAGCCCTATTAAAAAGATTGTTTTTAAAAATTAGATAAAAAATGGAATTAGTAACCCCAAGCATAGGATTGGTTTTTTGGACGTCGTTAGCGTTTATCTGCTTATTGATATTACTTAGAAAATTTGCATGGAAACCTATTTTAGGTGCTATTCACGAACGTGAGCAAAGCATTGATGAGGCACTTAACAAAGCTGAATTAGCCAAACAAGAAATGGCTCGTTTAACCAGCCAGAATCAAGATTTGATGCAACAGGCCCGTGCAGAACGTGATGAGATTTTAAAGGAAGCTAAAACTTTAAAGGATGGTATTTTAAACGAAGCTAAAAAACAAGCCCAGGTTGAAGGTGCTAAACTGATCGAGAAAGCTAAAATCGAAATCGAGAACCAAAAGAAAGCAGCTTTAGCTGAAGTTAAAGACCAGGTTTCTTCATTATCATTAGAAATTGCAGAACGTGTTTTACGTACGCAATTAGATGATAAAGCAAAACAAGAAACTTTAGTAGCTAACTTGTTAAAAGACGTTGAATTAAACTAAGCGTATTGCGTAAAGCGATAAGCGTATTAAACGCCAGCCGCTAAACGCCAACCCAAAAGATATGTCAGAAATTAAAGTTGCAAGCAGATATGCCAAATCATTAATAGACCTAGCCGTTGAAAACAATGCGTTAGAGGCATCTTATAATGATATGGTTTTGTTTGAAAAAGTGGTTGATGAAACCCCTGAACTAGAAGCAATATTAAAAAACCCGATTGTACCTTTAGATAAAAAAACGGGTATTTTGAACGGTATTTTTGCTGATAAAGTAAGTAAACTAACCATCGCATTTTTCAAGATCGTAGTTAACAAAGGCCGTTCGGCAATTTTATTTGCCACTGCAAAACAGTTCGTTCAGCAATATAACTTAATTAAAGGTATTGTTACTGCTGATGTAACTACTGCAAGTGCATTAAGCCCTGCAACTAAAGAGCAGATTGTTGCGATTGTAAAAAGAGAATTAAACGCCAACCAGGTTATTGTTAACGAAAAAATTAACGAGAAACTAATTGGTGGTTTTATATTAAAAGTTGGTGATAAGCAATTTGATGCAAGTATTGCCAGCGGTTTAAGTAAACTAAAAAAAGAATTTGCGCAGTAAGCGCGAGGCGATAAGCGTATAGCGGAGAACGCCATGCGCCAAAAGCCAAATAAAAAAGTATTGCGATAAGCGGATGGCGAATAAATGCCAAGCGCCATGCGCTAAGCACTAAACATTTACAAAAAGATATAAAGTAAAATTATGGTAGAGGTAAGACCAGACGAAGTATCGGCAATTATCAGACAGCAATTGGCGGGCTTCAAATCAGAAACCGAACTGGAAGAAGTTGGTACCGTGTTGCAAGTGGGCGACGGTATTGCCCGTGTTTACGGTTTAACTAAAGTTCAATCGGGAGAATTAGTTGAATTTGCAAACGGCCTACAAGGTATTGTATTAAACCTTGAAGAAGATAACGTTGGTGTGGTACTTTTGGGTGCTTCAGACGAGATCAAAGAAGGTGATACGATTAAACGTACCAAAAAAATTGCCTCTATTAAAGTTGGTGAAGGTATGCTTGGCCGCGTAGTGAACACTTTAGGTGAGCCCTTAGATGGTAAAGGACCAATCTTAGGTGAAACTTACGAAATGCCTTTAGAGCGTAAAGCGCCAGGTGTAATTTATCGCCAGCCGGTAAATGAGCCTTTACAAACTGGTATTAAAGCAATTGATGCAATGATTCCAATCGGTCGTGGTCAACGTGAGTTGGTTATTGGCGACCGTCAGATTGGTAAGACAGCCGTTTGTATCGATACCATTATCAACCAAAAAGAATTTTATGAAGCAGGCCAGCCTGTGTTCTGTATTTATGTTGCTATCGGTCAGAAAAACTCTACTGTAGCTAACATTGTACGTACATTGGAAGAAAACGGCGCTTTACCATATACAGTTGTTGTTGCTGCTTCGGCTGCAGATCCTGCTCCAATGCAGTTCTATGCGCCGTTTGCAGGTGCTGCAATTGGTGAGTTTTTCCGCGATACAGGTAGACCAGCTTTAATTGTTTATGATGATTTATCTAAACAGGCTGTTGCTTACCGTGAGGTATCTTTATTACTTCGTCGTCCACCGGGCCGTGAAGCTTATCCAGGTGACGTTTTCTACTTACACAGTCGTTTGTTAGAAAGAGCTGCAAAAATCAATGCTAACGATGATATCGCAAAAGCAATGAACGATTTACCTGAATCGATTAAACATATCGTTAAAGGTGGTGGTTCATTAACAGCTTTACCAATTATCGAAACTCAGGCAGGTGACGTATCAGCATATATCCCAACCAACGTAATTTCGATTACTGATGGTCAGATTTTCTTAGAGTCGAACTTGTTCAACTCAGGTATCCGTCCGGCAATTAACGTAGGTATCTCGGTATCACGTGTGGGTGGTAATGCGCAGATTAAATCGATGAAAAAAGTAGCAGGTACTTTAAAGTTAGATCAGGCTCAATACCGCGAGTTAGAGGCTTTCTCTAAATTCGGTTCTGATTTAGATGCTGCAACAAAATCGGTATTAGATAAAGGTGCACGTAACGTAGAAATGTTGAAACAGGCGCAGTTCTCTCCATTTACTGTTGAGAAACAAGTTGCAATTGTTTACGCGGGTACTAAAAACTTAATGCGTAGCGTTCCGGTTAACAAGGTAAAAGAATTTGAAACTGAATTCTTAACGCAATTGGAATTACGTCATCCAGAAACTTTAGCAGCATTAAAAGCTGGTAAATTTGATGATAGCATTACTGGCGTTTTAGATACAGTAGCAAAAGAGATTTCAAGTAAATATTAATAAGATTTGAGACATGAGATTTGAGATTTGAGATTGGGCCGGAAACGTCTCATATCTTATATCTCACATCTCACATCTAAATAAAGAATGGCTAATTTAAAAGAAGTAAGAAACCGGATTGCATCGGTACAATCAACACAGCAGATTACCAAAGCTATGAAAATGGTTTCGGCAGCAAAGCTGAAGCGTGCTACTAATGCAATTATCGCTTTACGTCCTTATGCAACTAAACTGAAAGAGATTTTAGGTAATCTATCGGCAAGTTTAGAAGGGTCTTCATCACCTTTTATCCAGGAGCGTGAGCCCAATAAGGTTTTAATTGTTACTGTATCATCGAACCGTGGTTTGGCTGGTGCTTTTAACATGAACGTAATTAAAGCGGCCAACAATTTAATTGCTGAAAAATATAGCGAACAGTTGAAAAACGGTAATGTAAGCATTATTTCTATCGGTAAGAAAACTCAGGATTTTTACGAAAAACGTAAATACAATGTTATTGGTAACAATAATGAAGTATACTCGGCCTTAACTTTTGAAAACGTAACTAAAATTACGGATGCGATTATGGCTGGTTTTATTAAGGGTGAGTTTGATAAAGTAGAAGTAGTTTATAACCGTTTTAGAAACGCCGCAGTACAATTTATTACTACAGAACAGTTGTTACCTCTACCTAAAGCAGAAGAAGCAACAGCGGATCTAAAAACAGATAAGAAAGCAATTAATGTTGACTATATCTTAGAGCCTTCTCAAGAAGAAATTGTAGCGCAGTTAATTCCTAAATCAATTAAAATTCAGTTATACAAAGCCGTATTAGATTCTCATGCTTCTGAGCACGGTGCACGTATGACATCAATGGATAAAGCAACTGAAAATGCTGGAGAATTATTGAAAGCCTTAAAACTTTCATACAACCAGGCACGTCAGGCAGCAATTACAACAGAGTTAACTGAGATTGTAAGTGGTGCAGCAGCGTTGAACGGATAATGAGAATTAGTTTGCAGCTCACAGTTTTGAGTTAGCAGTATTGCTTATATAAATACAAAGCCCATTTCAATTCAGAAATGGGCTTTTTTGTGACTTGCGTTCGTGTAAATCCAAAATTATTATCGTTTTTATGGATTGTAATCCAAAATTATTATGTTTTTTATGGATTGTAATCCAAAATTATTATACTTTTGTATGGTAAAGATTTGCTATGATCGCTAGGAAACAATTGGATTATGCCTCTGCAAGGCTCTTTAAGGGCAAGGCGTTTATTATATTTGGGCCAAGGCAAACCGGTAAAACTACTTTTGTAGAGCAGTTGTTAGCCAAAGTGGATAAAAGGACATTGTACCTGAACGGAGATGATGCAGATGTGAGGGAAGCTTTAGCCAGGCCCAATGCCACACAGATTGCGCAGATGCTTGGTAATTATGAAATGCTTTTTATAGATGAAGCACAACGCATAAATGATGTTGGCTTATTAATTAAAATTATTGTAGACCGTTTTAAAAGCGTTCAGGTCATCGCTACAGGTTCATCAGCTTTTGAGTTATCAGGTAAAATTAATGAGCCCTTAACGGGACGGAAATACGAGATGATGCTTTTGCCTCTTTCATACGCCGAACTGGTAAACGATACCGATTTCCTTACCGAAGAAAGATCACTGGAGCAGCGATTGATTTACGGTTCTTATCCCGAAATAATTAATGATCCGCATAATGCTGAAGAACATTTAAAATTGCTTGCAGATAGTTATCTATATAAAGATCTGTTTGCATTAGAAGAGGTAAAAAAACCACTGTTGTTCGAGAAAATTGTAAAGGCTTTGGCTTTACAGATTGGGAGTGAAGTGAATTTTTCCGAGCTGGCTCAATTGGTAAAAGCTGATCAGAAAACGGTAGATAAATACATCAATTTACTTGAAAAATCTTTTGTGATTTTTACATTACCAGCCTTTGCTGGCAACGTGCGTAATGAAATCAAAAAGAATAAGAAAATCTATTTTTATGATACCGGCATTGTGAATGCCATTACGCGTAATTTTAATTCAATCGCGAACAGAAATGATGTAGGTGCACTATTTGAGAATTATATGATTGCGGAGCGGATGAAGTTTTTACATCAGCATCAAATGGAAGCAGATTGCTTTTTTTGGCGCACTACACAGCAGCAGGAAATCGATTATGTTGAAAAAACGAAAGATAAATTATTAGCTGTTGAGTTTAAATGGAACGAAAGAGGTAAAAATAAAATTCCTACAACTTTTACACAAGCTTATCCAGAAGCAGAAACGCTAATCTTATCAAAAACCGATAGGGGAAGCTTTTTGAATGGTTAAATCTTTATAACAAAAAAGCCCGTTTCGGTTAGGAACGGGCTTTATGATTTAACTGATTGTTATAAATTCCCAAGTGTAGAACTAATTCCTAGTTCCCCATGTGCGCCAAGTTGAATTTTAGTATCGTTATCTACTGTGAGAACGTTATGCATAGAATCTTTTTGCCAAAACATATCAGCAAAACGAAAAGCTTTTCCTTTCGCTATACCACTAATGTTTGTAAGCTGCAATAAATTTCCTGTAGCCTGTAATTTAACGTAAATAGTATCTGAGAGTCCGTTTGGCTTTAATACCGACCTTACTGTATTAACAGGTAGGTTGACATAAGAATTCAGATCTAGGTCGAAGATGCTGTTATTTTTAATCTGATAACTGATATCCCCGGGAAATACCCTTACTTTGATCTTACTAGTCTTGTTGTAAACGGTCAAAGTCACTTCAAAAATGCCAGATGTTTTGTACTGATGTTCAGTTTTACTTCCTTTGGTTTCAATAGTTCCATCGCCATAATTCCAAATATAATTACCACCTGCGTTTGCATTAAGTTCAATGGATTGCGTTAAATACAATGACTTTTTATTAATGTTAAAATCGGTTGTACTAATTTCTGGATTTGGTTGTTTCTTGCAAGCAGCAAAGAAAAATAGGGCAATAGCTATCCCTAGTAAACTTTTGATTTTATTTGTGTGTTTTTCAAAGCTAATAAATTTCTATAACTAAAAAATTAATAGAGAAAATTATTTGCGATTTTTTCCCCTATATTATTGAGGCATGATTTAAATGATGTTTAAATGAATACTCCATCGCCGGAGTTTAATATCTTTGGACATTAACTTTAAATTATGAAAAAATACCTGTTTATCATTATATCGTTTTTGCTACCAGGTTTTGCTGCAGCCCAAAATCCTGCCCGTGATTATACCAATGCGGTGCTTTGGCAGCAAACGTCGGGCGAGTATAGGGCATTATGCTTTCAGGCTTATAACTTTGCCCGTTTATCGCTAAAGGAAGCTTTATGGGCTGATACCAGTAAAAAACCAAATTGTGTGATCGTTGATATAGATGAGACGGTTTTAGACAATTCGGCTTTTCAGGGGCATGAAATTAAAAAAGGCCTGAGTTACTTACAAGGAGATTGGACGGAATGGACAAGCTTAGCGAAGGCTGATACTGTTCCGGGTGCTTTAGCTTTTTTAAAATTTGCCGCATCAAAGCATATCGAAACTTTTTATGTGAGTAACCGCGATGAAAAGGATTATAATGCAACATTGAAAAACCTGCAGCACTTTGGCTTTCCCTATGCAGATGATGCGCACTTAGTGGTATCGACAGGAACATCAAATAAAGAATCGCGCCGCCAAAAAATTACTGAAACGCATAATATTCTCCTGTTATGTGGCGATAATTTAAGCGATTTCAGCAATATCTTTTATCGCGAAAATAAAAATACCTTTGAACAGGTAAACACAAATCAGAACCTATTTGGAACAAAGTATATCGTGTTACCAAACCCCATGTACGGCGATTGGGAAAAGCCTTTGTACCAGGGAGAAAAACTTAGTGATAAAGATAAAGCGAAACAAAGACTAGAACGATTAAAAAGTTATTAAGTTTTATAATTATTCAGCAATAAGTATTACTTTTGCAGCATCATAAAAATAAACATTATGGAGAACAACGAATTAAAGCACAATACAGAAAGTATGAAAACGGCTAACCAGCCAGGAATTTATAAATTAATGATTTTTGGTGTACTGGTTTGCATGGTGGGTACTTACGCACGTTTCGCTTACGATTCGTGGCAAGTATCATTAGCATCCTGGATTGTTTTGTTCATCGGCGCAATTATTGCCATTAAAGGTGTATTCAAAATATTAGACGCATAAGCGTTCTACTATCAAAATATAAAGCCGGTCATGTTCATTCATGACCGGCTTTTTTGTGAACAAACCTATCAGGTTTTTAAAACCTGATAGGTTTAGCAATCCGCTTTACCTCATTGCGTTCGGTGCTCGCTCCTGTCAGGTTTAAATCACTTGGGCAAACCTTTCTGTCCAAAACCAGACAGTTCTGCGGCTTTCGGTTTTACATTGTGACTGGCATTTTGTTTTTATATTTTTACTTTATGGAAATGTAGGCTATATAACATCTGTATATAAACAATTTGTTTTTTGGGTTACCTAAATCACTTTGTAGTATTAAGTGAAAAGAGCGTTACAAACCAACCCAAAACGCGAAACTTCTAATGGCCATTTGAAGCAGATATTTAAAATGATTAATTTTTTAGAACCACTGAATCATGAAAAGGAATATAATTGCTATAGCCATAGTTTTAACAATTTTTGGCTGCCAGAAATCGAGTGATAAGTATGCTAGCTCCGAAGCTCTCGTCGCAAATGAATTAAGAATGCCTACAGATAGTACAGCTGTGGCTAAGATTATCAAAACTGCAGATATGCGTTTTAGGGTGAAAGACGTTCAAAACACCAAAGAACAGCTCAGCAAGACCATTAAAGCCGAAGGCGGCACGGTTGCTGAGTTCTCCATCGAAAGTACCATCCAGGAAACCGATAAAGTAAAACAATCTACCGATTCGCTGAAAGAAATTACTTCCTATCGTACCCAGGGTTATCTGGTAGCAAAAGTTCCGTCAGAGAGACTGGATGAATTTACCAATACCATCGCGAAAATGGCTGTCTTTGTAGACCACCAATCGATGAAGATGGACGATCAAAGTATCGCTTATTTAGCCAATAAACTAAAAGCCCAGAATCGGGTCGATGCGATTGAAAAGATCAATAAAGTAGCCTCGAAAAAAAGTGCCAATGTAGAATCTTCGCTTTACATCAAAGACGATTATGTTGACAAGAGAATTGAGAATATGCAAATCGACAGCCGTGTGAAATTTAGTACCATTACCCTAAATTTTTATCAGGACAACACGGTTAAAACGATGATTGTGGCTAATGATAATCTGTATGATTATCGCCCTGCATTTATTAACAGACTTTGGTTGGGTATTGTAAATGGCTGGACAATTTTTAAAGAAATCATCATCGCAATTTCCAATTTATGGATGCTGATATTGGTAGGTATTGCAACCTTTTTCACTATTAAATATTTTATCAGGAAGAATAAATTAGCAATGGATGAAGCGACAAAAAGTTTAATGGATAATCACCCTAACAATTAAATTTATTTCATGTATTGGAATGCCAATAATAATAACCTGAAAATGAAAAAGGTCATATTTAATATCATGTTTTTCGGATTACTGACCTTTCTACTGGCATGCGAGGGGATTGTGGGAGGTAATGGTCATGTATATGACTCCAAGACCAAACTTCCTTTAAAAGGAGTTAAAGTTGTACTTCAACTAGATGATAATATTGCAGACAGTTGTTATTCTGATGAACAAGGTTTTTTTACAGGTAGCCGCTTTGTAGGGTGTGTACCAAGCTGTCCTGATGCTAGAATTGTGCTGACAAAAGATGGTTTTGATACGCTTGCAATTGATTTTAATAAGTACCGGGAGAAAAACAACTATAATTCAGTCTCCAAAGATAGTCTAATCTTAAATTTGACTCCCAATAAATAGATAAAATAAGGATATTTAATGAAGACAACCCATCGGCCGGTGTTTCACCGGCCGACTATTATCTTGACTTTTACAACCAAACCTCGTTCCATGGTCCGTTTCCGCACGGACCATTTATTTCTATTTCTTAGCCTTAACCGCTAACCCTTTAACCTTGGTTTTGTTATCACTTACAAAAGATTCCCAGCCCGAATAGGTTTTAGATTTACCACCTGTGGTAATTTTCTGAAAGGAATGGCAAACCGCTACGGCCAACCCATCAGTAGCATCTAAAAACTCTGGTGTTTCTTTAAAGTTTAACAAACGTTGCAGCATCGCTGCTACTTGCTCTTTAGTTGCATTTCCGCTGCCTGTAATTGATTGTTTGATCTTACGCGGCGAATATTCAGTCACCGAGATATTTCTGGAGAGTGCAGCTGCAATGGCAATGCCCTGTGCGCGACCCAATTTTAATAACACCTGAATGTTTTTTCCATAAAACGGTGCTTCGATGGCCAAAACATCAGGTTTGTATTGATCGATTAAAACCACAGTTTTTTCGAATATCCGCTGAAGCTTAAGAAAAGGATCATCCAGATGTGTCATCTTCACCACCCCTAAACTAATCAGTTCTGTTTTATTTCCCTTCTCTAAAATTACGCCATAACCCATCACCGCTGTGCCTGGATCAATGCCCATAATAACCCGTTCCTTTTTTTCGTTCAACATTACAGCAATATTAAGCATATTTGCAAACTAAAAAGATAATCTTGACAGGCAGGAACAAAAAAATATTATCATTTCTGATCAAAGCTGCAATCGTAATATTTGCTTTTTGGTTTATTTACCATAAACTCGTTGCGAATAAAAATCTGCACGATTTCAGTACGCTATTAAAAGATATCCCGCAAACAGAAATTGTTACGGTAATCGGTATCGTGGTATTGTTAATGTTTGTGAATTGGTTTTTGGAGGCGGGAAAATGGCAATACCTCATGAGCCACATCGAGCCTATCAGTTTTTATCGCGCCATCGAATCGGTATTTTGCGGATTAACACTGGCCATTTTTACACCCAACAGGTTAGGAGAGTATGGAGGAAGGGTATTTTTCCTATCACCTAAAAGAAGGATTGTGGGTATAGTGGCCATGAGTGTAGGCAGCATTGGGCAACTGGTACTAACGAATGTTTTTGGAGCCATTGCAGCCTGTTTTTTTGTTTATCGTTTTATTCCGATCGATCATGTGCTGTTTATTGCAGTAGTATTTCTGGCGGTATTTTTCTGTCTGTTTTTTCTAATATTCTACTTTAATATCCGATGGTTAAATGGGATTTTGCTCTCTATTAAATTCACAAGGAAATATAAAAAGTTTTACAGCATTTTAGGTCGCTACAGAAAAAGAGAGCTATTCAAAATCATCACTTATTGTTTTGCCCGTTATCTGGTATTTAGCTCGCAATATTTCATTCTGTTTACCTGGTTGATACCAGGTTTGCATTATGCAGATATCATTATGATGACCTGTTTGCTCTTTTTGGTACAATCGGCCTTACCTTCACTTGATCTTTTTGATGTGGGTATCAGGAGTGTTACCGCTGTTGAATTATTTAAACACGTAACTGATCAACATGTGGCTGTTATTGCATGTACTGCAAGTATTTGGCTCATAAATATTATAATTCCTGCTATCTTAGGCACTTATTTCGTTTTTAAACTCAATTTTTTTGGAAATCTTAAATCTAATTAGTCTATTATCTGCCGCATTAACCTTAATCTATGGTTTTTTAGTCCTTAATTTTATCAGAGGATGGCATAACCTGGTTTATTTTATTCCGCAAAAATCCGATCCCCAAACCAAAGTTTCTATCATTGTTGCCGCAAGGGATGAGGAAGCCAATATTACTAAAACCATTGATGACCTGGTGGCACAGCAATACCCTAAGGTTTTAACCGAAATAATTATTATCGACGACCATTCTACCGATCGTACGGCAGAAATTGTGTTGAGTTATGCAGACCGGAATGTGAAACTGATTAAGCTCAATGAAGATAGGGCGTTGAATTCGTACAAAAAAAAGGCTATACAAACTGCAATAGGAACTTGTTCTGGTGATCTGATTATCACCACCGATGCCGATTGCAGAATGGGTGCAGATTGGCTCGCTACTATTGTAAACCTATATGAGCAGAAAAATTACAAAATGATCTCCTGCCCGGTAGCCTATTTCCAGGAGAAAAGTTTCTTTGAGCGCCTGCAATCGTTAGAGTTTCTATACCTGATCGGTTTGGGGGCCTCTACTATTGGCAATAAGGAACCCTCTACCTGTAATGGAGCAAATTTAGCTTACGAGAAAGCAACCTTTTATGAAGTTGGTGGCTTTCAGGGTATAGATGATCTGGCATCGGGCGATGACGAGCTACTGTTGCATAAAATTGCTGCCAAGTATCCCGATCAGATCGGTTTTCTCAAAAATAGAGAAGTCATTGTGTATACACATGCAAAAGAAACCTTAGGTGCATTTATTCAACAACGCAAACGTTGGGCTTCTAAAAGTACCCGTTATAAAAATAAGGCAATTATCGTATTAGGGGTTCTAATTTGGATATTTAACCTCACTATTCTGGCAAACTTTATCACCGGGCTTTTTATTCCGGGTTTTTTAATGATCACATTTTATCAACTATTGGTTAAAATGGTTTTAGAAACCTTATTTTTATGGGATGTAACCGGCTTTGCCAAAAGGCGCAGTTTACTCATTTTAATCCCTGTTTTAAATGTGCTGCACGTACTTTATATGGTGTACATAGGCATTGCTGGCAACAGTGGGAAATATAATTGGAAAGGCAGAATGGTTAGATAATGGATAATAGCCCATCAAAAAAAGTATGGTTAAAGTTTAAACGGAATAAATTTGCTTTCGGCGGATTGGTTTTTATTTTACTGTTAATGATAATGGGCATTTTGGGCTACCTTGTTATGCCAGATGATTCTCCAAATGCAAATGTTCAGATTCTTCAATTAAACAAAAAGAAACCCGGAAGTTCATTTACTTTTTTAATTATAAACAGGAACCCTAAAATAGAAAAGCTTAACTTTTTTGAGCGGATGCTGAATGGGCAAAAGCCAACTTTTAAAAGTATCCCGATTACCTCCTACAAGATCCAAGATCAGTCAGTTTTTATACATGAATATATTGGTGAAGATGAAAAAGCCAAAGAAACGAAGTATGAACTTAAGGATTTGTGCCCTGATTGCGTAGTTCCCTCCAAAATAAAGAGCCCGCAGGCACTTTTCGAAAAAAATAACATTTACAAAAAAACTTATATTTTAGGAACTGATATTTACGGACGTGATTTATTAAGCCGATTGATTTTAGGCATCAGAGTTTCGTTATCTGTAGGTTTAATGGCCGTTCTCATCTCTCTTTTTATTGGCGTGAGTTTAGGCGCCATTGCTGGCTATTTTGGTGGTCGCGTGGATGCAGCCATCAGTTGGTTTATGAATGTAGTTTGGTCATTACCCTCCTTACTGCTGGTAATTGCGATATCATTCGCTTTAGGTAAGGGTTTCTGGCAGATCTTTATTGCGGTGGGCCTATCAACCTGGGTAGATGTAGCAAGGTTAGTACGCGGGCAGGTAATGGCTTTAAAAGAAGTCGAATTTGTGGAGGCCGCAAGAGCTTTGGGCTTTAGCACGAGCAGAACCATTATCAAACATATATTACCGAACATCGCAGGACCAATTTTAGTTGTTGCCTCATCTAATTTTGCTTCAGCCATATTACTGGAAACAGGATTAAGCTTTTTAGGTTTTGGCGCTCAACCACCTATGCCAAGCTGGGGGAGCATGATTAAAGAACATTATGGTTATATCATTATGGATGCAGCCTACTTAGCTGTTTTACCAGGTTTAGCCATTATGTTTACTGTTTATGCCTTTAATGTACTGGCCATAGGCTTACGGGATGCATTTGATGTAAAAGGGCAGAATGTAACTGTTTAATCATTATTATAAAAAAAGCAGTACCAATTATGATACTGCTTTACCCTTAAAAACAAACTTAATCTTTTGTTATAAGTTTGATCTACTTTGCTTTCTTCTTATCGAAAGAGAACCTTCGTGCAATACTAAAGCCCCAGCGGTACTGCCCCTTAAGCCAAGAAGTATTGGTATCGGTAATAAATTGCGACTCTTGTATAGCTGTGGCATTGGTGAAATTAAGGTGGAAAATATGACCACCAGTTTCGAACTCCAGTCCGGCACCAAGTGTCTTGTAATATTGTGTTCCCTGTGTGCTTTCGAGGTATGCTTTTTTATCTTTATCTCTGAATGGAATGGTATAATCGGCAACAAAAGCCATCCGTTTAGTGATCTTGATACGGCCACCAACCGACAGTGCAAGCATATCGTTCTGATCGCCAAAAACAGTAAAGTTGCGGTGTACATAAGATGGCATTACCAGCATCGAAAAGTTCGAATTAAATTTACGGGCAATTACAGCTTGCACCACATAAGTCAAACGGTCTTGGAATTTGCTGTAAGCATTTGCCGCTGCTGGATCAGCTGAAGCTTTTACGGCTGCAATGGTTGTACTGCCAAACAATGTTACCGCTACTGGTACTTTTTCATCATCTGTTTGTTCCAGCAACCGGTATTTTAAATTTCCTTCATACAATTGTGTTACAACTCCGGCACCTTTTGCCCTGGCTAAGCCTACAGAAAGTTTATCGCTGATCCCATATTCAAAACCTATTCGGATATCGGTAGATTGATCCAGACCGAAAAAGTTTTTAATCCCGCCACCAGATCCGGCAATATCTCCAAACCGGTGGTCTACCCTAAAATCCAGTTCATTTTTGTAAATGGTTTCATTGGTTTGTATATTAATGAGTTTGGTTGCTTTAAATGTGGCTTTTACATTCTTTTTTTCTACAGGCATCTGTAATGCATTTTCGAGCGAATCCTGTGCAGAAGCAACTATTGGTAAACAAAGGGCAAACAAGTATAAAAGTGATTTTAGATGATATTTCATAAGGTTTTATTTTTTAGGTTGATAAGTAGCCGTTATTTTTACCTGTATGGTTTCGGCAATTTGTTTGAAAACAATTGTTGGGATTTTGATGTTGTGATCAGCAAGTTTTACATTAAAGGCCGAAGTGGCCTTTATTTCATCGGCAGTAATAATCAGCGATCCTTTTGCCTGATATTCTTTGGTAACCCCGTGTATTTGCAGATTTCCTTTTACGGTGATTGGATAGGTGCCTGGTTTTGAAAAATCAATCTGTTCTATAATTTTTCCTTTAAAATCTGAAGTTGGGTATTTATCGCTTTCGATATAGTTTTCGTTAAAATGCTCCTGCATCAACTTCTTCTTAAATTGAAAAGAAGTATTGTTGATTTTGAAAATGATATCGTTGGTTTTGATATTGATAGCCGAAGCCCCTGTTTTACTTAACGCATCTATATCTTCAACAGGTGTTGAAGAGAAGAATGAAGAAGTTACATTTTTACTTACCCATATCTGCGCTTTTATGCCTGTGCATAATAACAGGGTTATTAAGGTGAAAAGTAGTTTTTGCATTGTGTATTTATTTAAATTTTTAATGGAACTATCTTGATTAGCGTTAATCCTTATTTCATTATTCTGGCATACCTTTATCAACCCAGGCTTGTAATAATTCTCTTTCGCTCGCGGTTAGTGATCCACCTCTAGGCATTGTTTTAGTAACCAAAACTGAATTGGCTACACGTGCATCATTTTTTATAGAGGCTAAGCCGTTCAATGCCCATACTCCTTTCATCCCTCCATTAGGGCCGTGACAGCTGTTGCATTTGGTTTGAAACAATGCCCCGGCAAAATTCGAGTAGGTTACATTCGCAGTGGTTACAGGTGTTGGGCCATTGGGTGTTGGTGTTTCGGGCTTTAATTCTTCTGCTTGTTTTTTAGAGCAGGCAAAAAGCAAGGCAGTAATTGTGGCTAATAAAAAGATTGAATTTTGTTTTTTCATAGGTATTTACTTAAGATTAAAATTGGTGATAGATTCATTTCTAAATTCTCATATTCGATTGCTTTGCAGTGCAATTGAAATTTTGCAGCGATGGCCGAATTGTTTTTTGCTTTTACCGATAGGCATAACAGGATCATAAATACAGCAAATAGAATTGCGATAACTTGTTTTTTTTGCAGCCATATCTGAATTTTTTAAGATTTATGTTTTGTTTATTTGAAAACTATCGCTGTTTTTGTAATAACCATGGGTTTTTAAATAATTTCTATTGAAATCTTAATCGTTACGTACACTTTTTACGATTGGTTGCCTGCAATAAAAAAAAGTACAAAAAAAGCCGCCCCGATTTTACATCAGGACGGCTCTCGAGATAATTTTATCTAAAACCTAGTTAAAATCTTCGGTTTTTAATGGCGGATTAATTTTAATGTCTTTAATTATAACTGAAAACTCCTGAGTGCCTTGTGGAGTTGCTACCGATTGAGTTAAAGTAAACGGAAATAACACATCGCCAACTTTTTTGTAGTTTGAATATTCCACAGACTGGCTAATTTCAGCTCCACCTTTGGTGGTGGTACTTTCGTCTTTTAAAAGTAAGCCTGACTTGGTGTCGTAATATTCAGTTTTCTTTTTGCCCGATGGAGAAGTAATATTTAATTTAAAAGCATCAGCAGTACCTACCTTTGCTGTTCCAGCTGCTTCAATTTTCGTTCCATCAGTTGCATAATACACTTGACTACCATAGCCTTTGTCATCTTTCTTTTCAGCCAGGTCATCGCCAGTTAATTCAGCCTTTTGGCCCATCTGCATCGCGTAACCTGTTTTACCATTGTAAACCTGTTTCATTGCAGTTTGGCCTCCCATGGAAATTTCCATGCTGCTTAAGTTGGGCGCCATGTTTTTAATGGTAACCGTAAGCTTTTGACCTTGCATTTCCATTTCACCATTTTGCTGTAATGAAGTAATTTTTTTAATGGCTTCTTCACCACCAATGGCTTTAATGTAGTTTTTGATAATTTCTGCAGGCGCAACTGTTGGTGCAGCAGCAGTTTCAGTTGCTTTAACCGCATTCGCATAGTTATCATAAAGTTGTGTTTTAAAACCTGCTTTGGTTAAGCCTGCCGCAAATGCATCAGTTTTGCCTACAATAACAATACGTGTATTATCGTGGTTGTAATATTTTTTAGCTACCCTTAAAATATCATCTGTAGTCACAGCATTAATCTTTTGTAAATAAGTCCGGTAAAAATCCTTAGGTAAGTTATTAATCAAGATATTACTGGCAAAGCCTGCAGTGCGTGCCGGATTTTCTAAACCCAATGCAAACGATCCGTTGAAAAGATTTTTCGCATTTTGTAATTCATCAGCAGTTACCTTTGTAGTACGGATCGTGTTAATTTCCCTTAAAAATTCTACCACCGCACTATCAACTTTCTCGTTTCTAACTGCTGCATTGGCCGAAAATTTAGATTGGAAACGGCCAGAACCTGTGCTTGAGTACGCACCATAAGTAAAGCCATGTTTCTCGCGGAGGTTATCAAATAATCTCGATTCAGAGCCACCACCTAAAATTTGGTTCGCCAATAAGATCGGGAAATAATCCGGGCTGCTCATTGGCAGGTCGATTAAGTTCACAACTGTAATTTCAGATTGAACAGCATTGCTCACATTAATAATGTCAACTTCTGTTTTGGCTGGATTAGCAACTTTAGAAAGTACTGGTAAAGTTAAGGCAGTACCTTTCCAATCGCCAAAGGCTTTCTCTGCTAAAGCTTTGGCTGCTGCCGGTTTAATGTCACCTACAAAAGTTAAATAACCTCTTGATGGGGTAATGTATTTCTTATAAGCTGCTTTTACATCGTCTAAAGTAATGCCTGTAATAGAAGCCTCGGTTTCAAACTCTCCGTAAGGATGGTTTTTGCCATAAGCCAATGCATTTACCACACGTGCTGAAATGGCTTTTGCACTTTTCTCGTTAGATTTTAATCCGGTAATGGTTTGCGATTTTAGTTTTTCGAAAGATTCTGCAGGGAAGGCAGGTTTGCGGATACTCTCGGCCATTAAAGCAAACGCCTCAGGAAAATAACGGGTTAAAGCCGAAACATTACCACCATTAGCCCCAGCACTTACATCGGCACCAAGCTGATCTACCGCCTCGTCAAATTGTGCTTTTGTCTTAGTTGTGGTTCCTTCGTTTAGCATACTGCCCATCAAACCAACAACGCCAGCTTTTGCACCTTCAGTAATAGGGCCTGCATCGATACTATAACTTGCTGATATTTTTGGGAGTTTATGGTTTTCTACCACCAAAACAGTGATGCCATTCGCTAATTTGTAAATCACAGGATCGCCAACAGTAATAACTGGTGCCGGACCTGGTTTTGGTTTGTGGCTTCGATCTATTGTTTGTGCTGAAATACCTTGAGCCAATAAGGAAACTGCAGCTATAATGAATAATTTCTTCATGTTTTTAATAATTAAAATGAAAAGCGATCAGCTTATTTCTTAGGTAAGTAATACAATACAACTCTTTGGTTTTTGTTCAGGTATTTTTTAGCAACATCTCTGATCTCCTCACGGGTGATTGATCTGATTACCTCTAATTCCTTGTTGATATCGTTTGTGTCCTTATCATGGAAAGTATAGCCATCGGCCAGGTTTTCGGCAACACCTAACATTTTACTGTTTGCACTTACATAGTTGTTTTCGAATTTATTCTGCAGTTTTTTATAATCACTTTCGCTAATTAAATCGGTTTGAAGACGTAAAACTTCTTCATCAATATCTTTTAATAAATCGTTAAGTGGTGTATTCTTATTGGGTAAAGCTAAGGTGATATAAGCACCATAATCTTCAAGCGAATAGTTAAAAGCAGCAACCTGTAATGCTGTTTTCTTCTGATCGACCATTTTAGTGCTTAATCTCGAGCTTCCACCTTCTGATAAAATAGAGCTGATCATGCCTAAAACCTTGCTCTCTCTGCTTTTCATGCCTGGTACACGGTAAGCCGCGAAGATAGCCGGGATCTGGATGTTGGCATCGTAAGCCGTATCTATAATTTCTTTGGTAATTTCTGGTAATTTGAATTCTTGACGTACAATTGGTGCTCCTTTAGGTACTTCAGCAAAATATGATTTTACCAAAGCTTTAGTTTTCTCTACATCTAAATCACCTGCAATGGTTAGAACTGCATTGTTGGGTACATAATATTTTTTAAAGAAAGCAATAAACTCGCTCAATTTTGCTGCATCTAAGTGCTCCATTGAACCAATTGGCTGCCAACGGTAAGGATGGCCATCAAACAAGTGACCGAAAATTTTCTCTGTGAATTTTCCATATGGTGAGTTGTCTATGCGTAATCGTTTTTCTTCTTTTACTACTTCGTTTTGTGTTTTTACTCCACTTTCGTTAATTACCGGGTGCAACATTCTTTCACTTTCTAACCATAAACCGAGTTCTAATTGGTTTGATGGGAAAAGTTCATAATAGAAAGTACGGTCTTGAGAGGTATTGGCATTGTTCTGGCCGCCATTACTACTCACTAATTTCATAAATTCACCTTTTTTAATATTTTTAGAACCTTCGAATAATAAATGTTCGAAAAAGTGAGCAAAACCTGTACGTTGAGTTTCTTCATCCTTAGAACCAACATGATACATTACCGAAACGGCAACAACAGGAGCAGTTTTGTCTTGGTGTAGAATGACATGGAGGCCATTGTCCAGGTCGAATTCCGTAAACTGTACTTTTTGGGCAGAAGCACTTAAGCACAGACCGGAAATAGCCAAAGCAAAGAGAATTCTTTTTTTCATTGATAGTTTGTTTTAATGATTAGAAATAATCAAAAGCAGAAAGCGAGCAACTATTTCATTAATAAGTTAATTTTAGATTTTTCACTAGCGTGAAACAATAATAAGGATCGGCCTAAAATATGAGATTTAAATAAAAAAGCGAGTATTAACACTCGCTTTTTTAATATATTTTATCTCCAGGCCTTGTATTGGTTAATTAGGCCGTTGGTAGAACTATCATGGCTCGAAACTTTTTCGTCGCCTGCCAACTCTGGAAGAATCTTTTTGGCCAATTGTTTGCCAAGCTCTACTCCCCATTGATCGAAACTGAAGATGTTCCAGATAATTCCCTGAACAAATATTTTATGTTCATAAATGGCAACTAAACTGCCTAAAGTATATGGAGTTACTTTTTTCAATAATATAGAGTTTGTTGGGCGATTGCCTTCGAATGCTTTAAACGGCGCAATTTTTTCAATTTCTGAATCAGATTTGCCTTCTTTCTTTAATTCAGCAGTTACTTCTTCTTCGGTTTTACCGTTCATTAAAGCTTCTGTTTGTGCAAAGAAGTTTGATAGTAAAATTGGATGATGATCGCCTAGTGGATTCAAACTCTGGGCCGGAGCAATAAAATCGGCAGGGATAATTCTGGTACCCTGATGGATTAACTGATAAAAGGCATGCTGGCCATTTGTTCCAGGCTCACCCCAGATAATTGGTCCGGTTTCATAATCAACCTCATTCCCGTTTCTATCTACATGTTTACCATTGCTCTCCATATCTCCTTGTTGGAAGTAAGCAGCAAAACGGTGCATATATTGGTCGTAAGGTAAAATAACCTGTGTTTCTGCATTGTAGAAATTGATATACCAAACGCCTAACAAACCTAAAATCACAGGTAGGTTACTTTCAAATTCGGCCGTTTTAAAGTGGTTATCAGTTGCATGGGCACCGGCTAACAATTGTTTAAAATTATCGAAGCCTATACTTAATGAGATGGATAAACCGATAGCACTCCATAATGAGTAACGACCACCAACCCAATCCCAAAACTCAAACATATTTTCGGTATCGATGCCAAAAGCAGAAACATCTTTAGCATTGGTAGATAATGCGGCAAAGTGTTTAGCAATATCGCTTTCTTTCCCACCTTTATCCAAAAACCATGTACGGGCAGAGTGTGCATTCGTCATGGTTTCTTGCGTAGTAAAGGTTTTTGATGCGACTAAGAATAAGGTAGTTTCAGCATTCAATCCTGCTAATGTTTCGGCGATGTGTGTTCCGTCAATATTCGAAACAAAGTGAATGTTTAAGTGGTTTTTATAATGTTTTAGTGCTTCGGTAACCATTACCGGACCTAAGTCAGACCCACCGATACCGATATTAACCACATCGGTAATGGCTTTACCGGTATAACCTTTCCATTCACCGCTGATGATGCTATTGCTAAATTTCTCCATTTTAGCCAATACTGCATTTACTTCGGGCATCACATCTTTGCCGTCAACTAAAATTGGTGTATTGCTTAAATTACGTAAGGCGATGTGAAGCACCGAACGATCTTCGGTTTCATTAATTCTATCGCCGTTGTACATCGATTTTATAGCCTCATCCAATTTACACTCGCGTGCCAGTTGAATCAATAGTGCCAATGTTTCATCGCTGATGCGGTTCTTGCTGTAATCCAGTAGAATATCCTCAAAAAAAACAGAAAACTTATTGAAACGATCTGCATCCTCAGCAAAAAGGTCTTTAATGCTTTTTTGATTAATATCTATAAAATGATCGGCTAAATACTTGTAGGCCTCAGTTTCTGTGAAATTTACTTTAGGTAACATAATCTTTGTTTTTTTGTAAAAGTAATAAAGGAAAAATTTAAAATGGTCTTTTTAATGTTCTAAATCAATAAGAATTTTTAATGTCGATTAAACACATTAACTTTAATACACTGTCCCTGTTAGTTCATCAATTATTTTAACCTTTAATTCTACGTTATGTTAGAAAATTTAAATGAAATGGTGCGTGAAAACGTACAGGAAAGTGTTGTAAACAACACTGCTATTCCGAACGAGCAAAATGAAGCAGTAATCCAGGCTGCATCGGGTTCTATCTTCGATACGTTGAAAGATCAGGTGTCATCAGGTAATATTGGTGCATTAACTGATATATTTAACGGGAACAAAGCAGAAGGTACTCAGGTTGCTGAACAGGCTTCGGGGAGTTTTATGGATAAATTAAGTGGCTTGGGCATTAATGCCGATACGGCGAAGTCTTTGGCGGCAAGTATTATTCCGGGCCTGATTGCCAAGTTTACCCAGAAAACAAACGACCCGAACGATAACTCCTTTAACATTAAAGATGTTTTAGGGAGTTTGGGTGGTGATGATGGTAAATTTGATGTAAGTGACGTAATAGGTATGTTTAATGGTGGTGGGCAGGCACCACAACCTGGCCAAACAGGTGAAGGTGGGATTATGGATAAGCTGAAGGGGATATTTAATTAAGCATTTACTGATTTTAGGCCCCATGTCTTTTGATCTACCCGTAAAAATATATACTTAAGAAGAGTTGTCAACCTTTAATAGTAAACTTGCCATTAAAGTTGACAACTCTAAAATCCATTTTGGAAACATTAGCGTCGATACCTGTAGAATAATGTTGTTGTCTGTTCAGGTAAGACCAAATTCCATCTCTCCTTAAAATTGTTTAGCTTAGGGCACCTAAACTAAATAATTCATTTATGAAGAAAATATTCCTGATCGGTTTTTCGCTATTGGCATTAAATTCTTTTGCCCAAAAATCAGATTTAAGACCATTGGTTTCGAAAAAAGCCGATGCCATCGAACAAAAGGTAATTACCTGGAGGCGCGATTTTCACGAACATCCCGAGTTGGGAAATACTGAAGTGAGAACAGCTGGCATTATTGCAAAGCACCTGGAGTCTTTAGGTATACAAGTAAAAACAGGTGTAGCTAAAACAGGCGTAGTTGGTGTGCTAAAAGGAGGTAAACCCGGGCCAGTAGTTGCTTTGCGTGCCGACATGGATGGTTTGCCGGTTACCGAGCGGGTAGATGTTCCATTTGCCTCGAAGGTGAAAACGCAATATAACGGACAAGAAGTCGGCGTAATGCATGCCTGTGGGCATGATAGTCATGTGGCTATTTTAATGGGCGTAGCAGAAGTGCTGGCTTCTATGCAAAAAGATATTCAGGGGACGGTGAAATTTATATTTCAGCCAGCTGAGGAAGGTGTACCTGCCGGAGATGAAGGTGGGGCAGCGTTAATGATTAAGGAGGGTGTACTCGAAAACCCTAAAGTTGATGTGATTTTCGGTTTACACATCAATTCTCAAACAGAAGTTGGCGATGTAACTTATCGCCCAGGGGGTACAATGGCAGCAGTAAACGATATGAAGATTACCGTTACCGGCCGCCAGGCACATGGGGCTTATCCATGGAGCAGTATCGATCCGGTGGTGGTTTCGGCTCAGATTATCAATAGCCTGCAAACCATAGTCAGTAGAAATTTAAATGTAACTGAAAACCCAGGTGTGGTTACCATTGGCGCTATTAATGGTGGTGTACGGTCGAATATTATTCCCGAAAAGGTAGAAATGTTAGGTACAGTACGCAACTTTAGTAAGGAAGATGAGGCCATGTTTATCGATAGGATCAAAACCATAGTAACCAAAACGGCCGAAGCAGGCGGTGCAACCGCTGAAGTTAAAATTCCTTATAGCAACCATTATCCGGTTACTTTTAATAACATTGCGCTAACCGAAAAGATGTTGCCAAGCATGGAATCAACGGCAGGTAAAGATCATGTGAAATTAAAACCACCAGTTACCGGTGCAGAAGATTTCTCTTTCTTTCAGGAAAAAGTACCTGGCTTATTTGTGTTTTTAGGCGGGATGCCAAAAGGTAAGGACCCTTTAAAGGCTCCATCGCACCATACTCCCGATTTTTATCTGGATGAAAGTGGCTTTGTATTGGGTGTTAAATTACTCTCTAATCTTACTTTAGATTATATGTCGATGAAGAAATAAGATGATGTTCAGATCATCTTATTTCTTAACTGGTTTTTTGCCAAATTGCCTAGGGTAATACGAAAAAGTAGCCATAAAATATTGCTGTAGTACATTCTGCGTACCTATAGTAAAACTGTTGGCACCACCATAATTAATAATGTTCGTATTCTGATGAAGTAGATCCATAGCTGAGAATTTAAACTCAGCATTATTTCCTTTCAGAAAGCGATAAACCGCGCTGGCATTCCAGATGGCAAAATTAATACTTGCAGCACTGTTCGATTTGCTGGAGTTAAAACTGATGTTACTGCTCAGTGTGAATTTTTTCGTAATGTTATAAATAGTACTTACTGTGCTGGCTAAATTTAACCCGCTATATTTCGTATCGAAAGCTTCCTGTTCAGATCGATAGGTATTAAATCCCTGTCCCAGCTCCGTGGCAAATTTATCTTTATAGGTATAGTTTAAACTGAGTTTCGCATTGGTATTTAAGATATTCGAAAAACTGAATACATTGTTTAGGTAACCGGCATTCTTGGCTATATTGAACCCGCCGTTCAGGCTGAGCTGCAGCTCGGAGGTTTTTAGTTTAAATGTTTTTCTTAAGTAACCGCTTCCATTTAAATACTTATTACCAGTAGCATTGGTTAAATAAATGGTTCGCTTGTTCTGGCTATCGATGAAAATACTGTCTATAATGCCATCCTCAATTATGCCTGCAGAAGCATTTAAACTGTAGTCTAGCGTATTTTTGCTCTTTTGATCCGAATGGTTGAGGTTAAAATTAACAGACCGGTCCTTAGCTTCTCTTAGTTTAATATTGCCCATCTGTAAGTTATATACGTTTGTACTATCGGTTAATGGCGCCAGTTGCTGTAAAGAAGGGATGATGATATTGGTATGGTAAGTTAGGGTCATCGATCTGTAGAAATCGCCATACTGGTAATTGCTATAATTGATATTAATTTCGGGAACAAAACTGTTGTAGGCCCGGTTAATGTTCTGTTGTGTCTTATCCGAGCGGTTATCCTGGAAAATAAACCGTTGTTTAGCTGAAAGATCAAACCGTAAGTTCTTGTCAAATCTGTTGGATAAACTTTCGCGGAAAGATTTGCTTAAGGTTATGCCTGGGGTTTCATCAACTACATTTGTTTTGGCATTATTGCTTAAATAGGTGTTTGTCGCATAAGCATTTCCCTTCAAATCTTCTACCCGGTTATGATCGGTATTGTTGTTCAGTTCTAAATTATTACTTAAAGATAAGTCGAAGCCCGCAAGATTTTTATAACCGAACAGGAGCGATTTTAAATTGGGCAATTCTAATAACAAAGACTGGTTGAAAGATTGTTGTTGTGTGTCATATCGTCTGTCATAATCTGTGTTGGACGCTGGGTTTATAAACGACCTGAACGCGGTTAAATTCGAGCTTTGGTTATCATTATCATTTATCGATATGCGGTAATTTGCATTAAGGCCGTTAAAACGGTGTTCTCTTCTGGTGACATAGTTAGGCGATAAACCATAACGGATGGCCAGATTAAATCCCTTATTGTTAAAACTGCTTTGCGCTTTGCTATTGTTGGTACTGGTAAGCACATTTTGGCCATTAAAAGCACTTCTCTGCGTATTGTTATTCGAGGTGCCATTGTTTAACGACATGGATTGGTTAATATTAAACCGGTTGTTGTTATTCGCAAATTCGAGACTCGAATCGAAGGTTTGATTAGTGGAAACTGAATTTCCCGTTGTGGTATTTGTATCGAATATTTTATCTGTAGCATTAATAGAGGTTGTTGTTTGTGCATCAAACACATTCTCGTTGTTTCTGTTCTGGATAAAATAGTTGGCATTTAAGGTGCTTTTTTTATTGTATTCAGGCTTTTCGATAAAATTATACGTAAAAGTTACACCACCGATATTCGGCTGGTTAATGCCCGATTGCCTGAAATCGGGCTGGTACTCTACATTGGTATTTAGCCCCTTAAAAGTACTGTTGGCTGTTAATGTTCTAATGTTATTGGCCGTTTTATTGATGTTGTTGCTTGCGCCTATAATTCCCAGTTGCATTTTGGGCGAAAACATGTTCAGACTCGCATCTGTTTCGTATTTTTTGGTCGTCCCATACCCGGCACCGATTTTGCCAAAATAACCAATATCTTTTCCTTTTTTAAGTTTTAAATTTACGGTTAAAGTACTATCAAGCGGGTTTTTTTCATTTCTTTCCCGATAAACCTGTACTTTATCTAAAGCATTTTTAGCAATGTTTTGAGTAGCCATTTTAAAATCACCGCCAAAAAACTGTTTTCCGTTCACCAGTAAACTTTTTACCTCTCGGCCATTAACAGTAATCTGTCCATCGCCCCACAAAGTTACATTGGGTATTTTGCGCAACAGATCCTCTACAACGGCATTGCTATCCAATTTAAAAGCAGCAGCATTAAACTCTAAGGTATCGCCATTCATGGTAATGGGTGCAACCCTAATCTCCACATCCTGTAAATTGTTGTCTTTTATAGCAATAATCAATGTTTTTAAATCCAATGCACTTTTCTCGTCTATAATGGTGAAACTTTTACGGAGCAATTGATAGCCAACGTGGCTTATTTCTACATACATTTTAGCATTAAGAGGTAGGTTTTTGAAACTAAACTCACCATAGTTATTACTCAGCTGATAACTGATTAAGGTGCTATCGCTTTTAAATAATGATACGGTGGCCGATTTTAAATTATAGTTATGCGTGGTATCTCTAATCACACCTTTTACTGCCCCAATTTGAGTGGGGTTAGCTTGCTGGGCTTTTGAATTGTAAAAACTGAATAACATTAAAAATACGATGAGGTAGCGTAAGGTATAGCGCATTTAGATGGAGAAATTAATTTTGTTTAGGTTTAAGTTTAATGATAATGGGATTGCTCTTTTTATTTTGCGTTTTAAAGTAAGCTTCTAAATTGGGCGGGTATTTTGTTGTTTTACCCTCGCTTTGTTCTTTAAAGGTAAACATGGCTAAAGACGAATAATTGGTGTAGAAATAACCGTTTTCAAAAAGATGGAAACCACGGTTCATAAAGTCATAAAAATCGCCATTTGCATCTGTTACCGGCAAAAAAGAAGATAGCGAATCGGGTTCCAGATCCTGAATAGAGGTTAGGTCACTGGTTTTTAGGTTGTAAATAAGCGCCTTTTTCGTGCTTCGGTCCCAGCCATAGTTGTGCATTTTGAGAAATAGGTTATTGCCCACCAGGAAGGTATTGCTTAAACAGTAGAAAACTTTGGGATTGTTCTGAAAATACTCGCCCCTCTTTTTTACATAAACCGGATTGGTGGCAAAATCGTTAGGCAGCGAATAAACCGCAGGAAATATGAGGTGGTAAGCAAGCGAAAGTTTGGTGGGCCTGGCTTTATAAATATCATAGGAATAAAAGTTTAAATACAGCACCTCATTAGGTGAAGATTGATAGAAGCGAGATCCAGAACTCCAAAACTCGTCGTTTTCATATCTTTTTATGCTATAAGGGAAATAACCTACCGAGTCTTTGTTATTGATTATGCCCAGTTCATAATAGGTACTGTCTTTGCCCTTTCTTTCCAAAAAATCCGGCCTGAACACAGCACCTTGATCTTTAAATTTTATATCCCGGGTTTTGTGGAGATTGATGTAATTTTTCTGCATGATCTTTTTAACCAGCTTACCCTTTAAATCAAAATAAAAAATACGTGAACCCGAAAAAACAGCGATATAATTGGTGTTGTTTTCCTGCTCTGCGATAAAACCATAAAACTCGACTTTATTTTTGTCGTCCTTTTCAACTGGTACATTGCTGGCATTGATCTTTGCTTTATACTTGCCGTCTTTTCCGAAAATTAGAATCGCTTTGGTATCGTAATCAAAAATAACATAGTTATCCTCAATAATTTTTAGATCATTTATATTTCCAAAAAGACTTTCTTTTGTGGTTTCGAGCGGGATAAATTCTACTTCACTAAAAATTTGAGAAACGGCTGCACCACGCGCAGCTTGGGGGTCGATACGGAGCGTGACCATTTCAGAACTATCTATTTTGCCCGTTTGCGCTCTTGTGGCAGTACAGAAAAATAAATACCCTAAAATAAAAAATAGCATTTTCATTTGTGTTTGTTAGAGGTTAATATTAATGTAATTGTATCCAATCGGGCCGTAGTTACACCATCTGGTAATCACATGGTTTAATTCTGGCTGATCAAACAATTATTTCTGGGAAATTAATTAATTAAATTGTTAGTTGATCATTCAGTTTAATTCTTTTAACAAACTTTAACAACGTTATAATGTTATATTGAGGTTGTCTAAATCGATTAATTAACTCCAAAGGCCATAGCCCAACGAATTAAGCAATTAACTCACACTTATCCCCCTGCATCAACTCCAAGCTTCCTGCTAAGGAGATTAATGGTTTAATTGGTTAATCGATACAAAGCGCTAACCCTAAACGTAAAGACTTCGTAATGATCTCAGAAAAAGCTGTCTTTATTACTATATTTGTTCCATGACCAAAGAAAATATTCAAGATTTAAGGGACAGGGTAACGTCGCTGAGGAGGTATCTTTGACGTTGATGAGCTACTTTACGCCATCCGCGAAGAAGAAAAATTAACAATGGCTCCCGATTTCTGGGACGACCCTAAAAAAGCAGAAAAAATTCTTGCCGAAATCAGTTCAAAGAAAAAATGGACGGATGGCTTTAACCAAACCAATAATGCGGTTGAAGATGCTGCAGTAATGTTTGAGTTTTTTCAATCGGGCGATGCTTCAGAAGCTGAGCTGCAAGACCAGTTTGAGATCAGTAAAGCTGCAGTAGAAGAACTGGAACTTAAAAATATGCTACGTAGCAAAGAAGACCAACTTTCTGCCGTTTTACAGATTACTGCCGGAGCTGGTGGAACAGAAAGCTGCGATTGGGCTTATATGCTCATGCGCATGTACATGATGTGGGGTGAAAAGAACGGTTATAAGATTACCGAACAAGACAGCCAGGAAGGGGAGGTTGCTGGCATAAAATCGGTAACGCTTCAGTTTGATGGCGATTTCTCATATGGTTATTTGAAAGGCGAAAATGGTGTGCATCGTTTGGTTCGGATTTCTCCATTTGATTCGAACGCCCGTAGGCATACATCTTTCGCTTCTGTTTATGTTTATCCCTTGGTTGACGATACCATACAGATTGATATTAACCCTGCTGATATAGAATTCGAAACATTTAGGGCTGGTGGAGCAGGCGGACAAAATGTAAACAAAGTTGAAACAGCTGTACGTTTATACCACAAACCTTCAGGCATTATTATTAAAAACCAGGAGTCGCGATCGCAGTTGCAGAATAAAGAGAATGCTATCCGTTTATTAAAATCTCAATTATACGAAATTGAGGAACGGAAACGTAACGAAGCAATTGCTGCGGTAGAGGGATCGAAAAAGAAAATAGAATGGGGCTCGCAGATCAGAAGTTACGTGCTGGATGATAGAAGGGTAAAAGATCACCGGACCAATTATCAAACCTCTAATCCTGATGCGGTTTTAAATGGCGATATTAACGGGTTTTTAAAAGCATATTTAATGGAATTTTAATCTAAAACAAATGGCAAAATCATCCATCCTTATCATGTTATTGTTTATGGTAGTTAACTATTCGAATGCCCAAGAAGTTGTACCGTTATATTCAGGTGAAATTCCAGGTGCTAAAACTACACCTGCTGATTATGTAGAAAATACAGAAGTACGCGCAAATGGTACCTTGAGTGTTACCAAAGTATCGGTACCCACGTTTACGGTTTTCGAAGCACCTAAAAATATCGCTACAGGAACTGCAGTAATCATTTGCCCGGGCGGAGGTTACGGTGCTTTGGCATTTAGCCATGAAGGAACTGATGTAGCCAAAAGATTTAATGCGATAGGGGTTACCGCTTTTGTATTGAAGTACCGGTTACCGAGCGATCAGATTATGGTTGATAAAACTTATGGCCCATTGCAGGATGCACAGCAGGCCATTTACCTGATTAGGAAAAATGCAAAAAAATATGGAATTAAAGCCAACAAGATTGGTATTATGGGCTTTTCTGCCGGGGGGCATTTTGCATCAACTTTGGTTGCTCATTATAACGATCTTAAAATTGCCGATGCTGAAAAGGTAGATTTAAGACCAAATTTCGCTGCATTGATTTATCCTGTAATCAGTTTTGAAGAATCTGTGCATACCGGTACCATGAAAAATTTATTGGGCCCAAATCCTGCTGATAGTTTAAAACATTATTTCTCGGCCAATAAAAATGTAACCAGGAAAACACCCCCAACTTTTTTTGTTCATGCTAAAGATGATAAAACTGTTCCTTTTGAAAATAGTGTTTTAATGAATGAGGCATTAAAGCAGAAGAAGGTAGATACCGATATTTATCTGTACGAGAAAGGTGGTCACGGGTTTGGCTTAATCAACAGAACTTCGGATGTAGATTGGTTTAACTTGTTGGCTGATTGGATGAAAAAAGAGAAATTTTAATACCTTTGCTGATATTTTAACCTCTTAACCGGAAATTTTAATGCAAAGAACAATTAAATATGTTATGGTCGCTTTTGTTGCTATCATATCGATAGCAAGTTGTAAAAAAGAAATTAATTGGAATGCCAAGCCCGATCCTAATGGAAATGGTTGTAAACTGACGAGTTTAAAGGCCGACCTCGGTGTACTGGGTGGGTTTGCAATCAGCTATAAGTATGATGCTTCTGGTAAATTAATCAGTGCAACCAGTGATGGGGAAACTATGGTTTATAGCTATTCTGCAACAAAAATTATTGGTACACTCGAAAGTGGTGAAAAAACAGAACTGACCGTGTCAAACGGGAGGGCAATATCCAGTTATATGTCTGATTTTTTTCCTGGTGTTAGTGCAACGAGGGCCTATACTTATAATACTGATGGTTATTTAACTATAATTAAAAGCTATTTAGGAAATAACCTGAATTCTACTGCCGAGCTTAACTATACGGGCGGTAATTTAACTCAAACCAAAATAACATATGCCAATGATGGAAGTGTGGAAACAACCACTTATGAGTATTCGGGCGAAGTTGCGGTAAATGCTTATGAGATGACTGACCCACTTTCGACTATTGTAGATTATTTGCCAGGTAATTATTTCGGAAAAACATCAAAAAACGTGCTTAAAAAATCAGTTACAAGTTCGAATAACATGGCTACTGTGGATACACAAGAATATACTTATGCTTTTGATAGTAAGGGCAATGCAACTTCAATTGTTATCAAAAACCAAACTAAAATGGGTGGGAGTGCAACAGACGAATCTTCCACATCTTTAAGTTTAACTTATAACTGCAAATAGATCTTAAACCATTTATTTTATTAAAGCCTGACCATAACTCTTGTGGTCAGGCTTTTGTTTTTGTGGGATTTTTAGCCGTCAACAAAATTAAACAGTTAAACGTTCAGAAACAGAAAATAACCCATATTAAGAAAAATTGATGTAAAAACGCTCATTTTACCACTCTTTTTTTACGATTTAGCCCCTCATTTTTTGATAAGCCTACGTATATCTTTGCTTACAAGCATGTCAATTTTAAAATTGAAATTATGTTTGTAGCCTAACCAAATCTTATGAAAAAAATACCAACTAACCTTGTCTCCCATATGGTGGTCGCTGAAACTTTTTGTGTTTGTTAATTATTGATTTACAGCTGATTCATCATGTCTTAATGCCTTACAATTAACCAAATATTTACCTAATTCAAAAAAAATGAGAAATGAAAAAATGAAATGGTGTATGTTATTTACATGCATGTTTGTATCACTTTTATCTTGTAAAAAAGATAAAGAAGAAGTTAAACAAGAAAACGGACAAGTTAAAGCCTGGGAAACATTAATAGATGGTAATTCTCTTGCCAACTATACTAATTTTGAGGCACAGTGGAATTATAATTATCCCTGGGGTACCGATCATAATGGTTCTGCCCGCATGGTTGGGAGTACCTCAAACCATAACCAGCTTTCGCTAAGCGGAGGTGTACTCACCATTAAAGCCACCCGTCTGGCATCATCGCCAGGAAACAGTACGGCTAACGGTTTTACCAATATTGCTATTTGGTACAATTCAGGTGCTTGTTATGCCAAACAACAGGTTATAATCAATGATCAGTTTCCCAGTTATACCATTTCAGGCGATTTTGCTGTACCTACCAGTAAAGGAACCTGGCCCGCTTTTTGGATTACCGGCGTTAATTCATGGCCACCTGAAAGTGATATCATGGAGTTTAAAGGCAATAACACCAATTGGCAGAATACTTATGATGGTGGTTGGGAAAATAAACTTACAGCCGTTTCTAATGCGGGCTCATACCATAATTATAAATGCTGGTACAATAAAGTAAGCGCAACAGATGTAGATTGCCATTATTATATTGATAACGTTTGGGTAGCCAAGCATACCATGAGTAATTCTGTTAATAAACCCATGTGGCTAATTATCAATATGCAAATGGAGGGTGATAGCGGCTCCCCAGGCCCTTCTGGCAATACTTTGTACACAGGTAAAAATGTTTATATGGGTAGAGAAAGAGCTTTTTAATTTATAAAAAAAACAAACATTCACTTTCGGAGGTAGCTTTATAGTTGCCTCCTTTTATAGCATAAAATAAATATGAAAAAATGCCTATGCATGTTTGCCTGTATACTGCTCTGCATTTTATTTGCGCAGTGTAAAAAAGATGAAATGGCGGTGCCAGAGAATGATGTTAATTTGCTAATGGCTAAAATTAATCTGTTAAGGCAGAGTGGATGTAATTGTGGCATAGCATACATGCCTCCGGTGGCTAACCTGTCTTTAAATATACAGTTGCAAAATGCGGCAATAATCCACGCTAAGGATATGGCACAGCAAAACTATTTTGATCATTTATCTCCTAAAGGGGGTACTCCTGCAGAGCGTGCATTAAATGCAGGTTATACAGGTGATTTTAAGGCAGAAAATTTAGCTAAGGGATATAGCCAGGCAGATCAGGTAATTGCTGCATGGAAAAATAGTGTGAGCCATTGTAAAGCCATGATGGATGCCAATAGCAAAGAAGCGGGTGTAGGCATGGCCCAAAATTACTGGGTGGTAACCTTTGGTGCCCCGTTATAATTCTTTTATCGTTTTGTCGATTACATCCAATAGCCCATCGTTATAAGCATCATCTGTTAATTCCCAGAACATGATGCCATTTAATTTTTGATCGATAACATATTTGGTTTTTAATGAAATTGATTTAGGATCATCAAAAGTGGCAAGATATTTTGTTTGTGGATTATAATAATATGGAGCTTTGGCTTTCTCGTCCCAATAATAAGTATAGCCATTTTCTGCCGTGAACTGCTTTTTAAAATTCTTAAAAGAAACACCGCTTAAAAATTTGGTAGGCTGGTATAATCCCTGGTTTGCATCAATAGTGTTTTCAAAAATGCGGGCGTAAAATGCTGCTCCTAATGCAATTTTTTGTGCGGGTACGCCTAAACCGATTAAAGCTTTTACAGCGTAATCGCCTGATAAAGATTGTTGAGTGGTAGCGTACAACGGGGTATGGTGGCCGCTTTGCGTTGCATATCCGCTTACCAGATCGTAGCTCATAACATTAACCCGGTTTACCAAAGGCATTACTTTATCCCATTCAAAACAAGAATCGATACAGTTTTTTGTACCGCCTGCTGCAAAACTTATTTCGGCCTTTTTGCCCAGTTTTTTACGCAGTTCTTTAATCAATAAGGTGAAGTTATGTTTATCATCTACAGTATATCGATGGCCAGGAAAGCCAACTACTGCCGGGTATTCCCAATCAATGTCTATACCATCGGCATGGAAAAAATCGAGTATTTCTTTAGTGGTTTTTGCAAATGTTTTTCTTCCGTCAGCTCTGCTGAAAACTTCAGAACAATCTTTGCAGGCACTCCAGCCTCCCATGGCAATCATCACTTTTAAATCGGGATTACGTTTCTTTAAATCGATCATCTTTGTAATCAGCGCAGAATCTTTAGCCGAGTTAATGTTTAAGCTATCGCCCTTTAAGTGCCCAAAACTGTAGATCAGGTGGCTCAGTTTTTCGATCGGAAAGCTATCTATTACTGAATTTTGTCCGGTGTAATAGGCAATAACGTTTGGTTTAACTGTTTTTTGAGCTTTTAATTGAATGCTGAAAAGCAATGTAAAAACAATAACCGCAATAATATGGAATGGAATAGGATGGAGACTAAGTTTTCTTTGTTGCACGGGCTAAAATTTATAAGTTATTTTTCGGCAATAATATCCTGAAGTTCGTTCAATTCGGCAACCTTATCGGTAGCCCCTGCATTTTCGTAGGCCGAAATCAGGTTTCTGATTACCCGGCGGATAATATCGGTGTTACTACAAGGCCTATAATATTCTGGTAGAGCCTCTAAATTAAGCTGACGCAGAAACTGATCAACATCGTGCTTGCCGAAGATATTACCACGGTTAAAAGCATTGATGTAAAAAAGTACGCCATATTCGCTTCCTTCCTGTTTGCTATCGTCTATATAACCCAAAATAAAGTGCTGTGGCAAATTGATGCCGTAAACAGGCAGATCTAATTTCTGTGCCAGGGTAGAATAGATAATGGCCAGCGAAATCTGATTACCCTTTTTACTTTCCAGAACCTGGTTTAAATAAGAATTTTGAGGGTCGTGATGATTTTTGGTATTGCCACCAAAACCATATTGCTGATATAAAACGTGATTGATCAGTTTCACTTTTTCAACTGAGCTCATTTCATACTGAAGGCCCAACCAGATATCTCTTTTAATTTCTTCCATCTGGTTAATTACCTTTTGCTCGTCTAAATCCGGATATTGGTACCGGTTTATAATTAATGCACCCTGTAATAAATCAAAAGCACCGCTTAAATACCATAAGCTTAAATCTTCTTTAACCGTTTTAAATTGGATCTGATGAACAATATTTTCAATTCGCTCCTGTAACAAACCATCAAAAGACTGTTCCCAGGCATTTTCTAAAAAATGTACTACTTCGCCGCCATATTCAAGCAGTTTCTTCTCTACATGATGGAAAACTTCCTCATCAGGGTCATCCAACAATTTTACTAAAGCACTTATCTCTGCGTTATTTTCCATAAAACATACCTACGTTTGCAGTGTTTAATTACTTTTGCAATATTATGCTATTTCAATTTATTACAGATTACCTTAAACACCGTTTAACAGCAAAAAGCCGACATGGAACGCACTCACCATTCGTGTACAAGCTCGCTGATGAGGTAATTTACGATTTTACCGACAAATCTGAATACAAAAATATAGAAGAACAACGAAAAAAACTTTTTAATGACGATTCGATAATCACTGTTACAGACCTTGGGGCGGGTTCTCACCTCAATAAGAGCCGTACAAAAAAGGTAAGTCAGATTGCGAAGAATGCCTTGAAAAGTCCACGCTTGGCCAAACTGATTTATCGGCTGGCAAAAAATACAAATCCTAAAAGCGCTATAGAATTAGGCACTTGCCTTGGCATTACAACGGCTTATCTGGCTAAAACAAGTCCTGATACAGAAGTAATTACCATTGAAGGTTGTCCGCAAACGGCAGAGGTGGCGAAGAAAAATTTCGAGGATCTAAATTTAGAGAATATCGAGCTTCATGTGGGCAATTTTGATCTGATCTTACCCGATATTATTGCCAAACAGCCGAGTTTAGATTTCGTTTACATTGATGGCAACCACCGTAAAGATGCTACCCTGAATTATTTTAAATGGTGTTTGCTTAAAATTAATGAAGATTCGTTACTGATTTTTGACGATATTTATTGGAGCGAAGGCATGAAAGAAGCCTGGACAGAAATTAAAAATCATCCTGATGTTACCGTAACTGTAGATCTCTTCTGGATAGGGTTGGTTTACTTTAAAAAAGGGCAGGCCAAAGAACACTTTAAACTTAAATTTTAAGAGAATGGGAATCGAACCGAAATTAGAAGGCATCCAGAAACGGTCAGCACTGTTTATTTTGTTGATTAGTCTTTTTTCAGGGATTGCTTTTTATTTGGTTTCGCTTTTTTTTGAAATGAGTGTACTTACACACATCATGTTCGGTTGGGATATATTTTGTCTAATGCTGATCACCCTCCATTGGTACATGTTTTTTCATACTTCTGCGGCCGAAACGCATCTTAAAGCCAAAATGCAGGATGAAACCCGTGGCGAAATTTTTGTCATTGTGGTGGTATCTACCTTTGCTGGTTTACTTGCCGTAATTTTACTGTTAATTAATAAAGATATCAAACCACTCGATCTGGTGGTGGCTATTACAGGCATGTTTTTATCGTGGTTTTTAGTGCACACAACCTTTAGCTTGCGTTATGCACACCTGTATTATGGCGACGATAAGAAGAAACATATTGATAAAAAAGGAGTTGGACTGGAATTTCCTGGTGATGATGAACCCGATTTCATCGATTTTGCCTATTTTTCTTTCGTATTGGGCATGACTTTCCAGGTTTCGGATGTAGAAATTTCGAGCAGGAAGATCAGACGCCTTTCCCTATTACATAGTTTAATTGCCTTTATTTTTAATACCGTAATTGTAGCTTTAACCATTAATGCATTGGCTGGGTTAAGCAAATAACGAATCGTCATCTCGACCGAAGCATCGCGAAGTGGAGAGATCTATCATATTACATTTTTTGTTCAAGAACCACAATCTCTTCGTTTTCAAATAAAAAACGTGAATGTTAGGATTGGGAAATGAGCTGTCCAGTTCTTTTGGCTGCCCTTCGACTCCGCTCAGGGTGACCTCCAAAAAGTATCCCGCTTCTATCCCTTAGGTTTAGATACCAAGGATCGATGCCTTTTGGCACCATGCCAGGAGCAGTCCTTTCATCATAAACCTGACAGCAGCGGTAGCCCCGAATTTTTCATGAGGGCTATAGCGAATGGCAGGGCTTCACTCGCCAAGAACCACAAACCGTTCGTTTTCAAATAAAAAACGTGAATTTTAGGATTGGGAAATGAACGGTCTGGTTCTTTTGGCTGCCCTTCGACTCCGCTCAGGGTGACCTCCAAAAAGTATCCCGCTTCTATCCCTTAGGTTTAGATACCAGGGATAGATGCTTTTTGGCTCCATGCCAGGAGCAAACCTTTCATTATAAACCAGACAGCAGCGGTAGCCACGAATTTTTCATGAGGGCTATAGCGAATGGCAGGGCTTCACCCGCCAAGAACCATAGTATGCACGTTTTCAAACAAACTAATACTCTCTTAATACGTCTGTAAATCAGTGTATTATATTTTTGAACTGATTTTTCAGTAATGTAACTTGTTTTTTAGTTGTAAAACTGAAAAATAAGTTATAGATTTGGGCATGGAAGAATTAACCAAAGCAGAAGAGCGCATTATGCAGGTTTTATGGAAGCTGCAAAAGGCATTTGTGAAAGATATTATCGATGAACTGGAAGAAGAACCTAAACCACCTTACAATACCATTTCCTCAATTGTTAGGCTTTTAGAGAAGAAAGGCTATGTTAATTATAAGGCCTATGGAAAAACCTACGAGTACTTTCCGGCGATTACAAAAGATGAATATGCCAAAACTACCTTTTCGAAGTTGTTTTCAGGTTATTTTGATAATTCTCCCACCAGCCTTTTATCGTTTATGGTAAAAGAAGAAAAACTAAGTGAAAAGGATATAGAAGAAATTAAAAAGATCATTAACCAAAATCCAAAGTCATGATTTTAATTTACTTATTAAAGGTGTCGGCCTGTACCGCGATCTTCTTTGCAGCCTATCAGTTCTTACTGGCTAAACTCACGTTTTTTAACCTGAACCGTGCTTATTTATTAATGATGCTGGTGTTGAGTTTTAGCATTCCGGCAGTTACCATCGAAAACCGTCAGGAAGTAATGGTTACCAGTCAGGAGATTCCGTCAAAAATAGCTTATAGCAACGATGGTTTTGTTGAGCAGGATTTTGTAGATGATGGCGGCAGCGCCAACACTAATCTGAATTGGGATCGACTGCTCATATATGGTTACTGCTTAGTTTTAGCGGCCCTTGTTTTTAGAATGCTTTTTATGATAGCGCGCATTCAGATTCAATTGCGTAAAAATGTCATAGATAGGAGCGGGGCCGTTATCTTGGTCGATGCAAAATCAACCATAAAAAACTGTTCTTTTTTTAACCAGATTATTGTCGACTCTTCCTTGCAACCCGATGAAAAGAATCTGGTAATTAAACACGAATCGGTTCATGTGAAGCAGCTTCATGCTGTCGATAAACTTTTAGTCAATTTCGTTACTGCAATCCTTTGGTTTAACCCCATTATTTATTTCTGGCGGAATGCCATCGATCATAACCACGAATTTCTGGCTGATCGGGAGACTTCGAAAGTGGCAGATAAGAAGATTTATGCTTCTTTACTTTTAAATCTGGCTATGCCAGCTAAAAATTTAGCCATTAATAGTTTTAGTAAACTTCCACTAAAAAATAGAATCATGATGTTGTATAAAGAACCAAATGCTAAGTTGCAAAAGCTTGCCTATTTAGCCATTGTTCCGGTTTTAATGATTTGCTGTATGGCATTTGTAAACCGCAAAGAAATTATTGTTGAGAAAACATTAGCAGGGAATCAGACTTCAGCAGATGCGCCGACAAAGCCAAATGTTTATGCGATGAACTATTTAAACAGCAATATTAAGGTTAATCCAAATGTTGCTTTTAATGAAGTGGAGCCTACATTGGTTATTGATGCCGGACATGGCGGAAAAGATGGTGCAATAGCTGCCCTGGATGGACAAAAGGAAAAAGACCTAAACCTAAGGGCGGTAAAAATATTAAAGGAGGAAGCGGCAAAAAGAGGGATTAAAGTAATATTAACGAGAAATTCTGACCAGTTTATTTCACTTCGCGATCGTTTACCGAAACAGGAGGCTACGGCTTTTATTTCCATCCACCATAATGCAACACTTGCAAATGCGGCCGTACCTTTCGGCGGCATCGAAATTTATGTTTCGAAACTGAACAGCAATATTAAAACTGCTGAAGATCTGGGTGCGGGTATTTTAAGCAAGTTGAAGCAACTAAATGGACTTGAAGTAAGAGATTCGTTGAAAAACGCAAACCTCTTATTGCTCCGGGAATCTAAAGTGCCTGCAGTTTTAATTGAGCTTGGAAATATATCAGACAGTAAGACCCTTGATTACATCAATCAGGAGAAAAATATCCGAAGGATCAGTAATTTGATTTTAGATGGATTTGTGACTTTTTCTAAACGTGGGTGCTAGTTAAATAACAGTTATGGAATGGTTAACCTATTTGCTTAAAGTTACCGCCTGTACGGTGTTATTCTTTGGCTTCTACCTGCTGGTTTTAAGAAAATTGACTTTCTTTAAAATCAACCGATTTTATTTGCTGGCTACGCTATTGCTTAGTTTTATTATTCCGGCTTTGCAGTTCGAAGTTAAGCGCGAAATAACAGTAGTGGAAACTGAGGCTCCGGTTAATATACCTGAAATAAAACCATTAACTCAAGCACCTGTTCAGCTTATTCAGCCCATTATGGTAGAGTATCAGCCAGAAGTAAAGCCTAAAATCGACTGGATGGTAGTGATGTATTATATTTATGGTTGTACCGCTGCACTTTTATTGCTGGCCTGCCTATGGCGCCTGTTCGGTTTACTTAAACACACTGGTAGTTACACCCAAAATAGCGATGGCTTAAAGCTAATCACCAAAACACAAGGTTTTACCAACTGTTCCTTTTTTAACTATGTTTTTATAAATGATGCGGATTTAAGTGTTACTGATTTATCGGTTTTGCTCAAACACGAACAGGTTCATGCCAGGCAATACCATTCGATAGATAAAATTATTTTAATGGTTTTTAAGGCTGTATTGTGGTTTAATCCGGTTGTTTACTTATATGATAAAGCTTTGGAGCAGACACACGAATATGAGGCAGATGAAATCACTTCTTCAGATTTTGGGAATCAGGCTTACGCCAATCTGCTGTTAAAAATAGCCATAACCAAAAGCGATATGCCCTTGATCCACAATTTTGTTAAAAGCCCCATTAAAGACCGCATTAAAATGTTGTTCTACGCAAAATCTAATAATATGAAAAAATTGATATACCTATTGGCGTTACCAGTTATCGTGGGATTGTTTTGGCTATTTGCCATACAGGTAGTGTATGCGCAAAGTATCAAAGATGAAAGTAAACCCTCGAAAGATTTTTACGAAGGAGGCCTGAAGGGGAAAGTCCTTAACATTAAAAAAGAAACTATCGGTTTTTATACATTCGATTTATTATCAGATGGAAAAATTTATCAGGTTGAAGCCTCCAATTTTAGAGAAAAGATTAAAGTTGGCGATGAACTTATTGCTTATCTATCAGGTAAAGGCTTTAATATGAAGAAGACGGATAAAAGTGGTAAAATTATCGCAGAGGCGGATGGGCCAATTTATAATGCAACAAAGGTTACCACTTTAACCGGAAATTTAATTTACGAGCAGAAAATAGAAAATCATGCCTTTTTATACGAAGCCAATAAAGCACGGTTTGCTTCCTCTAAAATTAAATCTATTCAAAAAGGCACCGATGGTAAGATTGAAAAGATTGTTTTGAATGATGGAATTTTTACCATCAATTTAAATCTTACTGCTCAAAATATAAAGGATAACAACTTTAAAGTTGGTGATCGGGTATTGGTTAAGTTTATCGGCGAAAAATTGATCTCAAAGAACACCTATGCTACAGATAAAATGATTGTGCTGTATTCTGAACCCAAGAAATATATAATCAAAAATGAAGTGCTTTATAACCGGTTTTATCTTAGCGATGGCAAACAAAAGGTTGCTGCAATGAAAACTGGTACAACAAAAGTTACCGTACCAGTTGAGCCTAAAATCATTTCATTCAAAAAAATAATTGGTGATGTGAAGCATAAAGTTTCTTACCTGGAAAATGCGGTTATCGATATTGTGAACTGTAGGCTGGAAGCTGAATATGTTGAATTGGATCGAGCCAATAATAAAATGGTGGCAAAAAATGCTGTAATGAAAGCCAACCAAGGTGGATCTGCAACTGCTAAAATTATTGTTTTTAATTTGAAAGACGGAAGCTATAGGGCTGAAAATGGAGAGGGTAAGCTTGGATTGAATATACATGATGCTGCGCGTGAGAAGGATTTTTTAGCAAAGTTGAATGACAAAGTAGAATATGTTGCTAACGATTCTGTTAAAATGAGTAAAGATAGATCTATCATATCTCTATTTGGAAATGCAAGGTTGTTCTATAATGAGATAAAGTTGTCAGGATCTAAAATTGTTTACAATAAAAAAGATAATACAGTGCTTGTTAACGATGCCACCATGACCTCGGGCGATACTAAAGTGAGAGCCGATAGCTTATCTTTTGATATAAAAACAAAAAAAGCCAAATTATACGGTACTGATTTAAACCGTTAGATGTTCCGGTCTATTTTATTTTTTATAGCTATTTTTTCTGGCTTCTCTTCCCGGGCACAGTTTAATCTTTCGGGTAAGGTAACCGATCAGGAACATCAAGTTATATCTTTTGTTACCATTAAAATCTCTGATTCTAAAAATCAGGTCAATTACTCCCAAACTGATAGTTTCGGCTTTTATCATTTCAGCAATTTGCGGTCTGGAACATATGCAATCACTTATGCTTCGCTCAATTTCAAAACCGAGAACAGGTTACTGACCTTAAACAGAGACACCCTAATTAATATTCAACTCCAGGAAGGCCCAAAAAGGCTTACCGATGTCCAGATCAGTGCCAGAAAAGCTTTAATAGAAAAACAGATCGACCGGACGGTTTTTAATGTAGAGAACAGCATTTCTGCTATAGGAACCGATGCACTGGAATTGCTTTCTAAAGTGCCTGGTGTGCGAGTGATGAATGATAAGGTTTCATTAGTGGGTAAGGGTAGCGTTAATGTGATGATCAATAATAAGCTTGTGCCTTTATCAGCAGATGAACTGTCGGACTATTTGAAATCGATCTCATCAGGCAACATCGCCAAAATTGAGGTGATTCCCAATCCGCCTGCAAAATACGATGCCCAGGGAAATAACGGCTTGATCAATATTGTGCTCAAGAAAGTTACTGCCGAAGGATTTAAAGGATCTATAAATACAGCTTTTACACAAGCTACTCATGCAACAACATCTGCCGGTGGAAATTTGAGTTATCGGAAAAACAAGATTACACTTTCCGCAAACTTTAATATCAGAAAAGGATCTCTTGTGCCGTTTGAACAAAGTGATGTTTTTTATCCTACACAAACCTGGAATATTGTAAATAAAGACCGGAATTTTAGAACGGTACTCGGCGGACAGATCGGAATTGATTATCAGGCCTCCTCAAAAACAGTATTGGGTTTATCATATAACGGTGGCTTAACCAACTTCCATTCTGAAGAAAATATTAAAACCAGGGTTTATAACCGAACCAATGGTTTAGACTCGATAATGAATTCTGATGCCAATGCCAAAATCAGATCTCATTATCATTCGGCCAATGTTTATTTAAAACAAGCTTTAGATTCTACAGGGAAACAACTGACCATTAACGGCGATTGGTTTAAATATAGTGATGATAAAAACAGGTTTTTTAACAATACGAGCTATTTTCAAAATGGAGAGATTATTCCGAATTCCTTTGCCGAATACCTATCTGCCAGTAAACAAAATATAGATTTATATACCTTAAAGACTGATGTAGACCTGCCCTATAAAACCTTTAAGCTATCCTTCGGTACAAAACTGAGCTTTATCAACAACCAAAGTGATCTTGCTTTTTATAAAGTCCGTAATGCGGTTTACGAATTAGACCCTGGCCAAACCAATCTTTTCAATTACCAGGAAAATACCCAGGCTTTGTATGTTAATTTCAGCAAGACGATAAAACAGTGGGATTTTCAGGCAGGGTTGAGGGGAGAATATACGCAGATTGATGGCGTATCGGTTAATGAACAGAATAAAAATGATTATTTCCGTCTTTTCCCTACATTTTACATTGTTTATCGCGCAAACGATAAGAGCACTTTTTCGATTAACTATGGCCGTCGGATCAACCGGCCTGCTTATCGAAAACTAAATCCCTTCCGTTGGTACAGCAACCAATTTGCTTATACCGAAGGGAACCCTTTTTTACAGCCATCATATAACGATAACATTGAACTGTCACATACCTTAAATAATATCTTCATTACTACATTATCATTTAGTTATATCACCAATGGTTTTAATGATGTAAATTTTATTGATGCAGGCACCAATATTCAGGTCGCCAAACCGGTTAACTTTATTACAGGATATCATTATCAGTTCAGCAATGCCATTACTTTTAATATTTTGAAATGGTTGGAAAGTATCAATCAGGTCGATGTTTTTTATAATAGATCAAATTCCAGCATCGCGCAAACCCTAAGTGCCCTGAATGGATTTGGGGCTTATTTCTCTACCTTAAACCAGTTTGTTTTTAACCGCTCGAAAACCATTTTAGGCGAAGCCAGTTTCTGGTATCAATTCCCTGCGGTTAATGGACTGAATCAGAATAAAAACCAATATAACCTCGATCTGGGGATAAAAACGTTATTGCTCAACAAAAAGATACAATTGGCCGTTACCGCTACCGATGTTTTAAAAACAAATCGATACCGTTTTAACAGTTTGGTCAATAATATCAGGCAGGAATACAACAACTATTACGATAGCCGTCAGCTAAGGGTTACTTTCCGTTATAACTTCGGTAATGAAAAAATTAAACAGCAAGATAGGAAGCCGGGAAATGAGGAGGAGCGGAAGAGGAGTAATTAAGGATTGGAAGATCCTTCGACTACGCTACCATTGACGTCTTTCCGTAATAGACTAATTTTCAATCAATTGTAGATTAAGTTCGTTTGCTTTCTTTTGAAGGAAAATGATCTGTTGTTCTTTTAATTTTTCTTGATATCTCTTTACTCCCTGTTCAACATAATCCATCCCTTTATCAAATATTCTATAATAAAGTTCCGCTAATTTTCTTGCGGTAGCTTTTATAGCTATGCCGGAACCCCTTTTTGCTTTAAGTCTTCTGGCAAAGGCTCCCAGCCCTGGCTGTTTGCTTAACAGTATAGACTGGGCTGCCTGTTTAAATATTTGCCCCGCTCTGGTTACAGGTTTTTTCTTGCTTCTTTTATTCATCTTTCCTGACTGATGCTTACCTGGCGCCAGACCCAACCAGGAAACAAAGTTTTTTATTGAAGGCCACTGCTTAATATTGTTGCCAAGTTCAGCCGTAAGCCTCATTAAACTGTAATCTGTTAAACCTGGTAAGGTGGTCGGGTTTGCTCCATGAATTCCTAATAATAATTGGTGTAGTTGATCAATATTTGGCTTATTATGGCGGATTGGTTTGACCGGATGCCCGTCTTTGTAATCTTTATTGGAAGAATTATTATAATCCTGAAGGACTTTTCCTGTTTCTATATCACATTTGGAAACCTGATCAATATAAAACATATATCCATCATAGGCCTGCAGAAGTTCGAAAAGGTATTCTTCTTTGTAATTGCCTTCAAGAGCGAGCAAAATATCTTTCCCCTTGTTCTTGATTAAGGATGGGGTACAGCATGCCAAAAGTTTTTCAGGGTTCCGTTCTCCTTCAAGAATAGCCTGTATCATTGCCATTCCACTGGCACCATGGGTTTGTGAAAGCACTTCTGGCAACCTTATGTTCATCAGGGTTAGGGCTTTCTGCATATGCTGAACGTGGGAGGAGGCCATCTGTAGCTTATCTTCCCGCATCCGGGTATAAACCCTCAGTTTTCTTACAATATCTTCAGGAACAAAACTTTTGCGGAGTAACCCGTAGCTAAAGAGCTGCTGAATCCACTGACAGTCTTGGACATCGGTCTTTCTGCCCGGAAGGTTTTTGCTGTCGGCTGGGTTTACCAGCGTAACCTCAAACCCATCAGCCTCTAAAACATCATAAAGGGTAATCCAATAAACGCCCGTAGCTTCCATGGCAACATGGGTTATTGAACACTCTTTTAGATAGGCACTCAATTCCTTATAACAGGAAGTAAAAGTGCGGAAGTTCCTCACTGATTGGTTTTCGACAGAAACATAAACCTTTTCACTCCCAATATCAATGCCTGCACTATTGGGATAAATTTTGCTTAAAACATTCATATCCAGTAATATATGTTTTTTTTAGGAAGATAAGCTCAACGTATTTCAGATAAGGATATTACTACCATGCGGGATATCAAACGATTCACCAATATTGATTACTATTATACGCTAAAACAAAGCTCAGGCACAGGTTAATGCACTATTAATGCGACTGTTATGCTGCTATCCTCCTTAACTCTCTATAAAGTTAACGTCATTTATATTGATTTTTATAAAATAAATTACCCCTCAGGATGACAAAACGAGGAGGGTGGCTAAACGAACGGGGTCATAGTGCGAAGCCCTCCATCTTACACAACATCACCTAAAATGCTTCTGCTAAACTGATGTAAAAACCTGCCTGGCGTTTTTCATTTGGCAATTTTTCACCTATTCCGTAATCTAAGCGTACACTTAAACCTTTTGCGGGATCGAAAAAGTAGCGGCCACCAAGGCCAAAGTTTGGTTTTAGTCCGTCAGTATTAAACTCGCCGTTTGCAAATACTTTACCGGTACCCGCAAAAGCGACAATACCAAAGCGATTCATAAAACGGTAACGGAGTTCGGCCTGCGCAGCCATCAGGTTTTCGTCACGATAACGACCGCTGTAATAGCCGCGCATCATCTGGTCGTTACCTAATTGTTGCAATAAATAAAATGGGGTGCTTTTGCTCTGGATAGTGTAAAAAATGCCCTGTACCCCTAAAACCACTTTCGGTGCCAGGCTAAAGAAACCACGAAGGTCTAGCTTAATCTGTGAGCCATTAAAACTCTCTCCGCCAAAAAAATCAGGGGCGTATTGGTAGGTTGCCCTGCTAAAAAAGCCTTTTGTTGGATAATTATTGCTGTTTCGGGTATCGTAACTTTGCGATGCACCGATCCAGGCTACTGATCCGCCATCTTTATCCAAAATCTGTGGATTGGTGGTAAAAATACCTCCGGCTTCCTTGTCGATAAAATGGTAATTCTCAAAACCTATCGAAATACCCGTATAAGCCTTCGGTAAGGTGTTCATTTCCGCATCGAAAAGTGTTTTAAAAACCCTTTGGTCTAATTTATCCTCATCAACCTTTTTAGCATTGTTACCGATACCATAAAAATTAAATGGCTGGTTTTTGAAACGGATATCACCGATAAAATGATATTTATTTCCTTTCGTCCAGGCATCGCCTTTAAGCATAAAGTTAGCTGTCTTTTTGGTAGAATAGGTTGTATTCAAGGCAAAGTTGGAACTGCGGTTCAGCGTATCTTTACGGTCTATATAAAATGAATAAATGGCACCAACGCCAAATTCAAATCCTGTTTCCTGACTATAGCCAAAAGCTGGTAAAGGTAAAAAGCTTGCTTTACGGGTGGTGTCTTTTTCGTTAGAAAGCATTTTCCTGATCAGTTTCATCTGTGCAAACGAGCTTCCTGAAATGAGGGCGAGTAAAATAATTAGATAATATTTTTTCATTGTCACAAAGAAAAGGAAATTTAGTTATAGTTCATTCGTTCACTGGTCATTTGTTCATTGGTACTGCAAACTGCTAGCTATTGGTTAACTGATTAAATTGGTTAATTGTACCTGGCGACTGCTTAATCTCAACTCCAAACACCCAAATCGTCATTTCGACCGGAGTGCAACGCAGTGGAGAAATCTACCTGGAGATAGATCTTTCTCCCGACTTAACGTCGGGACTGCGCTTCAGTCGAGATGACGATCGCTAGGATTCGAAGCAATGCCTGCCGCCACCTAAACCGGATTGAAGGGGAAAGCCCACAGGCGAGGTACGAGCCGCGGACTTGTACCGGAAAGCCGGACTACCTTTTAATAGGGGCTAAGCAACTGCTTTTCAAATAAAAATAAATGTTATTGGCTTATCTCTATAATAGATCCTGAAACAAGTTCAGGAGGACGGCCTCTGATGGGATTTATAGAATTTAATCGACCTTAGACTGCAGACTGGACTATAGACTAAACCAACGCTATGCGCCAAACGCCATGCCCTTAACGTTAAACGCTTTTACGTTTTAACCTTTCGGCCTAAATACCTATTTTTGCGGCAAACAATACAAAACGAAATGAGCAATACAAGAGGACCAATATCTCAGTTTATGGAGCGTAATTACCTCCATTTTAATGCTGCGGCAATGATGGATGCGGCTAAAGGATACGAAACGCATTTAGATGAAGGTGGTAAAATGATGATCACACTTGCTGGTGCAATGAGTACTGCAGAATTGGGAATTTCACTTGCAGAGATGATCCGCCAGGATAAAGTGGCTATTATTTCTTGTACCGGTGCAAACCTTGAAGAAGATATCATGAACCTGGTAGCACATTCACATTATAAACGCGTACCAAACTATCGCGATTTAAGTCCGCAGGATGAATGGGATCTTTTAGAGAACCATTACAACCGTGTTACCGATACCTGTATACCTGAAGAAGAGGCTTTCCGTCGCTTGCAGAAACACATCCATAAAATATGGAAAGATGCAGACACTGCTGGGGAAAGATATTTTCCGCACGAATTTATGTACAAAATGCTTTTAAGCGGCGACTTGGAGCAATATTATGAAATAGATCCTAAAAACTCATGGATGCTTGCTGCAGCAGAAAAGAATTTGCCAATTGTAGTACCAGGATGGGAAGATTCTACAATGGGTAACATTTTCGCATCTTATGTGATGAAAAATGAACTGAAAGCAACTACAATGAAAAGTGGTATTGAATATATGGGCTGGTTAGCCGAGTGGTATATTGCAAACAGCGGTGGCAAAGGAATTGGTTTCTTTCAGATTGGTGGTGGTATAGCAGGCGATTTCCCGATCTGTGTGGTACCAATGCTTTATCAGGATATGGAAATGGAAAATATTCCTTTCTGGAGTTATTTCTGCCAGATTTCAGATTCGACCACTTCTTATGGCTCATATTCTGGTGCTGTACCGAACGAAAAAATTACCTGGGGTAAATTAGATATCCACACGCCAAAATTTATTGTAGAAAGTGATGCAACAATTGTAGCACCGTTAATGTTTGCCTGGATATTAAAACAATAATCAGAAAAAATAAATAAACCAAATTGGTTTCTAGTATGCCCATTGGAGATAACATATCAAAAATGGGCATTTTTATTGCCTGAATGGCTTGAAATGACATTTGTTTAGAATGATTATAAATTGTATTTCCAGTCACTATTATGTCATGGGATTTATTAATAAGTTATACTTTTGTTCAAGTTTTGGTGGGGCTACCCCTAGTTCAGCATCAATTTCACAACAAAAAGTAAATTAAATAAGTATAAAGTGTTCATTATGAGAGATATCTCGATGATTTTAAAAAGCGTTTGGAAGTCGTTATTCGTATTTTCAGCAATTTCCGTAATAGCGGTTTCTACCGTAAATGCGCAGGATGCTAAAGAAGGGAGAACGCTTTTCAAAGCAAAATGTTCTTCGTGCCATGCGTTAGATGCTAAATTGGTTGGTCCAGCCTTAACTGGTGTAAGTGATCGCCATTCAGAAGAATTCCTTTTAAAGTGGATTCCTAATTCTCAAGGATTGGTCGCATCTGGAAATCCAGAGGCTGTTAAATTATTCAATGACAATGGAAAAGTAGCAATGACTTCTTTCCCTGAATTGGATGAAACAAAAGTTAAAGACATCTTGCAATACATTAAAGAAGGTGAGCCAAAAGCAGCAGTTGATCCAAATGCACCTAAAGCTGGTGCTGCGGAAAGCGGTACTTCGGGTTTATCAATCGCTGGTATTGTAGCCATCGTTGTATTGGCGATTGTTATTTTAGTAATCTTAGGCCGTGCTTCTAAATTGTTAGAGCGCCTGATTTTACAGAAACAAGGTATCGAGATCGAAGAAGATGTGCCATTAAAGGTTGGTGTGCGCAAGATGTTCAAAAACAAGAAATTTGTGATGTTCTTTATCTTGTGTTTAATTATCTGTTTAGGTTCATTCGGTTGGATGGGCATGTGGAATACTGGTGTTCATACCGGTTACCAACCAGTTCAGCCAATTAAATTCTCTCACGAGTTGCATGCAGGTATCAATCAGATCGATTGTCAGTATTGCCACAATGGAGCATTTAAATCTAAAAATGCAACTATCCCATCGTTAAACGTTTGTATGAACTGCCATAAAGCTGTTCAGGCAAGAGATAAATATGATGGTGAGATTTCTCCTGAGATCAAAAAAATCTACAATGCTTTGGGGTATGATCCTGAAACACAGAAATATGATGAAAGTAAAGCTAAACCAATGGAGTGGGTACGTGTACATAACCTTCCTGATTTTGCTTACTTCAATCACTCTCAACACGTAGTTGTTGCAGAAGATGCAATCCGTAAAGCAAAAGGATTACAACCAACAGAACCTGTATGTTTCGCCTGTCACGGTCCGGTTAATACAATGGAAGAAATTTACCAATATTCTCCATTAACAATGAAATGGTGTATTAACTGCCATAAAGAAACAGATATTTCTGGTCAGAAAAATAATGCTTTTTACGCTAAGGTTATCGAAGCGCACGAAAAGATTAAAAAAGGCGAGAAAATTACACCAGCGTTATTGGGTGGTTTAGAGTGTGGTAAATGCCACTATTAATAGATAGAGTTTAGTAAGAACGTTCGAATAAACAGTAATATAGCTTAAATGGAAAGCAACAAAAAATACTGGAAAGGCTTAGAGGAGTATAACAATACACCCGATTTTGTTAAGAATAACAAAAACGAATTCGCCGAGCCACTTCCAATAGAAGATGTTTTAAATGAAGCAGGGTTAAGTACCGTTACCCCACGCCGCGACTTTTTAAAGGCGTTAGGTTTTGGTTTAGGTGCAGTAACTTTGGCAGCCTGTCAAACTGCCCCTGTTCATAAATCTATTCCTTACCTGGTAAAACCTGAAGAGGTTACTCCGGGTATTCCTAACTATTATACTTCGAGCTTTAATGGCCAGAGTATTTTAGTTAAAACAAGAGAGGGACGCCCGATTAAAATTGAACCAAATCCAAATGCGGGTCAATTTAACTGCGGTACGGATGCGAGAGCGCAAGCTTCGGTTTTAGATTTATATGATGTATCTAAACTAAAAGCACCGGCTTTAGTAAGCAAAGACGGAAAAGTTGAAGAAACTACCTGGGCAAAAATCGACAGCTTTGTAAAAGGCGAGTTGGCAAAAGCACAGGCGGGTGGAAAGAAAATCCGTATTGTAGCATCAACCGTAAACAGCCCATCAACTAATGCAGTTATTGCACAGTTTATTGCAAAATATCCTGCAGCTAAATTGGTTCAGTACGATGCGGTTTCTTATACCGGTATTATCCAGGCTAATCAAAACAGTTTCGGTAAAGCAGTTTTACCTAAATACAACTTTGATAAGGCCGATTTAATTGTAAGTTTCAGTGCCGATTTCTTAGGTACCTGGATTAGCGGAGAAGAGTTTACTGCTCAGTATACTGCTAACCGTAACTACAAATCGTTAGCAAATAAAAAAATGAGCCGCCACATTCAGTTCGAAAGTGGAATGAGCTTAACAGGTACCAATGCAGATACCCGTGTTCCGGTTAAATTATCGGAAGAAGGACCTGCTTTAATTGCCTTATATAATGCAATTACCGGTGGTGCTTTACCTGGCGGAACGTTAGGTAACAACACCACTGCCGATAAAGTAATTAAACTGGTAGCTAAAGAATTAGTACAAGCTAAAGGTAAAGGCCTGGTAGTTTGTGGTTCGAACGATGTTTCTACTCAGATTTTAGTAAATGCCATTAACGCCGCTATCGGAAGTTACGGTACTACTATCGATTTAGATAACCCTTGTTATTTATATGCAGGTAACGATGCCGAATTTAATGGCTTAGTTGCTGAAATGAACCGTGGCGAAGTTGGTGCTGTTTTATTCTTAAACAGTAACCCGGTTTACGATGCAGCAAATGCCAAAGCATTTACTGATGCATTAGCTAAGGTTCCTGCTAAGATTTCATTCTCTGATCGTGCTGATGAAACTGCAACCGCTTGTGATGCCATTGCAATTAACCATAACTATTTAGAATCATGGGGTGATGCAAACGCTTACGAAGGATATTATTCTATCGTTCAGCCAACAATCAACCCTGTTTTCAATAGCCGCCAGGCTGAAGAAAGTTTATTAACCTGGGCTGATGCTCCTGTTAAAGATTACTATCAGTTTGTACGCAGCAACTGGGAAGCTAAAATGTTACCAGCTGTTGGTTTGAAATGGGAGGAAGTTTTAGAAAAAGGTGTGGTTACTGTAGCAGCAAAAACTGCTGGAGCATATTCATTCACTCAATCTTTAGCACAAGTTGCAACTTCAATTGTTAGCAGTAGCAAAGCTTTAGATAAAGAAGTAGAATTACAGGTTTACGAAAGCATCCCGATGCGTGATGGTAAAAATGCAAACAATGCATTCTTACAGGAGTTACCTGATCCGGTTTCTAAAGTAACCTGGGATAACTATGTTGCACTTGCACCAAAATTTGCTGAAAAATTAAAGGTTAAAGAATTTGATGTTGTAACTGTTAAAGCAAGCAACGGATATTCAGTAGATCTTCCGGTATTGATCCAGCCAGGACAAGCACAAGGAACTGCATCTATCGCATTAGGTTATGGCCGTACCAAAACTGGTAAGGCGGGTAACGATGTAGGTAAAAATGCTTTCCCTTTTGTTTCTTTTGTAAATGGAACTTTCCAATATGCTACTTCGGTAACCATTACCCCAACAGGTGGTTATTATGAATTGGCTCAAACGCAAACTCACCACTCTTTCGAAGGCCGTGCAGTGATTAAGGAAGCTACTTTTAAGGAGTACTTAAAAAATCCTGGTGCTGGTAACGAAAAAGGCGAGCATAAAGATTACGATCTTTGGGATCAATACGAAAAACCAGGTAACAACTGGGTTATGGCAATCGATTTGAATGCCTGTACAGGTTGTGGTTCTTGTATTGTTGCTTGTAACGTAGAAAACAATATTCCTGTTGTAGGCCGTGATGAGGTTCGCCGTCGTCGGGAAATGCACTGGATCCGTATCGACCGTTATTATAGCTACGAAACTGCAGCTGGTGATGTAACCAGAGAGAAAGAAATTGCTAAGTTAGAAGATTTAGATCACGTTTCTGTGGTTCACCAACCAATGTTGTGCCAACACTGTGATCACGCGCCTTGCGAAACAGTTTGTCCGGTATTGGCAACTGTACACTCAAGTGATGGTTTAAACCACATGGCTTATAACCGTTGCGTAGGTACACGTTACTGTGCAAATAACTGTCCGTATAAAGTACGTCGTTTCAACTGGTTTAACTACTGGAACGATTCACGTTTCGATAACTATTTAAATAACGAGTTTACCCAATTAGTTTTAAACCCTGATGTAACTACACGTTCGAGAGGGGTAATGGAAAAATGCTCTATGTGTATTCAACGTATACAAGGTGGCAAATTACAAGCTAAACTGGAGAAACGCCCATTAAAAGATGGCGATATTAAAATGGCTTGTCAGGAAGCTTGTTCAGCAAATGCAATTGTATTTGGTGATGCAAACGATCCAAATTCAGAGGTTTCAAAAGCATTGCGTTCTGAGCGTATCTACTACGTATTAGAAGAGATCAATGTGAAACCGGGTATCGGATACATGACAAAAATTAGAAATACAGATACAACAGTACAAGCGTAAGCTTTAGTATAAAGAAAATACAAATTATGTCAGGACATAACGAATCAATACTTAGAGAACCATTAATTACCGGAGATAACATCACGTATGCAAAAATTACGGATGATATTTTAAGCCCGGTAGAGAACAAGCCGAACAAGGCTTGGTGGATTGGTTTCATCGTTGCCGCATTAGGTGCTTTACTTTGGGTAGTAGCAGTAAGCTACACTTTCTGGAACGGTATCGGTGCATGGGGTTTAAATAAAACAGTTGGTTGGGCTTGGGATATCACCGGTTTCGTATGGTGGGTAGGTATCGGTCACGCTGGAACACTAATTTCAGCAGTACTATTACTCTTCCGTCAGAACTGGCGTAACTCCATCAACCGTTCGGCAGAGGCGATGACCATTTTCGCCGTAATATGTGCCGCAACTTATGTTGTATCACACATGGGCCGTCCATGGTTAGCTTATTGGGTTTTACCTTTACCAAACCAGTTCGGATCACTTTGGGTAAACTTTAACTCACCATTGGTGTGGGATATGTTTGCGATCTCTACTTACTTCTCTGTATCATTATTATTCTGGTACACAGGTTTATTACCAGATATTGCTACCATCCGCGACCGTGCAGTGGGTACACGTAGAAAAATCTATTCTATCTTCTCTTTTGGATGGAGTGGAAGCGTTAAAACATGGCAACGTTTCGAAGCGGTGTCGTTAATCTTAGCAGGTATCTCTACACCACTTGTACTTTCGGTACACACCATTGTATCAATGGACTTTGCAACATCGGTAATTCCGGGATGGCACACTACCATCTTCCCTCCATACTTCGTTGCTGGAGCGATTTTCTCAGGATTTGCGATGGTATTAACCTTATTATTGGTTGCACGTAAAGTATTGGGCTTAGAAAACTACATCACCATGTTCCACATCGAGTCGATGAATAAAATCATCATCTTAACCGGATCAATCGTAGGTGTGGCTTATTTAACTGAGTTCTTCATCGCCTGGTATTCAGGTTCTGAGTATGAGCAATATGCATTTATCAACAGATCTACCGGTCCTTACTGGTGGTCGTACTGGATGATGATGACTTGTAACGTAATCTCTCCACAGTTGTTATGGTTTAAAAAGATCCGTTTAAGCATTAAAGCTACCTGGATTTTATCAATCGTAGTAAACGTGGGTATGTGGTTCGAGCGTTTCGTAATTATCGTTACTTCATTACACCGCGATTATATTCCATCAAGTTGGGCTATGTTCTATCCAACCTGGGTTGATATCAGTGTATTCGTAGGTTCAATTGGTTTGTTCTTTACTTTATTCTTATTATTCTTAAGGGTATTGCCATCAATCGCTATAGCAGAGGTTAAATTATTATTAAAAACTGCAAGTGAGCAAGCCAAAATGAAACAGATTAAAGAAGGGCATGAGAATAAAGAATACGTGGCAGAATACGTAGAATCTTTAGAAAAATTTGATAGTGTTAAACAAGAAGATTACGCAAAAATATAACAATGAGTGATATCAAATATATTTTAGGCAGCTTTGGCGATCCTGACGAAATGATGCATGGCATCGAAAAACTTCAGGAAAATAACATCAGCATTTATGATGTATATACACCGATGCCTATACACGGAATAGAAGCCAAATTGGGAATTAAAAGATCTAGAATCGATATCGCAGCATTTTGCTTTGGTATTACCGGTACTTGCTGTGCATTCGCTTTGATTTATTTCTGCGCAGTAATCGATTGGAGAGTAAACATAGGTGGTAAACCATCATTCGCATTACCGGATTTTATTCCGATAATGTTCGAGCTTACAGTATTATTCTGTGCTTTCGGTATGGTGTTAACTTATTATGCATCTACTCACTTATTTCCGGGAAGGGCACCAAGAGTGATGGATTTACGTGCTACTGATGATCGTTTTGTTATTGCAGTTGATGCAAAAGACAATGTAGAACATACTGTAATTGATGGATTATTAAAAGATGCAGGTGCTTTAGAAATAAAGTATAATGAAAGGAAGTACATTAGCTATGAATAAGAATAAATTTGTTTACACAGCGTTTTTAGCTATCGCTTTTGCAGCTACCTTTTCTGCTTGTAAAGATAAACGCAGTACTGGCTTAGAATATGCCAGAAACATGTATGATCCGATTGCTTACAATCCAGATCAGCCAAACAAAAATTTTAAAGATGGTAAAACAGCTCAGTTGCCACCTGCACATACTAAACCAGTAGGTTTTACTGAATATGATGAGTATCCTAACACAAAAGAAGGATATGAAGCAGCAGGAGTGAGTATGGTTAACCCTTTACCAGTAGATACTGTTAATTTAGCTCAGGGTAAACACTTATTTACCGTTTTCTGTAGCCCTTGCCATGGAGAAAAAGGCGATGGACAGGGACACTTAGTTAAAATTGAGAAATTTAGTGGTGTACCTGCTTATCAAACAGGCGCATCGTCTAGAGGTGGTAATATGGTTGACCTTACCGCAGGTAAAATTTACCACACCATTACATACGGTGTAAATAACATGGGCTCGCATGCTTCGCAAATCTCACCAACGGATCGTTGGAAAGTGGTGATGTATGTTCAACAATTACAAAAAGGACAATAGTAAAGCAGAATATAAATGGGAACTCACAATATTAATTTTAGTGAACAGTTTGAGTTTACAGGTAAAGTAAAAACCTTAAGCATTGTTGGTATCGTTATCGGTATTGCGGCTGTATTGTTCGGTTTCTTAGCCGGCGATAAAGTAATGCACGAGCGTACTTTTGCTAACCTGTTGCTTATGGCATATTACTTTGCATGCGTTTGTATGTCGGGTACATTTTTCCTGGCTGTTCAATATGTAGCTCAAGCAGGTTGGTCTGCATCAATTTTACGTGTACCACAAGCTATGGCAAAAACATTGCCTATTGCAGCTGTAATACTTGTTGTAGTAATTTCGGCAGGTTTATATACACATAATCTATATCACCATTGGCATGCTGATGGATTAACTGATCCAAACAGTGCTAATTATGATTCTATCATTGCTGGTAAATCGGTGTTCTTAAATGTACCTTTTTTCTTAGGCCGCCAAGTGGTGTTTTTAGGTATCTATAGTATATTTTCGATCATGTTTGTTAAGTTTTCTTACAATGAAGATTTAGCAGGTGGTTTAAATTCTTACAGAAAAAGCTTTAAAAATGCTTGTATCTTCCTGGTAATTTACGGTTTTACAACGCCAATTTTTGCTTTCGATACTGTAATGTCATTAGAGGCGCACTGGTTCTCAACCATGTTCGGTTGGTATAACTTCGCCGCTATGTGGGTAAGCAGTTTAGCTACTATCGCCATTATTCTTATTTTATTAAGAAGAGCCGGTTATATGCAATGGGTTAACAATAGCCACTTACACAATTTAGGTCAGTTTATCTTCGGTTTCTCTATCTTCTGGACTTATGTATGGTTTGCTCAATTCTTATTGATCTACTATGCAAACATGCCTGAAGAGACTGTATATTTCTACAAACGCTTTGAGTATTACAAGTTCTGGTTTTTCTTAAACCTGGCCATGAACTTCTTAGCGCCAGTATTATTATTAATGGACAGAGATAACAAAAGAACAGATGTGAAATTATTGTTCGTTTCTATTGTGGTACTTTTAGGTCACTGGGTAGATTACTATCAAATGATTATGCCAGGAGCAGTAGAAGAAGGACATAATGGTTTCGGTATCATTGAAATTGGTACTGCAGTAGGTTTCGTAGGATTGTTTACCTTTACGGTTTTAACATCATTAAGCAAGAAACCGTTAATTGCAAAGAACCACCCATTGTTACAAGAAAGTTTGCATCATCAACTGTAGTGGTGATAAGATAAAGCAAATATTTAATTATTATTATAATTAGCAGTACAGCGTACTACTTTTAAGAAAATGAGTTTAAGAAAGTTTATAACGAATAAAACGACCGCAGCTTTAGCAGTATTGATTACTGTTTTTGCAAACACTAGCGTATTTGCGCAAGATGCAGCAGCAGGTGCTGCCGCGGCACCGAAAGTTGATATGGGCGAGGTTTATAAATCGGTAATATTTTATATTCTGGTTTTCCTTGCCGTATGCTTATTCATTGCAATTATTGGTAAAGCAATAAAAGTATATGAATTAAGCCGCGAAGCACAAGGTAAGCCTGTTGGTATTAACTGGAACAGGGTACACGCAAGTTTATTTGCGCTGTTTTTAGTGATCGGTTTATATGGTGTATATTGGGAATATACAGTACATGGGGCAATGTTACTTCCTGATGCGGCATCTGAGCACGGAAAGAAAATTGATAAAATGTTTAATTTAACATTAATCATTACCACTATTGTATTTGTAGTTACACACATCTTATTATTCGGATTTTCTTATATCTATAAATACTCAGCTAAAAGAAAAGCGTACTACTATCCACACAATAATACGATCGAAAAAATCTGGACAATCGTTCCGGCTTTAGTATTAACCGTTTTAGTATTAATGGGTTTCTTAACCTGGAGATCTATTTTCTTCAAAGTTGAAGATCCAAACAACAAACCGTTACAGATTGAAGTTACTTCCGAGCAGTTTAAATGGTCTATCCGTTATCCTGGAGCTGACGGAATAGTAGGTAACAAAAATTACAAGTTAACTACAGCTACCAATACATTGGGTATCGATTTTAAAGATATCAACTCTCGCGATGATGAGATGGCTGATGAAATGGTTCTTCCTGTTGGTAAACCAGTTAAATTGATCTTAACCAGTAAAGATGTAATTCACAGTTTTTATATGCCACACTTCAGAGTGCAGTTAAATACTGTACCGGGTATGAGAACTATATTTGAGTTTACGCCTACAAAAACTACTGCAGAAATGCAGCAAGAAACTAACGATCCTAACTTTAAGTACCTTTTCTTATGTGCTAAGATTTGTGGATCAGGTCACTACAATATGCAAAAAGTGGTACGTGTAGTTTCTGAGGCTGAGTACAAAACTTGGATAGCTGAACAAAAAACATACTTAAACGACGATTTAAGAAAACAATTTAATTTGCCAGTGGCACCTGCACCTGTAAAATCAGTAGCAGATTCAGCAGCTAAAGATTCAGCAGCTGTGAAAACTAACCAAATGGCTTTAAATAAATAATATTAAGCAGGAGCGAACGAATTATGTCAACAATAGCATTACACGACGAACACAATCACGATCACGCTGATCATGGGCATCATAAAGAGACTTTGATTTCAAAGTACATCTTTAGTATGGATCATAAAATGATTGCTAAGCAATTTTTGATTACCGGTATTATTATGGCGGTAATAGCAATGGGCTTATCAATTTTATTCCGTATTCAATTGGCCTGGCCAAACCAGAATTTCCCCTTCTTAGAAACATTTTTAGGTAAATGGGCTGAAGGTGGTCGTATTAAACCCGATTTTTACCTGGCTTTGGTAACCATCCACGGTACCATTATGGTATTTTTTGTACTAACGGCAGGTTTAAGTGGTACATTTAGTAACCTACTTATTCCGCTTCAAATTGGAGCAAGAGATATGGCATCGCCGTTCTTGAACATGCTTTCATACTGGTTCTTCTTTATGGCCTGTGTGATCATGATGTCTTCATTCTTTATCCAAACAGGACCTGCATCTGGTGGTTGGACGGTTTATCCGCCATTATCGGTTGTAGCGAAGGCAATGCCTGGTTCTGGTTTAGGTATGACTTTATGGTTAGTGAGTATGGTACTTTTCGTAGCATCATCTTTAATGGGTGGTATTAACTATGTAAGTACAATTTTAAACATGCGTACTAAGGGTATGGACCTTTGGAAAATGCCATTAACTATCTGGGCTTTCTTTTTGACCGCTATTTTGGGTATCTTATCATTCCCTGTTCTTGTAGCCGGAGTAGTATTAATGGTATTCGACCGTAGTTTCGGAACAAGTTTTTATTTATCAGATATCGTAATGGGTACCGATATTTTACCAAATGAGGGTGGTTCTCCAATTTTATGGCAACACTTATTCTGGTTCTTAGGTCACCCTGAGGTATACATCGTAATTATGCCGGCATTGGGTATCTCATCTGAGGTTATCTCTGTAAACTCACGTAAACCAATCTTTGGTTACCATGCAATGGTTTACTCGTTAATTGGTATTACCGTATTATCGTTCATCGTTTGGGGGCACCACATGTTTGTAACCGGTATGAACCCATTGTTGGGTGGCGTGTTTATGATTACAACGTTAATCATTGCAGTGCCGTCGGCAGTAAAAACATTTAACTATTTAGCTACATTATGGCGCGGTAACATCCGTTTCACGCCAGCAATGTTATTTGCTATAGGTTTAGTTTCATTCTTTATTTCTGGTGGTTTAACCGGTATCTTCTTAGGAAATGCTTCATTAGATATTAACTTACACGATACCTACTTTGTTGTTGCCCACTTCCACCTGGTAATGGGATCTGCAGCAATCTTTGGTATGCTTGCAGGTGTATATCACTGGTTCCCTAAAATGTTCGGTAGAATGATGAATGCTAAATTGGGATATTTACACTTCTGGTTAACTTTCATTGCAGCTTACCTGGTATTCTTCCCGCTTCACTTCTTAGGTTTAGATGGTGTACCACGTCGTTACTATGCATTTACGGAGTTTGAGTTTATGAAGAAATGGTTAACTGTTAACGTATTTGTAACGTGGGCAGCTATTATGGCAGCACTTGCACAGGTAGCGTTCTTGTTTAACTTCTTTTACTCCATCTTTAAAGGAAAAGTATCTCCTCAAAACCCTTGGGAATCGAATACATTGGAGTGGACTGCTCCGGTAGAACACCTACACGGTAACTGGCCAGGGGAAATTCCTACGGTTTACAGATGGCCATATGACTATAGCAAACCAGGACATGACGCAGATTTTATTCCTCAAACTGTTCCTTTCTCTCAAACCATGAGCTCTAACTTGCCTCACGATTTTGAAGGAAATGCAGAAGCTGAAAAAATACAGCAAGATTGGGAATTAGCTAACCCTGTTGCAGAAAACAAGGGCTAGTTTAAGCTTAAAATAAAATTTTAAAAGGGGTATCTGATTAAGTTTCTGCTTATCCGGATACCCTTTTCATCTTAATAGATATATGGTCAGCAGATCAGAACAGCGTTTCATTAGAATTAATCTTATAACCATCATAGTTACGCTATTGGTTATACTTGCCGGTGGTATTGTGCGCAGTACCGGATCGGGCATGGGTTGTCCGGATTGGCCTAAATGTTTCGATCGTTACATTCCGCCAACTGATGTATCGCAACTTCCTGCCAATTATAAAGAGAAATATGTGGCGGGTAGGTTAAAGAAGAATGAAAAGTTTGCCAAATACCTGGAAAGCATGGGCAAAGTGGCCTTGGCTGATAGTATTAGGCATGATAAGAGTATTACAATACCTGAAGAGTTTAATCCAACTAAAACCTGGACCGAATATCTGAACAGATTGGCAGGGGTAGCCGCGGGGATATTCTTGTTTTTAACAGCTGTGTATTCATTTGCTTACCGCAAAACAGCCAAACGAATTATCCTACTCAGTATTCTGAATCTTTTTGTAGTGGGATACCAGGGTTGGTTAGGTTCGATAGTGGTTTCTACCAACCTGGCGCAATGGGTGGTAACCGTACACATGCTCTTGGCGCTGGTTATTTTAGCGATATCTATTTATACCTATAATTACGCAAAGCAATTAAATAAAGTGCCTTCGGTAATTATGTACCGGATAGCATGGCTAAAGGGATTTTTGTTTTTTACCCTCGTAATCAGTATCGTTCAGATTGTTTTAGGAACCGAGGTTAGAGAAGCAGTAGATGTAATTGCAAAAGCGCTTTCTTATGGAAGCAAGAATACATGGATTTCGAAAGTAGGAGAAGTATTCTCTTATCATCGCGATTTAGCTATACTCGTAGTAATTGCCAATGCAGTAGTATATAAAATGGTTATCGACCGTTTTAGTGGTAAGGCTGCACCGTTGCTAACTGCAAGGTTTATATTAATAACGCTCCTCATACAGTTATTAAGTGGTTTCGCTTTAGCATATATAGCTTTCCCACCAGCAGCGCAGGCATTGCATATTTTATTCTCTACGCTGTTATTTAGTTTACAGTTTTACCTGTACTTATTGGTTTACCGAACAAGTACGTATAAACAATAATATTTAAGAAAATTGAAGCAATATCTTTCAGATTTTTCTAAACTCATAAAATTCAGGCTATCGTTTACGGTGGTGTTTTCTGCATCGATCTCTTTTTTGATCGGTCAGAAGATGCAGGTGGGTAGAGGCCATATCCCTAGTATCGATTGGGGAAACTGGTTAATATTGATTGCCGGTGGTTTTTTAGTAACTGCTGCTGCAAACTGTTTCAATGAAATTATTGAGAAGGACTTAGATAAGTTAATGTCTAGAACCAAAGATCGCCCGATGCCAGCAGGTAGAATGACAACCGGACAGGGATTGATTTTAGGCGTGTTTATGGCATTTTTGGGTACCTGGTTATTAGGTAAATTGAATCTCGAAACAGGTTTGCTTTCTGTATTTTCGATTCTGTTATATGCTTTTGCTTATACACCTTTGAAAAGGAAATCGCCAATTGCTGTTTTTGTAGGTGCTATTCCGGGGGCGTTGCCGCCACTTATCGGTTATTTAGCGGCCTTTGGTAGCTTAAAAGCAGAAATGTTCCATGAAATTGATTATTACATTGCAGGAATTCTGTTTTTAATTCAATTTGTATGGCAGTTTCCACATTTCTGGGCAATTGCCTGGGTTTTGGATGATGACTATAAAAAAGCTGGTTTTAGGTTATTGCCAACCAAGAAAAGAGATAAAACATCGGCACTGCTTACCTTTTTAAGCACACTGGTTTTAATTCCTGTAAGTTTATTGCCAACCATTTATGGGTTTGGCGGTTATTACATTGCAGGTTTATCTTTAATTGCCGGGCTAATATTTAGCTGGCTCGCTTTTAAACTTTTAATGAACAGGGAATTGGCTGATGCCAAGAAAGTAATGTTCTGTTCGTTTTTTTACATCCCGGCGGTACAGTTGGGCTTATTATTAAATTTTATAGCAAAATAATTTATGGTGCTAACAATGGAAAAGATGCAGGATACGTTTGACCCTAAACCAAGGAAATTTATTGTTTGGTTATTCGTCGTATCATCAACAATTATGTTTGGTGGTTTTACCAGTTATTATCTGGTGTTTGCCGCCTCGAAGGGAAAAGGACATGGTTTAGTTTTACCAGATGCTTTTATTTATTCTAGTTTGGTAATTATTGCCAGTAGCATCACTTTGGTGCTTGCGTCTAAGGCTTTAAAAAAACTGAACTTTAGCTTACAGCGCAATATGTTGTGGGTTACCGTAATATTAGCCATCGCTTTTGGTGTAATGCAGTTTAATGCCTGGGGAAGTATGGTGCGGACCGGCGCAACCCTGGTAGGAAATAATGCAGCAATATCATTCATTTATGTGGTATCTGGCATGCACTTATTACACATTATTGGCGGTGTAGGCCTTATTATTAATGCTTTAGCAGGTAGCTATAAAAGCCTTCCTGTTGCCAAAGTCCAGTACAGAATGGAAATTGCTTCTATTTTTTGGCATTTTATAGATATATTATGGATATATCTGTATGTTTTTTTACTTTTGAACCGTTAAATTTGTTAACAAACTATTATACTATTTCCAAATGAATGCAGTATCACAATTAGATCAAGTTAAAACCGGACCATGGAATGGTGGTCGTTCTCCGTGGTCGGTAGAATATGGTAAAATCATGATGTGGTTTTTCCTTTTGTCAGATGCTTTTACCTTTTCATCTTTATTGATCTACTACGGCGCTCAGCGTTTTTCTAAATTAACATGGCCAGCTCCAGATAAGGTTTTTCAATCTATTCCAGGTATTGCAGAACATGGCGCTCCATTAGTTTTCGTAGGTATCATGACCTTTATCTTAATCATGAGTTCGGTAACCATGGTTTTAGCGGTAGAGGCAGGTCACAGACGTTCTAAAAAAGAAGTTATCGGCTGGATGATTGCAACAATCATTGGTGGTTTTATGTTCTTAGGCTGTCAGGCAATTGAGTGGACTCACTTACACCATGATGGTTTCTGGTGGGGACATATTCCTTCAGCAGAAGAATTAAAACATTTCTTCCTTAAACCAGAAGATGTATCATTAGTTGCTTCACAACAATTTGCAAACTTATTTTTTACCATTACAGGTTTCCACGGTTTCCACGTATTTAGTGGGGTAATCATTAACATCATCATCTTAATCATGACAATTAATGGGACTTTTGAGAAAAAAGGACATTATCTAATGGTAGAGAAAGTTGGTTTATACTGGCACTTTGTTGATTTAGTTTGGGTGTTCGTATTTACATTCTTCTATTTGGTTTAATTTATCATATTATAAAAATATTTTTATGTCAGAGCATACACATACAACAGAAGAGCACGGGCACGGGGATCATGCAGGTTTATCAAAAGGTAAAATCTGGAAAGTTTTCGGTATCCTTTTATTAATCACCGTAATTGAATTTATCATAGCACTGGTATTAATTCCAAAAGGAATTATGACTCAGCATGTGGGTAACTACATTTATATTGGTTTAACATTGTTAAAAGCATTTTATATCGTAGCCTATTTTATGCACTTAAAGTATGAGAAACTGGGCTTACAGCTTGCATTAACAGTATCATTTATTTTCATTATTTACTTTATAGTTCTAATGCTGATAGAAGGTGGATTTTTAAACATCCACATGATGAACCATTAATGAAAAGAAGTCCTATAAAAAAGGTAATAATCCTGGTAAGCATTTTAGCTATACCGGGATTTTTGTTTTTTTACTTATTGCCGCACTTTGCCAAAAACAGGTATAAGAGTTTGCCCATCTTTGGTAAAAAAGTAGTTGCATCAACTTTCCACAGTGTAAAAGGAAAGAAAATCCCAGATACCATTTACCATAAGGTTCCTGATTTTAAACTCGTAAACCAGCATAACGATACCGTTACCTGGAAATCGTTGCAGGACAAGATTGTGGTACTAAATTTATTTTATACCGGTGCCAACAACCAGAAAACAAATAAATACATTAAGAAATTATCTGATGGGTATGAGCAAAAACCTTTGGTTAAGTTTTTAAGTCTGTCTGTTGATCCACTTGATAAAGTTAGAATAAAAGATTTTGCACAACAGTTTGAGGCAAAAGCCGGAAAATGGGATTTTCTGATGGGCGATACCATTCAAACTTATCAACTAATCAGAAAAGGTTTGTTACTTGATGTAGTTGCAGATGAAACGAAAGAGAAAACCAATTTTATTTTTAGTAATAAAATAGTACTTATCGATAATCTACACCGTATACGTGGTATTTATGAAGCCGACGATGCTGGGGCCAACGCTAAGTTGGAAGACGAGATAAAAGTACTTATTGCCGAGTATTTAAGGAACGTTAAAGACGGTAGGTAGTTGCCTTAGTGGTTAGTGTTTAGGGCTTAGCGTTAGCATCCTAAGCCGATAAAAAAAATAATATAAGAGATTTAAATACTCATGGAAAATTCCCCGATTGAGAAAAAGTATAGCAAGTGGATTATTATTCTTTCCATCTTTATACCTGTAGCTGTAGCCTTTTTATTTGTGGTAAAGCTGAAAGATTTAGGCATTGATGCGCCTACCTTGCCTTTTTTACCGCCGATATATGCTGCCATTAACGGGATAACAGCAGTACTGCTGGTTGTTGCAGTATGGGCCATAAAAAATGGTAAAATACAATTACATCAAAACCTAATGAAAACCGCTATTGGCTGTTCTTTATTGTTTTTGATCATGTACATTGCTTATCATATGACCACCCCGTCTACCAAATTTGGCGGAGATGGAGCTATTAAGTATGCCTACTTCTTTATCTTGTTAACGCATATCCTATTGTCGATAGCCATTATTCCATTGGTTTTGGTAACTTATGTAAGGGCATTGGCCGAACGTTTCGATCGTCACAGAAAAATTGCAAGAATTACCTTCCCACTTTGGCTTTATGTAGCCATTACAGGCGTAGTGGTTTATTTGATGATTTCGCCATATTATCAGTATTAAAAAAAAATTATTTTAAACAAAATAGCAAGAGCCTTACTTAAAATGTAAGGCTTTTTTAGTTATAGTCGGTTTTGCCGACCGAAGATATTTGTTTTAACCCAATTTTTTTTTCACTTTTATGTATATTACATCTCACAAAAAACACTTATAAATTTGTAGGTGAGCAGGTAGATCGACTAATTTATGGCGCCAGGAAGGATAGAAGATGAACGTAAGCTTATAGAAAAAATCGTAGAAGGGGATGAGCAGGCTTTTTCTGTTTTGTTCTTCAAATACCTTCCTGTACTCCAAATTTTTGCCACTAAGTTTACCAAATCAGATGATGCCGCCGAAGAAATTATTCAAGATTCATTTTTAAGGGTTTGGCTAAATCGGGATAAGTTATCAGATGTAGCGAATGTGAAGGCTTATCTATATAAATACGTTTCTAATGAATGTTTAAGTTACCTGCGTAAAAAATTAAAAGAAGATAGAGTTGTTGATGCATTTGTGGCCAAACAACAAAATAGCCATAACAATACCGCAGAAACTATTAATTTAAACGAGGTAACAAAAATTATTGCAATTGCTGTCGAAAAATTACCTGATCAACGTAAAAATATATACCAATTGAGCAGACGTGATGGTAAAACTATACCTGAAATTGCAGAAATGCTTAATATTTCGCCTAATACTGTTAAAAATGCCCTTGTAATTGCCCTTAAATCGATACGTATACACCTCGATCAACACGGGATTGTATTCTTTTTCCCAATAGTTTTCTTCTTTTTGAAAATAAAATAGAAAAAAATTAATATCCCGATAGTCCTAATTTTCTTTTGCTGCTTCTTAGTATCAGAATCTTTATGGAAGAACGTATACATTATCTCTTACAACAGTTTACAGCTAAGACCTTAAGCCAGGCCGAAAGGGAAGAACTTTTATTTTTAGCAGAAAACAGCACATCATTGCTTTCTGACGAAATCGTGAAAATGATTATTGCAGAAGAAGAGCATGCGCCTAATGTTGTTGAGGAAAAATGGAGTCCGGTTCTTAATAAGATTCTAGCGGTAGACAAACCAATCCGATCGCCTAAGCGGATTTTAATGAAGAGCTTAAAATGGGCTGCCGCTGCAGTTGTTTTTATCGTGTTTTCGTTCACCGCTTACCTCTCTTTACAGAAAAAGAAAGAACATGTTTTTGCTACTGATGTGGCGCCTGGAAAAAATAAAGCTATTCTTACTTTGGCCGATGGAAAGAAAATTTCACTTTCAGATGCAATGAATGGCAATGTTGCCAAAGAAGCAGGTTTCTCTATCACCAAAACTGCTGAGGGCCAGTTGGTGTATAATGTAGCTGGATCAGAAAATGTAAGTGATGAGAGATTAAATACCATCACTACACCAAATGGTGGCGAGTGGCAAATCCAGTTGCCCGATGGCTCTAAAGTTTGGCTTAATGCAGCTTCTTCAATTCAGTATTCGTTAAATATCGGAACCGCTAAACAGCGTGTTGTTAAATTAGACGGCGAAGCTTATTTTGAAGTAGCCAAAAATGCAACACATCCTTTTATTGTAGAAACCGATAAGCAGTCTGTTGAGGTATTGGGTACGCATTTTAATATTAATAGCTATAAAGATGAACTTGTAACTAAAACTACTTTGCTTGAAGGAAGTGTACGTGTTTCTCATAAAAGTACCAATGAAAGCGAAATCTTAAAGCCAGGAGAGCAATCATTAGTATCTATTTCTGGCATTGATGTAAAGGAAGTTAATGTAGATGAATCAATAGCATGGAAAAATGGATACTTTATGTTCGACAATGAAAGACAGGAAAGTATTCTACGTAAAGTTGCGCGTTGGTATAATGTTGAGGTGGAATACGCAGATGCAGATGCAAAAAATGTAATGTACTATGGAACGGTAAGCCGTTTTGAGAAAATATCGAAAGTATTAACAAAGCTAGAACAAACTGGCCAGGTCCGCTTTGATATTAAGGCCAATAAAATTATAGTTTATAAAGAATAGAACCAGCAGACAGGGGCGTGACTAACCTTTGTCTTAAAATAAAAGATCTTAAATTAATCAACTAATTAACCTAATCAAACTATGAAGATACCTCGACAAAACATCTAGCCTTATCAAGAACAAGGGTAACAAAAAAGGAGTGCTACTAACACCCCTTCTGTTTACCTGTTCGTTCGTTCCGGTACACCGGAGCCGATTAATTAATTATTTCTTGGATTAACCGCGAAACGCTATTTGGCGTCTAAACTTAATTGCGCTTCGCACAAAAACAGACTAATAAATGTACAAAATTTATATTAAAAATTTATGTACGCCTCCAGGCTACATACCTAAATTTTTACGAATGATGAAGTTAATTACAGTCATAATGCTTGCTTCGCTCGTGCAGGTTAGTGCAGCTTCATTTGGCCAGCTGGTTACGTTGAAAGAAAAAAATGTAACATTCGAAAAGGTTTTTAGAGAGATCAGAAAACAATCTGGTTATGACGTTCTTTTATCGACCAATAAAATTAAAACCTCAACTACATTAAATGTAGATTTTAATAATTCTACAGTAGAAGAGGTGATGAATAAAATTGTTTCAGGTAGAGAGCTAACCTATACAGTAGAAGACAGGACTATTCTAATCAAATTAAAGGAAAAGTCAGTTTTTGACAAAGTATTAGGCTATTTTGTTGCTGTTAAAGTAACCGGAAAAGTAAAAGATAAAAATGGTGCAGTACTTCCGGGTGTAAGTGTAAGAGAAAAAGGGGTAGCGAATGCTGTATCAACAAATAGTTCTGGTGATTATTCTATCTCAGTAAAAGAAGGAGCCACATTAGTTTTTAGCTTTATTGGATATAGAACAATAGAGGTTGAAGTTGGATCTAAAACTTCTATAAATGTAGTATTAGAAGAAGATGCAAATGAACTTAAAGATGTAAATATTATTTCAACAGGTTATCAGAATTTAAACAAGAAGTTATTTACCGGAGCTGCCACAGCACTAAAAGGAGCTGATGTTAAACAAGATGGTATTACGGACGTAAGTCGTATGCTCGAAGGTCGTGTAGCTGGGGTTTCAGTACAAAATGTTTCTGGTACTTTTGGAGCTGCACCAAAAATCCGTGTTCGTGGTGCAACCTCAATTACTGGAGATAATAAACCATTATGGGTAGTTGATGGTGTGATTTTGGAGGATGTTGTTAATATCTCTAATGAACAGTTATCATCAGGAGATGTAAGTACGTTGATTGGATCCTCTGTAGCTGGTATAAACGCAGACGATATTGAATCATTCAATATCTTAAAAGATGCGGCTGCGACTGCACAATATGGTGCACGCGCAATGAACGGTGTTGTGGTTATAACAACAAAGAAAGGACGAATTGGTAAACCATTAATCTCTTATACAGGTAATTTTTCTACCTATTTAAAGCCAACGTATGACAGTTATAATATTATGAATTCTTCTGATCAAATGTCTGTTTATTCAGAGCTGGCACGCAAAGGATGGTTAAATCATTCTAGTGCTTCGAGAGCTGCAGACGGAGGTGTTTTTACCAAAATGTATCAGTTAATTAATACATACGATGCAAGTTCTGGTACATTTGCTTTAGCAAATACCCCTGAAGCAAGAAATTCATTCTTATCTCGCTACGCAACTGCAAATACAGACTGGTTTGATGTACTTTTCAAAAATTCCTTAATGCAAGAGCACGCCATTAGTGTTTCATCAGGAACTGAAAAATCTCAGCTGTATTTTTCAACCAGTTATTTAAACGATAATGGTTGGGCTATTGGAAATGATGTAGAACGTTATACTGCAAATGTTAATGCGGTATTTAATCTTTCAGATAAACTTTCAGTTAATTTTATTACTACAGGATCAATCCGCAACCAAAAGGCTCCTGGAACCGTGGGCCGTGTTAGTAATCCTGTTGAAGGAACATACTCTAGAGATTTTGATATTAATCCTTTTAGCTATGCCTTAAATACAAGTAGAACTTTAACTGCATTTGACCAAAACGGGAACAGGGAAAACTTTACAAGAAACTTTGCCAATTTTAATATTCTGAATGAGCTGGATAATAATTCGTTGGACTTAAGTATGTTGGATTTTAAACTCCAGGGTGGTTTGGGCTATAAGTTTGTGAAGCACTTTAAGTACGATTTCTTAGCATCGATGCGATATGTAAAAAGTGGGAATGAACATAAAGTAAAAGAAAATTCTAATATGGCAAATGCCTATAGAGCGAATGGCGATTCTTATATTCAAGATAATAATCGATTCTTGTTCCGTGATCCCGAACATCCAGAATTACAACCTGTTGTTGTGCTTCCTTATGGTGGGTTTTATAATACAACTGATGATTTTCTTAAATCGTATATGGTTAGGAACTCTATAGAGTATGATAACACCATCAATGAGAAACACTTAATTAATGTTTATGCTTTTCAGGAAATGAGAATGGCTGATCGCCAAACCAGGAGCATGATTGGTTATGGTTATCAATACGATAAAGGCGGAGTTCCATTTATTGATCCAAATATTGTGAAACAGGCTACATTGAATAATTTGAATTATTATTCAATGAATCATAGATACGATCGTTTCGCCGCATTTATGACAAGGGCGGCCTATTCCTACGATGGTAAATATTCATTTAATGCTACTGGTAGATATGATGGTTCAAATCAGTTGGGAAGTTCAGCTACTGCTAGGTGGTTACCTACCTGGAATATTTCTGGTGCCTGGAATATAGATAGAGAGAAGTTTTTCGAAAATGAAAGACTGATGAAGATTTTAAACCGTGCTACCATTAGAGCGACATATGGTTTAACAGCAAGTTTGGGTAGTGCTACCAACTCGGCATTAGTTTTAAGGAATGGAAGTTCTTTAAGGCCGTATACGAGTGAAACTGAATCTGTTATGAATATCGAATATATTGAGAACCGCGATTTAACATGGGAAAAACAATATGAGACTAACATTGGTCTTGATCTGGGCTTTTTTAAAGATAAGTTAAATATAACCGTTGATTTATATAACAGGAACGGGTTCGATTTAATCAGTCCATTAAGAACTTCAGGAATTGGCGGGCAGTATTTAACTACTGCGAATTATGCTGATATGAATACTAAAGGTATCGAGGTAACATTAAGTGGGCCTATTATTAAAACTACCGAATGGAGCTGGAGAAGTAATTTTAACTTTGGCTATAACAAAAACAAGGTTACTAAACTTTCAAGCCCTCAAAGTATATTCAGTTTGGTAACTGCAGATGGTGGACCACTGCAAGGCTTTCCATACCGTGGGTTGTATTCTGTAGATTTTACGGGTTTAAATCATGATACGGGAATTCCTGAATTTATCAATGAAAAGGGTGAGAAAAGTGGTGATGTTTATATGCAGAGCCTTGAAACTAAATACTTAAAGTATGAAGGTCCAACAGACCCAAAATTGACAGGTGGTTTTTACAATAGTGTAAGTTATAAAGGATTTACTTTTGGCTCTTTATTTACTTTCTCTGCAGGAAATAAAATTAGGCTAAACCCTGTGTTTGCCACTTCTTATTCAGATTTAGATGCCTTGCCTAATGAGTTCAAAGATAGATGGACATTACCAGGAGATGAATTGAAAACAAACATCCCATCTATTCTTGATGTTGAAGCAGCAGCTAATATTGACGGAACCTATCCTTATAATACTTATAACTACTCAACAGCTAGGGTGGCAGATGGAAGTTTTATTCGTTTAAAACAATTATCGCTGTCGTACGCATTGCCTGCAAGAATCCTAAAAACTATTGGCGCAAACAATGCATCAATAAGTGCAGTGGCGAATAATTTTTGGTTGATTTATTCTGATAAAAAACTTAAAGGACAGGATCCGGAATTTTTTGCCTCAGGTGGTGTAGCGTTACCAATTCCAAAACAGTATACGCTTTCTCTAAAAGTTGGATTCTAATTAAATTGAAAAGAAATGAAAAAGAATAAAATATTCATATATATCGCATGCTCAAGCTTGCTGCTATCTTCGAGCTGCAAGAAATTTTTAGAGCATCAACCAGATGATCGAACTGAGTTAAACAGTTCAGTTAAAGTAGCCGAATTATTAGCAAACGCCTACCCACACGGCAATTATCTTGCCTTTGCAGAGGCAATGAGCGATAATGCTGGTGATAAAGGTACAACAGGTAGAGATTTACCAAATTCTTCTCCATGGAATTATATAGATCAGATAGATGCTACGTCGGAAGACACGCCGCCATTTTATTGGAATTCTTGTTATAAAGCTATTGCTGCAGCAAATTATGCATTGGAGGCAATTGATAAGGCTGGCAATACTGCAGAATATTCTGCAAGTAGAGGAGAGGCATTAGTTGCAAGGGCGTACGTGCATTTCATGTTAGTAACCTTTTTTGCTAAAGCCTACGATCCAGCAACTGCAGAGTCTGATCCTGGAATTCCATATGTAACATTGCCACAGAAAATAGTTGAAGGTAATTACATAAGGGGAACTGTTGCTGGCGTTTATGCTAATATAGAAAAGGATTTATTGGAGGGCTTACCTCTAATTAAAAACAATTCATATAGAGTTCCTAAGTATCACTTTACTACACAAGCAGCTCATGCATTTGCGACCCGGTTTTATTTATTTAAGAAAGATTACCAAAAGGTAATTGACCACGCAAATGCGGTTTTTCCAGGAACGACGATTGCAGACAATTTGAGAGCATGGAATACTACCTATAATGTATTAGGATATTATGAATTACAAGCGCTATATACGAATTCTACGGAACCATCAAATTTATTGTTACAAGAGGCTAATTCTTATTGGGGGAGAAACTATGCCGGCTACAATTTTGGATTAAGTTCTGGTGTAAGAGCAACGGTTTTTAATGCAGGTAATAACCCAACTGGAAAAGCCTTAGCCATGACAACTAAAATCTTTGGAGGTAACGAAACCGTTTATAATATTCCAAAATTTAGAGAACATTTTGTAAAACAAACCATCAGCGCCAATTTTGGAGATGCTTATAACATGGTGCCTTTATTAACGGCAGAAGAAGTATTATTTAACAGAGCAGAGGCAAATACCATGTTGGGTAATAATAGTCAAGCAATTGCTGATCTTGATATTTATTTATCAAAACGAATTGTTGGTTATTCTGCTACTGCTGACAAATTCACTGAAACTAAAGCAACATCATTCTTCCCAACGTTAACCGTAAAAGATGCGTTAGTAGGAACTATTCTGAATTTTAAACGTCAAGAATATATGCATGAGGGTTTAAGATGGCTAGATATTGTAAGATTAAAAATTCCAATATCACATGTGTCTGCAAATGGTCAGACTACGATTTCCCTAGGTGTAAATGATCCAAAAAGATTAATTCAAATTCCACAAGATGCTATAGCGGCTGGTTTGACTGCTAATCCGCGTTAGTTATAATATAAGAATATTATGAAAAAGAAATTATTATTATCCATAGTTGCTTTGGCAACAATCTTTTTAGCAGGATGTAGCAAAAAAGACGATTTGAGCGCCAACCTGGTTGGCCTTGGAGGAGATACCTGGACAAAGGGTCCAATAGATGAGTGGATTAGTGCAAATTATACAACTCCATATAATATAGAAGTTAAGTATAAATGGGATCGATCTGAATTAGGTGAAATCTACAAAAATGTTGTTCCAGTTAAAGAGGAATTAGTAGTGCCTATAATGGATATCATAAAGAAAACTTGGATTGATCCTTATGTTGCTGTAAAAGGTGCAAACTTTATGAAAACTTATACGCAAAAACAGTTTTATTTAGCGGGGAGTCCATCTTACAATAGTAATGGGACAATCACTTTGGGAACAGCGGAAGCAGGCAGAAAAATTGTATTACTTGATTTAAACACTTTTAATCCTGCAAATAAACCTGCGGTTAAACAAATTTTACATACTATGCACCATGAGTTTGGGCATATTTTAAATCAGAACATTGCTGTAACACCTGATTATCAAAGGATAACGCCGTCAGATTATACTGCTACATGGTTTAATATTTTTAGAGGAGCTTATTCATCTACAGCTGCGCTAGATAAAATACTGTATGAAAATGATTTCTGGGGTAAGGGCTTTGTAACACCATACTCAAGATCAAATAAAGATGATGATTTTGTTGAGACGCTATCAACATTACTGGAAGGTGGCGCTGCTAATTTTGATAATATTATCAACAATCTTTTTGTTTACGACGGTTTGTATATTAAAAGAAATGGTAAAGGTGTTTATGAACAAAACACCGATGCTAGATCTAAGTTGCTAAGAAAAAAAGCTATCGTAATTTCTTATATGAAAGATAGTTGGGGGATAGATCTGGCTGATTTACAGACTAGAACACAGGCCGCAATTGAAGCACAATCCCCAACCGCAGATTTTAATAGTTTACTAGGTCCAGGAAAAACTTACGGTACAATTACCGTAAATCCTCAAAAATTGACAGGTTTGTCAGCTAAATTCTTAACAGCTTATAATACTGCAAATACAACTCTTCAGGCGGGTAATCCACAAACCAATAAAGGATATTATATAGATAATATTTCATTGATTTTTACTGCGGCTAATAAAGTTACTCTAAGAGTCAACTTTATGGATCCTACCGCCGCTTTGGGTGTTGGTTTCAATGGTGATTTCGATTATAACATCAACAATGTTAACGGAACTATTACAATGACTTATGCAAACCCTCAACCAACTACAGTAACCTATGGTAATGCAAGAGTTATAGAAACCTATATTCCAACTTTGTTGGCTTATTTTAATAATCAACAATTTAGCATTCGTTGGGTTGATGACATTGTACCGCAATCGAAAAGCATATTCGGCGGTCTTGTAAAAACTACAGATCCAACTTCTTACTTATTTGGAACATTGTAATAATTTAAAACAAAAATGATGAAAAAGAATCTATTATATATACTCTTACTTTCATTGGCCTTCGGCTCTTGTAAAAAAGATCCAACGGAGCCGCTTATTGGAAATACGGATGAAAGACTATCTGCAACCTTAGCAGAATACCAGGCACAATTAGTTAGTGCACAATTTGGTTGGAAAGGATATTTATTAACAGATAATGAAACACCAGCTACCTTTCTATTCAATTTTAATGATAAGAATAGAATAACGATGGCTGCAGATTACCGCACTACGTCAGCTGAAAGTTCATATCGTTTAAAGGCTTTGCAAAAACCAACCTTATTATTTGATTCCTATTCTACGTTACATTTAATTGCTGACCCAACTTCGAGTGTTTTTGGGGGTACAACCGCTGCCGGTTATTATTCAGATTTTGAATTTGCTTTCTTATCATCAAGTACAGATACCATAAAATTAGAAGGAACATTTAATAAAAGCAAACTCATTCTAATTAGGTCTAAATCTGCCGCAGAAAGTGATGCAATATTTACTGTACTTAATAATGTTGCAACTACAGCTTCTAAAATCAGAACATATTTTAAAAGGACAACTATTGGAGGAATAGAATGTGAGGTGAAATGGGATCCCGCAGCGCAAATATTGGCTTTTTCTTATTTGGATAATGGAAACCTTAAAACTGTAACTTCACACTATTATGTTTCAGGTTCATTTGTTACTCTATATGAACCATTAGTAATTGGCACAACTACGGTTAGACAAATAAGTGATGTTGTTTACGATGCAGCAGCATTAGCTGTAAGTGGAAATATTAATGGTAGCACTATTCAAATTAAAGAGGCAATAACTCCTTTGAAACTTGATATGGGTGCTGCACAAAGATGGTACAATCAGATGTTTGCTAATTCCAATGGTACATGGGTTTCTGATAAAGCTTTTCATGCAAATGGCGTTGATGATTTTTGTAATTTCAAAAATGTAGTTGGTTATCAAACATTATGGTATGCTGGCCCAACTGTTTTTGGCGGAACAAGTGAGGGATTGATTGCTTTTGTTAACAATGCATTGGGAGCTCCTTATGCATTATCAAGAAACCCATTTGGTATCAATTCTGGAATAGCTAGATTTACATTGGGTACCAACGTAGGTACGTTTACGGGAACTACTGCAATTGCTCAGGCTATGACAGCTGCAAGAGCGATTTTGTACGGTGGAGCAACAGTAGGCAGTGCTCAAGACTGGTATCTAATTCCTACATCTGATACTGGAAAAAACTATGATATGGTTAGGGTTTCAGATGCCCAAGCTTGGATCAGCTGGAGACCAAGGTAAAACACTAGAGAATTTTTTATAAACTAACAGTCTCTCTATAAACCTCACCCTAAAAAGTGAGGTTTTTTTATGACATAATTTTTAAACCCCTCCAAGCGTTTATGCTTATATTTGTAGTGAATGAAGAAGAAAGCAATTTTTATCCTGTTTGTATTGGTATTTACATTCGCGGTAAGCCCCAATGTTAATGCCCAGTGTTCGATGTGTACCATTAATGCCGAGCAAGGTGTTAAAAACGGGAATACGCAAACAGCAGGCTTAAATACAGGTGTATTGTATCTTTTATCTCTCCCTTATTTAATGGCTGTTATTGTTGGTGTGGTATGGTATAAAAAATACCGCAAAAAGAATGTGCACCTTAATATGAAAAAGGAACCTTTTAATTTAAATTAAAAGTATGTCTGAGCAAACTACCTCAAAACTTTACGCCATTGTACATTGTAAGTGTCCGCATTGCCGCAGAGGAGATATTTTTACAGGCAGTATGTATGGCTGGAACATTCAGCATACCAAAGTAATCTGTGGGCATTGTGCACAACGCATAGAAATTGAACCTGGTTACTTTTATGCAGCCATGTATGTAAGCTATGCGATGAATGTAATCGAAATGCTTTTCGCCAGTTTCATCACCTATTTAGTTTTCGGCCCGCTTACCGATGCAACTTTCTGGCCTTACCTTACCGTTATTTTTGCAGGTTGTTTTATCTTGTATCCGTTTAACTATCGCTATTCGAGAATTATACTGCTTCATGTTTTATCGCCGAACATTAAGTATAAACCCTATTACGATAAGTAGTATTGGTTAATCGTTTAAATCGTATAAACTGGTTAATTGTTAAATTCAGCGATTAAACAATTAACCGATTAACCAGTTAACCCATGTAATGCTGTATGTTAAAAAAAGAGACCCTAAGTTTTATAAAAGATGTAGCGGAAAATAACAACCGCGAATGGTTTGCCGATAATAAAGAAGTTTATGAAAATGCAAAGGCTGATGTACTCGAGCTTGTAGCCAGTATTATTCCAGAGTTGGCCAAAGCAGACCCAATGCTTTCGGCCGAGATGGATCCAAAGAAGTGTCTTTTACGCATTTATCGTGATGTGCGCTTCAGCAAAAACAAAGATCCTTATAAAAATAACTTCGGCATATGGTTCTCCACCAAAAAAGGGGGAAACGAGCCCAGTTATTATCTGCATATTCAACCAGGTAAAAGCTTTATTGCCGGTGGATACTGGATGCCAGATGCACCACATTTAAAATTGATCAGGCAAGAGATTGATTATAATATCGGCGATTTTAAAGAAATTATTAACAACGCAGCCTTTAAGAAAAACTTTAAACTGGGTTTTGATAATGCACTTAAAAATGCACCCAAGGGGTATGATCCTGCAGATCCAAATATAGAATTTTTAAAATTGAAAAGCTTCGAGGCCACCACAAAAATCGAAGATGAAGAATTTTTAAAACCAAACCTCGTTAATAAGTTGATAAGTTCTTTTAAAACAGTACAGCCATTAGTTGCATTTTTACGGAATGCAATAGATGGTTAATTGTATAAATCGTATAAATTGGTTAACCGCCACGATTAAACAGTTAACCGATTAACCAGTTAACCCCCAGATAAAATAATGAAAAATACCTTTCTTGCATTTGCCGTTCTTCTCTTTATTACATCATTAACTTCCTGCGTGGTATTATCGCCTAAAAAGTACAAAGCCCTATTAGGTACTAAAGATTCGCTATATACTGCTTTTAACGAAGGCTTAATTAAGATCGAAAATTTAGAAAAAGAAGTAAGTAAGCTTAAAAAGGATACTACCTTAATGGCTGAAGAACTTCGCGATCTGCAGAACAATTACAATGAAATGGATGCGAGCTATAAAAAGCTTAAAAATAATTCGTCATCAGAAATTACCAAACTATCGGGAGACTTAGCTGCCCGCGAAAAACGTTTAAAAGAAGTAGAAGAAGTTCTGCGTAAACGTGATGAGGCAACCAATGCATTGAAAGAAAAACTTCAGCAGGCTTTATTGGGCTTTACCAAAAGTGGTTTAACCGTAGAGATTAAAAATGGTAAAGTTTATGTTTCGCTAACGGATAAACTGTTGTTCCCTTCGGGAAGTATTATTATTGATGAAAAAGGAAAACAGGCCCTTACGCAGTTGGCAAACGTATTAAAACAACAACCGGAGATAAACATTGCTGTTGAAGGCCATACCGATAATCAGAAAATAAATAACCTGGGGCAGATTAAAGATAACTGGGATTTAAGTGTGTTGAGGGCCACCTCTGTAGTCCGTTATCTAACAGAGAATGAGAAGGTAGAAAGTGTAAGAATGACGGCTACAGGTAAAGGCGAATTTCAACCTCTGGGTACCAATGCAAATGCAGATGGAAGAAGTAAAAACAGGAGAATAGAGATTGTACTTTCGCCTAAGCTGGATGAACTTTATAACTTGATTAAATAAGATATAATACCCTATCGGTTGGTGCCTCACCAACCGAAATCCAAGACATTTTAAGGATAATTTCTTTATGGTTAGAAAATGAAGGTGCAGCAGTTCTTGGCAGCCTTCAGTCCCGCTTTCCCTCCTGCCAATTTTGAAGGAAAATCGGCATCTGTTCCAATCGGGTTTAGGAACAAAGGTTTGTGCAAACTGCAACCGCGAAAATGAAATACTGTTTTGGCCCAGTAGCCCCGGTTGCAGCGTTACCCTGCAGCAACGAGGCACGAGGAAGCGAAGCGTAAAAGCGTAAAACGGGAAGATATTTACTGTTTTGTACAGGCCCTGCGCTCCAAATGTGAAAAAGTATTTTTTAATATTAGGAAATGAGCGGCTTGTGGTTCTTGGAGGCTTGCAGTCCCGCTTTCCGCTTTACTTCGTTGCACTCCGTGTTCGCTGTAATCGGGTTTAGGAACAAAGGTTTGTGCAAACTGCAACCGCGAAAATGAAATACTGTTTTGGCCCAGTAGCCCCGGCTGCAGCGTTACCTGCAGCAACGAGGCACGAGGAAGCGAAGCGTAAAAGCGTAAAACGGGAAGAGATTTACTGTTTTGTACAGGCCCTGCGCTCCAAATGTGAAAAAGTATTTTTTAATATTTGGAAATGAGCAGCTTGTGGTTCTTGGAGGCTTGCAGTCCCGCTTTACTTCGTTGCACTCCGTGCCCGCTGTAATCGGGTTTAGGAACAAAGGTTTGTGCATGCTACGATCCCGAAAATGAAATACTGTTTTGGTCCAATAGCCCCGGGTGAAGCATAAAAGTGTAAAACGGGAAGAAACTTAATGTTTTGCACTGACATTGCGCTCCATAAAGAAAGGGCATTTTAGACTTAGAAATGAATATCCTCCACCTGGAAAAAGCATTACAATAGTTGTATGGCTTTTTTATAGGTTTTGGTGTCGACGGTAAGATTTTAAAATCTTAAAGGTATGCTCGAACTCATGACTGCTTAGGTTAGAATAATCTGGCATAGAGAGTTTATGTACCGTTAAAAAATTTAGCAGTTCTTTAATTACGTTCGATACTTCTTCTGATTCTTCGGTATGTTTTAGGGTGTCGATCTTACTTAATAACAAGGCAATTTCGAACATTTTAAAATCATTCTTTCCTGTAATACCCAAGCCGATATTGGTTTCTATAAGTGCTTGTTCGTAATTGTGTGTAGCATTGTAAAAGTTGGCTTTGAACACACTAAAGCTGGCCAATATAAAATTGGTATAATAGGTGTAATCACTGCTGATGATTTTATCAACAAATTGTATAATGCGTTGCGCTTTTTTAAAATAGTTGAGTTTGATATAGGTTTGACCTAAATGAAGCAATAAAAAAGGAGAAAACACGGAATATCTTACGTAGAAAATATTCGGGTACTTACTCAAAATAGCCATGATAAAGCGGTGGCATTCTGCGTAGCTTTTTTGAGAAAATAAGGTAATCAATACCAACCGGTAAGTGAGTATTTCGGCAGAAGTGATTTCTTCGTTTTTCTGCGGTTTACTCTGATCTATCTCCTGGCAAAGTTTTATTATTTTATCTTCTAAGGTTTTACTCTCGTTAGGTTTATTAACCAGGTTATTGTAGAAATAAAGAATTAAATCATAAGGATTAATTGGGAACAGCTCATTTAATCTTTTGTAGTTCCGCTTTAGTAGCTGCATGGTATTGGCTAAAGCTACTTTATCCACATCGATAAGATTAACGTTGCATTCTATTACATGCAGCATAATCTGAATATCTTCATTTAGTACGTTCTCTGAAATGGTTTTGATGGTTTCTTTATACAGGTTGCTCATGGTTCGGCCCGTAGCCATAATGTCGATAAAATCGACACCAATGCTTAACTTATTGAAGTTAGAATTGGGTTTGCCAAGTTCGTATTTAGATACATAACAGATAAAATCGAAAGCACTGTTTTTTTCACTGTTAGTAAATGGCAGCCTGAAAATGTTTTTTAAGGCTGCAATCTCGTTTCTGGTGATGCAGAACCTGATTGCCCAGTTAAGTATATAGTCTCTCAGGGAGGTTCGGCCAGGGAAACTGTTTAATATATGCTCGAAAAATGATTTACAAGGCCTGTATTCAAACTTATCAGTGATCTGTATAAATAAAAAATAGGTATAAATATCGTCGTTTAAAAATCGGACAATTTCTGTAGGGATGGCTGTACTTAGCCTTTTTTCTTCGATGATGATCCCAGCATGTAAAAGTTCTTCGTATGCATCGGGATAACAGTTGATATAACTTAGGATTTTTTCTTTAGATACTCTTAATTTCTTATTTCCTTCTGAAATGCTATCGCTTATTTTTTTAAGGAGAAATACTTTTTCTGTGCTTTTTTTTGCCAGAAAGACGCGTTTCTCTAAGAAATAATTAATTAATTCATAACGTAATAAAGGATTACTCAGCTCAAGATGGTGGTTCTCATCTTTGAGCTTGAAATAAACCTGTAGCCAGAATGGTGTTTTAAACTGAGTTAATAGCGGCAAACTTACATCTGCCCGGTTGATAATTTTGTTTTCTATATTGCTTAAGGTGTAGAGTACCTCATCCACATTTAATGATGGTACATTACTTAGGGTTTCCTCATCATAAAATAAGCCCGTATACCAGGCTTTAGTTAAAGATGCAGAACCGTAAATAACGGGCTGAAGATTAATCCAACTGTTCGTTCGCAGGCCAAATGCGAGTTTAACAAAGTTGTTTTCTTCAATGCTATATAAAAAGTCGATAAATACTTTAAAATAATTACTTCTTGCTAAATGTTCATCAATTCCATCAACAATAATAATGAAACGGCCTTCCCTCTTTTCGGGGTTTTTTTTGAAAAAACTGATTAACTCGGTCAGACTTCCGAATTTAAATTCTTTTAAAAACCAGTCTTTTAAAGTGTCTCCATTCTGGATAATGGTATTAATACTGCTAGAGTTAACCAGTAATACGATATCGTTTTTATAGAGGGCATTTTCTGATAAGAAAAAATACTCTACCATGTGTGCAAGCAATATCGATTTTCCCTGACCAGGTTGAGCACTTATGGTTGTAAACTGGTAGTTGTTTTTTAAGAAATAATCAAAATCAGGGTAAAAAAAACTTCTGTTGGCGGTAGCATTAAATGGAACGCCCGAATTATTTTTATTTGCAATTAAGGATATCTCTGTAATGGCATGTGCTTTTAGCTTTAAATCTTGCCAGATACTTTGAACGGAGGTAGTTTGGTTTTCCTTGTCTTTACAAAATGAGTCCCAATCGTTATAACCTATATATTGTGATAAGCTATTTAAAGTAAATAAAGAGAATTTATGTAAAGTGTTTGCAAAGCCAAAGAATCGCTTAATAGTTGTTTCACTTACATAGTTTTTGGTTTCTTGAAATACATACTCAGAAATAATCTTACAATGAGCTGGGTCGATATTTCTCAAACCAGATTTTATAAGGACAAACTTCCTGAGTTCGATAAGGAGATCGTTAGCATTCATTAATTAACAGATGGGGATGACTACCGCTAATGTCATCATAATTTCACAATTGAGGAAATCTATTCACTAAGAATGCCCTGTATGAATAAAATGAATGAAATGGATTGCACAAAAATGAATAGCAATGGATAGGATAGGATGCTATTCTAGATTTAGATTTGTCATAATTATATAATGCCCTGCAGAACAATTTACCAAACAGTCGCATAGCACATAGTAAGTCTCCTAAAATAACGCCTGACATGATGAAAACTCATACTTTCTCTTCCCAAACAGGGATAATTCGCAATACTTGTATTGCAATCATCATTCTATTAACGCTCTTCTCCGCTAAATCGTATGCGCAAACTAAAATATTTGCAAATACCGTTACTAAATCGGATCATGTTGATAATGCAACAAATGCAACATTAAACAACAATAGCTTTGCTACAGTTAATTCGTACGGTGGCATTGCTGTTGGTATAGGGTCGTTTAGTGGCGAACTGGAATTAAAATATCCGGCTTCAGTTGCTGCGGGAGTTACCTCCTATATCAGAATAGATTTTGATGGTGATATCCTGAACAGGTTACTAGGCGGTAGTTTAGGTACTTTATTGGCTAATGTAGGGGGCACAGTAGTTCTTGGAAATCATTCATTCCAGGTAGGTGCCAGAAATGGTACTACAGCAGTACCCCCAACAGGAGGGAATAGTGTAGACGGGTTTTCTGCAGATAATTTACGACTGGTAAAAGATGCAAATGGGTTCTTTTATATTGCAATAACCCCTACACAGGCTTACGATAGGGTGTTTATCAAAGATGTAACCAATGCGCTTTTGCTTTCTGTTGCTAATAGTACAAAGGTTTATTATTCATTTTATACTTCAGGGACTGATCCTTGTGCGCAAGCATTTACTACAGGATATGAAGGCACAGGTATTACACTTGATGCCCTGCAATTGGGTAGTTCGGGTGTAACCAATAGTGAAAGGGCTATTGATTCGGATCCAAATAATTATTCTCAACTAAGTTTAGGAGTACTTGGCGTGGCTTCGTCCATTAGCCAAAATTTTTATTTTACAACACCATCAAATGCCGGTGATGATTTTAACCTAAGACTGAGCTCTACTCCAGCACTTTTAACCGCAGGTGTTTTACAGAATATTTCGGTAACTGCTTATAATGGCAATACCCAGGTTTACACCTCATCGGTATCAAACTTATTAAATGTAGATTTACTCGGCTTATTAAACAGTGGACAGGCCGCATCAATACCATTTTCTCCGGGTGTACCCTTCGATCGTGTTAAGGTTACCCTCGGTTCGGTACTTACCCTAAACCTCACACAAACCATTAATGTTTATGGCGTAACCCGTTCAGCCGGACGGCCAACACCGGCAAGCAGTGCAATTGCTGCATGTTATAATAGCACAGTGGCATTAAACGCAACTACTCCAAATACCAACGAACTAATTTGGTACGATGCCGTAGAAGGCGGAACAGCATTACAAACAGTTGCTTTTGATGGTACTTTTACTACCCCTGCATTAACCGCTTCCAAAACTTATTATGTTGCTGCCAGAAGATTAGGCTGTACAGCAGAATCGGCAAGGGTGCCTGTTGTAATTACAGTTAACCCAGAAATTATTTTTAATGGTGCAACTTTAGCCAATGCCACACCAGGTTTTGCTTATTCTAAACAATTGGATGTAGCTGCAGGCGGAACGGCAGGTTATACTTATGCTTTAGCAGCAGGAAGTACATTGCCAGCAGGTTTAACTTTATCATCAACCGGTGCAATTACCGGAACACCAACCGTAGCCAATGCTTACACTTTTTCAGTTGTTGCAACTGATGCCAAAGGCTGTAAAGCAACTGCTACTTATAATTTAACTGTTACTGCAGCATTGGTACTTACTCCAGGCGCATTGCCTGATGGTTTAACAGGAACGGTTTATCCAACACAGACTATTCCAGCTGCAACCGGCGGAACAGGGCCGTATACCTATACTGCAACCGGTGTTCCTCCAGGCTTAACTTTTAATCCTACAACGAGAGAAATTACCGGAACACCAACTCAACCTGGAATATATACGATACCAGTTACAGTTGTTGATGCCAACGGTAATACCATTACTTCGAATTATACTGTAAAAATTACTGATCCATTATTATTACCTACAGCAACTTTAGCTGATGGTACTACAGGAACAGCTTATCCAACGCAGATTATTCCAAGTGCAACTGGTGGAACAACGCCCTACACCTATTCGGCAACAGGCCTTCCTCCAGGTTTAGCTTTTAATCCGTCAACCAGGGCCATTACCGGTACGCCAACAACACCAGGAACCTATACCGTGCCAGTTACGGTGACCGATGCTGATGGAAAAACGGCAACTACAAATTATAGCATTACTGTAAATAGCCCATTGGCATTGCCAGCGGCAACCTTGCCAGATGGAACAGAGGGGGTGGCTTATGCTACACAAGTTCTGCCAGCTGCAACAGGCGGTGTCGGACCATATACTTATGTAGCCACTGATCTTCCTGCAGGATTAACATTTAATCCAACAACTAGAGAAGTTACTGGTACACCAACTCAGGCAGGTAATTATGCAATAAATGTTACGGTTACCGATAGTCAGGGTAAAACAGCAAGCAATACTTATCCAATTAAAGTAATTGGAACGTTAAGCTTGCCTACAAAAACTTTACCGAACGGAATTGTTGGTACTTCATACTTGCCACAAACGTTACCTGCGGTAACTGGTGGTACTTCGCCATATACTTATGTAGCTACGAACCTTCCTCCGGGATTATCGTTCAATCCAACTACAAGAGAAATTACCGGAACACCAACACAAGGTGGTACCTATAATATTTCTGTAACAGCTACAGATGCTAATAATAATAAAGCGACTACCACTTATGCAATAACTGTAACGGTTAGTGCTCCGGTTGTGGCTTCTGCTACAGTATGTACCGGAAGCACCGCTACTTTAACAGTAAGCAACCTTCAGGCTGGTGTAACTTATAACTGGTATGCATCAACAGGAAGCACTCCATTGGTAACCGGTAACAACGGTACTTTTGTAACACCTGTTGTAAATTCGGCAACGGTGTTTTATGTTGAGGCAGTTTCTGGAACAGCGATTAGTTCAAGAACATCTGTTTCGGTTTCGGTTAACCCACCTGCGACTTTAGCTACGGTTACAACCAATAACCAGGTAATCAACTCTGGACAAACCACAACATTAACTGCAACGGCTGATGCTGGAAATACCATCGCCTGGTTTGATGCCGCAACAGCAGGAACACAAGTTGGAACAGGAACATCATTTACTACACCAGCTTTAACAGCAACCAAAATTTATTATATAGAAACCACAAGCGCTAGCGGATGTAAAAGCGCAAGCCGTGTGCCAGTAACCGTTACGGTTATTAACGGTGGTGGAGCAACAGCTTGTAATGCTGCAAACAGCCAAAACACAGGAATAAACGGAATTTGTTTATTGTGCGGTATAAGTGGAGCTGGAAACTCTACAGATGCTGATGCGACCAACTTTACCAGAATATCATTAGCGGTTGGTGTTGGTGCAACTGGTTACCAACAATTAATCTTCCCATCAACAGGTGTAGCTACAGATAGTATCCGTTTAGATTTAGCTTTACCAGGTGGTTTAGCTGATGTTGGTCTTTTAAATAATATAACCATTACCGTATTAAACGGTACTACAGTTGTAAGAACAGTACAGGTAAATCCTACATTGCTAAATCTTCAACTTTTATCTGGTAACCGTTTTGCAGCGACAGTTTTGGCTGGCGGTGCTTACGATAGGGTACAGGTAAGCTTCGGTGCCTTAGTTTCGGCATTAACAAGTTTAGATATTTATGGTGCAACAGTTGTTTACCCTAATCCAACGTTTATAGCTGGGGCACAATCTATCTGTTCAGGCAGTACCGCAACACTAAGTGCAACTGCAAATGGTGGTACAACTTTAGCCTGGTTCGATGCACTAACAGGCGGAAACCAAGTAGGTACGGGTGCAAACTTTACCACTCCTGCTTTAACAGCAACGACTACTTATTACGTTCAGGTAAGCAAAGGAACTTGTTCAAACACAACAAGAGTTCCGGTAACCATTACTGTTAATCCTGCAATTGTATTTGCTGGTGCAACTTTAACCAATGCAACCATTGCATCTCCTTACAGTAAACAACTTCCGGTGGCTACTGGTGGTACACCTGGTTATACTTACACTTTAGCTGCAGGTAGTACTTTGCCAGCTGGTTTAACTTTATCGCCAAGTGGTCTGGTAAGTGGAACACCAACAGCAGCAGGTAACCCAACATTCGATGTTGTAGCAACTGATACAAAAGGTTGCAGCACAACTTCAACCTTTACTTTAACCGTAACACCAGCATTGGCTTTGGTTCCTGGAGCATTGCCTAACGGTGTAACAGGTACAGCCTATACTACAAATGGAATTCCAGCTGCAACAGGTGGAACCGGACCATATACTTATTCAGCTACCGGTGTTCCTCCGGGATTAACCTTTAATCCGGCAACAAGAGAAATTACAGGTACACCAACTCAAATTGGAACTTTTACCATTCCGGTTACAGTAACAGATGCTAATGGCAATACCATTACTGCTAACTATACACTTAAAGTAACTGATCCACTGGTTTTACCAGCAGCAACTTTAGCTAACGGAACAACAGGAACAGTTTATCCAACACAAACTATTCCATCTGCAACAGGCGGATCAACACCTTATACTTATGCGGCAACTGGTCTTCCTCCGGGATTAACCTTTGATCCGGCAACAAGAGAAATTACGGGAACACCTACGCAATCCGGAACTTTCACCGTACCGGTTACAGTTACCGATGCTGATGGAAAAACAGCAACCAATAACTATACAATCGTAGTGGTTGATCCTTTATTGTTACCAGCGGCAACCTTGCCTGATGGAACAGAAGGAACAGTTTACGCTACACAAACCTTACCATCGGCAACTGGTGGTGTTGGTCCTTATACTTATGTAGCAAGCAACCTTCCAGCCGGATTAACTTTTAATCCAGCAACAAGAGAAGTCTCAGGAACACCTACACAGGCCGGAAATTATTCGATCGGTGTAACCGCTACTGATAGTGAAGGCAGAACCGCAAGTAATACTTATGCTCTTAAAGTAATAGGTGTATTATCATTGCCAGGTGCAACGCTACCAAACGGTATTGTAGGTACACCTTATCCAACACAAACTTTACCAGCGGTAACAGGTGGAACGGCTCCTTATACTTATTTAGCAACAAACCTTCCTCCGGGATTAAGTTTTAATACTGCAACAAGAGAAATTACAGGAACACCAACTTTAGGTGGAACCTTTACGATTTCTTTAACTGCAACAGACGCAAACGGAAACAAAGCAACAACAGCTTATAGCTTAACTGTAACGGTTAATGCTCCGGTAGTTGCTGCAGCAACTGTTTGTTCTGGAAGCCCAGCAACATTAAGCGTTAGCAATTTGCAAGCCGGCGTAACTTACAACTGGTATGCTTCGACAGGAAGTACGCCATTGGTTACCAATAACACAGGTGTTTTTGTAACACCTGCAGTAACCGCTCCAACAGTATTTTATGTAGAGGCGGTATCTGGAACTGCAGTAAGTTCGAGAACTGCTGTTAATGTTTCAGTTAACCCACCAGCAACAGCTGCAACAGTAACTACGAACAACCAGGTAATTAATGCTGGTCAGTCTACTACATTGTTAGCAACGGCCGATGCGGGCAATACCATTCAATGGTACGATGCCGCAACAGGCGGAACGCAGGTAGGAACAGGTACTTCATTTGTTACTCCGGTATTATCGGCTACTACAACTTATTATGTAGAAACAACAAATGCCAGTGGTTGTAAAAGTGCAACCCGTGTTCCGGTAACTGTTACCGTATTAAACAATGGTGGTGGTACTGCTTGTAACGCAGCTAATTCGCAAAACACAGGTATAAACGGAATTTGTTTATTGTGTGGAATAAACGGCGCTGGAAATTCTACTGATGCTGATCCTTCTAACTTTACCAGAATATCACTTTCTGTAGGTGTTGGTGCATCAGGTTATCAACAATTAATTTTCCCAACAGTTGGAACAGCTACTGATAGTCTTCGTTTAGATTTAGCTTTACCGACCGGTTTAGCCGATGTTGGTTTATTAAACAACGTAACCGTTACCATATTAAATGGTACCACGGTTGTAAAAACAGTACAATTAAATGGTGGGCTGTTAAATCTTCGACTTTTATCAGGTAACCGTTTTGCTGCAACTATATTGGCAGGAGGTGCTTATGATAGGGTACAAGTAAGCTTTGGTGCATTAGCATCGGTACTCACCAGCTTAGATATTTATGGTGCCACCGTAATTTATCCTAGCCCAACAATAACTGCTGGTGCACAAACCATTTGTGCCGGAAGTACAGCAACATTAGCTGCAACTGCAAACGGTGGTACAACATTAGTCTGGTACGATGCTGCAACTGGTGGTACACAATTGGCCACTGGCGAAACATTTACTACACCAGCTTTAACTGCTACCACTACTTATTATATTCAGGTAAGCAAAGGCGGTTGTCCGAACACAACAAGAGTTCCGGTAACTGTAACGGTTACACCAGCGTTACCAACACCAGTATTGGCAACAATAGCTAATGTTTGTGAAGGATCATCAGCAACTTTATCGGTTGCCAATCCAGATGCTGCTGTAACTTATAAATGGTACGATGCTGCGGTAGGTGGAAACTTAGTATTCACTGGCGCTGTATTCCCAACTCCGGCATTAACAGCGGCAACTACTTATTATGTAGAAGCATCTCAAGGAAACTGTACAAGCACTACACGTGCTGTAGCAGCAGTATCAGTAAATCCTCGTCCGGCTTTACCAGTAGTAACTGCAAGTTCATCAACAGTTAGTGCAGGTCAGACTGCAATTTTAACTGCTAGTTCTGCAGATGCAACCAATACTTTCAACTGGTACACTTCTAGCACTTCAACTACACCAGTTTATGTAGGAGCAACTTATGTAACACCACCGCTATTAGCTACTACAACTTATTATGTAGAATCGGTTTCTACAAATGGTTGTACATCAGCAAGCCGTGTTCAGGTTACCATCACAGTTGATGGTAACGGATCTCCAAATCCGGTTCCTTGCGAGGCTGCAACCACACAGGTTAATGGTGTTAACGGTGTAGCTTTATTATCGGGTGTATTTAACCCGGCATTGGCGATTGATAACGATACCCAAACTGCATCTTCATTGGTAATGCCGGTAGGAGCGCTTGGTGCATCAGTTTATCAAAGAGTTGGTTTTGGCTCATTATCTAAAGTAGGTGATACGGTACGAGTTTTAGTATCATCTCCAGGAAAACTATTATCACTTTCGTTATTAGGAAACGCGGCAATTACTACTTATGTTGGAACCAACAGTAATGGTGATTCTAAGTTTTTAAATGATAACTTAATAAATATCCAATTATTGAGCGGTAATACCCAGGCGTTAATCACTTTTGTTCCAACGAATGTTTTCGACGGGGTAGAGGTTAGGTTAAACTCAGGTTTATTAGGTGCTTTAACATCAATCAACTTAAATTACGCACAACGCATTTTGGTTGCACCTACTGTAGCATCAGCAAATGTTACGGCTTGTGTAGGTCAAACGGCACAGCTTGAAGTAAGCAACCCATCAGCAAGCTTAACTTACAGGTGGTACGATGCTACAGGCACTTACCTAACCGGTAAAGATGGTATCATATTTACTACCCCAGTTTTAACAGGCGATACTAAATTCTATGTTGCAGCAGTTTCTGCAACTGGTTGCGTGAGTTATAAAACGGTAGTAAATGTAACTACAAACCCAGCTCCGGTAACACCAGATCTACTTTCAGCATCTGTAAATACCTGTCCTAATACATCAGTTACTTTCCAGGTTAAAAACCCAATTGTAGGCACAACCTATAACTGGTACGATACCGCAACATCTACAACGGTATTATTTACCGGTGATAACTTTACCACACCATTAATCAATGCTGATAGAAGTTACTTTGTAGCGGCAGTAAACAGCTGCGGTAGCTCATCAACGAGAACAGAGGCTAAAATTATATTGGGAACTATCGATGTTCCGGTAATTACACCACCATCAATCACCATCAGTGAAGGTTCTGTTGCGGTATTAAAAGCAACATCGAGTACAGCAGGCGCAACCATTAACTGGTACACTACTGCAAATGGTGTGGTTCCAGTATTTACTGGCGAAACTTATGTAACACCGCAATTAAGTGCAACTACTACATATTATGTAGAAGCTACTATTCCTGGTGGATGTACTGCAACAAGCAGAGCAACTGTAACCGTTACTGTAATTCCTAACGGTAACCCGGTAACTACACCATGTGGAGCCGCTACAACAACAGTTGCAAGCGGTGTAACAGGAGTGGCTGTATTGGCTGGAGTTTACAACCCAACTTTTGCGGTTGATAACGACATCAACACAGGATCTAGCTTGGTGATCCCTGTGGGATTACTTGGTGCATCTGTTTATCACCATGTTGGTTTTACAGGCTTATCAAATGTAGGTGATACCTTAAGAGTGAAAATTACCACTCCAGGTACATTACTTTCGGTAGGAGTATTAAATAACTTAACGTTAACAACTTTCCAAGGTACAACCAGCAATAACGATGCGGTTTCTATTTCTAACCCATTAATTAGCTTAAAACTATTAACAGGCAATACATCTGCTATATTAACTTTCGTACCAACCAGTAAATTTGATGGCGTAGAATTGAGATTAAGCTCAGGTCTCCTTGGGGCATTAACATCTGTTAATTTAGATTATGCACAAAGGGTAATCACTACACCAACAGTTACAGCAGCTACAGCAAGCGCTTGTCAAGGATCATCTGCAACCTTAAGTGTTCAGAACCCACAAGCTGGTGTAGTGTATAAATGGTACTTAGGCACAACTTATCAAGCAGGAAAAGATGGAGCAACTTTCACAACAGACCCAACTTTAACTGCTGGAACTTATACTTATTCGGTAACGGCTACGGCTAACGGTTGTGAGACTGTAGGAACCAAAGTAACGGTAACTATTTTAACTCCACCAGTAGCACCGATTCCATCAACTAACAATCCAGCTACAACTTGTATCGGCTCACCTGCTACTTTAAGTGTACAGGCTGTTGCTGGAGTAACTTATAACTGGTACGATGCAGCTACAGCAGGAAACATGTTGGTAACCAATAACAGTAGCTTTACTACATCTGCATCACTTGCAGCAGGAACATACGATTATTATGTTGAAGCGGTAAGTGGAACAGGTTGCTCGAACTCAACACGTACTAAGGTTTCTATCACTGTTAATCCATCAGCAGTTGCTGCCGATTTAACTGTAACCGGAACAACATCATTATGTGCTTCTGGTACAGCGGTGCTTACAGCAGCCAGTACAACAGTAACCAGTCCGGTATTTACCTGGTACACTGATGCCGCTTTAACACAGGTTGCATTTGTTGGTGCAGTATTTAATACGCCTGCCATTACCGCAACTACCAAATACTATGTTACCGTTAGCGGAACAAATAAATGTGCTAACTCAGCGGGTAATGCAAAAGAGGTTACCATTACGGTAAATCCTGTTGCTACCCCATCTGATATTAACCTAGCTGGAACAAGTACCGTTTGCGGTGGTTCTTCAGTTACTTTAAATGCAACAAGCACAACGGTAACCAACCCGGTATTTACCTGGTACAGTGATGCGGCTTTAACTACAGTAGCATTTACTGGTGCTAACTTTGTTACGCCGGTACTTACTGCAACCACTACTTATTATGTGACAGTTAAAGGCGATAATAAATGTGAGAATACAGCAGCTACTGCAAAATCGATTACCATTACGGTTAATCCTGCGGCTACTGATTCAGACCTCGCCATTAACGGAATTGCATCAATCTGTAAAGGATCTACAGCTGTACTGTCTGCTTCAACAACAACAGTAATCAATCCTGTATTTACCTGGTATAGCGATGCTGCTTTAACTACAGTAGCTCATGTAGGTGCTAGCTTTACTACGCCTGCACTTAATGCAACCACTACTTATTATGTAACCGTAAAAGGCGATAATAAATGTGAAAATTTAGCGGCAAATGCTAAGGTTGCTACTGTAACAGTTAAAGAGTTTGCAACATCAGCAGATATTGCGGTAAGCAATGCTCAAATCTGTTCAGGTTCTACCGTAATGTTAATGGCTTCGAGTACTACGGTTACTCAACCGGTATTCACCTGGTATAGTGATGCATCATTAACAAGTGTAGTATTTACAGGCCCAACTTTCACAGTAACTGGTTTAACTGCAACAACTACTTATTATGTAAGTGTTAAAGGTGCCAATAAATGTGAAAACAGTGCCGCAGATGCCAAAGCGGTAACAATAACCGTTAATCCTTTGGCAACTACCACCGATATTATTCTTAGCGGAAGCACAGTGGCCTGTGCAGGATCATCGGCGGTATTAACTGCAACATCTCCAACAGTAACCAACCCAGTATTTACCTGGTACAGTGATGCAGCATTAACCAATGTAAGTTTCATTGGCGCAACATATACTACACCAGCCTTAACCAGCACCACTACTTATTATGTAACTGTAAAAGGTGATAATAAATGTGAGAATGCTCCTGGTACTGCCAGAGTAATTACCATAACTGTTAGTCCGGTTTCTACAGCTTCCGATATAACCGCTACTGATGCAACAATCTGCTCAGGATCTGGTACTACCCTGGTAGCAAGTACAACAACCGTTACCAATCCAACATTTACCTGGTACAACGATGCTGCTTTAACTTCGGTAGCTTATGTAGGTACATCATTCGTTACCCCGGTATTAACGGCAACAACTAAATACTATGTTACGGTTAAGGGTGATAATAAATGTGAAAACTCAGGTATCACTGCAAAAGTGGTAACTGTAAATGTTAATCAGAGTGCAACAGCTGCAGATATTACCTTATCAACGCCTACATTGGTATGTGGATCGGGTACAGCAGTAATCAACGCAAGCTCAACGACAGTAACCAGTCCAATATTTACCTGGTACAACGATGCTTCATTAACAAGTGTTGCCTTTACCGGACCAATATTTACCACTCCGGTATTAACTGTCACTACTACTTATTATGTAACCGTAAAAGGTGCTAACAAGTGTGAAAATACCGCAGCAAATGCAGCAGCAGTAACCATTAAAGTTAACCCGATTGCAGTTGCAAGTGATATCGTCGTAAATGGATCAACAAATATTTGCGGAGGATCTAAAGCAGTATTAACGGCAAGTAGCACAACAGTTACTAACCCGGTATTTACCTGGTATACCAATGCAACGTTAACTGATGTAGCTTTTGTAGGTGCAGTGTTTACTACACCAACTTTAACAGCCAACACTACTTATTATGTAACTGTAAAAGGAGATAATAAGTGCGAAAGCAGTGCCGCTACTGCTAAATCTGTTAACATTGTTGTTAACTCGGTAGCTTCAGCAACTGATGTTACTGCAACAGATGCCACCATTTGTGCAGGATCGTCAGCCAGCTTAGTGGCCAGTACTACAACAGTAACCAATCCAGTATTTACCTGGTACAGCGATGCTGCTTTAACAACGCCAGTATTTACAGGAGCAACTTTTAACACACCAGCATTAACCGCAACAACTAAATATTACCTAACTGTAAAAGGTGATAACAGATGTGAGAGTTCTGCTGCAAATGCAAAAGTAGTTACCGTTAATGTAAATGCAGGTGCAACAGCTGCCGACATCACATTATCGGCCCCAGCTAGAATATGTGGTTCTGGAACAGCAGTAATCAATGCAAGTTCTGCAACGGTTACCAGCCCGGTATTTACCTGGTACAACGATGCTTCATTAACAAGTGTAGCCTTTACCGGACCAATATTTACCACTCCGGTATTAACTGCCACTAAAACTTATTATGTAACCGTTAAAGGTGCTAATAGATGTGAAAATACAGCAGCTAATGTAAAAACAGTAACTGTTATTGTTAATCCAGGTGCGGTGGCAACAGATATCACAGTAAATGGATCAACTTCAGTGTGTGCAAGTACAGCCGCAACATTAGCAGCAACAAGCACAACGGTTACCAACCCAATATTTACCTGGTATAGCGATGCTACTTTAAATACAGTGGTATTTACTGGCCCAGTGTTTACTACACCAGTATTAACTGCAAGTACAACTTATTATGTAACCGTTAAAGGCGATAATAAATGTGAAAATACTGCAGCAACAGCAAGGGCTGTAGCCATTACAGTAAATGCATCACCAAACAACCCAGTGGTATCTGTTCCAAATGGAGGCATATGCGCAGGTGATGGAGCCACCCTAACAGTAACGAATGCACAGGCAGGTGTTACTTACGAATGGTACACTTCAGCGGTTGGTGGTAATTTATTATTCACAGGAACAACATTCAATGTAACAGCCTTAGCTGCAACAACAGATTATTACATTTTAGCAATCGGAACAGGAGGTTGTAACAACAACGGAGGACGTGTTAAAGTAACAGTTACAGTTAACGCAAAACCAACAGTTCCAACTGTCGCAGCAACATCTGTTAATGTTTGTACTGGAAGTCCAGCTGTATTAACGGTAACAAGTCCTCAAACAGGTGTAACATACAATTGGTATACTGCAGCTGCGGGCGGAACATTGGCTGGAACCGGAGTAAACTTTACCACTCCTGCAGTTAATGCAAACATTACATACTATGTTGAAGGTGCAAATGGAACTTGTGTCTCATCATCTAGAACACCAGTAAATGTAATTGCACTTCCGGTACCAGTTGCACCAGCATCGGTAACAGCGGCAAATGGAACACTTTGCGCAGGTAGCTCAACCATATTATCGGTTAATAATCCGGTAACAGGATTGGTTTACAGATGGTATGCAGCAAGCTCTGGAGGTTCTGTACTGGCGGAAGGTATAACCTTTACTACACCAAACTTAACTGCGACAACAATCTACTATGTAGAGGCAATAGCTGTGGGTGGTTGTGCTAGTCCAACAAGAACAGGCGTTACTGTTAATGTACTGCCAGTGTTAGAAAAACCAGTAGTAGTGGTACAAAGCACAACACCAAACAGTGTAACCTTTGCATGGGCTGCGGTTGCAGGTGCTACCGCTTACGAAGTTTCTCAGGATAATGGCTTAACATGGGTAAACCCAACAAGCGGATCAACCGGAACTACTTACTTGGTAGCAGGCTTAAAACCAGATCAAAGTGTAACCATTATTGTACGAGCCAGAGGTCAGATTGAGTGCCAAACCAGCGCAAATTCGATTCCGGTAACGGGTAAAGCAGCTAATCCTTTTGGAGATCAGGTTTATATACCAAACGCATTTACACCAAATAACGACGGTAAAAACGATACATTCTTAATCTACGGTAACACCATATCAGGCGCCAGAATGAGCATTTTCACACAATGGGGTCAATTGATATTCCAGTCAGATAATGTTGCCAATGGATGGGATGGAACTTTCAAAGGGGTAAATCAACCGATCGGAGTTTATGTGTACATGGTTGATATTACATTCACCAATGGAACAACATCATTAAGAAAAGGTACAGTAACGCTGATTAGATAAGAAGAGGATTAACAATAAACAGATAAAATCAAAGACCATGAAAATACTATCGGCTTTAAAAATATATGTTGCAGTGCTAGGATTACTGCTGTGTACAGCTAAGTCCTTTGCACAAACTGATCCGCATTTTTCACAATATTATGCAAACCCGTTATATCTTAACCCGGCCTTAACCGGGGTAATAGACGGCGATTACCGTGCAACTGTAAACTTTAAACAACAATGGAGTGCACTAAACAGTTCTTTCTTAACAGGTGGAGCATCGTTCGATATGGCTCCAAAAAAGAACTTCGCATTTGGTGCCACCATCTTAAACCAAAGGGCTGGGGAGTTAGATTTTAACTACCTTTCTGCCCTGGTATCAGGTTCGTACCGTTTAAGGTTTGGTGCAGAAGGTTTACAGATGGTGAGTTTTGGATTACAAGCCGGTGTAATTAACCGTAGTTTCGATTTCTCTCAGGCCAGGTTTGGTAACCAGTTTAATCCAATTTCAGGTTATGATGGTGGTATGATGAGCGGCGAAACACTTTCATCTCAATCCTCATTGGTTCCTGATGTAAATGCAGGTATCATGTATTTTGATGGTAACCCCAACAAAAGTGTAAACGTTTTCTTAGGCGCAAGTGCAGCACACTTAACCCGCCCGATGGATCGTTTCTCTGGTTCAAATTCACGTATCCCTGTTCGTTTTACTGCGCATGGCGGAGCGCGGATCAAGGCTTCAGAGTTATTGGATATTGTACCTAATGCATTGTTTATGTACCAGGGTAATACAAACGAGCTATCGTTGGGTGCTTATGCACAGCTTAACGTTAATCCATCGGCAAACATTTTGTTTGGTGGTAACTACCGTAATAAAGATGCTGCAATTGCCTTTGTTGGCCTACAGTTAAAGAATATGGTTTTCGGGTTAAGTTACGATATTAATACCTCTACCTTCAACCGCGCTTCTAACAGTAACGGTGGTTTAGAGCTTTCGATTTCCTTAATTGGCCGTAACGGTCTTATTGGTCCAAACTTCTTTTGTCCACGTTTATAATTAATCAAATGAAAAAAATATTACTCTTTTTGTTAGTGGCATTTGGCGGTTTTGCAAACGCACAGTATGTGGTGAATTATAAAAAGGTTGCAGATACTTATTTCGAAAATAAGGATTACTACGCAGCATCTACTTTTTATAAAAAAGCCTTAAAAATTACTGGAGATAGTACCCAGGCCATTTTACCGTACGGTATGGAAAGGAAATCAGCGACTGATGATAAAGTGATAGACGATTATGAAGGATCGATTTATAACCTTGCAGAATCTAGTAGATTGTATAGGGAATTTAACGAAGCTGAAAAATATTATGCAATAGCAATCACCTTTACCAATACACGTTTTAGAAAGGCGCTGTTTTATTATGCAGAAAGCTTAAGGGCAAATAAAAAATTTAACCTGGCTATCGATGCTTTTCAGCAGTTCATCCAAAAAAATCCTGGAGATGCTTTGGTAAAGGACGCTCAAAAGGAAATCGAATCGTGTAAGTTTGCGATCGAAGAAATGCGTTTTCCACGCATGGTGCAGGTTAAAAAAGTACCTGGTAATGTAAATGGTTTAGGTTCTAATTATGCTCCTGTTAAAATCAATAACGAGTTGTATTTTACTTCATCCCGTCCGGTTGCTGTAGGTAGTAAAAAAGACATGGTTAAAACAGATGCTGGAGAGGTTCAGGTATCAACTAAAACCAATCCATTCCTTAATAATATTTATGCAGCCAAAGGCGAACTAACTTCAGCTGATATTGCAGTGAGAAAAATCGATATCAGTTTCCCTAAAAACATGGAAGTTGCTGCTGCTACTTTTACTCCCGATGGAAATACAGTATACTTTACGGCCTGGAAGGATAAAGAAAAATATGCCATTTATTCTTCTAAAAAGACAGGTGATAAATGGGGTGATCCACTACCAGTTGGTTTACAGGTAAATAGTAAAGATTTTAATTCAACTCAACCATTTGTAACCAGCGATGGTAAATTCCTGCTTTTCTCATCTGATAGAAGCGGTGGTTATGGTAAGTACGATCTTTGGTATTGTACCGTTCGCGAAGACGGATCTTTAGGCCAGGCAGTAAATTTTGGCCCAACTATTAATACTGAAGATGATGAACGTGCACCTTACTATAATCCGTTAACCAAAAAGTTATTATTCAGTACCGATGGTAGAATAGGTTTTGGTGGTCTCGATTTCTTTGAGTCAGAAGGTGATCTTGTAGATTGGACCAAGCCAAAAAATGCAGGTTATCCGTTTAACTCATCAAAAGATGATCTTTACTTCACTGCAACAGATGATAAGGGAACAAAAGGATATATCAGTTCTGATCGCGAATCATCATGCTGTTTAGAGGTATTTGAAGTGAAAAAAGAATACTTCTCAATTGCAGGTATTTTAACTGACTGTAAAACTAAATTGCCTTTAGCAGGTGCAAATGTAACCCTTACCAATGCAGAAGGTACTCAGAAAATTACAACTGGTACCGATGGTATTTATAGGTTTAAGGTAGATTCGAAAAGACCAATCAAATTGCTTTTTGCGAAAGATAATTATTTCGCAATTACCAAAAACTATCCTTATGAAGAATTGGCAAAAGCAGATACCTTGATTTATAAAGATTATTGCTTAAGCCCTTTCAAATTAGGTATCCCAATGGCTTTGGATAACGTTTATTACGAATTTAACAGTGCTGAACTTACCGAGCCTTCTAAAAAAGTATTAGACTTCCTGATCCCGATTATGGAAGATAATCCTGAAATGGAAATCGAATTAGGTTCTCATACCGATAACATTGGAACAGATGAGTATAACTTAGATCTATCGAACAGAAGAGCTAAATCTTGTACCGATTATTTAGAAAGTAAAGGTATTGCTGCTGCCAGAATGACCTCTAAAGGATATGGAGAATCAATGCCAATTGCGCCAAACGAGATTGTAGTGAAACGCAAGAAAAAAGATAATCCTGAAGGAAGAGCAAAAAACAGAAGAACAGAATTTAAAGTAACCAAAAAATAAAATACAAATAACATCCCGGTGAGCCATCTTCCTAATAAGAAGATGGCTTTTTAGTTTTAAATTAAGTTGGTCGGGATTTGTAACCACTACTAAAGGATTTAAACCCTGAGTTCAGGAGTCGGGATTGCAAATCCCGATCAACAAAAGAATATGGAACGATCAACTGCAAACTGAAAACTGCTAATTGATAACTTTTTAAATTAATCTTTGTAATTTTCGCCCACCATTTAAATTCAATGAAACTTAATATCCAACCAACCGTAATTTTTAGAACACCTAAATTTTCATATCAATCTGAACTTGCAGATTGCTGGGAGGAATTAAAAGCGGCAATAGCAATATCTTCTGCAACATTTTACGAAACCATAAAAGAAGTAAAGGCAAACGAACTAAAAAATCTTCCGCCTAAAGTTTATTTTACCATCTGGAAATATTTTAACCGTGCGAAATTCCGGTCAACCCCTTATGGCACTTTTGCTGGTTTTAGTTTGTTAAGTGATGCCATTAAATCATCAGATAGCAGAATAGTAATTGAAGAAAACCAAAAGCTACGCGAACTGGTTGATTGGCCCTATAAGAATAATATCCAATTGTCATTGGCAGAATTGTTACGAAAGAACTGCCTGATATTTAGTAACAGCAGTTATTATTTAACGCCCAATAGTATCCGTTATATAGCCTGTACCGATGGTGTTTTTGAACTTGCAGAGTTAGATCAGGACGACTTTGTAAAACAAATATTGGCTGCTTGCTTAACACCGGTTAGGCTTAACGATCTGGTAAAACAATTAAACTTAAATGATGCTGAAACTGAAAACCTGTTTGCCTTGCTGCAGGATATGCACGATTTACAGCTTGTTTTTACCAACTACGATCCCAATATTATAGGGGATGATTATTTTGAACGTTTAGGGCTCACTGCTAACGCTGAGTTACCAAAATATCTTATCGCGCAACGCACAGCTTTATCGGGTGGTATTAATGAACGTTTGCTTCAGGCTATTCCAGGTTTGATCAATATACTCCATGGTGTGATGCCCGCAAAAGATCGCGATGCCCTTAGCCAGTTTCAGATCAGGTTTAAAAAGAAATTTGAGGATCAGGAAGTACCACTATTACTGGCACTAGATCCGGAAATGGGTGTAGGCTACGATGAGTTGGAGCAGGCTGGTCAAAACAGCGAGTTTATCACACGCTTCAATACGAAGCCGCCGAAAAAAGCGGAAGCAGAAAATATTAAAACAGCATTAAAAACCTTCCTAACGGAACAAAGCTTCGAAAAAGGTAAAACTGTTTATCTGAATAAACTTACCTTAACGCCGAATCAGAAATTAGCAGCCTTACCCAATTCATTTAGCATGGTAATGTCTGTTCATGACGATTTGATTTTTATCGAACAGATAGGTGGAGCAACATCAAATGCATTAAGCGGAAGATTTACAATGGCAGCCGATGATGTAGCACAATATGCTAAAGATATTGCGGGCGCCGAACAACAAGCAAACCCCGAGGTTTTATTTTTTGATGTGGCCTATATGGTTGAGGCCAATGTAGATAATGTAAACAGGCGAAAACTGATTTATGGGCATCAATTATCAATCTTAAATTTTGATACCTCAGCATCGCCACTTGCCTTAAATGATATACAGATTTCAATTCGGGGTACAGAGATCATCCTTCGCTCTAAGCATTTAAATAAACGGCTCGTACCAAGAATGGCTTCTGCGTACAACTATATCCGTTCTGATCTTTCTGTATTTAGATTACTGTGCGATTTGCAGCATCAAGGCTTACAAACAAATCTTTCCCTTCCACTTGATACTGTTTTCCCTGATTTGGATTATTATCCAAGATTACAATATCAAAATATAGTTTTAAGCAGTAATAAATGGAGAGTTAAAAAAGAAGCCCTTTTAGGTGCCGGTCAAAAGTCGCTTTCTGTCGCCAACAGTAGGTCATATCTGAGCAATTTAGGCGTTAGCGAATATTTTAAAGCAGGTATATCCGATCAAACATTATGCTTTGCCCTACAAAACGACGATGATATAAATGCTTTTCTGCAATACCTGCAAAAACATGGAAGCACATACATAGAAGAAATGTTACTGCCTCAAAACAGTATCGTGGTTGATGAAGCAACTAAGCCCTATTTAGCTCAGTTTGTTTTAAGTATAAGTCATGGCGAAGAAATTTATCGTGGTTTGGCTAAAACATCAGCAAATGCTGAGGTAACGCGGTTTTTTCTGCCAGGTAAGGAATGGCTCTATTTCGAAATTTATTGCCACCAGCAGCGCGGTGATCAGATTTTGACAGAAGTGATTGCACCCTTCATATCCGCACATACTGACCAGGTCAAATCGTGGTTTTTTATCCGCTACAATGAAAATGGAAACCACATCAGGTTCAGGGTTCAACTAAACAATCCAAGGGATGGGCAGCTGTTAACATCAAAACTCATGGATGATCTGGAATTGTTTTCAAATTCAGGTTTGGTATCTGACGTGCAGATTAAAACCTATAAGCGTGAGTTAGAGCGTTATGGCAGCAACATGATCGAAGATGTTGAGCAGCATTTTGCTGTAGACAGTGAATTTGTATTATCGCTTTTAGAAACTCAGACTGATGATTTCAACAAATATAAATTATGTAGCCTTTTGATTTCAAGGATTATCGGATCTAACATTGTAGATAAGCTGGCCATCAATAAGACCATACGAATAATGTCTGATACCTTTAATGAGGAACATCGATTAGATGCTGCTGATTTTAAACAATTAAACAGCCACTATCAGGAGTTTCGTAAAACAGAATGGACAGCGTTAACAGCAACGCAGGAGCAGGAGTTCGATGAGTTTTCGGATTCGTTTATCAAAATTCTTAAACAATGTGTTCCCGAAAACGCACTAAAGCTATTAACCGATTTAATGCACATGCACGTAAACAGACTTTTCAGCAAAGATCAGCGGACACATGAAATGGTTATGTATTATTTTCTGCTAAAAGATATCCAGCGTCAAAATGCGATGAAAGCTTAACGGTTTAACCTGGCCAAGGGGTTAACAACAGTTACATTTATTTCAGTAATGTACCGGTTAAGTGGGTCTTTGTAATATCTGAATACATAATCATTGCCGTAAAAATTACTAAGGCGCTTGCCAATATTGTCAATCCCTACGTGATGGCTTTCTGTCTGTTTGCCCTTATTATCATTAATCATGTTTATGGTACTGATACTAAGGTTGTCCTTTTGGTAAGCAATTTTAATAAGGGCCGGTTGAGTAGAGTGAGAAACATTTCCATGTTTAAATATGTTTTCAACCAAAGTTAATAAGATAAGCGGTGGAAATCTTAACCCGAACATATCGCCCGTTACCTCAAGTTCCAGATTAATTGTGTTAGCTGTTCGGAGTTTATGCAGATTGATTAGGTGTTCAATTTGCTCAATTTCTTCACTTAGTGGAACCATTTCTGATGCTTCAGGACGTTTTAGGGCATAACGCATCATTTCGGCCAGATTCATAATTGCATCTGCCGCCATAGGTGCCTTTTTGCGGGCGTCGTTATAAATAAAGTTTAAAGTATTAAATAGAAAGTGTGGATTGATCTGACTCCGCAGATAATTATTCTGTGATTGCACAAGGTCGTTCTCTAATGCCTGCTTCTCTATCTGGGTAACCAGGTTTTGGCGTTCTAATGCTTCTACTTTCTTCTGATCCTGAAATGATTTGATAATGTAAACGTAACCAGTAGAATAACCAACATATAATATAGAACGATAGATGCAGGCCAAAACAAATTCCCTGTCAAAAGCTCTGTCCGGATTTGTAGCAATTAGTCTTGTTTTTTCGAATAGGATAATGAGAAGAAATGTAGAAACAACATATGCGAAAATGATTACAAAAATTAGTAGGGTAATCTTTAATGTTTTTATAGCATTCGAACCCGTTTTTAATATTTTTTTTAGTAAAAAGCCATGAGTATAGAACGTTGTAATACTAACAATATATACAAGCAGATAAGCTCCAGGTTCTCTGAATCTGTTGGTGGCTAAACCAAGAATAAACACCTCATAAACGATGTAAAGACTCCAAACTAATAAGTGAAATTTATACTTTTCGTAGAATGTTTTTAGGTTTAAAAAGTTCATTTTTTTCTTTTAATCTATTGAAATGGGGTTTTTATCTCCCAAAAGTAGGGGTTTGTGTAAAAAATTGGCTGGGCGTAATTTTGAGCTGCATCTTTACAGAAATAAATAACAACAATAAATAACAAAATTTAAATACAATATATTATGAAAGCTCAACACACAAATACTTCAGCTAAACTTGCTAAAAAAACTGTTTTTGTTTATAAAAACGTTAAAGCTCAAAACAACTATCAAACTAATCCAACCGGTGATATGAGCCATACGGTAATGACAAGTTTTATCATGGAATTTTAATTTCATAATGAACTCATTTTAATAAATTATATCATCATATTTAACATTTAATACCATGAAAACTCAACAGACTATTAAACTTGCTAAAAAAACTGTTTTTGTTTATAAAAAAATCAAAAATCAAAACAACTATGAAACTAATCCAACAGGTGATATTAGTCATACTGTGATGACAAGTTTCATCATGGAATTTTAGTTTCCAAACTTACTGCTCCTATAGGAAACCAAATCCACACGATCGTAACAACTAGCTGGATCGATTCTATCTAATTACTGATTACGATTAGATTTTAACAAACTGCTCTGTACATAGGCGAAGAAAGCTTCTTTATAACCTTCGCCAATTTGGATCATCTCGTTATTTACCAAACGGATTATATTTCCATCTACTTTTTTAATTGCCGCTTTAGCAACAATATTCGATTTATTGACCCGTATAAATGGGTGGTTTTCTAAAGCCTTTTCAATTTCCTTAAGGGTAAGGTAGGTAGTGTGGGTTTCAGATTTAGTAATAATCTGTATATAATTCTGTAGCGCTTTGATGTAAAGTATTTCATCAATGGCGATGTTAGAAAAAGCATATTTATGGTCGCCTTTAATATAAAGGGCCGCCACCTGATCAGCTTCTTTCGTACTAACTTTGGTATTATTTGCTTCCTTTTTTAAGATCCTGTCAATACCTAATGCAAATTTTGCAAAGGAAATAGGTTTTAATAAGTACTGATCTGATTGTACATCAAATGCTTGCAAGGCATAATCAGGATGCGCAGTAGTAAAAATCAAATATTTTGCTTTTTCTCTGATATTTTTAGCCAGTTCCAATCCATTGATTCCTGGCATATCAATATCCATAAACAATAAATCAATTTCGTCCTCGATACTGATCTCTGTAAGTGCCTGGACAGGGCTGGTAAAGGTTTTAAAAACTGTTAAACCAGGCATTTCCGCAATGTGGTCAGTTAATACTTCAATTGCATGTTGCTCGTCGTCTATAACAACGCATTTTAGATTCATGAGTATAAATATGTTTGTTTTATTTGATTTGAATGCAAGTTAAATAAAAATGAATTGAATTAACAATACCACTAAAAAAACTTAGCTAAGGTTTCGTCTAAAAAAAACCTGGGTTTCGTGTAATATTCTGGGTGGTTGATGTAAAAAAATTACCCGAACCCCTTCTTTTTATAATCTTTATACTGTTTGCCAGAAACAAAAATAGTTAGCAGTGAAAACTACTAATTGTGAAAAACATCTACCTGCCCAATCTTGTGTAGCCTGTAGATAATAAAATTAAAAACAGGCCATACAATACTGGGTTAAAGATTTATTAAAACCAAAAAAAACAAAAAATACCGAAAAGTAAAGAAACATTCCCCTACATCTACCAAGCCTCCACATGAAACATAACGAATACGAGTATTTACTTAATAAAATCTACTACAAGGGGATTCTAAAAAATCAAGGAATCAACGCAGATATGTACCAAAGAATGCAAAATGAATATAGCAATCTTGATGGACAAAACCTTGCTAAGGGCCAATTAGATAGCGAATACGCATTCAGAAAATCTTTCCTGGTTGTACGTAACTACGTTCAGCAGGCGATAAAAGATGGTATGAAAAATTTTCAGTTTACCATGCGAGCAACTGATATCAATAAATTGACTTATATGATTGATATGCTGAACAGAAATTTTTTTGATAAACAAAGTTTAGATCAAATTATTATCACTGCAAACTCGGTATTTAACCAATACAATTTAAAAAACTAACTACCTATAATAGATAACATCATGGAATTGAAAGACGAAATCGGGCAGTTTGCCGTAAGAATTAAGAAAATGCTTCCACAAGTTCAATCTGAGGATTTAACAAGGAATGCGTTAGTTATGCCTTTTATCCAAATCTTAGGATTTGATCCTTCTGAGGTTCAATCTGAAGCTGTTCTAGACTTCGGGGTTAAAAAAAGTAAAAAAGTTGATTACACCATTATGAAAGATGGCGAACCAACAATTTTAGTGGAATGTAAACACCATGCTGAAAATTTAGATATCCATGATTCACGCTTATCTAAGTATTTCCGTAAAACAAAAGCTAAATATGGTTTATTAACCAATGGTTTAGTATACCGCTTTTATACAGAGAAAATGGTGAGATCAAAGAAAAATCAAGAACCATTGTTCGAATTTAAAATAACCGATACTAAAGCGGCTACCATTGCCAAAATGATCGAAGACCATAAAGATTACTTCAATGTAGATCAAAAGCAAACATCAATAGCAAGCTAAACAATATTAATTTTAATCTAAGAGTTCCCGAAAATTCTTACCTAAAAGTCCCGATCTAATCGGGACTTTTTTTGTGGCTTAGCTTAAAAACAAAAGGGCGAAATCTGATCGATTTCGCCCTTTAATATATTTAAATATGCAGATTAGATCAGCTCTACACTTCTGCTTACAAAAGCTGTTAATTCTGCACCGGTTAACATACCCTGCGCTAAAAGTGCTAAATCTACCGCTTGTTTAGCCAGGTTGCGCTGCTCTTCTCCTTCAGTTTTTAAAATTTTACTTACCAATTTATGGTTTCCATTAATGGCAACCTTATAGTTGTCTGGCATCTGGCCATAAAAGCCCATTCCGCCACCCATTGCAGCCATATCTTTCATCCGGCGCATAAATTCATCCATGGTAATGGTAACTGGTAATTCTTCAGGGTGTAAAGCCACAATTTCTACATGCATACCTGGTTTGGTAATGGCTTTTTCAAAAATTGCAGTTACTTCTTTTACCTGATCTTCGGTTAAAACATGCTCGTTCTGCTCATCTTTCTCAATTAATTTATCTGCAACACTCGAGTCAACACGTTTGATTGATGTTTTCTCTAGTTTTTGCTCCAATTGATTAATAAAGTGATTGTCGATTGGCGAATCCAATACTAAAACATCATAATCTTTTTTATTGGCCGATTGGATAAATGCATCTTGTTTAGCAGCATCATTGGTATATAAATAAACCACTGTACCGTTTTTATCGGTTTGTAATGCTGTTACCTTCTCCTTATACTCAGGAAGTGTGAAAAGCTCATTTTTAGTGTTTCCAACTAAAGCAAAATCTTTGGCTTTGTCATAAAACTTCTCTTCACTGATCATCCCGTATTTTACAAAAAGACCAATATCTTTCCATTTATCTTCGTAAGCTTTACGGTCTTTAGCAAATAACTCACCTAATTTATCAGCAACCTTTTTAGTAATGTAGTTGTTGATCTTTTTAACGTTGCTATCGGCTTGTAAGAAACTACGCGATACATTTAACGGAATATCGGGAGAGTCGATTACGCCGTGCAATAACATCAAAAACTCAGGAACAATGTCTTTAACCTCATCAGTAATAAATACCTGACGAGAGTACAATTTAATTTTGTTGCGCTGCATTTCGAAATCGTTTTTCAATTTAGGGAAATACAGTACGCCTGTTAAATTAAAAGGATAATCAACATTTAAGTGGATCCAGAATAATGGTTCTTCACTAAATGGATATAATTCGCGGTAAAAGTTTAAATAATCTTCGTCTGACAAATCTGCAGGAGCTTTTGTCCAGATCGGGTTGGTGGTGTTGATAATGTTATCAACCTCAACATCTTTATACTTCGCTTTGCCTTCTTCATCTACGCCATCTTCAACCGATTCTGTTTTAGTACCAAACTTAATCGGAACCGGTAAAAACTTAGCATATTTATCAAGAATTTCCTGCAGTTTACTTTCTGCTAAAAACTCTTCCGAATCTTTGTTTATATGGAGGATAATATCAGTACCACGTGTAGTTCTAGTGCCTTCAGTAATTTCAAATTCTGTACTGCCATCGCAAACCCAACGTGCAGGTTCAGCGCCATCTTGGTATGATAAGGTTTCAATCTCAACTAAATCTGCAACCATAAAGGCCGAGTAGAAACCTAAACCAAATTTACCGATGATTTCATTGGCATCTTTAGCATCTTTAAATTTCTCTACAAACTCACTTGCGCCAGAAAATGCAACCTGGTTAATGTATTTTTTAATCTCTTCGGCAGTCATCCCCAAACCATTATCGCTAATGGTGATGGTTTTTGCATCCTTATCAACCGCAACTTGCACCAATGGTTGACCAACTTCGCCATTAAACTGACCTAATGAACCTAGTCTTTTAATTTTCTGGACTGCATCTACTGCGTTAGAAACCAACTCACGAAGAAAAATTTCGTTATCAGAGTATAAAAACTTCTTAATTATCGGGAAAATATTCTCGGTGTGTATAGAGATATTTCCTTTTTCTTGTATGCTCATATGTAAATAAATTGTTTAATCTATATCCAGCATAACAAGGGTTGTTCCAAAAGAATTTGTTTGCCAAAATGACAGCATTCATAAACTCGTCATTGCTGATTCGTGGCTGTACCTCACAGACCATTAGTTATTTTATTATGACGTAATTTAAATGATGATTTGGAAAGCAAGGCCTGTATTTCAGTCAATGTTAGTCCCGCTGTACCTTCTGCCCCGATGAAACCTGTAGCACACACAATATCATAATAAAAAGCAGCGCTTAATCGGGGGCATTCGTGCCATCGGGTTTAGATCCAGTAGTGCAGTGCCGGTAGGTAAGGTTTCCCCTCATGCCGTCTATTAAATGATCTGTGTTTCCACATGTTGTAAGTTAAACACAGCCATTGTCAGCCTGAACGGAGTCGAAGACCCTTTAAGCAGCCGATTCCGTGGTCTGTGTCTCACAGATCACTAGTTGCTTTTATTATTACACAGCTTAAATCATGATTTGGAAAGCAAAGCCTCAGTATTATTTATTGAAATTTACTCCTCTTCTCCATAAGCCAGCTCAATATCAATAAACTGAATAATCAGCGAGCAAATATTGCCTTCAATATCAAAACCATAGTAAACAGGGTAGGTGCCATCGCCAAAACCACTTTGAAAAAATGGAACATGGTAATCGGTTCCTGGTATTTTCCAGTTGATCCAATCGCCGCCTTCGCGCTGGTAATCAGGGTTTTCGGCATAATTACTTGCAAAAAGTGCAGCGAAGTAATCATCATAGAGATTCTTACCGGGACTCTCCTTATTAAATCTGTCTTGAAATGCACAGAAATGGTTTAACGTTTCTTTATCCAGTACACAAGCCAGGCCTGCATCTACATTAAAACCAAAAAATTCTCCTTCGTTAAAATCAACAAGGTCTTCTGTTCCTATTAGCGCCTCTTCAAAGCGTATTGCATCATAAGCTGTAAATTGCACCTTAACGGCAGCATATCTGGCACAATCTTCACCATCAGGAACAACTACGGCAGCAGTTACCGGAAATTCGCCTCTAGGGACTTTAATTAAATACGGTTCAGCATCTTTTTGAACATATACAAGTGGGTCTCTGACCAGTATTTCTCCTGTTGGAATAGAAACACTTCCCAGCTCCAGATGATCTATTTTTTTACCAGCTACTGAGGTTTCCTCAAAATAATCATTCAAGTTATTGGGGCAGGCTAGTAAAGCACGTTTCTCGTTCCAGGTTTTTAACCATTCATCGCTTGGTATCATGGTAATTAGATTTGTTTGATAGAAAGATAAATTTTGGTTTTTTTAAATAAAAAAGCCAAGCAGATTTAAAAATCCTCTTGGCTAAATATTTTAATGTTGGATTAACTTAATTTAAAAGAAAACTTGGTTTATCTTCTTCCAGTGAAAGAATTTTAGTGATCTTTTTAAGCAATACATCCATTTGGAATGGTTTTGATAAGAAATCGTCCTGACCGTAGTTTAAGGTAGTAAAATCTTTTGGATCGTATAAACCAGAAATCAGTAAAATTGGAATTTTTGAGGTACTTTCAATTGATTTTAACTGCTCACACAGTACACGCCCATCGATGTGCCCAAGAGAAATATCCAGTAAGATTAAATCAGGACTAAATTTTTCGATTCTGTTAAAGATCTCTTCACCATCATTTAGTGCCGAAACTTTAAATCCTCCGATTTCCAGTATTAATTGTATGGTTTCTAAAACCTCAATATCATCATCTACTACCAGTATTCTCTTCATATGTGTTAGCATTTATATGCCGTTAAAAATATAACAAAAGTTTATGTTGTTATGTTTACAATCTTAAGGATATTTTAACAATAAATTTATAGTAGCTAAAAATTAGACATCGATTTTAACTCGCTTGTTGTACGATGCCTTCTTTATTTAAGATAAAATTAAATAACTCTTCAATCGGTTTCTGTAGTATTTTCCCAGGCTCAATGCCGTTTTCTAATAATACTGAAATTAATGTTTCCTGATAATAATAAGCTATAGAGCCTACAAAATGACATGGAACGTTTTTATGTTTAGGATAATCCTTAACATTCGTATCTACAAATTCCTGAAAGCCAGATCTTAAAATATCCTGAATAAATGGATGGTCTTTATGGCTGGCCATGAAACGGCTAAAGCCTGCTAAATAGATATTAGGGAAAGGTTTTTGATATACGTTGGTAATAATTTGTTCCTTTTCTGCTGGGAAAGATTTTTTAAATTCTGCCGCTAAGTTGGATGGCATTTTATTGTACATATAGCTTAAAAGTACTTTTTTTCCAAAGAAAGTGCCAGAACCTTCATCGCCAAGTACATAACCTAAGCCATGATGACCATCGTGGATTTTCTTTCCATCGAAATAACAGATATTCGATCCCGTGCCTAAAATACAGTTTAAGCCTTCGGCATTTCCGCATGTAGCATACACCGAGCCCAGAAGATCGTGATCTACTGATATAAAAGCTTTACCAAAAACAGCTGACAGACCATTTGAGACTACTTCATGTTTGTCTGGTGAAGAACAACCGGCTCCAAAAAAGTAGATTTCTTTTACCTCATCAGCATATTGTAATAAGGGTTCATTTTTAGAAATCAGTTTGGTAATTTCTTGCTCACTTAAGAAATAAGGGTTTATTCCAGGAGTGCTAAATTTAATGGTTTCGCCATTGTGATAGCCCATCCAATCGGTTTTTGATGAGCCACTATCTGCAACAAGTATCATGGGACTAAATATAAAAATTAATTAGATAAATTTATATTTCCACTGATTTCTTTCAGTGTAGTTTCGGCTATTTTGGCCTGATATTGCATTTCGATGAAACGGTTCCGTGCGTCTATTGCATTTCGCTGGGCTTCTCTTAACTCTAAAGGGGCAATACTACCCAAACGGTATTTTGCTAAGGTTATATCTAAGTTTTCTTTTGCAATGTCTACATTCCGCTGTTCTAATTTAATCAGATCCAGGTAGGTACTGTAATTTTGATAAGCAGTAAGCAACTGGGAGTTTACATCAAGCTTGGTTTTGTTTAAAGTAAGGGTAGAGTTGTCGATCTCTATTTTTGCATTGCGCTCTTGCTGGCGCTGTAAAAAACCATTAAATAAATTTATACTTGCAGTAACGCCGTAGGTAAATCCATTTGCTGCAAATTTTTGGTTAAAGCCCGTGGGGCTGGTACTGTTTGCCCTGCTGTAACCAGAGTTTAGACTGATTGACGGATATCTTGCCCCACGTACAGATTTTAAGATCAAGGAAGCGATCCGCTGATTGATAAAAGCGTTTTGTACACTCGGGTTCTGCTGCTCGGCCATTTCGGCCATTTTGCTAAAGAGGATACCTTTATCTACGTCAATGTTATTAACAACAGAAAAGGAAGTGCCAATATCTCTAACCATTAATTGGTTCAAACGAACTTTAGCTACCTGTAAAGCATTTTTAGTCTGCAGGTAATTTGAAGTATCGGTATTGTAATCAACCTGCGCAGTTAATACATCCAGTTTAGAACCGCGGCCAAGCTGCAGTTTTGTTTTGGCAATACTGGTACGCAGTACCGAAACATCCATAGCACTATCGGCTGCTATAACCAATTGCTGCTGTCTTACAATATCATAATAGGCTGTAATTACATCGGCTACAGTGGTTAAAATGGTTAAGCGAGCATTTAATTCACCCTGTTTTTGCAGTTCTTTTAAGCGGTCGTAATTGGCGAACATACTAAAACCATCAAAAATGGTCCAGTTTAAATCGGCTCCATAACTGTTATTGGTACTTTTTGCGCCTGTAATTACCCGATCAGGGCCAGTTGCGGGGGTTTGCCTGGTGTTCTGGATACTTCCACCATTAGTGTAACTTCCGGTTAAATTGGGCAACATACCAGCATTGCCGATATTGGCATTATTCTTTGCCATATCGATCTGGTTTTTACTGATTTTAATATCGTAATTATTCTGTAAAGCAATGGTAATGGCTTCCTGCAAGCTCAGCTGTTCTTGTGCAAAGCCCGAAAGGGATAAGCTTAGCAGTAGGATAAATATTTTTAATTTCTTGCTCATCTTATTCTTCTATATGTAAAGCTTCTTGTTCAAAACGATGGGCTTCTTTCAATTCTTTATTCGGTTTGTATGGTTTAGCCCAGTAAGAGTAAATAGCCGGGATTACAAATAAGGTTAAAACCAAAGAGAATAAGGTGCCACCAACAATTACGGTTCCCATACTCATTCTACTTTTTGCAGCCGCTCCTAAAGCCAATGCAATAGGTAGTGCACCAATGGCAATTGCCAAACTGGTCATTAAAATTGGACGCAAACGCGAAACAGCAGCTTCACGTATGGCTTCGGGGATCGGAATACCTTTTTCTTTTAACTGGTTGGCAAACTCAACAATTAAAATACCATTTTTAGTAACCAGACCAATAAGCATAATGGTACCGATCTGGCTAAAGATATTCCAGCTTTGGCCACATAACCATAGCGATAAGAATGCACCGGCAACCGCCATAGGTACGGTTAAAATGATAATAATTGGATCTTTGAAGCTCTCAAACTGCGCCGAAAGAATTAAATAAACGAGTAGGAGGGCCAAACCAAATGCAAAGAAGGTATTTGAAGAACTTTCTTTAAAATCCCGCGATTCTCCACTTAAATCAGTAGAGAAAGTTTCATCTAATACTTTTTTGGAAATGGCGTCCATGGCATCAATACCTTCACCAATACTTTTTCCAGGTGCTAACCCTGCCGAAACAGTTGCAGCGATAAAACGGTTGTTCCTGTACAACTGTGGCGGACTACTTTCTTCTTTAGCAGTAACCACATTGTCGAGCTGAACCAATTCGCCCTTATCATTACGTACATAAACCGAGCTCAAATCCAATGGGTCTTTCCGGTCTCCACGATCGAACTGGCCAATTACCTGGTATTGTTTTCCATTCATGAAGAAATACGAAAACCTTTGACCGCTTAAACCTAAATTTAAGGTTTGGGCAATAGCAGATATGGAAACGCCTAAATTTTTGGCCTTATCCCTGTCGATGGTTAAATTAATTTCAGGCTTGTTAAATTTCAGGTTCACATCCGAAACGGTGAATGTTGGATCTTTTGATACCGCATCCATAAACAAAGGAATTTTCTCCCTTAATTTTTCGAAATTTTGTGCCTGGATGATATAGCTGATCGGTAAACCCCCACGACGGCCAACTGAGATAGTTGGTTGTTGATTTACAATAGTTTTACCTTCGGTATATTTTTTGGTAATCCTGGTAAGCATATCGGCAATGTCTTTTTGCGAACGCTTACGATCTTCGGGATCAACCAAACCCATCCTTACAAAACCAGAGTTTACCGAACCTGATCCACCAAAACCTGGTGAGGTAATGGTAATGTTCACATTTTTTTCGGGAACTGAATCGAGAACCAATTGGTTCAATTTCATAATAAACTGATCGGTATAGGTAAAAGATGCACCCTCTGGAGTAGTCGCATTAATGTTTATCGCACTTCTATCATCATACGGAGCGGTTTCTTTTGGTAAAATCTTCCAGAATAAGAAAATTAGGCCCATACAAACCAAAATGATCGGAACGGATAGCCATCTTTTATCCAAAAATTTATTCAGGTTCGATTCGTAGGCATCATTTAACTTTACAAAATAGGGTTCGGTCCAATTGTAAAACCTGGATGGTTTATGTCCACCTTTTTTCATCAGGTAGGCATTTAACATTGGTGTTAAAGTAAGCGATACAAAGGCCGAGACCAGTACTGCTGCACCGATTACTACTCCGAACTCTCTAAATAAACGGCCAACAAACCCCTGCAAGAAAATTACCGGTAAGAATACGGCTGCAAGGGTAATGGAGATCGAAATTACAGCAAAAAAGATCTCATTCGATCCTTTAATGGCTGCTTCGAAGGGCGACATCCCTTCTTCTACCTTTTTAAAGATATTTTCGGTAACCACAATACCATCATCTACCACCAATCCTGTTGCCAGTACGATCGCCAACAGACTCAAAACATTAATTGAGAACCCAAAGGCGTACATGATAAAGAAAGTGAAAATCAATGATACCGGAATATCGATTAATGGTCTAAATGCAATGGCCCAATCTCTGAAAAACAGGTAAATGATTAATATTACCAGTACCAATGATAAACCAATGGTTTCGGCAACTTCGGTTACCGATCGTTTGATAAATAATGTATTATCTAATGCAACTTTCAGTTTAATGTCTTGAGGGATATCGGCTTTTAGCTTATCAAAACGCTTGTAAAACTCTTTACTGATATCGAGGTAATTGGCTCCTGGCTGAGGGATTATGGCAATGGCCACCATCGGTCTGCCCGATTCACGTAGAATGGTTTCCTCGTTTTCAGGCCCTAAAACTGCATAACCTACATCCTTTAATTTGATTACCTGGTTGCTATCTGTTTTTAGGATCAAGTTGTTAAACTCGCTTTCGTTGGTCAGTTTTCCTAAAGTTTTAACCGTTAGCTCGGTAGTGGCTCCGGTGATTTTTCCTGATGGAAGCTCTACGTTTTCATTATCTAAGGCGGTAACAATATCTTGCGAAGTCAGGCCGTAAGCACTTAGTTTATTCGGGTCCATCCAAATACGCATGGCATATTTCCGTTGCCCCTGGATTTGAACGCTACTTACACCCGGAATGGTTTGGATACGGTCGGCAATTACGTTTTCAGCGAAATCACTTAATTCCAGTGTATTACGTTTATCGCTCTGGATCGTCATCGATAAAATCGGGTCGGAGTTTGCATCGGCCTTACTTACTACCGGTAAACCGTCAATATCTTTTGGTAAGGTACGGGCAGCCTGCGATACTTTGTCACGTACATCATTCGCAGCTTCTTCTATATTTTTATCGAGGTTAAACTCTATGGTGATATTGCTTGTTCCCTGGTTGCTTGATGAAGAAATATTTCGGATGCCATCAATGGAGTTGATCGATTTTTCTAAAGGTTCGGTAATTTGCGATTCGATAATATCTGAGTTGGCACCGGGATATGAAGTCCTTACCGAAACCACTGTTGGGTCGATAGATGGATACTCGCGCACACCTAAAAAGGTATAGCCGATTATCCCGAATAGGACAATCAATAAGTTCATCACAATGGCCAAAACCGGCCTTTTTATACTCGTGGTTGAAATACTCATTATTGATTGTATTTATTTTTTTTATGCTCGTTGTTCATTCTAAAACAATATATTTTGGCTTCTTTTGGTAAGCCTGTGTTAGCTACAGTTAACCTGTTTTGTACCTCGATAGCTGCACTATCTATATTTTTATCCATATTAAATTCAACTATAATATTGCCTGCACCTTTTTGGGATGATGTTGATATTTTATGGATATTGCTGATCTTTGAAATTTCTTTTTGTAAAGGATCTAAAACCTTCATTACTGTAGCCGAATCTGCCTCGGTATAGGATACATATACCTGCATCACAGCACGCTCTTTAGGGGTTTGCTTGCAGCCAACCAAGCCAAAGACCATATTCGAGATGGCAATAAAGGCTGCTTTTTTGATACCCGTGGTTGAGATACTCATAATTGTTTAACCAAATGAACTTTTACCGGGGCATCTTTCTTCAATGCCATCGATCCGGTTGTCAAAACCGTATCGCCAACTTTTAATCCCGAGGTAATTACAATATTTTCATCAGTACGTGTGCCGGCTTCTACTTTAACCTCTTGTGCTTTTCCATCTTTTTGGATATAAACAATCTTACCTTTTAACACAGGTATTACGGCTTCGTTAGGAATTAATATGGCATTTTGCACTGTATTTAAGGCTAGCTTAATTTTGGCGAAAGAACCTGGTAACAATGCATTGTCTGCATTAGGTGCCAAAGCTCTGATCTGTAACGTTCTGGTAGCGGCGTTAATTCCAGGTTCAATGGCATAAACCTTTCCTTTATTCTCTTTGGAAGAACCATCGGTGGTGAAGGTAATTTCCGAATTCAGTTTAATCTGCCCGGCATATTTCTCCGGAACAGAAAATGTAACTTTAACCGGGTTGGTGCTCACCAAATTGGCAATTACGGTGGCCGGTGTTAAATAGGTTCCTGCAGAAATACTACGTAAACCCACTCTGCCGGTAAAAGGTGCGCGGATAGTCGTTTTAGCCAGTTGTGCCCTGATTAATTGTGCCTGTGCCTGTAACGATTTTAAATCGGCTAGCGCTGTATCATATTCTTCCTGACTGATTGCACCTTTGGCCAAAAGCTGTTTTGCCCGGTTTTCGTTTGTTCCGGAAAGTTTTTGTTTTGTTAGTGCATCCTGCAATTGGGCTTGTATATCTCTGTCGTTTACTTTAACCAGTACACTTCCTTTCGACACTGTCGTGCCTTCTTTAAAATAAATGCCGGTAACCAATCCAGAAACTTCACTTTTCAATACAACAGATTCGTTTGCATCAATAGCACCAGTTACCTCCAGATCATTATCAAATGATACTGGTTTTACTATGATTCCGTCAACTACCAATGGTGCAGAAGCACCTCCTTTACCACCAGCTTTACCTTTGCCAGCTCCGGCAGATGCTCCGCCTTTTCCTTCCAGTTTTTTATTTGCGTTAATTCTGTAATAGACCAAATAGGCCAAGCCTATAGCTAAAACAGCATAGATAATATACCTTTTCTTCATGTTTATTTATTGTGTTGTGCGTATTCCTACATTAAAATAAAATTAATGTTTGAATTAGAGGGTAAAAATATTCAAATAGTTTAGTCCTAAATTTGTTGTATTAAGGATGTTACAGCTTTTCAGTTTAGAGTTGGCAGTTATCAGTTTGGAGTAAATCAGCCTGGGAATACAATATAATTGACCTTTATATCCCCATAACTAAGTTAGAGATGAGAGAGCCAATTGGTTTTTAGGGTTAGGTTAGCTAAAAAACCATCAACCATCAACCATGAACCAACCTGATGGAAACAACTATTTTACACCCCAGCTGGCTTTTTCTTTCAAAACCCCGCCAATAAGTCTAAATTTGCAACAAAACACAGTCAATATCAATATGTTTAACAAAAAATCAATTTTAAGTTTAGTTTTACTACTAACGTGTATTATGGCAGCGAAGGCGCAGGTAAAAATAGGCTTTGAGGTTTCTTTTAAGGAGCCGCAGGCACACTATGCTGAAGTTCAGATGAATATTTCTGGCTTGGCAAAAGATTATGTAGATGTAAAAATGCCCGTTTGGACACCAGGTTCTTATTTGGTTCGTGAGTTTGAAAAAAGTGTAGAAGAATTTAAGGCTACTGCAGCAGGTAAAGCTGTAAAAGTTGAAAAAGTGAGGAAAAACACCTGGAGAATTTTTTCCGCTAAGGCTGCTAATATTCAGATCAATTACCGTGTCTATGCATTCGAAATCTCGGTGCGTACGCCTTTTATCGACGAATCTCATGCATTCTTGTCTCCAACAGGGATTTTTATGCATCCTGATGGGATGATCAAATCGCCAAGCACTGTAAAAATTATTCCTTTTAATACCTGGAGCAAAGTTTCTACCGGTTTAACACCTATTGCTGGAGCGCAATTCACCTATAAAGCTACTGATTTTGATATTCTTTACGATAGCCCTATTGAAGTGGGTAATCAGGATATTTTCGAATTCACAGCTTCTGGTGTTCGCCATGAAGTAGCCATGTACGGCGGTGGTAATTACGATAAAGAGAAACTAAAGGTAGATATGGCTAAAATTGTAGAAAAAGAAACTGCAGTTTACGGCGAAAACCCTAATAAATATTACCTCTTCATTGTTCATAATTTCTTAAAAGGTGGCGGAGGTTTAGAGCACTTAAACTCTACAACTTTAGGCGCTACAAGAAATGCTTATAATACTGCAGAAGGTTATAAAGGCTTTTTAGGCTTAGTTGCACACGAATATCATCACCTTTGGAATGTTAAGCGCCTACGCCCGGTAGCATTGGGCCCTTTTGATTATGACAATGAAAACTACACAACCAACCTTTGGGTAGCTGAAGGATTTACATCGTATTACGAAAATAAATACTTGCACAGAGCAGGTTTTACTGATGTAAACGAATTTTTGAAAGATCTCGCTGGGGGTGTGGCTACGGTATTAAATACCCCTGGAGCTAAATACCAGTCGGCTGCTTCATCTAGTTATGATGCCTGGATTATTGGTTACCGCCCGAATGAAAATTCAAAAAACAATTCCATCTCTTACTATAATAAAGGAGAAGTGATCGGTATTTTGATGGATCTCGAAATCATCAACGCCACCAAAGGTGCTAAAAGTTTAGATGATGTAATGAAAGCCATGTATTTGCAGTGCAAAACCTTAAAACGAGGTTATACCGATGCAGAATTTAAAGCAATGGTTGAAAAGGTATCAGGAATTAGCTTTACTAACTTTTGGGCAAAATATGTTAATGGTGTAGACGATGTAGACTATGTAAAATATTTTGCATATGCTGGTGTTGATGTATCTACAGAAAATGCAACGCCTGGTAAACCGGTTACTGGTGCGGCTGTTCAATTGGCTACAAAAGGTTTAGAAGTAACTTCGGTTACCAGAAACTCAGCAGCTTGGGTAAGTGGTTTAAATGTTAACGATGTAATTGTTCTGATTGATGGCTCATCATTGAGTGATGTGTTGAAAAATGTGAAACTAAAAGAACCGAAATTTTCTTTAGATATTTTACCCATCATTACCGATAAAAAAATCGGCGATCAGCTAACGGTTAAGGTAATCCGCGATGGACTTGAAAAAGATATCTCTTTAAGTTTGAAAGAAAATCCAAGTGTACGCTTAAAAGCAACCGTAAACGAAAATGCAACACCAGCTCAAAAAGCAGTGTTAAAAAAATGGACAGGCGTATAGGCCGTTCGCAGTTGAAGGTTTTCAATTTGCAGTTAATTTTAAATTTCATAAAAAATCCCGTAAGATTAATTTCTTAAGGGATTTTTCATTTCAGATATTTGTTCAGTTACAAACCAGTATATGATAAAACATTTAGGATTTATATTGTGTCTTTTAAGCTTTTCTTTTTTAAAGGATAAGCAGGGTTTTGTACAGCAAACTTCTTGTAAGGGCTATTACGATAAAGAATTGCACCTATTCGTGTATACAGAAGTTGATGAAATGCCCGAATTTCCTGGAGGAATTGCTAAATTTTATAGGTTTATCTCTAACGTACCACTAAAAGGAGCAGATAAAGAGTCCTTGCAATCAGTTGTTTTTCCAACTTTTGTAATTGATGCTTCTGGCCATGTTAAAAACGTAGGCATTTATCAGAAAGAGGCTAAAGATTATACGCAATTGGATCGTAACATGATAAAATTATTACAGGCCTGTCCGAAATGGGAACCCGCACAGTGTAACAATAAAAAAGTAGCAATGAGCTATCGAACACGGGTTACCTTGTGTTATACTAATTAAAATATTAGATCATAATTAGGACCTATTTATAAAAAAAAAAACCGTAAGATTAATTTCTTACGGGATTTTTTATGTCGTTTAATTACGCTTAGCGCTCAGCGCCATGCGCTCGCCTAGAAAGTATATCTAAAGCCTAAACCGAATCTTCCGGCGTTAAAATCGCTATCGTTGTCGCCAATGTAAAGTCTTGGTCTCCAGTCTAATGCTAATGCCAATGGTGCGCCAGAGAATTTATAATCTAAACCAACCATCGGAACAAGGTAAAAACTAGAACCACCATCATACAATTGAATTGATGGACCACCACCTAAATACCAGTCTAAACCTTTTGCACCTGGGATAGATGAATTGTATTGAAGAAATCCCTGGATAATAGTAGAGTTTCCACCAAATAAAACTTCACCTTGAAGTGCAGCTTTAGGGCTAAAGTGATGCCTAACTGAAGGACCAACCAATGTAGCACCATCACCAAAGTCAATACCTAAACCAAGTCCGGTTTTATAGTTTTGGGCTTTAACGTTTGTTGTAGTGAAGGCAAACAATGCAATGCATCCTAAAATTGTAAATAACTTTTTCATAATTTAAATGTTTTGTAAATAATTATCAGCCTAACAACTTTAATGCCGTTTCTGTTTTTTTGGTAAAAATCCATGAGGATAAAAAACAATGCTTGCATAGTAATTTTGTAATTACTAAGTTTATTTAAATTTTTTTTACGAAAAGTAAATACAGCGTTTTATTAACTACGAGGTATTATTTTCATTAAAAAGGCATATAGATGTTAATCTTTATGTTTGATTTTTTAACTTAACCAAATAATATACAATTCATATGGCGGCAGAAATTAAACGGGTTTTTGATCTTTTGAAATATAGCCTCGAAAATCCTAAGCAAGAATTCATCAGTGGAAAAATTAACGGAAAATGGATAAATTATAGTACAACCGATTTTTGTACTGCCGTAGATAACCTAAGCCGCGGATTAATTAAACAAGGCATAGGCAAAGGAGGTAGGGTTGCTGTAATGTCGCATAATCGACCCGAGTGGAATATCGCCGATTTTGCAGCCAACCAGATTGGCGCCTACCAAATTCCCTTGTATCCAACCCTGGCCGAGCACGATATCCAGTTTATCCTAAAAGATGCAGAAATTGCCATTATTTTTGTAGCCGACGAAGATTTGTATAAAAAAATTAAACCCTGTGCCGATGCGATAAACCCAACCATTAAGATTTATAGTTTTAACGAAATTACAGAAACCGAAAACTGGAATACATTAATTGAACTGGGCAAAGCGAGTACAGATATTGATTTAGAAGAATATCGCGCTAAAGTTGCCCCAGAAGATGTATTGACCCTAATTTATACATCTGGCACTACGGGTACGCCAAAAGGTGTAATGCTAACGCACAATAACCTGGTAGCAAATTTTGTTAACTCGGCCGTGGTGATACCCGAAGGTGTTAAAAAAGGGTTAAGCTTTTTGCCACTTTCGCACATTTTTGAGCGGATGATCATTTATTTATACCTGTTTAACTATACAGGAATTTATTATGCCGAAAGTATGGAGACCATTGTAGCCGATATTCAGCATGTAAAACCCAATGTGTTCTCTACAGTTCCAAGGCTTCTCGAAAAAGTGTACGATAAGATTATGGAGAAAGGAAAAGCATTAACGGGGATTAAAAAAGGGATTTTCTTTTGGTCTGTAGCTTTGGCAGAAAAATATACAATTGATGCAGGGGCCTGGTATAACTTCAAACTCGGAATTGCCCGTAAACTGGTTTTTAAAAAATGGCAGGAAGCTTTAGGTGGCGAAATTGTAGTTATTGTATCGGGTGGAGCGGCGCTAAATCCGCGTTTGGCCAGAATCTTCTGGGCTGCGGGTATGCCAGTTTTTGAAGGATATGGGTTAACAGAAACCTCACCTGTAATTACGGTTAATCATTTCGGCGGAACGATGTTCGGCACTGTTGGTGAAGTAATTAAAGGTGTGGAAGTTAAAATTGCGCCAGATGGCGAAGTGTTAACCAGAGGGCATCAGGTAATGAAAGGTTATTACAACCGACCTGATTTAACTGATGAGGCGGTAGATCAAGAAGGATGGTTCCATACCGGAGATATTGGAGAATTGGTTGATGGTCGCTTTTTGAGAATAACCGACCGTAAAAAAGAAATGTTTAAAACAGCAGGTGGTAAATACGTTGCCCCACAAATGCTGGAGAATAAATATAAAGAATCGATTTTTATCGAACAGATTATGGTTTTGGGTGAAAATAGAAAATTCCCTTCTGCATTGATTGTCCCAAATTTCGAAACCTTAAAAACCTGGGCAGGAAGAAAAGGCATTGCTTTTACCTCGAACGAAGAGGTTATCAAAAATGAACAGGTACTCACTAAATATAATGAGGTTATCGAAGCGGCAAATGTAGGTTTTGGTAAATGGGAACAAGTAAAAAGGTTTGCGCTGTTACCTAAAGAGTGGAGCATAGATGGCGGTGAGCTTACCCCAAAATTAAGCTTGAAAAGAAAAGTGATTACCGAAAAAAACAATGAGGTAATCGAAAAAATATATAAAGATGCAGAGGGTTATAAACCATAGAAAGATTTCCAAATAAGGATTGTCGAAAAATAGCCTTAATAAAAGTTAAATTATGAAAAAGATAATTTTGTCTATTTTACTAATTACAGGTGCAATAATTTCTTTTGCACAGGAAGCAAGACTTAATATCAAAAGTTTAAATACTAAAAATAACAAGGTAATTATTCAGATTCCTGTGGATGATACATGGTTTTATCCTGCTAAGCAAGAGATTAAATTTGGCAATGATAGTACAGTAAATTATTCTTTAAAGATTAACAAACTTGCTTGGTTAAGAATTAACAATAATACAGTGTTAATAGAACCCGGCACTACGCATTTAGTTTTCGATAATGGTATTTTGGTTCAGAGCGATAAAAACAAAAAAGGAATGTTGCTTTTTAACAAGAGAAATTCGGAGTTTTATCAATACAGGGCCGGAAATTATTATAAAAAAGATAGCACTGCAGCCGGTCTGTATCAATTGCTCGAAAATGATAAGAATGAAGCACTAAAACCTTATGCTGAGCTATTTTCGAAACAAGAGATTTCGGTAAACTTTTATAGCGAAATAAAAAGGTATTTTTCAACCGAACAAATAATTTTGCAAGCCGCTATTCCAATGATAGTTTTAAGTACAAAACAAAAAATAAATAGCGATTTGGATAAAATGTGGGCAGATACCTATGAAAAGTATTCAATGAATAATCTTCAAGATGCTTTTTACCCGGATTTTTACTACCACGCCAAATATTATGTAAATACTTACCTCAATTACTACATCCCGCTAAAAAAAGGAATTAAATTGCCCAAAAAAGATGAGGATACAGGATTTAAAATCATATATAAAGCTTTCGAAGATAATTTTACAGGCAAAATGAAAGAATTTTTGCTGGCAACCTTTCTATATGAGGAGATGTTGCAGGCTAGTTATCAGGAGGTATTGGTCGATTTGTTCAATTCATTTAAAAAAAGCTATCCTAAAAGTAATTTTACGCCATATTTGCAACCAATGGCCAATGAAATTATAGCCTACCATAATAAGGTAAAAAACGATTTTGAACCTGAACAAAAAATATTGGCTAACTACGATAAATTTAATAGCCTGGATAGTTTAATTGGCCAATTTAAAGACAAAACTGTATTTGTTGATATTTGGGCAACCTGGTGTGGGCCATGTAAACAAGAATTTGAATATAGTAAAGACCTGGAGAAATTTCTCAAAGCAAAACAGGTTGACATGCTTTTTATCTCTATAGATAAAGATGATGCAGCACAGCAATGGAAAGAGATGATAAAATATTATAAACTTTCTGGCAATCATGTTCGGACTAATCAAGCCTTGAAAAAAGATTTGAGCGATAAATTGGGAAAAAGCGGGAGTTTTGGAATACCACGTTATTTAATTATTAAAAATGGAAAATTAGTTGTTGATAATGCTTTAAGGCCAAGTGATAAAGAAAAATTACATGCACAAATTAGTAAATATTTATAGCTGCTAGAAAGAAGTATTTTCTATCTGAAAATTAAGGTTAAAAAGAAAAGTGATTACCGAAAAAACAATGAGGTAATCGAAAAAATATATAAAGATGCAGAAAACTATAAAGCCCCTCAATAACTTTAAAAAATCGTTTATATACCTAAGCGTTGTGCTGTTATTGGCTGGTTGCGTAACCGGACAATTGGGTAAAAACAACAGCGGTGAATATAAAAATGGGATGGTGGTTTCTGCCCATCCAGAAGCATCGCAAGTTGGTATAGATATTTTAAAAATAGGTGGGAATGCGGTTGATGCAGCCGTTGCGGTTCAATTTGCACTTGCTGTGGTTTACCCAAACGCCGGAAATATTGGTGGGGGCGGGTTTATGGTATATCGTGGTGCAAATGGCGAAATAAATGCTCTAGATTTTAGAGAAAAAGCAGCTGCGGCAGCCAGTAGAGATATGTATCTCGATTCGGCCGGCAATCCAATTGTAGATAAAAGTTTATATGGGCATTTAGCAGCGGGCGTACCAGGATCAGTAGATGGTATGGTAGAGGCACACAAAAAATATGGAAAGCTTTCCTGGGCACAGGTGTTACAACCGGCAATAAATTTGGCGCAAAATGGTTTCAAAATTACCAAGCGGCAGGCAAGCGAATTGAATGGCTTGCATAGAAAGTTTATGGATTTTAATCCAGATGGAACGGCCTTCGTAAATTTAGAGAGCACCTGGCAGGGAAATGACCTTTTGGTTCAAAAAGAGCTTGGTAATACGCTAAAACTGATCCAGGAAAAAGGTAGGGCGGGTTTTTATGAAGGTGCTGTGGCCGATTCGCTTGTGGCAGAAATGAAACGGGGCCAAGGACTTATTACAAAAGAAGATTTAAGAAATTATCATGCTACCTGGCGTAAACCCATAACGGGTAACTATAGAGGCTATAAGATTATTACCATGCCGCCAACTTCGAGTGGAGGTATTGCACTAATTCAATTGCTGCAAAGTGTAGAAAATTTTCCATTAAAAAAGTGGGGCCATAATGCAGACTCTACAGTTCAGGTAATTGTAGAAGCCGAAAGAAGAGTGTATGCCGATAGGGCAACACATTTAGGCGATCCTGATTTTTACGCTGTTCCACAACAACAAATGTTGAGCGCCGATTATAATAAAAAACGCATGTCAAACTTTAACTGGGCAGCAGCAACACCAAGTAGCGCTGTTTTGGCCGGTGAAATAAAAGGAGCAGAGCACGAAGAGACCACACATTTTTCTATTGTAGACCGCGATGGAAATGCCGTTTCCATTACCACTACCTTAAATGGTTCTTACGGATCGCTAGTTGCGGTAAAAGGAGCGGGATTTCTGCTAAATAACGAAATGGATGACTTCTCCGTTAAACCTGGCGCACCTAATATGTACGGTTTAGTTGGTGGCGAAGCCAATGCAATTGCACCCAATAAACGAATGTTAAGCTCTATGACCCCGAGTATTGTAGAGAAAGAGGGAAAATTATTTATGGTGGTAGGTACTCCGGGTGGTTCAACCATCATAACATCCGTATTTCAAACCATTATAAATGTAATCGATTTTGACATGTCGATGCAGTCGGCGGTAGCTGCCAAAAAGTTTCATCACCAATGGCTGCCAGATGAAGTATATATAGAAAAAGATGCCATCGATAGCTTATCAATAGAAAAATTAAAAGCAAAAGGCTATAAAATTGTGCCTAGAGGCCCAATCGGCAGGGTTGATGCCATCTTAAAAACTAAATGGGGCAATTATCAGGGCGGTGCCGACCCGAGGGGAGATGATAAGGCTGTTGGATGGTAGCAATTTCTCACATCTATTTTTTATCTTAGGGTTTAAAGTTTAAAGAGATGAAAAAGCGCATATTTAATCTTGCCCGAAATTATCCAGATTTACCTCAGGTAGATTCGGCCATCTCTTTTGGTCCTTTTATCAAATACCTGCAACGAAAAATTAAAGAAGAACGGACCGTAAAATCTACTCTTTATAGCAATGCCTTAAAAGAATTTAAAAAGCAGGGAATTGATGAACAGGTTATCGCTATTGAGGATATTTATCAGCACGAATTATTGCTGGAACATATGTATGCCTGTCTTTCACCAACACTTTTAGCAGAAGATCATCAGGCCTGGGGGCTCTGTGCGCCAATGCAACCCATTACTTTTTATGGAACGGAGCTGATGTACGAACTACTCGAACATGAAGAGAAAGATCAAAACAGTTTTGTCGGCTCAAAAACGCTTGAGCAACATCAGCATGATCGCCTGCATTTTATCTACTCCTTCATTCTTAACGAATTATATGCGTTCCACGCACCTTTAAAAGAAAAATACCATTCAGGCATCAACTCCGATAATGGTTTGCCAGGTTATTTTCATATTGGTGTTAATGCCAGTTTTATCGAAGTAAAGGCTAAGCAGCCATTGCCCGATCTTAGTTACCGCGAGTTACAACAGTATTTGAGTGAAGAATCTGGATTGGATAAACTACAGCAAGTGTTGCCATTAACGCTTTTTGAGCTTAGAGGTATTTCAGTGCTTACCATTACTGATGTTACCGCCAAGCAGGCCGTAGAAAATATTAAAAGTGTAAGGTTGAGCCGCGTGCCAGGCAGCGAGGGTGGCGCTTATGGAGAAGTGATACAATCGCTAAAAGTGCTGGTGCAAAATGCCAATATCCAATTCGATCTTTTCCCTTTCGTGAGGGTAAACAATAAAATGGTTTATGGGTATGTAAAAGGCGGAAGTGGCTTGTTGTTTTCGGTGTGGGGTGAAGAAACTTTAAGCCCTGAAGCTTTCCGGCAGATTGCCGAAGGTTATGCTGCAAATCCGAATTCGTTTTACTCGCCCGATATCTGGGCTGAAAGCAAAGAGATGTTTCCCTGGTTAGACAGGTTTAGGGAATTGAATGTAAAATCGATGGCACTCATACCTGTATTTCATAACCAGATTTTGGTAGGTGTATTGGGGATGCATACCTGGGTTGGCGAAACTTTCGATGAAAAGAAAATTACTTTATTGGAGCCTGTCTTAGCACCTATTGCTCAACTCTTACAGGTCTATATCGACGAATTTAATCTCGAGATTGAAAACATCATCAAAGAAAAATACACCTCTATCCAGCCTGCTGTACAGTGGAAGTTTAACGAAGCAGCATGGCATCACCTTTACAATAAGAAAAGGAATCTGCCGCAGCATAACGAGGATATTAGTTTTGCAGATGTTTACCCTTTTTATGGTGCAATAGATATTAGAAATTCTACTACTGAACGTAATACAGCCAGTAAGGCCGATCTGAGCCTGCACCTGAGCCTGTTTCGTGAAACGCTGGAAGAGCTGAGCAAAACTTATAGTGATGCTTTGCTGGTAGAAATTATCTTTAACTGCAATAAATGGAGTGATATTTTGCAGGACGATGAGCTGAATACAACTGATGAAAACAGCCTCAATATTTTTCTTAAAGAAGAAACCAGCGATTACCTAAAGCTCATTTCCCAATCGCATCCTAATACCCAACAAGTAATCGGTAAATATCTTGATCGCATTTCGACGCCTCATGGCGAGGTGTATAAACATCGGCAGGCTCTGGAAACATCTATGCAGCTGATCAATACAGCCATTAACAATTATTTTGAAAGTGAACGCGAAAAACTGCAAGATTCTTACCCCTGTTATTTCGAAAAATTCAGAACAGATGGTGTTGAATACGACATCTATATCGGGCAGTCTATCGCACCTGATCGGATTTTTAATCACTTTCATCTTAAAAATATACGGTTATGGCAACTATCATCAATGGCTGAGATTGCCAGGATGGTTCAGCAGCTCCAGCCCGAGTTGGCCGTTAAGTTGGCCACTACACAACTTATCTTTATTCACAACCATCCAATAGACATTAGCTTTAGGGTCGACGAGCGGAAGTTCGATGTAGAGGGGGCTTACAATATCAGGTATCAGATGATCAAAAAAAGGATTGATAAGATCCTCATTCGCAATTCGCAGGAGCGCCTTACCCAACCCGATAAACTGGCATTGATCTATTTCAATAAGAGGGATATTGACGATTACCTTCCATTTGTAAAATACCTGCAGGAAACTGGTGTACTGAAACCTGAAACTGAAGATCTTGATTTGGAAGATTTACAGGGACTAAGCGGATTAAAGGCATTGCGCTTAACTATTTTTTAAACATTTAATTGAGCTGCCTTAAGTCTAATATCTTCAATAAGTTACACAGGCACCCTGCTGCAAATACTTAACGATTTAGCTATATTGCGTCAGCTAATTAAAATGCCCAATCGCTATGCGTAAACTATTTCAACTATTTCCGTTGTTTTTGTTTCTAACAGTTACCCTACAATTACACGCTCAAACCAATGAAGCCAGCCTGCTGAGTCCACTGATTAATCAATACCAATCAGACGAGACCATGCTTAACCGTAAATATACGCTCAAGCGATCGGAGGAATACTTTAAGCGGATGGAGCGCTTTTATACTGAATGGCAAAAACAATTAAAGGCATTGCCTTTTAACAAGCTAACTGTAAATGAAAGGGTAGATTATATTTTGCTTAAACGCGATATCGGATCAGATTCTGCAAGTTTGCAACAGAACTATGCCGAATTTAGAAGCAGCATTTTTACTTTGCCTTTTGCCAAAATATTATTGGATTTTGAAGCAAAGCGAAGGATTGGTCAGCAACAAGATGGTAAAATTACCAAAGAACAATTCGAACAACTGAAAGAGGCCATTCAGAAAGCCACAAAAGCTGTAGAAAACAAAGACTTGGCAGTTACGCCAGTACAGGCTTCTTGGGCAGAGCAAACCGTTAATCAATACCTAACTGTATTTACTGAAGCCTATAAATTTTATGATGGTTACGATCCGCAATTTACCAAAGCCACCAAAACAGTTTATCCTGATGTTGTAGATGCATTAAAGGATTATGCAGCTGTATTGGGTAAAATAGCCAAACCTTCAGATGCTAAAGACGATGGAAGTGGCATTATTGGCAATCCCATAGGAAGAACAGCTTTATTAAGTAGTTTAAAAGATGAGATGATTGCCTATACGCCTGAGCAGATTGAGGCCATTGCCATGAGGGAATTTGCATGGTGTGATGCCGAAATGCTTAAAGCCTCGCAACAAATGGGCTTTGGTAACGACTGGAAAAAAGCACTGGAAAAAGTAAAAACAGATTATCCTGAATTAGGGAAACAGCCCGAACTGGTTTATGAACTGGCTAACGAAGCAATAGGCTTTGTAGAGAAAAATAAATTAATCGCCATTCCAGCTTTGGCCAAAGAAGGCTGGCGCATGCGCATGTTAACTCCGAAGGAACAATTGTTTGCCCCGTTTTTTCTAGGTGGAGAATCGGTATTAATTGCTTATCCAACAGAAGATATGACCGAGGATGCTAAAATGATGACCTTACGTGGCAATAACAGGCATTTTTCCAGAGCTGTAGTTTTTCATGAGCTTATTCCTGGGCACAACCTTCAGTATTTTATGCAAAGCCGCTACAAACCTTACCGCAAAGTATTTGGTACGCCTTTCTGGACGGAAGGATGGTCGCTGTACTGGGAGATGTTATTGTGGGACCAGAATTTTGCAAAATCTCCGGAAGATAAAATTGGAATGCTTTTTTGGCGCATGCACCGTTGTGCGCGTATTATTTTTTCAATGAACTACCATTTAGGCAAATGGACACCTCAGCAGTGTATCGACTTTTTGGTAGATCGGGTGGGTTTTGAGCGTGCTAACGCAGAAGCAGAGGTTCGTAGATCGTTTACCGGAGGCTATGGTCCGTTATATCAAATTGGGTACATGTTAGGCGGATTACAGTTCAGGGCATTGCACAAAGAACTGGTGCAAAGTGGTAAAATGACCAATATTGAGTTTCATAATCGTATACTCCGTGAAAATAATATGCCTGTAGAAATGGTAAGGGCCTTGTTAACCAACCAGCAGCTGCCAGAAAATTTCAGTACCCGATGGAAATTTGCCGGAGACATTAAATAGTGTACAATATTTGGCAGATGTGCTTACAACATGAGGCAATAGATTTCAAAAAAAAATGAAAAAATTTATCCGTGATTTGCAGGAGTGATTCATCCAACATGATAAATTGACATTTAGCTATCTTAACACAAGAAGGGTACTGACAATTACCTCCATTCGTAAAATGTCAACAGAAAATAGGAGTACTAAGGCCCGAATCTAAATATTTTGATTTTGGAAAGCCAATAAGGTTTAAGCAGATGAAAGCCATGCGTTTACTATTTTATAACTTATTTTTTAGTTTCGTCTGGGTATTGCACTGGCGATTAGTGTTGAAAAGTTGATAAGTATTTTTACATGCTTGTATTTTTGGTATGGCTATTGTAATACGAGTGCCAACGCTTATTCAACGTTAAAAGAAAATTTATGAAATTACAACTATTTAAAACACTCCCAGTTGCACTCGCTGGTTTACTCATCGGGTCGGTTGCCTCAGCTCAAGAAAGCCCTGCAACTTCCACAACAACGTTCAGGACATGGTCTATCGGTGTAAATGCTGGTGTACTTACGCCATTATCCCCATTAGGTGGAAAAAATGATTTCAGTAACAACAAATCAAGTTTAGGTTATGGTCTTTACATTAAAAAACAATTTACACCTTATTTCTCTCTTCGTTTAGATGGAGTTCGCGGTAAGTTAAAGGGCGATAATACCGAGCCTTATGAAAGCGGTTTGGTAAACAACTCTCCAGTAAGAGCATTCGACACAGAGTTATCTTATTCAGGAAGTTTGAACGCTGTAGTAAACATGTTCAACATTGATATGTTTAAAAAAGAGAACACGCTACAACTTTATGCTTCTGCTGGTGCTGGTATTGCGGCTTACAAACCCACAATTACTACCGCAGCGGGAACTTCGGAATTTGGTGGTGGCGATAACATCAACGAATTAATTATTCCTGTAGGATTAGGTGCTAAATTTAAAATTTCTGATGCGGTTAATTTAGATTTAGGTTGGACAATCAACTTTGTTGATGGTGATAACTTAGATGGTTACTACAAAAACGGAAACGATAAATACAATTACGCTTATGCTGGTTTAGAGTTTGCATTAGGTACTGGAAAACAATTGGCTTTCCACAACCCGGTAGCTTTAACTTATGATGAAGCTTTAAAAGCAAAACAAACTGCTGAAGGTTTAAAATCTGATTTAAATGCTCAAAAAGCTGATAATGCGAAATTACGTTCAGAACTAAACGATATCTTAAAAGATAGCGACGGTGACGGTGTTGCAGATAAATTGGATAAATGTCCTGATACACCAGCAGGCACTGTTGTTGACGGTTCTGGCTGTCCATTAAAAACTCCGGAAAAAGTTGTCGAAAAAGTAATTGTAACAGAAGAAGATCGTAAAGTTGTTAACGAAGCGATTAAAAACTTAGAGTTCGATTTAGGTAAAGCAACCATCCGTTCTAAATCTTATGCTTCTTTAAACAGAGTTGCAGCATTATTAATCCAGAAAAACTTTAGCTTAAAATTAGCTGGTCATACAGATAATACAGGTTCAAAAGAATTAAACTTGCGTTTATCGAAAGATAGAGCAGAATCTGTAAAAGCTTACTTAGTTTCTCAAGGTGCTAATGCATCACGCATTGAGGCTACAGGTTATGGTATGGGTCAACCAATTGCTACTAATAAAACAGCAGCTGGTCGTCAACAAAACCGTCGTGTAGAGTTCACCCTTTACTAGTCTGTTATTAACCATATGGATAAAGTCCCGATGAAAATCGGGACTTTTTATTTTAAATAGATTTTATTTATATCAGATTCCTGCTCAATCGTCATGCTGAATTTATTTTATTAGTAGTTTTTATTGTTTAAAGGTCTAATAGCTAATTCGTGGTCAGCATCTTTGTTGCAAAATAGACCTTCAAATGAATTGCCTTCGGTGAGCTCGCGAAGGCTTGGCTCGGGGTTACTACATTATTATTGAAATGCCTAAAAGTATTACTCAACGATATTTTAAGTATATTTTATTTAAGCGTAACAATTACTTTTTTAATCTCGCTTAAATCATTCATTTCAAAATTTGGAGATTGTGGATAAAAGCGTTGATAAATGATTTTATCGTCTTTGCTATCGTAAACGCTTATAATTTTATCGTCCGAACGTTGCGTGTAAACCACGTATTTAATATGTGTTTCTTTGTTTAAAATTAAACTATCAAGCACCTTATACGATACAAATTTGAGTTTATAATTATAAGGTTCAGAAATTATACCTGATGGTGGTAAAAGTGCCAGTCTTGAAGAAAACACTTCCTTAATATATTCGGGTACGTACAGTGTTTCCTTTGCTAATTCTGGTAAACGTACCTTATTGTAAAATTGATAATCTAAAGTACAGTTCTTATTTGAGAGCAATCCATCATTGATCTGTTTTAAGTAACCCGTTAAAAATCCTGGAGACCAGTTCAGGAAGCTAGACTTGTTATAGAAGTTTGATAAAATATTATTTTTTATACTTCTTTTTGATCCAAATTGTTGATCCTGCGTTTCAACCAGCAGATTGGTGTTCCGATCAGCAAAAAGTGTAACTGTTGCCAATATACTTTCTTCCTTTACCTTGGGTTTTTTAGATGGCGTTACTAATTTTAATGCATAAACCACATTTACGTTAGTTGTACTATCCAGCTTCTCAGCATATCCATCGAAATAAAAAAAAGAGTAATTAGCAAGTGTATCATAACGAGCAAGCTCTTCGGGTTTAATGATTTTATAAGGTGTAATCGTCCAGTTTTTTTTAATGGCCTGATCAAATTTTTCCAATTCAGCATAATCCGTATACTGTAAAGTAAACAAGGTTGTTGTTTTTTTAAATGTCTCTAATTTTTGACTGTTTAAAAGAGCAGCCCCAAAATAAGATACCTGACTTTTACAAATTGTAGCCCATAAAATAAACAGGCTAAATGGGAGAATTCCTCTGGCTTTAAACATCTTAAGTGTTTTCATTTTGTGTATGGCTATGATAAGAAAAATTTGACAAATATTTTGAATTTTTCTATTGCATTAACAAAATACATTCATTAGCTTTGTTATGCAAGCATAATAAATTAACAAAAATGAAACAACAACAAACCATAGATTACCACGTTAAGTTTGCCTGGCAAAATATGTTTAATAAGTACAATCAAATGGCATCTGGTTTCGGGATTACCCAGGCCATCGGTTACATGCTTATTAATATAGATGATACCGAGGGAACTGCGGTTTCAAATTTAGCTGGCTTGCTTGGGGTTAAAGCTACCAGTTTATCCCGCATGTTAAATAATATGGAAGAGGCCAACCTCATTTACCGTGAAACATCTGCAGGCGATAAACGATCGGTAAAAGTTTTTCTAACTGATTTCGGCAAAGAGAAAAAACATTTGGCCAAAGGTGTTGTTCGGAAATTTAATGAATATCTCGATGAGCATTTCTCTAAAAAGGAGAAAGAGACTTTCATTAACCTATTGATAAAACTAAACGATATCACGGTAGCCTATACTGTTGATTAACAAATATAACAATCAAATCTGTTTGATAGGTTGCAGCATAAATGATTCTATCAGACTAATGAAAAGCAAATAGATAATGAAACGAAGCATTAATAAAGTTGCAGTTTTAGGTTCGGGTATTATGGGGTCGCGTATTGCATGCCATTTCGCCAATATTGGTGTAGAGGTTTTGTTGTTAGATATTGCCCCTAAAGAGCTAAGTCCCGAAGAGCAGGCAAAAGGATTAACACTGGATAATCCAGTTGTAAAAAACCGGATTGTTAATACAGCCTTGCAAACGGCTGTAAAAACAAACCCATCTCCGGTTTATACCAAAAAAGCATTAAATAAGATCAAAACTGGGAATTTCGACGATGATATGCCAAAAATTGCTGGTTACGATTGGGTAATTGAGGTTGTGGTCGAAAATCTTGATATCAAGAAAAAAGTTTTCGAGCAGGTAGAGCAGTTCCGTAAACCCGGCACATTGATTACCTCGAACACTTCCGGTATTCCAATCCACTTAATGGCTGAAGGAAGGACTGAAGATTTTAAGTCGCATTTCTGTGGTACACACTTTTTTAATCCACCCCGCTATTTAAAATTGTTGGAGGTTATCCCTACGCCACACACTCAACCTGAAATTGTTGATTTTCTGATGCATTATGGCGATAAGTTTTTAGGAAAAACAACTGTTTTATGTAAAGATACGCCAGCTTTTATCGCCAATCGTGTAGGTGTTTATTCGATTATGGCGCTTCTGCACCTAGTCGAAAAGCTGGATTTAACGGTTGAAGAAGTTGATAAATTTACAGGACCGGCCTTGGGCAGACCAAAATCGGCTACTTTCCGTACTTCGGATGTGGTAGGTTTAGATACCATGATCAAAGTAGCAAAAGGGCTTTATGATAACTGTCCGGATGATAAAGCACACGATTTGTTTAAACTTCCTGCATACGTGCAAAAAATGGAAGAGAACAAATGGCTTGGAGATAAAACCCAGCAAGGTTTCTATAAAAAAACAAAATCTGCTGAGGGTAAAACCGAAATCCTTGCGCTTGATTTAAAAACATTAGAATATAAACCGCAGCAAAAAGTAAAATCGGCCACCTTAGAAATGACTAAGCCGGTTGAAAATCTTCGGGAGCGGATGAAGATTTTTGCCAAAGGAAAAGATAAGGCAGGCGAATTGTTCCGCCATTCTTCATTTGGTTTATTTGAGTATGTATCAGATAGAATTCCTGAAATTTCTGACGAATTGTACCGTATTGATGATGCTATGCGTGCAGGTTTCGGTTGGGAGCTTGGTCCCTTCGAACTTTGGGACGCCGTTGGTGTTAAAGAAGCGATTGAAGGAATGGAACAATATGGCAATAAGGCTGCGGCTTGGGTGCATGAAATGCTCGATGCCGGAAATACTTCATTCTATAAAGTAGAAAACGGTGTTAAAAAATATTACGATATCCCTTCTAAAAGTTATAAAGCCTTACCTGGAACCGATGAGTTTATCATTTTAGATAATCTTCGCGAAAATAAAACCCTTTGGAAAAACTCAGGTGTTTCGGTTATCGATCTGGGCGATGGCATTCTGAATGTAGAATTCCACACCAAAATGAATACCATTGGCGGTGATGTGATTTCGGGTATCAACAAAGCGATTGATATGGCCGAAAAAGATTACCGCGGTTTGGTAATCGGGAACGATGGTGCAAATTTTTCTGCCGGTGCAAATGTGGGTATGATTTTTATGATGGCGGTAGAGCAGGAGTGGGATGAATTGAACATGGCGATCAGAATGTTCCAGAATACTTCAATGCGCATCCGTTATTCTTCTATTCCGGTTGTGGTGGCACCACATAATCTAACCTTGGGCGGAGGTTGCGAGTTTAGTTTACATGCGGATCATGTTCAGCTTTCGGCCGAAACTTATATGGGGCTGGTTGAATTTGGTGTTGGCGTAATCCCCGGTGGTGGAGGTACTAAAGAGTTTGCTTTGCGTGCATCTGATGAATATAAGGATGATCAGATTGTGCAGAATGCTTTGAAAGACCGTTTCTTAACCATCGGAATGGCGAAAGTTTCTACTTCGGGTTACGAGGCTTACGAACTGGGTTATCTGCAAAAAGATAAATTCTCGATCTCGATGAACCGCAACCGCTTATTGGCCGATGCAAAAGCTAAAGCAATAGAACTTGCTGATGCCGGTTATACGAAGCCCGTGCAACGGAACGATATTAAAGTATTAGGAAAGCAAGGTTTAGGAATTGTTTATGCTGGTGCAAATAGCATGTATGCAGGGCATTTCATTTCTGAACACGATAAAAAAATATCCGAAAAATTAGGTTATGTAATGTGCGGCGGCGATTTATCGGCTCCAACTGAAGTAACCGAGCAATATTTATTGGATCTGGAAAGAGAAGCCTTTTTATCTCTTGCCGGTGAGCGTAAATCGTTAGAGCGGATTCAATCAATTATTACTAAAGGGAAACCGTTGAGGAATTAGTAAGTTAAATATTTAGATATGAGTATCAAGTATCAAGATACGAATCACGAATAAAGCTTTACTTACATTAATTAACAAATAAAACAATGCGAGGATTAGGTCTTGATACTTGATTCTGGCTACTAGATACTAAAACAATGGAAGCATATATTATAGCCGGATACCGTACAGCAGTGGGCAAAGCACCCCGTGGCGTGTTCCGTTTTACAAGAGCTGATGATTTAGCCGCAGAAGTAATCAGGGCTTTAGTGGCATCGGTTCCGAATTTAGATAACGAACAGATTGATGATGTAATTGTGGGTAACGCTACTCCGGAAGCAGAGCAGGGCTTAAATATTGGCCGTATGATTTCGCTGATGGGTTTGGATACCGATAAAGTTCCTGGTGTTACCGTAAACCGTTACTGCGCATCAGGTTTAGATACCATTGCCACGGCAGTTGCTAAAATTAAAGCCGGTATGGCCGACTGTATTATTGCAGGTGGTGTAGAGGTTATGAGCGGAATGCCTTTTGGCGGGTGGAAACTCGTTCCTAATGCAGAAGTTGCAAAAAACAATCCAGACTGGTATTGGGGTATGGGCTTAACCGCCGAAGCAGTAGCTAAAGAATACAATGTGAGCCGCGAAGATCAGGATGCTTTTTCGTTAAAATCTCATGAGAAAGCCATTCACGCTATAAAAAATGGTCATTTAAAAGATGGTGTTTTGCCAATCACGGTAAACGAAAATTACCTTGATGCCAACCTTAAAAAGAAAACCCGTTCATATGTGGTTGATACCGATGAAGGTCCACGTGCAGATACTACCTTAGATAAATTGGCGAAACTGAAACCCGTATTCGATGCGGTTGGAAGTGTAACCGCGGGTAATTCATCGCAAACATCAGATGGAGCAGCTTTTGTTTTGGTGGTGTCTGAAAAGAAAATGAAAGAATTAAATGCAGAACCTATTGCCAGGTTGGTAAGCTACGGTATCGCAGGAGTTCCACCACGCATTATGGGGATTGGCCCAATTGAGGCTATTCCAAAAGCGTTGAAACAGGCAGGTTTGAAAAAAGAAGATATCGATTTAATCGAGCTGAACGAAGCTTTTGCCTCGCAATCGTTAGCCGTAATCAGAACATTGGATTTAAACCCTGATGTAATTAACGTAAATGGTGGTGCAATTGCATTGGGGCATCCGCTGGGCTGTACAGGAGCAAAACTTACCGTGCAGATTATGAATGAGCTAAAAAGACAAAACAAAAAGTACGGAATGGTAACCATGTGCGTAGGAACCGGGCAGGGTGCAGCGGGGATATTTGAGTTGCTTTAATTAGTATCGAGATATGAGTATGTAGTATCAAGATTTAATAGCAGGTGAATAAACCAGTTTATAAAATCATCCCGACATATTACTCAGTCACTAATACTAATATATATGCATAATTTTAAAGAACTAAAAGTTTGGCAAAAATCAATCGAATTAGCTGTTGAAGTTTATAAAGCGACATCGCTCTTGCCGAATGAAGAAAGATTTGGACTGATTTCACAAATGAAAAGATGTTCAGTATCAATTCCTTCAAATATAGCTGAGGGTTCTGGTAGAGGAAGTGGTGCTCAATTCAAATATTTTTTGAACATAAGCCAAGGTTCAGCTTTTGAGCTAGAGACCCAATTGATTATTTCAAACCGACTTGAATTACTAGATACTGAATTATCAGCAGATTTGATTGAGAAAACTACTGAGATTCAAAAAATGGTTTATGCTTTGGATAGAAGTATCAAAGTGTAAGCATTAAGGTTTGAGTATAAAGTGTCCAGATTGAATAAAAGAAATAATAGAAAAAAATAATAAGCGATATCAAGTTTTTAAGCACAGTTTTGATACCTGATAATAGCTGCCCAATATTAAAATTTAGTGATATCTAGTGTTAAGCTTTGTCTTGATACTAGATACTCATTACTAGATACTATTAAAATGGAAACAACTGAAAAAAAGACAATTAAAGGTGGTGAATTCTTAATTAAGGATACCACTTATCAGGAAGTATTTATCCCTGAGGAATTTGATGAAGAGCAGCAGATGATTGCACAAACCTGTCGCGATTTTCTGGCGGCTGAGGTTTATCCCAATTTAGATAAAATTGACAAGCAGGAAGATCCTGAGCTAATGCCAACACTCTTAACCAAAGCTGGCGAACTGGGTATTTTAGGCGTTTCGGTACCGGAAGAGTATGGCGGTTTTGGTAAAAACTTCAATACTTCCATGCTGGTTGCAGATGTAGTAGGTGCAGGCCACTCTTTCGCCGTTGCACTATCCGCTCATACCGGAATTGGGACGTTACCGATTTTATATTATGGTAATGAAGCACAAAAAGCAAAATATATTCCTAAACTCGGTTCGGGTGAATGGAAGGCTGCTTATTGCTTAACCGAGCCAAACTCAGGTTCGGATGCAAACTCTGGTAAAACGAAGGCCAAGTTAAGTGACGATGGTAAACACTATATTATCACGGGACAAAAAATGTGGATCACCAATGGTGGTTTTGCTGATATCTTTATCGTATTTGCCAAAATAGACGATGATAAAAACTTAACCGCATTTATTGTGGAGAAGGAATTCGGTGGCATCACTATGAATCCCGAAGAGCATAAAATGGGTATTAAAGGTTCTTCAACCCGTCAGGTTTTCTTTAACGATTGCCCTGTACCTGTTGAGAATATGTTGAGCGATAGAGAAAATGGTTTCAAAATAGCGGTTAACATTTTAAATATCGGTCGTATCAAATTATCAGCAGCAGCTATTGGTGCTTCAAAAGCAACTTTAAATACAGCGATTAATTATTCGAACGAACGGATTCAATTTGGTCGGCCGATTTCTAAATATGGCGCTATCCGTTTTAAAATTGCAGAAATCGCCGCTAAACTTTATGCTGTTGATTCTGCAAACTATCGTGCCGGACAAAATATTGATGACACTTACGATCAACTGGTTGCAGGTGGAATGGAATCTGGTAAAGCGAGGTTAAAATCTGTTGAACAATTTGCGGTAGAGTGTGCCATTTTAAAAGTATGGGGTTCTGAAGCTTTAGATTATACTGTGGATGAAGGTGTGCAGATTTACGGTGGCATGGGCTTTAGTGCCGATGCGCCAATGGACAGGGCCTACCGTGATGCACGTATCAACCGGATTTTCGAAGGTACAAATGAAATTAACCGTTTGTTGACAGTTGATATGATGCTGAAACGCGCCATGAAAGGTGAACTGGATTTAATGACGCCAGCTACAGCAGTTGCAGCCGAATTGATGAGCATCCCCGATTTTGGTGAAGAAGATACTACCCTGTTTGCTGCAGAGAAAAAGGTGCTCTCGAATTTGAAAAAAGCAACTTTAATGGTGGCTGGTGCTGCGGTTCAAAAATTGATGATGACTTTAAGCAAAGAGCAGGAAATTTTAATGAACATTGCCGATATGGCGAGTTATGTTTATGTGCTCGAATCGGCGTTGTTGAGAACAGAAAAATTAGCAAGTACCCGCGGCGAAGAAGCCATTGCAGGTCAATTAGATCTGTTGAGAATTTATTTAGTAGAAGCGGTTGATGGCATAGCCAAAGCAGGTAAAGAAGCACTTTGGGCTTTTGCGGAGGGGGATGAGCAACGTATGATGCTGGTTGGTTTACGCCGCTTTACAAAAGTAGAACCGTTTAATGTTAAAGATGCCCGCCAAAGAGTTGCGCAACAGCTTATTGAGGCGAACAAATATATCTTTTAAGAGGGGTAAGGTGTAGGGTTTAAGGTTTAGGGCCTGGGTGCATTTACTCAGGGCCTAAACCTTTTTTTGTTTCCCTCCGAATTTGTCGTCATTTCGAGCGAAGTGCAACGCAGTCGAGAACCCTAAGGCTCAGCGAAGCTAAATCTTTTAGAGGTGCTATAAAAGCATGAAGATTTCCGTGGTGTCAGATATTACCATCTGACACCATCGGGAAGTGGAAAAGATAAATTGTAAAGCAGGCTTGCAATAACCGAAGAGGTGGAAGATTGCGCTTCAAAAAAATATAACCCATTAGCTTTATGCTATTAAAATCCTATTTTCGCGCATGTTTAAATTTAGATTTCTTACGGTACTTCTTTTATGTGTAGCTGTTGTTTCATCCTGTAAAAAAGATGAAGACCCTGAAAAACAGATTACAGATTTCATCAAGCAAAATAATATTAATGCAGTTAGAGACGATTCTGGCTTGTATTATCAGATCATTAAACCCGGTACAGGTTCGTTTACTTATCCAAGTAATACCAAAATCACCATTAAATACGAAGGCAGGTTGTTAAGTGGCAATGTATTTGATAATGGAGGAGGCAAAGAACAAACATTTAATCTTGCCGAACTGATCCAAGGTTGGAGAATAGGCATTCCTAAAATCCAAAAAGGTGGCGAAATCAGGTTGATCGTGCCACCGGGTTTGGGATATGGAAGCAGTTCGGTAGGTACTATTCCTGGTAACTCCGTACTAGATTTTACCATACAACTTTCGAATGTACAGTAGTGGGCTATTAATCAGCTACGTTTTACAGTAGCATATTTGTTAAAATAGGTTAAAAATTGTAGCATCCGTATTAAAAGCTTATTTTTGCGGATGATGGTTAAGTTTAAATATTTTATACTCATGATCTGCCTTGCAGGATGCTTGGCAGCCTGTAAGAAAAATGAACCAGTAGATGATTACGATCCTACTCCACAATTTAAGGCCGATACTGCTGCAATAAGTGCTTTTGTTAAGACGAATAATATCCAGGCTACGAAAGATGCCAGTGGTATATTTTATCAGATATTAGAGCCTGGGGCAGGAAGTGTAACTTATCAAGCTTCTACTAAAATTACCTCCAATTATGAAGGTAAACTATTAAACGGTACTGTTTTCGATACCACTAATGGTACTCCTATATCATTTATATTGGGAAATGTGATCGTAGGCTGGCAGATCGGAATTCAGAAAATACAAAAAGGTGGTAAGATCAGGTTAATTATACCATCAGTTTATGCTTATGGAACGCGCTCATCAACTTCGGTCCCGGCAAATTCAATACTCGATTTTACTATAACACTTACAGACGTACAATAATAAATGAACAAATTTACTAAACTTAGCCTATTCGCACTTTTACTGGCTACTACAATCTTTAGCTCATGTAAAAAAGAGTATGATACTGCTCAAACTATAGATGATGCGGCTATAAAAGCATATATATCAAAAAACAACCTGACTCAAATGCAACCTGATTCTGCTAAAACAGGATTTTATTTTCAGGTTACAAACCCTACTGATGGTACGCTTTTCTTAAATAAAGATTCAGTATTGTATGATGTAACAGTTAAATCTATGACGAATGGAACAACTTATCTCCAGTCTCCATCGAACGGCAATTTGGGTACATATGTTGGATATTTAAATAGCTTTTTCCAATCGTCTTTATCAACAACTATTACCTACAATATACCTGCAATAAGGACAGCTGTGCTTAAATTAAAACCAGGAGGTACAGCTAGAATTTTGTTGCCATCATATTTGGCCTTTGGTAGAAATGGTGCAGGCCCGATCCCTTCAAACGAAAATCTTGATTTTATAATCAAAACTTATCCATACCGCAAACAGTGGTTATTTGATGATGCGAAGATTCAAAGTTATTTAACGGCTAAAAATTTAACAGCAACTAAAGATTTAAGCAGAGTATACTATATTGTTGGAACCGAAGGCACTGGTTCGGATGTAATCACCAATGAAAGTACACTCATACTTAAGTATACAGGAAGATTTTTAGATGGCACCAGTTTTGACTCTTCAACAGATGGAACTTTCTCAACGACATTGAACGGTGTAATAGCCGGATGGGGATTACTTACTAAGTTTAAAGCAGGAACAAAGGTTAGACTTTTCATTCCTTCTGACCTCGCTTATGGAGCTGGTGGGCGCAACTCTATCCCCCCTAACGCTGTTTTGGATTTCGATATTGAAATTGTAAAGGTTACAAATTAGATAAAGCCTCTTTAAAAACTTTTAAAACCCTTTCCCTTGCAAAAGTATGCTCAACTATTGGTTGGGCATTTTTTTTTGTCCCAAATTCCGGCACCCACTTTTTAATATATTCAAATTTGGGATCAAATTTTTTGGTTTGAAGTTCAGGATTAAAAACCCTAAAATATGGAGCTGCATCATTTCCTGATCCGGCTGCCCATTGCCAGCCGCCCACATTGCTTGCCATTTCGTAATCCAATAATTTTTCAGCAAAATACGTTTCTCCCCAACGCCAATCGATGAGTAAATGTTTGGTTAAAAAACTCGCTACTACCATGCGCACGCGGTTGTGCATCCAGCCGGTTTGGTTAAGCTGCCTCATCCCTGCATCAACAATCGGATAACCAGTATTGCCCTCGCACCAGGCCCTAAATTCATCTTCGTTGTTGCGCCATTTTATTTTATCGTACTGTTTTTTAAACGAATCGAAAGCGGAGTAAGGGAAGTGCCAAAGTATGGTCATATAAAATTCCCGCCAGGCCAGTTCAGAAAGCCATACATTCGATTTTGCTTCCAATGCATCCTTAACCGCTTTCCGAATACTTAATGTTCCAAACCGCAAGTGTAAGCCGATGTGAGTGGTGCCATCTAAAGCAGGGAAATCGCGCTCTTTTGCATAATCATCGAGTTTGTTTTTATAATTGATTTTCGGAAAATCCAGCTTACTCTTTTCAAAGTCCATTTTATTTAAACCTGGATGGGGTAGGTGTTTGATTTGCAATAAATTTTTAAGATATTTTTTAGTGGGGTAAGCTTTCACATAAAAATCGTTCAGCTTGGCATGCCATTGTTTGTAGAAAGGTGTAAAAACAGTGTAAGGCGTCTTATCAGCTTTTAAAATTTCGTTTTTTTCAAAAATAACCTGATCCTTGTACGTTTTGAAGGCTATTTTTTCGCTGGTTAAAAATTCGGCCATGTTATCGTCACGTTCGCGGGCATAAGGTTCATAGTCGTGATTGGTGTACACGCCCTTCACATCATATTCCTTTAAAATTTCTGACCATATTTTTTCGGGCTTGCCATATTTTACCAATAAATCTGATCCATATTGCTGAAGTTCTTCCTTCAAATCTTCAATAGTTTGATAAATGAAGGTTACCCGTGCATCATCTTTTGGAAGCTTATCTAATATGTTCTGATCAAAAATAAACAATGGTAAAACCGGATAACCGCTTTTAAGTGCATGGTACAAAGCAGCATTATCTGCTAAGCGTAAATCGCGACGGAACCAAAAGATGGATATTGGAGTCATTTAGGTGAATTATTATTAATTAATTTTTACGTCATGCTGAACTTGTTTTACAAGTAGGTATAGCGTTTTCAATTGCCTTGTAGCTACTACATGGTCAGCATCTTTTAGTACAGGTATAATGATATACAAAGATCCTGAAATAAATTCAGGATGACGATATTTAACCTACTTATAAAGGTCTTTCAAAGCATCCTCCAAATGGGTGAATTTAAATTTAAATCCTGCATCCAGAATTTTTTGTGCCGAGGTATTGTTGCTCATTAAAACGGCTTCTACCCGTTCTCCCAATAATAGCGATAGTACTTTTTTAGAGACTTTAAATGGCCAAACAGGGCGGTGCAGCTGTTTGGCAATCGCTTTGGTTAATGCTTTATTGGTGACCGGAAAAGGCGCACAGGCATTATAACAATCCTCCATTTTAAGATTTTCGATGGCTTCGACGTACATTTCTACCATATCATCAATGTGCAGCCAGGGAGTCCATTGTTTGCCAGTGCCTAATGCTGCTCCGGCAAATAACTTTACAGGTTTATCGAGTTGTGGTAAGGCGCCGCCATGATTACTTAAAACGATTCCGGTGCGGAGTTTTACAATTCTGAGGCTTAGCTTTTTGCCTTGATCTACGGCATCTTCCCAAAGTTTACAGCATTCTGCTAAAAATCCGTAACCGTTCGGGCTTTCTTCTGTTAAAATTTCATCACCACAATCGCCATAAAAACCAACAGCCGAAGCAGAAATAAACGATTTTAGTCGGTTGTCGGGTTTCGATTTAATTGTTTTAAAGAGTAATTCTGTCGATTTTACACGGCTATCGATGATCTGTTTTTTGCGTTCATCGGTCCATTTTTTATCCGCCACGGGTTCTCCCGCTAAATGGATAATGGCATCTACATCATTCAAACAATCAGCATCAACAGTCCCTTTGTAAACATCCCACACAAAATTATTCGGATCGTTATCTCTCTTTCGCGAAAGTGTATTCACCTCATAACCCTTGCTTAGCAAATGTTTTTTTAGCTCAGTACCAACAAGTCCCGTAGCCCCGGTAATCAGAATCTTCTTTGCCATCTTTTTAAAACACTAAAGATACAAAAGGGTTTTTCTAAAGTCTAAAGTCTAAAGACTAAAGACTAAAGACCTGCAATAATTTTATTTTTAGGAGCTTTAACCGAGTAACTTAATTTGATAGTCCTGGTCTCGTTAGGGGCAATTTTTAATTGCCAGGAGAGCATTCCGTTTTCTTTATTTACCTCTGCGCCACTGTTCTCTAACAATTCGGTTTCGATGTCGCTCTCTGTCGATAGCGGATATTGGTCCTTAAGTGATAGGTCTATCGTTTCTTTTTTAGTGTTTCTAATTTTGATCAGATAAGTAAAAACTTGTTTTTTATTCGACCCAATAAATTTTGTGCTGCTAAAATCCTGTTGCTTCTCTTTTGTGATAATAATCTTTTTATCTTTTCCCATGCTTAAACTAAGGGTATCTAAAATGTTCGCTGGGTTGATATATGATTTTCCGGTATAGGTACCTTCGAAAATAATATTGGCATTTCCGGCCTGGAGATTCAATTTTTCCCAGTCGGTTACATCAGCCAGTAAATAAGCATCGGTACTTAGTTTTGGAGCAGCATAATATCTGTATTTGGCAGGTACTGCATATTCTTTAAATGCAACGGTGTGAGGCCTGTTGTCGCTGTTCACATCATAGGGGATATCAATATCAAATGTTACACCCAATTGGGTTTCGTTAACAGTCGTATAATCGTTTACGGTAGAAACTGCACCGGTAAAATTTTTCTTTTTTTCAGCGCCATAACCCACAACCACAACTTCACTTAGTTCGCTTTTGTCGGCAATTGGCGACGCCATTCCTCTGATCCGTAGTTGTTGTTGATAGGTGGATACAAACCATGGGTTTAAATTTGGTGCAGTAATGTTATAACTTGGGTTACCGATAGATAAAGAAAGTTTAACTTTTTTCCAATCGAGACCTGTGCTCTGTGTAATGGCTGCCTTGTACACTATGTCTAACGGATTTGAGGTGCTCATCGCTTTTATATCATAACTTGCCAGCCAATTTGCATTTGGTGTAACATATGAAACATTATAACTGGCATCTATATTTTCTTTGGCCATTAACTGTAAAACCAATTGCCCCAGCTGCTGGTTAGGATTGTTCCTTAATTCGGAGATCTGCTGTTGAAATGCGTTTAGTTTTTGGTTTTGTTTATCCTCAATCAATGTGAGTGCTGATATGGCATTCCTAACCGCTGCATTTTTTGTGCGGTAGTATTCTGCTAATTTGATCAGTTCTGCCACATTTGTTCCATTAGCTGTCCCGCCCGATTTTCTGTTCTCATCGAGTAATAGCAAAGTTTGCTCTTCAATGGTTTTTGCATTTTTTGTTTTAATTAATTCGTTGCTTACTATTTTAACACTATCGTTCAGTTTTTTAATTTCAGGATTGGCGGCATCGGTATTCAGAAAATCTTTATTAAATTGAACAGATAAAATGGTAACTCCCGGTGAAACACTAACCTGTATCGAATTTTCATTTACCCGTCCGGAAATATTGTTGACTACAATTTCTGATGTTCCTGATGGAAGGTTTATCTTTCCTTTATGCAAAAGTTGTGCTCCGTTGTTATAAACAGTTACACTTTCAAGTATAGCTTTACTTTTTAGCTGTTGCTGCGCAAATACGCTTATTGGAAATAACAGGCTGATGAGTATTCGTTTCATAGTTTTTTATTAAGGTGTGTTGAAGATCAATATTTGATTGAAAGATGTATTAATACTTCATTTTCCATAAAAGCGTTTTTTTTGTTACCTATTTGTAAAGAATTATTTAGGGGTTTGATGAAGAAGAAAAATAAGATAAATTTGTAAAAGCGTTCTTACACCCTTTTCGATAAAAGATGTCCAAAAAAATTTTAGTCTGGTTTAGAAATGATCTTCGATTGCATGACAATGAAATGCTGGTCGAGGCAATTGCTAAATCTGATTCGATTTTGCCTGTTTACATTCTCGATCGCCGTTCTTTTGGCGAAACAAAATACGGTACGTTAAAAACAGGTAATATTAGAGCACAGTTTATTTTAGAAAGTGTTTTAGGATTACGCAATTCTTTAAAACAGATTGGCGGTAACTTGCTTATCGCCGAAGGCAACCCCGAAGATATTATTCCTCAACTTGTTCAGGAATATGAGATTACCGAAGTTTACCATCACCGTGAAGTAGCACGCGAAGAAACGCATATTTCAACTTTGGTAGAAAATGCACTTTGGAAATTACGCATCAATCTTAAACATTTTATCGGCCATACCTTATACAATAAGGAAGACCTGCCTTTTCCCATTAAGGATATTCCCGATGCTTTTAACCAGTTTAAAAAGAAAATTGAACGCGATTCGATTATCAAACCTTGCTTTGCAGCACCCGACCGGATTAATGTAGCCGAAGTGATTGATTGGGGTACCTTACCATCATTAGAAGACCTTAATCTTTTGCCACAACAAAAAGACCAGCGTTCTGATTTTGAATTTGCTGGTGGCGAGGCCGAAGGTTTGGCCCATCTCCAAAAAGTGATTGTGGCTATGCAGCAGGCTGCAACAACCAAGAATTTAATTCTGGCTTCAAAACTATCGGCATGGCTGGCCATGGGCAGTTTATCACCACGAAAAGTATACTGGGAAATTAAAAAAATGGAAGGTGTACCCAATACCAAAGCCATGTTCAACCATATTTTATTAGGACTGCTTTGGAGAGATTATTTCCGCTTCATGTTTAAAAAATATGGCAATACTTTTTTTAGCCCGGATGGGTTTGGCAGCCAGGGGTTGATTGATATTGTGAATGAGCAGGATAATTTTAGTAAATGGAAGAATGCGCAAACAGGTTTTGCTGTGGTAGATGCGGTGATGACAGAGTTAAATCAGACTGGCTTCATCTCAAATATCGCCAGACAAACCGCTGCCTTATATCTGATCAATAACTTAGAAGTAAGCTGGGTTTTTGGCGCAGCATATTTTGAAGAAAAGCTGATTGATTATAACCCTGCAAGTAACTGGGGCAATTGGGCCAATGTAGCTGGTGTAGGAAACGATCAGAAATCAAAAAGTGTTTTCGATCTTGATAAAAATATCAAAAACCTCGATCCGAAAGGAAACTACTCCCTAACTTGGGCATCATAGTTGTAAGGGTTGAATGATTGCGTTTTGAATGATTGAATTTGAAGATTTCCCGATAAGTTAAAGTCATATTTTTGTGATTCTCTCACTCAATAATTTTCTCATTCAATAATTCTCATTTTAATCGAGATTTTTGCCGTTTATATAAGGTAAAATTCTAATTTTGTAGTGCTTATAGTAAATAGTTAATAATGGATAAATTATCTTATCTTAATGGCGCAAACGCCGAATATATAGAGTCTTTATATCAATCCTATCAACAAGATCCTGAGTCTGTTGAATTTGGTTGGCAGAAATTTTTCGAAGGTTTCGATTTTGGAAGAGGTTCGGAAGCTCCTGCAGTAACAGCAGAAACTCCTGAACAATTTTTAAAAGAGGTTAATGTTTTAAACCTGATTGATGGTTATCGTAGCCGCGGTCACTTATTTACGCACACCAATCCGGTTCGCGAAAGACGTAAACACTTACCAACATTAGACCTTGCAAATTTTGGCTTATCGGATGCCGATTTAGAAACCGTTTTCAACTCTGGTGTTGAGATTGGTATCGGTGCGGCGAAATTGAAAGACATTGTAGCCTTTTTAAAACAAACATACGCAGGTTCTATCGGAGCCGAATTTAAGTTTTTACGTACACCAGAAGTGTTGAACTGGATTCAACAAAAAATGGAAAGTGCACGTAATACCCCTAACTTCTCAATCGATGAGAAAAAACGCATTCTCCGGAAATTAAACGAAGCAGTAAGTTTCGAAAATTTCCTAGGCACAAAATTCTTGGGGCAAAAACGTTTCTCGTTAGAAGGCGCAGAGGCTTTAATCCCTGCTTTAGATTCGGTAATCGAAAAAGGTGCTGAATTAGGTATTGAAGAATTTGTAATTGGTATGGCGCACCGCGGTCGTTTAAACGTGCTGGCCAATATCATGCAAAAAACATATAAAGATATTTTTGCTGAGTTCGAAGGTAAAAGCTACAATCCAGATACACCATTTGGTGGCGACGTAAAATACCACTTAGGTTATTCTACGGATGTTGCTACCGTTTCGGGTAAAAGTGTTCACTTAAGTTTATGTCCTAACCCATCGCACTTAGAAACAGTTGATGGTGTGGTAGAAGGAATGAGCCGCTCGAAAATCGATTTCAAATATGGTGGCGATAATAGCCGCTTAGCACCAATTTTGATTCATGGTGATGCATCAGTTGCCGGACAGGGTATTGTTTACGAAGTAATTCAGATGGCAGGCCTTGAAGGTTATAAAACTGGTGGAACCATTCACCTGGTAATTAATAACCAGATTGGTTTTACCACCAATTATAAAGATGCACGTACCAGTACTTATTGTACCGATATTGCTAAAGTAACTTTATCTCCGGTTTTTCACGTAAATGGTGATGATCCTGAGGCTTTGGTTTATGCAATTAACCTGGCAATGGAATACCGTCAGAAATATAAAAACGATGTTTTTATTGATATCCTTTGCTACCGTCGTTTCGGCCACAACGAGTCTGACGAGCCTAAATTCACGCAACCATTATTATACAAAACAATCGAAAAACACCCTAATCCAAGGGAAATCTATATCGATCAGTTAACCAAAGAGGGTAAGTTAGAGGCTGGTTTGGCAAAAGAAATGGAAAAAGATTTCCGTGGTATTTTGCAGGAACGCTTAAACGAAGCTAAAGAATTTGTTGCAGGTAATGCCGAAGTTAAATTTGGTGGTGCATGGGCAGATTTGCGTATGGCTACACCTAAAGATTTCGAATCTTCTCCTGTTACTGCTGTTAAAAAATCTACTTTATTGGAAATTGGTAAGCGTATTACTGCTTTGCCGTCTAATAAAAAGTTTTTCAAAAAAATCGAAAAACTATTTGCTGAACGTGGCAAAATGGTTAACGAAACCAATGTTTTCGACTGGGCAATGGGCGAGCAGCTGGCTTATGGTACTTTGTTATCAGAAGGTAAACGTGTTCGTTTAAGCGGCCAGGATGTAGAAAGAGGCACATTCTCTCACCGTCATGCGGTATTAACCCTTGAGGATAGTGAGGAAGAATATGTACCGTTGGCAAACATTTCTGATCAACAGGCTGCTTTCGATATTTACAATTCACACTTATCAGAATACGGCGTTTTAGGTTTCGAGTATGGTTACGCCATGGCAAACCCGAATGCTTTAACCATTTGGGAAGCACAATTTGGCGATTTCTTTAACGGGGCACAAATTGTTGTCGATCAATATATTGCAAGTGCCGAAACCAAATGGCAACGCGAAAATGGTTTGGTAATGTTATTGCCTCACGGTTACGAAGGTCAGGGACCGGAGCACTCATCAGCACGTATTGAGCGTTTTATGGAGCTTTGTGCCGACTATAACATGCAGGTAACTAACTGTACTACTCCGGCAAACTTCTTCCACGTTTTACGCCGTCAGTTTAAGCGCGATTTCCGTAAACCTTTGGTGGTATTTACACCTAAGAGTTTATTGCGCCACCCTGCTTGTGTTTCTAAATTAGAAGAATTTACCGAAGGTGGTTTTAAAGAAGTAATAGACGATGTAAATGTTAAAGTTGCAGATGTAACACGTATTGTTTTCTGTAGCGGTAAAATTTACTACGAGTTAATGGAGAAACAACAGGCTGATAAATTGAAACATGTAGCCCTGGTTCGTGTAGAGCAGCTGTATCCAACTCCGGTTGATCAGATGGAAGCCATCCAGAAGAAATATAAAAATGCTAAAGAAGTTTTCTGGGTACAAGAAGAGCCAGAGAACATGGGCGCATGGCCATATTTGTTCCGTAGGTTGTACAAAACAGCTTTAAAAGGTATTGATGTAATTTCGAGAAGAGAAAGCAGCAGTACTGCAACAGGTTTTGCAAAACAACATGCTAATCAACAGGCTTATATTTTAGCAAAAGCGTTAGAGATTTCGGTAACGGATGATGTAAAGGATATCGCCAAAAAAGCAACAAAAAAATTAGTTCAGATAGATTAAATGAGGTTTAAGGCGTAAGGTTTGAGGTATAAGGTTAAGCAGCCTGAACATTTCAACTTTACAACATTGAACCTTTAACAATAGAAAACATAACATTACAAAAATGAGTTTAGAGATAAAAGTTCCACCTGTTGGTGAGTCGATAACCGAAGTTGTTTTATCACGTTGGATAAAAAACGATGGCGATGTTGTTGAAATGGATGAAGTTATTGCCGAATTAGAATCGGATAAAGCAACATTCGAATTAACCGCAGAACAAGCTGGAACTTTAAAAACCATAGCAGCCGAAGGCGATACTTTAGCCATTGGTGCAGTAGTTTGTAAAATTGAAGATGGTGGTGCAGCTGCTAGTCCTAAGTCAGAAGTCGAAAGTCCTAAGTCTGATGCACAAGCTCCAGTTGCAGTAGCTGAGTCTCCAAAGACTCAAGACTCTTACGCAACAGGAACTCCTTCTCCTGCGGCTGGTAAAATTCTGGCAGAGAAAGGAATCGAAGCCAGCGCTGTAAAAGGTACTGGTGTTGACGGCCGCATTACTAAAGATGATGCGGTTAAAGCTGAAGCTGGTAAAAAACCAGAGGCAGCAAAAACAAGTGCTCCTGTTGTAACTGCTGCTCCTGCAAGTAGCCGTAACGAGCGTCGTGAGAAAATGTCTCCACTACGTAGAACAGTTGCAAAACGTTTAGTTGCTGTTAAAAATGAAACCGCAATGTTGACTACTTTTAACGAGGTCAACATGAAGCCGATTATGGATTTACGCGGAAAATATAAAGATCAGTTTAAAGAAAAATTTGGCGTTGGTTTAGGCTTCATGAGCTTTTTCACTAAAGCCGTTACCGAAGCATTAAAAGATTTCCCTGCAGTTAATGGCCGTATTGAAGGCGAAGAATTGGTTTACAATGATTTTGCTGATATTTCGATTGCAGTTTCTGCACCAAAAGGTTTAGTGGTTCCGGTAATCCGTAATGCAGAAAGCATGACTTTAGCGCAGATTGAAAAATCAGTTTTAGAATTGGCTTTAAAAGCACGTGATAGCAAATTAACCATCGAAGAAATGACTGGTGGAACATTCACCATCACTAACGGTGGTGTATTTGGTTCAATGATGTCGACTCCGATTATCAATGCGCCACAATCGGCTATTTTAGGTATGCACAACATCGTTGAGCGTCCGGTAGCTGAAAAAGGTGAAGTGGTAATCCGTCCGATGATGTACGTTGCTTTATCTTACGATCACAGAATTATCGATGGACGTGAGTCGGTTGGTTTCCTGGTTCGTGTGAAACAATTGTTGGAAGATCCGGCTAGATTGTTATTAGGCATCTAACCTCTACATCCCCTAAAGGGGACTTAAATAGAAAGTCAAGATAAAGAAGTCAAGTTTTAATGGCCAATGTGCTATAAAAACTTGACTTCTCTTTTATACCCGAAAAATGAAATTAACGTTCAACTCAAAATTCCTCTTTATTTTCCTGGCGATATTCTTAACTGAAATCTTAATTGCAAAATATCTTAATGACGCATTTATCCGCCCTTTTGGCGGAGATGTATTGGTTGTTATCCTGGTTTACGCATTCTTTAGGATTTTCCTTAAAACCAATAATAGACAGTTAGCTTTAGGCATCTTAATTTTTTCCTTCGTAATTGAGTTCCTTCAAAAGGCAAATTATGTTACCTGGTTTGGTTGGGAAAACAACAAATTAATGAGCACTATATTGGGAACTTCTTTTAGTGTTTATGACCTGCTCGCTTATTTTGTAGGCTATCTGATCTGTTTATTGTTTAAGGATTGAGTTAAGCATTTTCTTATTTAGACAACGCTTTAATTGGTTTTAAATCCAATTGTTTAAATTCTACTTCACTACCTTCTGCTTGTAAAGCAATTTGCCCGCTACTTGCTGTGCAATTTGTACCATAGTTTACCAGTGTACCGTTTACCCAAACTTTAACTTCGTTATTCAAACATTGAATAATCATGGTATTCCATTCGCCAAGAGGTTTTTCACTGTCATCTGTTAGGTTTTTAATCCGGCGGAGTTTATTCCCATTTACACCCCAGTTTTCTTGAGGACCGCGTCTGGCAACCATGTCCGGTACTGTAATATCTTCTTCGATGCACCAAAAATCGCCAGCATCTTTATGTTGCATCTGCACTTCAAGCGATTTTGGAAACATACCATACAGTGCCCTTGGTGTTGATGTGTGAACTAAAACACCGCAATTACCTGGTTTACCTGCAAAGCGGTATTGTACTGTTAACTGGTAATTTTTATAAATTTTATCTGTTATTAAATGTCCACCTGGCGTACCTAAACTTACCAACATACCATTGCGTACAATAAATGGATTAATGGTATCAGGCTTTTTGTCCATTGCAGGTACATCTACATGCCAACCGTTTAGGTTTTTTCCATTAAAAAGGCTTTTTTGAGCAAATGCTGAACTGCTAATAATAACTAGTAGTAAAAAGGCATAGTAAAGTTTCATGATATATTTGGTTTTTGTATACCAAATATATTTTAAAAAATTGGAATACTGTAGTGATGGTTGTCATCCTGAATGAAATGAAGGATCTTTCTTAAAGGGGAACTATAGATCTCTCCTCCGAAGGAGTTCCTTTGGAACATTTCGCGGTGCTTCAGTCGAGATGACGACTTTTTCTATTAATGTCCTTCGCGTTGTTCTATGATTGCAATTTCAATAATTCTTGATAAGCATCTCCTTCAAGTTTTAATAATTTTGCGAAGGCAGGTTCAGTTTTATAACCTTGTTTTTTGAGATCAATGATGTCCTGCCTAAATTTTTTGCCCTTGGCTAAGAGTAATTTGTGTTCAATGAGCATGTGCCGATAAGCATTTTGTTGTGTGGTAGGCGTATTTTGGCCGAATATTTCTATTTCGAAACCATCGGTGATAAAATTCACTTTAATGGTGTCGAATTTAGGGCTTTCATGAGTGGTGAAGTCTTTTTCAGATCCAAACAACGCATTTAATTTGTCGATAAATTCATTTTTATCCGAAACTTCACAGATAATATCCAGATCGCTGTTTTCCATATCGATATTGATTGGAATGGTGCCCACAAGTATTGGACGGTAGGGGCTAAGCTTTTCTAAAACCCGATTAGCTGTTAACACCTGATAAGCCTTCTTCTGCCTTTCATTACCAAACTGTAAATAAGATATATCAAGGAAGTTGATCATTGTTTTGTTTTTATACTTAACGTGAAAGATCCTGAAATAAATTCAGGAAGACGAGCAGGCACTTTGATTTTTTTCTTTCTTGCAGCATTCAAAGTTACTAAACCCGATAGAATGAATGCCAATGCGTTTTGGTACTGCCCTGATTTTTTTGATGAAACGCAGTTAAACACGGGATTTCATTGGCAGTAAGGATAGCGGGAACAGACTTAAATGTTTGCTTCCGTACCTGCTTTCCAAAACCTTATTACTGTTGGCATTTGTGAGTCCTGTAATAAAGATTGCTTCGTCGGCTGAAAAGCCTCCTCGCAATGACGATTCTATAAAAAAGCCCACCTCAATTAAGAAATGGGCTTTGTATATTTCAAACGCTTAAGATGCTGAAACAAGTTCAGCATGATGATTCGGTTATTTAATCTTCTACAATTTCACTATTGATACTCACATCATCCTTTACATCTTCTTTAAAGTAGTTTTTCTGGAAGATGAGGATCAGTATCACACCAACTGAAATGGCAGCGTCAGCAAGGTTAAAAACAGGTCTGAAGAAAACAAACTCTTCGCCTCCCCAAATTGGTACCCAGCTGGGGAAGTGGCCTTCTGCAATCGGGAAGTAGAACATATCTACCACGCGCCCGTGAAACCAGCTTTCATAGCCATAAATCTTTCCGTAAAATACAGAATCAATAATGTTTCCTAGTGCACCAGAAAAAATCAATGCAACATTTAGAATTAAACCGCGGTGATATTTATGCTTAATGAGATAATGTAAGCCATAACCAATTCCTGCAACTGCTGCAATACGGAAAAGTGATAAGGCTAATTTGCCAAATTCACCACCAAACTCCATCCCAAAGGCCATCCCATTATTTTCGGTAAAATGGATGATAAACCATTTGCCAATAATATGGAACTCCTGACCGAGGTACATGTGCGTTTTAACCCAGGTTTTCACCAGCTGATCGGCCAGTAAAACTAAAAAGATAACAATTAAAGGTTTTGTATAGCCTTTCATTAACTCTGCTTTAATTTAGCTTCCATGCTTAAAGTTGCATGAGGAACAGCGCGTAAACGTTCTTTTTGGATTAATTTTCCGGTTTCGCGGCAAATACCATAAGTTTTGTTCTCGATACGTACCAATGCATTCTCAAGGTTGTCTATAAATTTTTTCTGACGTGCAGCCAATTGATTGATCTGCTCTTTTTCCATTGTTGCAGAACCGTCTTCTAATGTTTTGTAAGCACCTGAAGTATCTTCTGTTCCGTTTGCGTTTGGATTACTCAAAGAAGTGGTTAAAGAGTTTAATTCCTCTTTCGCCATGCGTAATTTATCTTGAATTAATTCTTTAAATTCTTGTAATTCACTGTCTGAGTAGCGTGTTTTGTTGCTGTTTTCCATGTCCTTTTTCTAATTTTCTAATATATGGATTTATATTTTAGTTACTGAAATGCTTAACTCAACATCGTCGATAACGATTTTGTTTGCATTATTTACAGTATCTGTTAATTCAAATTCATCGGCCAATATTTCCGCGCAAATGTAATCCTTGTTTTTGGCAACTGCGCTGGCTACCAAGTTATCATTTTGTAACGAAACTTTAATCCTATCGGTTACTTCAAAGTTTAATTCTTTTCGCAAGTTCTGGATACGGTTAACCAATTCGCGCGAAATACCTTCTTGTTTCAGTTCTTCTGAGATGGTAACATCCAAAGCAACAGTTAAACTGCCCAGGTTGGTTACCTGCCATCCCGGAATATCTTCCGCAAAAACTTCTACATCATCATTTAAATTGATGGTAAATTCTTCACCATTATTGCCAACCGCGATTATGAAGCCATCATTTTCTAAACGTTGGATATCATCCTGATTTGAATTTTCTAAAGCCTCTTTAACCAGGCTCATATCTTTTCCAACTTTTTTACCCAACGATTTAAAGTTTGGTTTCAGCTTTTTCTTAACAATACCATGTGTATCGGTAATGAATTCGATATGTTTTACATTCGTTTCAGAAAGGATATAATCGGCAACCTTTGATATTTTTTGTTCGAAATCGCCACTTAAAGATGGGATTAAGATTTTCTCAAGTGGTTGACGCACATTAATGCCCGATTTTTTACGCAGCGATAAAACCATCGATGAAATATCCTGGGCATAAACCATACGCTCATTCAAATCGGTATCAATCAAACTTTGATCAGCCTCTTTCCATAAGGTTAAGTGGACAGATTGTTCCGCATGGGCATCAGTTACAGTTAAGTTTCTGTATAACCAATCGGCAAAGAAAGGCGCAACCGGACTCATCAGCTGTGCCAAGGTTTCTAAACAGGTATATAATGTTTCGTAAGCTGCACGTTTATCATCGGTCATTTCGCCTTTCCAGAAACGGCGGCGACTTAACCTGATGTACCAGTTACTCAAATGTTCATCAACAAAAGCCTGGATTGCGCGGGTGGCTTTCGTTGGTTCGTAAGTGTTGTAACTTTCATCAACTTCGTTGATTAAGGTTTGCAATAACGATAAAATCCAACGGTCTAATTCCGTTCTGTCTTCAACTTTGCTCAGGTTGTTTTTATCAATCTCGAATTTATCGATATTGGCATACAGGGCAAAGAAAGCATAGGTATTGTAAAGCGTACCGAAGAATTTACGGCGTACTTCAGCAATTCCATCAATGTCGAATTTTAGGTTATCCCAAGGGTTTGCATTAGAAATCATGTACCAACGCGTCGCATCAGCACCATACTCGTTAATGGTTTGGAAGGGATCAGCAGCATTGCCTAAACGTTTAGACATTTTTTGTCCATTTTTGTCTAGTACCAGTCCATTCGAAACTACATTTTTGTACGCTACTTTATCAAAAACTAATGTAGAGATAGCATGTAAAGTATAAAACCAGCCACGGGTTTGGTCTACGCCTTCGGCAATAAAATCTGCAGGGAAATCTTCATTTCCATCAATTGTTTCTTTATTCTCAAAAGGGTAGTGCCACTGTGCATAAGGCATAGCACCAGAGTCAAACCAAACATCAATTAAGTCACTTTCGCGGCTCATTGGTTTGCCTGATGGAGATACCAAAATAATCTTATCGACCACATTTTTATGTAAGTCTATCAAATCATAGTTCTCTTCAGACATGTTTCCGATTTTGAATCCCTTAAAAGGATTTTCTTTTTGGAACCCAGCTGTAATAGATTTTTCAATGGCATTATAAAGTTCTTCAACAGAACCAATTAACACTTCTTCTTTTTTATCTTCAGTTCTCCAGATTGGCAAAGGAATTCCCCAATATCTCGAACGTGATAAATTCCAATCGTTAGCATTTTTTAGCCAGTTTCCAAACCGCCCCTCGCCAGTCGATTTTGGTTTCCAGTTAATGGTTTCATTAAGGTCGAACATCCTGTCTTTAACATCCGTAACTTTAATAAACCATGAATCTAGGGGATAATATAAAAGTGGCTCATCAGTTCTCCAGCTGTGTGGGTAACTGTGAACATATTTTTCCACCTTAAAAGCTTTGTTTTCTTCTTTTAATAAAATAGCAATTTCTACATCAACCGATTTTTCAGGTGCTTCGCCAGCATTGTAATATTCGTTCTTTACATATTTGCCAGCAAAAGGGCCAACATGTTGGGTAAATTTACCCTGTAAATCTACTAATGGAACGGGGGTATCATTCTCGTCTAATACCAACATTGGTGGTACTTCCGGAATGGCTTCTTTAGCTACTTTAGCATCATCTGCGCCAAAAGTAGGGGCGGTATGAACAATACCGGTACCATCTTCAGTAGTTACGAAATCTCCGGAAATTACTCTAAATGCATTTTCAGGATTTTGGTATGGCAGTGCGTAAGTTAATAATTGTTCATATCTAATTCCAACCAATTCACTTCCTTTGCATTCGGCAAGTATTTGATAGGGGATTTTTTTATCGCCAGCTTTAAAATTTGTAAAATCTTCAACTTCATTGCTTTCAAAGAAAATTTTACTAAACTGCTTGCCAACCAGGTTTTTTGCCAAAATTACATTTGTTGGCAAAAATGTATATTGGTTGAACGTTTTGATTAAAACGTAGTCGATTTTTGGTCCAACCGTTAAAGCAGTGTTTGATGGTAAAGTCCATGGAGTAGTAGTCCAGGCCATCAGGTAAATATCTCCAAATGCTTGTAAAAACGGAGGTAACGTACTCGCTATCGCCTTAAATTGAGCAACAATCGTTGTGTCTGTAACATCCCGGTAAGCGCCAGGCTGATTTACCTCGTGCGAACTCAATCCTGTCCCGGCTTTTGGAGAGTAAGGTTGGATGGTATAACCTTTATAGATTAATCCTTTATCGTAAATCTGCTTCAAAAGCCACCACACCGATTCCATGTATTTCGACTTATAGGTAATGTATGGATCATCCATATCTACCCAATAGCCCATTTTTTCAGTCAGGTCGTTCCACACATCAGTGTAGCGCATTACTGTTTTTTTACAAGCTTCGTTATAGTCTTCAATAGAAATAGTTTTACCAATATCCTCTTTGGTAATCCCTAATTCCTTTTCAGTTCCAAGCTCAACAGGTAAACCATGGGTATCCCAGCCAGCTTTTCTTTTAACCTGATAACCTTTAATTGTTTTATAGCGGCAAAAAATATCCTTAATTGCACGCGCCATTACATGGTGAATCCCCGGCATGCCATTGGCAGACGGTGGTCCTTCGTAAAAAGTAAACGGATTAGATTTAGGACGGGAAGAAATACTTTTTTCAAAGATATTTTCCTTTTTCCAAAAATCCAGTATTTCTTGCCCTATTTTGGCAAGTTCCAATTGTTTAAATTCGCTATACATCAATCAAGTACCTCAAAAAATTAAAGGTTGCAAAGTTAACAGAATTGACTGAATTTTGGTAGTTTTGATGTAAATACTTTTAATGTGAAATTATTTAATATCGGGCTTACATTGATGATTGTTGCCGTAATTGCCTTGCCAATTGTTGCGGTAATAAACCCTTCAGACCGGGATTTTGTACTTTATGCTTTTTATTTCTGCGGCTTGCTCGAACTAATTGGGCTTATTTTTGTTTTAATCCATATTGTAACACTTAAAAGAAAGAATCCATGATTAAGCTCTTAAAATTGCAGAAAGCCGTTTTCATCCTCATAGCTGGCTTACTTTCTTTTATCGCCTATAAAATTTTGGATGCAAATGGGGTAAAAGGAAGTATCTATTTACAGATGCTGGCTGGCGTGCTGGTTATTATTGGGGCACTATGGCTGTTATATCCCATTTTATTTGCCAAAAAGGATAATGATGGTAATGCCGAAATCATTACCGATCCAACGGTCGAAGTTCCGGTAGATGAAGAAGATAAAAAGCCTGCATCCGAATAAATCTGCTTAAATCGTCTTAATCAGCGAGATTATTTCTCCATGAGCTGACAGTGTTCCCTAATGTTTTATATGGTTTTAAAAAGGTTTTGGAAAGCAAGGCCTGTATTCCATTTTAATGTCGGTCCTGCTGTACGCTTGTCCCGATGAAACCTGTGAAACAAGCAAGCACACAATAAAACAATAAGAAAAAGTGCTTAAATCGGGATCGCTGCCATCAGGTTTAGGGAACTTGGGTCTGAGTAAGAAATTTAGAATTCATATGCTTAGCCTTGGGTTTAAACCCAAGGCCAGAAATTACGTATGAACCATCTTAAATAAAAAAATAAATCTTCGTAGGGGTAAATCTGTTGTGAGTTGTATTAGCTCTAAATTAACAAATAGAGATAAAATGATTCCTGCATTAATTATTTGGCTCTGCAAGAAATATCTTGCTCCAAAAACCTACAAAACATACTCCTCCAAAAGCCCAATCAATCCAAAAAGTGTTGCTTCGGTACTCTTTTTAATCTGTTCATTTTCATCGGCTTTTGCACAGCAGAGTAAATTTAATATCAAGCGCAATGGCGAAGTAATCGGCCAGATGTATTTCCAGCAGAAAGACGATGGCGATAATGTTTATCTAAAAATAACTTCGAAAGTACAAACCCGTTTCGTTTTCAAAATTGATGTGGAAACAGAAGATGTAGCGCATTTTAAAAATGGCAAGCTCCTTAACTCAAATGTAAATCGGGTAGTAAACGGCAATGCAAAAGAGGCTAAGAAAACAAGTTGGGTAAATAATGTTTATCAACTTAAAACAGGCAATAAAACCAGTACAATAAATCAGCCCATTAGTTATAATATGATGCTCTTGTATACCAAGGAGCCTGTTAATATCCCTGAAATTTACTCTGATAACTTTCAGTGTTTTATTCCCATTCAGAAAAACGGGGCACATCAGTACCGGATCAATCTTCCCGATGGGAATTATAACGATTACCATTTCGAAAACGGAATATGTAAACTGGTAGTTGTAAATCACTCCTTGTACACCATTAGAATGGAAAGGGTTTAATATGGAAACAGTTGCAAATAAATACCTGAGGGTTTTGGTTACGGGGGCATCAGGCTTTATCGGCCGGAAGTTAAGCTTTACCCTTGCAGAAATGGGCTACGATGTAGTGGCACTTTGCAGGAATGTTAACCATCCCTTTCTTATTCAGCACCGAAATATCCAGTTTGTAAAAGGCGATGTTTTGGATCCTGAAAGTTTAGAAAACGCAATGAAAGATTGTTATCAGGTTTACCATACAGCAGCTATGGCCAAAATGTGGTGCCGGAATGAGCAAGATTTTTATGATGTGAATGTAATCGGGACTAGAAATGTGCTCAGCTGTGCATTAAAATTGGGTGTAGAAAAAGTTGTACATACCTCAACTTGCGGGGTGTGGGGACCAACATTAAATCTGCCGGTTTCAGAAAACGATCCAAGGGCAGTCGGCTTCCCGATTAACTATGAACGCACAAAATACCTCGCTGAATTAGAGGTGAAAGAATTTGTAAAAAAGGGATTGGAAGTGGTAATTGTAAACCCATCAAGGGTATATGGCGATGGACCGATTACGGATAGTAATACGGTGAGTAAAATGGCTACAGGTTATATAAAAGGTACATGGCATTTTATTCCGGGCGATGGAAAAGCAATTGCCAACTATGCTTTTGTAGATGATGTAGTGGATGGACATATTGCAGCCATGCAGAATGGCAGGAATGGCGAACGGTATATTCTGGGTGGTGTTGATGTTTCTTTTAACGGATTTTTCGGCACTTTAAGGCAGATCACAGGTAAAAATAGAAGCTTGTATAAAATCCCGGTAGGTATTATTAAAGCTTACAGTCTACTTGAATCTTTAAAATCGAAGCTTTTTAACCTCACCCCATTTTTTCTGCCAGAGTTTGCTGACAGGTTAAAATGTAATCAGCAATATTCGAGCAATAAAGCCATTGCCGAACTAAATTATCGGATAACGCCTTTTGCAATAGGCTTAAGTAAAACCATTAATCACTTTCAAAGCAATTAGGTCATTAGCTAAGATTATCGCCCTTGTTACAAATGAGGTTAACTAAAGATGTGCCAGAATATAAAATTTTCATCCTGAGCTTGTTGAAGGACTAGCTTACTTAAATGTCTCGTTAATCATTTCGACAAGCTCAATGTGACAAAATCTGATGGAATTTAGTGTTATACAGCTTCTATGTAATTAAAAATTAGATAAATCGACATTATCATGGGCCACGTTACGAAGGAGGATGATATAAACAATATAAAATGAAACAATTAACAGTATTGATTACAGGCGCAAGCGAGGGCCTGGGCAAATCTTTCGCTATCGAATCGGCCAAACGCGGTTTAGGTTTGGTATTGGTTTCGTTACCTCACAGTGGACTGGAACACTTAGCAAATTACCTGCGCGTAAACTTTAACAGTAAGGTATTCTGTATCGAAATAGATTTGACCAACAATACCTCCGCAAGCGAAATTTTTCAAAAATTAAAGGCGAATAAGATCGAGGTGAATGTTTTGATCAATAATGCTGGTTTAGGGAACTGGAGTTGGTTTGAAGATAAAAATGTCGATTTTTACAGAACACAGATCGACCTCAACATTACCAATACGGTTTTGCTTACGCGGTTATTTTTAAACCATATCGATAAAAGCGAGGCAAGCTATATTTTAAATGTTGGCAGTTTGGGCGGACATTTTATCGTTCCGAAAAAACAGGTTTATGGCGCAACCAAATCTTTTATCGGTTATTTTACCCGTTGTTTGCAGCTCGAATTGAGCGGTACAAATGTGCATATTAGTTTACTCAGTCCTGGTGGCATTAATACGAAACCCGAACTGTTGGTGATGAACAATGAATTAAAGGGTTTTGCAAAAGCGACGATTTTAGAGGCCGATTACGTTGCCAAAACAGCAATGGATGGTATGCTGAAAGGGAAAAAAGAAATTATACCGGGTTTTGCAAACCGCTTTTTGGTGGTGTTGGATAAAATTATACCGGGCTTTTTAAAAGAAATTATAATTAGGCGTAAATTGAAATCAATTTTAACAACATAGATTAAACTAAAACCTGTAAGGTTTTAAAAACCTTGCACGTTTAGCTTTATGGAAAGTAACGACACCAATCTTATCGGATTAATTAAAAGCGGTAATAAACAGGCTTTCGACGAAGTGTTTTTAAAGCATTTCAAAAGCCTGCATGCCTATGCTTTTACCATAATTAAAGAAAAAGATGATGCCGAAGAAATTGTTCAGAATGTGTTTGTGCGCATCTGGACGAAAAGAGAGCAACTTAAAACGGATGGGTTTTTAAAATCATTTCTTTATCGTTCGGTGCATAACGAAAGTCTAAATTATTTGAAACATCAAAAAGTGAGATCGAATTTTAACGTTCATTATGCCGATGCTGTGAAAAACGATACTGGAAACTTAAATACAGAAATCATGGCAACAGAACTGGAAAAGAATATCCATTCGGCAATAAATGAGCTGCCCGAAAAATGCAGAAATGTATTTCAGTTGAGCAGGTTCGACCAGATGAAATATCAGGAAATTGCCGATGCACTAAATATTTCTATCAAAACGGTAGAAAACCAGATGGGGAAGGCCTTAAAGATTTTGCGCCTTAAGGTAGTAGATTTTCTGATCCTCATTTTTATTTTATTGAAATAAGCTTATGGATAAAAACTATACACATATTAACGACGATTTACTTGCAAAATACTTGCTTGGGGAAGCCACTGCGCCTGAAAGTGAGCAGGTTGAAGCGTGGGCAAAATCAAACCCCAATCACCTCAAACAATTAGAAGATTTTAGAACGATATTGGAGAAAAGTAAACTGCAGATTGATCCCCAGATTGATGAGCATCAGGCTTTAGGTCGGTTAAATGCCCGTTTAGAAACCGAAAAAAAAACGATCAACTATACATTCATTTTACGATGGGTGGCTGTGGTATTTATATTCTTTAGTGCCGGCTTATTTTTCTACAATAATTTAATCGGAAATAAAATAAATGTAAATAGTGGCGAAAATACTTTAACGCAGGCATTGCCTGATGGTTCCACTGCAATCCTGAATAAACAATCTGAACTCTCTTTTGTAGGTGGATTTTTTAATAAAACCCGCAATGTTAAACTAAAGGGCGAAGCTTTTTTTAAAGTCAGCGCTAATAAGTCGAAACCGTTTATCATTAGTGTTAATGATGTTCAGGTAACTGTTGTAGGCACCGCATTTAATGTGAAAAGCAATGGGGCAGCTGTTGTGGTAATTGTAGAAAGTGGAATCGTTAAGGTAAACAACCGAAATGATAGTGTGCGTTTAACCGCAGGAGAGAAAGTAGAAGTAAGTCAAAATCAGCAGCATTTATCTAAAGGAGAAAATCAGGGTAAATTATATAATTACTATTATTCGAATGAATTGCTTTGTGATGGAACGCCGCTTATCGAATTAGTTGCCGTACTTAATCAAAAATTTAAATCCAATATTGTTATTGAAAATCCTGCATTAAAGATGCTTCCAATTAGCACAACTTTTAAAAATGAATCGCTTAAAGAAATCCTGACAGTAATAGCTGAAACTTTTAAAATACGGGTTGAATATGGGCAGGACAAGATTAAACTTAAATAAGAACCAATGCGTACGCTCAAAATTACTGTTCTTTTTCTCTTTATTTTCTGTTGCTTGGTGCGGGCTCAATCGAATTTGTCCAGAAATATTTCTCTCAATATCGAACGACAAAAATTGAGTGCTGTATTGGCGATGATAGAAGAGAAAGGTGGCTTCAGGTTTTCTTATAACAGCAATATATTGCCGGTTGACAGTTTGATCAGTATCCACGAAAACAACTTAAATATTGCCGAAACGCTGGATAAAATATTAAATCATAGGTTTGAATACCGCCAATCGGGTAATTTTGTGATAATCAGGTATGCACCGCTCGAGCTGGTTTTGTTAGTTAACGAATCGCTTGGTAACCCCGAACTTTATACCATTACAGGCCAGGTTGTAGATAAACAGACCAATAAACCAATCCAGGATGCCAGTATTTACGAACGAAACCTGTTGGTTTCCGAAATATCGGATGGGAACGGTTATTTTTCGATGCGGTTAAAAAACATTACACAACCTATATCGCTAACGGTAAGTAAAGAAAATTATAAGTCTACCGTTACCCATTTTCTGGCTGAAGTGAACATTACCAATAGAAAAGAAAATCCAGAAGAAAGGTTCATCAGTGGAAATTTGGGCGATGTAGAAAATACCTGGCTCGGTAATGCTTTGGTTACCGCACAACAAAAAATACAGTCGATCAATATCGGCGGTTTTATTTCAAAGGCTCCCTTTCAATTTTCGCTTATCCCGGGTTTAAACTCTCATGGTTCGTTGAGCGGACAGGTGGTGAACAAGTTTTCGCTTAATGTTATAGGGGCTTATAGCGCAGGAGTAGATGGGGGTGAAATTGGTTTTGTTTTTAATATTAACAAAAGTAATGTACAGTATTTTCAGTTTGGAGGAGCATTTAATTTAGTTGGTGGAAACGTTAAGGGCGTTCAAGTTGCAGGTTTATTTAACGATGTAAAGGGCGGTGCCGAAGCGCTACAAGTTGCAACTGGATTTAACCGTATTGGCAAAAACTTTAGTGGGGTTCAAGTTGGTGGCATTGGCAACTCGATTAAAAATAATTTTAATGGTGCACAGTTTTCTGTTGGTATTAATGTAATAGGCGATACTTTAAAAGGCATTCAGGTTGGCGCTTTTAACCTGGTTAACAAAGAAACAAAAGGTGTACAAATAGGAGTGGGCGGGAACATTGTAAACGGTAGAACCAGTGGAATACAAATAGGTGGCATTGCCAACATCGCTAAAGAAAGTAGTGGGATAAATCTGGCCGTGCTTACCAATTTTACCTCACTAACTGCTAGTGGATTGCAAATTGGCGCAATTAATTATGCCAAAAACTTAAAAGGCGCCCAAGTTGGGATATTAAATGTTTCAAATGAAAATGATGGCTATTCAATCGGGCTCATCAATGTTGCTTTAAAAGGTTATCATAAATTTAGTTTCAGCACCAATGAAAGCACTAATTTTAATGTAGCTTATAAAGGTGGCAGCAAACATTTATACAATATGTTAATGTTTGGCACGAACAAAAAATCAGCTGAAAAAATATATACCGGCGGTCTGGGTTTTGGTAAGGAAATGAAATTGTTTAAAAGCATTTCTTTAAACCCTGAAATAAGTTCTCAATATGTATATCAAGGCACTTGGGATTACCTCAATCTGTTGAATAAATTTGAGCTGCCGATAAACATCCGGTTAAATAAATGGCTGGCCATACAAGGCGGCCCATCGGTTAATATTTATTACACTAAACAAAACACCAGGATCGGTGAATTTGGTTTATTGCAGGAAAAACATCAAGATTTCTCTTTTAACAATTCGAGGTATACCGGTTGGTTGGGGTGGAATGTAGGGTTGGTTGTTTTGTAGATACTAAAAGACCTATAAGGTTTTTAAAACCTTATAGGTCTAAATCTATGAACCCCTCTTTTTGATGAAAGGCTATAAACTCTTCAATTCCCCCGAACCAATCAAAAACAGCATTTCGTTCAAGTTTTGAATTTTTATTGATCGAAATTATTGAGTTGTAAGAAGAATAATCCCAATCCGATGCTGATTTGCAAAAGCCATGATGCACTGGGTTTTGGTGTATGTAATTAATTAACCTAGAGAAATAAAATTCATCCTTGATTTCTTTTCTTCGAGTGAAGTCTAAAAATAAAGCACCTTTTCTATTATGTTGTTTGTTGAATGCTTTGGCATAACTATTTAGAAAATTGCTGAGTTGTTGCATAATAAATTTATGGAAATCAAATTCATCATCATCATTTTTTGATAGCAGTCTGATTGCCTTTTCATCCCTCACCTGTATCAATACATGAAAATGATTAGGCATTAAACAATAACTAAATGTTTTAGCGATAGGGGATATGTATTTTTCATATCTGCTTAAGAAAAAAATAAAATTATCATGCTTTCTAAAAAGATTCTCATCTCCTACAGCGTGATTATAGATATGGTAAAAATTGTCGGGATGAAATTTGTCGAAATATTTCATGGCAATTTTTTTATAAATATAAGAATCCTATAATGTTTTTAAAACCTTATAGGATTTAAAATCTAAACTGCCAACTGAAAACTCTCAGCTGATTAATGATCAAACTCACCAATATTTTTCGCCGATTCCTCATCAGATACCAGTTTCCTTACTTTCTTTTTATCTAGCCATAATACCAGGGCTGGTAATAAAGTTAAATTGAAAATTAAAGCTACCAATAGGGTTATGGATAGGAGCAGGCCCAATACTACCGTTCCTCCGAAGGTAGATGCCGTAAAAATTCCAAAGCCGAAGAATAAAATTAAAGCGATATGCGTCATGCTCACGCCTGTTTCTGTAATGGTATCGGTAATCACTTTTGGTACGCTGAAATTGGTCAGGTTTAATTCCTGCTGATAACGGGTTAAGAAATAAATGGTCTGATCGGAAGCTAAACCAAAGGCGATGGTAAAAATTAATATGGTTGAAGGTTTTAAAGAAATTCCAAAATAACCCATAATCCCTGCGGTAATAATTAAAGGAACAATGTTTGGTAGTAAGGAGATAAACATAATGCCCAAACTTTTAAATTGTGCCAACCTTAAGAGAGAGATCAATACGATAGCGAGGGCAATACTTTCAACCAGATGCTTTAACATATAATCTGTCCCTTTAGAAAAGATAATGCTCGATCCCGTAAGTTCTACATCAAATTTAGATGGAGGCAAGATACTATCGATACGCGGTTTTAATTCGGCCATAATGGCGTCTAAACGTTTTGAGCCAACATCAGCCATTTGAAAACTGATCCTTGTACTTTGATTACCCTTGCTGATAAAGTTGGTTAACAAACTTGCATTTCCTTTACCGCCATTGGCGATGTAGGCTAAAATAAAATTCTTTTCCAGATTGTCGGGCAAACGGAAAAAAGTAGAATCGTTATTGTAAAATGCTTGAGTAGCATATTTTAGGCCCATATTTACCGAAATAGAACGCGAAAACTCCGGATAGGAAGAAATCATCTTTTCCAGTTTTTCCATTCTTTTCAGATTGGTTAAATTGAAAACCCCGTTCTTTTTCTTCGTATCTACACTTACTTCTAAGGGTAAAATACCTTCGAAATTTTTCTCAAAGAATTTTAAATCCGTTAAAATCTTCGAGTTTTTAGGCAGGTCATCAACTACATAACCATTAACATTGATTTTCATCACACCAATAAAGGCAATGATGGATATGATAATCGTTCCGATATAAATCAGCCCACTTTTGTGCTGCACCAGCGTATCGGTTTTAACTAATAATTTATGCAAAAATCCTTCTTCAATGTGGTTTTGTGCTTTAAGTTTCGGTGCTGGCAAATAACTGAAGATAATCGGGATTAGACATAAACACATTAACCAGGTAATCATTACGTTTATTGAGGCTACACTGCCAAATTGCATCAATAACTCACTTCCTGTAAAATACAATACACCAAATCCAATGGCTGCGGTAATGTTCGCAATTAGCGTGGTAATGGCAATTCTTTCTATGGTTACGCTTAAGGCACGTTGTTTATCGCCGTCTTTTCTAAGTTCATTCTGGTATTTATTCAACAATAAAATACTGTTTGGAATACCGATAATTACAATAAGCGGTGGAATCAGCCCTGTTAAAATAGTCAGTTCGAAACCAAATAGTACCAATGTGCCGATACTCCAGATCACACCCATCACAACTACTAAAATAGGGAAGAATACGGCATAAAATTTCTTGAAGAAAAACAATAAGATTAGCGCAGAAACTAAAATAGATAAGCCCAAAAACAATACGAATTCGTTACTTACCAATTTACTTACCGCGGTACGGATATAAGGTAAACCCGAAATATGCACCTGTATCTTTGTTGTGGTCTGGAAAGCTTTGGCTTTTGCTTCAATTTCTTTTAAAATAGGGTTACGTTCAGCAGTATTTAAGATTTTGGTATCAAAAGTGATGGCCATTAAGGTGGCATTCTGACGGTTGTAAACCAGGCCTTCGAAAAAAGGATTGCTATAAATGGTGTTTTTGATCGAATCCATCTCAGCGTCAGTTTTAACCAAACCACCAGGTAGCGGCTTTAAAACAAATTTTTGGTTTACAGTATCTTTTTCCAGTTGAAAAATTCTGCCTGATGATAAAACCTGTTTAATGCCTTTTAACTTCTGAATGTCGTTAGAAAGCTGGACCCATTGGTTGTAAACTTCTTTTTTAAAAATATCAGGCGATTGTATTCCCACTACCATAACACTTCCATCCTCGCCAAAGGTCTTTTTAAAAGCGTTGTATTTTAAAAATGCGCTATCGGTAACAGGCAGGATTTTACTTCCTGTGTAGGAGAGTTTTACATTTTTGGCCTGATAAGCCATGAAAATTGTGCCCAATAAAAAAAATACGATGATTGCGATACGGTTCTGAAGAATGAATCTCGATAGCTTAACCCACATGTGCAGCTTAGTTTAATAATAATATTAACGGCAAAACTAATCTTATTTGTAAAACGTGATTACTTTTTGCGCAATTAAATTTGCACAAATAACATACTTTTGAAAAAATTGTTTTAATCGGATGTTGCACAAAGTTAGGGGCATTGTTTTAAAGACCACCAATTACAGCGAAAGCAGTGTAGTAGTGCAGGTGCTTACCGATAAATTCGGCATGCAGTCTTATCTCATTAATGGTGTTAAAAAACCAAAAGCGAAGATTAAGATGAACATGCTGCAATCGCTCCATTTATTGGATATGGTGGTTTATCATAAAGCAAATACCAATATTCAAAGGGTATCTGAAGTTCGGCAAACACCTGTTTTTAAAAGCATCCCTTACGATATGATTAAAACCAGTATCGTTATTTTTTTAAATGAGGTGCTTTATAAAAGTATCAGGCAACAATCAGCCGATGAGAGTTTATTCGATTACATTTTTAATTCGATCGCCTGGTTTGATGAAATTGAAGAGATCAATCCCAATTTTCATTTGTCGTTTTTATTAAAACTTACCCGTTTTCTGGGTTTCTCGCCTAATGAGAAAAGGAGAAACGATCAGATTTATTTCGATCTGCAGGAGGGTGAGTTTACTTCCAGATTGCCAATCCACTCCAATTATCTCCTATTAGAAGATGCTATCGGGTTTATTTTACTTTTTAATACACCACTCGAAAAAATTTCTGAAATAAAAATGAGCAATACACAGCGACGATTTTTGTTAGATAAGATATTGGTTTTCTATACCTTACATACCGCGTCGTTCGGAGTGGTACAATCGCACAAAATCCTCGAAACTTTGTTAAGTTGAAAAAAAAGAAAAAAAGATTTGCAGAACAGTTTTATAGCGCTATATTTGCATTCCCAAACGGAGGATGGGACATTAAGTTTGACAAAATTATAAAAGGGAAATTAGCTCAGCTGGTTCAGAGCACCTCGTTTACACCGAGGGGGTCGGGGGTTCGAACCCCTCATTTCCCACCAAGCCTTTCAGTACAACTGGAAGGCTTTTTTATAAAACTTTGAAATACACCCAAATGGGAAATTAGCTCAGCTGGTTCAGAGCATCCCGACATTGTCAGTCGGGAGGGTCGGATCTAAAAGGCCGAGATAATTTTAAAACATTACCAACAGGGAAATTAGCTCAGCTGGTTCAGAGCACCTCGTTTACACCGAGGGGGTCGGGGGTTCGAACCCCTCATTTCCCACAACTAAAGGTCTTCAATATTATTGAAGACCTTTTTTAATTCACATTCCCATCCTAAAAACAGTTGACATCCCGAAATAAATGATAATTATTAAAGATGTTTTATACTTATATTCTTTTCTCCAAAATCCGCGATAAATATTACATCGGTTCTACTGTTAACCTAACGGAGCGGTTAAAGAAACACAATACGAATCATTCGGGGTTTACCGGGCATACCGGTGATTGGCATATTGTCTGGTTCGAGATTTTCGATAGCTTAAGAGATGCAAGAATTAAGGAAAACCAGATTAAAAAATGGAAAAGCAGGGTTATGATAGAAAAATTGATTGCATCAACTGGTTTATAGCACCTCCTTTATACCTAGGGTCGTCCCGATTCGGATCGGGATCATTTCCCACAACTAAAGGTCTTCAATATTATTGAAGACCTTTTTTAATTCACATTCCCATCCTAAAAACAGTTGACATCCCGAAATAAATGATAATTATTAAAGATGTTTTATACTTATATTCTTTTCTCCAAAATCCGCGATAAATATTACATCGGTTCTACTGTTAACCTAACGGAGCGGTTAAAGAAACACAATACGAATCATTCGGGGTTTACCGGGCATACCGGTGATTGGCATATTGTCTGGTTCGAGATTTTCGATAGCTTAAGAGATGCAAGAATTAAGGAAAACCAGATTAAAAAATGGAAAAGCAGGGTTATGATAGAAAAATTGATTGCATCAACTGGTTTATAGCACCTCCTTTATACCTAGGGTCGTCCCGATTCGGATCGGGATCATTTCCCACAACTAAAGGTCTTCGATAATATTGAAGACCTTTTTTTAATTCATATAGAAATCACTTTCCTATTAAGATTTCTAAAAGCAATAGACATCCCAAATAATTAAACAGTTGTTAAAGATGTTTTACACCTATATTCTATATTCCAAAACGCGCGATAAATATTATATCGGTTCTACTGTTAACCTAACGGAACGGCTAAAGAAGCACAATACAAATCATTCAGGTTTTACCGGGCATACCGGTGATTGGCATATTGTCTGGTTCGGGATTTTTGATAATTTAAGAGATGCAAGAATTAAGGAAAACCAGATTAAAAAATGGAAAAGCAGGGTTATGATAGAAAAATTGATTGCATCAACTGGTTTATAGCACCTCCTTTATACCTAGGGTCGTCCCGATTCGGATCGGGATCATTTCCCACCAAGCCTTTCAGTATAACTGGAAGGCTTTTTTATAAAACTTTGAAATACGCCCAAATGGGAAATTAGCTCAGCTGGTTCAGAGCATCCCGACATTATCAGTCGGGAGGGGCGGATCGAAAAGGCCAAGATAATTTTAAAACATTACCAACAGGGAAATTAGCTCAGCTGGTTCAGAGCACCTCCTTTATACCTAGGGTCGTCCCGATTCGGATCGGGATCATTTCCCACAACTAAAGGTCTTCGATAATATTGAAGACCTTTTTTTAATTCATATAGAAATCACTTTCCTATTAAAATTTCTAAAAGCAATAGACATCCCAAATAATTAAACAGTTGTTAAAGATGTTTTACACCTATATTCTATATTCCAAAACGCGCGATAAATATTATATCGGTTCTACTGTTAACCTAACGGAACGGCTAAAGAAGCACAATACAAATCATTCAGGTTTTACCGGGCATACTGGTGATTGGTTTATTGTCTGGTTCGGGATTTTTGATAATTTAAGAGATGCAAGAATTAAGGAAAACCAGATTAAAAAATGGAAAAGCAGGGTTATGATAGAAAAATTGATTGCATCTACTGATTTATAGCACCTCCTTTATATCTAGTGGGTCGTCCCGATTCGGATCGGGATCATTTCCCACAACTAAAGGTCTTCAATATTATTGAAGACCTTTTTTAATTCACCTAGAAATCACCATCCTGTTAAGATTTCTAAAAACAGTAAACATCTCGAAAGGCGTGATAATATCGATCTTCATGCTGTAAAGACCCTGAAATGAATTCAGGGTGACGCACGGATAGGTCTATATTATAAAGAGATCCTTCGTTGTACCTAGGATGACAAAGTGTAGCAAAGAATCCTACTTCGGCTCCCACAACTCAATCTTATTGCCTTCTCCATCCATAATATGGATAAATTTCCCATAATCGTAAGTTGCAATCTCATCGAGTATGGTTACGCCGTTTTCTTTGAGTTTCTCAACAAGACCTTCAAGATGTTGTACACGATAGTTAATCATGAAATCTTTTTTGGATGGCGAAAAATATTCATCCCCTTTTTTGAATGGACTCCATTGAAGTGATTCGATCTCATCAGGATTATTGAGGTTTCTGGTTTCGAAACTCGAGGTACCCCAGGCACTCATTTCAAATCCTAAATTTTTAGCATACCAGTCTTTTGTTTCCTGCGGATTATCGGAAAAAAAGAAAATGCCGCCAATTCCGGTCACCTTTGGAGTGTTGTCTGCAGGTGAAGTTGAGTTGTCTTTTTGTTCTTCCATATTATTTTTTTCTAGTTAGTTGGTTTTAAGTAATGTTATAGTCAATATCGTTATTGTTGGTCTTTCTTATTTGTTTCAAGATAACGGAAAATCACTTCTCCCCAAGTATATTTTTCTCCACAGAATCGGTTGATCTTAAGTTTAAATGGGATATAATTTATATTTTATTTATTTACCATATTCGATTATATATCCGAAATTGCCAGCTGAAAAATTACGGCAAATGTTCGGTAAAGTTATCAGGTTCATTTTCTTTGGAAACTACTTTGTAGGCATTTTAGCTGTTGCCCTAACGCTCGAAGCCACCTTCCAGTTAAGGCTGCCCCTTAATTCATTAAATTACTACCTGTTGCTGTTTCTGGCACCAACCATCTATTATACTTACGCTTACAATAAGGTTTCTACCAAACCATCTGTAACCAATCCGCGCAACCAGTGGTATTTCAAGCATAAAATATTTATCAACAGGAGTCAGGCTGTGCTTTTTATTATTTGTATGCTGTTGGCCATAAACCTGCTTTACCAAAACTTTCAGCATATTATGGGCCTGCCGATCAGTTATTGGGTAGCAATATTCATTATCATCATTGCAGGAGGATTATACTATGGTTTACTGCCCAGATCTTTCCTCAAATTTAATCTGCGCAATACAGGCTGGCTAAAAGCTTTTGTAATTGGTTTTGTGTGGGCCTGCTGTGCCAATGTGCTGCCGCTGATTATGCTTAAAATTGAAACCGGGGTTGGCTATCACGATTCTGTATTGTGGACCTGGCTATTTATTAAAAACTGGATGTTCTGCACCGTAAACGCAATCATTTTTGATATTAAAGATTACCCAACCGATGCCAATAAACATTTAAGAACATTTGTAGTACGTTATGGGCTGCGCAGGACAATTTTCAATATCCTGATTCCATTGTTGATTATAGGGTTAATTTCTTTAGGCATATTTGCCGGTTACAAAGGTTTTGGATGGCCCCAGGTTTTATTTAACGTGTTGCCATTCATTCTCACCATTTACGTGGCCTATTCCATGCACCGAAGAAAAAACATTCTCTATTATTTAATGGTAATTGATGGACTGATCTTATTTAAGGCGATATGCGGAATAATCGGAATGCAGTTTGTGCGATAGGGGTTAATTGTTTAAATCGGTTAACTGGTTAATCGGTGGTATGTCAATTAACCAATTTCAACAATTAAACAGTTAACCAATGAATAACAACTATGATAAAATAGCCGGTCATTACGATACTTTAAGTCGTTTGGTGTTTTTTAAATCGCAGGTGAATGCGCAGATCAATCAGCTTTCATATATTCAGGAGGGTAACAGTATATTAATTGTAGGCGGAGGAACCGGATGGATCTTAGAAGAACTCGCGAAGATTTATTCGGGTAGATTAAAGGTCGTTTATGTAGAAATATCTGCTAAAATGATTGCGCTTTCTCAAAAACGAAATTATAAAAATAACCACGTTGAATTCGTAAACATTGGTATTGAGGATTTTAAAACTGATGTAGTATTTGATGTAATTTTAACCCCTTTTCTGTTTGATAATTTTGCTGAGCAACGCGCTGCAAAGGTGTTTGGACAGTTAAATGAGTATTTAAAGAAAGATGGATTATGGCTCCTTGTCGATTTTTCGCTCAATAAAACCAATGGAAACTGGTGGAAGTGGTTGTTGCTCCGGTCGATGTATGGCTTTTTTAGATCATTGGGTATTGTAGAAGCGCATCAGCTTATCGATGTGAATCCTTACTTTTTCAAAGCCAATTATCTGGTTGTTGAAGAAAAGCTATATTATGGGAGCTTTATTAAGGCAACAATATTCCGAAAATAAAAATGACATTTATTTAATGCAATTGTGTTGCGTTTGTTAATTCCTTTCAGATCTTTGTATCAAAAGATTTAGATATGGATTTTGATGTAATTATAATAGGAGGAAGTTATGCTGGTTTATCTGCCGCATTAACTTTGGGTAGGGCGACCAGAAATGTTTTGGTAATCGACGCTGGTAAGCCATGCAACAGGCAAACCCCACATTCGCATAATTTTTTAACGCACGATGGCGATAAGCCTGCAGCTATTGCTAAAGCTGCCAAGGCAGAAGTGCTGAAATATCCAACAGTCAGGTTTTTGGAAGGGAATGCTGTTTCGGCCAAACGAATAGATGGAGGTTTTAATGTTGGCGTAGAAAACGGCGAAAATTTTACTGCACGGAAAATATTATTGGCCACAGGTTTAAAAGATGTGCTGCCTGATATTAAAGGTTTGGCTGAGTGCTGGGCTATTTCTGCTATACATTGTCCTTATTGCCATGGTTACGAGGTGAAGAATGAAAAAATAGGACTTTTAATGAATGGCGAGCATGCATTTGAGATGGCCAAAACCCTGAATCACTGGAATAAAGATCTAACGATTTTAACCAATGGTAAATCGCAGCTAAGCGCCGGGCAGATAGAAAGACTCAAATCCAAATCAATCAACATTATAGAAGATGAAATTGTTGAACTACTGCACAATAATGGTTATCTCGAAGATGTTCTTTTTAAAAATGGTAAAAAAATAGCCTTAAAGGCGATATACGTTAAATCGGATGTTGAACAACATTGCAATTTCAATGAGCAACTTGGTTATGAATTAACAGATTTAAAAACAATAAAGGTTGATGAACAGCAGCAAAGCACTGCCAAAAGCGTTTATGCCGCAGGAGATTGTGCAACCTTGTTCAGGGCGCTATCTATCATTACAGCTGCAGGAACAATGGCTGCAGTGGTGATGAATAAGGAAATGATTTCTGAAGATTTTTGATCAACCATCGGAAATTTAAAATAAGATTGCGCCAACAATTGTTGCAATAAATATTGCTGCTATTACGATTCTATCGGCAGTAATCCATTGCGCTCTTGTAAGTGGTGTAATAGTTTTTTTTTCGCTTTCTGCTTTGTGCCTGAAAAGCCTGAAAGCTGATGTGTCTAATTTAATAAGCATAGGAATGAATTTAATAGGGTTAATTTTCTTAAGACAAATCCCAAGCCAAAAGCCTAAAAAAATGTTCAATTGTTAATAACTTCTGCTTTTTTGTTATTCGACTGATATTTATTCTTTTTTTAATACAATTGGGTGATAAATAGCCGCTTAAGCTGTATAGAAAATCAAACAGCTTAAGCGTATTATGCATAGTAATGCGCTTAGCTATTGTTCTTCCTTGTTTTGCTGTGCTTTCAATTTACTATTCTTTTTACCGTACCAGAAGTAAATGGCTAAGCCAATAATTAACCACACTGCTAACCTCAGCCAGGTTTCCCAAGGTAGGAATACCATCATGGCAATACAGGTTAAAATGCCTAAAATAGGGATTAAGGGTACAAAAGGGACTTTAAATGGGCGTTTAGCTTCGGGATTTGTCTTTCTTAAGATCAAGATGCCAACACAAACCATCAAAAAGGCCAACAAGGTGCCAATGCTTGTCATTTCGCCGACCACATTCATGGGGACAAATGCCGCAAAAAGTCCAATAAATACACAAAGTATAATGTTCGATTTGTATGGCGTTTTAAATTTAGTATGTACATCAGAAAACATCTTTGGCAATAAGCCATCCTTACTAATGGAGTAGAACATTCGCGATTGCGCCATTAAATCAATTAAGATTACCGAAGTATAGCCTATCAAAATAGCCAGAATAATAGCCTGACTTAGCCATGCATAAGGTGTTTTTTCAATGGCAATGGCTACCGGGGCACCACTGTTGGCAAATTCTTTATAATTGGCCAGGCCAGTCATCACATGCCCGAACAAGCCAAAAAGAACCGTACAAACCACTAGTGATCCGATGATGCCGATTGGTAAATCTCTCGCTGGATTCTTTGTTTCCTGTGCCGAAGCGGCAACAGCATCGAAACCGATAAATACAAAAAAGACTAAGCCCGCTCCACGTAAAACACCACTCCAGCCAAACTGGCCAAATGTTCCGGTATTTTCGGGGATGTACGGATGGTAATTGGCGGGATCGATATATTGCCAGCCCAGGGCAATAAAAACCAATACCACACCAACTTTAAGAAATACAATAATTCCATTTACAATGGCTGATCCTTTGGTACCACGGATCAATATGGCTGTCATTAATACCACCACCAATGCTGCAGGGATATTAATAATGCCATTAACAGTAGAGCCATCGGCAAGTTTAGCTGTTTCGAAAGGAGATAATGTTAACTGAGGGGGGAGATAAATATGCAAGCTGGCCAAAAACTTGGTTAAATACTGCGACCAGCTAATGGCAACGGTAGCACAACCAACAGAATATTCCAATACCAGATCCCAGCCTATAATCCAGGCGAAGAGTTCGCCCATGGTAGCGTAAGAATAGGTATAGGCACTGCCTGCTACTGGAATCATGGATGCAAACTCAGCATAACATAAAGCTGCAAAACCACAGCCCAATGCCGCGATAACAAAAGATAGGGTAACTGCCGGGCCAGAATGATTGGCTGCGGCCAAACCTGTAATCGAAAATAAACCTGCACCAAGCGTTAAGCCTACGCCAATTAAAATAAGGTTAATGGGACCTAAGGTTCTTTTGAGTGTTCCTTCGCCGCTTTCGTTTGCTTCAGCAACAATGCTGGCAATAGATTTTTTCATGAAAATAAGTTAAAACGCTGCAAAATTATCAAAATATATTAAATCTATCGTATTTGTATGCTTAATTTCTGTAAACCTCAAAATTAGATATGTACCGTTTAACTTTAGAGGCCACAAAGCCTTTTTTGAAAATGTACGTGCTGTTTTTCATAGGTACTGTAGTCCCGCCATCGCTTGTAGTCCTCGTTACGCTTTGCTTCACTGTGGGCTACCCGCTCTGTCAGGTTTATTTACAATAGACTGTTCTGGCATTATCCCAAAACCATAAATAGTAGCACTACGCCGCTCCAGCTAAACCTGATAGAACCAAATAGCTCCCGATTTCAAGGCAGGCCAACTTACGAAGTTTAACAGGCACGGGCAGCGCAAACTTCGTAAGTTTAGCACAGGCCCAATCGGGACTATAGGTGATAGCAGGACTGCATAAACCGAAGCATTACAGGACCTTGCTTTTCTAAAAAGTATTGAAAATTTTCATCTTTTACAGAATTAATTCCAAAACACAAAATTTTATTTAAAATTATTAATCTGATAATCAGATATTTATGAATTTACTTTGATTTATTTTAGTACTATGTATTGCATGGTAGTATATAAAACATATATCTTTGTATTATGATAGCAGAAAATACGCAAACACAAATGCGGAAGGGAATTCTGGAGTACTGTGTTTTATCAATCATCTCACGGGGCGAAATATATGCTTCGGATATTATTGCCGAATTAAGGACGGCAAAGCTATTGGTGGTTGAGGGTACATTATATCCATTATTAACTAGGCTTAAAAACAACGGTTTGTTAAGCTACAACTGGGTAGAATCTACCTCAGGCCCACCGCGTAAATATTATACCTTAACCGAAGATGGCCGGGGTATTTTATCACAACTAGATCAAACCTGGCAGGAGCTGGCTTATGCTGTAGGTATTTCACAAAAAGGAGCCAATTCATAAATATTAAAAAGGAAATGGAAAAGACCATCATCATAAACATAGGGAACACGATTATTCATATTGAAGAAAGTGCTTACGAACTCTTAAAGGCCTACCTGAACGAAGTAAAACAATATTTTGCCAACCATGCAGATGACCTTGAAATTGTAACGGATATCGAAAACCGGATTGCCGAGCTGTTAACCGAGCAATTGGAAGAGCAGAAAAAACAAGTAGTAGATTCGGCGAATGTAAATTCGGTGATTGCGCAAATGGGCAAGGTGCAGGATTTTGATACGGTAGAGGAAGGCGAAGAAGCGCCGGTAATCAATAACAACTATCAATACCAGTACACGGAGAAAAAACTGTACCGCGATATGGACGACCGCGTAGTAGCAGGTGTTTGTGCGGGTATTGCACATTATGTAAATGCAGATCCCAAATGGATCAGGCTTGCAACATTGCTGATCAGTTTTGCCGGTGGATTCGGAATACTGGTATATGCCATACTCTGGATTATTATGCCGAAAGCAAAATCCCGGATCGAACGCATGGAGATGAAAGGTGAGCCTGCAAACCTTCAGGGTTTCCAAAAGAACCTTGATGAAGAATTACAAGCGGTTAAAGAACGTTTAGGCGAAGTAAACAAACATGCCCAACCGATATTTGCCCGTTTGGGGAATTTTATCGGAGAATTTTTCGAATGGCTGGGCCGCTTTATTTCGGGCACCGGAAAGGTGATTTTTAAGATCATTGCGGGTTTTATCGTTGTTTTTGGCGTACTCTTTTTAATTACTTTAATTATTGGTACGGCCGCTTTTCAGGGATTTTGGGATGCCAGTATTTACGAATATTTTCCCTTCTCTATTATTAATGAAGGCAATAGGGGAGCAATTTTATTTGGTGTATTTATTGTTTGCTTTGTACCTATTTTAGCCCTGGTGTTATTCTCGATCAGGGTAGCTTTTAACAAACAGGCCATTAACAAAACACTTTCTTTTGCCCTGTTAATTATCTGGCTGGCAGGTGTAGCCATAACAGGTTATCAGGCAGCTAAAATATCATCAGAATTTAAGCAACATGCAGAGTTAACACAACCAACCGACCTGAAAGCTTATCCGGTATATACCATCAATATCGATAAAAGTAAATATTTCAGTAAAGAAGATAGCGTGGCTTACCACATTGATGCGAATAATCGCCACCAGATTGTAGTTGATGATTTTGAAGACGGACCTTTTGTTTCACCGAACCATATCCGCATTGATATTAACAAAAGTGAAACCGGTGTCACCCGTTTAACACAAAAATACGAATCGCAGGGTAAAACTTTTCAAAGTGCCTTGCAAAATGCGCAGAACATTAGCTACAATTATATAGTGAAAGATTCTGAACTGATTTTTAGTCCGCGGTTTCAATTGAGAAAGGGGACCATTTGGAGAAACCAGGAAGTAAGGTTAAACCTTGAAATTCCGGTGGGTACAAAATTAATTTTAAAGCAGGATGCTTACCGCTATGTTAATAATTACTGGACCTGGGAATGTAACGACAGCGAAAATGATCATAACGATTCTAGCATATGGATTATGACGGATGATGGTTTGAAATGTGTTGCGAAATTAAAAGAAGAGGCGTTAAAAAAGGAAAAGTTAGAGCAGGAGCTACGTGATTTAGACCGTTTGCACCAAGATAAACCTAATGATACCCTTTACCAGGATTCCATATCAAACCGGATTAAGGAAGTTAAAGAAGAGTTGGGTATAGCGCCTGAATAATAGTTCCGTCATTTCGAGCGGAGTGCAGCGCAGCCGAGAAGTCTATTCGAGCAGATCTCTCCATTCCGTTTCACTTCAGTCGAGATGACGATCATACCTACAAGAAAAAGACCATGAAAACATTATTTACGCTAGTTGCATGCTTTATGGCATGTGGGGCTTCTTTTGCCCAAAAATTAAATAAACTGACAGGGAAAATTGTTGATGAAAAGACTGTTCCGGTGTCGTTTGCGATTGTTAGGGTGCTGCATTATCCTGATACGATCGTGGTTAAAAGCGTATCGACCAATATCGAAGGTGAGTTCGCAATCGATCAGTTGAAAAGCGGTGAATATATGTTGTCTATCTCTATAGTGGGTTTTAAAAGTAAAAAGACTGACCGTTTTTCGCTTAACGAAGACATGAAATTACCTGTCATCACGATCGAAAGTTTAAGCAAACAATTAAAAGAAGTGAGTGTTCAGGGCAAGAAACCTTTTATTGAACATCAGATCGATAAAATGGTACTGAATGTAGAGAACAGCATTATTGCAACAGGCGGTACGGCACTCGAAATTTTAGAGAAAGCACCAGGCGTACAGTTAGACAGGCAAAATGACCAGATTTTATTGAACAATAAATCGGGTGTAATGGTGATGATTGATGGGAAAAACAACTTTTTATCGAGTGCCGATTTAACGGTTTATTTAAATGGTTTAAGCAGTAGCCAGATTGCTACCATCGAAATTATTACTAACCCATCGGCTAAGTATGATGCTGCCGGTAACGCGGGCATCATCAACATCAAACTAAAAAAGAATAAGGCATTTGGTACCAACGGAAATGTTTCGTCAACCTATCGCAATGCAATAAGGGCTAACTTACCCACCAATATTTACGGATCGGAACTTAACTTCAACTTAAATCACCGTGTAGAAAAGTGGAATTTTTTCACCAATGCAAATGCTTCAAAAAATAATAATTTTTCGAATCTATTTTTAGAGCGGAGTACCAATGCCAATGGTTTACAGAGCAACTTTAACCAGAATTTTCAGAAAATATATACAGGATCGCGGTTGGCCGCAAAACTAGGTGCAGATTATTACGCAGGTGAAAAAACAACCCTTGGTATTATGCTCGATGGCAGTACAAGTACACGTAAATTGGATAATTTCTCTCAAACGTTTATAAACGAAATTAAGGATGGGGTTACCGGCAATAATTCGTTAATCCAATATTCTGATGCGAATACCCCAAACAAAAATTATAGTGTAAATTTTAACATCAGACATGATTTTAAAAAGGAGGGCGCAAGTTTAAACTTTGATGCCGATTATTCTGGCTTTGATTATTCGGGACTGGAAAATTTTAACACCAATTTTTACGATGATAAAGGTGCTGTTTATAATAATACAGTGATTAAAAATAATAGTAAAACAGTTATCGATATTTATGCCGCAAAAACGGATTTTACCTGGCCGATATCAAAAACTACAAAGATAGAAACCGGTCTGAAAACGGCTTATGTTAAAACCAATAACGATTTTCTGTCATCAGCATTGATCAATAATGAATGGCAGAATATTGTAGGACAAAGCAATAACTTTATTTACAAAGAAAACGTAAACGCAGCTTATGCAAATTTATCGAAAGATTGGGGTAGGTGGCAAGTTCAGGCTGGTTTACGGGCAGAGTACACCCAATCTACCGGAACATCGGTAACCAATAATACATCGGTAAAGCAACATTATTTATCATTATTTCCAACGGTTTTTATTAACCAGAAAATTTCTGAAAGTAGTAATCTACGTTACACCTATGGCAGGCGGATAGACCGGCCAAATTACCAGCAGTTAAATCCGTTTAATTTTTATATGGATCCTTATACCATAGCACAGGGAAACCCATATTTAAAACCCCAGTTTACCAATAATTTTGAAGTGAGTTACAATTATAAAAGCGGATTATTTTTTTCATTGAGTTATGCTAAAACAAAAGATTTAATTTTAGATAGTAAAACCGCACAAAACGATAGCACCAGAATAGTTACTGTAGGGCAAGGGAATATTGGCAGTGGAGAATACTACTCTGCCGGCTTATCGGTTCCGGTAAACATTGCCAAATGGTGGAATCTGCAAAACAATTTTAGGGTTTCTTATAATAAATTTAATGACGATAATTTAGAAGGCGCACCCTTTGCTTTAAGTAAAGTATTCTACAATTTTAATACCGTAAATTCGATTATTTTGGGCGATAACTGGGCACTAGAAACCAATTTCTGGTTAAACTCACCAAGGGTTAGAGGCTTAGAACGGACTACTATTTATCAGTATGCTTTAAATATAGGTGTACAGAAAAGTTTCCTGAACAAAGCTTTAAAACTTAAGTTAAATGTTGATGATATTTTTCAGACCAACTACTGGAAAGGAACACTCGATTATCAAAATGTGAATTTAAGGGTGCAGAATAATTACATAAGCAGAAGAGTATCTTTCAATATCAGTTATAGTTTTGGTAACCAAAATCTAAAATCAAACCAGGACCGGAAAACCGCAGCAGATGATATTAAGGGAAGAGCTGGGGGATAGTTTTTTAGTCTAAAACATCAGTCTAGAGTCCAGGGGCTAAGCTTGGCGACCAAAGTTCCGGAAAGACTGTGCCTCGCAATAACAGATTTGTCTCAGCATTAAAAATAAAACGCCTAAAAAGAAGAAACCATGAAAACATTATTTACGCTAGTTGCATGCTTAATAGCATGTGGGGCTTCTTTTGCCCAAAAATTAAATAAACTTACAGGGAAAATTGTTGATGAAAAGACTGTTCCGGTGTCGTTTGCGATTGTTAGGGTGCTGCATTATCCTGATACGACCGTGGTTAAAAGCGTATCGACCAATATCGAAGGAGCGTTTGCAATCGATCAGTTGAAAAGCGGTGAATATGTATTGTCGATCTCTATAGTTGGTTTTAAAAGTAAAAAGACCAGTCACTTTTCGCTTAACGAAGACATGAAATTACCTGCCATTACGATAGAAAGTTTAAGCAAACAATTAAAAGAAGTAAGCGTTCAGGGCAGAAAACCATTTATTGAACACCAGATTGATAAAACGGTATTGAATGTAGAGAATAGCATCACTGCAACCGGTAGCACCGCTTTAGAGGTTTTAGAAAAAGCCCCGGGTGTGCAGATCGACCGCCAGAATGATCAGATTAAACTAAACAATAAAAACGGTGTAACGGTAATGATCGATGGAAAATCGAACTTCCTTTCTGGTGCGGATATTACCACTTTGTTGAGCAATATGAGCAGCGATCAGATTGCTACGATCGAACTGATCACCAATCCATCTGCTAAATATGATGCTGCCGGAAATGCCGGGATTATCAACATTAAACTTAAACGCAATAAAGCTTATGGCACCAATGGTACAGTTTCCATTAATACGGGGCAGGGCATTATGCCCGATTCGCCCAGCGATTTATTCCGTGCGGGGGTAAACCTAAACTTAAATCACAGACAGGGCAAATGGAACATTTTTGGAAATGGTGCCGTGGCACGTAAGGCTCAGTTTAACAATACGTTTTTAACCCGTAGCACTTTGTCGGAGGGATTGGCCAGTTCGCTAACGCAAAATTTCGACCGTAAAAATAAAGGTGTCGGTTTTCAGGGAAAATTAGGTGCAGATTATTATGCTTCTGAGAAAACAGTTTTCGGGGTGATGTTAGATGCCAATACGGTAAATACCAAACTGACGAATTTTAGTAATACCAATATCAATGCGGTGCAAAATGGGGCTTCTAATCTTAGTTATATTTTACAGGATGCCAACTCGAGCTCTCCTGTGGGTAATTTAACAGCCAACTTCAATATCAAACATGATTTTGATAAAAAGGGGAAAAGTATCACTTTCGATATGGATTACTCGGGTTTCAGCAATAAAAAAGATGAAAATTTTCTGGCCAATTATTTAAACAGCAGCGGTAGCCCGACCAACCAAACTACTTTACGGAATAATACAGATGCAGAGATTAATGTGTATGCCGCCAGAACGGATTTTACCTTACCGATTTCGAAAACCATGAAATTGGAAACAGGTTTAAAAAGCAGTTATGTAGTAACCAATAATGATTTTATTTCTGAGCAGCTGGTATCGGGTGTATGGCAAAATGATCTGGGTAAATCGAACAATTTTGTGTACAAAGAAAATATCAATGCCATTTATGGCAGTTTCTCTAAAGAATGGAAAGTATGGCAGATTCAGCTGGGCTTAAGGGCAGAGCACACGCATTCTAATGGTACTTCTGTAACCGACCGGAAAGAAGTAGTCCGGAACTACCTATCGGTTTTTCCAACGGTTTTTGTTAATCAGAAAATCAGTGAAAACCACAACATCCGTTACTCTTACGGCAGAAGGGTAGACCGTCCGAATTACCAGCAATTGAATCCTTTTGTGTTCTATATGGACCCCTTGGCGGTCGATCAGGGAAATCCTTATCTGAAACCTCAGTTTACCGATAATTATCAGATCAGCTACAGTTATAAACAGGCTTCTTTATCCCTGAGTTATTCGAATACACGGGATATGATTACGCAGATCAGTAAACAGGACGATGCCACACGTGTAATTAGTGTAATCCGTCAGAATTTAGGCCGCTTCCAGAATTACTCCGCAGATTTATATATTCCCGTCAAAGTTGCCAAATGGTGGAATATTCAAAATAATGTTAGTGTTTATTATAGCAAATTTAATGACGGGAATATTGAAGGTGCTGCATATAGTGCGGGTAAGGCTGCGGTAAATATTTTTACTTCCAATTCCTTTACCCTGTCTCAAAATTTTAGTATCGAAATTAGTGCATGGCTGAACTCCCCGCGGGTTTCGGGCGTAGAGCAAACCACCATTTATCAGGGTGCTTTAAACGCCGGAATCCAGAAAACTTTAATGGATAAAAAACTTAAATTACGTTTAAACATGGATGATATTTTACTTACCAACCATTGGGAAGGAAAACTGGTTTATCAGAACATTAACATGAACGTAGTGAACCATTACACCAGCCGAAGGGCAAACTTCAGCATCAGTTATAGCTTCGGAAACCAGAATGTAAAATCGGCGCGGTCCAGGAATACCGCTACCGATGATATTAAGGGAAGAGCAGGGGGGTAGGCTGGAGTCTTCAGTCGTGAGTCCGGAGTCTAAGTTTGGAGTTTCGAATTTGGAGTCGGAGGTCCGGGGTTGGAGGTCGACAGTCTGGGTGAAAAAACAGTCCATCTCCCTTTGAAGGGGGCAGGAGATGAAATTTGGGTTTGGAGTCGGAAAGCCCGGCGCGAATCCAGTCCCCCTTTGAAGGGGGCAGGGGGATGAAAAAACAGTTAATCAATTAACCAATAAAAACATGAAAAATATCATATACAGTATCGCGATTTTAGTTACCACTTTAGGTTATGGATGCCATAATAGTGGGGGTAGTTTGTCGGTAAGCACAATGGATAACAATACCGACTTTAAATTTGAAGCAAAATACGCCGAAGATAAAACGGGTAAACTGGAAAAATACCTGGATAGTGCCTTGAACAATGAACTTCCATTAGATCAGAATATCGATCTGTTTGTGAACCTAAATGGCAGCGATAAGTTTAACCTTAAAGCCAAAAAAGGCTGGTTAGTGATCGACTTTGATAAACGGAACAGCTCATTGGCAGGTTATATGAAAGTGAAAAAACTTACCGAAGGCATTAAGCAAAAGTTAATGGAATAATCGTGTTTTAACCGCAAAGATCACAGAGAGAAGGCGCAGAGGGCGCAAAGTCATGCGGCCTTCGACTATGTGTTCTGACTGACAATTGATAAGGGAATATCTGCGTATATCTGTGTAATTTGCGGGCGACCCTTTTCGTAATTGTTTCCCGCAGATTTAAGGTGATGGGCGCAGAATCAAAAGTTTTCTTTATTAAGTCCTAGCTGTTTACATGTACCTATATTTAAGTTGTACTGTTCTTCAACCGGCACCGCTTTTCGAGAACTCTTGTTGATATTACTGCCTTCTTTTGACCAAAGGGTTGGATGAAAACTAAAGACTTTATCCGCATCTAGTTTTGAAACCTTCCCCATCAAGCAGTTCAAAATCAAGTTTTTCGGTTTCTATTGAAATATTCTTATCGCTAATATCTAAATCTGCACAAGTATTTGATCCAATAACGATCCGAAAGATTTGATGAAAGTATCGATATATTGTGTGCTTCTATAAAATTTTTTATTTGCAAGTTGCTCATCATACTATTTCGGTTCATTAAAATTCAATAGTTTCATTCCCAGTCCGCTAAACTTTATGTATATACTTACTGATGAGTTAATGAAGCTTAAAATATATACATCTGATTTGTCGTCTCTTTCTAATTGTACCTCATCAGGGTCAAATTCGAATGTCCTATTATCTTCGTTCATGAAATCGATCTGATAGTTAGTTACATGCGTTAAAATTAATTCGTAAAAATGCTCGTTTACTTCATGTTCTTTTTCTGTTGGTTTTAATAACATTACTTTTAATTCAACCTTACTCTCCATCCCTTCCTCTTTAATGGATGTATCGATTGTAGCATAATATTGAATTGTTTCAATTGAAACCAGATTTAACAAAAATGTAGGGTTTAAAATTGATTCAATTTCTGCCATTGTTTCGATGTTTATGGTGATTGTTTTATTTTATTTAGATTAATATCAAAATACCTTGCAAATTGTGTGTCAGGAATACCGTTTTCATTAAAATAAAGAATAACCTTGTTTCCAACAATAGTGAGTGTATCAGGTATCATCTTGTTGCTGAAATGTTTATCAAGAAAAATGATCCTGTTGCCAGCTATCTTATAATTGCCTTTAAATGTTTCACCACTGGCTATATTCGAAGAGACCATTTCGAATTTATGGTCTGCTCTTAAAGTTAAATAAATTGCAGATTGGTCGTCCATTAGTTTTGCTTCAAGTATTTTTTCGCTTTTAAAAAAATCGGAACTGGCAATCCCAGAAATAACGATTATTGTTATGACAGCTATACCGACCCATACACCCAACTTATTCTTGCTGGTAACAGACAAAATGAAATAAGATAGAAAAGCGATAATGAAAAAACCCAATACGGGTATGGCGAAAAACCAAAGTTTTTCCCATAACCAATCGAAAAGGAAATATGAGGACAAAAAAAGAGGGCCAAAAATAAATATTAATAAAGGATGATCTCTTTTTTCGTTTTTCATTTTAGGTTCTTCACGGAGTGGTTTATTTATCAAGCCCTAGCTGTTTACGTGTATCTATATTTGAATTGTACTGTTCTTCAATTGATATCACCTTCTTTGTGTTTTTGTTTATGTTTTTGCCTTCTTTTGACCAAAGGGTTGGATGAAAACTAAAGACTTTATCTCCATCTAGTTTTGAAACCTCATCTCTCCAGTTTGTCCACCTTTTGCCTTTGTAAAATTTGTTTAAATCGTTGTTGAAACAAAACTGTAAGAAATCCGAATAGGTAAGATCAAGTGGCTCGTAAGTTAAATTATCTGGAGAAAAATAGTATATTTTTCCCAGGTCTTTACCGAGACCACCACCATTTAAAAGGTAAAAACCGCCAATTGCATCATCTGCAACTAGTAAGAAGGGCGATGCTTCCCCAAATTTCTCTATTGATTTTCCTTTGTTCCAATCAGGTAGTGTACGGTTTAGTTTTGGATTGCCCGAACCAAGAATTCTGATCCAGCCATCATCAACCAAAATTCCACCAGTCATATAAATTACCGATCCCATTGGCGAACGTGTGGTTACCTGTGTTTTAAACAAGGCATCTTTTGCTTTTGAACTATCAGCTGTTAAAATTTCGACTTTGTTTTTTGCAGATTCAATCCAATCTTTTACAATAGGCCAGCCTGGATTGGTGGTATTAATGAGTTCGTTAACTGGTCGCATTTTGGTCTGTGCTGTAGCGGCTAAAGTAGTTAGGGCAACTATGGCAATTAGTAAGTGTTTGATCATAATTTATATTTAAACCTCTTTTAGTCATTTCTTTCAACCAAACAGCTATCCAATAAATACCCATTTGTCCTCTGTTATCCATGGTTCCTCTGGGTAACTGTTTTTTTGGATAAGCTAAAACGGTAGTATCAACTTCTTTAACAAATTTTGTTAGTGCACTAAGGTTATTTTTCGAAAAAGGAAGTATAGCGAAATCCCAACTCGAATAATAGGATAACATCCATTTAAATTCTTCATCGATTTTATTGCTTAGGAGATATTCGTTTAAAATTGTATACGATTCCAAAATGATTGAATTGTCTAGATCTTGAACACCAGTGTAATAACTTGGTTCAATTATACCGTACCAATTCAAAAACAAGAGGCGTTTCAGGATTTCAAGTTTTGTTTCCTCGTTTTCTGTATTGAAAAATAGATCAAAATAGTTGTTGTGAATGTTTCTATACTGATCGTAGATACCATGCACTTGCTCTTCCATTTGATCTATAGTTCCTTTTAAAGAATCTGTATAGTTGTATAGCTCCAATTCTTGAATGGACAGGCTATCGATTGTTATCTCCATGATTTTGGCTATTTAACTATCGGTATTTTTCAAAACATGCTGCAAATAACTTTGGAAATTGCTGTACCCATTTTTTTCAGGATGTTCAAGGTCTAGCATTTGTTCATTTCCCATATCAAATATTTGCCAGTTGTAGATTTTAGCAATTCTTATTAACTCAAAAAGTGCGGCTTCACCATAAAGACTAAATACTTTATTGCTTACATGTTCGGTATCAACAAAATAATCTATAGCGTATCCTTCACCTTTTATTTCCCTATGATTTTCGCTAGCAGTAATGTTGGTAAAATGCTTTTCTAGAATTATGTTAAAATCTATTGCTACAAGTAACTCTTCGTCTACTTCTTCAACAGCATTTATTTTTTGCTTGGAGCTAAATATTACAATGTCCCAACTCATAGTGAATATTAGTGAAAAATGTTAAGGTCTGTATTAAGTTCATGATTTTTATTTATCATTTCGTGTATTCCAATTTTTATTGCCCAATAATTTCAATACAATCTCCGTTCGTTATTGCCAATTGTTTTGTCTGCTGGTTAAAAGCCACTTGCGGAAGCTCTTTAAGGTGATGAATGATTGATGAATTTTGTAATCCGCTTGGCAAACTCTCTTCTTGATCTACTATTTCGCCTGTTACCAGATTTATAATTTTCGGAAAACCATATATATCCCAGGCATACTGATCATTAATGGCAAAAAGATTTCCAAATTCAATATTCATTCTAACTGGTTTAGAAATTTGGTTTAAGGTGATATCCCAAATGGCAATGTGTTTTGGCGGTAGATTTTCTATTAGTTCATCATTAATTGCTTCCTCATCAGAAGAACCCAATAGTATTTTGTGATCATCAATAAAACTTGCACTAGCGATTTCTACGGCAACGTTTGGATAAATTTCAGACTCATCAAGCAGCTTGGGATTACGAATACATTCTTGAATGTCGAATACCTTAATTGCATCCCAGGGATGCCAGAGCCAGCCTTTACTCATCAAATATCTGCCATTGGGGCTTATTTCGAGCCGGGAATGAAAAAAATCACCAGGATTTCGCCCCTCATTATTGGTAATGATTTGTCCGGTTTCAACCTCTTCAAAATCAAGCCTGCAATATTCGGATGGACAATGAATTAAAAACGTTTTACCGTTAAAGGTTACGAAAGCCGCAGGGTATTCATAAACATCTGCGTAATAAGAAGAACGATTTATTTCTCTTAAAAGCGCTCCGTTTTTAAGTAAGCGTCCCTTTGTACCAAGTTTTTGAAAAATAAATGCATATTGTCCGTCGGCAGATGTAATGGCACTATCGCCAAAATCAAAACTATTTTCGCCCAATTGATCTGTTTTTCCATCAAGCGTATACTGCTTGCCCGCAGAAGCCCAGTCTATAATTGTACTGTTAAGCCAACAGATAGTTTTTAAATAATTAGTTGGTATAGTTTGTCGTTTCATTATGACCTTTGTTCATGTGCTGGGTAATGTGTAAATATACCAAACTCCTTATCTCTCAAATTGATTTGAATTAACCAAAGTTATTTCAGCTTAATTATCCCATTCTCCTTTAGCATCGTATTCTTTTCGCTCCAGCTGTATGTCCGCTTAAATTTTAGTTGCTTAATGTTCAGGGTATCGGTTAAGACAAGGTTTTTGGCCGAAGATTTAAACAGATCGTATTGAAGCGGTGGCTCTGCCCACTCTAATGTATATTGATAGGCATCTATAATTTTGTTGTTCTGGTCTGTTTTGATAATCAGGATGTCGTGAAAATCTTTGATTGTTGCTGCTTCACCTCCATTGTAGGCTTTGCCCTTAAAGGTTGCCAGAAACTGATAATAATTAAATGCTCCGCTAATAGGTTCGAAAACAGGCATCAGATTTTTGACGTTGATGGTGTCTTTAATATGCCCATCAATAGCATCCAATTTCGAATAATTAAAATCGCCATTTTTTGCCTGCTTTTTAAGTACATAAACCGGAGTCGCTGTTAATCCTGTTGCAGTTTCTACCTTGGTATTTTCGAAAATTACCTGTACCGGTTTAGATTGACTGTAGGATAACACTGCAGTAAGATTAAAAATGATGAGGAGCTTTAGAAATGATTTCAATTCTGTTTAATTGTTATAATCTACACTAAATACAGCTTGTTTAATTTTAGAATTGAACCGGTAATTCGAAATCAACAGTTTTTACGCCATTTTCAATTTCCCGTCCCTTTAGGCTCATGTAAGTTTTTCCATTTTTTTTAAGCCTGCCGATTGTGAGTTTGTATTGCCTCATCTTTAAATTGCTGAGATCTTTCATCGCATTAATATCTAAGTCTCTTGGTTCTTCTAAAATCCAGCTATAACCCATCCACTTGCTTTTTAGCGCATTTTTATCGCTTGTTATATTTAGCTTATCGGCAAAAGGAATTTTGATCTGCCCAAATGATACCATATTATTTTTAAGGTCAATAGTCAACGAGTCTAGTTTTGAAAGCTTGTTCTGAGATTTAAAAGAAATTATATCATTTTTGATTTGAACAGCGATGTTTTCGGTACCTGTTGAAACCATTTCTATATTGTCCATAAAACCCAGGAGTTCCGTATATTCTTCTTTTGTTAAACCCAATTTAACATGATAAGGCATTTTTTCACCAGGGGGTACGGCTTTCATATAATCTACAAACCATTCATAATTTTGTGTTATTGAGGATTGAAGCTTTTTTGTCAACTCCATTTGTCTTGGGTTTTGCTGCACGCCATCTATGATATCTGCCTGAACTGTTCCTATTGGCAACAGACTGATAAGATCTTTTTTTATATCACCTGTTAGTTTTTGATCGGAAATGCTTGTTTGTGCTTGCATGCAACCGCTAAAAAACACCATAAATAAGATGAGGTAAGATGTGTGGTGTTTATAAGGGTTCGGTTTAAAAGTGAGCATAATGGTTGATTTAGATGTCACAAGATAGGAATTTAGTAGATTTTTTAGGCAATCATATAATATATAAGAACATGCAAATTATAACAATCGCTATTCAACCTCTCCCAAAAGCTACAAGCCCTCCTTCATAAACCCGACAGCAGCGAAATCCTTTTTGTTGCCTTTTCAATAGATTCAGGATAACAGTAACAAAAAGATTGTAGGGTATGGCGGGGCTGCGTTGGCCGAAAAGCACAGGACCCTTCATTTCCAAATCCTTTACCATTTCCAGTTGGCCTTTTCAGTTAAACCATTAACTATATAAAAAATATAAGGCCATATCTGTTAGGACACCCTAGTAATGATCATGTAAGCGGTGAAATGAATGATATAATATAGACACGCTAATAACCATTTCACGTCCAATACAAATAGTCATAAAAACGCCTTTATATTGTCATGATTACCCCTCATGCGCATTAACCTTCCGTTGTAACTTTATCATCATTAAATAAATAGAAAATAACATGAGAAAGATCAAAATAATGGAACACATCTCGCTTGATGGCGTCATGCAGCACGAAAACAGCGAAGATTTTACAAATGGCGGGTGGACAACACCTTACCGGAGTGCGGAAGGCCTAGCCGCAGTACTGGAAGCTCAGGGTACTCACATCGACCTGCTGCTTGGCCGCAAAACCTACGATAGCTGGACCCAGTACTGGCCAAAGGCAGGCGATAACCCGATGGCGAACAGTTTGAATAATGGCAAAAAATACGTGGCTACCCACAGACCAGAAAGCCTTGAGTGGGGCCCGGTTGAAGATTTAGGTACTGACATCGTAACGCGTATCCGTGAGCTCAAATCAACAGATGGCCCTGACCTGATTGTGTACGGAAGTTCAACGGTGGTTGCTGTGCTATTGGAACAGGGACTGGTTGACGAGGTTGTACTGATGGTGTATCCGGTGTTGCTGGGCAAAGGCAAACGTTTCTTCTCGGATACTGCCGATGCCCGCGTACTGGCTTTTGTAAGCACAAACACTACGCCTACCGGAGTGCAGGTGAACACTTATCGGTATGTTGGAGAACTGGGTAAGGGTTAGTTTAGAGCTGGAGGTAAGGGGTCGAAGGTCCGAAGTCTGCATTTCTGAAGAGAAAACCAGAAGAAGATCGGTTTGGAGTTGAAAGGTTTTTTGGAGCGCAAGGGCTGTAATCCTTAGGTTGGCTTCGGTCCTGCTGTCCGTTTCACTGCCATCAGGGTTATTTAACGATGGCCGTACCTCGAAAACACGGGAAATGACGGGCAATCTTTTGATCGGCTGGTCAGAAGTCGGAGGTTCGGGTCTAAATGTGCATTGACTCGTCATTGCGAACCGAAGGCTGGGGATTGTGAGGTCAATCTATTTTGTGAATTAGTCAGAGGCTTGAAGTTTCGACTAGTAACCAGGTAGGTAATTCAGCACAACACCTTAACAGAACCAGATTAAGGCCAATCGTTTTCTACCTGAAACTATTGCCGCCAACATAGAGATCGAAATCGATGGAAAGCCCAAGGTTGTGCATTCTGGCAATGCTTTCCCTTTTCATACTCGGACCACCAATCATTCCATTGCCATTATGGATATCCATGGCCACCTGAATGTAACCATCGGCTTTTTCTACGAGTTCGTTAATTCCTTTCTTGTCCGTTTCCAGATAGGTTAATAATTTATCGAGCTTATCTTCAAACTCATCGGGCTCGCTATTGGGCATTATTTTCAGTGCGCTAAATTTATGCGCCGACCTGCCGTTTTTCTTTAAATCGCCCTTGTTCCAGCTTTCGTAAACCGATAAGCTGCACATGGCTTTAAGCTCCGTTTCTGAGAGATTTTCGGAAGTGGCAAAAAAATAAACCCGATGATAAGGTTCAGTACCGATATTGATCATTTTGCCTGAATCACCATCAATATACACTGCAAAATAAAACCGTTCATCAATCACCGGTAAGTAAGCTATAATGAACTTGTCACGGTCGCGGTCGATCCGCGTGATCTGTAATTTATTATTGATGTAGATTGGCGCATGGATTTCAAGATATTGTTCTGTTACCCCAAACGTTTTTTCCTGAAATTCCTTTTCAATTAGCGTGATGACTTGTTCGTCTGTCATTTATTGGTTTTTATGCTAAAAATAAGGTTTGTTTGTTATTCCCTTAAACAAATCAACCGGAAATCTTGATTATTTCCGGTTGATTAAGTCATTTCAAACCTTTAGGCTCCTAAAGAGGAGCATTATAGGATACAGGCAATTAATCTTTCACTAATCTCACCGCGGCGCCTGTAGTTTTACTATAATCGGTTACACGCGGTTCGCTGTATTTGTTAAAGTCAAGGTAGTAGGCAAAGCTGTCGCCGCTTGATTTGGTCGTGCTCGACCACCAGTAGCTTAGCCATACCCCGTACTTGAAAGACTGGCCGCCGCCATATTCATCACCACCTGCACTGCCATTGGTCAATAAATTGAGACCCGATGAGTTATCGCCATTGCCATGCGCAAATTTGTACGAATCTTTTACGTCCCAGCCGGTAGTACCACGCATTTTTTTACCGGCTACCTTTTCCCCGCCTAAAGCCGCAATAAGCGTTAAAAATTCATTGCTGCTCGGCACATGCCAGCCAGCAGGCGCTAAGCCACGGCGATCGGTAACCGCATAAAAGTTGTACAGCTTTCCGTATTTCTTTTCATTGCTGCTATCGAAATTAAGGTAACAATAAGCTGGAATCTTTTCCCTGCTTACTTTTTCCCATTCTTTTTGGTTGGCTGCGTAATAAATCTGCTCGCCGTTTCTATAGGTGCTCACGTTTAAATTGGTGCTTGTCCACACCTGGTTGCCAATTTTTACCGGACCTGTAATTTCCGGCGAGGCATTGTATATTTCTTTTAGTGGCGCCGCTTGTGCAGCATTACAGCTCCAAACAAAGTTGGTAGGTTGTATACCGCCGCTTCTTTTTAAACATTCTTTGGTAGCTATTGCATCGGCCTCTTCTTTGGTTTTTGCTATGCCCCAGCCAAATGCAGTACCCACATTGCCGTTTATGGTGCGGTAGGCTGCACAGCCGGTACCCGAATAGGTTAACACAATGCTACAAGAGCCGCCACGTTTGTTGCATTCGTCAACCGCTCTCTTCTCCGCTTCTGCCAGGTTTGGCTGATCGAACGAAAAACCATAATAAAAACCATTAGATCGGTCTACAGCTAAAGCGCCGTATTTGGTTTTAACAGGAGCAGCCGTTTTGGTTGCTGATTTTTTTACCTGCGCCATCACACCAGGTGCCGTTACCAATAGCACAAGCACTGATGCCATTGGGAGGAGTTTGTTTATTTTCATGTCTTAATTGTTTGTTTATTGCAAGCCAATTTCCCAATCATGTCACTTAACATCAATACCTTTTATTGGGTATATTTTATGAGTTTTGGCAGAAGTTAGGAGACGGAGGCCTGAAGTTTGGGTTTCTCAAAGCATAGAGGATCAGAGAACCTTTTGGAGCGCAAGGGCTGTAATCCTTAAGTCAGAAGACAGGTGTTCGGAGTTGGAAGTCTGGGCTTATAAAAATGAATCCATTCGTCATGGCGAACGTAAGGGCAGGATGGCGCGGTGGCGTAAAGCAATCTGTTTGATGATTTCAGCCGCCTTATATCCACTTAATGGGTTAATCACGGTTTTTATTTAACCTATCCCAAAAGCTGTTGTTGTCTAATTTGCTAAAAAGACCTTCAGTAAGGTATATATCCAGAAATTTTAGAATTGAAGTGGTCTGTACAGTCATTTCCTGAGATCCATGATCGTCGTTTATAACTTCATATTGACCTCCTTCCTGGAGTTGGATTAACCATTGGTCGCTGTTGATCATATATTCAGCAAAATGGAAAATATTGTTTGCTAATTCGCTTTTATAATCAACCGCCTCATGTACTGGAATTACCCTGAATAACCAATCATCGGTGTTAAATCCGTTGCAAAATGTATAGAATTCAATAAGGTCTGGTGGAAGGGGATAACTAAGCTTTAGCTCGAGCTCTGTAAGGTCTTCACCGCTACAGGGAGCGTTAAAGGTAATGCCCAGTTCGTTCACTTCATCTTTCTTACTTTCAAAAAGTTGTTTGTACTTATTCATGCTTGTATCGATGCCAGGTTTTGTGCTCAAATTATTCCCATCGTAATCAAATTTATAAACTCTGTTCTCAAAGTCTTTGGCCATAATAAAATGTTTAGTAAGTTCAAAAGACTGTTCATCAGCAGTCGTTACAAAGATATCAGCACCGCCTTGTTGCCAAAGTATTTTACCGTCCCTGTCAAGTCGTGAAATTTCGAGCTCACCATGAATAATATATGTGTCCTGATATTTATAAATTTCAAAGCAGGTAGCTCCGTCGGCTTGCGTACGCCATAATAAGGCCAGATCAGGAATTGATAAACAAAAAATGGTGTCAGAACAACAGATTAAGAGTCTGTCATCTTCTATTATTGTTGAGGTTTCGTGAATTGATGTTCCTCCACCAATAGCTCCTATAGCCGCACTTTTGATTAATGTGCCGTTCTTAAAAACTTTTATGCCATAAATTGATGTGGAACGATATTTAGATTCTTCAAAATAAACAAAATCATAATGGTTAACATTATCAACCGAATCCTCTTTAAATGCTTCATCATCGAAAATGTTAATGTGATATTTATTGGTTGTGTGGTTTATCATGTGATTTTATCAAATCTTAGATTCGGATGTACGAGATTACGAGGCTGTAGCGTAAATTCAATTTTGTCTATTATGCATGGTGTTGCGCGCTCATTATTTGGTCAACAATTTCTACAGCTTTCTTATAGGTAATGCCATTTTCCTGATCAAATGTCAAACGATGTCCTTCTTCAATCAGTTTAATTTCGGGGATTAAACCAACTTGTTGCTCTACAGCGATTGTTTTTATGTTTAACGTATCCCCATAAGTTGGAACAATTGTTTGTAGCCATCCAAAGTATGGTTCTTGAGTAATTCTATCTGGGACATTCCATAATTCCATTCTTTTATTGAAGTTGTCAGGGCTTATTGATGACCACACATTAAATATTAAATTTTCACTATAATCAAGTACTGGGATTGTTATACGACCGCGATGAAAGAATTGTTGTTTATCAACCACACACCAACTTTCGTTAATTTCGATTCGTTCTGCGATTTCATTTGGTGGAACAGAGAAATAATAATCTGGGTAGTCTGAACCAAAACATAAAGGCAATTCATGATATACCTGGCCACAGCAAGAACAGGTATAGGTATGTTTGTTTTTTGGTTTGTTGAAAAACGAGAATAGTTTCAAAATGGGTACTTGTTAATAGCCACAAGGTAAAGATTTAAGTATAAAATAAAAAGTACGGCATTTTATTGATTTTATGAAAGCACAAGTCCGGCTTTGCCTAGGCTAGTGCGCTAAGACTTGCGCTAGATGGGGTAAAGGCGAAGCGAAATAAAGGTAAAATCGTTATCTCCGATTGAGGGTTGAGACGGGGTTGGTTCGGAGTTGGTTCGGACTTCTGACAGCGTTGTTACAATTGTAGCCGAACAAAGCCCGAAGTAAATCTGTAGATATTACATCCTAATTGTTAACCTCTTTAGCTTCGGAAGTGTTCGTATACAAGGCAGCGTGACGAACGGCTTGTGTATATACCGCATCTAACCCGTTAAGATTTTTAGTGAGATTAATGTATCAAAAGCATAAGCCTTACTGGCGCAGGCCTTAGCGTGCAGGGGTTTGGGGTGATGGCTTGTGCATTTACCGTACACAACTCGTTAAGCCATTAATGAGATTCGCGTATCAATTTATTAAAAGCATTTTAAACGTTTGGCGATATTGTTGATATTATTTTACACTCGTCACATTTAAAATCATACTGATTGTTTAGTTGTGTTTTTAAATTCCATTTCTTATTGCAACCCGGACAAGGCCTTGTCAGCTGATCTCCTTTATATTTCTTGTAATTATGTAAATAATAAAAAGTTGGGATTGAAGTCAGTTCTTCGATTTTTCTGCAAATTTCAAGTCCTTGCCTGGATAGTTGGGATTTAATTTCTTGCATCTGATTTAGTGCCCAACGTTCTCCAACTTCACAATTCATTTGTAAACTATCGCAGGAAATATAATTCGTTTCCCAGCGTAAAATTGGCATATAGCCGTGATCGTAATAAATTGGTAATCTATAAAGTGGTACTGATTGGTTACAAGCCCCACAAGTTAATGGAGATTCAATGGTGATATAATTTGTAATCAGAATATAGAAGTGAGGCTTTTTACATTTGCAGGGAGATTTGTAACTGTCATACGACTTGCCGATAGTTTTATAGCTCAGCCTGGAGTTACACAGATCTTCAATTTTTTTTGTTTGTCTATTTACATAGAAGTTATTGAATTTCTTGTCAAGAGAATTTTTCTCAAGCGTGAAAGGCAAACAAACTATTTTGTCGTTTTTAATATACTGTGATTCTATTCTTCCTTGTGTCTGTCCATTTCCACGATAAAAAGACATTAGTATACCAAATTCATCAATGAGCTCATCTTTATCCAATTTTGTCTTTATATCAATTGATATTTCTTGAATGTACATGCTGTCTTTGTCTTGATGCTAATAAGTTGGCAAATTGGTAAATAAATAAAGTCAATCAATTGTTCTAAATGATTTTGATACTGGCGATCATATTTTGAACAGACGTTAGTTCCCTTGTATTAATCGGCATTGCCTCCTGCCCCTTATCAATTGAGAATGTGCAGATAAATATATCATTTTGCTTTCCTGTTATCCAATAATAAATAATTTGGTGATCTCCCTCTTGTTGAAATTCTTTCTTGTAATGCGCGCAGTTGTATTCACCTAAGATAATTTTCTGTGCACCTGTATTTTCCAAAACCTCAGTAGTAATATATTCACTAGCTTTATCCACATTTGAATCAGTTACATTTGGCCATTGGAAGGCTGTAATCCTAAAATTACCGGTCCAAGATTCCTCTGCCTCATTCCAGAAAGCATCCGTAGAATCATCCGCATCATCGTATGCTGTCCAACCATTAGTTAATGTGAAACTAAACCAACCACCCCTAGAAATATAATTACTCATAGTGTTGTTTATCCTATTTTGTTAAAAGCCAAATTAAGTAAAAGGCGCAACATAACTGTAGCTTCAGTATGATCTTATTGGTATAAATAACTTTGGTTAAATCTTTCTAATGTCCCCATCAAATCCTATATTTAATCTACCAGACTTCTTAGCTCAGTTGGTAGAGCAACAGACTCTTAATCTGTGGGTCCAGGGTTCGAACCCCTGAGGGGTCACTTGTGGCGACAAATCTAAAAGAGATGGGTTTGTCTCATTGTTTACACTGAAATTAAGATTGCTTTCTAACGTCTTCTGTAGACGAGTTGGTCAGTATCTTTTTGATCTCCTGCATGCATGCGGTTAATTGCTTTTGATTGCCTTCTGGTATAACCGAAATCATATCACTAATTTGTTGATTAGATGCGGCATCGAGTTCGTTATAAACTTTTTTGCCTGAGGGTGAGAGTGAAATGAATATCACTCTTCCATCAGTTTCAGAAGCCTTCCGGGTGATTAGCCCGTACTTTTCAAGGTGCCTCATAACCTTGCTTAACTGCCCTTTATCAATTCCAAGCTCAGATACGATCTGTGTTGCGGTAATTTTTTCGTGAGCATGTATTTCATAAAGTACCCGTGCCTCAGTAAGAGAATATTTGCTATTGAGCAAATGATTATTTAAAAGGCCCAGCAATTTTGTGTAGTACCGGTTAAAACTTCTGATTTCGTCTACAATTTTTAGTTTATCTCCCATAATAAATTGATTTGGCAATTAATTGAATAAAAGATCGTAGCGGAATTCTGTAAGAGGCTTATCAAAGCTATTGGATGTTTTTTCTTCAGTTAATTGAAATCCATACTTTGTATATAAAGATACAGCAGTAAGTTGTTCTTCGGTAGTCCATAAAAAAGCATGTTTTATTTCCTTTTCCTTCATGAAAGCAATGAACTGTTGCATCAGATGTTTGCCTAGGCCCAGTCCACGATATTCGGGAAGGAAAATAAAGTATCGGAACTGTAATGCTTCGTTGCGGCGATGCGCAATAAGGCAACCCACTATCTTATCGTTGTGCTCGCATATCCAGATCCTATCTTTTTCCTGGTCGTATTCCTTAGCAAAATCTTTCAGGCCGTCGAGCACATATCCTTCAAAACTAAGGCCGTAACCACATTCTTTGGCATATAAGTGCCCATGGATATAGGCGATATATCCTAAGTCTCCCGGATGCAGTGTTGTTCTGATCCTGATGTCTGCAAATGAAATTGGTGTCATAATTTATATTTTATGTGTTATATAGTTGATAAGATCAACTATTGCAAAATAACTAAATATAGTTGAAATTGTCAACTATATTCTCGTTTTTTAAAATAGAAGATATTCTTTGTTTTTCTTTTTCATCGCTATTATCAAATACGTTCGGGCATAAAAAAGCGCCCATACTTTTCAGTATGAGCGCGAGTTGTTTGTTTATTTTCTTTAATTTTTTGCGTCAGCAGGGGCATTGGTGGTCGAATCTGCTATGGAATCAGTACTGGCACTGTCAATCACTTTGTTTGTGTCCGTGTATTTATACGTACTATCCGCATTTTCCTGATCAGCTTTTTTACCACTACATGCTGACAATGCTAAACCTAAAGCGGTTACTAAGATTATTATTTTCGTTTTCATATCAAATTGTTATAGGTGTACTTATATAATTCTTTTTAAAAGGCAATTGTTTTGGGAATTGTTTAATTAGTCGGGAGTCGGGTGACCGAGGTCAGAAGTTTGGGTGCATTTTTTTTAACCACAAAGGTCACGAAGAAAAGAAGGCGCGGAGGACACGAAGTAGTATCAGGGCGAATAAGTTAGTCTGAAAGCGTACGTCATTGCGAACTGAAGGGGTGGACCGTTGCGATGGCGTGAAGCAATCTTTTGGTCGGGAGTCGGGTGACCGAGGTCGGAAGTCTGGGGTCATTTTTCAAAACTAAAATCTTTATCATCCTCTTCTCTCCGTAGTGTTCAGCGCAGCGTCACTACGGAGTAATACATAACATAAGTTATAAACATGCAATTACTCTGCTAAAGCCCAAAGAACAGATCGGTATCTGGTTTTATGTGGTATTTGCTATGCATGCATTATAAATCTGTTATCTTTGCAGCTTTTATCAATTATTAGCATTCGTTAACATATACATGGGCAAAAACAGCATCGGCTCTACCATTTCGTATTTCTTTTTAGGTGAATACTTTTCTGATGCCCTACGCACCACCATTACCGTGGTATTGCCCATTATGTTGTTCTTTTACCTGGGCAATCCTGAAGCAGCAAAAGGAATAGGGGTTGGTGCTTTATTGATCAGCCTGACCGATCTGCCCGATAACCGACTGAACAAACTCAAAACTGCGCTGTCGAGCATTATCGTCTTTTTTGCCACTACACTGGTGGTTTCATCGGTTTTAGATCATATTTACCTCACTGCGGTGGTTGTTGTAATTGCCGCTTTCAGCTTTTCGATGTTTGCCGTATATGGGCAGAAACTCTCACTGATCGGCACCATGGCGCTGATTGTATGTACCTTTGTAATGGGGCTTCACCCTGAACGACCGCTATATTTTAGCAGTTATATTTTGCTTGGTGGCGTTTGGTATTATATCATCAGTTTAATCCAGATTTTAATCCGCCCTTACCGCTCGCTTCACCATGCCATTTTCGAATGCCTGATGAGCAGTGCGGTATTTTTGAATGCCAAAGCGAAGAATTACGATGTGGGTATTCCGCTCGATCTGCAACAAAAAGAAGCCATAAAACTGCACATTAAAGTAAATCAGAAACACGAGTTGATCCGCAATCTGCTGCTTACTGATAAATACGCCATGAACCCCGATAACCCTAAAGGTCAGTTGTTATTGGAACGCGCGCGGTTACTAATCGATTTGTATGAACAGTTGAATGCCGTACATTACGATTATGCTCTGGTTCGAAAAACTTTGGCAACCGGCCCGAGCCTGAAACTGATTGCCAGCTTAATTGAATTGCTGGCCAAAGAGCTCGAGCAACTGGGCAGGCATGTTCGGTCGGCAAAGGCTTATAAAGGAGAAGTGGCCAACAATATCGAATATTACCAGAAACGCTTGATGCTGTTGCAGGAAATGGAGCGTTTAAACGAAACCCAGCGTAAAATTGTATTGAAAGTGGTTTCGAACATGAACGATATTGTTCGCATTATCGAAATGATCAGGGGCAACGAGCGCAGGCCTGAGAAACACTTACAAGAATTGAGCGGATCTATTTCTTATCCCTTGTTTGTTACCGGCGATCGATTTTCGATCAGGGAACACCTTACCTTAAAATCGCCTATCTTCAGGTTTTCGCTGCGTTTGGCCATCTGTTTTCTGTTTGGTTTTTTACTCATGTGGCAGTTGGAGCCGAGCAAATACAGTTACTGGCTTTTTCTCACCCTGGTAATTGTGGCGCGGCCCAAATTTTCAATTACCTGGAAACGCAACTTGCAGCGTTTAAAAGGAAGCTTGGGTGGGGTGGTTATCGGATTGATCATCATCTATTTTGTAAAGAGCCCGGCAGTGCTGCTTTCTTTTTCAGTTATTTTTCTATTGGGTTTTTATGCCTTTAACCGTTTAAATTATACGATAAGTGTGTTGTGTATTACCCCTGCGGTAATTTTAACATTGGGCAGTTACCAGGGGCATTTCGATCATATTGTACACGACAGGATTATATTTACGGTGCTGGGCTGTGTAATTGCCATTTTTGCCACTTATCTTTTCCCCATTTGGGACAGCCGCCAGTTGAAGGAGAAAATAAGCAAAGCAACAAAAGACAGTTTGCACTATTTGCAGGTGGCGATAGAAAGGAAGGAAAACCTGGACGAGAATATTTCGCGTATGGCCAGGAAAAATGCCAACCTGAGTTTATCTGCATTAAGTGAAGCGATTGAATCGGCCAGCCAGGAGCCCATGCGCAAACATATCGATTTTAATGGTTTGTATGGCGTACAATCGACCATTTACCAGATCAATGCGATTATTACTTCTATATACCTTTCGCTTAACCATAAACCCGAACGGGCCGACCCGTTGTTGCTTAGCCAGATTGTAAGCAACCTTAGTCATGAAGATGTGCTGAAAATTGATGTTGTATCTGAGGTAAATATAATAGATATTGATCATGATGACCATTCTACCAGGCAAAAACTGGCGCATATTGCGGCTTTATCATTCGATTTCAGGAGGTTTAGTGCTGGTTTTCGGGACTGATAGGTAGTTTTAAGCTAAGTTTTTTGGAAATGAAAGGACAGTGGGTCTTGGCGGATTGTAGTCCTGCTTTCCATTACAAGTCCGCTCCCGATGAAAAAATCGGGATTGCGGGCTTTCCATTACAATCAGGTTTAGTTACAAAGTTCAGTGCTGGTTTTCGGGGTTAATTTAATTGTTTGTTAGTCTGAGCGGAGTCGAAGACCGTATCAAATGTTAATTTTCAAAATGTATTTGTAAGTAAAAGATCCTTCGCTGCGCTCAGGATGACAGATTCCTATAGAAAAATCGTCATCTCGACCGGAGCAACGCGAAGTGGAGAGATCTTTGAACCGAGTTATTAAAATCTAGTTTAAAAGATTTCTCGACTGCACTGCGTTTCGCTCGAAATGACGATGCTACGAGACAGACTTAGCCACTAACTCCGTGTTTAACCCGCGCCCCTGTGGCAATCACCTCGTAAACCAGCGGTAATAAATTTGTTTGATTTACTCACCGGCAATTGTATATTGCTATATTGTGCCCGTTTTAAACATTCTTTTATGAAAAAATCATCCTTTGTTCTGCTTTGTCTCTCTTTTTTAGTCTTAACTGCTTTTGCCCAAAAGAAACCTAATTTTTGGGATGATGTGCAAACCATTAAAAAGTACGATCAAATGTACAAACCACCCGTTCATCCGGTGTTGTTTGTAGGAAGTTCATCCATCAGGAAATGGGACGACTGTACACGGATTTTCGCTAAATACAATGCCTTAAACCGCGGTATCGGTGGTGCTGTAATTAATGATATTACATATTATTTAAACGATGTTGTTTTTCCTTACCAACCAAAACAGATTGTACTGTATGTGGGGGAGAATGATTTGCCAAACGAAACGGTTACACCTGATACTGTTTTAAACCGTACCATGCGTTTATTCAATGCCATTAGGGCAAAGTTGCCAACTGTGCCTATTGTTTATATTTCTATTAAACCAAGTCCGAGCAGGGATAAATTTAAAGAAAAGGCAATAGCTTCGAATGCATTGATCGCGAAATTTTTAGCCGGAGAGGCCAACACGAAATTCGTTAATATATATCCTTTGATGTTAACCAAAGATGGAAAGCTTAGGCCGGAACTTTTTGTGGATGATATGTTGCACATGAATGCTGCGGGTTATGCCATCTGGCGCAAAGCGGTTGAACCGTATTTAATGAAATAATCATTTTTTACCAACTAAGAGCTTCTGATCAAGATATTTTCTCTAATTATTTTACCATATAAGACATATAAGAACACATAAGCTCAAATGCCCTTAAATTTCTTATATGGTAGAAAAAATTTAGGATGCTCTCCTTAAAATACAACAACCCCCTCTTTTTTTACAACCTAAACATAAGCATTTCAATTATGCTTTAATTTATTGTACAGTCTCCGGTAAAAATAGCCCCGATTGAACGGAAAGCCCATAGCGCAGCGAGGACTTGAAGTGAAAGCGGGACCGACCCCAACCTAAGCACCAGAGGTATTGCGCTCCAAAAAGGTCAAATTTTTTTTAATACCTCAGCAATTTAACCCTCCTTAGAAGTTGCTGCTACCGGGTTAATATCAATTTTACCATATAAGACATATAAGAACACATAAGCTCAAATGCCCTTAAATTTCTTATATGGCAGAAAAAATTTAGGATGCTCTCCTTAAAATACAACAACCCCCTCTTTTTTTACAACCTAAACATAAGCATTTCATTATGCTTTAATTTATTGTACAGTCTCCGGTAAAATAGCCCCGATTGAACGGAAAGCCCATAGCGCAGCAAGGACTTGAAGCGAAAGCGGGACCGACCCCAACCTAAGCATTACAGGCAAGCCGCTCCAAAAAAATAAGCACTACTTCTTTTTTTTCTTACCTTAGCACACCTCAGAAATAACACCTATCTGGTTTAATATTGGAGGAAAGTTGTATGCAAGGTTAACCGGAATTAAAATTATATATTTATTATTGCGTTAACCGCCCCTAACCTTATGAAGAGACTTCTACTGGCTATATTATTCTTTTTTACTACTTATTTTGCCCAGGCCCAGGTGCTATTGGGTATTCCGCAAGTGGTAAATTACAATAATGAGCAGTATAATGGCGGTATTCAGAATTGGGATGTAGAGCAGGATAAAAATGGCACCCTCTATTTTGGCAATAATGAGGGACTGCTTACTTTTAACGGCCGCTATTGGAACCTGTTCAGGTTGCCTAACTTTACCTCGGTACGTTCGGTAGGGATTGATTCTAAAAACCGAATTTATGTGGGCGGGCAAGATGAGTTTGGTTATTTCTACCCTAATGCACAAGGTGTTTTAAAATACACGTCGCTACTAAACCTGCTGCCCGAAAACATGCGGAAACTGGCCGATATATGGGGCGTTGCAATTGTGCGCGATGAAGTGTTTTTTAGGTCGATACATGCTATTCTGCATTATAAAGATGGGGTGATTAAAAGTTATAAAACCAATACTACCTGGCTGTTTATGGGCACGGCAAAGGGGAAAGTTTTTTCACAATCATCTGATTCGGGCCTGATGATTTACGACCACGAAATGTGGAAGCCTTTTTGCGTGGACAGCGTTTTAAACCGCTCAGGCATTACTGCAGTATTACCTTATGGCGGCGATACCTTATTGGTTTCGATGTTAAAAAAAGGCTTCTTTCTCGTCGTCAACCACCAGCTAAAACCTTTAAAAACCAGTTTGGACCAGGTTTTTTTAAACGAACGGGTTTATTTTACCACTCAAATCAGTCCGAATTTATATGCTGTAGCTACCACTTCGGGTGGGGTGTACATTATGACTAAACAGGGTAACCTGGTACAGAAATACAACTATAAAGAAGGCTTACAAAATAACAATGTAAGGGGTATACTGCTGGATAAGGATAAGAATATGTGGCTGGCCCTTGATGATGGAATTGCCTATGTGGCCATAAACAGTGCAGTTAAAAGTATTTCTCCCGATCGTAATAAGCAGATTACCAGTTACGCTTTTCTTAAATATGGCGGATCGATCTACATTGGCACTTCTTATGGCTTGTACCGTACCAAAATTAATACGGCTTTACCCGATTTAAGCTATTCGATAGCAAATTTTGAAGAGGTAAAAAACACCAAGGGGCAGGTATGGGGGCTTGATGAAATTAACAACCAGTTGCTCATGGCACACGAAGACGGAACCCTGCTGGTGAAGGATAATGTTGCCACCCCGCTGTACAGCTCAATTGGTACCTGGATGTACCAAAGCATGGATAATGTTTACCCAAGCAAAGAGGTAATTGCAGGCACTTATGCCGGACTACAGGAAATAAATTACGATGGAAGCCGCTTTATTAACGGCGGCAAAATTGCCGGGATTAATGAAACCCTACGCTTTATTGTGGCCGATAACAATAATCCCGATCTGATCTGGGCTTCGCATCCTTATCATGGTGTATATAAGATAGAACTAAAACCGGATCATAAAAGTATCCTGCATACCACGTTATGCTCTGATCGGGATGGCTTACCTACCAAGCTCTATAATTACGTATTCCACCTTAAAAATAGGGTGGTAATTGCTACTATAAGCGGGATTTTTGAATACAATGCGGTCAGTAAAAAGTTTATCCGGTTTAAATTGTTGGGATCGGCACTCAATGGTGTTCCGATCCAGTACCTTAAAGAAGATAACGATGGTAATATCTGGTTTATAACCAATAAAAAAGTAGGCGTAATCGATTTCCACAGACCGCAGGGCAAAAATGCTTTCAGTATTTTATACCTGCCGGAGCTAAATGGTAAGGTGGTTGGTGGTTTCGAATCGATATATACGCCCGATAGCAAAAACATATTTATAGGTGCAAATAAAGGGGCTTACCATATCAATTACCAGAAATACATTCAGAATATAACCCGGCCAAATGTAGTGCTAGGCATGGTTAAATTAATGGGTAATAAAGACAGTGTGGTTTTTGGAGGCTATTTTGTAAATAAAGGCGCCATTGTGCCGAAGCAAGATTTGCAAGAAATACCTGAATATGTATACAGCTTAAATTCTATTCATTTCGAATATGCTTCTACGCTTTTTGAGCACGATAAAAATATTAAATTCAGCTACCAGCTTATTGGCTTTGATAGCGAATGGTCGGCATGGAGCACAAAAAGTGAAAAAGACTATACCAATTTACCTGCCGGAAAATATACGTTTAATGTAAAGGCCAGTACCGGTATCAGTAACGAATCGGATGTGGTAAGCTATACTTTTGTAGTACTGCCCGCCTGGTACAATACCATTTGGATGCGGATTTTTTACCTTATTTTAATTGTATTGGCTTTAAGGCTGGTTATCAGGTGGCAAAAAAAGAAACATATAAAAGAGCAGGAGCGAATGAGTTACCTGCACCAGCTGGAACTGGATCGGAACGAAAAAGAAATTGTAAGACTGCAAAATGAAAAGCTTGAAGCTGATGTAAATTATAAAAACAAAGAGCTTTCTACCATGACCATGCACCTGGTTCAGCGTGGTAAAGTTTTGGCAAAAATTAAAGAAGTTATATCGGCAGTAATTAAAAACCATGACATTAACGAAAGCTCGCCAAGTTTCAGGCACCTGATCAGGCTGATTAAAGATGTAGAAAAGAAAGACCAGGAACTGGATCATATGAGCGTACACTTTAATCATGTAAACACCGAATTTTTTAATAAGCTTAAAGACCTCTACCCTGATTTAAGTCAGAACGATTTAAAGTTTTGTGCCTATTTATCGATGAATCTTTCGTCAAAAGAAATGGCACAGTTGATGAATGTAACCATTAAAGCTATCGAAGTGGGCCGATATCGCTTAAGAAAGAAACTTCAGCTTAAGCCTGAGACTAATTTATACGAATTTCTGATCAACATTGCCCGCCAAAAAACATCATAAACCGATGTTTTTGTTACAATAACAACATTTTTAGTTAAAACAACTTAAGTGCTTGCAAATCAGTATTACTGTGTATTTCCTGTAGGGCTTATGTAGGCCTAAAAATCTTCTTTTTCGGTTAATTGAGGGCTCTTGTATGGTTTGTGTAGTAGCGCAAAATTGTTCAATTGTATTGCACGGCTATAGATTTGATTTATGAAACGGGCTGCCAAAAGCCCCGGTCATTAACTAACCAAATATTAACTTAAAACTAATTTCTATGAGAGGAAGATTTACATTCGTATTCTTCATGTACTGTCTCCTGGCATTTCCGCTGGCCTTATTGGCACAAGACATACCGGTTACAGGAAAAGTAACAGAACAAAATGGTGCCCCTTTACCTGGCGTAACAGTTAAGCTTGATGGAACTACCAAAGCTGCATCTACTGATGCCAATGGTGTTTTTAGTATCCAGGCACCTGTTGGCGGCAAATTGACCATCAGTTTAATAGGCATGGCAACGCAAACGGTAACTGTTCCGGCAGGCGGCCGCATTAATGTTTCGCTTGCAGCCGATTCGAAAGATTTAACGGAAGTGGTTGTAGTGGGTTATGGTACACAGAAAAAAGCCCTGGTAACCGGGTCAATCTCGAGCGTAAAGGCAAAAGATCTGGAATCGATGCCTATTAACAGGGTAGAGCAAGCCTTACAGGGGAGAACATCTGGTTTAACTATTGCCAGTGGCAATGGACAGCCGGGATCTGCTTCAACAGTGAGAGTGAGGGGCTTTACCTCTTTTGCATCTTCAGGTAATAACGATCCGCTTTGGGTTGTTGATGGTGTAATTGTAGATAATGGTGGCATTGGTTATTTAAATCAATCAGACATCGAATCTATTGAGGTTTTAAAAGACGCAGCTTCGCAGGCAATTTATGGTGCCCGGGCGGCAAACGGGGTAATTATTATCTCGACCAAAAAGGGTAAAGAAGGAAGGTTATCCATAAATTACAATGGATTTTACGGTACACAGGCGCCGGCTAAAAAGCTAAAACTGCTAAACGCAAGTGAATATGCAACGATCAGAAATGAAGCATATTCAAATAGTTATAATGCAGCAACTGACGGCCCTTTAACACTTCCGTATTCAAATCCATCATCTTATGGAGAAGGCACTGATTGGCAATCGGTTGTTTTTAATAACGATGCCCGCAGGCAAACCCACGAGTTTAGCGTTTCTGGCGGAACCAATAAATCTACCTTTTATACTTCTTTTGGTTATATAGATCAGGAAGGTATTGTAGCCACGCCGATTTCTAATTTCAATCGTGCTAACATTCGTATTAATTCTACATTTAAGCCTGCCAAGTGGATAAGCTTTGGCGAGAATTTAGGCTATAGCCATTCGGTTAACAGTTCTTTAGGTAATACCAATAGTGAGTTCGGTGGCCCTTTAAGTTCGGCAATCCATTTAGATCCAATTACCCCGGTTATTCAAACCGATCCAACAGCTATAGGGAAATCTCCTTATACCATTGCGAATATTATAAGAGATCCGGCCACAGGATTTCCTTATGGTATTTCTGGCCCTGTTGGTCAGGAAATGAGTAATCCGCTGGCTTATATTCAAACCAGATTGGGTAACTATGGTTGGGATCACAACATCGTTGGTAATGCTTTCTTGGAAATTGAGCCCATTCAGAATTTAAAATTCAGATCATCGCTGGGAACGAAACTTGCTTTTTATGGTTCGGAATCTTATACCCCGTTATTCTGGTTAAGTCCTTCAAACACCAATACTAAGGCGAATTTCTATCGCGAGATGAATATGACATTAAATTATAACTGGGAAAATACCGTCAGCTATTCAAAAAGCTTTGGTAAACATCATGCATATGCGATTTTCGGTCAAGGTTATTATATGGACAACAATAACCGTGGCTTAAACGTAAGGTTTAACAATATCATTGCACAGAATTTTTATCAGAGTAATTTAAATTATAAACCGGCAACTGCCGATATCCAAGGTGATGGTAGTGATGCTACCTTGCATGTTGTTAACTCATTATTTACCCGTGTAACTTATGATTATGATGAAAAATATCTATTTACAGGTATTATTCGCCGTGATGGTTCTTCACGCTTTGGTACAAACAACCGGTTTGGTTACTTCCCTTCAGCCTCAATAGGTTGGGTGCCTACAAAAGAGGCTTTCTGGAAAGAAAACAACATCGTTAATTTTTTAAAATTACGGGGTAGTTACGGAATTACAGGAAACGATGCAATCGGCGATTTCAGCTACGTATCATTGGTAAACAGCGGACGTAATTATACTTTTGGTACTACAGATGTAAGCACTATCGGATGGAGCCCGGCCGCCTTATCAAATCCGGATTTGAAATGGGAAGAAACCCACCAAACAGATATTGGTTTAGATGCTACATTGTTCAATGATTTTACACTTAGTGCCTCTTACTTCAAAAAGAAAACTATCGGTGTGTTGCAAACACCTTCTATTCCACTTTATTTAGGTGCCGCTGGTGGTGCCGCAGAAAATGTTGGTGATATGCAGAACACCGGTATAGAATTCGAATTAGGTTACAGAAAAAAAATCGGTGAGCTTAATTTAGGTATTAATGCCAATATCTCAACTTTAAAAAATAAGGTAACCAAGTTATTGCCCGGAAGAGAGTTTATAGAGGATAACGCACAAAGTTTTCAGGGCATGGGTAACTTCACCCGTACCGCAATCGGGCGATCATTCAATGAGTTTTATGGGTATGATGCGGTTGGTATTTTCCAGTCGCAGGCAGAAATTAATGCCTACACAGGACCAGGTGGCACAGTGCTGCAACCTGCTGCAAAACCCGGAGATATTAAATTTGCCAACTTAGATGGAAATGAAACTATAAATGGTAGTGACCGTACTTATTTAGGTAGTCCGCTTCCAAAATATACATACGGTATTACCATTAATTTGGCATATAAAAACTTTGATTTTGTTGCCTTCGGAAACGGTGTAGGTGGAAATATGATCTTCCAGGGATTAAGACGTTTAGATGTAACCTATGGAAACTGGCAAAAATCTATTCTTGATAGGTGGACACCAACAAACCCATCAACTACTGTTCCGCGTGTTGCAGATAAAGATCTTAACGGAAACTATACCAAGTTCTCTAAAAATTATTTGGAAAAAGGAGATTATTTCCGTTTAAAAACCCTTCAGGTAGGTTATAACCTTCCAGGTAATGTGATTAAAAAAATTGGCGCACAAAAAGTTCGGGTATATCTGATGAGTGAAAACCTTTGGACCATTACAAAGTATACCGGTTACGACCCCGAAATCGGTGGAACCGTATTGGGTATAGATCGGGGAATTTATCCGCAAGCCCGTTCGTTTATGGTAGGTTTAAATGTTGGATTCTAAAAAAAATTAAAATGAAAAAGAATATTTTAGCTATTGCAGTACTTTTAACCGCTTCTCAACTAATCGTTTCTTGTCAAAAACAACTGGACGTAAATCCGCGTGAACGTATTTTAGAGACAAGTTATTATCAAAGCCAGCAGCAAGCTTTTACTGGTTTGGTAGCTGTTTATGATCAATTGGGTAATCAGTCTAGTGGCTACCTCACAAAACTTAATTTATTTAGCTCTGCATCAGATGATCATTTCGCCGGTGCCGATTCTCCATCAGATTTAGGAGATATGCAAGCAATGAATAATTATACGGTAAACTCATTATCGGGTGGCCCAAGTTATTTGTGGAGTAAAGGCTTTACCGGCGTTTACCGCGCAAATGTTTTATTGAAAAAAATAGAAGGCATTACGATGGATGCTTCAACCAAGGCAAGGTATATTGCTGAAGCTAAAGCATTACGTGCGATATTTTATTTTGATTTGGTGCGTATCTTCAAAAATATACCACTAATCTTGGCACCAGTAGAGCCTTCTGGTATGTTCGATGTTACACAGGTTGCCCCTGCCGATGTTTATAAACAAATAGAAACAGACTTAACAGAATCATTATCTGCTCTTCCTGTAACTATCCCTACTGCTGATGCAGGGCGTTTGAATCAAGGGGCAGTTCATGCAGTTTTAGGCAAGGTTTACTTATGGCAAGAAAAATGGGCTCCGGCAGCTGTAGAATTTGCATTGGTTAATGGTACCGCACCAGGCGCGAGTACTTATGGATATAAGCTATTACCAAACTTTGCCGATCTGTGGAATTGGAAAAACAAATTCAACTCAGAATCTATTTTAGAACTCAGCTACAATACTACCTCAAATATGGGCTGGGGTAATGTAGGAAGCCGCGAAGGTAATGTTATGGGTATTTTAGTAGGGCCGCGTAACTATGTGCCTGTAATTGCTGCACAAGCACCAGACTATGTTTCGGGTTGGAGTGTTATGCCGATAACCAAAGAGTTATTCGATTTAATTCACTACGACCCGCGTAACAAACCTACGGTTGCCAATTTAGATAGTTTGGAGAAAGCTGGTATTGTAACCTACAAACATGCCAATGATAATACCGGATATTTTGTTGAGAAATATGCTGGAAGAGTTTCTACCAAAGCTGCTGTTGGCCAGTTAGAATTAAACTTTGGTCAGAATATGTACGAAATACGTTTGGCAGATACATACTTAATGGAAGCCGAAGCATTATTGAAAAGTGGCGCTGCAGTTGGTGCAGGTACCCGGGCATACATTTTCTTCAATGCAGTAAGGGCCCGTGTAGGTTTAAATCCTGTTGCGGTAACCATGGATAACATCATGAAAGAAAGACGTTTGGAACTGGTAGCCGAAGGACAAAGGTGGTTTGATTTGGTTAGGTGGAAACTGGCCCCAACCAAACTGGCTTATAAAGGATTTCAGGCAAATAAAAACGAGACCCTGCCCATCCCACAGGCTGAGTTAAACAACACCAAAATTCTTCAGAGTAAAGAGTGGGGCGGTACAAAATAAGTTGCCATCTAAATAACCTTAAAGTTTAATTGTTAACAGGGAGAGAGCGAGTTCTTTCTTCCTGTTTTTTAATCCGATCATCATTGTCTATGCTACTTACTAAACGGCTCCTTTTTATGGCCTGTGTTTTTACCTGTTCATCACTTTCCGCTGTTGCCCAAAACCAGGCAGATGTTTGGCTTACCAAGGCAGACCGATCTGTTTTATTTGCTAAGCAAGCGGCCAAAATAAGTTTTAATGTAGCTAAAAACAACCTGCCAACCATTACTGTAAACGACAAAGAAACTTATCAAACAATTGATGGCTTCGGTTATGCCTTAACCGGTGGAAGTGCGCAGCATATTGTTAAAATGTCGGCACCAGCCAGGGCGGCTTTATTGAAAGAGTTATTTGCTACTGATGGAAACAACATCGGGGTAAGCTATATCAGGTTAAGCATTGGTGCTTCTGATTTAAATGAAAAAGTATTTTCTTATAACGACCTTCCCGAAGGACAAACCGATTTAACACAGGCTAAATTTGATTTAGGCCAGGATAAAATGGATGTGATTCCGGTAATGAAGGAAATCCTCGCGATAAACCCAAAGTTAAAGATTATGGGCTCGCCATGGTCTCCTCCCTTATGGATGAAAACTACTTATGATGCCCGGGGAGGCATGTTAAAGCCTGAGTTTTATGACGCTTACGCTAAATATTTTGTCCGTTATGTGCAGGAAATGCAAAAAGAAGGTATCCCGATTGATGCGATTACCGTTCAGAACGAACCTTTACACCCCGGCAATAATCCCAGTTTGCTGATGGTTGCACCAGATCAGGCGCTTTTTGTAAAGAAATTTCTCGGTCCTGCTTTTGCTAAAGCCAATATTAAAACCAAAATTATTGTGTACGATCATAATGCCGATCGCCCGGATTACCCGATTAGCATTTTGGATGATCCGGAAGCCAAAAAATATATAGATGGATCGGCCTTTCACCTGTACGGAGGAAAGATTGAAGCCTTAACTGATGTGCACAATGCCCATCCTGATAAGAACATTTACTTCTCTGAGCAAATGGTAGTAGAACAGCCAGATGCTGCGGATATTAAAATTGTTAATCCGGTTAGTCGTTTGATTATCGGTGCTACCAGAAACTGGAGCAAAAATGTATTGGAGTGGAATCTGGCAGCCGATCCCGAGAATAAACCTTATACTGATAGGGGCGGTTGCTCCATGTGCCAGGGTGCCGTAACCATTGATAAAGATGCCTATAGCAGAAACCTGGCTTATTATTCCATTGCCCATGCTTCTAAGTTTGTGCGGCCGGGCGCTGTTCGGGTGGCTACAAACGATTTAATCGATCTGCCAAATGTTGCCTTTAAAACGCCCGGTGGTAAACACGTTTTAATCGTAGCCAATAGCGGCAAAAATGCCACTACGTTTAATATTAGCTTTAATGGCAAAACACTTGTAGCAACACTCGATAAAGGATCTGTAGCCACTTATATCTGGTAATTATCTAAATCTAACCTTTAATTTATGTCTTTTACAAAATCAATCTTATATATTTTTCTGCTAAGCATTGTTTCGTTTACAGGGTTTAGTCAAGGATTTTTAAAGGCCGATGGCAAAAAAATAGTCAATGCAAAAGGCGAGAATGTTTTGCTCCGCGGTTTTGGTTTAGGGGGCTGGATGTTGCAAGAGGGCTACATGCTCAAAATCAACAAAGAGGCACAACAGTACCGCATCCGCGAGCGCATAGAGGAACTGATGGGCCCAAAACAGACCCAGGAGTTTTATGATGCCTGGCTGGCCAACCACATGCGCAAAATAGATGTCGATTCGATGAAACGCTGGGGTTTTAATTCCATCCGTTTACCCATGCACTACAATTTATACACCCTTCCGGCAGATAAAGAGCCTGTTGCAGGCAAAAATACCTGGCTGGAGAAAGGTTTTACCCTAACCGATAGCTTACTAGCCTGGTGTAAGGTCAATAAAATGTACCTGATTTTAGATTTGCACGCTGCACCCGGCGGACAAGGAAACGATTTAAACATCGCCGACCGCGATCCATCGAAACCTTATTTGTGGGATAGTGAGGCCAATCAGGAAAAAACGATAGCACTTTGGAAAAAACTGGCCGAGCGCTATAAAGATGAACCTTATATTGGCGCATACGATATTTTGAACGAACCCAATTATGGTTTCTCAAACCCTGATGAAGATAAAAACGGAACAAAGGAAAAAGTAAATGCACCTTTAAGAAAATTAATGGTCGAGATTACCAAAGCCATCCGTGAGGTTGATCAAAAACATATCATTATTATCGAAGGCAATGGTTGGGGCAATAATTACAATGGCATTTTTCCATTATGGGATAAAAACATGGTTTTGAGTTATCATAAATACTGGAATTATAACGATCAGGCTTCAATAGCACATATTATTAAAGCCAGAGATGAGCAGAATGTTCCGGTTTGGCTTGGCGAAACAGGAGAAAATTCGAATGTCTGGTTTACGGATGCCATCCATCTTTTAGAAAAAAATAATATTGGCTGGTCTTGGTGGCCATTGAAAAAGATAGGGGAAAATAATCCGATGGAAATTAAATCGAACCCTAATTACGACGCGCTGGTAAAGTACCTCAATAACGGTGGAAACAAACCTAAAGACAGCAATGTATACAGCGGTTTAATGGAGCTGGCTATTTATTCGAGATTAGAAAATACCATCATTCACAGCGATGTGATCGATGCCATGATCCGTCAGCCCTTTAGTAACGAAACCAAGCCGTTTAAGCCCAATTTAATTAAAGATAAAAGCATTGTGTATGCTGTAGATTACGATTTAGGTAAAAACGGCAAAGCTTATTTTGATACCGATACAGCCGATTACCATACTTCAACAGGAAAACGATCAAGCGGAAACCGCGGTCGGATTTACAGGAACGATGGTGTGGATATTGTTAAAGATTCTACCCAGTACGAAAAGTATTATGTAAACCATATCGAAAAGGGGGAGTGGCTGCAGTACACCGTAAATATTTCGCAAAAAGGGACTTACATTTTAAAAATAAATGCTGCGGCAGATAACGCCGGAGGTAGGATTACCATTATAATCGATGGCAAGGTGGTAGCTAAGGATATTGTGGTGCCTAATACCGGAGACAATAAGAAGTTTACAACATTTGAGGTTAAAAAGCTTGCTTTAAAAGCAGGTAGACAAAAGATTAAAGTTTTAACAGCTGTTGGCGGTTATAATTTTGGTTATATTCAATTCGTAAAATAAAACAAAATATCATTTTGAAAGGCGTAAAACGTATCCTGCTTATTTTGGGAGCAATTGCCATTGCGGTTGTTGTTCTTTCGAGATGCATGAATGTGGCCGACCGATTGCCTGAAGATGCGAGAGGCGAGGCCTATGCCGGAGCGGCTACCTGCGCGAAATGCCATAAAGATTTATCGCAGTCTTATGCACATAGTCCGCATGGTTTAACCTCTAAGCCTGTTGTAGATGCTGCTTTGTTAAAAATTTTCGCCCCTGATTCGAATAGTTTCCAATATGATGCAAACCAAAAAGTAATAGTAGAAAAGAGAGACAGCGGTATATTTCAGGTCGCTTATCAGCATGGAAAAGCTGTGCGTGCGCAAAAGTTTGATATGCAGTTCGGTTCAGGCGAAAAAGCCTTTACTTATACCTATTGGCAAGGAAAGAAAATGTACGAACTGCCTTTATCTTACTTTGCTGCTATTAAGAATTGGGCCATCAGCCCTGGTTTTCCAAAAGAAAGCTTTTATTATGATCGGGCGATAACGAGCCGTTGTTTAGAGTGCCACGCTTCTTATGTAGATATTAAAATCACACAAAAATCTACTTTTTCAAAAGATGAGGAAATGGAAAAAGGCTCCGTTATTTATGGGATAGATTGCGAACGTTGCCATGGGCCAGCTAAAAAACATGTTGTTTTTCATATGGAGAACCCCGAAGAAAAGACTGCAAAATTTATCACATTGTATAAAACACTTAGCCGTAAACAAAAGATGGATGTTTGCGCTGTTTGTCATTCGGGCAATACGCTGGTAGCACAGCAATCTGTATTCGGTTTCCAGCCTGGCGATGATCTGGATGCTTATTATTCGCAGGATTTTACAGGTTTTGGTGGTGGTAATATTGATGTACACGGTAACCAAAGCGCCATGTTACAGGGCAGTAATTGCTATCGGAAAAATGAAACCATGACCTGCCAATCGTGCCACAATACACACGAAAATATTAAAGGAAACTTAAGCCTTTATTCGCAACGCTGTATCAATTGCCACAAAAGTACCAAGCATAGCAAAGCCACTTTAGCAAAAGGGTTGCTGAGTACCAATTGTATCGACTGCCATATGCCTAAAGAATCTTCAAAGCTGATTACCTTTCAACAGGCGGGAAAAGATCATTTAAGTCCATACCGGTTACGTTCACACCATATTGCCATTTATCCCGTTATTAATAAGTAAAACCTAAACTTGTATTAAGAAATTCCCCACTATCCATTAATAGGGCTTGGATTTCGTACATTTGGTTTCCACCTTAAAAATTAGATAGTAGCCAATATGCTCGTAAAACACTACTTAGCTTTATTCTTCCTCCTTTTTTTCTCAACCACTATTTTTGCTCAAAAGAAATTTACACTTAGCGGCACCATCCGTGATGGCGGCACAGGTGAAACTTTAATCGGCGCTACAGTAAGGATTACTGGAGCGTCAACCGCGGCAACTTTAACCAATAACTATGGCTATTTTGCCTTGAGCCAACCTGAGGGAACTTATACCGTTTCTGTGAGTTATACAGGTTATGCGGCTGTTGTTAAAACCATCAATTTAACAAAAGATACCAAGTTAAATGAGGAATTAAAAAGTGCAACTGAGCTGGCAGAAGTAACGGTAAGTGCTAATAACCGTAAAAACGAAAACGTTAAAAGTGCACAGATGGGCCTGGAGCGGATCGATATGAAATCGCTCAATTCCATTCCGGTGCTGCTTGGCGAAAAAGATATCTTAAAAACCATCCAGCTGTTACCAGGTGTAAAATCGGGTGGTGAAGGGAACACAGGTTTCTATGTTCGCGGTGGTGCCGCCGACCAGAATTTAATCATTTTAGATGAAGCCGTAGTGTACAACTCTTCGCACTTGCTGGGCTTTTTCTCTACATTTAATGCCGATGCGATTAAGGATGTAAGTTTGTACAAAGGTGGCATGCCTGCACAATACGGGGGCAGGTTATCGTCGGTTTTAGATGTTAAAATGGACGATGGGAACAATAAAGAATTTAAATTTCAGGGTGGGATCGGACTGATTGCCTCACGTATAAAAGCAGAAGGGCCGATTGTAAAAGACAGGGGTTCGTTTATGGTGAGTTTCCGCAGAACGTATATCGATCTGTTTTTAAGGTCTTCGCCCGATTCGACTGTAAATGGGAGTACGTTAAATTTTTATGATATTAATGCAAAGGCAAATTATAAGATCAACGATAAGAACACCATTTATATTTCCGGCTATTTTGGTAAGGATAATATCGGGGTTAAAGATCTGTTCGAAAACAATTGGGGCAATGTAACCACCACCATCCGTTTAAACCATATTTTTAGCGATCGTTTGTTTTCGAATACCTCATTAATTTACAACAACTACAATTATACCGTTCGCTTATTAAATGATGCGACCAATTTTAAAGCAACCTCACTGGTTCGGGATTTTAACTTTAAAGAAGATTTTCAGTATTTCAGTAACAAGCATATACTTCGCTTTGGTATCAATGCCACACAGCACCGTATTTCGCCGATTGATATTGATAGTGATGAAGCATCGCAGGTAAATTCGCTTACACAGGAAAGGCGTTATGGTATCGAATCAGCAGCTTACATTTCTGACGAATGGGCCGTAAACGAACATTTAAACTTTTTATATGGTGTACGTTTGGCTGCTTTTTCTTTAATGGGCCCTGGTAATTTTAGCACCTATGATGCCGATGGAAACATCCTGTCGACAGAAAATGTAGCCAAGGGAAAATTCCATAAAAACTACTTTAACCTGGAGCCACGTTTTTCGGTGAGCTATCTGTTTAACGAAGAAAATTCGATTAAGGCGTCTTATAACCGGAATACCCAGAACGTCCATATTTTAACCAACGCTACTTCCAGCTCACCGACCGATCAGTATGTGTTGAGCAGTACCAATATAAAACCCGAAATTGCCGATCAGGTGGCTTTGGGGTATTTCAAAAACATTCAGGATAACAATTATGAACTCTCGGGAGAGATTTATTATAAGTGGCTTCAGAATCAGATCGACTATAAAAATGCGGCAGAACTGTTGGCCAACTCAAATGTAGAATCAGAACTTTTATATGGAATAGGCAGGGCTTATGGAATGGAACTATTTTTTAAAAAGAAATTTGGCAAGCTGAACGGTTGGGTAGGATATACCTTATCGCGCACCGAACGTAAGTTTACCGAACTCAATAATGGTAAATATTTTCCCGCAAGGCAAGATCGCACGCATGATATTTCGTTAGTGGGCATTTACAACATGACCAAGCGGTGGACATTCTCTTCGAGCTTTATTTACAGCACTGGAAATGCCGTAACCTATCCGGCAGGGAAATACAGTGTTGGCGGACAAATGGCTTACTATTATACGCAAAGAAATGCAGGCCGAATGCCTTATAATATGCGATGGGATGTAAGTGCGACTTTAGAGGGGAAACCCGGTAAGAAATACCAATCGAGCTGGAATTTTGGAATCTATAATTTATTGGCCCGAAAAAATCCGTATGCCATTGAATTTATTACCGATCCTGATCATCCAGGCAAAACTGCTGCCCAGCAAACTTCGCTGTTCGGTCTTATCCCATCAATTACCTGGAACTTTAAATTTTAAAAGCATGAAAAAACTGTTTATATACTTTTCGCTGTTCACTCTCTGTTTTACAGGTTGCAAGAAAATTATTCAAATTGATACTGAAAATGCTGATCCGCAGCTAGTAATTGAAGGTAGAATCAATGATCAACTGATTGATCAGGAGATTAAGATCAGCAAAACCATTGGTTATACCGAAGCGAATGTTTTTCCGAAAATTTCGGGTGCAAGTGTAACTGTAACCGATAATAAGGGGAATACTTATGTTTTTAAAGAAGGTACAACTCCAGGAACCTATATCAATAAAATGAAAGGCGTGCCCGGTGTTACCTATAATTTAAATGTTATTGCCGAAGGGCAAACTTACACCGCCAGCTCAAAAATGCCCAATGTGGTTAAAATGGATTCGATAGGAGTGATTAAAAACTTTTTCTTTGGGAGAGAGCGTAAAACCGCTGCCGTATTCTTTAAGGATCCAGCCAACGAAACCAATTTTTATCATTTTAACCTGTATGTAAATGATATTTTATCGGAACGTTTCTATGTAAATAACGATCGTTTAACAAATGGAAACGACTTAAGGATCCAGTTATTTTTTAAACCACCTACTAACGACCACGACAGTGATGAGTTGAATTCGAACGATAAGATTAAAATAGAAATGGAGTGTATCGATTCTAATGTTTTCGATTATTGGTATGCTTTAAGTCAGCAATCGAACCGGGGGCCAAACCAGGGTACAACTCCGGCCAACCCCACTTCTAATATTTCTAATCAGGCACTCGGCTATTTTAGTGCCAATACTTACCAGGTGCTATCAGCAACTGTGAAATAAAATCTTTTTGGTCATTCGAATTGATTAAAAACAGCTTAGAATTTTTACTGTTAAATAAACATGAAAGTATTTATAAGTGGCAACATTGCTTCAGTTGGCATAAAAGAACTGGAAGAAAACAATATTTCGATTACCCAGTGGAAAGAAAACCGACAGATTACAGCCGAAGAACTGATTGAGGCCTGCCAGGATCAGGATGCCTTGATCAGTGTTGGTCCGAATAAAATTAATGCCCAATTTTTAAAGGCCTGCAGCCATTTAAAGGTGATTGCTTTACACGCTGTAGGGTACGATCAGGTTGATGTGGCTGCGGCTAAAAGCTTAAATATCCCCATCGGGAACACGCCTGGTGTTTTGAGCGGGGCAACTGCTGATACAGCTTTTTTACTGATGCTTGCTGTTTCGAGAAAGGCCTTCTTCGCGCACAAAAAAATCATTAAAGGCAAATGGAAAAACTATGAGCCAACCCCCGAACTGGGTATTGAAGTAAATGGCAAAACCCTCGGCATTTTTGGCTTAGGGAAAATTGGATTGGAGATGGCAAAAAAATGTATTGGCGCCTATCAAATGCCAGTAATTTACCATAACCGATCACGGAACGAGGAAGCTGAAAAAGAAATCGGAGCCAAATATGTTTCATTCGAAGAACTTTTGGCACAAAGTGATGTGCTCTCCATCCACACAGCGCTAACGCCCGAAACGAAGGATAAATTTACGCTTGATGTTTTTAAACAGATGAAACCCAATTCAATTTTTATTAACACGGCCAGAGGTGGTATTCATAATGAAAAAGATTTGATCCGGGCGCTGGAAGAAAAGATCATTTGGGGAGCAGGCTTAGATGTAACCAATCCTGAGCCAATGGATAGAGATAATCCTTTGCTATCGATGGAAAGTGTTGCAGTTTTACCACATATTGGTTCGGCTACGGAAGAAACCAGGGCGGCCATGGCCCAGATTATTGTTAAGAATGTTCTGGCTGGATTGAAAGGAGAGAAGCTGCCGTTTGAGGTATGAAGAAGGATTAAACTTTTATGATTAGTTAATGTTCATAGTCTGATGGCTATGATCCCTTAACTATACAGATCTAAAATGGTTGATAGTCTGTTAGCTATTGGCTATGGACTATCAACCATGGACTGTCTACATTAATTTATTTTACGCTGTACTTAAACACCGATCTTCCTAAATTTCCGTTGGCATCTATACCTTCGATAATTACTTTATACTGGCCTTTACCATCTGCGTTGTAATATTCGAAAGAAGCATTACCCGTAGCATCGGTTACCACTTTAGGGTTCCAGTAGATGGTTGTTCTTAAATCGTTGCGGTTCATGCTTGCAGGAACATCATATTTTGGAGAATAGAACTGTTTTTCTTTGTTGTAACCCTGTGGTGAGAAGGTAAGTTCGTAGTATTTGGGTAGCATATCCAGCAACTGCGCTTTAGATATTTTAGTGCCTTTTGGTGCTTTCTTCTGGTTGAATACGATCACCCCGTTTACATTATTTGCACGATTAACCAAGCCTAAATCATCTCTTAAAAATACCTCAACCGATTCGATCTGGTTGGCATCTAATGTATTGATCTGGTTTACATCCACGTTCATTCCATTGATAAAGATACCCATCGGGATTTTTTTGCCCTGATTATAATCTCTGCTCACATAGAAATTGTTATCTGCAAATGTAACACCAGCCAACATGCCCTGTAAACAGTTAATCAATAAGCCACAACCTTTTAACCGGTCTCCACTAACTTCATGGTCGGCCATTTGGCTTAGTCCGCTCAGTGCGGGATAGTCCTTATGACTTACTTTTGGAACAACCGCGGCTTTAATGTTTACATCTTTTAAGGTATGTAAATAAGCGTATTGTCTTTTGCTGTTATCTAAGTAATTGGTTAAAGCACTGTCTATATTTAAAACTTCTTCAGCAGCACTAAAGTTTCTGGTTAATGTAGGTACCGGTGCACCATTTAGGCTTAAGGTCATGTTTTTATAGTTTACATTATACTTAGCGGTAATAGTCACTTTAGAGGAGTCGTTAAACACCAGGTTTTGGAATTTAAAATTCCCAACAGGATCTGTGGTACTTTCTAAATTAAAGCGTTTATCAGGTATGGTTAATAACAAAGCTCCTTTTCTAACCGGTATGCCATTGTTCTGTCTTAAAATACCCGAAATTTCGATGCCTTGCTCTGGTAAGAAATCAATTTTAGGTAATTTATTGGCAATAATATCAGTGTATTTAAAACTGCGGTAGCCCTGGGTAAGTAACAATACATCTAAATCTGCGTTTTTCTTCTCATCGGGTGCATTAAAGTAATAATTTGCTTTTTCGATATAACCCTTAACATCGCTGCTTAATAACAGGCCTGTTAAAATCGTGCTGGTTGCATCCTCGTTTGATGGAACCTTCGATTCATCTACAACAGCTACCGAGAAGCTGCCTTCTACAGGGGCGCCATCTTTTTTAGCTGCCACGTTTATTTTAACTTTTTTCTTGATTCCGTAAGTAGTTGCAGCACTGGTTAAAGTTACGGCCATGGTATTTTTATGCTGAACAAAAACCAATCGCTCGCTTAACGGTTTACCGTATTCATTAAATAAGGTAAATTGTGCAATTCCATTCGGGAATTTAGATTTAAGTACGGTGGTATTATACGTTTTGTTCGATAATGCTGTTTGCGCACCATAGCAGATAACACCTTTACTCTGCGCAATTAAATAAAGCTTTTTGCCCTGGTTTTGCTCAAAGAAAGCATCATTTGCTGCAATTTTTATGGCTATATTATCTGGGCTGCTGTTATCTATATTTACAGTAACACCATTTGCTGCAACTGCAGGCAAATTATAATTTTGAGTAGTACCATCAGCATAAGTAACTGTTGCTTTGTAGGTTTTTCCAGCTTCAGCCAATAAGTTGAAACTGCCCATCCCTAAATGCTGAGCGGCAAAAGCAGCAACAGTTTTGCCATCGCTATCGGTTACTGTACCTTTTGAGTTAATGCCCAAACCATCACTTTTAATGGCTTTAAAGGCGACCTTGTTGGTTAAGCCGGCAATTAAACTTCCACCTTCAGGGAAGAATTGAAAATCTTTGCTTAAAATAGCATTTTTAAGTTGAAAGCTACTGCTCGCCACATCTTTATCGGTTGTATTAATGCTGGTAATCAGTTCGCCTTTTTGTAATTGATATTCTGCCTTTTGTGCATTGCTCATGGCTATTGTTAAAAAACCATTGGCATCTGTTGTGCCCCTTCCTTTGGCAATAACTGTATAACTCGTAACCACTTGCCAGCTTACATTTTTATTGGCGTAAGGTTTATTATTGGCATCTTTAAATTGTACGCGTGCATCAATTTTCTCCAACTTATCGGTAGAGGTATTTTTATAAGTGATATGGGTTTTTACTTCTTTATCAATGGCTTCTCCTACATAAAAAGTCTTGTTAAAATAAGCCGGATCTTCACTGTTTAGCATCCATAAAGTATACGCCCTGATGTGGTAGTTACCTTGTTTGTAATTAACCTGATCTAAGGGGAAACTGCCGTAAGCAAAACCGCCTGTAATGGGTAGTTTTAAGGTTTGGATAAGCGAATCTTTCTGATTGATCACATCTACATAAATGATCTTACTAATTGCAGATAAGAAATTCTGGTTTTCGGTAACATAAGCTTTAAACCAAACCGTATCGGCAACAGCATAATAAGGTTTATCGAAATGAAGATAAATTTTTTCTGCAGGATAATCGCTCAGCACCTTATTTGTTTTGTTAATGATGCTGTTTATGCTAATGGTATCGGTTTGAGCCGATGAAGAAAAACTTAGTGCTGATAGAAGTGACAGTATTATAAACGATAATCTAAAAATCTTCATGGATTGGATATTAAATGCTAAGCCCGTAAATATATCCAATTATAAATAGAGCACATAAAATGTGATGATGTTTAACATTTTTTTACAAAAGATTTAAGTTCATTGGTCATTAGTTCACTGATTAATTCCCGTATACCGTCCTCCTGAACTTGTTTCAGGATCTAATATGTGGATACTTTTTAAGGTTAACTGATTAATCATTTAAATCGGTTAATTGTCTGCAAATCCCAGGCTGGTTCGATGGACGTTGGTTCATTCTGTGCGATACATTGGGAGGCGTCATCGCAATATGTTCTAAAACAAAACAGGCCGCTAAAATAGCGGCCTGTTTTAAATTATGATGTTGTTTGCCTGTTATTTAAATTCGATCAAAAATTCTTCTTTAGGTGAACGTACCTTTTTAAGGTTTACCAACCAATCGCCGGCTTCATCCCTGTGCCCTAGTGGCAATAGCGTAACACTTTTTAAACCTTTTTTATCTAAACCTAAAAGTTCATCTAAAGCCGGACCATTAAAGCCTTCCATCGGAGTAGCATCTACTTTTAGCAAAGCTGCTTCTGCAATAGCGATACCGAAACCGATATAAGCCTGACGGGCTGCATGGTTAAAGTTTTCTTCAGCAGTTCTGGATAAGATCATGCCTTTTAATTGCGCTTTGTAAGCATCGGTTCCACTTTCAGGTAAACCACGCTCCGCATTCATTCTGCTAAAAACAGCATCAATACCTTCTTCTGTATAGTTTTCGTTGGCTGCGAAAATTAATAGGTGAGAAGAATCGATAACCTGCGATTGGTTATAAGCAATCGGTGCGATTTTCTCTTTTAACTCCTGGTTGGTTACCACAATTACTTTAAATGGCTGTAAGCCAGAAGATGTTGGTGCCAGGTGCGCTGCAGCAATAATTTTATCAACTTTTTCTTGTTCAACAGGTTGACCGTTCATTTTCTTAACGGCATAACGCCAGTTTAGGGCATCTATTAAGCTCATATTTCTGAAGATTTTTTTTAAATTTTATGAAGCAAATATGGATATAAGGAACAAGCCTATTGTTGATGTATGGTAAGAAAAATTTTTGTTCGCTATCGGTTGGCTTCCAGCAACGGTAAAGAGCGATTTTCCATAGCCGTTGACTTCAGTCAACGGAAAAATGTGAAAAAGACTTATGCTATCGGTTGGTGTCTCACCGGCCGAAATGGAACTATTTCTTGAATCAGAAAATGAGTGGCTGGTGGTTCTTGGCAGCTACAGCCCCGCTTTCGCTTATAATCCTCGCTGCGCTCCGGGCTATTTCGCTCTATCGGGTTTAGGAACAAGGGTTTGTGCATCTTGCAACCCCACAAATGAAATACTGTTTGAGCCACCTAGCCCCGGTTGAAGTGTTACCCTGCAGCAACGAGGCACGAGGAAACGAAGCGTAAAAGCGCAAAACGGGAAGAAACTTATTGTTTTGTACAGGCCTTGCGCTCCAGATGAAAATTTTTTGCTTGGTCTCGGTTGGCTAAAGCCAACGGTAAAGCTGGATTTTACTTAGCCGTTGACTTCAGTCAACGGTAATATTAAGGCACAAACCTCAAATCGCTGCGTACGGGGAAGTGATCGGATAATTTGGCCTGGGTAATTTTGTAGTTTAGTACCTCTAAATCTTTAGAAGTGGCGATATAATCGATCTGAAAATTGGGGAACTTGCCATTATAGGTTTTGCCAAAGCCATTGCCCTTTTTAATAAAACTATTGTTTAATCCGGCGGTGATCTGGGTAACCACATAAGAAGCCGGGGTATCGTTAAAATCGCCGGCAATAAGGTAAGGCGTTTTACAGGTTGCCATTTCCTTTTTCATAATATCTACCTGACCGCTACGTTTCAAGAAAGCACTTTTTAACATCCTTAAAATACGTTTCGATGGTTGCAGTTCGGTATTCATTTCCTTTACCTTATCCAGGTATTCGTAATCCTGTTTTTCGAAAGAGATAGATTGAAAGTGTACGTTGTAAACCCGTAAGGTTTTTCCTTTGATGTTGAGGTCGGTATAAATACTCATGTTACCGGGGAAACCTTCAACAAAAGGAATTTTACCAGAATCTTTAATGGGGAATTTAGAAAATATAGCTAAACCCGTGGCCTCGTAATCGTTTTTATTTGTGGGTACGAAGTAATAATATTTTGTGTTTAACAGTACTTTTAGGCTATCAACCGTATCAAAAGCACCTTTGTAACGGGTAAAAAATTCCTGGAAACAGATGATATCAGGATTTTGATCTTTTACCACCTGAAGCATTTTTTCCTTTACCGATTCGGTATTGTCTTCGCCATACAGTTTAAAACTGTGCACGTTGTAAGTCATCATCCTGATGCTATTGTCTGCTTTTTCAGTGCCACCTTCATCGCCACCAATGGCAAAGGTTGCTTTTAAAGTTTTAGCACCTAGTGCGATAACCAGAACGGTAGCGATTGCAAAAATCCATTTTTTGCTTAAAAACCACCAGACCAAGAAGATAATATTAACGAATAAGACAAAGGGATAGGCAAGACCGAAAAAAGCAATAATGGCATGTTTTCTTGGATCCATATTTCCGGCAAGAACCCCTAATAGCAGAGCAATTGCCAATACAACGGCAATGGGCAAAAGGAGTTTATCCACTAAACTATATTTCTTCTTTTTTGTGGCCATTAATCTTTACTTGCCTTAAATAGTTTTTCTTTTTCTACTGCTGTTAATTTATCGTATCCTGAGGTTGATATTTTATCTAAAATGGCATCTATCTCCTGTTGAGAAACGCCGCCTTTAAATTCGGGTTTTTTAACAGGTTTTTCATTCCGGACTACCTTTAGTTTTGGTTTGCGTTCGAACAGCTTACTCCAATCCCTTCCGCTCTGCAAACTTTTAATAAAGGTAAAGCCCAATAAGGCGCCACCAATATGCGCTAAACTTCCGCCTGCGTTTACTGAGCCTATGGCAATAAAATCGAGTACAAAGTAAATAATGGCAATCCATTTAATTTTAACCTCGCCAAAGAAAAGCAGCATGATGCTATAATTCGGTACCAGTGTTGCGGCAGCGAAAATAATGGCCATTACTGCTGCAGATGCACCCACAATGGTTACACCAGCTAAGCCACTGGCGTAAAGCGGAAATATATTTAATGCAGCAACGGCAAATATGCCTCCAAATAGTCCGCCGGCTATGTATACAAAATGAAACTGACGGCTTTTTAGAAAGTTCATGAATATGTTGCCGAACCAGAATAAGCCAAGCATATTGAATAGGATATGAAGAATCCCATCATGAATAAACATATAGGTAAACAGGGTATAAAAGCGCTCGGGCAGTTTAGAAATATTTGCTGGCAGCGCTAAATAATCGCTTACGAATATATCAATAATATCACCTTGGCCGCTTAGTTTGCTTAATACCCCAATAACAGCGATAACCAAAAACAGCATCACATTAATCCCGATGTAAAAGAACAATGGATTGCCAGATTGAAAAACCTTGTATTTTAAATCTTTGAAAGTGTTATTCATAAAGCGTATAAAATGTATCGTTTTTGTCTTTCCATATTTTAACGAGTATAAAGCCGATCAGGGCTCCCCCAAGGTGTGCATAATGGGCAATAGAATCGCCTTCAAACTGGGCAACACCCAAAGATAACTCTACTAAAATATAAATTGGTATAATGTATTTTGCTTTTACCGGAACAGGAATAAACATGATCAGTAATTCGGCATTTGGATAAAGCATGCCGAAAGCAACCAATAAGCCAAAAATAGCACCAGAAGCACCAACCATACCACCAAAATATATCCCAAATAGTGTTTTAACCTTAGCAGGTGAAGCATCTGTTGCATTATATAAATCGCTCAAGCTTAATTTGTTTCCGGCTGTAAAAGTTCCTAAGATCTGATGAACCTCGTAAGCTTGTACAGCCCATTGTAAAAACAAAGCACCTAGGCCGGTTACAAAATAAAATATTAAGAATTTTTTAGCTCCCCAACGCGATTCTAATATACTTCCAAAAGAATACAAGGCAAACATGTTAAAAAAGATATGTGCTATTCCGCCATGCATAAACATGTAGCTAATTGGCTGCCATAACGCAAACTTAGGAGAATCAAAATAATATACAGCTAACCGATCATCAAGGTGAAGATTTGTAAGCAGGTAAGTAGCCGCGAAAAATAAGATGTTAATAATCAGCAGGTTTTTTACTACTGGTGGAATATATATGTTATTCATTTAATTTTAAAAATCGGTTATTGTTTAAACTGGTTAATCGACGCTAAACGCCTAACTCCAAACGCTGAACCTGGTTAATTGTTTAAACTGGTAATCGGTTAACTGTTTCATATTGCTCTTTAGCTTCAAGTTTTATTATGCCATTTAATCTTCTGACTTCCGACTCCGGACCTCCGACTTTCCTAACCTTTCTCAAACTTCTTATCCAGCTCTGCCAAAGTAATGGTTTGGATAATAGGTTTGCCACTCACGCTAAAGTTAGGTGTTTTACAGGCAAAAAGCTCATCAATCAGGGTATTCATTTCCTCCTGACCAAGACTTGTTCCGGCTTTAATGGCACTATTTTTTGCTAAACTTCTGGCCAGGCTATCGCGTTTGCTTAATTTTAGTTCCTGCTGCGAGTTTTTAAAACCTTCGATCAACTGTTCAAATAATTGCGTTTCGTTAATATTGCTGCTGCCTAAGTCAACGGGAACGCCTTCTACTACCAACGTATTTTTTCCAAATTCGCGTACATCGAAGCCCAAACTTTTTATATCATCCAATAAACTTTTTGCCAGTTCGAAATCGTTGGCGTTAAGTGTAATGGTTTGCGGAAATAAACTCTGCTGCGATGCACCTTTGCGGTCATCCAGATGTACGAGAAAACGTTCGTAAAGGATCCGCTCATGTGCCATTTGTTGATCGATCACCATCAATCCCGACTTAATCTGCGAAACAATGTAACGGTTGTGCAATTGCATGTACTGCTTTTGCTTGGTTTCTAAAACAGTCTCATCAGCATAAATAGAAGTTTGTTCTACAATTGGCTGTTCTGTTATTTCGTAAAGCGACCCCCAGTTTTTAGCACTTGGTTTGGCTTCATAATTTCTTGGCGATGAAGCATAACCCGATGTAGAACTACTATCGCTTGCAAACGGATTAAAATCAGGATTGAAATTAATGCTCGGTGGAACAATATCTTCAACCGCTTTATGGGTAATCATATTGCTGAAACCTGTTTCCTGATCAAAATCTAAAGTCGGCGAAATGTTATAACGGCCAATTGAACGTTTTACCGCCGATTTCATGATGGCATAAATGGATTTTTCATCCAGATATTTAATCTCTGTTTTGGTGGGGTGAACGTTTACATCAATTTTTGATGGATCGATCTCTATAAACAGTAAATACAGCGGATAACTGTCATCCGGTAATAAATCTTCGAAAGCTGAGCTTACCGCGTGGTTTAAATACGGATCTTTAATGAAGCGGTTATTCACGAAAAAGAACTGTTCGCCCCTGGTTTTCTTTGCAAAAGCAGGTTTACCGATATACCCTTTTAGGTTAATAATGGTCGTTTCTTCTTCAACGGGAACCAGACGTTCGTTATAGTTGTTGCCAAAAAGGTGGACGATACGTTGTTTTAAATTGCCTTTTGGTAAGTTAAAAATCTCGGTGCCATCGTGGTGCAGGCTAAAAAAAACACCAGGATGTGCCAATGCTACCCGTTGAAATTCGTCCAGGATATGGCGCATTTCAACCGGATTACTTTTAAGGAAATTCCTTCTGGCAGGTGTATTGAAAAATAAGTTTTTAATCGAAATCTGTGTTCCGGGCGAGGTAGCAACAGGTTCCTGATTGGTTACCTGTGCACCTTCGATGGAGATACAGGTGCCGATTTCATCTTCATGCCTGCGGGTTTTCATTTCTACCTGCGAGATTGCCGCAATAGAAGCCATGGCCTCGCCACGGAAACCCATGGTACGGATGGCGAATAAATCTTCGGCTTTCTTTACCTTCGAAGTGGCATGGCGTTCGAAACACATTCTGGCATCGGTAACGCTCATCCCACAGCCGTTATCTATAATCTGAATCAATGCCTTTCCGGCATCTTTTACTACCAGTTGAATTTTATCTGCGCCGGCATCTATCGAATTTTCGAGCAATTCTTTTACCGCAGAAGCAGGTCGTTGAACAACTTCTCCGGCAGCAATTTGATTGGCAACAGCATCAGGCAATAAGTGAATAATATCAGTCATGTATTAAGGCAAAGTGAATTCGCTAAATTATGCAAAATAAGCTTAAAGAACCCGATTTGTTTAAAACTCAACATGTAAATGACTGTTGGTAAATAGGATTAATTGCTTCTATTGGTTTTATTTACACCAGTTGTCATCCTGAGCGGAGTCGAAGGATATGGCTGGAAAGAATTAATTCTTTAGGCTTAAATTTTTTGTTTTTTTTGAAAAGCAGGTTCCTGTGCCAATCGGTTCGGGTAGTCCCGCTGTCCGCTGTATCTTTTTGGCTGCCCTTCGACTCCGCTCAGGGCGGCCGCCAAAAAGTATACTGCTCCCATCGGGTTTATTTTACAGCGGCATGGCGTAAAAATCTGTGTTTTTCTGTGTAAATCTGCGGGCAAAAAACAATTGCTATAAAGGCTTAGCAGGATGCTGAGACCAAGCACTGTAAATCATTTCTGTAAAACCGAATTTACAAAGCCAAATGCTTTCAATTTTCTATCTTTATCGATATGAAATCTATCTTATACAGTCTCTTTTTTTCGCTGCTGTTCACTTCATGCACTAAAAAGGAAAAAGTTGATGTAATTGTTTACAACGCAAAAGTTTACACCGTTAACAGCAAATTTGATACGGTTGAGGCTTTCGCAGTAAAAAACGGCAAAATTTTGGCACTTGGTAAAAGCGATGATATTCAAGCCAAATATGCCGGTAAAGAAGAAATCAATGCCCAGGGCAAGGCGGTTTATCCAGGTTTTATCGATGCCCATGCCCATTTTTATGGCTATGGGCAGAGTTTGCAAACAGCCGATCTACGGGAAACAAAATCATGGGATGAAGTACTTGCCCGCTTAACCAACTTTGCTAAAACACACCCCGATGGTTGGCTTATTGGTAATGGCTGGGACCAAAATGATTGGGCAGATAAATCGTTTCCAACAAACGAAAAACTGACAGCGCTTTTTCCTGATCGTCCGGTATTCCTGAATCGGATTGATGGTCACGCCGCAATTGCCAACCAAAAAGCATTGGATGATGCAGGCATTAAAGGCGAGCAAAAACTGGTAGGGGGCGATATGCTGAGTCAAAACGGAAAACTAACCGGAGTTTTAATCGACAATGCTGTAGCCCTGGTGGAACGTAAAATTCCTTCTCCGGATGCCAAACTCGCCGAAAAAATATTTACGGATGCTCAAAAAAACTGTTTTGCAGCAGGTTTAACCACTATTGACGATTGTGGTTTAAGTTATTTGGCTGTTGATTTTATTGAAAAACTGCAGAAAGAGAAAAAACTTAAAATGAGGCTATACGTCATGCTTTCTGACGAGCCTGATAATTATAAATATTTATTTAATCGTGGCCCGATTAAAACTGACCGTTTAAATGTGAGGTCATTTAAAGTTTATGCCGATGGCGCTTTAGGATCACGTGGAGCTTGCCTAATCCATCCTTACAGCGATATGCCCAATAAAACCGGTTTTCTGCTGAGCGATCAAAAACATTTTGAAGAAGTGGCCAAAAAAATAGCAGCCAACCATTTTCAGATGTGTACCCATGCCATTGGCGATTCGGCCAACCGCGTAATCCTGAATATTTACAATAAAATTTTAAAAGGTAAAAACGATCAGCGCTGGCGTATTGAACATGCACAGGTCGTTAACGCTAAAGATTTTGACCTGTTCGGCAAAGCCAGTATTGTCCCTTCCGTTCAACCTACGCATGCTACTTCCGATATGTATTGGGCCGGTCAGCGTTTAGGTGCCGAAAGATTAAAAAGTGCTTATGCCTACAAACAATTGTTAAAACAAAATGGTTGGATTCCATTAGGTACCGATTTCCCGGTTGAAAACATTAATCCATTATTAACGTTTTATGCAGCAACAGTGAGAGAAGATGCAAAAGGTTTCCCGAAAGGAGGTTTCCAAATGGAAAATGCTTTAACACCCGAAGAAGCTTTACGTGGAATGACCATCTGGGCAGCAAAAGCCAATTTTGAGGAAGAGGAGAAAGGAAGTTTGGAAAAAGGCAAGTTAGCCGATTTTGTCATCCTCGATCACGACATTTTGAAATCAACACCACAAAACATATTAAAAACCAAAGTTTTAAAAACCTACCTGAACGGAGAAAAAGTATATGAAGCGAAATAGATTGTATATCCTGGCAGTAGCATTTTGCTGCAATGTTTTATGTTTAATGGCCTGCGCACAGGAACATACAGCAAATGAGAAAAAACTTTCCATTGCCAATGCCATTTCCCGTACAACGGTATTGTTGAATAACCAAGATGCTATTGTTCCTTTAAAATCGCTCGATAAAAAGAATATTGCTTCGGTGAGCCTGAGCTTTGCCTACAGTACCGTTTTCGATAGTTTGGCGAATAAATATGATAAAATCACCTCATTTTCTGCCGATTCGTACAAAGACAGCGTAAACCTCAACGATTTAGAAGATGACCTTAAATATTTTAATACTGTTTTAATTGCCATTGATGATCAGAATGTAAACAAAGCCAAATACATTAACTTTATTAATAGCATCAGTAAAAATAAACAGGTTATTATTTCCTTTTTCGGCAATGGGCCAGGTTTAAAATCATTCGATCTGTTAAAATCGCCAATTGTGTGGACTGCCCAAAACAATGCAGATGCGGCTGCTATTGTGCCACAATATATTTTTGGTGGCATTGCTGCTTCGAATAAATTAACAACAGCATATTCTGCCCGTTATACCATGGGGTCTGGCTTTACTACAACTGCCATCCGTTTAAAATATACCGTACCCGAAGATGCGGGCTTAAATTCGAACAACTTAAAAGAAATTGATGCCATTGCCGCTGAAGCGATTGCACAGAAAGCAACGCCAGGATTAGTGGTTTTGGTGGCTAAAGATGGCAAGGTAATCTTTAACAAAGCATATGGCACACATACTTATGATACCAATGTGCCTGATAAAGTAACAGATATTTTCGATCTGGCCTCTGTAACCAAGGTAACGGCAACCACACCGGCCGTAATGCGTTTGTTTGAAGAAGGAAAGTTGAAATTAGATACCAATATCGGTGCTTATATCCCAAAGGCGCGTACTACGCCGATGAACAACATCCAGGTTCGCGAAGTGATGTTGCACCAGGCAGGTTTTATTCCCTATATCCCTTTTCATGATTATGTGAAAACCGGCGATTACAGCAGGGATTCTTCAGCAGCTTATCCGACCAAAGTGGCCGATAACTATTATATCAAAAAAGGCTTTTTTAAGGATTTTATGTGGCCTAAAATGCTCAATTCGCCAATTAAAACACGCGGCAAATATGTGTACAGCGATATCAGTATGTATGTAATGAAAGATATTGTGGAGCATATTAGCGAAGAGCCTTTAAATCAATATACCTACGAAAACTTTTACAAACCATTAGGCATGCAAACAGCGGGTTTCTTGCCGCGTAACCGATTTAAACCAGAACAGATTATCCCAACAGAAATGGATACCTACTTCAGGAAGACTTTGTTAGTGGGCTATGTGCACGATCAGGGCGCGGCTTTGGCGGGTGGAGTTTCTGGGCATGCGGGTTTATTTGCCAGTGCCAACGATCTGGCCATTATTTATCAGATGCTTTTAAACCGCGGAACTTATGGTGGGGTAGAATATTTCAAGAATTCGACAGTAGATATGTTTACCTCGAAGCAATCGAATGTTAGTCGTAGGGGTTTGGGTTTCGATCGTTGGGATCCGGATACGACTAAACATTATCCCTCGGAGCTTGCTTCTCCACAAACCTATGGCCATACCGGTTATACCGGAACTTGTGTTTGGGTAGATCCATCCCGTGGTTTGGTATATGTATTTTTATCTAACCGTGTTAATCCTACTGTTACCGATAAGTTATCGAACTTAAAAATTAGAGGTAGGATAGAAGATGTGGTAAACAAAGCCATCGACGAATCGAAGAAATAAACCTGTAAAATATCTAAATATGAAACGAATCAAAACTTTAGCGCTGTTCTTGCTTTTTATAGGAGGGATAAGCGTTGCAAACGCACAACAGATTAAAGATGGAGAAACCATAAATGTTGATGGAATTGCAGTAACCTATTCTGTTGTTAACAAAGAAAAATTAACCATAAAAGATCAAAATTTCGACCGATACAAAGTGCTGGCTTCGGTAAAAAACAATACCGGTAAATCTTTTAATATCCGTTTGGCCAGTTCACTCGATCTATCGGGAATAAACAGCTCAAAAATTGTAGAGTTAGATTGTATTAATGCTACAGGAGCCAGGCTAACCTCAAAAAAGGTTCAGGTTGCAATGAAAAGCCATTTGATAAATGTTACCTATCCCACAAAAGATAAGGATGGAAAAGCAATCACCGCTGTTTTACCGGTCACCGCGGGCTATTATTTCGATCAGGGACAAGTAATAGAAAATGATGCTATTTTTATTGTGCCAGCAGGTGAAACACCACAGGTTACCGTAAGGAGCTTGTTGAAAAATTAAAATTAGGAGTTGTCAACTTTCTGGCAAGCTGGCTATTAAAGTTGACAACTCTTCTCTCTAAAAGTTGATTACCAACTTATAAATTACCGTTTTAAGTTCTTCGCTATCACGGTCTTCACACAATAGAAAAGTTGTGCTTTGCTCACTTTGGTTCATTAAGGTAATGCCCTCGAACTTGTGCTTGCCTGAAATTTTATGACTAAAAGTTAGTTTTAAGGTCTGCAGGTTAATACTGCCGATAAAACTGCCCAGAATTTCGCCATCTGCATAAGTCGATTTGGTATCTTCTGCGGTAGCAATGAAAAATATTTCACTTTTTACCAATGCAGCATCGGTAAAAGAGGATTCAACATGATCAATATTTGGAAGCTTGAAAAGTTTAAACTCGGCTTGCTTAGTTTTAGCTAAGTCTGCTCCACGGATGGTGAATATGCCGTTTTTTGCATCGATCCCATTGCCACGGTTAAAAAGTAGCCACTCATTACCTGTAAAGATTGCACCTTCCAGGTTAAAGTTCTGATCATCTGTTTTGGAGATAGATTTAAGTAGGGAATAAGTTTCGGTCAGGTCTTTTTGAAAGACTTTTTGCGTTTTCGGGTCGAATTCGATCATCAGGTTTCTTTTGGGCGTGGAGCCAGAACCTAAAATGTATAATTTATCACCATGCTGACAAAGGATTTCGAAATCGGGTTTTAAGGGCTTAGGTATATTTTCTAACTGATTAAATGTTTGAGCAGATAAAATCTGAATTTTGCGTAGCTTTTTGGTTTTGATATTGTATTCATTCAAATAGCCACTGTTATCGCCAATGATATATAGTAAATCTTCATGAAGGAATAGGCCGGAAGCAGCGCCAATGCCATCAATCTCGGCGAAAACTTCTAAAGTTGTTGAATGCATTTTTGAAAATAACAAAAAAGCACCGGTTTTGGCCGATGCTTAATATTTTTTCGAATAAGATTGCTAGCTCCCGATGAGGAATCGAGTTTCGGCAATGACGATCTTTTTTTATTTTTTCAATCCAATTTCTCTTAATCTCTCATCCAGATATTCTCCGGCAGTCATATCGCTATAAGCTTTAGGGTGTTCAGCATCAATGGTTGATGGCAAGCTTGTTAAATCCATGTCGCTGCGGGGGTGTAAGAAAAAAGGAACAGAGAAGCGTGATGTTTTCATCAGTTCACGGGGAGGGTTTACCACCCTGTGTGTAGTCGATTTTAATTTATTGTTGGTTAAACGCTGTAACATATCGCCAACGTTTACAACGATATCAGTATGATGTGCTTTAATTGGCAACCACTCATTGCTGCGGGTTAACACTTCAAGGCCATCTGCACTGGCACCAATTAATAAGGTAATCAAATTGATGTCTTCATGCGCACCTGCACGAACTGCATCATCAGGAATGGTTTCAGGATTTTCGATCGGGAAGTAGTGGATACCCCTCAAAATAGAATTTCCGTTATGAACATGTTTATCGAAATAATTGATCGGCAATTCCAGGTAAGTAGCAATGGCACGTAATAAATGTGTCCCGTTTTCTTCCAGCTTTTTATAAATTTCGCCGGTTACTTTATTAAATTCTGGCAATTCTTCTAAAACTTCATTATCAGGGTATTCATTTTTAACCGGATCACCATCAGTTACTTCCTGGCCAATCTGCCAGAATTCTTTCAGATCTGGAGTTTTGGCACCCTTTGCTGTTTCTTTGCCTGCACTGGTGTAACCACGTTGACCAGCTAATTCTGGTTTCTCGTATTTCCTTTTGGTTTCAACGGGAAGCGAAAAGGCAGCTTTAATATTTTCATAAAGCTTGTCAATTAATTCCTGGCTTAAACCATGGTTGGTAATGGTAACAAAACCCGAATCGTTAAAAGCCCTGCCCAATTCATCAGAAAACTTTTTACGGTCTTCTGCAGAACCATTGATGTAAGAGCCTAAATCTAAACAAGGAATATACGGTGTAGACATAATTTTATATTTAATGTTTTACGAATTTAAAAAAGAATTGTTAATAAGTGCGTTTCGGTTGTGTATTAAGTGTTTAATAAATTAATATACAGTTTTTTAAGTTATTAACAAAATCAGTAAAATGATGTGATAGCCGATTGTCACACTAAATCCATTATAATTTAAACGCAAACTAGGCTTTGTTTAATTTCGTATAATTAACTGGAAAATAACTTAGTTATACTGTAAGGTAAATTGGTTATTTGCGACTAATAAAATAAACACACACACAATGAAAAAAATAATTTTAATTCTTTTATCGGTATTGGCCTTAAATCAGGCAAATGCACAAGGGAAAAAGACAGAGAAAGCTACATTTGGAATGGGCTGTTTTTGGTGTACCGAAGCCATTTTTCAACGTTTAAAAGGCGTAGTTTCAGTGAAGTCTGGTTATGAAGGGGGTAGTTTAAGCAATCCAACTTATGAGGAGGTATGTACCGGTGCTACCGGGCATGCCGAGGTTTTAGAGATTACCTATAACCCGATGGTGATTTCTTATGATGATTTATTGGAAGTTTTTTGGAAAAGCCACGATCCTACAACATTAAACCGTCAGGGCGCCGATAGCGGCACGCAATACCGTTCAGTTGTTTTTTATCACACGGCTGAGCAAAAAGTTTTGGCAGAAAAGTATAAGGCAGAGCTGAATAAAACCAATGCTTATGGCAAAAAGGTGGTAACAGCAATTGAAGCAGCTAAGCCATTTTATATTGCAGAAAATTACCACCAGAATTATTTCAATAAAAACGGAAGTGAACCCTATTGCAGATTGGTAATTCAGCCCAAAATAGAGAAACTGGAAAAAATATTTAAAGCGAAGCTTAAAAACTGATAAGCTTGGTTGGCTGAGGTTGTATCATAAATATATATGTCATCCTGTCCAAAGAACTCCTACGGAGCGCTTGTCGAAAGACATGTTTAAATACTCTTAAAGGTGTTTCGACAGGCTCAACATGACAGCATCTGAGCTGAAATCGCCTTTATGATACAACCTCTTTTCCTATCTTAGGATTTTAAACTTCTATCTATGGTAAAAAGAATAGTACTCAATATTGATACCCAAAAAATTGCTGATGCTGCCAGTTTTTATAAAGATATTTTGGGGCTTGATCTGCTAATGGATCACGGTTGGATTGCAACTTATGGTGTGGCAGGGCATAAAATGGATGTACAGATCAGTTTTGCCTCAGAAGGTGGATCGGGTACTCCTACACCAGATCTATCCATAGAAGTTGAACATGTTAATGAAATGTTGGAAAAGGTTAAGGCAGCCGGATTTCCCATCGAATACGGTCCGGCTGATGAACCATGGGGGGTTAGACGGTTTTACACCAGAGATCCTTTTGGTAAACTGATTAATATTTTAAGTCATTATTGAGGGCTAGTTTATTGTGCATAGAGATCAACATGAATAGTCTCGGTTGTCGTCATTTCGAGCGGACCCGATAGCTGTCGGGTGCAACGTAGTCGAGAACCACGAAGTGCTTAGCGAAGCTAAATCTAACCTATAGATCTCTCTCCCGAAAGTTCGGGACTAAGCTTCATCCGATAGCTATCGGATCGGGATGACGAATCGTCCTTTAGTTCAAAAACCCTTTCGCTTTTTCGAGTAGTTCGCTACCTTTTTTGCCAATTTCTTTTTTACCCTTTTCAATGGTTGAGGGCTGCGTGTATTCACTCACCGAATTAGAGAGCGCCTTAAACTTGCCTATGCCGGCAAATACTTCTTCGATATAAGGAACGCCCTGCTGTTTCATCAGTTTTTCCCAATCTATTTTCGAGAGCACAGCTACCATATATTTGGTGGCAATTTTACCGATAAATGCTTTATCGTACACATTGGTTAAAGCCTTGTCTGAGTCGCGGTCTTTTACATAAACCATAGTTTGTTGTAGTGCTTCGCGTTCGCTGTTAGAAAATAATGGGCTTTTGCTCAGCTTTTCCAATGCTGGAAGTGATTTCTCGGGCCGCTCTTTCTTTAAATTCAAATAGGCGGTTATTCCCCAAACCAGTTCGTTTTGAATGCCGAGTTTGTTCATGTCGTTTAAGAAAGCCTCAAAATCTTCAAGCGATCTTTCCTCATCAATTTTTCGCTCCATTCTCATTCGGTCGAAACCTCTAAAAAGATAGTTCATGCTATGGAAAGCCAAATGCGTCTGCTCATCGTTTAAACGGCTCCAGCCAAAAAATGATTTGGTGTAGGGGAGTGGGATTTTCTCGTTTTTATCCAACCATTTAATGTTTCTTGAAAGGCCATCTTCAGATAAATAGAACAGGTTGTTGCTGAAAAACAAGAAACCGCGCACAAATTCTAAAAGTGTTTTAATTTCGCAATCATCAAGCAGTTCTGGTTGAGTTTTAGCACATTCATATAACGCAAAAGGTTGCCCCAGATCTCTGGTGGCCAGTACAGCCATGCTTAAAATGGCATGTTCTATATTTTGATAGTAGGCCTTGTTTGTATCTTTAAAAAATGGTTGCGGCGTTTTCACGCTCGTTTTCATCGCAATAAAACCAGCGGTAAGCAGTGGAAAAACGTCCTCATCGGTTTCTTTTACAAATTGTTTAACCGATCGATATTCTTTATACACCATTAGGGCATCGATTACAGAAATATTTTCGTTGTTGTGCGCGTTTACTTTGTTCAGGGTTCTGACAACACTTTGCGCCTGTTTGCTGAATTTCTGATACTCGGGTTGGGTGGTATCTTGAACGGCAGTAGAACGGACAGCTATTTTAGCAAATTTATAAAAAGTGATTTTATCATAATTGATGTTTTCTGCCAGTTTCTTTTTATCAAGTTCGAGTAAAAGCTGATCGGTTTTTTCGCCAGAACAGGCAGCTAAAAATAGGAAAACGCAAAATAAAATTAAATTCTTCATGAGGCATGTTTTAAACAAATAGATGTATAAAACTAACATTTTGGGAAAGAAAAAAAATGAAAACGCAGATTCTTCTAAATATAGCCTTTCAGTACATTTCCTAATTATCGAAATTTAAATTTTTCCGAGTGTTTACAAGTAAAATGATAAATTTTTAAAAGAAATAGATGGTGCGGTTAGCAAATTAACAATGGGTTGCTGTTGTTAGTTTAATGTTCTGTTTACTTTGTTATTGACCTAACTATTTTTTGGATTAAAATTTGATTGGAACTTGTTAAAAAAGAGAGGGGTATTTCTAATTTTTTGGCAATTTTTTCAGATTTAATGCCCTAAAATTCGTAGGATGTTTAAAATCATTCTAAATTTGTAACTCCTTTAAGCTAAGATGACAAAAAAGAAAAAGACAGTTGGTAAAACTGACGCTGATGTAATTTTAATAGGGGCTGGCATCATGAGTGCAACCCTGGGTGTTTTGTTAAAACAATTAGAGCCCAATTTAAGCATAGAAATTTACGAACGTTTAGATATTGCGGCGGCAGAAAGTTCTGATGCCTGGAATAATGCCGGAACGGGACACTCTGCTTTTTGCGAATTAAACTATACCCCCGAAAAGAAGGATGGTACGGTTGAAATAAAAAAAGCGGTACAGATTGCAGAACATTTTGAAGTTTCCAAGCAGTTTTGGTCATACCTGGTTACCAAGGGTTTGGTTTCTGATCCTTGCAATTTTATCCGCAACATACCTCACATGAGTTTTGTTTGGGGAAAAAAGAATGTAGAATACCTTAAAAAACGCTACGATGCATTAACCCAATGTGACCTGTTTAGCGACATGCAATATACCGAGGATACTGAGCTTGTAAAAAATTGGGCGCCCCTAATTATGGATGGCCGTAAAAAAGGCGAGAAAGTTGCAGCAACAAAAATGGATCTGGGAACTGATGTTAATTTCGGAACCTTAACCCGTGATATGTTTAACAACTTAAAGGAACAAAGTAATGTTAATCTGCATTTCAATCACGAAATCCGCGACCTGAAAAAGAATAAAGATGGCAACTGGATTGTAAAAGTTAAAGATTTAGAAACCGGCGATAAACGTAAACGTGTAGCTAAATTTGTATTTATCGGTGCCGGTGGTGGTTCTTTGCCGTTACTGGAAAAATCAGATATTCCTGAAGGAAAAGGTTTTGGCGGTTTCCCTGTAAGCGGGCAATGGCTGAAATGTACCAATGAAGAAATTATTAAAAAACACCATGCAAAGGTATACGGTAAGGCTGCGGTTGGTGCACCACCAATGTCGGTTCCACATCTGGATACCAGAATGATTAATGGCAAACAGGCACTGTTGTTTGGACCGTATGCTGGTTTTTCTACCAAATTTCTTAAAAATGGTTCATTCCTGGATTTACCAAAATCAATTAAATTTAATAACATCCGTCCGATGCTCTCTGCCGGATTACATAACCTCGATTTAACAAAATATTTGATTGAGCAGGTTAGGCAATCGCCAGAAGACAGATTGGAAGCGCTGAAAGAATATTTACCAACTGCCGAACTTAAAGATTGGGAATTGGAATATGCAGGGCAGCGTGTTCAGGTAATTAAAAAGGATGAAAAACAAGGTGGTATTTTAGAATTTGGTACCGAGGTGGTAAGTGCTGCTGATGGTTCTATTGCGGCTTTGTTGGGCGCCTCTCCTGGGGCCTCAACGGCAGTTTCTATTATGCTGGATCTGTTAAGCCGTTGTTTTGCTGAAGATCTGGCCACAGAAGAATGGCAGGCGAAAATCAGAGAAATGATCCCGACTTATGGAAAATCACTTGCGCAAGATGCGGATCTTTGTAAAGAAACCAGAAACAGGACCTCAAAAGTGCTAAAAATTGAAAATGCTGTAATAGCTTAATTGAAACAGCAATAAATCTTTTAAGGGGTTCCGATGCAAAATCGGAACCTTTTTTGTTGGGGGGGATTTTCCCGGCCTGTGTCTTCACAGGCCATATCTTAATAAACCTGACGGGAACGGCAGCCCCCGATTGAAAAAATCGGGACTACAGTGTACAGCAGGACTACAGTAACCGATAGCAGACCGGACATTGCTTTTCAAAAAAAATGAGGCACATTCTTACCAAGCAAAAGAGGGTATCCAATTGCTCGAATACCCTCTTTTGTGAGAATCTTTTTATAGTTAAGCTGCAATTACTTCTGCAACTTCATCGGCAGAAATGTCGCTATGTGATGCTTCCAATACGCAATCGCCATCTTTAATCAATAAAATCTGTGGAGATTGGTGCGCTACCTGAAAGATTTCGGCAATCTGGTTGGAAATATCACGGTAGCTGATTAAATCTAAAAAGTAAAGTTTTGTATCTGCGGGAATGATGTCCCAATCAAATTCGAAATTCTTTTTAGCCATTAAACTAATTGAGCAACGTGTGCTGTGCTTAAAAATAAGGCTAAAACCGCTTGCATTCTTGATCTCGTCAAGCTGTTCTATTGAAGTTAAGTTAACCCAAGTCATAATATTATACGTATTATTTTACAGGATAACAATTACAGTTAAATAAAGTTCTGTAAATGACCTGAATATGAAGATTGTGAATAAAGCGGTTAATTTCTTCTGCGTTTTCCTTCAGGATAAGATCCATAAGCAGGACAAAGCTTAGAAGAACAGGATTCTAAAATGGTAATGGTGCAAAACACCGCCAATAATAAAATGGCTACTTTTTTCATCTGCATAAGTTGGTTTCAATGGTAATGAAGCTATCATGAACTAGACATGATGGTTTCATTGGATCTGATAGTTTTTAAACTTCTAAGTTACAAATAATTATTAAAATGCAAGTTTAAATTTGGGCAGAAAAATCAGCCATTTTAATCGCTGTAATTGCAGCCTCGTCGCCTTTATTGCCATGTTTGCCACCGGCACGATCTTGTGCCTGCTCTAAGTTATTGGTAGTTAAAACACCAAAAATAACTGGTTTACTGTATTTAATGCCAACATTGGTTATACCCTGTGCTACCGCATCGCAGATAAAATCGAAATGTTTGGTATCACCCTGAATCACGCATCCTAAACAGATTACAGCATCTATATCGCTTCTTTTGCTCAATAGAATTTCTGCGCCACCTGTTAATTCGAAACTTCCCGGTACAGGTAAAGAAATTATATTTTCTTCAGCAACACCATTAGCTAGCAAGGTTTTTAATGCACCATTGTACAAAGCACCGGTAATTTCGGCATTCCATTCGGCTACAATAATTCCGAATTTATATTTTGCTCCACTAGGAACGGTGGTATGAGAGAAATCGGATAGATTTTTTAATTGTGTTGACATGGGGCAAAGATAATGTTATGCTTCGAATGTTAAAAACGTTAATGTTTGTTACTTGTAACATTTAGTTCGGTTATAGTTAGATTAGTATAATAATCAGATAAAATTTTAACCGCTTATGGAATTTTTACGTTCTGCCCATCTATATTAAAACGCAAAGCCATCTTATGAATATTTCATTACGTATCTCCGCTTTATTTCTTTTTACCTTTTTGTTTTCCTTCAATGTTTATGCTCAGCATAAATATACGCTGGCAGATTTTTATCGGGTTGACTCTCTTGCTAACCAAGCCCAACCCAAGGATGCGCTGGCTTTGATCGAAAAAATAAATCAAGCGGCAAAGAAAGAGCACAATGCGCCATTGCTGATCAAATCGGTCATCTACCGGATGATGTTTCAAAGCTACCTGGAAGAGAATGCTTTTGATAAAATTTTGGTTGACCTGCGTACAGACATCAGCAATGCCAAACAACCCGAAAAAAGCATTTTACAGTCGCTTTTAGCCGAAACGTACTGGAATTATCTGCAACAAAATAGGTGGCAAATTGGATCGCGTACACAAGTACAGGGCGATATTGGCAATGACATTAAAACCTGGAGCATTAAAAAATTAAATGAGGAAACGATAAAATACTACCTGTTATCGCTGAAGGAAGCTGAAATTTTACAACACACTAAAGTTGATATTTTGGATGCTGTTTTGGCGGGTGATAAAAATAACCGGAATTACAGGCCCACGCTGTATGATCTGCTTGCACACCGGGCCATCGATGTTTTTAGCAACACACAGATTAACCTTACACAATATGATGACGACTCTATTGATATGAACGATGCCGCTTGGTTTGGCAACAGACAGGATTTTTTGGCGATAGAACTCACAAATGATAGTACACTCTTTAAGCCCCAAGCTTTGCAGTTGTTTAAAAACCTGATCAGATTTCATCAAAACGGCAATAACTTTTCGGCATTGGCCGATGTTGATTTAAAACGCTTAAAATTTATACAACAAAATTTTAGTGGCGACAATCAGGAATTGTTCAATAATGCTTTGAGTAATCTGGCTGAACAAAGCACTCAAACCGAAGTTTATGCCGATATCTTATATGAACAGGCCTTTATGCATAAAAATGTGCAATTACCTGTTGATACCAACAAACATAATCTTTTAACAGCCGTTGCTTTAGCCAAAAAAGCTGTTGAGGCCTATCCTAAAAGTATTGGTGCGCAAAATGCAGAAAATTTAATCAGGCAGATTAAAAGCAGCGAATTATCGATTAAAATAAAAGGATATATCCAGCCGGATAAACCTGCACAGTTGCATTTATCATATAAGAATACGGATACAGTACATATCAGGCTGTTTAAAGCACCCGAACCTCAAAATGATTACGAACAGTTTAAAAACAAAGATGACTTTTTAGCTTTTTTTAATCAGAATAAGGTAATCAAAAAATGGTCTGTCATTGTACCAAAAACCAGCGATTATCAAAGCCATACCTTAATTGATAAAATAGAGGGTTTACCCTTTGGTAATTATACCCTGATTGCCCAAACTGTTAATCAAGAACAAAAAGATACAGTTTATAGCAATATTAATTTTAGGGTCACTGCAATGGCTGTAATCAACAGGCGCAATATTGAAAAACATGAATATTTTGTCAGCCAGCTTAGCAACGGCGCACCTTTAAAAAATGTTAAAATCCAGCAACGGCGATATGATTATAATAAGCGTAAATATATTGATGGAGATTTAATTACCACTAATGAAAATGGTTATGCAACTACAAATGAAACCAACGCGAATATGTCTTTTGCGGTGGCTACTTTGGGGAAAGACGAATTGAAATTAAATATTAATAACTATAACAGCTATCGGGATGACGACGATAAAGAACGTGTAATTCTTTTTACTGACAGACCTATTTATAGGCCAGGGCAAACCATTTACTATAAGGGTATATGCTTGCAATTTAAAGACGGTAAAAATAAAATAGAAGTAAATAAAGCACTTGAGGTTTTTTTTAATGATGCCAACGGTAAGGAAGTTACTACGACCAATGTAACGAGCAATGATTTTGGCACTTTTCAAGGATCTTTTAGTATCCCCATGGGGAAATTAAATGGTCAGATGGA